>NZ_BAKW01000004.1 GCF_000614545.1 Asaia platycodi JCM 25414 | reverse complement strand
CTGGTGGTTTCCGAAGGCTCGCGTATGATGGTGCCATCGCAGTAAACCTGCCCGGCTTCGATCAGGGATTTGACGCGTGAGCGGGAGAGGGAACCGATCGCATCGGCCAGAAAACGGTCGAGGCGCTGCCCCGCCTGTTCGGGCGTAACCCTAAAATCGAATCGGGTGGATATGTTGGCGCTGGCGTCGGTCATGCGCCCCTTTAGCAACTAGGATCGTTTGTCGCCATGGATACGCCCCCGCCCAAGGTTTCCCGCTCTCTCGTGGCAGCCGTCGTCGTCATGGGCATTCTTATCGTGCTGGGGACAGCGGGGCTCATTGGAGTGATCGTACACCGCGCCATGTCCCCCGGTCACAGAAAACCCGCCATGGCCACACAGGGTCTCTTTCGATCAGTGTCTCAGGGTGAGGCGCCCCGTTTCGTACTTGCCGGTGGCGGGCGGATCGTTGCCGAGGCTGTCAGGCCCGATGGCTCCGTTGCGGTGCAGATCAACGGCCCGCAGGGCGACCGCATCGTGATCTGGAACCCGGAGACCAATCAGGTCGCGGCGCAATTCGTCCTTGCGCCTTGATGTGCAGGAGCCTGACGGGGTCAGGGCGGCGCGGATGTCTTTCCCCGCATGAGGAGAACAGGTTTCAGCTGAGCCGCAGCACGGCAGAGCAGGGTCTTCCGTCATGCCGGTTCCCCCAGCCGACAGGCCAGCTCCGGGTCGACGCCAAGGGCTCTGTAAACCGGCGCCATATCCACGATACCGTTCCACGCGCCGAATGCTTCCTTATCCATGCTCACGTGATGCGGCATGACGATAATCGCCGGATCGTCATCCATGAAGCGCATACGCAACGTGCTCCAGCGCGGCGCGATGTAACGGTGATAGACGCCCGAGAGCGCGCATTGATCGACGCACCAATTGGTCGTGTTCGACGCCCTATAGGCGGTAACGATATAGTCGTGCAGCGCCTGAGCGATCTGCGGCAGTCGGTCGGGCTCGCCAAAATACGAGACGCCAGCGCCGAAACCCCATGGCTCCCCGAAAAACTGGCGTCCTTCCCGGTCGAAGGCATAGAGTCGAAAGCCGTAATCGTAATTGGCCTTGAGCGTGCTAACGAGACCTGGAAATTCGCGCGGGATCATGGCGTCGATATCGAGGGTCAGCACGGGACAGGCGTGCCGTTTCGCGATTTCGGGCAGGATCAGATAGCGTATGCAGGAAAAACTTGCTCCATCGGGATAGCTCAAGGGCCCGCAGGCAAAGCTGATCCGCACGTTGAGGTTTTTTTCGACAAGGATGGCGCTGCATGCCTTGAGAAAGGCGACCTGCTCGTCATTGGGGTCAGTAATGCCGAGTACCAGATGGAAGAAGGCGGGCGGCTCGGCACTTTTAGCAGCCTGAATCAGCGAGGCCAGCAGCTTGGGCACGAAGCGGAAATAGGTGGCGTCGCATCCTGCAACGAGACAGATCTCAGGGGTGATCTCGGGCAGTGATGCCCAATGCCACTGCCAGGCAGCAACGCTCAGGGCATGGGGTTCGGGCGGGCGAGGCGTATCGGTCAGCAGGAATAGGCACCGCAATTGAAATGCATAAACTCGAACCCGTTCTGAACGGCCAGGATGCGCGCAGCGTCGTAATGTGCGTTGGCTTCTGCAACCTCACCGTTGAGCCAGGAGTCATGACCCTGGATCAGGCGTAGTGAGTGCGATACGCCGTTCAGGCGTGTTTCCCGGGTAATGAACGCGGATCGACCGGCCTGTGGGCAGGCACACCAGTTGACTTCAAGTGCCTCATAATACGCGGCTTTCGTTTCATGAGAGGCATGGGGTGAGAGCTTGCCGGGGACAAGCGCCAGATCGAAGGCGTCAGTAAACGAGACCCCGCGGATCTTGCCGAGAATACCCATGAAATTTCTGTGTGTGTCATCTCTGGAAAAGATGCGCGCAACGCCATGTTCAATTGCGTCGTCGTCGAGCGTCGCTCTGGCACCGAGGGTAAAAGCCTTGCTGAGAAGGAGTATGGCCGCCTCCTCATCCTCAGCGCTTTTGGCGACGATGGATCGTGCCCAAAGACGATCTGCCTCGTTCACGGCGCCTGCAAGCGCCTCCAGACAGAGATGGGCCTCTGAGAAGAGCCCTACCAAAGTGCAGAGACGCGCGAGATAGTAGAGATGGCCGGATTGGTTGGGCTCGGCGAGTACCAGCGTGATCTGTCTCGCCAGTTCAGGCAATTGAGCCCAGATCGTCTCCCGATCCGTCTTGCCGATTTGTAGTGCGACGAGAACGGCAGAGAGGGCGCATCCGACTTTCTCATCGGGCCAGGGACGCAGGAAAAGATTGGTTGTCGTGTGATGAAACGTGCCGTCCGGCGCCGCTTCGAAGCCTTCCAAGGCGAGCCGCCTCTCGCCCAGTGTAAGTGTAAACTCTGCCAGCCTTCCACGTGCGACATGGCCCTCGCGATCCATCCAGCTCCGGGAAGTGAGAGCGCCAGTGCAGGAAGCATGTCGAGAGACACGGGCAGGAACTGCTCCCATCTGTCGCAGGCCTCACTGAGGCGAAGGGTGTCATCCGGAATGGCTGTCAGAAAGCTACCCCCTGAGCCTAACCCGATGGCATCGATGAAATCATGAGCGACGTTAGGGATAACAGTGAGGGAAAAAGGTCCTTCCACAAGATTGTTCGCCTCGTTGAGCAACACGGGTCGCGCATAACCCGTGGCAGCCGTCGCCGGGAAGGCGAGGAAGAGTCGCGTCGTGTCGTGACAGAGGATCGTGCCATGCCAGGAAAGTAGAAAACGGAGCATTATCTCGAACCTTTCGCGCTTGGACGCTTATTGTTTTACGGTGCGGCCTGCGACTGCCTATCCTGCCAGAACGGCATCCATGAGGCCGGGAAAGCGCAGGTCGAGATCGGCTTTGCGTAGCGAGTTGAAATGCTGCACACCCTGTATGCGCGTATGCAGCAAGCCGCTCTCCCGAAGCACCTGAAAATGATGGGACATGCTCGACCGAGGCCGATCACCAAGCAGTGCGGCACAACTAGCTTCGGGAACCGAACCGAGGTGCTGAACGATTTCCAGACGGATCGGGTCGGCCAGACCGCGCAGGACGCCCAGCAGGGTCAGGCTTTCTGAAGCGGGGTGGTCATAGTCAGCCATCAGCGTCGTCCGGTTCCAAAAAATGCGGGGGAGGGGTTGTCTTGAGACAGACGCGTCCCCATTCCTGATATTGTTCGATCAAAATCGAATTAAACCCCCACGGGTTCATGAGGACACAGCATTATGACAACTCTGTTCGATCCGATCCAGCTTGGCGCCATCGACGCAAAGAACCGCATACTCATGTCGCCGCTGACGCGCGGCCGCGGGACGCGCGAGCACGTGCCGACGCCGATCATGGCTGAGTATTATGCACAGCGCGCCTCTGCTGGGCTCATTATCTCCGAGGCGACCGGAATCAGCCGTGAAGGTCTTGGCTGGCCTTACGCGCCAGGTATCTGGTCTGCCGAGCAGGTAGAGGCCTGGAAGCCGATTACGAAAGCCGTTCATGACAAGGGTGGCAAGATTGTCGTCCAGCTCTGGCATATGGGCCGCATGGTGCATCCCAGCGTAACCGGTCAGCAGCCTGTTTCAAGCTCGCCCACTTCCGCACCGGGGCAGATCCACACCTATGACGGCAAGCAGGATCCCGAGCAGGCGCGCGCGCTGACAAAGGACGATATCACACGTATTCTGGGCGAGTACGAAGTGGCGGCCCGTAACGCGATCGAGGCGGGCTTCGATGGCGTGCAGATTCATGCGGCTAATGGCTATCTGATCGATGAGTTCCTACGCGATGGCACCAATCATCGCGAGGACGAATATGGTGGCTCACCCGAGAACCGTATCCGCCTTCTTCGTGAAGTAACCGAACGGGTAATCGCGACCATCGGCGCCGAGCGCGTATCAGTGCGTCTCTCGCCCAATGGCGACACCCAGGCTGCATCGACAGTGCCCCGGAGACGGTCTTCGTGCCCGCCGCCAAACTGCTCAGCGATCTTGGCATCGGCTTTCTCGAACTGCGCGAGCCTGGCGAGAACGGCACTTTCGGCAAGACAGACCAGCCGAAGCTGCATGGGCCGATTCGTGAAGTATTCAGGGGCGCTCTGGTCCTTAATCAGGACTATACACGTGAAGAGGCGCTCGAAACCGTCGCTAATGGCACAGCTGACGCCATCGCTTTCGGTCGTAAATTCATTGCGAACCCTGATCTTCCAGAGCGTCTGAAGCGCGATCTCCCACTTCAGTCCGATACCATGAAGACGTGGTATAGCCGGGGCGAAGAAGGGTACACGGATTATCCCTTTTATAACGAATAATGACTTTCTCTTGATTGCCTTGTCGAAACATTGACTGGCTGCTGGCTTTGGGTTTCAGAGGGATACATTTCGTTTCTTTCTGGAACCCTCATGCTTAAAATTTCAGGTTTCGTGCTCTCTCTTGCCTCCATCCTGACCGTCTCAACGGCTCTGGCCGACCCATTGCCTGTCGTTGCGGTCAATCGTGAAGTCGGGGTGTCCATGGCGGGTATTTTCGATAATCTCGTCGGGGGCTATGGGTCGCAGTCGAAAAGTACTGGCGGTCGATGGTACGGCCCAACTAGCTACAGCTCGCAATCCCGGTCGCGGCGTATCGGTGGGTGCCAGGTTTTCAGGTCGATGCCGCCAGTATGTTCGATCTCGGGCGCGTACATAACATTTATGCTTCGGCGCTTTTCCGTCTCGGCGCGGGAACGCGTAATGACAAATATGCCCATAGCTACTCATCCTCTTACAGCCAAGGTTCCTGGCGAATGGGAGGCGGAGACGATGCACGCTCAACCTACACACGTGGAGAGATCGGCAAGGGATTTCTTCTCCTCAATGACAAGGCGCTTGTCACACCTTTCGTGCAGGGGGGGTATGACAGCTACGGGTCTTATTCATTTGGGGGGCAGAATGCGTTCTTCGTAGGACTCGGCTTGAATGCCGATTATGCCTGACTGACCGCCTTGTGCTCCGTGGCCGTTTTGGTTGGGCCGAGATCCTCGATACCACGACTTACCGTGTGAGCAGATCAGCCACTCGTCCGCGTTGGGAAGGTGGTCTGGGCGTGGATTATCGTATGACTCGTCACTGGCATCTGACTGCTGGGGGAGACTACGCCTATACGTCTTACGGTCACGATAGCTACCGCTCCCGCTATCAGAACGCCAGCGAAGGACAGATTTCCGAGAAAGTGGTGTCAAGCGGCATACAGAACGGTTTGACGCTGCGTGCAGGACTTGCCTACGCCTATTGAGGTTCTTGTGGAGCTGCGGGATCGTCATTCCGTAGCTCCTGACTGACCTAGCGTCCGGCTTGGGCAGCGAAAATGCTCGCAAGAGCAGCGTGATCGTCGAGAATCTCCTGGGGGATCTCGACATGACCGATAAAGCCTTTCCCTTTCGGGCCGTAACCTTCTTCGTTGTCGTGAAGACGAGGGATTTCGCCTAGCAACAGGGAAAGGTATCGTTCTTCAGTCCATGATTCCGCCGTTTGCGTGTCGCCAAGGCGCGGTACGAAGGGCGGCGACGAGAAGAAACGGGTCGGCGTGTTCTGCCAGATGTGGCGGAACGTTGCCTCGGTGCGCCGCTGAAGCAGCGGGTCCTGAATCAGCTCGATATGATGGGGCGTGAGCCCGAGTTCATCCAGCGTATCCCGCGTGAAGGCAGCATTTTCACCCGTATTTGTCGAACGTGTCTCCAGAATGATCTGACCGGGCGAAACAAGCGCGTCGGCGGTGATGAGACGGGCAACCAGTTCGGCCTCGGAGAGACCGGCAAGGACCGAAGCTGCGCAGTCCAGACGAGCAGCAAGGGCCGCCATGAGCGGGGCGGTAGAGTGGCCGATCCCGCCCGTTATCAGCAAAAGACAGCCATGATGACGGGCGAGACTGGCGGCATGGTCGACGCAGGCCAGAACGCCATTGCCGGCAAGACAGATGAGATCGATCCGGTTCGGGGCGTCATCTACACTGGTAAGGGCGAGAAATTCGGCAATCCGATCGGCACGCTCCCTGATTTCAGGGTTATGTAATGCTGCGAACCTCTCCGACATCGCGATCCCTTTTTTGTCTTTTTCCCCCTCGCAAGGGGCGGCGCAATCAACAGGAGTGATGTGTCTGATTGCGCCAGTAATTCATGCGGACTCCAGTATTGCCGATGCCGGACGTAAACCCGGCATCACACTCGAGTCAGACCGTGAAATACTTCGCCCGCGGGTTGAGAATGACCAGGGCCGAGGTCGATTGCTCGGGATGAAGCTGATAGCCGTCCGAAAGCGACACGCCGATGCGTTCCGCACCCAGCAATTTCAGGATGGGCTCCTGATCTTCCAGGCGCGGGCAGGCCGGATAACCGAATGAATAGCGCGAGCCGCGATAGGACTGCCCCAGCATTTTCTCCATGTCGCGGTCGTCTTCCGCAGCAAAACCAAGCTCGGCACGGATACGCTTATGCGTATATTCCGCCATGGCTTCAGCCATCTCGACCGAAAGTCCGTGCAGATAGAGGTAATCCTGATAGCGATTGGCCTCGAACCAGTCGCGCGCCAGATCCGACGCCTTCTGCCCGACGGTCACGACCTGCAAGCCGATCACATCGCGCTCTGACTCGCCGATGTCACGCACGAAATCGGCAATGCATTCGCCGTCCTCACGCGGCTGGCGCGGCAGGGCGAAGCGGGCGACTTCGGTCACGCCGTCTTCTTCGAACAGAACAAGATCATTGCCGTCGCCTGCGGCTTTCCAATAGCCATAGATGGCCTGTGGTTTGAGAATTTCCTCTTCCGCGCAGAGCGCCAGCATCCGCTTCAGAACAGGGCGCAGCTCCTGCTTGGCGTAGGTCATGAATTCGTCGAGCGAGCGCCCCTGCTTTCTGAAGCCCCACTGGAACTGATAGAGCGAGCGCTCATTGAGGAAGGGCAGAACCGCAGCCGGAGCCGATTCCACTACGCGAGCCCCCCAGAAGGCGGAGTCGAAACGGGCACCGATCCCGCAACGCGCGCACGGCGGGCGCGGGCCTGTTCCGGGTCGATAGGCGTGAAGCCGCGCGTTTCGGCGATTTCCGGCGCACGCTCGGTCTTGCGCTGGCTCTTGCCCGCACGCCTCGTCTGGATGGCGGTCAGATAATCGTCGAACTGGTTGTTGACGACCTTGTCCATCAGCGAGAGCCCGTCAAAGGCATCGCGGGCATAGGCCACACGACCGGGGGCGTCATTGCCGTAGGAGCGGGCGCATTCCTCTTCGACGTAATTGCGGGTCAGGGCGGCGCCGCCAAGAAACACCGGAACGTCGATACCTTGCCGCGCCATTTCCTCGAGGTTTTCGCGCATGATCACGGTCGATTTGACCAGAAGCCCCGACATGCCGATGGCATGGGCATTATGCTCCTTGGTCGCTGCAATCATGTCGGCCAGAGGCACCTTGATGCCCAGATTGATGACGCGATAGCCATTATTGGTCAGAATGATATCGACCAGATTCTTGCCGATATCATGCACGTCGCCCTTGACCGTGGCGAGCACCATCGTGCCACGCGCCTGACCTTCGACGCGCTCCATATAGGGCTCGAGCCAGGCCACAGCGGTCTTCATGGTTTCGGCAGATTGGAGCACGAAGGGAAGCTGCATCTTGCCAGCACCGAACAGCTCGCCGACCACCTTCATACCATCGAGCAGGACGGTGTTGATGATGTCGAGCGGCGGCATTTCTTCCATCGCCGCAGCCAGATCGTCTTCAATCCCCTTGCGGTCGCCATCGACGATGCGATCTTTCAGGCGTCCAGCGGGCGTTTCAGCGCGGCGCTTTTGCACTGCGTCGGCGGCTTTACGGCCTGCGAAAAGCTCCAGCAGCTTCTGAAGCGGATCGTAATCCTCGCTGCGCCGGTCGAAAATCAGATCTTCAGCAACCTTTACTTCCTCGGCGGCGATCAGATGCAGCGGGCGGATCTTGCTGACATGCACGATGGCACCCGTCATACCGGCCTTGACCGCATGATCGAGAAAGACCGAGTTCAGCACGGCACGGGCTGCGGGGTTGAGGCCGAAAGAGATGTTCGACAGGCCCAGAATGATCTGGATGTCCGGAAAGCGCTCGCGGATCAGGCGAATGCGTCCAGCGTCCAGACGCCCAGCTTACGGTCGTCTTCCACGCCGGTGGCGATGGTGAACGTCAGCGGTCGATCATCAGATCGGATTGGGGCAGACCGTGTTTGGTGCAGGCAAAATCGACCAGACGCTCGGCAATGCGCAGCTTGTCTTCGGCCGTCTTGGCCATACCGACTTCATCGATGGTCAGGGCGATGACGGCAGCGCCGAATTTGCGCGCCAGAATCATACGGTCTTCGGCGTGGCCCTCACCATCTTCGAAATTGATGGAGTTGATGATGGGTTTGCCGCCATGCAGCTTGAGCGCGGCTCGATGACCGGCGTTTCGGTTGAATCGATCACCAGCGGCGCGTTCACCGATGAGGTGAAGCGCGTCACGACCTCATTCATCTCGGCAATCTCGTTGCGACCGACGAAGGCTGTGCAGAGATCGAGCGCGTTCGAGCCCTCGGCGGCCTGCTCGCGCCCTACGGCCACGCAGCCATCCCAGTCACCGGCTTCTTGCAATTCGCGCCATTTCTTTGACCCGTTGGCGTTGCAGCGCTCGCCAATCGAGAAATACGAGTTCTCCTGACGGAGCGGCGTCTGGCTGTAGAGGCTCGCCACGGAAGGCACCCAATGGTGGATACGCTTGACCGGGGCAGGGCGATGGAAGGTGGTGCCGCCTCTGCGGCGTAGCATCTCGTCCAGTGCCTGGATATGAGGGGTGGAGGTGCCACAGCACCCGCCGACGAGGTTCAGCCCGTCTTCTGTGATGAAGCGATCGACCCAGCTCGCCATCTCACCTGGAGAAAGCGGGTAGTGGGTCGTGCCATTCACCAGCTCGGGAAGGCCCGCATTAGGCTGGATCGAGATCAGGCCCGGCCAGTTTTCGGAAAGCCATTTGACATGCTCGGCCATTTCCTGCGGGCCGGTGGCGCAGTTCATGCCGATAAGGGGGACGTCGAGCGCATGAATGGTCGTCGCGGCTGCAGCGATATCGGGTCCGACGAGGAGCGTGCCGGTGGTCTCGACTGTCACCTGAACGAAAATCGGCGCATCCGAGCCAAGTTCGCGCCGGGCTGCCTTGGCAGCGTTCACTGCCGCCTTGATCTGGAGCGTGTCTTGGCAGGTCTCGATGAGGAACGCATCGACGCCGCCATCGATCAGGCCACGGCACTGCTCGATGATACCGGCTTCAAGCGTATCGTAATCGATATTGGCAAGGCTGGGCAGCTTGGTGCCCGGCCCGATTGAGCCCACGACATAGCGATGACGCCCGTCGCTGAAGGTTTCTGCTGCCTCCCGCGCCAGTTCAGCCGAACGACGGTTGATCTCGCGTGCCCGGTCTTGCAGACCGAATTCGGCGAGGGTCACGATGGAGCCGCCGAACGTGTTTGTCTCGACCATGTCGGCGCCGACTTCGAAATAGCCGCGATGGATCTCGCGGATCAGTTCAGGGCGTGAAAGAGTGAGAATCTCGGTGCAGTTCTCCTGCCCCCAGTAATCGCGTTCCACTTCCAGATCGAGCATCTGAATGCGCGAACCCATGCCTCCGTCACAAAGCAGAACATGGTCGCGCAGGGCATCGAGCAGATGGGGGCGTGTCATGATGGCAATTGGTCTCGTCGTCAGGATCAGGCACGATCGGGGCACCGCCGCAAAAAAGCTGCGGCAGCCTGCTTTTTTCAGAGGCGCCCTGTTATGTCCAGAGTAGCATTCGATTGCTATACTCCGCGCTACTCTCTCACAGGAAGGAAAAGCCATGCCGGGAACCGGGCGCATTCCTGTTGTGATTCGGGAAAGCATAGAGGGGCATTGTCCCCCGATGCCTTATGACGCTGGCAAGGGCGCCTGTTGCGCCTTGACTCTGATCTCTGTGGACGGAGCATTGCGTCGACATGGCTCATGAGTCGTGACGTAACCGACGCCCTTTCTTCATGGAGCCGGCATCCGGCCTCCTGTGCATGCTGTCAGGGCCAGAATCCCCTGATAGCCGCGCTGCATCAGCTTTTTCTCGATCGCGTGCGCGGACGCTGCCCGCTGTTCTCCTTTGTTGTCGTCTCCTGTGCGCCGGACCGGAAAATTCGTGTCCGCCAAATGCTGGAACAGGATGTTCTGGTCAGAGCGCGTTACGAATTTTAGATGTTATGTATTTTTATAAGGCCTGGTCAGGAATTTACACAATATCGGTTACGGAATATGAAGAGATCAGGTGCGTAGTTCAGCAATTTCTATGACTTGAGATAAAACCGGAAATTCCTGCTCGACACGGGGAGGGGTTTTTGCGCTATTCGGGCGGCCTGGAGTCTGAGCGGCTAAGTGAAACACAAGAGGAAGCTTCGTGAAGCAACGTGATGGCCTCGCTGCGGACAGCGAAAACCAGAACCCCGTCTATATCCGACTGCGCGCCGCGATGGCGGCAGCAAAATATCATGGGCTGGATCTCGATATCCGTGATTTCGCCGCAGAACCCGGTGAGGCATCTCCGTCTCCGGCTTCTCTGGCGCGCTGGCTGAATGAAAACGGTGCTGTCGCGAAGGGAATGCGCATCAAGTGGCGCTTCCTCGTACGCATGCAGAATACGCCGCCAATCGTCCTGATGTTCCGCGATGGCTCTGCGGCTCTCATGGTGCGCGCCGATCCCGAAAAGAATATCGTCTGGCTGCGTGACCCGCTTGGTGACGAGGGCAGTATTCCAGTTGCGGTCGATGAGTTGCGTCTCTCGCAGGTCTGGACGGGCGATATCCTGCTGGTAAAGCGGCGTAAGGATCTCTCCGAGGCAGACGCGCCTTTCGATCTGATGTGGTTCGCCCGGGTCGTCATGCGCGAAAAGCAGTCGCTGCGTGACATTCTTTTCGCGTCGATGGTTCTGTCGATCCTGCAGATCTTCCCTGCGCTTATCGTGATGCAGGTCATTGATCGCGTGGTGAACTACCATTCGATGTCGACACTTGTGTCGATCACGGCCATCGTTGCTATTCTGAGCTTTTACGAAACTCTGCTGATGTATGGGCGTCGCGAACTCACGCTTGTCATGACGACGCGTGTCGATACGCGTATTTCGCTTCACGCCTTCAATCGTCTTCTCGCGCTACCGCTTGAGTTCTATGAGCGCGAGCAGACGGGACGTATTCTTGGCCGTTACATGGCCATCTACAAGGTGCGCGACTTTCTGACCGGCAAGCTCATGTCCACCTTTTTGGATATGTTCACGCTGATCGTGATCCTGCCGATCCTGTTCCTGATGAGCTCCACGCTGGCATGGCTTACCGTGGCGTGCGCGGGTCTTATCGGTCTGATCATCGTCATTTTCCTGCCACCCATGACGCGCGTCTATAACAAGATGATCAATGCCGAGATGGAGCGTTCCTCCATTCTCTATGAGACCATCGCTGGTATCCGTACTGTCAAGACGCTGGCTCTGGAGCCGACGCGTCGCGAGAAATGGGATGAGACGACCGCTGAGGTCATTCGCTGGAAGCTGGCTGCCGGACGCATGCAGAACTGGCCCAGCACGCTCGTCATGCCGCTCGATATGTTCATCAATCGCGGGATCATTCTCGTCGGCGCCTATCTCATTCTGTCAGGGTCGAGCAGCATTCAGCCGGCGCGCTCATGGCCTTCATGATGCTGGGCGGTCGTGTGGCGGCACCTCTGGTCGGATTGGCCAAGATTCTGGAAGACGTTAACGAGGTCATGACCTCGCTCGGCGAGGCCGGGCTGGTGCTGAACCAGCCGACCGAAACCAAGGCGCTCACTTCCGGGCTTCGTCCCCCCATCAAGGGCGCGCTGTCGTTTTCCCAAGTCGATTTCAGCTATCCAGGCACGACGATCAAGGCGCTTAACGACGTCAATTTTGAAATTCCGGCAGGCACCATGCTCGGGCTGGTCGGCCGTTCTGGCTCGGGCAAATCGACTGTCACGCGCCTGCTCCAAGGCGTGAGCCGCAATTACACCGGTTATCTGCGTCTCGATGGCGTCGAGTTGCGTGAAATCAATCTGAGCCATCTGCGTCGTTCTTTCGGCGTGGTGCTTCAGGATAACTTTCTGTTCCGTGGCTCGGTGCGAGACAACATCACCGCCGGACGTCCCGGCTATACGATGGATGACGTCATTCGTGCCGCCCGTCTGGCGGGGGCCGAAGAATTCATCGATCGTATGCCTGCAGGCTATGATACGCCGATCGAGGAGGGGTCGACCAACATCTCAGGTGGTCAGAGGCAGCGTCTTGCCATTGCCCGCGCCGTGATCAGCGATCCGAAGCTCATGATCCTCGACGAGGCGACCTCTGCTCTCGACCCAGAGAGCGAAGCGCTGGTTAACGCCAATTTGCAGCGCATCGGCAAGGGCCGCACGATGGTGATCGTGTCTCACCGTCTGTCATCGCTGGTCGATTGTCATCAGATCTGCGTGATGGACAAAGGCAAGGTGGTCGATGTGGCCCCGCATGGCGT
Source organism: Asaia platycodi JCM 25414 (assembly GCF_000614545.1). Taxonomy (GTDB): domain Bacteria; phylum Pseudomonadota; class Alphaproteobacteria; order Acetobacterales; family Acetobacteraceae; genus Asaia; species Asaia platycodi. Next base: position 226,473 of record NZ_BAKW01000004.1, on the reverse strand, counting down.
GTTGCTCGAACGATGCGAGATCTATCGCATGCTCTGGATGCAGCAGAACCGCCATGAGCATCGCGCACGCGGTGGACAGAACGATCAGACCGACCAGAATGACGATCCCATGCTGATGGATGAGGAATAAGCCGTGAGCAATAAGGATATTGTTCCCGAGAGCGGGAAAGACGAAGGCCGTGAAATCCAGCCTCACGTGCCTCGTCCGGCAGATGACCCGTTTGCCCAGCAGGGCATGCCGCTCGCCCTGCTCGAGTTCCACTCGCCCAGTGCCGCGATGGTCAACATGCCGCCCACGGCATCGGCGCGCTACATTATCTGGATCGTCGGGGCAATGTTTCTGGCCGGGCTGACGGCGGCTTCCGTCTTTCCGCTCAACAAGGTGGTCAGTACGCCGGGCAGGCTGGTGGCTGTCGATCGTGATCTGATCATCCAGCCGCTCGAAATGTCGATCATCCGGTCGATCGACGTCGAGCTCGGGCAGTATGTCAAGAAAGGTCAGGTTCTGGCCCATCTCGACCCGACGCTCTCAAAGGCCGATATCGTCAATCTGAAGGCGCAGCGCGATTCCTATCAGGCGACGCTGGCGCGCCTGCATGCCGAGGCTGATGGCAAGCCTTATACCCCAGATCTGAGCGATAGTTATTCGGTCCGCGAAGCAGCCGCTTATGAGCGTCGCAAGGCTGAATACACTGCCAAGATTGCCCAGTTCGACCAAGAAATTGCGGCGCTACAGAGTCAGATTACCGGTGCGCTGGCGAGCGCGGCGATGCATCAAAGCCGTGGCCGCGTGGCCAATGAGGTTTTGCAGATGCGCCGCCGTCTTCAGGCCGATCAGGTTGGCAGCAAGCTCTCGACCCTCGGGGCGCAGAGCGAGTTGATGGATGCCGAGCGTGCCCAGATCGAGGCACAGCAGACTGCGGCCTCGACGCGGGCGAAACTCGCTGCAACTCAGGCTGAGCGTGACGCCTATGTCCAGAACTGGAAGGCGCAGGTCTACACGCAGCTGACCGAAGTGCAGCATCACGTCGATGAATCGGTGGGCGAATACGACAAGGCTGCGTTACGCAACAAGCTTGTACTGCTCAAGGCACCCGATGACGGTGTGGTACTCAATATTGCCAAGCTGTCGGTAGGCTCGATCATCTCTCCGGCACAGATGCTGATGGCGATCGTTCCGACCGGCGCTGCTCTGGAAATGGAAGCGGTGCTGCGTGGTAACGATGCCGGTTTTGTAAAGCTGGGCGATCATGCCCTGCTGAAATTCTCGACCTTTCCCTATACGCAATATGGGGGAGCAGAAGGCACGGTGCGTCTGATCAGCGCCGATTCCTTTACCCCGGGCGATATGAAGAGTGCAGCTTCGGGTCAGCCTCCTTCAGGCGATGACGATCCGTCACAGAGCGGCTTTTACCGCGTGAGACTCCGCATCGACCGCTACACGCTTCATGGCGTGCCAAGCTTTTTCCATCCGACGCCGGGTATGCCCGTCACGGCGGATATCCAGGTCGGCAAGCGCACGATGATGCAGTATTTCTTCAGCAAGTTCATTCCCGCAGCAACCAACGGGATGCGCGAGCCGTCTTGAGCGTGGCGGTTTTGCCGAAAAGGAGAGTGGGTTGGCTCTGAAGACACGTCTGGCATCGATAGTCTCGCGTGATGCCAGACTCAAACAGGCGATTGACCAGATCGAGTCCGGCGAAAACCTGGTTCAGGGCTTCACGGCCCTGGGTCAGCTGGCTCAGCAAGGCAATGTTGAGGCTCAGTACCGCACAGGCAAGGCCTATCTCGAGGTTGGGGGACGCCGCCAAGCCTCGAGGACGGAACGCGCTGGATACGCAAGGCGGCAGAAGCTGGCCATGTTCAGGCGAGAGTGACTCTTGCCACGCTCTATCTCGTTGGTTTCCCAGAGGACTTCGACGAAAATCGCCCTGCCATCCTGCGTGATGGCAAGGAGCGGCCGCGTGTTCCCGATCTTGTGAAATCCGCTCATTGGAGTCGTCTCGCAGCTGAGGCGGGACAGCCTGACGCCCAGGCTCTGCTCGGCTACGTCCTGACCAATGGGCCAGACGAGCTGCGCGATCTTGCTCAGGCACGCGACTGGTACGAAAAAGCGGCTGCCGCCAATTCCGCTCAAGGTCATCTTGGTCTTGGCATGGCGCTCCACACCGATCCGCAATCAGCAGAAGATCTTGAGCGCGGTACAGCCCAGCTGGTACTTGCAGCCGATGCTGGTCTCGCGACGGCATACTACTTTCTTGGCTGGATCAACGAGCAGGGGATTGGCCAGGCGCAGGATTTTGCCGCTGCCGCCCGTTATTTCGAAAAAGCGGCCGAGCGCGGCATCGTCCAGGCCCAGACTCGGTTTGCGCTCTATCTGCTTCAGGGCAAGGGCGTCGCGCGCCGTCTCGACAGGGCGGAGACCTGGCTTCGTCGAGCAGCTTTGGGAAAAGACGCCGAGGCGGCTGCCCTTCTTGGTGATCTTCATGTCCGGGGCGAGGAGATGGCCCCGAATTATCTCGAAGCCGCCATGTGGTATCAGGTGGCGGCAGAGCTGGGCCACGGCCCAGCGGCAAGAGGGCTTGGTCTGCTTTATCTGACCGGCACCGGCGTGCACCGGGACCCCGATGAAGCCGCCAAATGGTTTCGCGTCTCGGCAGAATGCGGCGACCGCGTCGCCGACGCCGATCTTGGTAATCTGGCGCTGACCGGCGTCGGGTCCGAAGAGGGCCGGCAGGCCATGCAGAAGCGATTCCTTCAGGCCGCCGAAAACGGTGATCTGGTAGGCGCGTTCAATGTCGGCGTCTGTTACGCCGAAGGGGTCGGCACTGAGCGCGACGAGGCAAGGGCGGCTTACTGGATGCAGCGTGCTGCGGATGGCGTTGTGAATGCGCAGTACTGGCTTGGACGGATGTATCTGGAGGGGCGTGGCCTGAAAGAGGATATCGGCCTCGCAATGGACTGGCTTGGCAAGGCTGCCGGCGCGCGCATGACTGAGGCCATGATCCTGCTCGCGCAGATTCTGGTTTCCGGTCGGGCGCCCGGAGGGAAGGATCACGCCGGTGCGCTCGTTTTGTATCGCGATGCCGCTGCTCTCGGGAGTATCGAAGCCATGTTCGCTGCCGGTGCAATGCTGGGGGGCGGCCATGACGTTGCAGTTGACCGGCACGAGGCGCAGCGCTGCTTCCGTTCGGCTGCAGAACGCGGTCATGCTCTGGGGCAGTTGATGCTCGGTCGCTATCTGAAGCGAGGCCTGGCAGGTGAGGTCAATCCTGTGGAAGCCCGGATCTGGCTGGAGCGCGCCCAGGCGCAAGGGGTTTCCGATGCGGACGCAGAACTCGCGAAACTCGAACGACGTCTGACTGGGCGTGTCTGAACGACCGCGGCCACAGGCGAGACGGCCACCCCCGGTCGAATCCGGCTATGGCCATGTCGTCACGGCAAAAGACCGTGCTGAGTGGCAGAGATGGCACGATGCCAGAGCGCAAGAGGCTTATCGCCGTGGCACGGATGCCGTTCAGGTCGGTGATCAGGTTCTGGCGCTCTATTGGCTTGGGCGCGCGGCGCGCATGGCGCGTCACGACCCCAATGTAATGTTTGCCTATGGCATGGCCCTTCTCTCTGCCGAGCGCTGGGGTCATGCTCATGAAGCCCTGACGTGGATCACTGAGCGTTTCATCATGCGCAAGGCACATGTGGGCCGGGCTATTGCCTTGTCTCATATGGACCGGCTTGAAGAAGCGGTAAAAGTTTTCGGGAAAATGCTCGGGCATTATGCGCCAGCCCACGAGGTCCGGCCCTGGATCCTGTTCTTTACGGCAAGATCGGGACGTCCCGGCTGGTGTGCCACCAGTAATGAAGGGATCGTGCAGGGGGAGGCGCCGGGACCCGTCAGGATCGAGCTGGACGGTCAGGTCGTTGCAGAGGATGTGCAGCTTCCTCATGTCCTGCCAGAAAGCTGGAAAACTGCCCGGAGCCTGACGGTCACGATGGGTGATGAAGCGCTCTACGGGTCGCCGATTTTACTGGAGGCGATCAGAACGGTCCAGGGCTTCGCCACCATACGCAACCATCGGCTCGAAGGCTGGCTCTGGTATCCGGCAGATCCCGATTTCACCCCGCATGTTTCCATTGACGCCGGTGATAAACGGTTCGACCTGATTGCCACACAGATCGAGCATGAGGCGCGGCTCGAAAAGCCTCTCGCCCGACCGCGGCATTTCGATATTCCGCTTTCTGAGTTGCCGAGAGTGGAGATCGCGCTTGCCGATCGCTACGGCACCCCCCTCACCGGGAGTCCGATCGGCCCTGTGGTCATGGATCTGCTCGATCAAGGGCGTATTCCTGCGCGCCCGGGACGGAAGAAGTCGCTCGCGAAACCGCAGACCGCGTCGCGTCTACCAGGATGCCTGATCGTTATTCCGGCCTATCGGGATGCGCTTCTGACCAAAGCCTGTATCGAGGCTGTTCTTCTGGATGACCACGGTGACCTGGAATGTCTGGTTGTCGATGACGCGTCGCCCGAGACTGCCTTGACAGCTTATCTCGACATGATGGCGCAGAATGGGTCGATCACGCTCATTCGGCATGACAAAAATCGTGGCTTCACGGCGAGTGCGAATGCAGGGCTCAAACACGCAAGAGGTCGGGACGTCATTCTGCTCAATAGCGATGCACTCCTGCCTCGAAACGGAGTCAGTCGTCTGCGCGCCTGGCTCGACCGTGATGAGAAAATCGGGACCGCTACACCATTTTCGAACGATGCCACCATCCTTTCCTATCCTTCGGTCAGCAGACCCAACCCGACACCTGATTCGGCAACCGGTCGGGCGACAGATCGGATCTTCGCCTCCCTTCCCCCTACGGGATTGATTGATCTGCCAACGGGAAACGGTTTCTGCATGGCGATACGAGGCGACTGCCTGCGCCAGGTTGGCCTGCTCAACACAGAAATCTTCGCCCAGGGCTATGGCGAAGAAAACGATTTTTGTTGCCGGGCGACCGCGCTGGGCTGGCGCCATGTGGCCGCTACCGATCTCTTCGTACGCCACGTGGGTTCGGTCTCGTTTGGGCGCACCCGAAGCCTGCTGCTTGAGCGTAATCTTCACATGCTCAATCTGCTTCATCCTGGCTACGATCGAGATGTCGCTGCATTCATCAAGGCTGATCCGCTCGCCCTTGTGCGACGCAATGTCGGTCTTGTGCGTATGATCGCTCGCCGTAAGACAGCGAGTTCGTGCCTGATCATTGTGACCCACGATTCCGGTGGCGGCGTCGAACGTGTAGTGCAGCAGCGACGTGCGGAAGCGGAAAAGTCCGGCGCTCAGGTTCTTGTTCTTCGCCCGCACCAGACGGGCTGTCGCATCGAGGATTGTGGTGGGGATGTAACGAATCTGGTTTTCGGTTTGCCGCATGAGTGGCTCGATTTCGTCACGATCCTGCGACGTATGAAAGCGGCGCGCATCGAATGGCATCATCTACTAGGGCATGCCCCGGGTATGGAAGACCTGGCGGCGGCGCTCGAGCTGAAATGGGATGTCGTGTTACACGACTATATCTGGTTCTGCCCGCGCATCTGTCTGGTCGGTCCTAACCAGCACTATTGCGGTGAACCCTCGATTGCCGGATGCGAAAGCTGTGTCGCGCAGCAAGGCTCGTTGATTGACGGCGATCTTTCGGTATCGGAGCTCGTGGCCCGTTCGGGCAAGGTGTTGCATGAGGCGCATACGGTTATTGCCGGGTCGCATGACCTTCAGCGTCGCATGCGACGCCATTTTCCTGGCCTTGAGGTGGCCATTCAGTCGCTTGAAGAGACTGACTACCCCCCGATCAAGCCAGCCCGACTGCGGGATGACCGGCGCCGCCGAATCTGTGTGCCCGGCGCGATCGGCAAGGAAAAAGGCTTCGATATCGTGCTGCAACTGGCTGAAGACGCAGCGCGGCGCAGTCTGCCGCTCGACTATGTCATTGCGGGTTATACGATTGATGATGAACGGCTTATAGCGACCGGCCATGCGATGGTTTCTGGCGAGTATAGAGAAGACGAAGCCATGCGGGTCATCAACTCCTTTGACTGCGATCTTGGTCTTATTCCTTCTGTCTGGCCGGAGACCTGGTGTTTTGCTCTTTCCAATTTGTGGAGTGCCGGACTGAAAGCCGTCAGTTTTGATCTGGGCGCGCAGTCCGAACGTATCCAGAAAACCGGGAGGGGTGCAGTGGTGCCACTCGGTATGCCAGTGTCATTATTGAGTAATTTCTTGCTACACTTATCACATTGAAGGATACGACTTTAAGAGTTCCATACCAGATGATATAGCTTGCGAAATTTCTTAACGAGATGTGACCAGCTTCGGTCTACCTGCATCTTTTCTACAAGTTCAATTGAGTGATGGGTAAGTATAGATGTCTAACTCGACGAGTTCTCCCGGGCAGGATCAGGTAGTTCAGCTCAAGGTCCATGGGTCTCTGATGACATTTGACGCGGGATTGTACTGTGTTTTTCTGCCCGCCGAATATGCGTCGCAATGCGTCAATGGCTACCCCGCCGTAACCGTAACGCAGGCGCCGAACATGCCCGCCGGCATCGTGTCAATCACCACGATCGATGACGACGGTGTGATCAGCGCCAGTCATGGCGCAGGCGCAGGGGCTGCTCTGGTACGTGTGTCGCGCGGTCCTGCCCAAATCCTCGTCACGACCTATCAGGCGCCCGATAGCACCCTGCCTGCGCCGGGCATTCAGGTCGCTCGTCTTTCCGGTGAGCCTGTCGCTCCTGCGGCGGCGCAAGGTGCTGTGGCCCCCGCGCAGGCGCAGCACCTGCTCAGGCAGTTCATCCCGATTTCAAGCCGGAAGTGGCCGCTCATGTTCAGCGCCGCGGCGACGTCTTGGCGTCAATCGGCGAATGGATGGGTGAACCCGACAGTCAGAACTGGATCGAGGGTTTCGGCATTGCCCCGCAGAGCCTCGTTGCCCCTGAAGATATCGAATATCAGGCTGTGCTGGGCAAGGGGTGGCTCTCTCCATGGGCTGAGGCCGGTCAGTATTGCGGCTCGCGCGGTATGGCCCTGCCAATTCTCGGCCTTTGCATCCGTCTCAAGAACGGCGCGGAAGAAAAATTCGAACTGGTTGTGCACGCTACCTTTACCGATGGCACGCGTCTTGGTCCGGTTTCCGGTGGCGAGACGTTAGAGGCCGAATCCCTGGCACCGCTTGAGGCATTCCGCCTCGAGATCCTCCCGCGTATTGCCGCTACCGAGGCAGGCAGCGCCGCCGCGAGCAAGGCCGCCAAGAAAGCTCCTTCCCGTCGGAAATCTTCAGAAGCCTGAGAGGCAATTACGTTGCTGCCGATGCTTCGTCGTCGGCAGCATAACCGCGCGTTCGACAGCGCTTCCGGGGCCGATTTGGCAAATCCCGGAACCGGACGCAAGATTTGGGCACTGAGACACCTGTTTCTCGGTGCTTCGACCATCTGAAAGCTGATCTCCCTTGCGTTTCCTGTTCGTGCATCAGAATTTTCCCGGCCAGTTTCTCCATCTGGTCCGGCATCTGCATGAGCAGGGCGAGCATGAGATCGTCTTCATTTCGGAGGCGAATGAGGGGGCGCTGCCCGGTGTAAGGCGGGTTCTCTATCGCCAGGAACGGGCAGTTTCACCCCATACCCATCCTTCCTTGCGCGAACTGGAGATGGGGTTGAGCAGGGCCGAAGCGGTCGCACGCGCAGCCCGGACGCTCAAGGGGCTAGGCTACATACCTGACATCATTATCGGGCATCACGGATGGGGTGAGTTGCTGAATATTGTCGATGTTTATCCGACAACGCCTATTCTCGGTTATTTCGAGTTTTTCTATCATACCGACCGTAATGACGTCGATTTCGACCCGGAATTCCCGCCGCGACCGGACCTCTTTCCCAATGTCCGCGTTAAAAACGGAATCAATCTGCTGGCGCTGAACCTCAATCAGTATGGCCAGACGCCGACGCTCTTCCAGAAAAGTACCTACCCCGACTGGCGCAAAACCGCATCAGTCTTCTGCGTGAAGGCGTCAATCTGGATCTCTGTGCACCGGAGCCTGCAATTTTCGAACGTGATGTCGCTATCGGGCCGCATATCATCCGTCCGCAGGACAAGCTGATCACTTTCGTGGCGCGCAATCTGGAGCCTATCGCGGCTTTCACAGCTTCATGCGTGCGTTGCCCCGGATTCTGGCTGAACGTCCCGATGCCCGTGTGGTGCTGATCGGCGGCGATGGCACAAGCTATGGAGCGCCGCCTCCGGTTGAGGCAGGGAGCTGGCGCAATGTTTTCCTCAATGAGGTGGCGTCGAAGCTTGATCTCGATCGCGTCCATTTCATGGGAAAAGTCGATTATGAGGTGTTTCGAACGGCGCTCAAGCGCTCGGATGCGCATGTCTACCTGACCTATCCGTTTGTTGCGTCCTGGTCCCTGCGTGAGGCCATGGCTACGGGATGTGCGATTGTAGGCAGCCAAACGGCATCGGTTGAGGAATTCATTACCGATCGGTGCAACGGCTTGCTGGCACCGTTCCTGGAGCCGGTTCGTATTGCTGACTCCATTCTCGAAATTCTCGAAGATTGCAGCCTTGCTGGCAGGCTCAGGCGTGAAGCACGCCATTTTGCCGAAGCCGAACTGTCGCTTGATGGCTATCTCGCAAACTACGACGCCTGATCGCTTCCATCATCAAGTGAGGGAAGCCATCAGGGCACGCAGGTAAAATCGGCATTTCTGCCCCGGCATGCCGGGGCAGGGAGCAGATCAGAAGATTTCGATATGGGATTTGAAGCCCAGTGTTGCAGCATCCTTCAGGCCAGGCTGTGCGCCGGGACGGATGAAATACTGGAAGTCAGGAGCGAAGGTGACGCCGCGCCAGACATGGATCTGATACATGGCTTCGATCACCATCCCGTTGGTCTGCGGGAAGAAGGCACCGTTGAGCAGGGTCTGATAACCCAGGCTCTGCTGGATCTCCTGCGCTGTCTTGACCTTCTTCGAGACCTGGAAATAGCTGAAATTCACACCCCAGGCATCGAGCGGGCGGGACTTCCAGAAGCCACGGTCGAGAACACCGAGGGAGTACTGACGCTCACGGGTCTGGGTGACGGGTGAGTTATTGTAGAAGACGCCAAGCAGGGTGATGCCTGCATCGGGACCATTGCCTTTATGGCGCATGATCATCTGATCGGCGAGAGCATAAGCCGACCACGAGTTGTTATGCACTTTGCGGGCCTGGCCCGTCACAGCCCAGTAATTATCGTTGCGGTCGTAGAGCACGTCAGGATGCGGGGCCGTGTCGACAATGCCACCCAGCTTGTAGTGACCGGGAAGCTTGTCTTTACCAAAGATCGGTTCCCAACCAAACTCGACTGGTGCAGCCTCTCCGTTGATGTCGGCACCATTCCACTTGAAGCCGGTACGCATCTGCTGGACGCCGTAGATGCCCATCGTGTTGAAGTAAACACCGGCCTGGATATAGGTGTACTGCGAAGGACGAACACGCACACGGGCCGCCCAGTTCGAGTCCGGATAGGACGAATGGCTGGTATTATCGGATGACGCTTTCGGATTGCCGCAGAAAGCGTTGTTCATGAAGTTGCAGTATAGCGGGTTCGACGAGAAATCGGTTAGCAGCGGGATACGACCGGCTGCGATGTCGAGATGGCCGTTGAACAGGGTCTCTTCGCCATAGATGTAGACGAGATGGACAACCACATTGCCACCACCGCCATAGATTTCCTGGCTGGGGTTCAGATTGTCACCGAACATGCGGCTGGCAGGGATGCCGTAACGACCGACAATAACAGCATGGGTCGAGAAGCCACGGATACCGGCGAGCTTTTCCCAGTCGATGTCGTTTTCGAAGCCGTACTGTCCGGCATTGCTGCTTCCCTGACGCAGGCCCAGACCTTTGGTCGGCTCGTGATCGCACCGGCAAATTCGTTCGTCGTATCGAGCAGAATCGCGACGCCGTGCTGACGCAGCCAGGTGTTCCAGCCCCATGGGTCGTCGAAGATTGCTTCGGGGTGAGGCAAAGGCGGAACTGAGGAATTCTGCAGGTTATACGTGCCGATCGGGCTCGAAACACGCACGGAAGGCGCAAGCCCGGTGCCGTTCGGGGCGCCACCAGCCAAAGGCGACTGCGCCTGGGCTACCGGGATGGCGGAGAACGTGGCGAGAGCTGTGGTGACCACACCCAGCGCCTTGAATGAGATACGGGGAAGAGACATGAGGGCAGTCCGCCAGTCGTATGGAAAACGCAAAGTTCCGTTGCACGATGAGAGCAGGGTTCATTCCTTATCCCAACATGACCCTTTTATTACATAAGATTTATATTTGGCAACGGGACCAAGTGCCGAATTCCACTCACAGCCCTGTGAGGGAAGAAACCGGAGAGACGCTGTGTCTTTCCGGTCACTGTTTATTACAGCTTGGCTGCTTTACTTGGCGGCCTCAAGAGAAGCGAGGATGGCTTCTTCGCTTCTTCGGGGCCTGCCCAGCCCGAGACTTTCACCCATTTGTTGGGCTCAAGATCCTTGTAACGCTCGAAGAAATGACCGATCGCCTTCAGCGTGATTTCCGGCAGGTCGTTGATCGTCTTGACGTCGGTATATTGCGTATGGATCTTGTCGTGAGGCACGCAGATGATCTTTTCATCCTGGCCGCTCTCATCTTCCATTTTCAGCATCCCGATCGGACGGGCGCGAATGACGGCCCCCGGAACGATCGGGCCGGGGGCCAGAACGAGAGCGTCGGCCGGATCGCCATCGGCAGCCAGCGTGTTCGGGATAAAGCCGTAAGCCGCCGGGTAATTCATCGGCGTGAACAGAAAACGATCAACGAATACCGCGCCGCTTTCCTTGTCGACTTCGTATTTGACAGAAGAACCCTGCGGAATTTCGATCACGACATTGATGTCATCGGGAACGGACTTGCCGGGGGAGATCTTGGTGACGTCCATCACTTCATTTCCTGGTGGGGTTGAAATTATGGCGCGATCTTAGCCGTTCATTTCTGTCCTGCCCAGATGCCGTAACGTTATGTACCGGTCATGTTGTGATAATTGTCACGGTGCTAGGTGCGGGCTGTTCTTTCCGAACGTCCCCCTAACGATCGACATGACCAAGATCGCGTTCGGGCGCGATGATGTCACGCAGGCGCTGTTTGATATCTTTTGGCCCCGGAAAACCCCCATCGCGTTTGCGCTCCCATATCAGAACATCGTTGACGGTGATGCTGAAATGTCCGCCTGTGTCGGGGATGAGCGCTATTTCGCCAAGATCGGTGCCAAAGCTCGACAGGAGTTCCTGCGCAATCCAGGCCGATCGCAGCATCCAGTTGCATTGCGTGCAATAGCGTATGGCAACGCGCGGGTGCGGGGCAGGGTTGGGAGCGGAAGGCGCGATAGCTGGGCTCATGGGTTCTGCTCCTTCGTTCATGACATACGCGTCACTTTTTCTCTGGCAGGGGTTATGCGCAGCAGATAAGTGCGTATCGCGTCCTCCTATCATCGCTAAATTGAGCCGCACACGGATTTCTTTGCTGCGTCGTCTTGCAAAAAACCCTGAATTGCGCGATTTCCAGCCTTACCTGTGCGCCTGTAGCTCAATTGGTTAGAGCAGGCCGCTCATAACGGCTTGGTTGCGGGTTCGAGTCCTGCCGGGCGCAGGGGTTCCGCTCCATCATGGAGCGCATTCGAGCCGCGTTCTCGTCTTTTCCGACCGACCATTTCATCAGGAGATCCGTCATGGCCGCCTACCAGTATGTCTATGTCATGAAGGACCTGACGAAGGCCTATCCCGGGGGGCGCGAAGTCTTCAAGGGCATCACTCTCTCCTTCCTTCCCGGCGTCAAGATCGGTGTGCTCGGTGTCAACGGCGCCGGTAAATCGACCCTTCTCAAGATCATGGCCGGTATTGAAAAGGAATATGGCGGCGAGGCCTGGGGCGCCGAAGGCGCACGCATCGGTTATCTGGAGCAGGAGCCGAAGCTTGAAGAGACACTGACCGTCGGTGAGAACGTGGCGCTCGGCTTCGGCGATCTCAAGCGTGCTGTCGATCGTTTCAACGAGATCTCGATGGCTTTCGCAGAGCCGATGACAGATGACGAGATGACTGCGCTTCTGGCCGAACAGGCCGAATTGCAGGAAAAGATCGACGCTGGCGACGGCTGGGAGCTGGACCGCAAGCTCGAGATCGCGCTCGAAGCCCTGCGCTGCCCGCCTGCCGACAGTCCTGTCACCATGCTCTCGGGTGGCGAGCGTCGTCGCGTGGCGCTGTGCCGTCTGTTGCTCGAAAAGCCCGATCTGCTGCTGCTTGACGAACCGACCAACCATCTCGATGCCGAGAGTGTGGCCTGGCTCGAAAAGACCCTGCGCGACTATCAGGCACTGTCATGGTCATTACCCATGATCGTTACTTCCTCGACAACGTCACCAACTGGATTCTCGAAATCGAGCGTGGCCGTGGCTATCCGTTCGAAGGCAACTACTCCTCCTGGCTGACACAGAAGCGCAAGCGCCTTGCGCAGGAAGAAAAGGAAGAGAGCTCGCGCCAGCGCGCCCTTGCTGCCGAGCAGGACTGGATCAGCGCCTCGCCCAAGGCCCGTCAGGCCAAGAGCAAGGCCCGTATCACCAAGTACGAGGAAATGCTGGCCGCCAGTCAGGAGCGTGCCGGTGGCACGGCCGATATCGTCATCACCCCCGGCCCCCGTCTGGGCGGCACGGTGATCGAGGCCGAGAACCTTTCGAAGGGCTTCGGTGATCGCCTGTTGATCGATGGCCTGAACTTCAAGCTGCCGCCGGGTGGCATCGTGGGCGTGATCGGGCCGAACGGCGCCGGTAAATCCACCCTGTTCAAGATGATCACCGGCCAGGACGCGCCTGATGGTGGCGCCCTAAAGGTCGGCGAGACAGTCAAGCTCGGTTATGTCGATCAGTCGCGCGACTCGCTCGATGACAGCAAGACGGTCTGGGAAGAAATCTCGGGCGGTACGGATGTCATCCATCTCGGCAAACGTTCCGTACCGTCGCGCGCCTATGTCGGGGCGTTCAACTTCAAGGGGTCTGACCAGCAGAAGCGCGTCGGCGTGCTTTCCGGTGGTGAGCGCAACCGCGTGCATCTGGCCAAGATGCTCAAGAAAGACAGCAATGTCATTCTGCTCGACGAACCGACCAACGATCTCGACGTCGATACGCTGCGCGCCCTTGAAGATGCTCTGGCCGAATTCGCTGGTTGCGCCGTGGTCATCTCGCATGATCGCTGGTTCCTCGATCGTCTGGCCACGCATATCCTCGCTTTTGAAGGCGATAGCCACGTCGAATGGTTCGAGGGTAACTTCCAGGATTATGAAGAAGACAAGCGTCGTCGCCTTGGCCCGGATTCAACCGAGCCGAGCCGCATCAAGTATCGTCATCGCGCGCTAAGGGATGAGGATGTCGGAGTGGCGTTTCTCTGACATCTCTCCTGTCGATGTCATGTCGGAAACCGGATCGTGACGCTGGGCCGTCAGATCCGCACCCAGCGCCTCGTTCTGCAGCCTGTGACGTGGCGCGACATGCAGGACATGATCCGTCTCAAGACCAACGGCGCTTCTTTCGGGCGTATGCTGGGGGGTGTGCGCTCACTCCGGCAGGTCGAAGACGAAATGGCCGATGATCTGTCTTTCTGGGCAAAGCGAAGCATCGGCATTTTCACGATCCGCGAAAATGATCGTTTTGTCGGGATTACCGGCCTGCACGAGCGGCCCGATGGGCGCGGGCTGGGCTTGCGCTTCGCGCTTGTGCCTGAGGCGGCCGGGCGTGGTATCGCCCGCGAGGCAGCTGGTGCAGCCCTGCGCTTCGCGCTCGATGCCGGTATCGAGCGCGTGGTGGGGGTAACCCGTGAGGACAATATGCCTTCACGTATCGTTCTGGGCAGTATCGGCATGCATCATGTCGAGAGCTTCGAACGCGATGGCTATCTGATGCTCGTCTATGAGATCCGGCAGGATCGAACTCCCGACTCCGTCAAGAGATGAGACTGCACCGAGCTGCACCGGATCGGTCAGCTCGCGGGCCCCGTCTTGTGCAGGCTCAGATCCGGGCAGGTTATCTTTGGCTGTTGCCAGCGCCATGATGGAGGTGGATCGTTTCGTGTTCCTCTCATCCGGTTGGGCGCAGCGTGACCCGAGCTGCGCGTGTAGGGGTAGATGCAAAAACACCATCAGCATCAACCATGCGGGTAGGCCTGTGGCGTCTCAGGCTGAGTGGACGATGTTTCGGTGTATCGGGTCGACAGAGCAGGACGGTAACGTCTTAAACATTTGCCGATCCTGTCCGGCTGGAGGGGTGCAAAGCCGCCTTGGATGCGGACCGTGACTGGCGAGGGGGATCGGAAGCTCGTCGCGTGAGGGCGACAGGGACGGGAACGATCAGATGCCTCTGGCCTCTGTCGTTGAGCGTCGGCTCCTGAACAGGCTGAAAGCCTCGTCCTGAAGATAAAAAAGTAATTCTTGGAAAAAAGCCTTCCTTCCGGCCGTGGAACTGTGCCGGGAAGGAAGGCGGTATCGTCAGTGACGATGCGAGAGCTGACGCTCCAGCGCGCTGATCAGCGTAGCGACATTGCCGCCATTGCGGGCGAGATAAGAGCTGTAATCCTGACGCTGGGTCAGGCGCAGGCTCGTGCCTTCGCCAATCATGTCGACAATTTTCATGCCGCCATCCTTGGCGATCAGCAGTCCCATATCCGCCGTGGGCTGGCCGGGGCGCATGATCTGTGCGCTGACGAGCTCGCCATTCGGCGTGTTGGTGGCGCCGGTCACGCGAAAGCTGACGCCCTTGTAATCACCGATCTTGTCGGTAACCGCGTTGACCAGAACCTGGTGGAACAGCTTCAGGTATTCCGCCTGCTGCTCAGGCGTCGCCGAGCGCCAGTAACGGCCGAGGCAGAATTTGCCGATCGTCGCGATGTCGACATTGTCCTGAAGCAGCGGCAGCACTTCCTGACGCTTCTCGGTCAGGGATTTGTCGCTGTTGATGATGCCGATCAGCTTGCCACCGAAAGCGGTGACGAAGCCCTGGGCGTCTTCAGCATGAGCAGGAGTGCTCAATGCGGCAACAGAAACGAGAGCCGTGGTCATGAGACCGAGGGCGGCACGGCGGGAGAGGGAAAGGCAGGTTTTGAGCATGTCGGGAGGTCCTCAATTGTACCAGTCCGGCACGGTCGCCCGGTGGTCGTTACGTATGGCATCGACCTGGCTCTGTCGATTCTGCTGCCAGGCGCTGCGGATGAACGCATAGGGATCGAGCGAATCCTGCTCGACCTGATCGATCTCGTCAATATGGGAGGAGAAACCACCCAGAACGCCAGCGATGTTATACGCCCAGTTGAAGGTCAGAAGCCCATAGCCACGCGGCACGTAGTTGATCGGCGACAGGCCCTGGGCGATCGCGTAGCCACCTGCGTCACGCAGCGTGTTCGGGCCAAGGCCAGGCAGGAACATGTACGGGCCGCTGGGGACGCCCCAGGTGGCGAGCGTCAGGCCCGGATCGCTGTCATGATGCGGGTAGCCGAGCGACGTCGCGACATCGATGAATCCGGCCGCGCCAATGGTCATGTTGATGACATAGCGCATGAAATCGTCGCCTGCACGACGCGGCTTGCCAGCGCCGACATCGCTGAAGAAGACGGTTGGCATATACCAAGTCTGGTTCAGGTTATCGATCGAGTTACGGATCGGCTTGGGAACGGCCCAGGCCCAGGCTTTGCCGACCGGACGCAGTGCATGATGATAGGCCCACATCTGGACATTATACATCTTGCGGTTGACCGGCTCGTAGGGATCGTTCGCTTCCTTGTAATCCGCGAGCGCCTCGGGGTCTTTCGGCGGCGGATTACGCCAGCTGGCGCAGGCGCTGAGGGAAAGCAGAGCGGTCAGTCCGACGAAAAGACGGCTACCCTTGCGCTGCCCACGCCGTTGCGTCCGGCTCTCGACGGCAGATCCGGTTTCAGGCCGGTTATCGGAATCACCTAGCGGTGCGGTCATCGCAGTCCCCAAGTCGTGTCAGCGCGCTTGGCTGCACCAGAATTCGCGCTCAAGCCCACGATCATTTTGTTGCAGGCTGCAGAACAGCCCCGTTCTCGTTAACTTTAAAGCGTAACCAGAGACGCAGCATGACATCTTCCCCGCGTCGGGAGAAGAGATCGGCGCTGTCTCTCGGGAGACGCAGCATTGTGGTTTTCTAGCATGATGTCCGCCAGACGCCAGACTGTAGATAAAAACTGATGCTGGCAGCATAGCGTTTGAGGGTGGCTGCGGTTGGCGGAGATGGATTTTAAGTAGTTTGACACAGATCATTTCCCTGACCAGTGTGGCGTCAAATCAACAGATGGAAGCACCTGGTCCATGAGAGCAATTGTGAAGAGCGCCGTTTGTCTGGCGGCGCTTGCCGGTATGGTTGATGGTGCGGCGCAGGCAGCGCCCGCTGTAACGGTTCAGCCCTGGGGCAAGACCCCTGCCGGGCAGGACGTGAAAATCATCACTCTTACCAACGACCATGCCATGACCGTGCGGGTCATCACCTATGGCGGCATCATCCAGTCCGTCGAGGCGCCAGATCGCGCCGGGCATGTACAGGATCTGGTTCTCGGCTTTGGTACGCTCGACGGCTATACGAAGGATTCGGCAGAAGGGGGGCTGTTTTTCGGTGCGATGATCGGGCGTTATGCCAATCGTCTGGCGCACGGCACCTTCACGATCAATGGCAAGAGCTATCATACCGATCTTACCGATCCGCCTAACGCGCTGCATGGGGGCAAGGTCGGTTTCGACAAGCATGTCTGGACGCTGGTCGACACCAAGAAGACCGCCAAGGGGGCTTCGGTCACGCTGCGTCTGGTCAGCCCGAATGGCGATCAGGGTTTCCCCGGCACATTGACCACCGACATCACCTATACGCTCGATGAGAACAATGCGCTCAGCCTGCATTATCAGGCCACGACCGATGCGCCGACCGTGCTCAATCTGACCAATCACAGCTATTGGAATCTCAATGGCGAAGGCTCGGGCTCGATCGAGAACGAAATTCTTCAGGTCAGCGCCGAGCGCTATACACCGACCGATTCGACGTCGATTCCGACGGGTGAGCTGGCACCTGTCGAAGGCACGCCGCTCGATTTCCGCAAGCCGACGCGCATTGGCGATCGTCTGCGCAGCGATTTTGCTCAGATGGTCTATGCGCGTGGCTACGACCATAACTGGGTTGTCGACGGCGCCTATGGGAAGGCACCGCGCCCCGCCGTCTCGGTCTACGATCCGGCTTCAGGCCGTACGCTGGATGTGTCGACCAATCAGCCTGGGGCTCAGGTCTACACGTCGAATTCCCTGACCGGGAAATATGTCGGCATCTCGCATCGTGCCTATCGCCAGACCGATGCTCTGGCCATTGAGGCCGAGCATTATCCCGATAGCCCCAATCATCCTTCTTTCCCGACGACGGAACTCCGCCCGGGTCAGAAATTCGACTACACCACCATCTTCAAGCTCGGCGCGCGCTGAGCTTTCTCCAGCCCGCCTCTTCGAGGGCGGGCTGGGTGTCACGCATTCTGGTGTCGGCGCCAGTAGTTACGCTTCTGGTCATGGTCCGGCCCGAATACCCGATGCGTGACAAAAACACCCCGATCGGCCGCCAGATGCAGCACAGTCAGGTGCTCGCTGGCCAGCCCTGTATTCGGGTCGATAGAAGCAGCGAAGCGGTGCTTTACTTCAAGTTCCAGCGGCCGCTCTATTTCCAGTGCCAGACGATGGCTGCGCCAGGTCATGGCAAGTTCCGTTTCTCCATGGAACCGCCCGAGATGCAGCGACATGGCATCTTTCTGCACGATCTGCCCGGCAGCTGTGACGAGCATGAAAACCCCGGCGAGCCGATGCGGCATGGCCAAGGCGGCAAAACTGGGCGTGGCTCAGGAGAGGCAGAACAAGCTTTGTGACCTTGAGCGCGGCTATGGCTGAACCTCCCACACAAAGTCCGGCAATCAGTACAGAGCGGTCGAACAGTCCGAATTGTGCGTAGAGCACCAGTTTGAGCGCGTGAAGCAGAACCTCATTGGCTGCGCGTGTTGCAATAATGGCTTCTTTATGCAGGCCGAGCTTTTGATAGAAGCGATTGAACAGCAGCCCAGTCGCCCCGGTAAAACCGGAAATGAATCCGGCAGCGAAGCCGATAGCTGGCAGGCGCTTCCAGGCCCCCTCATCAAGGGCAATCGGCGCTGCCGGGCGAAGCAGCAGCACCACGTTGCCGCTCAGAAACAGGCCGAGCAGCAATTCGAGATAGACCGGGGGCATGAGCCGCAGGCAGTAGACGCCCAAGGCCGCAGCAGGCAGGGCGGCTGGCAGGAAATACAGCACCACACGCCAGTCTATGGCGCGCCGGAAGGTCGCAATCCTGCCCACCGTGCTGCACATCGTGCCGATGGAAAGCGCCGCTGGTATTTTCGCGGTGGCAAGAATCATGCCCAGAACCGGCATGATGACCAGACCAGCGCCGCCGCCCGCGACAGAGGAAATGGTGAAAGCGGCGCAGGACAGGCAGAAGAGCAACACAAAAACCAGCATGACCGGTGCATTCCGTTTCGACCGCCCGCAGGGGGCAGAGAAGGGGGAGGCGTTGGGTGCTGACACTATCTGAGAATTATTCTCAGATAGATATCAAATCATGTCAGTCTGTAAGAGGGCTCAGAGCTTGCGATCGCGCTTGATCCGGTCCCAGGCGGCGTTGATTCGCGCCACGCGATCGGCGGCCTTGGCCATGGCTTCGGGGCTGAGATTTTTCTGCCCCAGCACATCAGGATGGTGCTCCCTGATCAATACACGCCAGCGCGTGCGCACTTCCAGATCGCTCGCCGAGCGGGCGAGGCCGAGCTCGACATAGGCGTCGTTTTCGTTGCTGGCAGAGCCGGAGCGTCCCGTTTCCGCGCGGTCCCAGGCACCGGGTGGCAGGCCGAAGGCTGCGTGAACCTTTTTGAGGAAGGCTGTTTCAGCAGGATGCAGCGCAGCACCCGCTGGCAGATCGGCGCGCGCAATGACGAACAGCGCCATCAGCAGGTTTTCGAGCGGGGCGCGATCTTTGGCAAAGCCCTTGCCGAGTTCGCGCGCATACATCTCGAAATCATCCGTGCGGTCGCGTGCGCGGTCGAACAACATGCCGACTTCACGGCTGTTATCGGCCGGAAACTGGAAAAGGGATTTGAAAGTCGAGATTTCGGCCTTGTTCACGGGGCCGTCGATCTTGGCCATCTTGGCACAAAGGCCACCAGACCGATAGCGTAAAGCTGGTCGGTCTTGCCGAGCAGGGTCGACATCTTGGCCGCCGCCATGAAGGCCGCCCCATTCGGGTCGGGCTGACCCTTGGTGCGCCAGTGTTCATGCCAGCCACCGGCTGGCGTTTCGAGCAGCGATCCACGATCCGCCGCGTGACCGAGTGCCGCCCCCATGAGGCGCCCATCGGTCCGCCTACAGCGAAACCGGCTACACCGCCGAACATCTTGCCCCAGAATGCCATGCCTATCGGTAGCATGAGGCGCGGCAGGAGTTCAAACGGTCGCTGGCTTGCCGGGGGGCATCAGTGAGGCTTCGATATTTTCAGCCTCAGAAGCAAGACGCGGCAGGCTTCGCGCAATGGCTGCGCTCAGCTGGGTCAGGTCGTAGGGTTTGGGCAGAATCGTGACGGAGGGATCGCCTGAACCGAATGGCTGTCACCTGTGGCGAAAACCACCCCGACATCGGGTTTCAGGCTGCGCGCCTGTCCCGCCAGATCCTTGCCCGAGAGGCCGGGCAGGTTCACGTCGGTCAGCAGCACATCGACCGGCATGGTCTGAAGCACGATCAGAGCCTCGTCGTAATCTGCGGCTTCGATCGTCAGATAACCCGATTCCTTGAGCATTTCCGAGGTGGCCTGACGGATCAGGCGGTCATCCTCGACCAGAAGGATGGTCAGGCAGAGCGAGCGTGATGGAACTGTCGCAGGCGAGACGCTCTCGACCGAGGGGGAGGGGGCGGGCACGCGAGGTGATGGCGCGGAAGACGCAGCGGATTGCTGGCGCTGCTTGCGATTGGACAGCACATGGCGAAATTTCCGGGCCAGAGCGTCGCGCGTGTAGGGTTTGGAAAGCAACTCCACTCCAGCATCAAGCCTGCCGCCATGAACGATGGAGTTCTCGGTATAGCCGGAGGTGAACAGCACCGCGATATCGGGCAGGCGCTCCTTCGCGCGGCGGGCCAGTTCGGGGCTTTTGAGCGTGCCGGGCATCACCACGTCTGTAAACAGGATGTCGATGGGCATGCCGCTCTCGATCACGACCAGCGCATTGGCGGCATCCGTGGCCTTGAGCACCTGATAGCCGAGATCTGACAGCATCTCGACCACGGTAGCGCGCACTTCGTCGTCGTCTTCCACTACGAGCACCGTCTCGGTACCACCTGTGACGGGGGTCATGTGCAGATCGATCTCCACATCCTCGGCGTCCATGGCGCGAGGCAGGTAGAGTTTGATCGTCGTACCTCACCGGGTTCCGAATAGATGTTGATATGGCCGTTAGACTGTTTGACGAAGCCATAGACCATCGACAGCCCGAGCCGACCCCTTGCCCTCGGCCTTGGTCGAGAAAAAAGGTTCGAACACTTTCGACAGAATGTCCGGCGTCATCCCCGTGCCGGTATCCGAGACCGCGAGCAGCACATACTGACCGGCTTTCACGTCATCATGCTGGCGCACATAGGAGTCGTCGAGCTGGGCATTGCCCAGCTCGATCGTGAGCTTGCCGTGGCCATCCATCGCGTCACGCGCATTGATGGCGAGATTGAGAAGCGCGTTCTCGATCTGTGCCGGATCGATGAAGGTGTTCCACAGACCGGCCGAGACAACGGTCTCGATCTCGATGCCTTCGCCTATGGCGCGGCGCAGCATGTCATCCATGCCGCGCACAAAGCGGGTCACATTGACGATCTTGGGTTCGAGGGCCTGGCGGCGCCCGAAAGCCAGCAACTGGCTGGCCAGACGCGAGCCGCGCTGTACGCCACCCATGGCGCTGGCAACATGACGCTCGGCGCGAGCATTGCCTGCCACGTTCTTGCCCAGCAATTGCAGATTGCCGCTGATGACCTGAAGCAGATTGTTGAAATCATGCGCGACGCCGCCGGTCAGCTTGCCGATCGACTCCATTTTCTGCGCCTGGGCCAGACGCGTTTCGGCAGCACGTCGCTCGGTAATCTCTTCGATTACGCGGTTTTCGAGCGTCTCATTGAGCTTGCGAAGCTGTTCTTCGGCGCGCTGGCGATGGCGCACCTGACGGGCCAGATCGTCGGCACGCTCGCGCAGCGTGGCCTCGGCAGCGCGTTGATGGGTGATGTCGGTATGCACCCCGACCCATTCTGTGATGATGTTCTTCTCATTCAGGATCGGCAGGGCACGAATGGCAAAATTGCGCCAGACGCCGTCTCGGCTCAGGACGCGGTGCTCATGTACGAACATGCTGCGCGCCATGACCGAGGCATTCCACGCGACTACGGTCGCCGCTGCGTCGTCGGGATGAACGGCATTGGCCCAGCCGAAGCCCTGATAGGCCTCATAGCTCTGACCCGTCAGTGCCGCCCAGCCGGGCTGCTCGCCAGTCATGCGGCCATCGGCGCTATTGGTCCAGAGCACGCCATGAACGGCTTGCATGGCTGTGCGAAAGCGCAGGTCGCTCGCTGCAACCTCAGCGATACGCCGCGTCCGGTCTTCGATATCGATGCCGAGAATATGCACGCCATGCACCAGGCCATCGTTGTCGATATGCGGCACGTAGCGAAACTCGGTGTGACGCTCTGTGCCGTCATTTTGTGGCAGGAGGGTCTCTGCCGTGATCGATTCTCCCGAGAGCGCGCGCTCCAGATCGGGGCGTCGGTCCTCATAGACGCGCGCGCCCAGTACTTCGATCACCGGGCGATTGACGATACGCTTCAGAGGCAGACCCAGCCACGCTTCATACGCCGCATTGGCAAAGCGATAGACATGCGCCCGGTCGACATACGAAACGAGCATGGGCGTCGCATTGGTGACACGACGCAACTCGGCCTCGCTGGCGGCCAGCCGCGCTTCGGCATGGGCGCGCTCGGTGTTGTTGACGATGGTGCAGAGCACGCCACCGGGCGTATCGCCCGTTTCATAGACAGGGGTGAAATAGCAATCGAGGATCAGTGTCTCGACATGATCCCTGCGTACCAGTCTGATCGCCCGATTGGTGAAAGACGATGTCTCTCCCCGCATCCCGCATGCCAGAACTGCTTCGCGCCAGTCGCTGAATTCCGGAAACGCTTCTTCCAGCCTGGAACCGAGCGTGCCGGGGTGACGGTCGCCCGCAATCAGACTGAAGGCATCGTTATAGAACAGCGTCAGCTCCGGCCCCCAGAGCAGCAGCTTGGCGACCGGGGAATTGACGATGTTGGTAATCGTCGCACGATGCGCGTCAGACCAGTTCCGTGCCGGGCCGACCCTGTTCTGTGCCCAGTCGAGCGCTCGTATCAACGCCCCGCACGCGCCGCCCGCAAGGGGAAAGGCGAGGCCGTCGCGCCTGGCCGTGGCAAGGGTTCTTTCCTGTAGCAAGGTAAGTCCGGCCTCCAGCAGGGCGCTTTCACTGGCATAATGCCCGCGTACAAGCTCTGCCTCGATAAAGGCCTTGAGGCTGTCAGGGAAACTGGCGGTGCAGGTCGGGCGAGACGTCATGGATCGATGAAGCCCTTGCGTCACAAATGTGAGCCTTATGATGATGTCGTTAAATATCGAGAACGATCATCATTGGCTAGAGGCTTGCTCGCGATCATGTGAGAGGCTGTTCGTTGACATGGCGCAGAAACAATGAGGATGAGCGCGTGGTCGCGGTACCCGATGCGACGGCATCGGTGCGGCTGACAAACACGCGTGCAGGGCGGTGACGCGATGGTCTTTCAGCGGAAATCATGAAAAGAGAGAAGATCATTGTATTGAACAAGTCTGGTTTTGATAACGGAGACAGGTCGATTGCCTGCGCATTGCGTCTTTTACCTGAACGAGAAGGATTTCTCGGTTCTCACCTGCGCAGGGTTCGGTTTCTTCCCCGCCTATTCAGGGTCGGGCGGCTTCACCAATCACCCTGCCGCGGCCAATAATAAAAATAACGGCCCTCTTCCAGCGGGGCTTTATCATATCCTCGATCGGCAGTGTGGGGGGCGTCTGGGGGGTGTCAGGGATCAGGTCAGCGATCTTTTTGCAGGCACAAGGCGTCGGGACTGGTTCGCGCTCTATCGTGACGATGGCGTCATAGACGATCAGACCTCGATAGACGGCATCAGGCGAGGGGCTTTCCGGCTACATCCGGTCGGTTTCTGGGGGATCAGCGAGGGATGCATCACCCTGCCTGACACACATGATTTCTATCGCCTGCGCGAGTTTCTCCTCGCGCAACCCCTCGCCTATCTGAGCGGGATGCGCCTTTACGGGACGCTGGAGGTCAAATGAAAGCGCTGATCACCCTGCCAGTCGCTCTTCTCATCTATCTCGCTCTTGGCAATGCGACCCATCACTACTTCGCCTGGTCGGGACGCTCGTGGAAGATCCTGTCGCCCGTCTTTTATCTCAATGACGCTCTCGGTCTGGGCCTGAGCCAGGCCAGCATCATCGTTTTGACGATGATGCTTGTCAGCACGGTTCTGGCGTACTTCATCGTGACGGGGCTGGGCGTGTTGATGGTCAGTCGCAGAAAAGGCTGAGTGGCTCGTGTTGGTAAAGAGGGTGGCACCGCGTCTCTCATTCTGAGGGACGCTGGTTTCGGGATGGTCGTCAACTACCCTGCAGAGAAAGCAGGCAAGCCACGCGCAGCGCCGATGCCAGGGGGCGTTCAGGCGGGCGGGTCGCGTCAATACGCGCGATCAGGGAAGCGAGGGAGTGGCTCTCGCTCATTTCTTCCAGCACGGCCCAGAATTCGGGCTCCAGCGCGATACTGGTGCGATGGCGCGAGAGGGTGAAGCTGCGTTTGACGAGATCACTCATTCGATGCCGCTCCCTGCAATTCGGATTGTGCCCACAAGGCAGCATCAGCGACGATCGGACTCTCATCCTGCGCCAGATGCGCAACCAGCGGGAGATGCGTGCGATCTCCGGAATTTCCAAGGGCGATCAGCACATTACGCACAAAGCGGTTGCGCCCGATGCGCTTGATGGGCGAGCCGCTGAAGAACCTGCGAAAACCGGCATCGTCCAGCCGGGCCAGATCGTCGAGCTTTGGCGCCATCAGATCGGCGCGGGGTTGCAGCTTCAAATGGCGCGACGTTGCGGCAAAGCGGTTCCACGGGCAGGCATTCAGGCAATCATCGCAGCCATAGATGCGATTGCCCATCGCCCGGCGGAATTCGACAGGAATGGGCCCGTCATATTCGATGGTGAGGTAGGCAATGCACCGCCGCGCATCGAGCTGATAGGGTGCGGGAAAAGCTTCGGTCGGGCAGGCCGTGAGGCAGCGTGTGCAGCTACCGCAGGATCCGGCGCGCGGTGGCGTAGGGGAGAGGGCGAGGGTGGTATAGATCTCGCCAAGCAGCAGCCATGACCCGTGATCGCGCGAGACCAGATTGGTGTGTTTACCCTGCCAGCCGAGCTGAGCCTGTTCCGCCAGGGGTTTTTCCAGCACCGGGGCGGTATCGACGAAAACCTTTACCTGCGTGCCATCACCGCCGACATCCTGACGCACCACGAACTGAGCCAGATGCTTGAGCATCCCTTTCAGCACGTCATGATAGTCACGATGGCGGGCGTAGACCGAAATCGTGCCGGTATCGGGCTGGTCGAGCGTTTCGGCAGGGTCGGCTTCAGGCGCGTAGGAAAGCCCCAGCGAAATCACGCTGCGGACTTCCGGCCAGAGTGCCTTTGGGTTGCCGCGCTGGTCGATACGCTGTTCCATCCAGCTCATCGTCCCATGTCGCCCGTCTTCCACGAATTGACGCAGGCGCGCGCGGGCCGCATCAGGCAAGGAAGCATCGCAGAACCCGATCGCATCGAAGCCGAGATGCCGCGCATGGTCGGCAATGCGGTCTTCGATGCTTGTCGTCATGATGTGTGAGGCGTCATGGCACAGATGGCCAGTCAGGCTGCGGGAACTCGTCCTGGCTCCAGTCTCCTGCCGCCCAGTCCGCGCGCAGGGCGATGGCCCTCTGCGGCAAGGTGCCATCGACAATGGCCGCACGGATCTGGCGCATGAGACGCTGATAATAGGCAAGATTATGCCAGGTCAGCAGCATCGGCCCGAGGATCTCATTGGCGCGGAAGAGATGATGCAGATAGGCGCGGCTGTGGCGCGAACAGGCGAGGCAATCGCAATCCGGCTGATCGGGCGGTTGTCTTCGGCATGGCGCGCATTGCGCATATTGAGCGTGCCGCGCTCGGTATAGGCGCGCGCCGTGCGGCCTGCACGGGTAGGCATGACGCAATCGAACATGTCCACGCCGCGTTCTATGCCGCCCAGCAGGTCGTCGGGCGTGCCGACGCCCATCAGATAGCGCGCATGGTCCTGCGGCAGGAGAGGGGTGGTGAAGTCGAGTGTCGAGAACATCAGCTCCTGACCTTCACCCACTGCTAGCCCCCCAATGGCATAGCCTCAAAACCGATATCGGTCAGGGCCTGGGCCGAACGCGCGCAGATCGCGCTCGGTGCCGCCCTGAACGATGCCGAACTGCCCATAGCCGGGACGTTGCACGAAGGCCTCACGTGAGCGCGCCGCCCAGCGCATGGAAAGCTCCATGGAGGATTCCAGACGTTCGGGTGTGGCGGGCAGAGCCGGGCATTCATCGAAGCACATGGTGATGGTGGCATCGAGCGCATGCTGGATATCCGTGCTGCTTTCAGGCGTCAGACGGTGCTTGGAGCCGTCGATATGAGAGTTGAAGGTCACGCCATCCTGGTCGAGCTTGCGCAGCGCCCCGAGCGACATGACCTGAAAGCCGCCGGAATCGGTCAGGATCGGGCCGGACCAGTCCATCATGCGGTGCAGACCGCCCATCTTGCGTACGCGCTCGGCGCCGGGGCGGAGCATCAGATGATAGGTATTGCCCAGAATGATGCCTGCACCTGTCGAGCGCACGGCATCCATGGTCATGGCCTTGACCGTGCCCACCGTGCCTACCGGCATGAAGGTCGGGGTCGGGATCGTGCCATGAGCGGTATGCAGATGGCCCGCGCGTGCCTGACCGCAGCAGGCCTGCGCCTTCCACTGCATTTTCGTGGCGTGTTCGGTCATGGCGCGCGGTCCAGCAAGCAGGCATCTCCGTAGGAATAGAAGCGGAATTTCTCGGCAATGGCGTGGGCATAGGCCGCACGCATCGTGTCTGTGCCAGCCAGCGCGCAGACGAGCATGAAGAGCGTCGAGCGTGGCAGATGGAAATTGGTCATCAGCCTGTCGACAGCGCGAAAACGATAGCCTGGCTTGATGAAGATGCTGTCTCGCCTTCCCACGGGCGCACGATACCGTTTTCATCCGCTGCACTTTCCAGCAGACGCAAGCTGGTTGTGCCGACCGCGATGATTTTTCTGCCACTGGCCCGCGTGTCATTGATGAGCTGCGCGGTACGGGTGTCGATACGCCCCCATTCCGCATGCATCTTGTGACTGGCGATATCGTCACGTACAGGCAGGAACGTCCCTGCGCCGACATGCAGTGTGAGCGTATGGCGCGTCACGCCGCGCGCATCGAGCGCGGCCAGAAGCCCTGGGGTGAAATGAAGCCCCGCAGTCGGGGCTGCGACCGCGCCTTTATAACGCTCGAAAATGGTCGCGTAATCGCTGTCATCCTGAGCGGTTGGACCGGTGGGACGGTCGATATAAGGGGGCAGGGCCAGCGCGCCGACACGCTTCAAAAAATCGTCGAAGGCCGTGCCTTCTGTCGAAAACCGCATGGAAATGGCGCCATCGCTTCATTCTCGACCACTTCTGCCGTGACCGGATCGGCGCCGAAACGCAGCGTGTCACCGGGGCGCAGCTTGCGGGCATTTTTCGCCAAAGCATGCCAGCTGCCATCGCTCAGAATACGGTCGAGCGTGATGCCGATTTTTGCCTCGCCGCGCTGTGCTGCCAGCTGAGCGCGAATGACCGCCGTGTCATTGGCGATCAGGAGATCGCCCGGTTCGAGCAGCGAGGGCAGATCGGCGATGCGATGCTCGGCGAGAGCCTGCCCCGAGGCAACGCGCAACAGACGGCACTGTCACGCGGGCGGGCGGGTTCCAGAGCGATATTGTCGCGCGGAAGATCGAAGTCGAAATCGGATATCTGCATGGGCGGCTTCGTTTAGGCCAGATCGGTCGGAAAATGCCAGCGCAAATCATGGCGGCCCGGTGCAAGCTGCGCCGCACGCGCCTGACCCGCAAGAGGAACAAGCGTGCAGGTGGCAAGGTTCAGACGATGAGAGGGCGGTGACAGGCGCTTTCCTTGACGAGTGCTGGTTCCGCTGTGCGGTTCTCGGCCTCGCTTTCTTCGCCTTCGCCCGCAGCCTGATGTTTCGGGCAGAGCTTGAGGTGGTCGATCAACCAGCGCCCGGCAGGGCCCGGCGGCTCTGCCGTGGAATAGACCACGCTCATGGGCATGTTTGCCCCGCCCGGCGAGAAGCCGTCGATCGTTAGTTCAACCAGTCTGCCCGCTTCCAGATCGGCGGCGATGCTGTGGACCGGCATCCCGCCCCAACCGAGCCCGCCAAGCAGAAAATGATGCTTGCGTAGAGATCGGCCAGACGCCAGGTGAAGGGAGAGAGGACGCCGCGCTCGCGCCCCGCCGAAAGGTCGGTGCGGTCGGTCAGCACGAGCTGCACGTGGCGTGCCAGTTCGTCACGCGGTATCGGTCCGTCATGGCGGGCCAGCGGGTGCTCGGCAGAAGCCACCATCATGAACCGGATCTCGCCCAGTGCTTCGGTCGAGCATGACGGCGGCACATCCGGCAGCGGTCCGGCAATGGCAATCTGGGCGCGACCATCCAGGACGGGCTGAAACACACCGCCCAGTGCCTCGACGAAAAGGCGTAGTGGCGTGTGCGGAAAGGTCTCGCGAAACCCGCGCGCCACACGCGTCATGCGGTCCATGGGAAAGAACACATCGACCACCACAGAAAGTTCGGGCTCAATGCCTGAAGACATGCCATAGGCGCGGGCTTTCATATGATCGACATTCATGACGATGCCGCGTGCATCGGCCAGAAGGGTCTCGCCTGCCTTGGTCAGTTGGGGATAGCGTCCGATACGGTCGAAAAGCTGGACGCCGATCTGCGATTCCAGGGTCGCGATCATTTCGCTGATGGCGGGTTGAGAACGCCTGAAGCGTCTTGCTGCAGCAGAGAAGCTGCCCTCATCGGCAGCCGCTATGAAAACGCGCAGCTGGTCGAGTGAGATCCTGTCGAGCATTGAGCCTTCACCTATCGTGCAAAGCGATACTATCCATCGGAATATATTGACTGTCGAGATGGGTCACAATGTGGGACGGTTACGAAGACAAAGCGGCCGCCCCCGGTTCGCCGGGTGCGCTGCACCGTTTATCCGATAGGAAAAGGCAAAGCCCTCATGAAGATTCTCCATCTCGATTCGAGCATTCTGGGTGACAATTCGGCGAGCCGTGCGCTTTCGGCAGAGACCATCGCTCATCTGAAAAAAGCCCATCCCGAGGCCGAGATCACCTATCATGATCTCGCTGCTCACCCGATTCCTGAACTCGGTTCGGGTCATGTAGCTGCACGTTTCGGCGCCGAGGTGACAGATGAGACGCTTCAGGCCGATCTGGCACGCGGCAACGCGCATATCGACGAGCTGCTTGCTGCCGACGTCATCGTGATCGGCGTGCCCATGTACAACTTCACGGTGCCTGCCCAGCTCAAGAACTGGGTCGATCGTATCATGGTGGCAGGGAAGACCTTCCGTTATGGCGAGCAGGGGCCGGTCGGGCTGCTGCCCGAAGGCAAGAAGGCTATTCTGGTCTCGACGCGTGGCGGGCAGTACAGCCCCGGTCACCCCGCCGCGTCGATGGACCACCAGGAACCCTATCTTGCTGCCGTTTTCGGGTTTGTGGGTCTGACGGATCTTACCTGGATCCGCGCTGAAGGGCTCAGCCGAGGGGGCGATGCCCGCGAGACCGCGATGAGCGCCGCGCGTGCTGAAATCGCAGCGCTTTCGCTCTGATCACGCGCTCTGAACCTTATCTGAAAATCTGAAAACAGGACCGCTTTTCATGCACAAGACCCTTCTCGCGAGTGCCGCCCTCATCACCGCTCTTTCTGCCGCCGCCGTGCCGCAGGCTCATGCCCAGCAGGGCGGTACGCCTGACCCCAAGGCGGTTCAGTCTGGCAGCTACGCGGTAGAGCCCTATCACACGCAGATCAGCTTCTCGCTGCTGCATATGGGCTTCAGCGATTTTTCGGGTTTCTTCTCGCAGGCCTCAGGCACGCTGACGCTTGACCCGGCGCATATTGAGGCCGCGAAGCTCGACGTTACCCTGCCGATCAACTCGGTGCAGACGACGGTTGCCAAGCTCGATGGCGAACTCAAGGGCGGTGACTGGTTCGACGCCGATAAATTCCCGACCGCTCATTTCGTGTCCACCAAAGTGGTCAAGACGGGGGCGAAAACCGCCAATATCATCGGCGATCTGACACTGCACGGCGTGACGCACCCCGTCACGATCAAGGCCCGTCTGATCGGCAGCGGTGTGAACCCGCTCGACAAGAAAGAAACCGTCGGTTTCGAGGGCAATGCCGTTATCATGCGCTCGGCTTTCGGCGTCAGCCGCTACGTGCCGCTGGTTGGCGACAGCGTGACCCTGCATATCGCAGGGGCTTTCGAGCGCCAGTCGTAATCCGGCGCTGAGTCAGGCACCGCAAATGTCGATCACGACGCAACGTTACGGCGCCGTGGCCATGATCCTGCACTGGATCATGGCACTCGGCATACTGGCCCTGCTGGCTATCGGTCTGATCATGGTTCATGGATCGCTCGATCCGGGAACCATGTTCCGCCTGTTTCAGCTTCATAAATCGATCGGGATCACCATCCTGCTCGCGGCCCTGCTCCGTCTGGTCTGGCGTCTCCTTCACCGCCCGCCAGCCTTGCCCGCAAGTATGGGGTTGCGCGAAATCCGTCTCGCAAGGCTCGGTCATGCCCTGCTCTACGGCGAAATGTTTTTCCTGCCTCTGAGCGGCTGGGCGCTGGTATCGAGTTCGGTCTTTGCCATACCGACCGTCCTGTTCGGGGTTATCCCCTGGCCCGATCTGCCTGTTCTGTCCCATCTTCAGGATAAAGCTCCGGTCGAGGCCGTGTTCACCACGCTGCACGCCTATGGGGCGTATTTCCTGATCGGGGTGCTGGCGTTGCACATCCTTGCGGCATTGCGGCACCATTTCGTTCTACGCGATGCCGTGCTGCTGAGAATGCTGCCTTCATTCCGCAAGAACAGAATCAAGGACCGTTGAAATGATGCCTGCCCTCAAGGTTCTCACACCTGTATGCGTTCTGCTCGGCGCATTTGCCTGTCATACCACCGCGCATGCGGCGGATTGGCAAGTCGAGAAAGACCATAGCCAGCTTGGGTTTTCGGGCACTCAGACCGGATCGGCCTTCAAGGGCGTTTTCAGCCGCTATGAACCGCTTATCACGCTTGATCCCGCCCAGCCGGAAAAGGCGCATATCGAGTTGAGCATCGATCTCGCCAGCGCGAAGACAGGTGACACCCAGCGCGACACGGCTCTGCCGGGGAGCGACTGGTTCGACATCGCGCATTTCCCCAAGGCGCATTTCGTCTCGACCAGCCTGCATCAGGTTGCAGGCGAGCATTATCAGGCCATCGGCACGCTGACGCTGCGTGATCTCAGCCATCCGGTCACACTTGATTTCACGCTGCATATTGAGGGTAACAAAGCCCATGCACAGGGGCAGGCTGCCTTCTCGCGTGCCTTGTTCGGTGTCGGGCAGGGGCCTTGGGCGTCGGGGCAATGGGTTGGGCTGCCTGTAACCGTCACCTTCGATTTCGTCGCCGATCAGGCAAAGTGACGCTTCTCGCCTCCCGTATTCCGGGGGGTGAAGTGACGGGCGGAATGGATTAGACAGGGCAGGCCAATCTTACAGGAGATACGCCATGTCTTACGCCGCGCTCGACGCCGCCCGCGTCGCCAAAGCCGCCAAATCTGCCTGATCGCTCTGGGGCAGGTCAAGGAGCAATCCGAAACCCATGTGCGCAAGACCGTCATGGTCGAGCGCATCGAAGCCCTCGCCGCCGCCGCCGCCGAGACCTCGTTGCCCGGTGGCGGTCTTGTCACGCTGACTTCGGAAGAATTCTGGCTGATCAGCAAGAACTGGTGAGTTTGACGAGAGAGCGGAGCCTGGCTCCGCTCTCGCCCTATCCCTGATAGGACGCGATCTCGATCAGATTCTGGTCAGGATCGTGAATATAGACCGAGGTGATCGGCCCTAGAGCGCCGATGCGGATGACCGGCCCCTCGATAACGACCACACCGCATTTCTCCAGATGACGCTGGATGTTTTCTGAGTCGATGGCTGTGGTGAAGCACAGATCGCTCACACCCGGCGCAGCGCGCTCGGCGGTGGTCCAGCCTTCTGAGTCGGCAGGGCGAAGATTGATCTTCTGGCCGCCAAAGCTCAGCGAGACGCGATTATTGCGGCCGTATTCCTCGATTTCCATGCCCAGAACGCGCTGATACCAGTTGGCGGAGAGCGCACGGTCACGAACCGTGAGAACGATATGGTCGAGGCGATCGACGGTAAAACGCATGAGGACCGAACCTTCGCTGACAGGGCTCATCAAACAGAAGCGGATCAAGCACTATCAGGGTTGCGCCCTGCCTGACTAGCGTCTGGCTGCTTGTCACCGGGCAGGAAGCGCGTGAGAAAGGTCGCGATACCCGGCGCCACCACAATCAGCACCATGAAGCGTGCAATCTGCATCGCCATGACGAAGGGCACATTGATCGGAGTCGATGCGGCGATGATGGCGATTGAGTCGGCTCCACCAGGGCTGGTGGCCAGATAGGCACTCAGCAGATCGACATGGGCGATATGGGCCAGAGGCCATGAGAGCAGCGCGCAACCGAGAATGAGCACGCAGGTCGAGAGCGTCACAGCGGGCAGGGCACGCCAGACATGATGCAACACGTCGCGGGTGAAGCGACGCCCGATCATCCAGCCGATCACCACATAGCTCGGCGCCAGAAGCCAGAGGGGAAGCCTGTAATGCAGCCCGAATCCGGCCTGGCAGATCAGCCACCCGCAAGACTCAGGAGAAGGGGCGCCGCACCGAGGCGTATCAGTGGCGCGATCAGGGCTGTTGCAGCAAGCACCACGAGGCATGGCCACCAAGGAAGGTTCTGTGCAGCAGCGGCGGGAACGGGGCCATGAACCGACACGACAAGATGCGACACGATGGACGTCGCCAGCGTGACCAGCAGGACACGCAGATAGACCATGAAGGCAACGAGACGCTGATCGGCCCCGTAACTTTCGCAAAGCAGTGTCATGGCAGTGGCAGCGCCAGGTGAGGCGCCCCAGAGCGCCACGTTGCCCGGCATGACCCGAAGCCGCGCCAGAACCCAGCCAAGCGTGAAACTGAGAATGATGACCGAAAAGACGCCGCCCAGAAAAATGGCCCATTGGGCCACGACTTCATGCAGCACTTTCATCGTCAGGCTGTGCGCCATGAGTTGCCCGATCACGGCTTGTGCCAGCGGGGGCAGTCGCCGGTCCAACGGGATACTGGCTCCCGAAACCGCGAAAAGAATGGCCGCAATCATCGGGCCGACCAGAAAGGCAGCGGGGAACCCTGCCAGAGTGAGGCCGCCCGCCAGAAGGGCGGAGAGAGCGCCCAGTCCGGCGAGAGTGCGCAGTTTGACGATCACGCCGAAATCTTCACGCGGAAAAGCTGATCTCGTCAGTCCGGGTCACGCGGCACAGACGCGGAAAGACACGCTCGAACGCCATTTTATGCAGTTCCTTGTCGAGGGAGGTACAGCCATCTTCGGGAACCACAAGATCATAGCCGAGTTCCCAGCCATGACGCAGTTGATTCAACGCCGAAATTCGTGGCGATACCCGCAAGAACCACCGTCCTGATGCCACGGCGACGCAGCTGAAGATCGAGATCCGTTCCGGTAAAGGCGCCCCACTGATGCTTGAGAACGACCAGATCGCCTTGCTGTTGCAGATCAGGGGCGAATTCGCTCCAATCAGCGGGAAGCGGCGCGGCGGAGGAGAGAGGAGCATCGACATTCTGCGGCGGTGCGTCGGCAAAATCGGGAGCCAAGCCGACATGAACGAGCACGACCGGCACACCGGCATCGCGGGCGCTCTGTGCCAGCACCTTGTTCTTTTCCAGCACGTCTTTGCCGGAATAGGGGGTGACAGGCATACTCAGAATGCCTTTCTGGAGGTCGATCAGAACGAGGGCAGTCGTTTTGGGGTCAAGAGCAAGCATGGGAGCACCTTCCGCTTATGAGCACGTCACCCTCTACTTATGCGAGGGAATCCTCGCATAAGTCAAATGCTATCGCGCCCAAAAGGCAGCGCGGGCGTGAGCGCGTGGCACGTATTCTCGATGCGGCCGGGGCGTTATTCGTTGAAAAGGGTGTCGCCGGGGCGACCATGACCGAGATCGCGTCACGCTCCGGTACGGCGATCGGTTCGCTCTATCGTTTCTTTCCAACCAAGGAGAGCCTGTCTCTCACCCTGCTCGAGCGCTTCATTCACGACCGCCTGTCGCGGCTCGACGAGATCTGTGTGCAGGCGAGGCCGGGGGATTGCGACGCGGTGGCAGACCAGCTGCTCGGCGCCTGGCTCGATAAGCGTAAGGAGCGCGATTACACGACGTTGCTTCTTGCTGCGCGACCGGATGCCGAACAGTCAGGCCAGGCGTGGCGCGAGCAGTTTCTGGCGCGTGTGGTCACTGTATTGGAAAAAACCTGCCCCGAGGCGCGAGAGACAGCAGCAGCACGGGGCATGGTGCTGCTTCACGTGCTCAAGCTGGCACCGCAGATAGTGACAGGGGAGGGGCAGGACGCGGTCAAGGCGGAAATCCGCAAGCTCGTTTTCTCGCTTGTCAGCGCTGCCTGAGATCCTGAACGAGCCGACGCAAACATGTCGGCTCGTGGGAAACGCAATCAGTGAGGGCGTTTGCGGAAGGCGTCGAGGCTCACGACCTGACCTTCCTCGCCCGATGCCGGATGGACAGAGTCTTCCGGCGTTTCGGCCTCTGGTTCTTCCACCTCGGTCGCCATCTCGCTCGGGGCAACCGTGAAGCGAAGCGCCATGCGGATATGCGGATCGGCAAAAGCGGTGATCGCCGCGAACGGAATCACGAGCACGCTGCCGATCCCGCCGAAGGAAAGCCCGACAGAGACAGTCAGCGCCTCGCGGTCAACCTTCAGATCCCAGAACTGGTGCTGGAGCACGATCGTCATTTCATGCGGGTATTGCGCACGCAGACGATCGGGAATGATCACGCCCGGATAATCGGTCAGAAAAGTGAGATAGAAATGATGCTCGCCCGGCAGCCCTTCGGTGCTGGCATAATCCAGTGCCCGTAGCATGACCTCGCGATAGGCGTCTTCCACCCATTCATCATAGGGCAGCAGGCTTTCTGGCAATTCGTGGTTCATGCCGTCGCCTGATCGTCGCTCATTCCAACCCATCCATTTTTCGAAAAACGATCGCTCAGGGATGCGACGTTTCATGCCTCATGGCAAGGGCAGCGAGCGTGGGATGGGGATAAAGTGGGAGGGCTTCTGTTGCCCGGTGCCCTCCCGAACCGCGCTTATCGCTTATGCAGCGACAGCGAGCACCTTTGTGTTATCATTGGCACTTGTGATTTAGCCCGATAACGGTGGTACAATACCGAGCAAAAGATAAGTCTTTACCACGCACGTCGAGCCTGTTTCGTCCCCTGACTTTCCAGAAGGAAAGGATGGTGGAGACGCCGGGCACTGCCCCCGGGTCCGTAACGATTATTCCACTTACCGTTTATCGCCATAGCCAAGGGCAAGCCCTCCGGCATCGACGCATATAGGCGCTCCGGCCCCTGGCGGCAAGGGGCTATATGCGGTGCCAAAGGCGCGGGGGTAAGCCGCGCAAACTGCGTTGTGACAGCATCGAACGGTGTCATGGCCCGGCGTCTTGTGTTAAGCCTCGGCTCATGCCGCTGACACCAGAACAACGCGCCGAGATCGACGCCTCCCGCCTTGCGCCCTCCCAGACGAGCCGGCCCACTGTGCCTGCGCTTGAGGCGCTTCTCTTCACCCCTATCGAGCTGCTCGACCACGGATTCGTCCGCGTCGTCGATTACATGGGCGATGACGGCGCCGTGGTTCAGGCCGCCCGCGTTTCCTATGGTCGTGGCACCAAGAAGGTTTCCGAAGATACCGGGCTGATCCGCTATCTCATGCGTCATCGCCATTCGACGCCGTTTGAAATGTGCGAGATCAAGTTCCATGTGAAACTGCCTGTCTTCGTGGCGCGTCAGTGGATTCGCCATCGCATGGCGAGCGTGAACGAATATTCGGCCCGCTACTCGATTCTCGACCGTGAATTCTATCTGCCGGAGCCTGGTCAGGTTTCGGCCCAGAGCGTTTCGAACCGCCAGGGAAGAGCAGAAGCCCTGTCGCCGGAAAAGGCGGCTGAAGTGCTCGACCTGCTGCGCCAGGATGCCTCCCGCTGCTACGAGAATTACGAGACCATGCTCGACCCGGAAGGCCTGGGTCTGGCGCGCGAACTCGCCCGTATGAATCTGACGCTCAACACCTACACGCAGTGGTACTGGAAGATCGATCTCCATAACCTGCTGCACTTCCTGAGCCTGCGCGCCGACAGCCATGCGCAGTATGAAATTCGCGTCTATGCCGAGGCAATGCTCGACGTGCTGCGTGCCTGGGTGCCGATCACGGCGGCTGCTTTCGAGGAATACCGTCTGGGCGCCTTCACCTTCTCGGCCGGGATGATCGACGTGCTGCGTCGTCAGATCGCCGGTGAGGCGGTTACCCAGCCCGATTCAGGGCTGAGCAAGCGCGAATGGGAAGAAATGCAGGCCGTTCTGAAAAAGGGCTGAGCGGGGTGACCGATCTTCATCGGATGATGCAGGAGGGGGTTCCCGACCCGGAGCCCCCGAAGAAACTGCCTTCGATCATGCCTTGGGCGCTGGTAGCTCTCGTGCTGGTGCTGATTTCGCTTGGCATTCGTCTTTTCTGGCCTGTTCCAAGTTCTCCGCCTTTGCCGCAATGCACCGATAAGGTGCAGACACAGGATGCCTGTGTCCGCAAGACGCAGCAGCCCGACTCTGCCTCGCAGTGACACGGCGCTTCGGCCCGGCGCTCAGTCTTCCAGGCCCATCCATTTAGGATGACGCTGCTCGATCCAGAGCAACAGGCGTCCGCTCAGGCGGCGGAAGAAGGGAACGTCTTCCGCCAGTAGAAAAAAGCCGAGCGGCAGCATCCACACGCCGAGTATCGGCAGAAACGCCAGACATCCCCCGATCATGAAGAGGATTCCAGCAGGGATTCTGACCCAGACACGAGACGGGGCAAGCAGCCAGCGGGTGAGTCGTTTCAGCCGGTCAGGCAGTCTGTCGAGCAACAGGTTCAGGCGGCGTTGCCTCTCCTGTTCGTCGGAATGCGCTGTTTGCGAGGTGTTTGTCACGGTGAAATGCCCTCCGCCGGTTCTGTCGAAAAAGTGAGACGAGTCTCCGGACGCCTGGGGGAAACTCGCCGAGGAGTGGAAGGTTCTGCCTGCAAGCCGGAAATCAATAACCGGTTCATCGCAATAAAGGGCTTGCGGCACATGATGTATCCGACATTGGACAGCTCTATGAGGCAATCAAGACAGGCTCGGTAGGGTTATCGTTCTCGCTGCCGACCTATGGGGGCGACGAGCCACTGAACGCGCCCGAAATCTGGTCCTGGGACGCCGATCGCTATATGGTCGGCACCTGTGCAGCCGATCTGACGCTTGTGCCCCGCGACCAGTGGGGTGGGGACGTAATGCTCGAAGGCTGACGCACCGTATCGCCGCCGCCCCCTATCGGAGCCGATCGGACAGGATCGGCTTTGGGGGGGAGAGGGGCGAAAATTCAGGTGTCAGTCGGAAAGATCGTCACGTCTTCATCTCTGACAGCGCTGCTTCTCAGTGCCTGTACCCCGGCACCGCCTGCTCATCCCGACGATATATGCTCGGTGTTCCACGAGAAACGCAGCTGGTATCATGCGGCCCTGCGCGAAGAGAAGAAATGGAATGTCCCTTTCTCTGTACCCATGGCCATCATGTATCAGGAATCGGGCTTTCACAGTAACCTGCACACGAAGCGGACCTATATTCTCTGGTTCATACCCTGGGGTTACATAACCACGGCTTATGGCTACCCACAGGCCAAGACGGATATCTGGCAGGATTACGAAAAGGCCAGCGATACCAGCGCCAGTCGTGAAAATTTTGCCGATTCGCTCGATTTCATCAACTGGTATGTCACCAACACCAAAAAGCAGGCCAAGGTACCCGTGACCGATGGCATGAGGCAGTATCTTGCCTATCACGAGGCTGGGGCGGTTATCGCAAACGTTCCTATGCCAGCAAGGGCTGGCTGATGACGGTAGCGCGCAAGGTTGGCGCGCGCGCCAATGTCTATGCAGCGCAATATTCGAGCTGCGAGAACGATCTCAAGGATAAAGGTTCTGGAGCTGGCTGTTCTGACGCAGCCGGGCGTTAATGACAGGAGCGTTTCCGCTCCTGTCATGCGTTTACGCGGCAGTCACGGGAAGGCAACCATCCGGAATCTTGCTGGCAAGGAAGGTCGCGAAATCACGAAAGGCCGGACCGCGCGGGTCGGAGCTGCGCCACACGAGTCCGATCTGGCGACTGGCTGGTGTCATGGGCCGCATGACGACCAGATCCTCCCACTCGGCGCGGTTTCTTAGGGCGAGCTGCGGGATGAGCGAATAGCCTTCCCCAGCGCCGATCATGTGCCAGAGCATTTCGAGACTCGTCGCCAGACGCTGCTGATCGCGCATGGGCATCATGCCGCAGACGGCCAGTGCCTGATCGCGCAGACAATGCCCGTCTTCCAGTAAGAGCAACCCGTTTTCATCATGGTCGCTCGCCAGATCTTCCATTGTCAGGCGTGTCTGCGTGGCGAGAGTGTGGTTGCGCGGAAAGACGGCCATGAACGGCTCTTCGAAGAGAGGCGCCGTCTCGAAACTTTCTCCCGAGATGGGCAGGGCGGCGAAAACAAGATCGAGTTCGTTCTGGCGCAGCTTTGCCAGCATGTTCTGGGTCAGGCTCTCCGTCAGTTGCAACCGCAGTTCCGGATAGGCGCGACGCAGCAGGGGCAGCAGGCTAGGCACATAATAGGGGCCCAGAGTGGCGATCACTCCCATGCGCAGCAGGCCTTCGAGCGGGCCGGTGCGCGCACGCGCGGCCTCGATCATGGCGCGGGCCGAGGCGAGCACCTCCCGACCCATGGCGATCAGCCGGATGCCGTCTGGCGTAGGGGCTACGTGACGGCGCGACCGTTCGAACAGGGTAACGTCAAGCAGCAATTCGAGCTTGCGTACCTGCTCCGACAACCCTGCCTGGCTGACGCCGCAGCGTTCGGCAGCGCGTGAGAAATTGCGCAGATCGTCAACCGCCACGACATACTCGATATCGCGCAGGGAGAGGCCTGAAAGAGGAATATAGGTCATACCCATAGATAGGACCAATCCTTATGTCAGAGGAAAAAGGTTTTACCGATAACTGCCATTGACAGAAACGATTTCAGAAGCGTTCGTATCCGTGGGACAGTCTCCCCGTCAGCAAATAGAACTGTGCAACCCAGGAGCATATGACATGCCACGCATCAATTCGTCAGTGAAGCCTTTCGAAACCGACGCTTACCACGAAGCAAGTTCGTCAAGGTGTCAGACGCCGACGTCAAGGGAAAGTGGTCCGTTTTCTTCTTTTATCCGGCGGACTTTACCTTCGTCTGCCCGACTGAGCTTGAAGACCTCGCCGAGAACTACGAAACCTTCAAGAAGCTTGGCGTCGAGATCTATTCGGTTTCGACCGACAAGCATTTCACGCACAAAGCATGGCACGACACGTCGCCGGCTATCGGCAAGATCAAGTATGTCATGCTGGCTGACCCGACGGGCACCATCAGCCGTAACTTCGACGTCATGATCGAAGAAGCAGGCATGGCCGACCGCGGCACCTTCCTCATCGATCCGGAAGGCAAGATCCAGTACATCGAAGTGACCTCCGGTGGCGTTGGCCGTTCGGCCGCAGAGCTGATCGAGAAGATCCGTGCTGCGCAGTATGTTGCCTCGCATCCGGGCGAAGTCTGCCCCGCGAAGTGGAAAGAAGGCGAAGCCACGCTTTCTCCGTCGCTCGACCTGATCGGCAAGATCTGAGGTCGCCATGACCCGGCGCAGAGCGCCGGGTCACACCCATCAGCGTGTTTCAGCCGCGCAGTTTTTCGGAAAAGAGCAGGATAAACCTGATGTTGCAGGACGCCATCAAGTCACAGCTCACGACCTATCTGGCCAATCTGGCTCATCCGGTCGTGCTCGAAGCCTCTCTCGACAGCAGTGACAAGGCGCGCGAAATGCGCGACCTCTTGGAGGAAGTGGCTGCCCTTTCCGAAAAACTGTCCTTCTCGGACGAAGGCGTCAGCGAGCGTCGGCCTTCGTTCGTTATCCGCCGGGCCGATCTGCGTCAGGGGGTGAGCTTCGCCGCCATTCCCATGGGGCACGAGTTTACGTCCTTCGTCCTGGCTTTGCTGCAGGCTGGCGGGCATCCGCCCAAGATATCGCCAGAGATCGCCACGCAGATCCAGGGTCTGTCGGGGGATTTCCGCTTCGAGATTTTCGTCTCGCTTTCCTGCCAGAACTGTCCTGACGTGGTGCAGGCGTTGAACGCCATGAGCGTTATCAACCCGGCGATTCAGGTGACGACCATCGATGGCGCGCTTTTTCAGGAAGAAGTCGCCTCCAAGAACATCATGACCGTGCCGCAGGTTTATCTGAATGGCGTGGTCTTCGGCTCGGGCCGGATGGATGTCGAACAGATTCTGGCCAAGCTTGATGACGATGCGCCGCGTCGTGCTGCCGAGCGTCTGAAAGACATGCCTGCTTTTGACGTGTTGATTATCGGTAGTGGTCCAGCGGGTGCTTCTGCTGCGATCTATGCAGCGCGTAAGGGACTGCGCACGGCTTTGGTTGCTGACCGTTTCGGCGGACAGGTCATGGACACGGCGGGAATCGAGAATTTCATCTCCATCAAGGAGACTGAAGGGCCGAAGCTCTCAGCCCAGCTCGAGGCGCATGTGCGCTCTTACGACGTCGAGATCATTTCCGGCCAGCGCGCCAAGGAATTATTCCCTACCCCCAAGCCCGGTGGGCTGCATGGTGTTGCGCTCGAAAGCGGGGCGATCCTGCATAGCCGCACCGTCATTCTTGCGACGGGTGCCCATTGGCGCCAGCTCGGCGTGCCGGGTGAGGAGCAATATCGCACAAAGGGTGTAGCCTATTGCCCGCATTGCGACGGCCCGTTCTATAAGGCAAGCGCGTCGCGGTTGCCGGTGGTGGCAATAGCGGTGTCGAGGCGGCGATAGATCTGGCCGGTATTGTTGGCCATGTCACGTTGCTTCAGCGCAGCTCGAAGCTGAAGGCGGACAAGGTGCTTCAGGACAAGCTGCTGAGCTGCCCAACGTCACCGTGCTGACCGAGGCCCTGACGTCGACGATTGAAGGCGATGGCACCAAGGTGAACGGCCTGACCTATCGCGGTGGAGACGGCAAGGATCATCATATCGACCTCGAAGGTGTTTTCGTTCAGATCGGCCTGTTGCCCAACACGGAATGGCTGCGCAACACGCTGGCATTGAACGATTTCGGTGAGATCAGGGTGGATGATCATGGCGCCACCTCTGTGCCGGGTGTGTTTGCTGCGGGCGATGCGACGACGACACCGTACAAGCAGATCGT
Organism: Asaia platycodi JCM 25414; assembly: GCF_000614545.1. Lineage (GTDB taxonomy): Bacteria > Pseudomonadota > Alphaproteobacteria > Acetobacterales > Acetobacteraceae > Asaia > Asaia platycodi. Next base: position 185,447 of record NZ_BAKW01000004.1, on the reverse strand, counting down.
GATCGCTGTAGCGAGGGGGCCAAAAGTGCGCTTTCAGCTTTCGATTATCTGATCCGGCTGCCCGGCAACTGAATCTTGCCGGGGAAGGGGGTGCAACCAACGGCTCTCTCCCGCGCTCTCCCCCTCCCAACTGGGAGAGCGCCTCATGAGTGAAGACACGACCCGTAATGCCGAGCAGGAAGCCCGCGATCATGCGAAGGCGGCGCGGCTCGTTTATGTAGATCGCAGCAGACCCGGTGTTACGCGCCATCGTGCAGGACGGGGCTTTTTCTATCGCGATACGCAGGGCGAGCGCATTACGGATGAAGCGGTGCTCAAGCGTATCAAATCCCTCGCCATCCCACCGGCCTATGGCGATGTTTGGATCTGCGCCAATCCACGAGGGCATCTTCAGGCAGTTGGCAAGGACAAGCGCGGTCGACTGCAATATCGCTACCATCCGCGCTGGCGCCTCGTGCGTGATGAAGACAAATTCGCGCGTATGCTCGTCTTTGGCGAAAAACTGCCCGAAATCCGTCATCGGGTGGATCAGGATCTGCGCCATCCCCAGCTCGACCGCAGGCGTGTACTGGCAGCGGTGGTTCGGCTGATGGAGCGCACCATGGCGCGCATCGGTAATGAAAGTTATGCCAGAGAGAACCGCAGCTTCGGGTTGACGACGTTGAGGCATCGCCATGTGAAGCTGAAGGGCGGCCAGATCGCACTCGACTTTAAAGGCAAGCACGGAATCGAAGCGCATCTTGAGGTCAAGGATCCGCGTCTCGTTCGCGTGCTCGCACGATTGCAGGATCTGCCGGGGCAGAAGCTTTTTCAGTATCTCGATGACGAAGGGGAGCGACATGACATCCACTCCCATGACGTGAATGCCTATCTGCAGGAAATCACCGGCGAAGATATCACCGCGAAGGATTTTCGAACCTGGGCCGCCACCCATCTTGCTGCCCTCACATTATCGAGCCTGGCGCAGAGCGACACCAAGCGCGGGCCAAGAAGAACGTGTTGCGGACGATCGAGCAGGTGGCAGCGCAGCTCGGCAATACGCCCTCGGTCTGCCGTAAATGCTACATTCACCCGCAGATCCTGACCGGCTATCTCGATGGTAGTCTGCGCGAAGCTTTCGCACGCAAGGCAGAGACTCTGCTTGAAGGCGAGGCAGGCGCCCATGCGCTCTCTGCGGACGAGACCATGATGATGGGATATCTCACGCGACTCTTGCGCCGACCTGGCAGCGATACTCACGCCTGAACGCAACCAAGGACCCGGACAGGCTTTCTCTTTTACAAGATCAAACAGGCAGGGAGCGTGCAGCGGATGGACTATCGGGTTCTCGGATCGTCGGGGTTCAGGGTTTCGGCACTTGGGCTGGGCTGCATGGGCATGAGCCAGTCCTATGGCGCCGCAGACGAGCATGAGAGCCTTGCGACGCTCGACCGTGCCATAGAACGCGGCATCACCTTGTTCGATACGGCCGAAGTCTATGGTCCTTTTGCCAATGAGATATTGCTGGGCCACGCCCTCGCTTCACGACGCAGCCGCATCAAGATCGCAACCAAATTCGGCTTCAGGATCGAAAACGGCAAGGCGAATGGGGTGGATAGTCGTCCCGCCCATATTCGAGAGGTTGTCGAGGCATCGTTGCAGCGTCTGCAAACCGACAGGATCGATCTACTCTATCAGCATCGTGTCGATCCCGCCGTGCCGATGGCTGAAGTGGCAGGCACGGTCGGGCGCCTGATCGAAGAGGGCAAGGTTTTGCATTTTGGCCTGTCCGAGGCCGGTGTCACCGCCATACGAGAGGCTCATGCCGAGCATCCCGTCACGGCACTCCAGAGCGAATATTCTTTGGGAACGTAATGTAGAATCCGATATTCTGCCCGTGCTTCGCGAGCTCGGAATCGGCTTTGTGCCGTTCAGTCCTTTGGGCCGCGGCTTTCTGACAGGGACGGCGCAGCCCGCGGAATCCTATCCTGCGGCCGATTTTCGCCGTACGGACCCGCGTTTCATGGGGGCGTGCTACGATGCCAACATGAAGCCGCTGCCTGCGTCGGAGACATGGCAGCGCGCCACCAGCTACGCCAGCGCAGATCGCTCTGGCCTGGCTGCTAGCCAAGGGACCGGATATCGTACCGATACCGGGCACAAAGAGAACGCGATATCTGGATGAGAATCTCGGTGCGCTAGATGTTCATCTGAGCGACGATGACGTGGCCGAACTCGATAAGGCGCTGACCGCCGAACATGTTGCGGGCCCGCGCTACAATGAAGGCAATATGGCGCTCGTCAATCGCTGAGCAGCCCGCTTCGACCTGTCACAATGGTGCAGGTCGGATACGGTTTTAGCTGATGACGATATTGGACGAGTTCAGATCGGTCACGCCCAGGAAAGTAACTTTCATGTTGTTATCCAGCATGATCGCCGTGTTGCCGCCCTGAACCGTTGCGGTTGCAAGCAGGCTCTTGACGGCTGCCCCGGCATCTTCGGGCTTATAATTGTACATGAAGAACTTGTTTCCGCTGGCTGCGGCGAAATCTGTGATCGTGATATCACCCGCTGTGTGGCCAGCGAGAACACCGAATGTGTTGGCTGCTCCGCTGCCGCCTGTAACTGTCGCGTAGCTGGCATCCGAGTTTCCGTTATATTCGGTGCCGAAAACAAAATGGTTGGTGGCCTGCCCGCCGATAACGGTCTGGTTGCCAGCACCGGTCCAGGCGTCGAACGTACCTTGCGACGACGACGCATCGATCAGCTCGTTACTGCTCGAACCCAGCTGATTACCGGTCCATAGAGCGGAGTTCCCAGCAGTAACTGTCGCCGAGAGGTCGTTTGCCCCCCAGAGCGTGCTCTGAGCGGCTGAAATATGGGTATTGCCTGTGCCTGCAATGAATTGCAGCGAGCCCGAGACGCTGATCGTCTGGTTGCTGCCATAGAGCACGGACAGATTTCCCAGCGCGGAGACCGTGTCGTTCTGAGCGCCCGATAACGTGCCGTTGGCGCCCGAGAAGATGACAGTCGAACCTTGGCCTGCCTGCACCGTGCTGTTGTCGCCAACGGTTATCAGGCTACCGATCGTTGCATTGTCATTCACCAGTGATCCGCTGCCAAGCGACACAACCGACTTGCCGGCAACTAGTGTGATCGTGTTGCTGCCACCCTCAACACCCGTGATCGTATCCTGCCCTTCCGAAATTACGGTATTAATGCCCTTCTGCAGCGTGATGACATTGTTTCCCGCACCAGCGTTGATCGTGTTGGTGCCATTCGTGGCAAGAACGGTATCGTTCCCTTCAGCTGTGAGAATGGTCCAGCTTGCGCTCTGGGTGCCACCATTGAAAAAATTGTCGCCGCTTGTTGCCAGAAAGCTGCCATTGCTGGCGCCCGCCTCGTAGGTCAGCCCGGCGGTGCTTCCGCCCAGAACGGAGAGAATGCCTGTCGACGTGACGCCCGATCCGTCAATCGTAACGCGGTCACTCAAAGTCGTGTTTATGCCAGGTGTGGCGTTCAGGGCGCCCGCACCGAGGAAATCATAGGTGCCAGTAGGTGAGTAGCTGCCGCCTGTCGTGACAAAACCACCATAGATCTGACCATTGGCATCGTGTTCGGATGGCACGCCTGGCGAGAGAAGCACCGTCGTAAGATTGTCGCGCGCATAGGCATCTGACATCTGCTGGGCATAGACTTCCGCCAGATCCTGCGCCTTGCCACCAGTGACAGTAACGTGGATTGCAGTGCCTGAGCTCCCAACGATCGTGACAATGGCCATAATGTTTCACCCTCATGTTGACAGCCCTGGGGCGCTAGGAGGGTTATGTCGTTAAAGTACCGCTCTCATAATTTACAGTTACGTCATTTTTTGGGTTTTATCGATAAAAGTTCCGTTCAATCGTTAAAATACATCAACGATCAGGATTGTGTTTTAAATAATGAAATAATCAGGAGAATTTTCCGTTTTTTCGGAAAGGTTTTCTGAATAAAAAGTCAAAAAAAAATCTCTGCCTCCAATTGGAAGCAGAGATCTTCACGTCCTGTAAGCTATTTCAAAGCAGGTCGCGTTTAACGGGCGCCACTGTGGTCGCCGTCGCGCATCTGACCGGTCGGCTCCTGCGTATGAGCCTCAAGGAACCAGAGATGCTTGTCGAGGGCACGCGAGGCTTCGGTAAACAGATCGGCTGTATCGGCGTCACCAGCTTCATCGGTAATGTCGATTGCAGCGCGCACGTTATTCGCGACCGTCGCATAGCGGTCGATCAGCGCCGAGATGTGGTCGGCGATCTTGTAGATATCGGTCGGGTAGGGCGCACAGGCTGATTTCTTGGTCACATCCTGCGTCGTGCCATAGGCCGTGCCGCCGAGCTGAACGGCGCGTTCTGCAACTTCGTCAACCAGATTATCAACGCTGTCACGGAAGCCATCGAGCATTTCGTGAACACCGATGAACTGCGGGCCCTTGAGGTTCCAGTGGGCCTGCTTGGTGATCAGTGCCAGATCGATTAGATCGGCGAGGCGTGCATTCAGTGTCTCGATCGAGACGGTCTTTGCATTCGACTTGAGAGCATTCTGTGTCGTGTGCATCGCATGTTTCGTTGTCATGGTTTCACCCTTACGATTTGGCTATCGGACATTCGCAGAAAGCGATGACGATGGAACGTCCATGATATGGGTCGGTTTCGTGCTCAGACAAGGAAAGACACATGTGCAATCAACACGCGCCAGGTGTCGTTTTGCCGAATCCAGGTCTGGCTCTGTCGGCCGGTCTGGTTCGTTCGCAGATTTTTGAAGATGATCGTGACGCTGCCCGCATGAGCCCCCAGAGCGACGATTTCTCGTCTCAGGCGCTCGCGTGGCGGGGCGCCTCCGGTCCGATGGCGGCGGAAAACGGCGATCTCCTCGGGGCCGAACAGATTTTCGGTAGCGCCGAGGCGGATCACGTTCGGGACGTCGCAGAACAGGGCGTCGAGTGTTGCGACGTCATTTTGCGCCAAAGCCTCTTCGTATTGGTCCGAAGCTAGGGTAAGGGCAGCAATCGTCTCGGGGTTGGCGGTGATTTCCATGGGCGCGCCTGATTCAAGATGACAATTTAGAGAATGGCTGAGGTTGGCATGAGCGGCTTGAGATCTGGCGATCTGGCTCGGTCGGTGCGTGATATACGTATCATATTTTTTAGTCTGGGCTTGGGCGCCTTTGCAATCGGCACGGCAGAATTTGCCGCGATGAGTCTTGTGCCCATGATCGCCCACACATTCGGAGTGAGCGACCCCGAGGCGGGTCATGCGATTGTGCTCTATGCCGCAGGTGTGTGCATAGGCGCGCCGACCATCGCTCTGTTCAGCGCCGGTATCAGCCGACGTACCATGCTGATCAGCATGATGCTTTTCTACATGCTGGGTAACGGTTTGAGCGCGATTGCGCCCAATTATTTGGTCTTCCTCGCCTGCCGGTTCATCAGCGGCCTGCCTCATGGGGCCTATTTCGGTATTGCCAGCATTCTGGCCTCATCTCTTGTGCCTCCCAACAAGCGATCGCAGGCCGTGGGGCGTGTCATCCTCGGCCTGACGATTGCCACAATCGGGGGCGTTCCTCTGGCGAATGGGATCGGGCAGCTTATCGGCTGGCGCTGGGCCTTTGCTCTGATTGCGTTTCTCGCGCTTTGCACGTCGCTGTTGATCGTTCTCTTCGCGCCGAAAGACGCGCCAAAGAAGGATGCCAGCATCCTGAACGAATTTACGGCTCTCAAGATCAAGCAGGTCTGGTTGACGCTCGCGATCGGCGCGGTCGCTTCGGCAGCGTCTTCTGTGTTTACACGTACCTCGCCTCGATCATGATTCATGTGACGAAGGTGCCGGAATCCTATGTGCCGATCATGCTGGCTGTTTTCGGCGTCGGCATGACGATCGGTACGCTCGTCTGCGCGTGGCTGGCCGATCACAAGATGATGCCGACCCTTGCTGGCGTATTGCTGATGGGTGCTGCAGCGATGGCTGGCTTCCCTGAGGCTTCGCATAAATTCATCCCGCTTGCGATCAATGTCTTCATGATCGGCGCAAGTGGCGGTTTAGCGACCATCGTATCGGCCCGTTTGCTGACCGTCGCGGTCGGGGCCGAGGGGTTGGCAGCTGCCCTCAATCAGAGCGCGTTCAACATTGCGAATGCCGTAGGGCCATGGCTGGGCGGTCTGGCCATTTCGGCCGGGCTTGGCTGGACCTCGGTCGGCTGGGTAGGGCTTGCGCTCTCTCTCGGCGGTTTCGTGATCTATCTGATCAGCATCGCCGAAGAGTTCAAGTCACGTAAAAATATGCCGCCAGGCGTGTAAAAAAGGGGGCTTGGCCCCCTTTTTTATGTGCTCCGCGGGTCGACCAGATCGAAGAACGGCTGCAGGTCGACCGTGAAGAAGCGCGGATAGGCCGGGTCGCGTTCGTAAATCGCCTGACCGGCCCAGCGTTTTTGCATGACCTGTCCCTCTTCGAAGAAGCGCGCCTCCTGCTCGGGTACATCGTCAGAGCCGCGTGTCAGGCTCTCATGATGGTCGGCTACGGCTTCGGCGCAATAGATGATGCGGTATCCGGCAGAGCGGATTCTGAGGCAAAGATCGACATCGTTATAGGCAATTTTCAGGCCCTCTTCATCGAAGCACCCGACTTCTTCGAATATCTCGCGGCGCACCAGCATGCAGGCGGCTGTCACGGCGGTTACTTCATGGCTGAGAAGAATACGCCCGATATAGCCATAATCCTCGGGACCGCAGCCGCGATGGGCATGAGCGCCCACGCCAGTCGGGCCGACGACGACACCGGCATGCTGGATGGTCCTGTTGGGGTAAAGCAGCCTTGCCCCTATAGCGGCCACTCGATCGCCCGCAAGCGCTTCGTTCATCATCAGGCGCAGCCAGTTCTTCTGCTCGACGAAAACGTCGTTGTTCAGAAAAAGCAGATAATCCGACTGACAGGTCTGCGCCGCAATATTGTTGAGGCGTGAGTAGTTGAAGGGCTCTTCGATGGTCAGAAAGCGGATACTCTTGCGAGCGCCGAATTCTTCCATGAAGATTCGCGCTTGAGGCGTGACCGACCAGTTATCGACCAGAACGATTTCGAAGTTGGCGTAATCTGTATGCTCCAGCAGCGCTTCGACACAGCGCTGGGTGATGTCGATCTGATCCTTGAACGGGATGATGATCGAGACAGACGGGGTGTCGGTCAGGCGCCAGTCCACGCGATAGAGCGTCAGCCCGTTGATGGAGGAAACATCCGCCTTGTAGCCGCGCCGTGTGAGATGATCCGAGACGGCCTTCACCCCGGCCGCTATGGCATAATTCTTGTTGCCAACCGTCACCGCCGTCGAATTGGGAGTCATGCGCCAGTGATAGAGCAGCTCAGGCACATGAGCGATCTTCTCATGGGGCAGGATCTCGCAGGCGCGTAGAATGAAATCGTGATCCTGAGCCCCGTCATATTCTGCTCGCAAAAGCCCGACCTCATGCATGGTAGCGGTCTGGATCATGGTCAGATGACAGATGTAATTGCAGCCCAGCAGATAGCGGTAGTTGAAATCCGGCTTGAAGTTGGGTGATTGCCAGTTATTGGCCTGATCGACCTTGTCTTCATCCGAATAAAGCAGAAGGGCGCCGGTCTCCTGCATCTTGCGCATCATGGTTTCGAGCGCGACATCGACCATCATGTCGTCATGGTCGAAGAAGACCGTATATTGCCCTTTTGCCGCTTTCATCCCCTCATTGGTAGCGCCCGAAATGCCGAGATTCTTCTTGAGCGGCAGAACTCGGATGCGGCTGTCCTTCGCTGCGAAATCCTGCATCAGGCTGTGGTCTGGGGGCAGACCATCCCGTCGTCGATCAGGATGAGCTCCCAGTTGCGCCAGGTCTGGCTGATGACCGAGTTGATGGCCGTCACGTAGTCGGCTTTGAGCGGTTTGTATGTCGGGCAGAGAACGGTGACGAGTGCTTCTTCTGCGATCGGCGCCTTGATGCGCAGCATCGCCGTTCGCTCGCGCAATGCGGCGTAATAGAGCGACGCCCAGCGGTCGTAATTGCCGAGATTATAGCCTGCCTGAGGGATGGCGCTGCGTATTTCCGTGCGAAGCTTCGTCAGCTCGCGATGCAGCTTGTCGATGGTTTCCGCGATATCGAGCAGGCGGGTTTCGAGCGCATCATCGGCGATGGAGCTGGTGAACGGGCTCCCCATGAGTTCCTCGCCCTCGGGCAGGACCTTCACAGAGAAGCTGCGGGGCGACGAGCCACGAAAGCGTTGCGGGATAGGGATATCGAAGCCACAATTCGGATTACAACCGACGGCTGCCGCCACGTCGCCGCGATAACGATCGGCTTTGACCTGCGCCACGAGAACGCCATTGGCCGAGACCGAAACCACGCAGTCGCCACGCCATTCTTTCTCGCCCGGCATTTTCTGCAGGATCCAGCCCTTGAGAGCGCCCTGCTTGATTCCATCAACGCAACTTGTGTATTCGGGTCTGGATTCTATAGTAAATTTGTGAACCAGTGTTTTTCCTGATGGTACAGTTTCATCGGCTATAGGTAAGGCGGTACGATCCGGCAGACGTATTGAAATGTCATGTTCTTTTCCATCCATGAATTTGGAGGGGATGGGAAACGTGAACCCCACCTTGTCATGGGGCATTTTCAGAGCTGTTTGTACGTCACTGCGCGATTGATCTGCCAGGATTTGAGCAATTTCCTGTCCATCGATTAGAATATGTAGGCGCGCTGGCGTGTTTGGATCAAGCCGGTTCACGGCCCATCCGATCAGGATTTCTTTTTGAAGACCATCGCTATAACCGATGAACGGGCTGTTGGTTGGGGCAGCGTGCATATTCTGTCTTTCGTGCCGATCGGATCGAAAACCGTTTTATGTCGTTGCATGCTGAAATGCAGCAGTTCCGTCTTTATGGCTAGATTAATGCCCCGACCTTGCTCTCATAGGCTTCATTCATGACGCCCCTGACCACAATACGCATCGTCATGATGCAGCGCGATGAAGGCCCTATGCTCATGGCGTGGCTTTCGTATTACGGCCGAATTTTCGGTTTTGAAAACCTGACAATTTTCGATAACGGTTCGCATGACCCCCTTACGCTGCATCTCCTGGTACAGGCAGAGCGGTGTGGCGCTACGGTAAGGCGTGACCGGGATGATCCGTCTGATTTTCACGGCAAGGGGCTGCATTTTGCCGAGCAGATCAGGTTGTGGGACGACACCGAGGTCTATGATTTTGCCCTGCCGGTCGATTGCGACGAGTTCCTCGTCGTCATCGGCGATGAGGGACTCTCGACAAGCCGGGACCGTATCCTGGAGGAGTTCGCGTCTCATCTTGGCGAAAAACGGGCGTTGCGCATCGGCAGCTCGCTCTTCAATATCCCCTCGCAGCCTGGGTGGTTTGCACTCGACACCGCGTTCATCAAGGGCCTGCTGCCTGCGCGCAGCATTGCTGTCGTCGATAATGGCCAGCACAACCCGTCCTCCCGCCTCGCCCCCGGTTATGCCCTGACACGTTTTTCCTATCTGCACTGGCATAATCATGAGTTTGAGGAGATGCAGCGCCGAGCACGGGCGAAGCTCTCCAATTCCCTGCTCGACCCGAATGATCGCGCTGCCCTCATGCGCTACGCTGCCACGCCCAATCTTCCGGGGCGCCACCTCGTCGATATCCTGCTCGAAGACGAGACGCATTACCTGTCGCGCTATGACGGCATGCTTCATCTCTATCTGCCTTGGGCCAAAGCAGCGTCCGCGTTACCTGTGCATCTTGATAACGCTCCCGCCCTGTTGCGAGACAGGCAGATCGCGAAGCCCTGGTCCGGCAGCGCCTATCGGAAGTTCCATCAGGACGTGAAAGGCTGGCCCCTTGGGCCGTTGATGCATTTTTTCCTGCACGGCTGGGCGGAAGGCCGACAGTTTTGATCGTGTCATGAAATATTCATGTCACCTGATTGGCGAGGCTTGTTGTCTCATCGTGACGGGGAAGCTACACGACAGACTGGCACATGGTGCCTTGTTGACCTGATTTACTTCTTGTCTGAGCCAGGACGTACCGACCGAATGACTAGCGCTGCCGCTCCGCGGACCCAGCCTGCACCGATACAGGAAGCCCGTAAAATTCCATTCTGGAAGGGCGATCGCCTCTTTCGGCTGCTTGTCGCTGCCTGCGCCCTGCTGGTTCTTGTTTCGCTTGGCGGGCTCGTTCTCACCATGGCATTCGGTGGCAGCAAGGCCTTCAGCACCTTCGGTCCGTCTTTCGTCATTCGCGATATCTGGAACCCGGTCACCAACGAATACGGTGCGCTCGCGCCAGTTTTCGGTACGATCGGTTCGACGCTGATCGCCGTTCTGATCGGTGTGCCTCTGGCCTTCGGGGCCGCCTTCTGGCTGACCAATATCGCGCCACCGATGGTGGCCGGTGTGGTGGGCACAGCCGTGCAGCTTCTTGCTGCCGTGCCGTCCATCATTTTCGGCATGTGGGGTTTCTTCATTGTCGTGCCCTTCATGGCGCAGCATGTGCAGCCCTTCTTTCGTCATCATTTCGGCCATGTGCCGGGCATTCGCTGGCTCGTGCACGGTGCACCGTTCGGCTACGGCCTTCTGACGGGCGGTATCGTACTGGCGGTCATGATCACGCCTTTTGTCACGGCAGTCATGCGTGACGTGTTTGCTGTCATGCCCCCCATGCTCAAGGAGAGTGCCTACGGGCTGGGTGCCACGCGCTGGGAGGTCATGCGGCGGGTCATCGTTCCCTGGTCGCGGGCCGGCATGATCGGTGGCGTGGTGCTGGGTATGGGCCGTGCCCTTGGTGAAACCATGGCCGTTACCTTCGTGATCGGCAACGCCAATACGATCGGCTGGTCGCTCTTTGCCCCGCGCAACACGGTAGCCTCGTTGGTCGCGCTCGAATTTCCAGAGAGCGCCGCAGGCAGCCTCAAACTGTCCTCCCTGTTGGCGCTCGGCTTCATTCTGATGCTGCTTTCCTTCACGACCTTGCGATTGCACGCTGGCTGCTGCGGGAGAAAAAAGCATGAGCAAGACCATGGGAGAGGGCTGGCGCAAGGATCCGCGCGCCACGCAACGTTTGGTGATGGATCGTCTGGCAACGGCCATGAGCTTTGCAGCCACGGGTCTTCTCGTGCTCGCTCTGGCCTCGATCCTGTGGACACTACTCTGGAACGGCCTCGCCGGTCTGTCTATCGCGGCACTGATCCACCCGATGGGCCCGCCCGGCAGCAATGGCGGTCTCGCCAATGCCATTCTTGGCAGTCTCATCCAGACGGCTGTGGCACTCATTATCGCGACCCCCATCGGTCTGGGCTGCGGTATCTATCTCTCTGAATTCGGCAATGGCTCGAAATTTGCGACGTCGGTCCGGTTCGTCTCCGACGTGCTGCTTTCGGCACCGTCAATCCTGATCGGTCTGTTCGTCTATCTCGTGCTCGTCGCGCCATTTGGTCATTTCTCCGGTCTCGCCGGGTCTGTGGCGCTTGCCATTCTGGCCGTGCCCATCATCGTGCGCACGACCGAAGACATGCTACGCCTCGTGCCTGTTGCGATGCGCGAGGCGGGTTCGGCACTCGGCGCGCCGCATTGGCGTGTGGTGCTGTTTCTCTGTCTGCGTTCGGCCCTGCCGGGCGTACTGACCGGCATCCTTCTGGCGCTGGCGCGCGTCAGCGGCGAGACCGCGCCGCTTCTGTTCACCTCTCTGGGCAATCAGAACTGGTCTTTCAGCCTCAACAAACCCATGGCGAGCCTACCGATTGCCATCTACCAATATGCTGGCGCGTCCTATGACGACTGGGTACGCCTCGCCTGGACCGGCGCGCTGCTGGTCACGATGGGCGTTCTCAGCATCAACATCATCGTGCGGTTCGGCTTCCGCAGCAAACAGTCATAAGCAAGAGGACGTTACGCTCATGAGCGAAGCCCTGCAGGATATCTCTCTCTCGTCGAAGAACGCCGCCTCGCCAGAGGCCGCTCTCGCCGTGCGTGAGCTGGATTTCTATTACGGTGAGAAACAGGCGCTCAAATCCATTACCATGGATTTCCGCAAGCAGAACGTCACCGCCATGATCGGCCCGTCAGGCTGTGGCAAATCCACGCTTCTGCGCATTTTCAACCGCATGTACGATCTCTATCCGGGCCAGAAGGCAACGGGATCGGTTCTTTTCGATGGCGCAAATATTCTCGACCCTGCGCTGGATCTCAACAGGCTGCGGTCACGCATCGGCATGGTTTTCCAGAAGCCGACGCCGTTCCCGATGTCGATCTATGACAACATCGCATTCGGTGTTCGTCTGCACGAAAAGCTTTCACGCTCCGAGATGGATGCGCGTGTCGAAGACGTGCTGACCCGCGTGGCGCTGTGGAAAGAAGTGCGTGACCGTCTGAAAGAGCCAGCAGGGGGCATGTCCGGCGGTCAGCAGCAGCGCCTGTGCATTGCGCGCAGCATTGCGACCAAGCCCGAAGTTCTCCTTCTCGATGAACCGACTTCGGCGCTCGATCCGATTTCGACCGCGCGCATCGAAGAGCTGCTCGACGAGCTCAAACAGGATTTCACAATCGCTATCGTGACGCATAACATGCAGCAGGCGGCACGTTGCGCCGATCAGGTCGCGTTTTTTTTACCTCGGCTCCCTGATCGAAATGGACAGCGCTGACCGGATGTTCACCAATCCGCGTCAGAAGCAGACACAAGATTATATCACCGGGCGTTTCGGTTAAGTTTTCCCCAAGCGGGTAGGGACAAGCAATTATGCCAGCGGACAGCCTCCACACCGTCAAGAGCTACGAGCAGGAACTCGACCGGATGCGCGCCATGATGGCGCGTATGGGCGGTATCGTCGAAAGTCAGGTGGCGCAGGCCGTCGCCGCCGTTACCGAGCATGACGAAGACGCAGCCCAGGCGGCCCCCGCCCAGGACCCGCAGGTCGATATGCTCGAGCGCGATGTCGAAGCCCTGGCTATCCGTCTGCTCGCCCTGCGTAGCCCGATGGCGGGCGATCTGCGTGAGATCGTGGCGGCGCTCAAGATCACTGGCGATCTTGAACGTATCGGCGATTATGCAGCCTCGATTGCCCGGCGCAGCCAGCGTTTCGATCTGGTTGATCGTCAGATCTCGCTCTCGGGTCTGCGCAGCATGGGCCGACTGGTGCAGGAAAATCTGCGTCGTGTCATCGATGCCGTGACCCAGCAGGATGCCGACCGCGCCACCGAAGTCTGGCAGGCTGATCGCGAGGTAGATGAGTATTACACGGCGATGTTCCGCGAGCTGGTCACCTATATGATGGAAGACCCACGCAATATCAGCCCCTGCACGCATCTTCTTTTTATTGCGAAGAATTTCGAGCGTATCGGCGATCACACCACAAATATTGCCGAGCGCGTCTATTACGCTGTGACAGGCGAAAACCTGCCTGCCGTGCGTCCGCGCGGTGGTATTGCAGCCGGGGATGATCTGGTTTCACGATGAGCGGCGGACTCGTAAAGATCGTTGTCGTTGAGGATGATCCGTCTCTTCAGCTGATGATACGCTATAATCTCGACAAGCTGGGCTATGACGTCTCGGCTTTTCCCGAGGCAGAACAGGCCTGGGAGCACATCTCGCGTGCGCGCCCCGATGCGATCGTGCTCGACTGGATGTTGCCGGGCATGTCGGGTCTCGATCTCTGCCGACGCATCAGAGGCACGTCTTCGCTGCATGATCTGCCGGTGCTGATGCTGACGGCGCGCGCCGATGAGCAGGATAGTATTCGCGGGCTCGATAGCGGGGCGGATGATTATATCGCCAAGCCCTGCAGCATCGAGGCGCTGGATGCCCGTTTGCGTGCGCTGCTGCGCCGCACCCAGCCGGTCAAGCAGAATGTGCTGAATTTCGCCGATCTTCAGCTCGATTTGCAGACTCATCGTGCCGAACGCAATGGCCGCGCCCTGACGCTGGGTCCGACCGAATTCCGCCTGCTCGAATTCCTGATGCGTCATCCGAGGCGCGTCTTTTCGCGCGAAGATCTTCTGCAGAAGGTCTGGGGCTCGAATGTGCATGTCGAGCTGCGCACGATCGATGTGCATATCCGCCGCCTGCGCCGGGCGCTTAATCTGGATGACGAGATGGATTATGTGCGTACCGTGCGCTCCGCCGGTTACGCGCTCGACGATCAGGCCTGAGGGAGCCCGGCCCTGACCTTTGCTCTCATCGCGCTTCTGGCGTTTTCGCTTCTGGGTTGGGGTTTTTCGTGGCGCGCCTGGCGGCGACAGCTGGTTCTGCCTCCCCCCACCGCCCTTACGCCCAAACCCACCCATGGCGAAGGGCCGAGGCTCCCGCCTTTTGCGATCTTCTGCCCATTCCGGCCGTGCTGCTCGATCAGGGCGGGCGTATCTACCATGCCAATCGGGTCGCGCATTCCACGTTCGGCGATGCGCTGGGTGCCGTGATCCGTCATCCGGCGGTGCAGTCGGTGCTGGCGACATTGACGCCTGAGACAGGCGTTGTCACCCGCGTTGAACTGGATGTGCCGGTACGGCGCATCGTGCAGGTGACCTTTCGCAAATGGTCCGAGCGTTTCGCCAGTGACATCGGCTGGGTCGATGGCGTGCTTGCCGTGCTCGAAGATTGTTCGGAATTCGAGGTGGTGGACCGTATGCGCGCCGATTTCGTGGCCTATGCGAGTCATGAGCTGCGCACACCGCTGGCGTCGCTGATCGGGTTTATCGAAACCCTTCAGGGGCCAGCTTCTGATGATCCGGCGGCACAGCAGCAGTTTTTGGCCGTCATGGCCGCTCAGGCCGCGCGTATGGAGCGTCTGATCGAACGTCTTCTCTACCTTTCACGCGTTCAGCGTCTGGAGCATATGCGCCCCAATGACATGGTGGCGGCGCAGGACATCATGGATCGTCTGCTCGAAGACAGTCAGATCCTGATACGCTCATCCTATGCACGCCTGATCCTTCTGCCTACCGATGAAGATCTGTTCTTTCCGGCTGATGAAGATCAGATCGTGCAGGTTCTGCTCAATCTGGTCGAAAACGCCCTCAAATATGCAGGGCCGGATATCGAGATCCGTGTCCGGATCGTTGCCGATAATGGCAAGGGGGTCGAGATCTCCGTTGCCGATAACGGGCGCGGCGTGGACAGCCAGCACGTGCCGCGCCTGACCGAACGCTTCTATCGCGTCGAAGGGCGTGTCACGGCCTCTCAGACCGGCACCGGGCTCGGTCTGGCGATCGTGAAGCACATCGTTGATCGCCATGGTGGGCGCCTGCGCATTGAAAGCGCCCCCGGCAAAGGCATGACCTGCCGTATCTGGCTGCCCAAGGCGAACTGAAATCCGTTCAGCTGCCGGGCACCAGAGCAGGGCGCTCGTCAGAACCAGCCGCGCGGGTTACGCATCGGCACTTCGTCGGTAAGCGCAATGATCGGGCGTATCACGCGGATCAGCCACCAGACGAAAAGCAGGCCGAACAGGATATAGCCGATGAAGACAAGGCAGAGGATGCCTGCGATTGCCGCGCCGCAC
Source organism: Asaia platycodi JCM 25414 (assembly GCF_000614545.1). Lineage (GTDB taxonomy): Bacteria > Pseudomonadota > Alphaproteobacteria > Acetobacterales > Acetobacteraceae > Asaia > Asaia platycodi. The sequence goes on along the minus strand of NZ_BAKW01000004.1, from coordinate 169,930 downwards.
AGACCCAACCAGAAAGTGCGGATTGCGTAGGTGAAGTGGCTTTCATAGATCGTCCCCTGTGCGTCACCGCGCTTGAGATAGGCCACGATCACACCGGGAATACTGGTGATGCCGAAGAAAAACGACGCGATGAACAGAATGTGCACGATCCAGGCCCAACGCCTCGCACGCTCGCTACGTTGAGAAGTGGACCAGGCTTGGGAAAAACCGGGTTGCATGGGGATTTCGATCCTTGTGCCGTGCTATGATAATGAAAGAGACGGGTCTTCCACGCTCACGTTATCCCGAGGAAGCCCGTTGTTGTTACAGAAAACTGATCGGTGACATGATTTCGTCTTCGCGCATTGTGACTTTGCTTGCTTTTGCAGCTCTCGTTTCCCCCAGTGCGGTGTACGCCCAGAGCGTCACAGGCGCCGGTTCGAGCTTTGCAGCCCCGCTTTATGAAAGCTGGGGCGTGCTGGCACGCGACAAGGGCGGAATCAGCGTCAATTACCAGAGCGTCGGGTCAGGCGCCGGGCTCAATCAGGTCGTGGCAGGCACGGTCGATTTCGGTGCTTCCGACAAGCCTGCAGGAAATTCTCTGCTGGCGGACCATCAGCTATATCAGTTTCCGACAGCCCTTGGCGCCATTGTGGTTATCGTCAATCTGCCCGAGCTCCCTGCGGGTGTGCTGCGTCTCGATGGTCCTACGCTTGCCGCGATTTATGATGGACGCATCAGCGAATGGGACGACAAGCGCATCAAGGCGCTGAATCCCGATCTGGCCCTGCCTGATATCGATGTGGCCCCGATCCATCGTGCCGACGCGTCAGGGACGAGTTACGTGTTTACGTCCTATCTTTCCCACGTCTCGCCGGAATGGCGTGTAAAGATTGGCGCAGGTACGTCGGTCGCCTGGACGGAAGGGGCGGGCGCACGCGGTAATGACGGGGTGGCAGCCAGTGTGCGTGAGACAATCGGCGGTATCGGCTATGTGGAGTACGCCTATGCGAGCCACAACCATATCCCCATGCGCGCCTGAAAAGCCATGACGGAGCCTATGTCGAGGCCAATCCGGCGAATTTTGCCGCGGCAGCAGCACAGGCTGACTGGCTGCATGCCCCTGGGCATGTGGTCGATCTGCTCGATGGGGCAGGGGAAAATGCCTGGCCGATCATGAGCGCGACCTATGCCATTGTGCCGAAAGTCTCACATCCCGAGGTGAAGCGCTTCTTCGAAATCGGTCTGCGCGATGGGGAAGAGGGCGCCAGACAGCTTGATTACATCACTTTGCCTGCTTCGGTGCGCGACAATATTCTGGATGGCTGGCCGCGCTGAGCACACCGGACTCCCGGAGAGCGAAAAGTTCCTGATGTCGACAGTAGCAAAGTCTTGATAAGGCGCGCCATTCTCAACGGCGCTGGGCGGTCTATTCTGTATCGATCCTTTAATGGCCAGTCTGTCAGCCTGGCCAAGGGCTATGAATAGTGACTGCGCGGGAATTTCCCTATGCCTCTGCCTTCTTTTCTCTTTGTCTGCACAGGCAATATCTGCCGCTCCCCGCTTGCTGAGGCTGCCATGCGCGCCGAAGCGGCCAAACGCGGTCTGACTCTGGATATCGATTCTGCTGCGACCGGCGTGTGGCACGTGGGTGAGGCGCCGGATATCCGCGCCCGCCGTGTGGCCAAACGTCATGGTCTCGATATCGAAACTTACGTCGCAAGGCAGGTTCAGGAAGGTGATTTCGCCCGTTTCGATCACATCATCGCGCTTGATTCCGGCCATTTGCGGGCGTTGCGTCGTCTGGCTCCCAAAATCGACCAGGAACGCATCCGTCTTCTGCTTGACTATGTGCCCGAACGGCGCGGCGAGGAAATTTCCGACCCGTTTTATGGCAAGGATATCGATTTCGAGACGGCCTGGCAGGAAATCGCGCTTGGCTGTGCCAGTCTGGCCAGCTTCACGCTCGATTCCTGATGCCTACACGGCTCGAGAGCGCGGCGCTTCTCATTGGGGAGGCATTCAGCTTCGACGCTGCGCCAATGGGGGGGGCGACCTCTCTGAAATCTGGCATCTTCGGTTTGAGTCGGGCCGCGAGGCTGTCGTCAAGCTTGGCGGTCAGGCGGCGGCAGAGGCCACCATGCTGCGTGCCATTGGCAGGACCGGTGCGCCAGTGCCGGAGATACTCGCCGCGCAGCGAGATCTGCTCGTCCTGTCTTTCATGCCGGCGGTCCGGCTGTCCGAAGCTGGATGGGCGGCTTTGGGCAGGACGCTCTCGACCCTGCACGGAGCAAGTCAACCGCCCCGTTATGGCTGGGCGGAAGATTACGTTTTCAGACCCATGCCGATTACCAATGGCTGGGCGTCTGACTGGCGTTATTTCTGGCGCGACTACCGTCTCACCCCCTGTCTCCCGTTCATGCCCAGAGAGATCGCGGCAAGGGTAAGTCACGTGGCGACAACGCTGGAGCGTTTTCTTCCCCAGACGCCGCGCCCCTGCCTGCTTCATGGTGACCTCTGGGGTGGTAATTTCATTCTGACCCGAGCCGAGCGTGATGAGACCAGAGCTGTACTGATCGATCCGGCATCTTTCATCGGGGATGCAAGCGCCGATTTTGCCATGCTGACGCTGTTCTCCTCGCCGCCCGAAATCTTCTGGCGCAGCTACGGGCCCCTGCCCGAAGGCTATGAACGATCAATCGATGTCTATCGTCTGTGGCCCGCCCTCGTGCATTATCGGCTTTTCGGACACGCCTATCTCGCATGATAGAGAGCCTTCTCGACCGGCTGGAGGTCTGAGAGAACTCAACCGGACGAGGGCACCCTGCCTATAGCTGGTCGCGTGCGTCGCACGGCATGAGGAGTTCCCGCGCGCTGGGTGACCAGCCGATCGCCCGTGCGGCCAGAAGGGCAGCGCTGGCAGCGGTCAATTCGGGCTCCCTGACAATATGGAAAGCCTGCGTCGAAAGCCGGGTTTTGAGAGCGACCCAGCCAGGAGCCCGGGCCCAGCCGCCCGCCATGAAGGCTTGCGCGCCGTCATGGCCGAGCCTTGAGAAGTGCGAGACCGCCTCATTGCCAGCACGCGCCAATGCCCCGACGATCGCAGAGGCGCGTGAGAGCGGTTTATCGGGCACGGGTTCCCGGAAGCAGGGTTCACCCCCACCATGAGACCCGCGCTCGAAACAATCGCTTTCGAGATATGAATCCGGGGCTTCTGCACCTGAAAAAAGCCTCTCGATAAAAGAGGCTGTTTCCGGTTCCTGCCGTGCCCAGGCAAGATTGCGGGCGAGTTCTTCAACGCAGAGAAGTGTCGCGCCCCGGGAGCGAATGCCAGGGGCGACATCGAATGCGTTATGCCCGCCAGTCGGAAAATCTGCGCTCTGGGTGACGATTACCTCAGCCGTGCCCATCGAATCGAGGATGGCGCACGGCGCGATCTGGGCAATGCCCCAGCCGCCGATCGGGTGATCATGACCGCCTGCTACGACCACGGCATTATCGGTGAAAACTTCTCTGGCAATGGCTGTCTTGCCTCTTACGGGCCCGACAATGTCGCCTGTGCGCCTGATTGGCGGCAGGAGCGCGAGCGTGCCGAGCGTGGCCTCGACCCGCTCATGGCACCAGCGTTGCTCTTTGGGCAGAAAGGCCGCGCTGCGAGCCGCCAGCGTGTCGCTGATGAAGAGTCGGCCACTCCAGAACGACGCCACATAATCGGTCAGTGCCAGCCAGGAGTGGGCCTGTTCATGGCCCTGCTGCCTGACGGCCCAGTACCAGCCGGTCATCGTTCGAAAGGCATCCGTTGCGATGCCCGATGCCGGGCAGGGCGGTAGCGTAGCCGCAAACAGATCGAATAATTCCCTTCTTCTCGGGTCGAACCATGCCAGGGCGGGTGTCAGGGGGACAAGACTGCGATCGACCAGCATGCCGTCTTCGCCGATGCCTGCGACGGCGATTGTCGCAATGCGATAGCGGGTACCGCAAAGATCGCGCAGAAGAGTTTCTGCCTGGTCGAGCAATCGGCGCGCGTCGATCATCAGATCATGCTCGCGTCTCGGTGTGGGCAGGGAGGTGCGGCCGATGACCCGGCCGTCCCGCGTGATGGCCAGGGCCTTCATATTGGTGCTGCCGATATCGAGACCGGCAGCAACATCTTCGAATCCCATCACGAATTCCCTGCCTCTGGAGTTGAGGTTACGCTAGAGCCGGTGCGTCAGTCTGCAAAGCGGACTGACTTTGCAAGATCGTTGATCTGACCCAGCAGGGAGATCGCGACGTTGTGCTCACGCTGCCAGATATTGCGGCCCACAATCACGCCGCGCGCTCCGGCACGCAGGGTCTGTGCGATGGCGTCGAGCGTATCGGCAGGGTTGCCTGCAAGCGGGCCTCCAGCGATTACGAGAGGTACCTGCAACTCCTCAACCAGTCGCTTGGTGCGCGCTTCGCCGGGGAAGGCGATCTTGATGACATGGGCACCGAGATCATAGGCGATCCGGGCGATTTTTTCCTCTTCGACAATCACCTCTTCGGAGCGCGGCGCACCGATCAGAACCGGCTCTAGCACCAGGGGAATGTCCCAGCGGTCGCACGCCGAAATGACTTTGCCGGCTCGATGGCAAAGAGCGACGCGTTCGCGATTCGACATGTTCCACGGGAAGAGCATTTTCACGGCATCCACGCCCATGCGCACAGCATCTTCGATGGAGGTGATGAGGTCATGCGACCCTCCCCCGTCGAGCTGGCGATAGTCGTAATAGGTATCGATCGTCAGAACGCGGGTGAGTTCGGGATGCTGGGCAAAGAAACTCTCGGTCTGCCGGACCTGGCCTGGTGTGAGCATGAATCCCGTGACGCCATGTCCCGCCCAGCGCGGAAAGGGGGCAGACGGGGTTTCCAGACCGTCGATACGATCGAAGATCAGACCGTGATCGACGGGCATGATGATGGCAGCGCGATGGCTCGGCAGGGTGCGGCGCAGGCGATAGGTCATGGACATGAGAGGTTCCTTCCTCGCTGGGGCAATGAGGGGGTCAAAAATTGCCTTGCAGGCGGTAAGATTTGTACGGTTTGTACGGACAATATTCAGGCGCTTTTCGGGACGAACCGTCAATTCCGGGCAGGTGAAAAAGCAAGGGAGAAAAGATTTCTCAAAAAGGAAAATGGTCACAAACTACTGAAGAAAAACAATATAAATTAAAACTACGCATTCGATCACAAACTGATTATCGACCATACTGTCCGTACAGTATGGTTCGAATCGCATGATTTGCTATGCATGACCCTTACCCGAGGACAATGAGTCTCGGGCTATTCTTGCGAGGAACCGAGCCATGCATGCGTTGGAATTCGATGGACAGGGCGGAATGACCCTTGTGCGGCGTGAGAGGCCTTCTCCCGGTATGGGAGAGCTTCTTGTTGCTCCCGCTCTGGTAGGCATCTGTGGGACGGATCTGCACCTTCTGGACGGCGATTACCCGCTCGGACGTTTTCCTCGCGTTGCAGGACATGAATTCTCGGGGCGCGTTGTCGCTGTCGGTGAGGGGGTGACGCGCTTTGCGCCAGGTGATCGGGCCTGTGTCGATCCGAATATCACCTGCGGTCATTGCGACAGATGCGCATCGGGTGCGGTAAATCTCTGTCGCGCGCTGGTGCCGGTCGGGGTTTCGATCGATGGCGCTTTTGCCGAATTTGTGGTTGTCCCGGAAAAGATTGCCTACCATCTGCCCGCCGAGCTGGATGCGCAGGCAGGTGCTCTGATCGAGCCTCTGGCCTGTGTTCTGCACGGTTTTGAGAGGGCCCCCCTGCCTGAAGGCGCTGCCGTCCTGGTTTATGGCGCAGGCAGTATCGGTCTGCTGGCCATTGCGCTTGCCTTGCATGAAGGCGCAGCAAGGGTCGACATCATCGAGCCGAGCCCGGTTCGGAGAAAAGCAGCCCTCGAATTCGGTGCGCATGCCGCTTTCGCGCCCGGGGAGAGAGCGGTCTGCCGCGATGTGGATTACGTCATCGAAGCAAGTGGCAATCGTTCAGCTGTCGCAGATTCCTTGTCTCATCTCGCGCCGCGCGGCGTGCTGCTTCAGATGGGCGTCTGCCCGCCAGACGCGTCAATTCCTCTCGCCCCGTTCGATCTGTTTGATCGCGAGCTTACACTCGTCGGCTCGCAATCCCTGAGCGGGGCCTATGCCAGGGCGATCGATGTCATGGGTCAACTGGCCGACCTTCCCGCAAAGCTTGTGAGCCATGTTTATGATCTGCAATACGCCAGGGAAGCGTTCACCATGGCCCGCTCCGAGAACGCGCGGAAAATCCTGATCCGCTGTAACGATGGCGCAGAACAGGACTGAATTTCGGGAAGAGGGAAGATTTTCCAATCCCGGCTCTATGTCCTAACAAGGATAGAGGCGTTTCGGGACGAGGCAGAGAAGGCGGTATGACTATGGCTGCGGACGAATTTTGTATCGATCGGCTCTCGACCACGCCGTATTATCTGCAACTCTCCAATCATATCGAGGCGATGATTGAGGCCGGGAAGCTTCTTCCCGGTAATCGTTTGCCAAGCGAAAGTGATTTTTGCACGCGTTATGAATTGTCGCGTGCCACGGTGAGGCAGTGCCTGCAAACTCTTGAAACGCGAGGTGTGGTTCAGCGAATATCCGGGCGCGGTGCGTTCGTGTCGACAAGAGAGGCGGCTCAGGGCTGGATGATCCAGGGAGAAAAAGGCTTCCTGGAGACAGCTTTGGGACATGGGCGTCATGATGTGACGACGTCGGTGACGGGCGCGCAGACGCGTGTGCTGCCCGATTATGTCTGCAGGGCACTCGGCCTTGATGAGGGCAGTGAGGGTTTCGGATTATCGCGGCTCAGGGCGCTGGGCGGCGTGAATGCGCTCTACAGCGTGAATTACAGCCCGCCTCTTCTGATCCCAGTTCTCGAAGCCGGAGCGGCCGTCCTCGAAGGACGCGCCTCTCTCACCGCCTTACTGGCTGAAGAAGGCTATATTCTGCAGGGGGCGCATCGTTCGATCGTGGCCATTGCTGCCACGAGAGACATTGCGTCCCGGCTCGATATCCGGACAGGAGCCCCGATCCTGCGGGTCCGGTCGGTATCTTGGCGTCGGGACGCGTTGCGCTATGATTTTTATGAGGCCTGGGTGCGCAGCGATCTCATTCCACTTGAGGTAGATGTCAGCGCCGTCTGATCGCGCTTCCCCGTCATGACGACGGGGAAGCCGGTTTTTCAGAGGCTCTTCGCCAGACTTTCGAAAAGCACTGCAATGGCTTCGGCGCCCGGATCGGGAATATCGGCCAGCTGTTCTGCCGGGATATACGAGGCACGTCCGGCGCGTGCTTTCATGCTGCGTGTGGCGTCGGCGCCAGCGCGCGCGGCCGCAGCGGCTGCGGCCAGAGACTGTCCGGCATTGAGTGACCCGATGGCGGGGAGCAGCGCGTCGAGCATGGTGCGGTCACCCGCATGAGCTCCTCCATAAGCCTGCATCTGTGCGGCGCCTTTCTGAAGACCTTCGCGCCAGTTTTCGTCATGTCCTGCGGTTGTTGTGAGGATGGAGAGCAGAACGCCGCTCGATCCACCGCTGTGACGGGCCAGCAGGCGGCCGATCGTGGCCAGCAGCTTTTGCGGCGAACCGAGAGGCAGTGAGTCAAGCGCCTTGAGAAGTTGTCGGCCCGATTCTGCAAAAGTCGATCCGGCGTCGCCATCGCCGCATTTGGCGTCGAGGGCGTTCAGTCGCGCCTCATTGGCCAGAAGCGCTTCGGCACCTGTGGTGATCAGCTTGCGCAACACGGCATTGTCGGAGGGAGCATCGACGAAAGTCTCAGGCAAAGCGGGGCAGGGCAGGGTCGCGACAGGGGCGAAATGCGCCACTCCCGGCCAGGAGCGCGGTCCGGCTTCGGCAGAAAGGGCTGCGATGAACGCCGGATCGGCGGGCAGGGCGGTGAGCGAAAATCCGTTCATGTCGAGCGCCGTCATGAGTGGCGCGGGACCGATGATCCATTCCGTGCGGGCTGCAAGCGTCGTGCGCGAGAACCCGTCGAGCAGCGCAAAGGCTTCAAGAGGTGGCACGCTGCCCAGCATGTTGAGCAGGACGATCAGTTTGCCTTCACGCGGCAGGGCTGCTTCGAGCTTTTCCGCCGTGCGCGCCACGAGCGTGTCCAGCCCCGCCATGGGGATGCGCTCGACACCGGCTTCACCATGAATGCCTAGCCCCAGTTCGGCCTCGTTCTCGCCAAGGCGTGGCTTCTGGTCGGGGGTGAAGACATTGCAGTCGCTCAGCGCCAGACCGATTGAACTGAGCGAGCTAGCCACCTTGCGCGCCAGAGCTGCGACTTCTGTCAGAGACTGACCTGCTTCAGCGGCGGCGCCCGCAATCTTGTGGACAAGCACCGTGCCTGCGATGCCGCGCGCCTTGTCGGTGCGGCCAAGAGCGATATCATCGCCAATGATCACCAGCTCCACATTCAGACCCAGTGCCTTGGCCTGCTCGGCGGCAATGCCGAAATTGAGGCGGTCGCCGGTGTAGTTCTTGACGATCAGAAGGCAGCCCGCCTGGCCGGTAACGGCCCTGATGGCAGCAAGAATGGCGTCGACACCCGGAGAGGCGAAAAGCTGACCGCAGATCGCGCCCGTGAGCATGCCTTTCCCGACGAATCCCGCATGGGCCGGCTCATGGCCGGAGCCACCGCCGGACAGCACGGCGACACGCTCTTTCTGCCAGTCTTTCCGCAGGACGACATGAATGTCCTCCGCGCCTTCCAACCGGCAGAGAGCGGCACCGTAGGAGGAGCGCAGCAAGCCCTCCAGCCCTTCTTTCACAATGGTCTCGCGCGTGTTGAAAAACCGCTTCATGCTTCGTCTCCGCGTCAGTTCTCGGGCTTTTTGCGCCCCGTGTGTCGCTCAGGGCGGTCAGACTAGGAGGGGAAACGGTTCAGGAATATGACATATCGATGTGATGAAAGACACATTGATGTGACATCATCGACCGATGCGATCCTCCTGAAAAGCCGCGGTTCGAAGCACTTCCGGGCCGGGTCGTGACTTGACAGAGCGGTCATCGTGATCTCGATTTCCTCATCGCCAGCTTCGGCCTGTCGTTCATGTAAACGATTGGCAGAGGTCGAGGATTTCGTTACGATTACACAAGAAAATTCGTCAACCGGGTCAGGATTACAAAGTTTTGGACATTCCATCCAAGTCGCATCACCATCCGCCGCCACAAGTGGATGAGGGCTATCACAAGGATCTGGGTCGCCGTCAGGTCCAGATGATCGCTATCGGTGGCGCCATCGGCACCGGCCTCTTTCTTGGGGCAGGCTCCCGTCTGCAACAGGCAGGACCGTCTCTTGCCATCGATTATCTGGTCTGCGGTCTCTTCTGCTTCCTCATCCTGCGAGCCCTTGGCGAACTGGTGATGTATCGCCCGAGTGCGGGCAGCTTCGTCTCCTATGCCCGTGAGTTTCTGGGTGAGAAGGCGGCCTATGCAGCCGGATGGCTGTCCTTCCTGAACTGGGCCATGACCGGTATTGTCGATATCACGGCGGTCGCGCTCTACATGCATTTCTGGGGCACATTCGATCATGTGCCGCAATGGGTGTTTGCCCTGGTTGCGCTCGGCATCGTCGGCACAATGAACATGATCGGCGTGCGTTATTTCGGCGAACTGGAGTTCTGGTTTTCGCTCATCAAGGTGATTGCGCTCGCGCTTTTCCTGATTTTTGGCTGTGTTGTGCTGGGTCTGAAAATGCCGGTCGGCGGCGCAGTGCCCGGTTTCCATCTGATTTCTGAAAATGGCGGTATCTTCCCGCATGGCATCATGCCCGCGCTGTTCCTCATGCAGGGTGTGGTCTTTGCCTATTCGGCCATCGAGCTTGTCGGTACGGCAGCGGGTGAATGTGCCAATCCGCGCGAGATCATTCCCCGCGCCATCAACAGCGTGATCTGGCGCATTGGCCTGTTTTATGTCGGCTCGGTCATCCTGCTGGTCTGCCTTCTGCCTTGGACCGCCTATCACAAGGGTGTCAGCCGTTTGTGACCTTCTTTCAGGCGCTCGGTGTGCCGCATGTCGATACGGTCATGAATATCGTGGTGCTGACGGCAGCGCTGTCGAGCCTCAATTCGGGTCTCTATTCGACAGGTCGTGTCCTGCGCGCACTGGCACTCGGTGGGTCTGCGCCGCGTGCGCTTGCCAGGATGAATCGCCAGTCAGTGCCTTACGTCGGTATTCTGACCACTGTGGTTGTTTACCTCGTTGGCGTCGGGCTGAATTATCTCATTCCGGCACGCGTCTTCGAGATCGTGCTGAACGTGGCGGCGCTGGGCATTATCAGCACCTGGAGCTTCATCCTGATCTGCCAGATACGCATGCGCAAGCTGGTCAATAGCGGTGAGATCGAGAGCGCAGGCTTCCGTATGCCGGGTGCCCCCTATACTGCCTGGCTCACCCTTGGTTTCTGGGTTTCGTGGTGGTGATGATGGCGCTCGACTATCCCGAGGCACTTATACGGTCATCGCCATACCGTTCATCGGTGTGCTTCTTGCTCTTGGCTGGGGCCTGATCCTCATGAGCCGTCGCAGGGCCTGACCCTGCGACCTGCCTCGCTCAGCTCTCGACGGGCTGGGCGGGCTCTCCGGGGAACTGGCCTTCCCATTTGGCAACCACGGCGGTCGCCAGAGAATTGCCGACGACATTCGTGGCAGAACGGCCCATATCGAGAAATGTATCGATGCCAAGAATGAGCAATACGCCTTCTTCCGGCAGTTTGAACTGGCTGAGTGTTGCGGCAATCACCACCAGGGAGGCGCGCGGAATGCCCGCTACCCCTTTGCTCGTCAGCATCAGCGTCAGCAGCATGATGATCTGCGTGCTCCATGGCAGGCTGATATCATAGGCCTGGGCAATGAAGATGCTTGCGAAGGTGCAGTACATCATCGTGCCATCCAGATTGAACGAATAGCCGAGCGGCAGCACGAAAGACGAAATCCGGCGCGAGATCGGAAAGCGAGAAAGCTGATCGAGCATCAGCGGATAGGCTGCTTCTGAACTCGCAGTCGAGAAGGCGAGCAGAAAAGGTTCGCGCATCAGCGAGATAAGGCGACGCGCCGGGCGCCCGAGAATCACGAAGGCTGCCGCGATCAGCGCGCACCAGAGCAGGAACAGGGCAATATAGAATTCACCCATGAACTTGCCGTAATTGATCAGAACGCTAAGTCCGTTGGTCGTGATGGTGGCGGCCATGGCGCAGAACACCGCCACGGGCGCGAGCATCATGACGTAGCTCGTCACTTTCAGAATGATCTGCGACAGGCTCTCGGTCCATTCCATTACAACGCGGGCCTTTTCGGGCATCGAGGCGCAGGCGACGCCGAAAAATACCGAAAACACCACAATCTGAAGGATCTCGTTATCGGTCATGGCGCGAAACACCGAGTCCGGCACGATATGCTTGACGAAGCTGTCGAGCGACATGCCAGCAGTTGCGACGGGTGAGGTCGCAACGCCCTGAAGGCGATGCATGCCGACGCCTGGGCCGAAGAGATTGACCAGCACCATGCCGAGCGTCAACGAGAAGAGCGAGGCTGCCACGAACCAGATCATCGCCTTTGCACCGACGCGGCCCACCGAGCAGCGTCGGACATATGGCCGATCCCTACCACGAGCGTCGAGAACACGAGTGGGGCGATGATCATCTTGATGAGGCGAAGAAAGATGGTCGAACCGATCGAGACGTAATGAGCGAAATGCTGCTGCTGTATCGTGTCGGAGATGAGCGCATGGGCCGTACCACCTACGCCAATGCCGAGCAGCATTGCGATGACGATGATCGTGGTCATACTCATGCGCTTCATGATGTCGGTTCTTCCTTCCTGTAGATGGATCGGCCCTGGAAGTGGCTCAGGCCCGAAGAGCGACAGTCGCTGGTATTGCAGCCCAGGCATCGTCGCGGTGTTTGACGGTCATGCCTATCCAATCAAGGGAGACGTCCCGACGAGATGATGCTCTAGGCCATTATCTCGTCCCATATCAAATGACGGAACCGGAACGGGTCGAAACTGTCATGTCGTTTGGGGGCCTCGTGACAAAATAGCGCGTTGTGGGGGGCACCGATCTCGGTCATATGAAAAGGGTGGAACAAGGCGCGTCGCCCTGGCCGCGACGGAGGAATACAGCATGGTCCAGAATGCGATCTCGGTGGTGGTGGGCCTCATACTTGGTCTTTTTACCCTGATTGTCTCCGTGATTGCCGTAATCGAAGAGGCTGCCAGAAAAGCACTCGTCGCACTGGGCATTCCTCATCAGGTACAGACGGCGCTTCTTGCCCTTCTGTTGCTCCTTCTCGTCGTCGTCTCTTTCCGCCTGTTCGGGCGTCTCTTTGGAGTGCTCATCGCAATTGTGCTCTTTGCCCTGCTGCTTCACGCTCTCTTCGCGCCGGATATGACAGCGATCGCTATCTGACCGAAAAACCGCGCCGTGGGGGCGGGCGCCCCGGCGCTCGGTATGGGTCGTGATGGTGATCTCGGGAAAGATGGTGTCCGCGGCGGGATTCGAACCCACGGCCCCAGGATTCATCCCACTTCGACTTTCGCCGCCGACGAGGTGAGCTGATCGCCCGACACGCCGTTCGTGGTCTGGACTGTCTCTTCACCATGGTCTGGCATGCCAGACGACAGGTGCTGCCCGTACAGTCTCTACACCTTCACCGCTCTTTTCAGAGAAGCGCTTGGCTCGGGATTGGCACGGCATATTGCCAGAGCGTTCCCCGAATTTGAGCAGATCCACCATGGCGTTTCCGACCATGGCGCCCAATTTTAGGAATCCTGTGCTCTATCCTGCTGAGCTACGCGGACCATCACTCCCATCCTAGGGCGCCGGCGCCTGGCAAGCAAGCCGTACGCTTTCAAATTTTTCTGTTCCCTGTCATCGGTTGCAATACTGACAAGTCAAACTAAGATTGTTGCTTGTAGTAAGTCTCCTCCCCGACGGATATGGGGCATGTAGAGATGTTCTTTTTTGGTCGGATGCAAGATTTACTGCGTCCTGTTCCCCAAGGGGCCATTGTCGACAAGCACGGTCTCGGCATTAGCGTCTTCCCTTCAACTGCGCGGGTTGTTGAAGTGAGGAATACGTTTCGTAAAAAAACCGAGATAGGAATGTGATATAAGGCTTTGAGAAGTGAAAGCGTGAAGTAATGTTCGATCTGGCCCTCCGTGGTGTTGCAAAAACCGATTCTACCCTACTGCGCCTGCGCCTGATTGGTCGCATGGAAGCAACGACGCTTACTGGAGAGAGCGTGCTTCCTGTTGGTGGGAAGACAAAAGGTCTGCTCGCCATACTTGCGCTGTCGGATCGTAAACCCGTTGCCCGATCTCATCTGGCTGAACTGCTCTGGAGCCGCCGCCCTGACGATCTGGCGCGGGCGTCGCTGCGTCAGGAGATTCATCGTCTTCTCGATGCCCTGAGTCCGCTAGGCGTCGATGTGATCGACGTTCAGCGTCACACCCTTGCGCTCAAGCCTGCCCTTACCTCGGTGGATGTCGAGCGAATCCTCAATGGCGGTAAGTCGATCCTGCGTGAATTGCCGCCGCCAAGTGAAGTGCTGCTCGGTGAACTGAACGGAATCGACCCCGCTTTCAACGAATGGATCGAGGGGCAGCGCACGCGCCTGAACCGCCATATCTATCAGCTTTTCGAGAGTGCGCTGCGTACACAGGTCGACCCTGACGCCATTCTCGAGACTGCTGATCATCTGCTTTTGCGTGATGGTCTGAACGAAGCTGCGTGGCGTGCGCGTATCCAGGCCTGGGTGACCAAGGGCGAATACGCTCAGGCTGCGGCGCTCGGAGACCAAGTCGTACAGTTGTTCCAGGACCAGCTCGGCACGGTTCCAGGCCCGGCGACAATGGGACTCGTTCGTGGGTTGCAGGAGCGAATCGCGTTCGATTCCTATGCGAAGTCGCATCACGGTGCATCTTCCGAGGCTGATCCGGCTCTGGTGCATGCCGACAGGCATGTCGAAAGCTCGGGTCTTTTCGCATCGGCAGGAGGCGAGGGGTCATTCCTATCGGCCGGGCCGCCATCACGTACGTTGGGCTCGATCGCCGTTGCGCCGCTCAAGGCTACCGGGGGAGACCATGCCGACGCTCTCGCAGCCGAACTGACGGAACGCCTAGAAGTAAAGCTGGTCGGGCTCCAGACGTTCACGGTCGTGCCGTTTCCTGAAACACCGCAGGGCGATACCGGACCGCTATTGGGCAACACCCATAACCCGGGTACGGATTATGTCATTTCAGGGCTCGTGCGCTCGAATTGCCCCCATGACGAGGCGTCTGAGGGTTATGTCATCATCAGATTGCTGAGCCTGCGTCAGGAAGGCAGTGTTGTCTGGGCGGATCGTTTCGAGCTGCCCAAGGATACGCGCGCCCAGCGTGCGCTGCTGTTCTACGTCATGAAGTCGTTGCAATGGTCGCTGTTTCTCTCCGAGGGGCAGCGCATGATGTCGCGTCCGATTGCGGAGCTCTCGGCGTTCCAGATGGCGATCAGGCGCTCACCCTCTTGCTGCGCTGCGATGTCACATTGTCGGCCGAGTTGAGCGAACTGGTCGAGCGTGCCTATCAATCCGATCAGGAATCGGTCTTCGTGCTTTATGTGCGGTCGCTGATCCGTTTTTTCCTTTATCAGGACAACTGGTCCGGCACGCCGTCGGAAGAGATGGAAGAGATCGCGTCTGCCGCCGGATATGTGGCAATCCAGCTCAGGGCAAACCCGCTGGGTGTCTGGCTTTCCATGCTCACCCGCACCTTCACGCCGGGGCAGCTCGACGAGGCCAAGGCCCTGACGGCGGAATATACGGGTGCATCCGGTGTCTTCCCTGCAATTGCGATCTCACCGTCCATCCACGCGCTTAAGGCCATCCAGGCGCTGTTGTCAGAAAACAAGGCGAGCGCGCTTGACGAAATCCAGCAGTTCCGGGCGTTGCGGGCTTCTCAGCCACTCGCGGTGCTTTCGGAGCCCTTCAGCATTTTCGTGCTTGAAGTGTCCGGCAATGCTGAAGAAGCGCGTCAGGCGGGGGCGGCTTTCGTCAGCCTCTATCCAAGAAGTGCTGCCGGCGTGCTCTATTATCTTGTCGCGCTCGCCGCTCAGGGCGTGAGTGAAGAAGCCGAGCGCGTGAAGCGTCATCTGTTGCGTCTGGTGCCGGATGTGAGCATTGCGGGGGTTCTCTCTCGTCATGCCTATCTGCCTGACACCATGCAGACATGGCTGCGAGAGATGCTCGAACGCGTCGGTATCCCCGCAGGATAAACCTGTTGCCCCGCTTGGCGTGGCCGGGCGGGCGCGATATGAACTGTTTTCAGCGCCGGACGCGGCTATCGCGATCGGGGATTTCGACACGCGGCCAGTGCCAGTCTAATAGGGACATCATGACTCCTCGTTTGCAGCCGATTGCCCCTCTCAATGCCCCTGTGAGGGCGACCCTCTCTTTGGGACGGTTCCTGCCCGTTCTGCCGCTCTGCGCCCTAATGGCGCTGAGCGCCTGTGGCGGCGGGCGCGACCCGGACAGCCTTACCCAGCCCCGCAACCATCTTCTTGGTGTCGACCGCGGCGCGACGGGCGGTGATGACGAGCTCAAGGGCGGTGTCAACGCCTATCTGTGGCGCGGTGCGATCGATACCCTGTCGTTCATGCCTTTTGCTTCGGCCGATGCAAATGGTGGCGTGATTCTGACGGACTGGTATCAGCCGCCTGCGAGCACCAATGAGCGTTTCAAGATTGCGGCCTATATTCTCGACCGCCGTCTGCGCTCCGATGCGCTGCGCGTCTCGGTTTTCCGTCAGGAAAAGCAGGGCACGGAATGGGTCGATACCCCTGTGGCGCCCAATACGACGTCTGACATCACCACCCGCATTCTCGCCCGCGCTCGCCAGCTTCGCGCCGATAACGGTAACCGGGATTAATTCCCGGCCTCTCGACGTAAACGCGACCGGAACAAACGATAGAAGATCATGACGGAACAAGAGACACTCGGCTACGATTTCGACAAGGCCGAGCCCAAATGGCAAGCCAGATGGGATAGTGCACGCGCTTTCGCGGCAGACGATCATCCTGCCGCCGACAAGCCGAAATATTATGTGCTCGAGATGTTTCCCTATCCGTCAGGTCAACTCCATATGGGTCATGTGCGCAATTATGCGCTGGGCGATGTGGTGGCACGCTACAAGCGTGCGCGCGGCTTCTCGGTGCTCCATCCCATGGGCTGGGATGCGTTCGGGCTTCCCGCCGAAAACGCGGCACGTGAGCGTGGCGTGCATCCGGGGCAGTGGACGCTCGATAATATCGCAGCAATGCGCGGTACCTTGCAGCGCCTTGGCTTCTCCCTCGACTGGGAGCGCGAAATCGCGACCTGCCTGCCGGAATATTACGGCCATCAGCAGAAGCTCTTTCTCGATATGTGGCGCAAGGGCCTGGTCGAGCGCCGTGAGTCGGCGGTCAACTGGGACCCGGTGGACAACACGGTTCTCGCCAATGAGCAGGTGGTCGATGGGCGCGGCTGGCGTTCTGGCGCGCTGATCGAAAAGAAGCGCCTGTCGCAGTGGTTCCTCAAGATCACCGATTTTGCAGCCCCCCTGCTTGAAGGGCTCGACAAGCTCGATCGCTGGCCCGCGCGCGTGCGTGTCATGCAGGAACGCTGGATCGGCCGTTCGGAAGGCGCGCGCGTGCGTTTCGCGCTTCATGCGCCGCCGGAAGGATTCGATGTCGATCTGGATTCGGTCGAAGTCTTCACCACCCGTCCGGATACGCTGTTCGGCATGAGCTTCGTCGCCATTGCCGCCGATCATCCTCTGGCTGCCAAGGTGGCAAAGGATAATCAGGGCGCACGCGAATTTATCGAGGAATGCCAGCGTCTCGGGACGTCGGAAGAAGCGATCGAAGCGGCTGAGAAGCGCGGCTTCGATACGGGGCTGCGCGTCAGCAATCCGTTTGCACCCGACGAAACCGTACCGGTCTGGATCGCCAATTTCGTGCTGATGGATTACGGCACGGGCGCCGTGTTCGGCTGCCCCTGCGGCGACCAGCGCGATCTCGATTTCGCCCGTAAATACGACCTCCCCGTGCGCCCTGTCATTCTGCCCACCGGGCAGGAAGAAAGCAGCTTCACGGTCGGCAAGACGGCTGCCACTGGCGATGGCACGCTCATCAATTCCGGCTTCCTTGACGGTTTGAGCACGGCTGAGGGCAAGCGTAAGGCCATCGAGCGCCTCGAAGGCATGGGCATCGGTCGTTCAGTCGTGAACTGGCGCCTGCGCGACTGGGGCATTTCGCGCCAGCGTTACTGGGGCTGCCCGATCCCGGTCGTGCATTGCGAGTCCTGCGGCGCGGTGCCGGTGCCTGACGACCAGCTGCCGCTCAAGCTGCCGGACGATGTGACTTTCGACCGTCCTGGCAACCCGCTCGATCATCATCCAAGCTGGAAACATGTCGCCTGCCCGCAATGCGGTGCTGCGGCGCGTCGTGAGACCGACACGTTCGACACGTTCGTCGACAGTTCCTGGTATTTCGCCCGATTCACCGCGCCTCACGCCGCTACGCCGACGGATCCGGTCGCGGCCAATTCCTGGCTGCCGGTCGATCAGTATATCGGCGGTATCGAACACGCGATCCTGCATCTGCTTTATGCGCGCTTCTTCACGCGCGCCATGCATGAGACGGGCCATCTCGATCTCGACGAGCCCTTCGGCGGACTGTTCACTCAGGGTATGATTACCCATGAGAGCTATCGTGACGAGAATGGCTGGCTCGCGCCTGAAGATGTCGTACGTTCGGGCGAAGGTTATGTGCGCCGCGATAACGGCGGCCCGGTGCAGCTCGGTCGTCTTGAGAAAATGTCCAAGTCCAAGCGCAATACGGTTTCGCCTGTGGCGATCATCGAGCGTTTCGGCGCCGATACGGCGCGCTGGTTCGTGCTGTCAGACAGCCCGCCCGAACGCGACATGGAGTGGACCGAGTCCGGTGTCGCGGCTTCGGCGCGTTTTGGCCAGCGTCTCTATCGTCTGGTTCAGGGCGTCGCGAGCCAGGTGCCTCAGGGTGCCGCTTTTGCCGAAGGTGGGCGCAGCCTACGTCAGGCGACGCATCGCACGATCAAGGCCGTTACCGAAGCGCTCGAAGGCTTCACGCCCAATGTGGCGGTGGCCCGTCTTCACGAGTTGAGCGCGGCCCTCGCCGAGGCCGAGAAATCGGATGGGGAAGGCATCGGTGCAGCCCGTCGTGAGGCCGCAATGGTGCTCGCCCTTCTGATCGCACCGATGATGCCGCATCTGGCCGAAGAGATGGTTGCGCTGCTTGAGCGAAAGCGCCATGGTAGTCGAGCGTTCCTGGCCTGTGGCGCTTGAAGAGTTCATCGCGCTCGACAGCATCACGCTGGGTATCCAGATCATGGGCAAACTGCGTGGCACAATTGAAGTGCCACCGGATGCGCCCTCTGATATGGTCCTGCCTCTCGCCGAGGCCGAGCCGAATGTGGCGCGGATGCTCGAAGGCAAGCGGATCGTCAAACGCATCCACGTGCCGAACCGTATCGTCAATTTCGTGGTGGCAGGCTGATTTCATGCGTCGTTTCGTTCTGCTTGCCTCTCTGGCCCTGAGCGGCTGTGGTTTTCAGCCGCTTTACGGAAGCAATGGGGCAGGCGGGGCGCGCGTCACGCATGAGCTGCAGCGCATCTATGTAGCCAATATTCCCGAGCGTCAGGGGCAGGAGCTGCGTCTGGCGCTGCAGGAGCAGCTTGGTGGTGCCAGCACAAAGGCGCCTGATGGCTACACGCTCAATGTCAGTTTTGGCGTGAATGCCTCTGTGATCGATATCCATAGCGATAATACCGCCGGTCGCTTCCGCGAGATCGGATCGGCCCATTGGCGCCTCTGGACGGTTGAGGCCACACCGAAATTCCTTGCCGAAGGCGATGTCTCTTCGCTCGATGGTTTCAATGCGACCTTCGAGCAGTATCTCGCTCAGACACTCAATGACGAGACGGTTCGTGCCCGTCTGGCTGAGACGCTCGCGGGCTCGATCCGTCAGCAGATTGCCACCTGGTTCAAATCCCAGATCAAGCCTTCACGCAATAACCCGAGCGATGTGCCCTCCTATTTCGATCCGACAGCCATGCCGACCAAGGACGGCCAGCCCTACGAGAAGGCCGGTCCTGACGGCTTCCCGGCGGCGGCAACGGGCCGTACGGATCTGAACAGCCAGAACAACGACTGATCGCGTATGAAGATCGATGCCCGCTCGACCACACGTACCCTTGCCGAAATCGGCAAGTGGCGCGGGGTTCTGCTCTATGGCGATGATCTGGGCCTGATCCGCGAGCGCGCGTCCCAATGTGTGCGTCTGGTTGCCGATTCTCTTGACGATCCCTTTCGTGTGGCTCTGCTCGATCAGGAACAGCATGGCCGGGTGGAAGAGGAAATCGGCGCGCTTTCGCTCATCGGCGGCCGTCGTGTGGTCTGGGTGCGCGACGCGCAGGACGCTTTGCTGCCTCGGGTCACGGCTGCCCTGGCCATGGAGAGCGATACGCTGCTCGTGATCGAGGCGCCGGGTCTTGCGTCACGCGCCAAGCTGCGCAGCGTGCTGGAGGCTCACCCCAAGATTGCATCGATCGGGTGTTATCCCGAAGAAGGACGCACGCTGATTGCGTCTTTGAGCGATCTGTTTCGTGACGCCTCTGTCGCTGTCGACCGCGAGGCCCTCTTCTGGCTTTCTTCCGTTCTGGGGGCAGATCGCGCCGCTGTACGCAGCGAGGTGGAAAAACTCGTTCTCTATGCAGGCGAAGGCGGCAAGCTTTCTCTGGACGATGTGCAGGATTGCATAGGCGATTCCGCCAATGCAACGCTCGACGATGCAACGACTGCCGCCATGGCAGGCGATCGCGCCGTAGCGGATATCGCGCTCGAACGGGCTCTTGCCGATGGTCTTTCGCCCATTGCGCTTGCACGTGCCTGCCTTTCGCTGATGACGCGCCTTGCGCGTGTGCTGGCCTGGATGGATGAGGGAAAATCGCGTCAGGAGGCGATCAAGCTGCTCAAGCCGCCGGTATTCTTCAAGAAAATGGACAGTTTCACCAAGGCGCTCGAACGTTGGGATGGCGTCGGACTGAGGCGCGCCTGCGAGGCGGTGCACGGGTTCGAACTGGCCTGCAAACAGACCGGCTGTCCCGATCTGGCTTTGTCGCGTCGGCTCATTGCGCAGCTCTGTCTCGGCCCAAGATCATTCCAGCGTTGAAATTATGCCGTGGTTCTGCCACGGCTGAGGGCGCAGCATCCTGACAGGGGAGGTTATCCGATCAGTCGTCGCCGCTTTCTTTTCCTGTCGCTGATTTTGAGGCCGGACATTGTCTGCGTCGCCTCGTGTTCGGCATGAGTTTTTTCGCTATCGGGCGATTTCTGTGTCGTCATAAAGGCGCTTCAGCGGCTTTGTGCGTGTTGCTTGTTCTCGTGCTCTGCGCCCTTGCAGCACCGCTTTATGCCAGGGTTGTCGGGGTTGACCCGATGGAATCCTCTCTGGCGGGTACGGTGCTGCGCGATGGCGCGCGCGTCGATATCATGCAGCCCAATGACAACCCGCTCCATCTGGGCCTGTCACCCATAGGCCCGTCATGGCGTTGGGGGCCTTATATGCTAGGGGCAGATTCCCAGGGGCGCGATATTGCGGCGCGTCTGCTCTATGGTGCGCGGGCGTCACTCACCATCGCTTTTTCTGCGGCTTGTCTGTGTCTCATCATAGCGACCCTGTGCGGATTGCTGGCAGGCTATTGCGGGGGATGGACCGACATCATCATATCCCGCGCGCTCGATATTCTCTGGGCTGTGCCGGTCTATCTCTTCGCTATCAGCCTCAGCGTCGTGACAGTGGGTCACGATCTGTCTCTCGGGCCGTTTCACGTGCAACCCGACAGTCTTTTGCTGCCCATAGCCATTATTGCGCTCATCTATGTGCCTTATGCAGCCAGACCTATCAGGGCGCGTACCAAGAGCCTGTCGAATGCCGGCTTCGTGCTGGCAGCCCGCGGGCTCGGGGCGTCTTCGCTGCGCATCGTGTTTCGCGAGATCCTGCCTCTTCTGGTTGAGACGGTACTGGTTCTCTGCCCGCTCGTCATGGCGCTTTGCCTGCTGGCCGAGTCAGCGCTCTCCTTTCTCAGTCTGGGCGTTCAGGCACCAGCGGCATCATGGGGCAGCCTCATTCACGATGGCGAGGGGCTGATCTACAGCCGCCCCGTAGTGGCTATCGCGCCGGGTGCGGCTATCATCCTGACCGTCCTGTCTCTCAATGCTCTGGGCGATGCGGCTCAGGCTGAACTCCGAAGGCGAGGCGGCCGATGAAGGGTCTCGCTTCGCGTCTCGGGCAGATGATGCTGGTGCTGTTCGGTATCTCCGTGCTGGTGTTTGCGGTGTTTTTCGCCACACCCGGCTCCGATCCCTCGGCCCGTATCGCCGGAAGAGGGGCGAGCCCGGAAGTGATTGAGCGCGTACGCCACGCCTATGGCTTCGATCGTCCGCTCCCCATGCGCTACCTGACGATGATGGACCATCTCTTCATCTCCAGAAACCTGACGTCCTATGTCAATCACGGTCAGAACGTGGTGTCGGAGGTGTTCGCGGCGGCGCCCGTCACGCTCTCGCTCGTGCTTTGGGCGGCGCTTTTCTGGGTTGCAGGCGCGTTGGTGTTCGGCATGATTGGCGCGGCGTTTCAGGAGGATGGATCGATCGGCTGCTCTCTTTTCTTGCGCTGATCGGCCTTTCGATTCCGGTGTTCTGGCTGGGGGAGATGGTCAATCTGATCAGCCAGAGCCGTTTTCATGAGAGCTGGCTGTTCAGTTGGGTGCCGCCTCTGGGCTATGTGCCCCTCGCGACGAGCCCGCTGGGCTGGGCGAAGGGGCTGATCCTGCCGGCTCTGACGCTCGCCGTGGCGTTCATCGGGCTCTATAGCCGGGTATTACGCACCGATCTGCTGACGGCGATGCAGGACGACGCGCTCCGAACGGCGCGTGCCAAGGGTGTCGGGCCGTGGCGTCTGTGGTTCTGTCATGCCCTGCGCCTTTCGGGGTTGAGCGCGCTCTCCCTTTTCGGGCTCGATTTCGCGCAGTTACTGGGCGGTGGTGCCTTGCTGACCGAGGTGGTTTTCGCGCTGCCGGGTGTCGGGCATCTCACCTATCAGGGGTTGAGCACCCTCGATCTGCCCCTGATCATGGCCACGGTGCTCTACGCGGCTTTTTTCGTGGTGATCGCGAATGCTCTGATCGATGGGCTCTATCGCCTGCTGGACCCGCGTATCGGAAAGGGTTCGCATGGCGGGTGACGCGCTTCTCACCGTTGGCGAGCTTCGCTTGCGGCATCGACAGGCAGGCGTTCTGCTCGACGGTGTTTCCCTGACCGTCAAGCGTGGGCAGATACTCGGTGTGGTAGGGGAGTCCGGCTCGGGCAAGAGTCTGACAGGGCTCAGCGTGCTCGGCTTGCAGCCCGAAGGAAGTCTCAGCGGCACGCTGGCATTTGACGGCGAAGATCTGACCCGCTTCACTCCTCGTGACTGGCGCCGTTTCAGAGGGCACCGTGCCGCCATGATCTTTCAGGATCCGATGACGGCTTTTCTGCCCGTGCGCCGTATCGGCCCCCAGATTGTCGAGCAGATCAGGCTGCACACAAAACTCTCGCATCGGGCAGCGCGCGAGCGCGTCGTATCCCTTCTCGAGCGTATGGGGGTGCCCTCGCCGGAACAGACCGCACAGCGTTTCCCGCATGAACTCTCTGGTGGGCTACGCCAGCGCGCCATGATCGCCATGGCGCTCTCCTGCGATCCCGAGTTGCTGGTTGCCGATGAACCCACCACGGCGCTGGATGTGACTGTCCAGGCGCAGATCCTGACCCTTCTCAAGGAGATCGGCGCGCGCGAAGCCAGCGTCATGCTCATCACACACGATATGGGCGTGGTCGCGCAAAGCTGCACCGATGTGGCTGTGCTCTATGCCGGAGTGGTGATCGAGACTGGCCCGGTCGCCTCGGTGCTCCAGACGCCGCTTCACCCGTATACCCAGGCGCTCCTCACGGCCATCCCGCCGATGGATGGCCCGAGACCGGAGCGTCTTCCCGCTATCGAGGGGGTGCCGCCCTCGCCAGAGACGCGCCTTTCGGGCTGCGTCTTTGCGCCCCGCTGCCCTCAGATTTCGCCTGAATGTGCCGTCCGTCCGGCAATGCGGGGCGAGGGCGCGCATCGCGCCGCCTGTGTGCTCGTCGCATGAGTGCGCTTCTGCAGGCGAAGAATGTCGCCAGAACCTATAAACTTGGCAGCGGCGCCTCGCTTCGTGCCGTTGATGGCATCTCGCTGGAACTGGCTCGTGGTGAGACACTCGCTCTGGTGGGAGAGTCCGGCTGCGGCAAATCCACGCTTGGGCGTCTGCTCATGGGGTTCGATCGCCCCGACACTGGCGAAATCCTTTTTGACGGTCAGGATCTGGCCAAACGCTCATCGCATGCCCAGCGTGTCTTGCGCAGTCAGCTTCAGATGGTGTTTCAGGATTCCGCTTCGGCTTTCAACCCGCGCTGGACCATAGGTAGTGCGCTTGCAGAGCCCTTCCGCATCCACAAGCGTCCGTATTCACGCCAGAGTCTCGAAGACCTGCTTGAACGCGTCGGTCTGTCGGGGGCGTTCTTCGACCGTTATCCCGGCGCGCTTTCAGGCGGTCAGCGCCAACGGCTCAATATTGCGCGTGCCATTGCGCTCTCACCCCGGCTCATCGTGGCGGATGAACCGTATCGGCTCTCGACGTCTCGGTTCAGGCGCAGATCGTCAATCTGCTGCGTCAGCTTCAGGCCGATCTCGACCTTGCCTGCCTCTTCATCTCCCATGATCTCGCCGTGGTGCGTCAGATTTCAGACCGTATCGCCGTCATGTATCTCGGTGCCATCGTGGAAGAGGGTGAAACCCTCTCTCTGCTCGCCTCACCAGCACACCCCTATACGCGTGCCCTTGTCGATGCTGTGCCCCAGCCCGGCAAGCCGCTTGGCGCGCCTTTGCAGGGTGACATGCCAAGCCCGCTTTCCCCACCGAACGGGTGCCGCTTCCACACGCGCTGTCCTGTCGCCCAGCCGCGCTGTTCGACCGAGCACCCCGAGTTGGAAGAGCGACAGGGGCAAAGACGCGTGGCGTGTCATTTTCCGTTGATGTGAGGGTGATGCGGGGCGCTGCCCCGCCCTCCGGAAAGGGACGCGTCCCTTTCATCCCGTCAAATGGGTATCCAAAGGGCGACGGCCCTTTGGTGGGGTTCGGGGCAACGCCCCGAGGCAGTATCAGAACCGCTGCGAAATCCCTGTCAAAATCGTGCGGCGCAGCCCGTATTGTGGCGCACCGACGCCAATGCCTGAGCCGTCGCGGATTTCGTAGGTCTTGTCGAACAGGTTCAGCACATCGAGGCGCAGTTCGGTGCGTTTGAGGAAGGGCACCTGAAACAGATCCTTGAAGGACTGGACGAGTGAAAGGTTGAAGGTGGCGTAGATCGGCACGGAGCGCCCGTTCGGGACGGTGCCATCCGCGCGCAGGCCACTACCATAAACCATGGAGGCAGAAACGCGGGTGGGATGGCCCGTGTGGTAAAAGAAGGAGTAGCTGCCGCCTGCCGAGGCCGTCCAGCGCTGGTCATGATCGAGATGGATCCAGCGATGCTGGATATAGGCAAGATCATCGGGGTCCATGGTCCATTGGGCGGTGGTGATATCCTTGCCGATGGCGCGCGACCAGGAGGCATTGCCGTAGAGCGAGAGCGGGCCATGCTCGTAATTGGTCGAAAGTTCATAGCCGTTCACCTGACCGCGACGATAGTTGAACGCCGAGAGAATGATCGGTGCACCGAACTGGCCTTCGTCGATCATGTTCTTGGCAAGCTTCACATAGGCGTCGAATGAGGCGTGCCAGCCCGGCAGGAGAGACTGGGTGACGCCTGCGTCGAAGTAGTGATCACGCTCGGCCTTGACCGTGTTGTTCTGCAAGGTCTGGGGCTCGTTGGACGTGCCGACATATTTGCTGAGCGACGTGTTGGCCACGAGCTCGAAAGGCGGGGGCGTGAAATAGCGGGAATAGCCGGCATGAAGCACTCCGCCGCGCCAGGCGCGCCAGACGATGTTGATGCGCGGGCTCACCTGTTTGGAATGGGTGTATTCATCGACGCCGTCGAAGCGCAGGCCGTAATTGATCGTCAGGTCGCGTACCGGGCGCCATTCATCCTGAGCGTAGAGCCATACATCCAGCCGGTGCGCCCACTGCCATCATGCACGTTGGTCGTGCTGCCGTCATAGATGGGTGTGCCGTCATCTTCGGCACCGTTCTGCTGATAGACGATGGAATCCGTCTTCGAGCTGTTGCGCTCGACATAGACCTGATAGCCGAAGCGCACCGTGTGCTTGGGCGTTGCCTTCCAGGTCACGTCGGTTTGCGAGCCGGTCGAGAAGACCGAGCGTGCAGCATGCTGGCTGATGCCGTTATAGACCAGATCGCCCAGCGGATCCGGCGAGTAGCCGAGCGAGGAATAGCGGGTGATGATCGAGCTTTGCAGACTGACCTTGCCCATATCCTTTTGCAGCGACAGAATACCGAAATCGGTGATTTCCTTCTGGCGCTCGTTCAGGCTGGCGCTGTCGACACTGCCATAGACCTGTTGCGACAGAGCGGAGTCCAGAAAGCTTGGATTGGCGAACTGCCGCTGCTGGCCGGGATTATTGGGCAGCTGATATTGCGCGTTGGAGACGCCGCCAGTCAGACTGATGCGGGTGTTTTCATCGGCGGTGTACCGCAGATGGCCGAGCGCATGATACTGGTTGCTCAGATCATGGATGGCGTTGAAGCTCGGGGTCGGGTTTTCGACACCGACGCGATTATGCACGAAATCGCCCGTGGCGAAGAAATCCCACTTTCCCGCATGGCCACCATATTGCAGCGACGGGAAGAAATAATCGCGCGCGCCGCCATAGATCGAAGCGTCGCCACCCGGATCCGCACTGCCGTTCTTGGTGGTGATATCGATCACGCCAGCCTGCAGAAACCCGTATTCGCTGGGCAGTGCCCCTGTGGTGAGCGAGGCGGAATGGGCAAAACGCGTCATGAGCGCCTGACCGAAAACGCTGAGCCCTTCGGGCAGCTGCACGCCATCGAGGCGGAACTGTACCTCGTTATGATCGCCACGGACATGGATCTGACCGAAACTGTCCTGCGCGACGCCGGGGGCCTGAAGCAGAAGCGTGTTCAGCGGTGCGTTATCGCCGCCCGGATTGGTCTCGATATCGCGACGTGTGAAGCGGTAGGTGGTGGCCCCGGTCGAGGATTGCAGGGCCGAGCGGATTTCATCGAGGCGCGCGTTGACGATGATATGTTCTTCATGCGTGGCCTCGACGGAAGCCGGCACCGAGGGGCTATTGTCGAACGAGGTGCGCGAGGCCTGATCACCCTGTGTAACAGTGGTTTTTCCGGTCGAACTCTCGGCTGCGGCCGTGGTCGATTGAGCTAAGGGGCTGGTGGCAGCAGGGGTATCGGTCGTGGCGTTCGTCTGCGCCTGAGCGGGCAGAGTGAGCGCCAGAACCGAGCAGGAGAGGAGCAGGCTGGACGATCGCAGGGATCGGGGAGACATCATGACAATCCATGGGCTGGAAGCGAAACAGATCGATGTCGTTCCTATTGTGTATGATATAACATAACAACATCTGCCGGTTGCTCGTGCTGATTTTGTGTCAGACCGTGACAAATTGGCGACAGGCGTACCGTTGTGAAAAGCGTTTTAATCGAGGGAGCTAGTCAGGGTGCAGGGCGTTGACCCAAGATCCTTTCAAGTCTCTGCCTGGGTGACATGCCATGAAACGCCGGTCTTTCCTCTCAGCTGCCAGTTGTGCGCCTCTTCTCGGCATGACGGGTCAGGCTCGCGCCAGCGGCAATGCGGATGATGGCACCAGCTCTTCCGGCGTGTTCGATATCGTAGCCGAGTTCACGGGGCCTGGCCCATCGGGTGTCGCGGTTCTGCCCGATGGGCGCCTTTTCGTCAGCTTTCCCCGTCACGCCGAAAATCACGCTGGCGCGACGCTGGGTGAGGTGAAGGGAGGCAAGATCATACCCTATCCGTCGGCTGAAATGAGCTTGCCGTCCGGGCGCGCGCCTGCCGACAGACTGATGTCGGTGCACGGTCTTGCGCTGGACAGCCAGAACCGACTCTGGCTCATCGATGACGGCAAGCTGGCCAAGCATGATATTCCCGATGGGGCAGCGAAGATTATCTGTATAGACCCGGCGACCGGTCAGGTGGTGCACAAGATCATTCTCAAGGAGCCGGTCATGCTGCCTGACAGCCATATGAACGATCTGCGCGTGGCGCTGTCTGTCGGTGACAAGGGCACGGTTTTCGTGACCGACTCATCCTTCGGTACACAGGCGGCTCTGGTCGTGGCCGATATTGCGACAGGCACAACGCGGCGTGTGTTGGCGCAACATCCCTCTACTCAGGCTGAAACAGGCTTTCTGGCGATCGTGGAGGGCGAGCCAAGGCGTTACATCCCCCATCATCCGCAAATGGTCTCAGGTGGGGCGGATGGCATTGCCCTGCCAAATGATGAGTCGCGGCTTTATTATTCGCCTCTCACAAGTCGACGTCTCTATAGCCTTCCGACCAAGGCTTTGGCTGACAGGTCGCTCACTGACCAGGCCTTGGGGGCGCTGGTGCGTGATGAGGGAGAAAAGGGCACCGCCGACGGGTTATGCTTCGACCGGCATGACCGGCTCTACACCACCAATTATGAACATGACTGCATTCTGCGCCGCGACCCTGACGGAGCTTTCAAAATGGCGGTGAGGGACCCGCGCATTCTCTCTCCAGATGGCATCTGCGCCACGAAGGACTGGATCTATTGCACGCTTGGACAATGGAACCGTCTACCCTCCTTCAATGAGGGCCAGAACCGCCGTCGACCGCCTTATCTGCTGATCCGTTTCCCGGTTGAGCCGCTCGTCCCCCTTGATGCGATGCCGGACAATCAGGGCTGAAGACGACAGGGAGTCTAGAAACGCAAAAAGCCGGATCGTCACCCGATCCGGCTTTTTGAGATGTCGCGAGAGATTTTCTTCAGGCCGTGGGCGGCGTGTCCGTCTGTTCACTGGTGTGATGATCGATCACGCCCGGCAGGAACTGGGCGAGAGCCGGAAGCAGGGCACCAGCGGGCAGGCCCGTCTTGGAGACCAGCATCTGAACCTGCTCATCTGTCAGCAGAGCGCGCAACTCGTCAGCAGAGATCGGCAGGTTCACACCCGAACCGATCCAGGAACGTACCTTGTCTTCAAGACCGGCCTTGCGCGCCTGATCGAGAAGCATCTGTAAACCCTGTTCGCTGGTGAGATACTCACCAATGCTGCCGCCGAGCTTTTCCTTGAGCTTGTCACCCATGGACCCGAGGCAGAATTGATCATCGAACCGAAAAAACCGCTCAAACCTTGTCTCCCGTTTTGGCACCGACCCGAGTAATCAGGCCGAGCGCCGTGTATCCTTGTCCATCTGCGGCATCTCGATATCGATCTCGAGAACGGAACAGCCATCGAGGCCGCCATCGAGCTTGACCTGCACCTTGTCCTGATCGACCGTCACATGGCGCTTGATCACTTCAAGGATCTCGCGATGTAACTGGCTGATCAGTTCGGAGTTGCCATTTCCCGACCGTTCATGGGCTAGCAGGATCTGGAGGCGATCACGGGCGACCGCGCTGGTGTTGCGTTTGGTGAAAAGACCGAACAGGCTCATGCGACCCTCTTCTTGAACAACCAGTCGAGCAACCCCTTGCGCTCAATCGGTATCTGGATTTCGAGCTTCTCGCCCTGCAGACGGCGGGCCGCGTCGAAATAGGCGCGCGCCGGGGCGGATTCGGGGTTCGAGAGCGTAACGGGCGAGCCGACATTCGAAGCGCGCAGCACTTCCTCGCTCTCCGGCACGATGCCGAGCAGCGGAATGGAGAGAATTTCCAGCACGTCTTCGGTGTTCAGCATCTCGCCCCTGGCAGCGCGAGACGGGTCGTAACGGGTCATGAGCAGGTGTTTTTCCACCTTCTCGCCGTTCTTGGCTTTGGCGGTTGTGCTGTCGAGCATGCCGATGATGCGATCACTGTCGCGCACCGAGCTGACTTCCGGGTTCGTGACGACCACAGCGACATCGGCGTGATACATGGCCATCTGGCGCCGCGCTCGATACCGGCCGGACTGTCACAGATGATCCAGTCGAACTTTTCGCGCAGCTCGTCGATGACCTGTGCCACGCCTTCGGCGGTCAGTGCATCCTTGTCGCGGGTCTGCGAGGCAGGAAGAATGGAGAGCGTCTCGCAGCGCTTATCGCGGATAAGCGCCTGCGACAGCTTGGCATCGCCCTGAACGACGTTGATGAAGTCGAACACGACACGGCGTTCGGCGCCCATCACCAGATCCAGATTACGCAGACCGACATCGAAATCGATCACGACGACATTTTGTCCCGACTGGGCCAGCGCGGCACCCAGTGCTGCTGTCGTGGTCGTCTTTCCGACCCCGCCCTTACCGGAAGTGACTACCAGCACCTTAGCCATGTGCGCTCCACCAAAACTTTAACGGTAAAAACCGCAATCCCGATGGTGCGGCATTGCAATCTTAATGAGGAAAGGGTTTGCGCCGCAATCTCTTGTGCGCAAATAGTTCCCTTTAAGGGAGTTTTGTTACGGTAACGCGGTCCTCGGCCAGCATCGCCTGGGCAGGCTGATCATGAATCCCCGCGTCTATTTCTTCGGCGATCATGTAAAACCCGTCTATCGCCAGCAATTCGGCCTGCATGCGGGCGGCGAAAACGCGCGCATTCGGCTGCCCGCCGACACCGGCAATGGCCCGTCCGCGCAAGGCACCATAGACATGAATCGACCCGCCAGCGACCAGCTCGGCCCCTGAGGCAACCGACCCGATAACCACGATATCGCCATCCAGATGCATGATGCTCTGGCCGGAACGTATGGCGCGGTCCAGAATCAGGCTTTCCGCGCGCTGCGTAGGCATTTCAGCCGGCGCTGGCGCCTCGCCTTCTGCCTCGGGAAACTCGACGGCGCCGCTGGCGCGTCCGCCTTCGAGGGACGCGGGCCAGTCCCATTCGGCGAGGGCCATCCAGCTGCGGTCGGCGCCCTCGATTCCGATCATGTGAATGCTGCGCTCTCTGAGCGCCGCCTGAAGCGTTTCGAGCCCTTCAGCATCCTGCTCCACGAGGCCAAGATCGAGAATGACAGGACGGCCGGCAAAGAAGCCGACCGAGCGTGCGATCTGGTTGTCGAGCCCTTCCAGCCACGCATCGAGCGGTGCTTCGGGAGACAGGACGAGCGCCAGAAAAGAGCGCCCGCGTGCCCGGATGCGCATCGGCGCTCTGACGGGGGCGGGGTCGAGATCGGCGCTTGTCGTCTGGTCTGTCATCGTCTGGAAACGCTCTGAGGGCTCATGAACAGGAATTTGGTCGGTATGACTGTGCAGCTCTCTTGCTTCGCCACGGGGCAGACGCTTAAGAATGCAGGATGCGCATTCTGTACCATCTGCCGCTCTCGCCGCAAAGCCGTCAGGTCAGGCTTGTTCTTGCCGAGAAACGGTTACCCTATGAGCAAGACCGAAAAGGTGTGGGAAAACCGCCCGGAATATCTCGCGCTCAATCCCGCGGGTGACGTGCCGTTGCTCGTCGAAGAGAACGGGCTGTCGATTCCGAATGCTGGGTGATCTGCGAGTATCTTGAAGAGGCTTATCCCGATGCGCCGCTCATGGGGCGTACTCTGGCCGAGCGTGTCGAGGTGCGTCGTCTCATGGCGTGGTTCGAGGGCAAGTTCGGGCACGAGGTGTCGCGCAATCTTCTGGGTGAGAAGGTCGACAAGCGTCTGGCCGGGCGGGGCAATCCCGATGGTACGGCCTTGCGCGCGGGCTATGCCAATATGCGCTTTCATCTCGATTATATCGGCTGGCTGGCAGAAACGCGCTCATGGCTGGCGGGCAACATGCTGTCGATCGCCGATTTTGCAGCGGCAGCGCATCTCTCCTGCCTCGATTTCATTGGCGATATTGACTGGTCCAAGCGCCTGCCGCCAAGGACTGGTATGCCCGCATGAAGTCGCGACCGAGCTTTCGCTCGCTGCTCAATGACCGTGTGAACGGGTTCAACCCGCCCGCGCATTACGCCGATCTGGATTTCTGAATGAACAAGATTTTTGATGCCGTCATTCTCGGGGCCGGTGCTGCCGGGCTGATGGCGGCTGCCACGGCGCGCAAGGGCGGGGCGTCTGTGCTCGTGCTCGACCACTCGGCAGAAGCCGGGCGCAAGATCCTAATTTCGGGCGGCGGGCGGTGCAATTTTACCAATCTCGACGCGAAGGCCGATAATTTTCTTTCGGCTAATCGCCATTTCATGCGCTCGGCGCTGGCGGGTTATACGCCGCGCGATTTTCTCGCGCTGGTCGAGCGTCACGGTATTGCGTGGGAAGAAAAGGCCGAAGGGCAGCTTTTCTGTACCAATTCGGCCCGCGACATCGTCTCGCTGCTTCTGCGTGAGGCAGAAGGGTGCGAGATGCGCTTCAACACCACCATACGCAGCGTGACCAGAAGCGACGTGTTTCATGTCCAGACCGATGCGGGCGAATTCAGCGCCCGTAGCGTCGTGCTCGCAACGGGAGGCCTGTCCATCCCCAAGCTGGGGGCGAGCGATCTGTCGCTGCGTCTTGCACGTCAGTTCGGCTTGTCCGTCGTGCCTACTGTGCCGGGCCTCGTGCCTCTGACGCTCGAAACGCCTCTGCCCGAGCTGGCCGGTGTCTCGCTGCCGGTGCGTGCCAGCATGGGCAAGATCGGCTTTACCGATGGCATGGTCTTTACCCATCGCGGCATTTCAGGCCCGGCCATCTTGCAGATTTCGTCCTATCAGAACGGCCCGCTCGATGCGCCGCTGATCGACATGTTGCCGGGGCAGGACGCCAGGGAGGCGCTTGGGGCCATCAAGAAGGCGCGGCCGCGCGCCGAGCCGCCCTCGCTCTTGCAGGATCTGCCCCAGCGTCTGGCGCGTCATATTGCCGAAAACACACTGTCCGATCTTACCTGCACGCTCGCCAATCTGCCGGATAAGCGCATCGCGTCGGTGGCGGCCCAGATCTCGGCCTGGAAGCCGAAGCTGTCGGGCACTGAGGCTATGCCAAGGCCGAGGTGATGAAGGGCGGTATCGATACGCGCGTTCTGTCTTCCAAGACCATGGAAGCGCGGGACGTGCCGGGGCTGTTCGCCATCGGGGAGGCCGTTGATGTCACGGGCTGGCTTGGCGGGTATAATTTTCAGTGGGCGTGGTCGAGCGGCGTTGCGGCAGGTAAGGCGATTGCCGAGAGGCACTGAGCGTCTGACGCCCCGGGTTTTCGAACCTGTCCTGCGCTGATGCGTCTTGAACCCACGCTCATTCATAGGCCGCCGCGATGCGGTCTTGTTTCAGGAGGTCGATTTCATGACTCTTTGCGTGGCCATTCTTGCAACTGACGGTGTCGAGGAATGCGAACTTGTTCAGCCGCGTCAGGCGCTTGAAAATGCCGGTATCAAGACGCTGCTCGTCTCTTCGGCCAAGGGCGAGATCCAGGCGATGGAAGGCGACGTGACGCCAGTGTCGCGCCACAAGGTCGACGCGACCATCGGTGCTGCTGCCGATATGGAGCTTGCCGGTATCGTGCTGCCAGGCGGCACCACCAATCCGGACAAACTACGCATCGACGAGGCGGCTATCGCCTTTCTTCGCGGCTTCGTGGCGGAAGGCAAGCCGATTGCCAGTATCTGTCATGGTGCCTGGACGCTGATCGAGGCTGGTGGCGTCAAGGGACGGCGCCTTACCTCATGGCCCTCACTTCAGACCGATCTGCTGAATGCAGGCGCAAACTGGATGGACCGCGAAGTCGTGATCGATGGCAATCTGGTGAGTTCGCGTTGCCCTGACGATCTGCCCGCTTTCTGCGAGGCGGTAGTGGCGCAATATCGTGACAAAACTGCCTGAAAACCGCCTTCATTCCCGGTCGTTCTTCGCAACGAAGCGGGTCGGGCCGATCCGATTGATCGGATGCCGAACCCAAAGCAGAAAAGGAACCATCTTGATGTCTTCGACACCCTTTCGCCGCTCTGCACGCCTTCTTGGCGGTCTGGCCGGACTGATGCTGCTCGCCGGTTGCGAGGGCACCGCAGCGCCCGGCCCGACGCCGCCGGGCATGCAGGTGGTCGGCTATGGCTACACCTGCAAGGCTGGCATCTACACCTGCAAGATGCCGACCCAGGTTCCGCTCGGCAATCCGTGCTCCTGCCCGGGCATAGGCGCTGCCTCTTACGGGAATATCCACCAGCCCTGAGACTCTCTGCTGACGTTGCTGACCTGAAGGGGCTTGCCTGACAGGAAGGGGGGCTACAGCATGGAAACGCCTTTCGCCATTCCTATTTTGTTCTTATAGAGAGAGCAGAATACGGAGCCCGAATTGTCGCAGGATTTCTTCAGTTTTTTCCCCTGGCTGGTTGCCGTTCTGGCGCTGGCCGTCGCGGTCTTTCTCTGGTCGCGCCTGTCGCGGCGCGGGACTGATCGCGACCTTCTTTCACGCATCTATGTGCTGCTGGAGCGGGAAGCCGCAGAACGCAGCGCCGATCTCGATTTTCAGCGCAAGGCGCTGGTCGAGACCGAGCGTGCACTGGCTGCAAGGCTCGACCAGCAGCGCAGCGATACGAGCGACCGTCTGGCTAATCTGAGCCATCGTCTGGGGCAGGAGCTGGCGGAGACGAGGCTCGCCCAGTCGGAAATGCTGCGCGACATGATGCGCGAAAATGCCGAACAGCTTGCTCAGATCAAGGCATCTGTCAGCGAACAGCTGCATGTCACCGTCGAAAAACAGATGCAGACTTCTTTCCAGCGCGTGGTCGAGCAGTTTTCGGCCATGCAGAAAGCGATCGGCGAGGTTTCCGCCGTGACGGCCCAGATCGGAGACCTCAAAAGGCTGTTCGGCAACGTCAAGACGCGCGGCGGATGGGGGGAGGCACAGCTACGCGCCATCCTCGACGATATTCTGCCGGCCGGGTCGTATGACAGCAATTTTCGCGTGGGTGACAGCACCGAGGCAGTGGAATTTGCGCTCCGTATGCCGGTGCGAAGCGCTGTGCCGCCGCGTCTTGCCATAGACAGTAAATTTCCGACCGAAGCCTATGAGCGTCTTCTCGACGCTGTCGATCGCAGCGATCAGGCGGCCGAGCGCATCGCCCGGCGTGCACTGGATAATGCGGTGAGGCTGGAAGCACGCAAGATCAGCGAGAAATATATCCAGCCGCCGATCACGGTCGAATTTGCCGTGCTCTACCTGCCGACCGACGGGCTCTATATGGAAGTGGCGCGTATTCCGGGGCTTATCGATGAGATCGGGCGGCTGCACCGGGTGATCGTCATGGGGCCGTCTCTCATGCCGGCGCTGCTACGCACCGTTCATCTCGGATATGTGACCCTGGCTCTCGAAGAGCGTACCGATGCCATTGCTCGCCTGCTCGGGCTCACGCGGCAGGAAATGCTGCGCATGGATGGCGTGCTTGAAAAACTCTCGCGTGGCGCTGGTGCGATGAGCAATACGATCGATGAAGCCAGAAGACGCACGCGCGTTCTGGGGCGCAAGTTGCGCGGCCTTGACGGACAGGCACCGGGGGACGACCTTGAGACACTGGAAGAGCTTTAAGCCGAATTTACTATCGAAGCAGCAAGGGTTTAGGCAGAGATGACAGCATGACACCGGATCAGAGCCTCTCTTTTGCCCCGCCTGAGGTGCCTGCCAAGGCCCGCCTGTTATTTGTCGAGGATGACGATACCCTCGCTCGTGAAGTGGTCGAGGAGCTGTCGGCTCGCGGCTTTGCCGTGTCCCATGTCTCGACCGGTCAGGCTGGGCTTGAAGCGGCCATCAGCGAGGCCTATGATCTCATGGTGCTCGATCGCATGCTGCCGCTGCTCGATGGGCTTTCCGTGATCGAGAAATTGCGCAGCCAGAATGTTCAGTCTCCTGTTCTTGTGCTTTCTGCCCTTTCCGCCGTCGATGACCGTGTGACGGGTCTCAAGGCGGGGGGTGATGATTATCTCACCAAGCCTTTCGCCATGGACGAGCTCGTTGCCCGTATCGAGGCGCTCTTGCGCCGTCCGAACGATACGCGCGCAACCACGCTGCGCGTGGGCCCGCTCGACATGGATCTGATCGATCGCACCGTCATGCGCGAGGGGCGCGAGATCGAGTTGCTGCCGCGTGAATTTCGTCTGCTCGAATATCTGATGCGCCGCCCCAATCAGGTTCTGACGCGCACCATGCTGCTTGAAGATGTCTGGAACTACCGCTTCATTCCCCAGACCAATCTGGTGGATGTCCATATCGGCAAGCTGCGACGCAAGGTCGATGGTACCGGCGAGGCGCCCCTGATCCACAGCATCAGAGGATCGGGGTTCATGCTGCGTGTCGCTCTCTGAAAATCCGCGCTTTGGCGTTTTTCGTACGGCCACATTCCGACTGACGCTTGCCTTCGTTGCCGCGATCATCTGCGGGATGGTTCTGCAATTCGTCCTGCTTTTCGTGCAGATGACGCATTTCGAGGCCGAACGATCGAGCGGTATCCTGCATCGCGAAGCCGATGTGCTGGTGCAGGAAACGCCGGAGCGGCTCGAATATCAGGTGCGTGAGCGCGCGAGTAACGAATTGCGCGTCGTCATCAACTGGGTCGGGCTTTTTGACGGGCATTACCGTCATATTGCAGGCGATCTGAAAAGCTGGCCCGAGGGGCTGGTCGTCGATGGCAAGGTGCATCGCCTCACACTCTCGCCGACCGATGATGCCCCTTACGAAATGCGGTTTCTGGCCGTCAGGGTGCCGGGCGGGCGCATTCTGGTACTGGCCCATTCGCTGCATCTGCTCTCCGAACTGCGCTACATGATCCGTCGCGGGGCGCTGCTCTCTGTCTTTCCCGTGGTGATGTTCGCGCTGCTCACAGGTGTGGTGCTCAGTCATCGTGCACTGGCGCGCGTGAAGATCATGCATGAGGCCATCGATCGTATCATGCAGGGCGACGTGCATGAGCGTCTGCCCGCGGGGCGTGAACGCGACGAGCTGGAGCGTCTGGCAGGTTCGGTCAATCGCATGCTCGACCGGCTCGAACATCTGATGGATGAGATACGCGATGTGGGTAACGACATCGCCCATGATCTGCGCACACCGCTCTCAAGAGTAAGGGCGCGGCTCGAGCGGGCGACATCGAGCCCGCATGACGCCGATTATCTGAATTCGGTCATCGAGCGGGCGACGCTTGACCTCGATCAGTGTTTTTCGGTCATCACCGCGTTGCTGCGTATCGGTGAGATCGAAAACGGGCGCCGACGCGCAGGCTTCGCTCAGGTCAATCTGGGCGATCTGGTGGCCGATATCGTCGATCTCTACGAGCCGATTGCAGAGACCAATGGTCTGGTTTTCGTCAATGCCGTTGCGCAGGGGCAGACGGGACACTGTGCCGATGCCATGACGACTTTTGGCGACCGCGATCTGCTGGTCGAGGTTCTCGCCAATCTTTTCGACAACGCCATGAAATTCACCCCCGCTGGGGGACAGGTGACCGTCTCCGCGGTTTGCGGTCCCGGCGTGATCCGGCTGCGCGTCGCCGATACCGGCATCGGGATTCCCGATGCGGAACGTGAAGCGGTTCTCGGGCGTTTCTATCGCTCGGATAAAAGCCGCCACGTTCCTGGCAGCGGACTCGGGCTCAGTCTCGTCATGGCCATTCTCAGGCTGCACGGTGTCGATCTCGCAATCGCCGATGGCGACGGTCCGGCCGAGATGCCGGGTTGTGCTTTCGAGATGGTCTTCCAGCTCTCTGTTGCGCCGGAAAGCGTGTGAGCGCAGGGTCTTGTCGGACAATCGGTCGCGGGATGACTGTTGTGACAGAGGGATGAAAGGTCGTTCCAGATCGGAACTTAAAAGGAAATTTCCTTGTCGCCTCCGGGCGTATTTGTATTTCTGGACGTAACAGGAAAAGGAATGTCCTTGATGATATCGGGAAACGGATGGGGATTCCCCATGCCGGTCTATGAGCGCAGACATCGGGCAGGTAGCGGCTACGCCACGGGACATCTGCATGAATCAGGTTGTCATCACCGCGCTGAAGCGGCCCTATACCTTCGTCGTCCTGTCCATTTTCATCGTGATTTTCGGCGTTCGCTCGGTCATCAAGACACCGACAGACGTTTTCCCGAACATCAACATCCCGGTTGTCGCGATTGTCTGGTCCTATCTCGGGCTCATGCCTGAGGACATGTCGGGGCGTGTCGTCTATTATTACGAACGCACCCTGACCACGACCGTCAATAATATCGAGCATATCGAGAGCGGCTCATATTACGGTCGCGGCATCGTCAAGGTCTATTTCCAGCCGGGCACCGATACATCTGTTGCCCAGACGCAGATCACCTCCGTTTCCCAGACCGTCATCAAGCAGCTCCCGACGGGGGCCACGCCACCGCTGATTCTCGCCTATAACGCGTCTTCCGTGCCGGTGCTGACGTTGCAGATCAATTCGGACAAGCTGAACGGGTCCGAGTTGTACAACATGGCCTCGAATCTGATCAGGCCGCAGCTGATTTCCGTGCCGGGCGTGTCGATCCCGAACCCTTACGGTGGTCTTGCGCCTTACATCACGGTCGATATCGACCCCGCCAAGCTGATGGCGCACAACCTTTCGGCGGTGGATGTCAGCACGGCGCTCAACAAGCAGAATATCGTATTGCCTGCGGGTGATCAGCGTGTCGGACCGTTCGATTACATGGTGCGCACCAACGCCCAGCCGCGTGAGGTCGAGACCTTCAACAACCTGCCGATCAAACAGGTGGGCAATGCCGTGGTCTATCTGCGCGACGTCGCCTATGTGCATCGCGGCGGACCGCCACAGGCCAATATGGTGCTGGTGAAGGGGCGTCAGGCCGTCATGATGGTCATCATGAAGAGCGGCGACGCCTCGACGCTCGACGTGGTGGCTGGCGTCAAGAAATTGCTGCCCCAGGTGATCGATACCCTGCCCAAGGGCACGAGCATCAAGATTCTGACCGATGCCTCGGGCTTCGTGAAGGACTCGGTCGAAGACGTCGTTCGCGAAATGATCATCGCGGCCCTCCTGACCTCTCTCGCCGTTCTGCTCTTCCTCGGGTCATGGCGTTCGACGCTGATTGTCGCGACCTCCATCCCGCTTGCCATTCTCTGCTCGGTCATCGGGCTGAGCCTTGCCGGGCAATCGATCAACGTCATGACGCTCGGCGGTCTTGCGCTCGCGGTCGGTATTCTCGTCGATGACGCGACCGTCATGATCGAAAATATCGATGCCCATCTCGAAATGGGCAAGGATCTGGAAATGGCCATTATCGATGCGGCCAACCAGATCGTCGTGCCCACTTTTGTCTCGACTACCTGTATCTGTATCGTCTGGCTTCCGCTCTTCGAGCTGACCGGCGTCGCGGGCTGGCTTTTCATGCCCATGGCCGAGGCCATCATTTTCGCCATGATCGCCTCGTTCATCCTGTCGCGTACGCTGGTGCCGACCATGGCCAACTGGATGCTCCCCGCCCAGGTGGCGGCGCATGAACGCGGCCATGATGGCAGGGAGCCCGGATTTTTCGGGCGCTTTCAACGTGGCTTCGAACGCGGGTTCACCCGCTTTCGCGAGCGCTACAAGATCGTGCTTGGCGGGTTGATTGAAGAGCGCGCGAAGTTTGTGCCTTTCTTCATGGCGATCTCGATTGCGTCGAGCGGGCTCTATTTCTTCGTGGGGCAGGATTTCTTCCCCGAAATCAAATCCGGGACGCTGCAACTCCATATGCGCGCACCCATCGGGACGCGGCTTGAGGAAGCGGGCAAGATTTCAGTGCTGATCGAAAAGAAGATGCATGAAATCCTGCCGGGCCAGATCGATGCGGTACTGAATAATTGTGGCTTGCCGTTTTCACAGCTCAATCAGGCTTTCATCCCGACACCGACGGTCGGCACGGAAGATTGCGATATCACGGTCTCGCTCAAGAACGATGAGAGCCCGACCGCGGAATATCGTCGCAAGATACGCGCTGGCCTGATCGAGGCTTTTCCCGGCACGCAGATCACTTTTCAGCCGGCTGATCTGACAGCGAAGATCCTGAATTTCGGTCTGCCTGCGCCGCTAGATGTTCAGGTTGTCGGCCGCGATCTCTACGGCAACTTTGCCTTTGCCAAGAAACTGCGCCGCAGGCTTGCCGCCATTCCGGGCATCACCGACGTGTCGATCCAGCAGCCAATGACCCAGCCGACGCTCAGCATCAATGCCAAGCGCAGCTTCGCCCTTGGCACCGGCATCACGGAGCAGGATATTGCGCAGAACGCGCTGGTCGCGCTGTCGGGCTCTGCCCAGGTGGGACAGGTCTATTATTTGAATGCCTCGGGTGTCGCGCAGCTTATCGATGTGCAGACGCCTGCCAATTATCTTCAGACGCTCAATGATCTGAAAACCTGCCGATCGATCGTGGTGACGGCAACCCGACCAATGCCCAGCCCCAGCTTCTTGGCGCGCTGTCCGATATCGAGCAGACGGGCACACCTGCCGAGGTCGCGCATTACAACATCATGCCGGTCTTCGATATCTATGCCTCCAACGAGGATCTCGATCTGGGTACGGTGGCGCGCTCGGTGCAGCGTGTGGCGGATTCGATGAAGTCTGAACTGCCGCGTGGCTCGCATCTCGTGGTGCGCGGTCAGGCGGTCACGATGAATGATGCCTATTCGCAGCTGATCGTCGGTCTCGCGATGTCGATCACGCTGGTCTATCTGATCATCGTCGTGAATTTTCAGTCCTGGCTCGATCCGTTCGTGATCATCACGGCACTTCCCGGTGCGCTGGGCGGTATCGCCTGGAGCCTTTTCCTGACCCATACCTCGCTGTCGGTACCTGCCCTGACGGGTGCCATCATGTGCATGGGTACGGCCACGGCCAACGCCATTCTGGTCGTGTCCTTTGCCCGTGAGCGGATGGAGGTTCATGGCGATGCGCTGAAGGCCGCGCTTGAAGCGGGCTATGAACGTATCCGCCCCGTGCTGATGACGGCACTCGCCATGATTATCGGCATGGTGCCGATGTCCATGAGCAATTCCGATAACGCCCCGATCGGCAAGGCCGTGATCGGCGGCCTGATTGTAGCGACCGCAGCGACGCTCCTGTTCGTCCCCTGTGTCTTTGCCATCGTCCATTACAGAAAGCCGCGCGAACGCGGAGATGAGGGAGCCCACGCATGACCCAGCACCAGAATCCCGGTGCCGAGCCGAACCGCAAGCGGGGCCGCCTTGTCATCCTCATCGTGCTGGGTATTGCCCTGCTGATCGCGGTCTGGGGAATTCTCGGGCGCTCGATGCATTACAGCAGCCTTGAAAAGGAGGCTGATGACAATGCACGGGCCCGCGTAAGCCTGATCCATCCGCAACCCGGCCCGGAAGTGCGCCATCTCGACCTGCCAGCCAATCTGGCCGCCTGGTATCAGGCGCCGATCTACGCTCAGGTCTCCGGCTATGTGAAAATGTGGTACAAGGATTACGGCGCCCATGTAAAATCGGGCGACCTCCTGGCCGAAATCAGCACGCCAAGCCTCGACGCGCAGTACGAAGCGGCCAAGGCGAACTACAATGTCGTGCTCGCCCGCTACAAGCTGGCCGTAATCACGGCGAAGCGCTGGGCCGATCTGCGCGACACACAGGCCGTGTCGCGACAGGAAGTCGATGTGCAGGCTGCCAATGCGGCCGCCCAGAAAGCCCAGGTCGATCAGGCGCAGCACGAAGTCGAGCGTTTCGAGGCGCTGGAGAACTTCAAGCGCATCGTCGCGCCTTTTGATGGCATCGTGACGTCGCGTCTCGTGAACGTGGGTGACTATGTGAATGCAGGTGGGGGCGATCTCAACTCGCGTGGCAATGCTTCCGAACTCTTTACGGTGGCCGATACACACCGCATGCGCGTGTTCGTGTCGGTGCCGCAGGATTATGCGGCTGTCATCTCCGACAAGCTGGCGGCAAACCTGACCCTGCCGCAGTTTCCGGGGCGTGTGTACAAGGCGAGCTTCCTGGCAACGGCTCAGGCATTCAGCCCGGCGACGCGCACGGTCACCACCGAACTCGAACTTGGCAATGAGGACGGTTCGCTCTGGCCGGATTCCTATGCCACTGCGCATTTCACTGCGCCGGGTGAGCCCGGTGTGCTGATTGTTCCTGTCAACGCGCTGATCTTCCGCGCGCAGGGTACCCAGCTTGCCACGGTGGTCGATAATCATGTCCATCTGATCGACGTGAAAACCGGCATCAATTACGGCATGACCATCCAGATTCTGGGCGGCATCGAGGCGAAGGACCAGATCGTGGCCAACCCGACCGCCGATATGCTCGAAGGCGATGAGGTCAAGGTAGTCGGCGCGACACGGGGCTATAATGATGTGACGGCAGCGCCGCGTAAAAACGTCGCGCCTGCGCCCAAACCCGTCGCTCCTGAAGACGATGATGGTGGCAACGAGAACGGGGCGCGCCGATGAGAGTGGGTTTGAAGCGCCGTGCCTTGCGCGGCGGCGTTGCCAGTGCGGTGCTCAGCCTGTCGCTTCTTTCAGGCTGCGATCTGGCGCCGAAATATGACGCTCCCAAGTTTATCTATCCCGATGGCTGGGGCGGCAAGGGTGTTCTGGTCGACGGCCGGCCTGCCGATGACGTGCCGAAGGGAAAATGGTGGGAGGTCTTTCACGATCCCCAGCTCAATGCTCTTGAAGAGAAGATGCTGGCCTCTAATCCCGATCTGCAGGCTCAGGCGGAAATCTTCACCCAGTCGAGAGACATTGCGCGCGAGACGCAGGCCCAGCTTTCGCCGCAGCTCAACGGCTCTGCCGGGATGTCGAACAACAAGACATCGCTGACGCGCCTGTGGCGTGGCGCCAATGCGAACTCTCCCACAACCGAATCCAGCGTCTTCTATAGCGGCGCTGCAACATGGGAGCCTGACTTCTTCAGCCGTATCCGCAACGCGACGCGTATGCAGAAGAACATGGCTCAGGCAAGTGCTGCTGACTACGCCAATCTGCGCCTGATGCTCGAGGCCGAACTGGCATCGAACTACCTCGGCCTGCGTGGGCTCGACGCGCAATACGCGGTTTATGACGATTCGATCCGCTACTATCAGACCGCGGTAAAGATTACCCGGCTGCGTCAGGCCGGGGCGATTGCCGCAGGGTTGGACGTCTCACGCGCTGAAAACCAGCTTTTTGCCACCATGGCGTCACAGAGTAATGTGCGCGCGCAGCGTCAGGTGATGGAGCACGCCATTGCAGTTATGGTGAATACCGTCCCGGGCAGCTTTCATATAGCGCCCTCGGTGGCCCAGACGCTGCCCTACTCCATTCTGCGCATTCCTGCAGGCTTCCCGTCGCAGCTGCTGGAGCGTCGCCCCGATATCGCTTCGGCTGAACGCAACCTTGCTGCAAATAGCCGCGCCATCGGCGTAGCACGGGCCGCCTTTTATCCTGATGTCACTTTCAGTCTGAATGGTGGCTTCATGAATAACGGCTTCGATCTGGCGAGCCTGAGCAACTCGATGTGGAGCTACGGTGTGCAGGCGGTCGAGCCGCTTTTCACCGGCGGTCTGCGCCGCGCTGCCCTTCAGCGCGCCTGGTCGCAATATCGGGAAAGCGCCGATCATTACCGCTCGACCGTGCTTTCGGCTTTTCAGGATGTCGAGGACGGCATTTCACAGACCCAGGCCTATGCCGACCAGCAGAAGCAGCAGATGGAAGCAGTCGACGCAGCCCTGCGCACGCAGCGCATGACCATGGCCCTTTATACCGGTGGCCTGACCAATTATCTCGACGTGGTCGTGGCGCAGCAGGCAGCGCTTGTGGCGCGCATCGACGCCGTGCAGGCACAGACCATCCAGGTTCAGGCCAGCGTGCGTCTGATCAAGGCTCTGGGCGGTGGCTGGGATCGTGTGGCTTTGCCCGCAGTCAAGGACATCAACCCCTTCGGCATCCTGCAATATGACGGGCTGCATCACCCGCGCCCGGCAGGCGATGTCGACACGCGCACAGGCCCGGCCGATCAGGATCTGAGCGGCGTGTCGCCCCCGAATTCCCCTATGAAAGACTTGACAGCCGCGTCTTCAGGGCGTTAAGGGGCCGCTCCAATTCGGAACGCGGGAGAGGGTACGTCAGCCGCAAGGCAGGCAGTCCCTCACTAGAACCGCGGTTCGGGCAAACCATCAAGGAGTCCCGGATATGGCCAAAAAAGTTGTTGGCTACATCAAGTTGCAGATCCCGGCAGGCAAGGCGAATCCGTCGCCGCCAGTCGGTCCGGCCCTGGGTCAGCGCGGCCTGAACATCATGCAGTTCTGCAAAGAGTTCAACGCCAAGACGCAGACTCTCGAGCCCGGCATGCCGATCCCGGTCGTTATCACGGCCTATGCGGATCGTACGTTCAGCTTCGTCACCAAGACCCCGCCGAACACCTACTTCCTGCTCAAGGCCGCCAAGGTCTCCAAGGCAGCCAGACCGTCGGCAAGGCTGCCGCAGTCGGTTCTGTAACGACTGCGCAGCTGCGCGAGATCGCTGCAGAGAAGTTCAAGGATATGAACGCGAATGACATCGACGGCGCAGTGCGCATGCTGGCCGGTTCGGCCAAGTCGATGGGTCTGAACGTGGTGGAGGGCTGATCCTATGGCCAAGAACAAGAGGCTGACCGCCGCCCGCGCTGCGGTCGACACCGACAAGCAGTATGACCTCGGCGCAGCCGTGGCTCTCGTGAAGGGCAATGCCAAGGCAAAGTTCGACGAGACCATCGAGATCTCGCTGAACCTCGGCATCGACCCGCGTCACGCCGACCAGATGGTCCGTGGTCTGATCTCGCTGCCGAACGGCACGGGCAAGACCCTGCGCGTTGGCGTGTTCGCACGTGGCCCGAAGGCTGAAGAAGCCAAGGCTGCCGGTGCGGAGGTCGTCGGTGCAGAAGATCTGGCCGAGAAGATCCAGAACGGTGAAATCGAGTTCGATCGCTGCATTGCGACCCCGGACATGATGGCACTGGTCGGTCGCCTGGGTAAGATCCTCGGCCCGCGTGGTCTGATGCCTAACCCGCGCCTCGGCACGGTGACCATGGACGTCAAGGGTGCTGTCACGGCAGCCAAGTCCGGTCAGGTTGAGTACCGCGCCGAGAAGGCCGGTATCATCCATGCTGGCGTTGGCAAGGCTTCGTTCGGCGAAGACAAGCTGGTCGAGAACATCAAGGCTC
This sequence comes from Asaia platycodi JCM 25414, assembly GCF_000614545.1. GTDB lineage: Bacteria > Pseudomonadota > Alphaproteobacteria > Acetobacterales > Acetobacteraceae > Asaia > Asaia platycodi. The sequence continues at coordinate 125,583 of NZ_BAKW01000004.1, read as the reverse complement.
TGGTCGATGCCGTCCAGAAGGCTCGTCCGACCGGCGCCAAGGGCACCTATCTGAAGAAGGCAGCTCTGTCTTCCACGATGGGTCCGGGTGTGCGCGTCGACGTAACGACCTTCACGGCCTGATTTGAGAGATGACGCCGCACGGCCTGGCCGTGCGGTGGCGTAGGGGCGGGAAGTCATCTTCCCGCTTCCGAACCTGTCCGAGACCGGGCGTGCTGTTTTACGAAACAGTCTAAGGGATCTTGAGAGAGATCCGCGAGCGGGAGACGGGGCGTCAGCAGACAGGGCAGGGCAACCTGCCGGAGATGCTGGGTTCCGATTGAATGGACAGGCGAGCGGCGCTCTTCCGTTTCTGGGGGAGCGTCATGGGTAACCCGGTCTGGAAGCTCCGGTTTCCGGACTGACGAGGAGAATGGATTTGGACCGTCAGGAAAAACGGGCCTTCGTCGAATTCCTCGCCAACGTGTTCAACAGCACGTCCATGGTTGTCGTGACCGAAAACAAAGGTCTCACGGTAGCTGATGTGACGGAGCTGCGTCGACGCGTTCGTGCGGCGGGTGCGACGTATAAGGTTGCGAAAAACCGGCTGGCCAGCCTCGCTCTGCATGGGACCCAATTCGACGGCATCCTTCCGCTGCTGAAGGGCCCGACCGCGCTTGCGTGGTCTGAGGACCCCGTTGCAGTGGCGAAGGCGATCGTCGAGTTCGCCAAGACGAATGACAAGCTTGTGGTGCTCGGTGGCTCCCTTGGTAACCAGACGCTCGATGCGAATGGTATCAAGGCTCTTGCCGCCCTGCCGTCGCTGGACGAACTGCGTGCGCAGCTGGTGGGTATGATTTCTACCCCCGCTACGCGTATCGCAGGCGTTGTCCAGGCTCCGGCAGGCCAGCTTGCTCGCGTTTTCGGCGCCTATGCCAAGACCGGCGAAGCAGCCTGAATTGTCTTACGCAGCGTCGCCCCGCGCTCGGGGCGTGTGTTGTGAATCGAAAACCAGTTATACAAAAGGACCATTATCATGGCCGATCTGAACAAAATCGTTGACGAACTGTCCGCTCTGACCGTTCTCGAAGCCGCTGAACTGTCCAAGCTGCTCGAAGAGAAGTGGGGCGTTTCCGCTGCTGCTCCCGTCGCCGCTGCTGCACCGGCTGCTGCCGCTGCCGCCCCTGCTGAAGAGCAGACCGAGTTCACCGTGATCCTCGCCGAAGCTGGCGACAAGAAGATCAACGTGATCAAGGAAATCCGTGGCATCACGGGCCTGGGTCTGAAGGAAGCCAAGGACCTGGTCGAAGGCGCTCCGAAGACCGTCAAGGAAGGCGTGAACAAGGAAGAGGCAGCCAAGATCAAGAAGCTGCTCGAAGACAACGGCGCCAAGGTCGAAGTCAAGTAATCAAGCCCACAAACCGTGCTTCGCCTTCGGGTGGAGCCGGTTGTGGATTGAGACAGGTCAGGGCGGAAATCCTTTCGGGTTTCCGCCCGATTTGCCGTTGCGGACAAACCCTGTATAAGGGCCGGTTGTCGCACAAGTATGGCAGAAATTCATGGCGCCGGTCGTTCCGGTCGCCCGTCGTTCCGGAATTTCCGGGGCGCGGACGACCCGAAGGTCTGGTGCGAGAGGGCAGGGATAGATGAACGCAATCACCAAATCGTTCACAGGACGCAAGCGGATTCGCAAGAGCTTCGGGCGGATCCCCGAAGTGGCGCCGATGCCCAACCTGATTGACGTGCAGCGCGCAAGCTATGAGACGTTCCTTCAGATGAACGTGGCGCCTGACAGCCGTCAGCAGACGGGTCTTCAGGAAGTGTTCCGGTCGGTTTTTCCGATCAACGATTTTGCGGGACGTGGCCGTCTCGAGTTCGTTTCCTACGAACTCGAAGAGCCGAAATACGACGTTGAAGAGTGCATTCAGCGCGGTCTGACCTATGCAGCGCCGCTGAAGGTCATCCTGCGTCTGATCGTCTGGGATGTTGATGAAGATACCGGGTCGCGCTCGATCCGCGATATCAAGGAGCAGCCGGTCTATATGGGCGACATGCCGCTCATGACCGATAACGGCACCTTCATCATCAACGGTACCGAACGCGTCATCGTCAGCCAGATGCATCGCAGCCCCGGCGTTTTCTTTGATCACGACAAGGGCAAGACGCATTCTTCTGGCAAATATCTCTTCGCTGCCCGCGTCATCCCCTATCGTGGTTCCTGGCTCGATTTCGAGTTCGACGCCAAGGATCTGATTTATGTGCGTATCGACCGCAAGCGCAAGCTGCCGGTCACCACACTGCTTTATGCCCTTGAAGGCCAGCACTCTATCGCAGCCCGCGCCGCCAAGGTAGCCGAAGGTGGCGATCTCGAGTCCATGGCGATCCGTGGCATGGATCAGGATGAAATCCTTGCCTATTTCTACGGCACCGTGCCCTTCACGCGCATGCCGAAGGGATGGGCGCGTCCGTTTGACCCCGAAGCCTTCCGTGGCATGAAGCTGCTTGAGCCGCTTTATGATGCCGATACGGGTGAAGTGGTTGCCGAGGCCGATGCCAAGCTGACAGCCCGCATGGTGCGCAAGATTGCCGAGACGACCAAGGACGTGCTCGTCGGTCGTGCCGATCTACTGGGCCGTTTCATGGCGCAGGATCTGGTCAACGAAGAGACCGGCGAGATCTATGCCGAGGCTGGCGAAGAGCTGACCGAAGCCCGTCTGGAGGCCCTTGAGGAATCCGGCGTGACCGAGCTGCCGATGCTCGCCGTCGATTCTTCGCATGGTCCCTGGATCCGCAACACGCTCGCCGTCGACAAGAACAACCGTCGTGACGAAGCATTGATCGATATCTATCGCATCATGCGTCCCGGCGAGCCGCCGACCCCGGAAACGGCAGAAGCCATGTTCCAGGGCCTTTTCTTCGACGCAGACCGCTACGACCTCTCGGCCGTCGGTCGCGTCAAGATGAACATGCGTCTCGAAGTCGATGCGCCGGACACCATGCGCGTTCTGCGCAAGGAAGACATCCTGCGCGCCGTCAAGATCATGTGCGAGCTGAAAGACGGCCGCGGCCAGATCGACGACATCGACAATCTCGGTAACCGTCGCGTTCGCTCTGTTGGCGAGCTGATGGAAAACCAGTATCGCGTCGGCCTGCTTCGTATGGAGCGCGCTATTCGCGAGCGTATGGGTTCGGTCGATGTAGATACGGTCATGCCGCATGACCTGATCAACGCGAAGCCTGCCGCTGCCGCTGTGCGTGAGTTCTTCGGCTCCTCGCAGCTCAGCCAGTTTATGGATCAGACCAACCCGCTCTCCGAAGTGACGCATAAGCGTCGTCTTTCGGCGCTTGGCCCGGGCGGTCTGACCCGTGAGCGTGCAGGCTTCGAAGTGCGCGACGTTCACCCGACGCATTACGGCCGTATCTGCCCGATCGAGACGCCTGAAGGACCGAATATCGGTCTGATCAACTCGCTCTCGACCTATGCGAAGGTGAACAAGTACGGCTTCATCGAAACGCCGTATCGCCTCGTTCAGGACGGCGTGCTGCAGGCTGGCTGGAAATACCTCTCCGCTATGGAAGAGGACAAGCTGATCGTTGCGCAGGCCGATGCCGCGCAGGACAAGGAAACGGGTCGTCTGACCGACGAGCTGGTTTCTGTCCGTCGTTCGGGTGACTTCCGTCTTGTGCCGCCTGAGCAGGTCACGGCCTGCGACGTCTCGCCCAAGCAGCTGGTTTCTGTCGCTGCGGCGCTGATTCCGTTCCTTGAAAACGATGACGCCAACCGCGCTCTCATGGGATCGAACATGCAGCGTCAGGCCGTGCCGCTGGTGCGCGCCGATGCGCCGCTGGTCGGAACGGGCATGGAAGCCGCCGTGGCCCATGACTCGGGTGCGACCATCGTTGCCAAGCGTAATGGCGTGATCGATCAGATCGACGGTGCCCGTATCGTTGTGCGTGCGACCGACGAAGCCGGCTCGACCCAGGGCGTCGACATCTATCGTCTGCGCAAATACATGCGCTCGAACCAGTCCACCTGCATCAACCAGCGTCCGCTGGTGCGCGTGGGTGACACGGTTCATGCCGGTGACATCATCGCTGACGGTCCGTCCACCGAGCTGGGCGAACTGGCTCTTGGCCGTAACGTGCTCGTCGCGTTCATGCCCTGGAACGGTTACAACTTCGAAGATTCGATCCTTATCTCCGAGCGCATTGCCCGTGATGACGTCTTCACCTCGATTCATATCGAGGAATTCGAAGTCATGGCCCGCGACACCAAGCTGGGTCAGGAAGAAATCACCCGCGACATTCCGAATGTCGGTGAGGAAGCTCTGCGCAACCTCGACGAAGCCGGTATCGTGTATGTCGGTGCCGAGGTTAATCCGGGCGATATCCTGATCGGCAAGGTCACGCCTAAGGGCGAAAGCCCGATGACGCCGGAAGAGAAGCTTCTGCGCGCCATCTTCGGCGAAAAGGCGTCTGACGTTCGCGATACCTCGCTCAAGCTGCCTCCCGGCACGAGCGGCACGATCGTTGACGTGCGCGTCTTCTCCCGCCGTGGCGTCGACAAGGACGAGCGTGCCATGGCCATCGAGCGTTCGGAAATCGAGCGCCTGACCAAGGACCGTGACGACGAGCGCGCCATTCAGGAGCGCAGCTTCATTGCCCGTCTGCGCGAGCGTCTGCTCAATCAGACGGCAGCAGCTGGCTTCAAGGGTATCCGCGCCGGAACGGTCATCACCGATGAGGTGCTCGACGAGCAGCCGCGTGGCGCCTGGCGCAACATCACGGTCACCGATGACAGTGTGATGTCCGAGCTGGAAACGCTGCGTCGTGAATTCGATGCCGCCGTTGGCAAGATTCAGGCCCGCTTCGACAGCAAGGTCGAGAAGCTGCAGCGCGGTGACGAGCTGCCGCCGGGCGTGATGAAGATGGTCAAGGTCTTCGTTGCCGTGAAGCGCAAGCTTCAGCCGGGTGACAAGATGGCCGGTCGTCACGGAAACAAGGGCGTCGTCTCGCGCGTCGTGCCGGTCGAAGACATGCCGTTCCTTGAGGATGGCACGCCGGTCGATCTCGTGCTGAACCCGCTGGGCGTGCCGTCGCGCATGAATGTCGGTCAGATTCTCGAAACGCATCTGGGTTGGGCCTGTGCGAATATCGGTCAGAACATCGGCAAGATCGCCGATGACTACCAGCGCACCGGCGAGCGCAAGCTCGAACTGCTCGAGAGCCTGCGTGACGTCTATGGCGATGCCGTGTTCGAAAGCGATATTGCGACCCTGCCGAACGAGCAGCTGCTCGAGCTGACCGGTAATCTCCGCAAGGGCGTGCCGATCGCAACTCCGGTTTTCGACGGCGCGTCGATCCCCGATATCGAAGACATGCTGGTCAAGGCCGGTGTCGATAAATCGGGTCAGTCGCAGCTTATCGACGGCCGCACGGGTGAATCCTTCGAGCGTCGCACGACGGTTGGCTACATCTACATGCTGAAGCTGCATCACCTTGTCGATGACAAGATCCATGCACGCTCGATCGGTCCGTACTCGCTCGTCACGCAGCAGCCGCTGGGTGGTAAGGCGCAGTTCGGTGGTCAGCGCTTCGGTGAGATGGAAGTCTGGGCTCTTGAAGCTTACGGCGCTGCCTACACCCTGCAGGAAATGCTCACCGTCAAGTCCGACGACGTCTCCGGACGTACGAAGGTCTATGAGGCGATCGTTCGCGAGCAGGATGATTTCGAGGCCGGTATCCCCGAGAGCTTCAACGTTCTGATCAAGGAACTGAAGTCGCTCGGCCTGAATGTCGATCTGGAGCAGAGCGGGTCCTGATGCCTTCTGCCTCCGCATTCTCTCTGTTTGTTGCTAACGCGGGCGCGGCCGGTCTTCCGGCCCGCTCCGTGAAATGGGATTTCGGCGCATGAACGAACTCATGAAGATCCTTGGTCAGACGGGCCAGACTCAGTCCTTCGACCAGATCAAAATCCAGCTCGCTTCATCCGAGCAGATCCGTTCCTGGTCCTACGGCGAGATCAAGAAGCCCGAGACCATCAATTACCGTACGTTCAAGCCCGAGCGTGACGGCCTGTTCTGTGCGCGTATCTTTGGCCCGATCAAGGACTATGAGTGCCTGTGCGGTAAGTACAAGCGCATGAAGTTCCGCGGCATCGTCTGCGAGAAGTGCGGTGTCGAAGTCACGCTCGCCAAGGTGCGCCGTGAGCGTATGGGCCATATCGAACTGGCCTCGCCGGTTGCGCATATCTGGTTCCTGAAGTCGCTGCCGAGCCGCATCGCGACGATGATCGACATCACGCTGAAGGATCTTGAAAAGGTCCTGTATTTTGAGAGCTATATCGTTCTCGAATCCGGCACGAGCCCGTTCAAGCGTTACTCGCTCCTGTCGGAAGACCAGTATTTCGATGCCATGGACGACTACGCCGATGAAGGCCTGGAAGTCGGTATCGGTGCCGAAGCGGTCAAGAAGATCCTCTGGAAGGCCCGTCTGCTTTCCACCGAAGTTGATCGTCCCGGTCTGATCGACCGCGATGGTCGCGATCAGGACAAGTCTGACGGTGATCTGCTGCGCGAAGACCTGCGCGAAGCAACGTCGGAAGCCAAGCGCAAGAAGCTCGTCAAGCGCCTGAAGCTGTTCGAAGCCTTTGCCGAGAGCGGCTCGCGCCCGGAATGGATGATTCTGGACCTCGTGCCGGTCATCCCGCCCGAGCTGCGCCCACTCGTGCCGCTGGATGGTGGTCGTTTCGCGACGTCCGATCTGAACGATCTCTATCGTCGCGTGATCAACCGTAACAACCGTCTGAAGCGCCTGATCGAACTGCGCGCGCCGGACATCATCGTCCGTAACGAAAAGCGTATGCTTCAGGAAGCCGTCGATGCGTTGTTCGATAACGGACGTCGTGGTCGCGCCATCACGGGTGCCAACAAGCGTCCGCTGAAGTCGCTCTCCGACATGCTCAAGGGCAAGCAGGGCCGCTTCCGTCAGAACCTGCTCGGCAAGCGCGTCGACTATTCGGGCCGTTCGGTCATCGTGGTCGGCCCCGAGCTGAAGCTGCATCAGTGCGGCCTGCCAAAGAAGATGGCGCTCGAGCTGTTCAAGCCCTTCATCTACAGCAAGCTCGAGAAATACGGCCACGCCACCACCATCAAGGCCGCAAAGCGCATGGTGGAGAAGGAGCGCCCGGAAGTCTGGGATATCCTCGAAGAGGTTATCCGCGAGCATCCCGTGATGCTGAACCGCGCCCCGACCCTTCATCGTCTCGGCATCCAGGCTTTCGAGCCCGTGCTGATTGAGGGCAAGGCCATCCAGCTTCACCCGCTGGTCTGCACCGCATTCAACGCCGACTTCGACGGCGATCAGATGGCCGTTCACGTGCCGCTGTCGCTCGAAGCCCAGCTTGAAGCCCGCGTGCTGATGATGTCGACCAACAACATCCTCAGCCCCGCGAACGGCAAGCCGATCATCGTGCCGTCTCAGGATATCGTTCTTGGCCTGTATTACCTGAGCCTCGAAGTGCCTGAGTATCACACGACGCCAGACAAGGCTGAGTACGATGCGCAGGGCCTTGTCGTGAAGGCCGGTCCGTCTGCCTACGCCTCGGTTGCCGAAATCGAGCTGGCGATGAACGAAGGCACGCTCAAGCTGCACGACAAGATCCGTCTGCGCATGGAAACGCAGGATGCTGACGGCAAGTCCGTTCGTCAGACCCTGATCACCACGCCGGGCCGTGCGCTGATCGCGCAGATCCTGCCACGCAACGTCGCCATTCCGTTCTCGCTGGTCAACAAGCAGCTGACCAAGAAGAACGTGTCTGACGTCATCGACGCGGTGTATCGTCATTGCGGCCAGAAGGAAGCGGTGATCTTCTGCGACCGTCTGATGGGGCTCGGTTTCCGTCACGCTGCGCGTGCGGGCATCTCCTTCGGCAAGGATGACATGATCATCCCCGTCGAGAAGCAGGAGCTGGTCGAGCGTACCCAGGCAGAGATCAAGGAGTTCGAACAGCAGTATCAGGACGGTCTAATCACGGCTGGCGAACGCTATAACAAGGTGGTCGATGCCTGGTCGCGCTGCACGGATGAAGTCCAGGCCGCGATGATGAAGGAGATCTCCCGCCAGGTCATCGGCAAGCCGACGAACTCGGTCTGGATGATGAGCCACTCCGGTGCGCGTGGGTCGCCAGCGCAGATGAAGCAGCTTGCCGGTATGCGTGGCCTGATGGCCAAGCCGTCGGGTGAGATCATCGAGCAGCCGATCATCGCGAACTTCAAGGAAGGCCTTTCGGTTCTCGATTACTTCACCTCTACCCACGGCGCCCGTAAGGGTCTCGCGGATACGGCTCTGAAGACGGCCAACTCGGGTTACCTCACGCGTCGTCTCGTCGACGTGGCGCAGGATTGCATCATCGTTGAAAACGATTGCGGTACTGAGCGTGGTCTGACGATTCGTGCGGTCATGGATAGCGGTGAGGTCATCTCCTCGCTTTCCGAGCGTATCCTGGGTCGTACCCTGACGGCTGACGTAACCGATCCGGTGAGTGGTGCGGTTCTGTTCCCGCGCAACACGCTGATTGAGGAAGCCGAAGCCGAGATCATCGAAAAGGCGGGCGTCGAGAGCGTCCTGATCCGTTCGGTGCTGACCTGCGACAGCCGCGTCGGCGTGTGCGGGCACTGCTATGGTCGCGATCTTGCACGCGGTACGCCGGTCAATATCGGTGAGGCCGTGGGTGTTATTGCCGCGCAGTCCATCGGTGAACCCGGCACCCAGCTGACCATGCGTACCTTCCATATCGGCGGTGCGGCAACGCGTGGTGCCGAGCAGTCAATGGTGGAGGCATCACGTGACGGCAAGGTGACCATCCGCAACCGCAACGTGGTGCAGAACAGCCAGAACGTCACGATCGTGATGTCGCGTAACTGCGAGATCCTGCTGACTGACGAGAAGGGCGTCGAACGTGCCCGCTATCGCGTCCCTTATGGCGCGCGTCTGATGGTCGGTGACAATCAGGAAGTGACACGCGGCTTTAAGATGGCCGAGTGGGATCCTTACACCCTGCCGATCATCACGGAGCAGGCCGGTACGGTCGAGTATCTAGACCTGATCGACTCCATCACGCTGGTCGAGCGTATGGACGAAGTGACAGGTCTGACCTCGAAGGTGGTCGTTGACTACAAGCAGGGAAGCAAGGGGGTGGATCTGCGTCCGCGCCTGCAGCTCAAGGATCCGGCAGGTAACGTCGTCCACCTGGCGAATGGTAACGAAGCGCGCTACTTCCTCTCGCCCGATTCGCTGCTGTCGATCGAGAACGGTGCCACCGTCCATGCCGGTGACGTTCTGGCGCGTATTCCTCGTGAAGGCTCGAAGACCCGCGATATTACGGGTGGTCTGCCGCGCGTGGCCGAGCTGTTCGAAGCCCGTCGTCCGAAGGATCATGCGATCATCGCAGAGACCGAAGGCCGGATCGAGATCGGCAAGGACTACAAGTCCAAGCGCTGCATCATCGTGAAGAACGACGAGACTGGAGAAGAGACCAACTACCTCATCCCGAAGGGTAAGCACGTCTCGGTGCAGGAAGGTGACTTCGTGCAGAAGGGCGATCCGCTGGTCGATGGTCCCCGCGTGCCGCATGACATTCTGAAGGTTATGGGTGTCGAGGCTCTGTCCGACTATCTCGTCAACGAGATCCAGGACGTCTACCGACTGCAGGGCGTGAAGATCAATGACAAGCATATCGAAGTCATTGTTCGCCAGATGCTGCAGAAGGTAGAGATTCTCGAGCCGGGCGATACGACCTATCTTATTGGTGAGACAGTCGATCGCATCGAGTTCGAGGTCGAGAACGAGAAGCGCGTCAAGATGGGTGAAGAGCCCGCACGGGGCATGCCCGTCCTGCAGGGCATCACCAAGGCTTCGTTGCAGACGCAGTCCTTCATCTCTGCGGCCTCCTTCCAGGAGACGACACGCGTGCTTACCGAGGCGGCGACAGCCGGCAAGGTCGACACGCTGAATGGTCTCAAGGAGAACGTGATCGTCGGGCGTCTGATCCCGGCTGGTACGGGCAGCGTGATGAACAAGCTGCGCGCCATGGCAGCCTCTCAGGACCGTCAGCGCGTCAGCCGTGCAACGCCGGTTGTCACGGATGATGCAGCGGAGTGAAGCCCCCGCAGCATCAGGAAAAACTAGTTTACGTTTGAGAGCGGGCGGGGTAATACCCGCCCGATTTCGTATCCGGCGATTCGAAACGGGACTCGGATGAGAATCGGGCAGAACTCTAGAGAATGCTTGACTTTCGTTTGGAGCGGTCATAGGGTTCGCGCCCTCGGCTACCCCCGTCTCGTAAGGCGTCTGAGCCGTTGATAGACAGCATCAAACGCTAACGGTGCCGCCGCCTTCGGGTGAGGCTCAGGCCGGTAGTGAAAGAGTCAAAGCGGGCGACATTCTGTCGCGCGCTGCATTTTGTTGGAAGCGAGCAGATCGGGCCTTGGTCCGGTCTCGCAGTGAACAAGGATCGGGAAGGGCGTATGCCGACCATCAACCAGTTGATCGCCAAGGGCCGCGAGCCTGCCGCCAAGCGGAATAAAGTGCCGGCCCTCCAGGGTTGCCCCCAGAAGCGCGGCGTCTGCACGCGCGTCTATACGGTTACCCCGAAAAAGCCGAACTCGGCCCTGCGTAAGGTGGCTAAGGTGCGCCTGACCAACGGGTATGAGGTCGTGAGCTACATCCCCGGTGAAGGCCATAACCTGCAGGAACACAGCGTCGTGCTGATCCGCGGCGGCCGTGTAAAAGATTTGCCGGGTGTGCGTTATCACATCCTGCGCGGCGTGCTTGACACGCAGGGCATCGCCAAGCGTCGTCAGCGCCGTTCGCTGTACGGCGCGAAGCGTCCGAAGTAAGAGGAAATTCAGGCATGAGTCGCCGTCATCGCGCTGTTAAGCGTGAGATCCTTCCCGATCCGAAATTCGGAGATGTCGTCATCACGCGTTTTATGAACGCCCTGATGTACGACGGTAAAAAGTCCACAGCCGAAGGCATTGTCTACGGCGCGCTGGAATCCGTGCGCCGCCGTGGCGGTGCTACGGCTGACCCGGTCGCCATGTTCCATGCGGCGCTGGACAACGTGAAGCCGGCCGTAGAGGTTCGCTCCCGCCGCGTCGGCGGTGCGACCTATCAGGTCCCCGTCGAGGTTCGCACCGAGCGCCGTCAGGCCCTCGCCATTCGCTGGCTGATCGACGCCTCGCGCAAGCGCGGTGAAAACACGATGCAGGAACGCCTTTCCAACGAGCTGATGGACGCGATCAATAATCGCGGCTCCGCCGTCAAGAAGCGCGAAGACACGCATCGCATGGCTGAAGCCAACAAGGCATTCAGCCACTATCGTTGGTAAGCTTTAAAAGCTGACCTGTTTCCCCGGGTGCCTCTTTACGGAGCGCCCGGTACGAATTAGCAATCTTCCCCGCCGCTTATTCGGCGGTGGGTTATGGAGAGAATGATGGCTAAGGCTAAATTTGAGCGGACGAAGCCGCACTGCAACATCGGCACCATCGGTCACGTTGACCATGGCAAGACCTCACTGACGGCTGCAATCACGAAGACGCTCGCCAAGTCTGGCGGTGCGACCTACCGTGCGTATGACCAGATCGACGCGGCTCCTGAAGAGCGCGCTCGCGGCATCACGATCTCCACCGCTCACGTTGAGTACGAGACCAAGAACCGTCACTACGCCCACGTCGACTGCCCGGGCCATGCTGACTACGTCAAGAACATGATCACCGGTGCTGCTCAGATGGACGGCGCGATTCTGGTTGTTTCCGCCGCTGACGGCCCGATGCCGCAGACGCGTGAGCACATCCTGCTCGCTCGCCAGGTCGGTGTGCCGGCCCTGGTCGTGTTCCTGAACAAGGTTGACCAGGTTGACGACGCCGAGCTGCTCGAGCTCGTCGAAATGGAAGTTCGTGAGCTTCTGTCGTCCTACCAGTTCCCTGGCGACGATATCCCCATCGTCAAGGGTTCGGCTCTGGTGACGCTCGAAGACGGCGACGCCGCGATCGGTGAAGACCGCGTGCTCGAGCTGATGGAAGCTGTCGACACCTACATCCCGCAGCCGGAGCGTCCGGTTGACCGTCCGTTCCTGATGCCGATCGAAGACGTGTTCTCGATCTCGGGTCGTGGCACGGTTGTCACGGGTCGCGTTGAGCGCGGTATCGTGAACGTCGGTGACGAAGTTGAAATCGTCGGCCTGAAGGACACCATCAAGACGACCGTCACGGGCGTTGAGATGTTCCGCAAGCTGCTCGATCGCGGTGAAGCTGGTGACAACATCGGTGCGCTGGTTCGTGGCACGAAGCGTGAAGACGTCGAGCGTGGCCAGGTTCTCGCAAAGCCGGGTTCGATCACCCCGCACAGGAACTTCAAGGCTGAGGCTTATATCCTCACGAAGGAAGAAGGCGGACGTCACACTCCTTTCTTTACAAACTACCGTCCGCAGTTCTATTTCCGCACGACCGACGTCACGGGCGTCGTTCAGCTGCCGGAAGGCACGGAAATGGTCATGCCGGGTGACAACGTTGCCATGGACGTCGAGCTTATCGCTCCGATCGCCATGGACGAAGGTCTCCGCTTCGCTATCCGTGAAGGCGGCCGCACCGTCGGTGCAGGCGTGGTCTCCTCGATCAGCGCCTGATTTTAAGCACGGGCCCTGAATTGGCTGGCCCCGGTCGGAGCAATCCGGCCGGGGTCGGCTTTACCAGGGGCCAGGAGGGAGCAGGGTAAGACCCGAACCCCAACGAGTTGGATTATTGGTAAGATGGACAACCAGAACATCCGCATTCGCCTAAAGGCGTACGATCACCGCGTGCTCGACAACAGCACGAAGGAAATCGTAAACACGGCGAAGCGTACGGGTGCGCGGGTTCGGGGTCCTATCCCGCTACCGACGCATATCGAGCGGTTCACTGTGAACCGTTCCCCACATGTGGACAAGAAAAGCCGCGAGCAGTTCGAAATTCGGACTCATCGCCGCCTGCTCGACATCGTCGAGCCGACACCGCAGACCGTGGACGCCCTCATGAAGCTCGACCTCGCCGCTGGCGTTGATGTCGAGATCAAACTTTAAGGTCCAGACGATGCGTACCGGATTGATCGCAAAAAAGCTGGGTATGACCCGGCTATTCAAGGAAGATGGCACACATGTGCCGGTCACAGTGCTGCATCTCGACGAGGTCGAGGTTGTGGACGCCCGCACGCAGGAGCGTGATGGCTACACCGCAGTGCAGATCGGCATGAGCAAGGCGAAGGTGAAGAACGTCACCAAGCCGATGCGTGGCCATTATGCTCGCACCAAGGTGGAGCCGAAGAAGACTCTCGTCGAGTTTCGCGTGGCGGAAGATGCCGTGCTTGAGGCTGGCACGAAGCTCTCTGCGGCCCATTTCGTCGTTGGCCAGAAGATCGACGTCACCGGCACCAGCAAGGGCAAAGGCTTCGCCGGCGTCATGAAGCGCTGGAACTTCGCTGGTCTTGAAGCCTCCCACGGCGTGTCCATCAGCCATCGTTCGCATGGTTCGACGGGTCAGCGCCAGGATCCGGGCAAGGTCTTCAAGGGCAAGAAAATGGCCGGTCACATGGGTGACGAGCGTATCACGACGCTCAACCTCGAAGTGGCAGCCGTTGATGCCGAACGCAACCTGATCATGGTTCGTGGTTCGATTCCGGGTGCCAAGGATGGCCTGGTGATGATCCGCGATGCGATCAAGAAGGCCCGCCATGCAGATGCGCCGTACCCGGCAGCGACTGCAGCGGCCGCCGGTTAAGGACTGAGGGCGATGGAATACGATATCAAAACCCTCGATAATGGCAGCGCCGGTACGGTGTCCCTGCCTGAGGAACTGTTCGGCGCGACTCCGCGTGCGGACATCATGGCGCGCGTCGTCCACTGGCAGCTGGCCAAGCGCCGCGCCGGTACGCACCGCACCAAGGGCATGGGCGAAGTTTCTGGCACGACCAAGAAGCCGTTCCGCCAGAAAGGCACCGGCTCGGCACGTCAGGGCTCGCTGCGCGCTCCGCAGTTCCGTACCGGTGGCGTTGTTCATGGTCCGGTCGTTCGCGACCATGGCTATGACCTCCCCAAGAAGGTGCGTCGCCTTGGCCTGATTTCTGCGCTGTCGCAGAAGGCCGCTGCTGGCAAGCTGATCGTCATCGATCAGGCAGCCGGTGTGACCAAGACCCGTGAAGCCGCTGCAAAGCTGGCAGCACTCGGGTGGTCCTCCGCCCTGATCGTCGACGGCGCCGTTGATGTGGCTTTCGGTCGCGCTGTGCGCAACCTGCCCAAGATCGACGTGCTGCCCACGATCGGTGCCAATGTGTATGACATTCTGAACCACGACGTTCTCGTGCTGACGCGCGCTGGGCTCGAAGGTCTCAAGGAGCGCCTGGCATGACCACGAGCATCGTTCTTGCGCGCCGTAACAAGGCGCTGCGCATGACGCGTGAATCGATGTTCGACATCGTTCGCGCGCCGCTCATCACCGAAAAGGCGACGGCCCTTTCCGAGCGTAACCAGGTTGTTTTCCGCGTGGCCATGACGGCCGCCAAGCCGGAAATCAAGGTTGCGGTCGAGACGCTCTTCGGCGTCAAGGTCGTCTCCGTGAACACGCTGGTGCAGAAGGGCAAGACCAAGATGGTCAAGGGCCGTCCTGGTCGCCGTTCGGACATCAAGAAGGCGTATGTTCAGCTTGCGGAAGGTCAGTCCATTGACCTCACCGCGAAGCTGGGCTGACGCGGGATAGGATACCATGGCACTCAAGCACTTTAATCCCACGACGCCGAGCACACGTGGCACGGTTCTGATCGATCGCAGCGAGCTCTACAAGGGCAAGCCGGTCAAGCAGCTGACCGAAGGCAAGAACAAGACGGGCGGTCGTAACAATCACGGCCGTACCACGTCGCGTTTCCGTGGCGGCGGGCACAAGCAGTCCTATCGCTATGTCGACTTCAAGCGTCGCAAGTTCGACGTTGCCGGCATTGTCGAGCGTCTGGAATATGACCCGAACCGCACCGCCTTCATCGCGCTGATCAAGTACGAAGATGGCGAGCTGGCGTACATCCTGGCGCCGCAGCGCGTTAAGGTTGGCGATCAGGTTATCGCTGGCGAACGCACTGACGTTAAGCCTGGTAACGCTATGCCGCTGGGTTCGATGCCCGTCGGTACGATCGTGCACAATATCGAGCTGAAGCCCGGTGCTGGTGGCAAGATTGCCCGTTCGGCTGGCACCTATTGCCAGCTGGTCGGCAAGGATGCCGGCTACGCCCAGGTCAAGCTTCAGTCCGGTGAACTGCGTCTCGTGCGCGGTGAATGCATGGCAACTGTTGGCGCGGTGTCGAACCCCGACAACATGAACCAGCATCTCGGCAAGGCTGGTCGTAACCGTTGGCTCGGTCGCCGCCCGCATAACCGCGGCGTCGTCATGAACCCGGTCGACCATCCGCATGGTGGTGGTGAAGGTCGTACCTCCGGTGGCCGTCATCCGGTGACGCCGTGGGGCAAGCCGACCAAGGGCTACAAGACTCGTGTTAACAAGAAGACGGACAGCCTGATCATCCGTCGCCGCAAGACCGGCAAGTAAGAAGGGGGCAAACAGAGATGGCACGTTCCGTCTGGAAGGGCCCGTTCGTTGACGGGTACTTGTTCGGCAAGGCCGAAGCGTCACGCGCTTCGGGTCGTAATGAGGTGATCAAGATCTGGTCGCGTCGTTCCACCATCCTGCCGCAGTTCGTCGGACTCACGTTCGGCGTTTATAATGGCCATAAGTTCCTGCCGGTGCAGGTGACGGAAAACATGGTCGGGCACAAGTTCGGTGAGTTCTCGCCGACGCGCACGTTCCCGGGTCATGCTTCCGACAAGAAGTCGAAGCGGGGCTGATCATGAGCAAGCCGAAGCACATTCGCACACTGCTGATACGGAAGCGCAGGCAGTTGCCCGCAACATCCGCGTCAGCCCGCGCAAGCTGAACCTGGTTGCAGCGATGATTCGCAACCAGCCGGCAGACAAGGCAATCGCAGCGCTGACGTTCTCACGTCGCCGCATCGCTCAGGAGGTCCGCAAGGCCCTTGAGAGCGCTGTTGCTAACGCAGAGAACAATCATCAGCTCGATGTCGATCAGCTCGTGGTCAAGACCGCAGAAGTTGGCAAGTCGATCGTCATGAAGCGTTTCCACGCTCGTGGCCGTGGTCGTTCCTCGCGCATCGAGAAGTTCTTCAGCCATCTGAAGATCGTCGTTGCCGAGCGCGCTGCAGAAGAAGCGCCTGCGCCGAAGGGCAAGGGCAAAGACGCAGCAGAGCAGAAGGCAGCCTGATATGGGACACAAAGTCAATCCGATCGGGCTCCGGCTCGGCATTAACCGCACCTGGGATAGCCGCTGGTACGCTGGCACCGATTATTCCCGTCTGCTGCATGAAGACCTGAAGCTGCGCGCTTTCCTGCGTCGCAAGCTCTCGGGTGCAGGCGTTTCGCGCGTTGTGATCGAGCGCCCGGCCAAGAAGCCCCGCGTCACGATCTATGCGGCGCGTCCGGGTGTGGTCATCGGCAAAAAGGGCCAGGATATCGACAATCTGCGCAAGGAGCTGAGCCGTCTGGCCAAGACCGATGTTGCGCTGAACATTGTGGAAATCCGCAAGCCTGAAATCGATGCGACCCTGGTTGCCGAGAACATTGCACAGCAGCTGGAGCGCCGCGTGGCTTTCCGTCGTGCAATGAAGCGTTCGGTCCAGTCTGCCATGCGTCTTGGCGCGCAGGGTATCCGGATCAACTGCTCGGGCCGTCTCGGTGGTGCGGAAATCGCTCGCGTCGAGTGGTATCGCGAGGGTCGCGTGCCACTTCACACGTTGCGTGCCGACATCGATTACGGTATCGCCACTGCCAAGACGACCTATGGTACGTGCGGTGTCAAAGTCTGGATCTTCAAGGGTGAAATCCTTGCCCATGATCCGTTGGCTCAGGACCGTCGTGCAGCGGAACAAGCGCCGCAGCGCTGAGCAGTAGATTATGACAAGCGCCGCGAGGCGCATGAGGATACGACACCATGCTTTCCCCGAAGCGGACTAAGTTTCGCAAGGCCCACAAGGGCCGCATTCATGGGTTGGCCAAGGGCGGAACGACGTTGAATTTCGGCGCGTTCGGCCTTAAGGCTCTTGAACCCGAACGTATCACGCACGCCAGATCGAAGCGTCACGTCGCGCGATCACTCGCGCCATGAAGCGTGCAGGTCGCGTGTGGATCCGGATCTTTCCGGATCTGCCGGTTTCCACAAAGCCTGCCGAAGTCCGCATGGGCTCTGGCAAGGGCTCGCCCGAATTCTGGGTGGCCCGTGTGAAGCCCGGCCGCGTGCTGTTTGAAATCGAAGGCGTGCCGCCTGAAGTGGCACGTGAGGCACTGGCTCTTGGCGCAGCAAAGCTGCCGATCAAGACCAAGTTCATCACCCGGATTGGGGAGGCTTGATCATGGCTGACGCATATAAAGTTGCCGATCTGCGCGCCAAATCAGCCGATGAGCTCGATGCCCTTCTTCTGGATCTGAAGCGTGAGCAGCTGAACCTCCGGTTCCAGGCTGCTACAGGTCAGTCCGAAGGAGTCGGCCGTGTTCGCGTACTCCGTCGTGCGATCGCTCGCATCAAGACGGTTGCGCATCAATCGAAGAACAAGGTGGGCGCAAAAACGTCCACCGCAGAGTCCTGAGAGGAGACGGACGATGCCAAGCGCGTCCTGACAGGGCGAGTGACAAGCGACAAGATGGACAAGACGGTTACCGTTCTTGTTGATCGCCGCATTATGCACCCGCTCTATAAGAAGTTCATTCGTCGCTCTAAAAAGTATGCGGCGCATGACGAGCTGAATGAGTGCAAGATCGGAGATACGGTGCGCATTGAAGAATGTGCTCCGATTTCCAAGCGCAAGACCTGGACGGTGATCACCCGTAACGGCGCGGCCCTTGAGGTTGCGGCGACGGCACCGGCTCAGGCGTCAGCGTAAGAGGGGACTGAGAAATGATCCATCCCGAGACCAATCTGGAAGTCGCCGACAATTCCGGCGCTCGTCAGGTGCAGTGCATCAAGGTGCTGGGCGGCTCCAAGCGGAAGACCGCCTCGGTCGGCGACGTGATCGTCGTGTCCGTCAAGGAAGCGATTCCCCGCGGCAAGGTGAAGAAGGGTGACGTCCATCAGGCCGTCATCGTTCGCACGTCCTACCCTGTTCGTCGCGCTGACGGCAGCGCCATCCGCTTCGACAAGAATGCGGCTGTGCTGATCAACAAGTCGATGGAGCCCATCGGCACGCGTATCTTTGGCCCGGTGGTTCGTGAGCTGCGTGCGCGCAAGTTCATGAAGATCATCTCCCTGGCTCCGGAGGTGCTATAATGGCTGCTCGTATCAAGAAGGGTGACCAGGTTCTGGTCCTCTCCGGCTCGTCGCGCGGTACGCGCGGTGAGGTCCTTGCTGTTCTGCCGAAGGTCGAAAAGGCCATCGTGCGCGGTGTTGCGGTGGCCAAGCGTCACCAGAAGCCAACCCGCATGAACCAGGAAGGCGGCATTATCGCCAAGGAAATGCCGGTTCATCTGTCCAACCTGAAGCTCGTCGATCCGAAGAGCGGCAAGCCGACTCGCGTCGGTTTCCGTCAGCTCGAGGATGGGCGCAAGGTCCGCGTCGCCAAGGTGACCGGCGAAGTAATCGAAGGCTAAGGGGGCGACCATGAGCGAGACCATTATCCGCGTTCAGCCGCGCCTGCAGCAGCGTTACAATGACGTCCTTCGTGGCCAGCTGCGCGAGCAGTTCGGCTACAAGAACGCCATGCAGGTTCCGAAGCTGGAAAAGATCGTCCTGAACATGGGCGTTGGCGAAGCGCCGGCGACCAGAAGCAGCTCGATGCCGCCGTTGCCGAAATGGCAGCCATCTCCGGTCAGAAGCCCGTCAAGACGGTGGCCCGCAAGGCTATCGCAGGCTTCAAGATCCGTGAAGGCCTGCCCATCGGCTGCAAGGTGACCCTGCGTCGCACACGTATGTACGAGTTTCTCGACCGTCTCGTGACGATCGCGATGCCTCGTATTCGTGACTTCCGCGGTCTGCCCCCGAACAAGGGCTTTGATGGTCGTGGCAACTTCGCCATGGGTATCAAGGAGCAGATCGTGTTCCCGGAAATCGATTACGACAAGATCGACTCCGTACGTGGCATGGACATCATCTTCGTCACCACGGCGAAGACGGATGAAGAGGCAAAAGCGCTGCTCAAGCGTTCGATCTGCCCTTCACTGCCTGATTTGTCGGGTTGAGCCGGGTTTTTTGCTTTCCAAAGCAGGCCCGGCTCCCTATATACACACGCTGTTTGGAAAACCGTTGGGATTGGCCCGACAGGTTCCGGGAGAAGATTTAGCATGGCAAAAATCTCCGCCGTGAACCGCAACGCCAAGCGCGCCTATATGGCGCAGCGCGACAAGGCGAAGCGGACCGCGTTGAAAGATATCATCAAGGACCGGACCCTTCCGGTAGAGGAGCGTTTCGACGCAACCCTGAAGCTGGCAGAAATGCCGCGCAACGGGTCGCGTATTCGTTTCCGTCTGCGTTGCAAGGTTTCGGGACGTCCCCGCGCGAACTACCGCAAGTTCGAGCTGAGCCGTATCGCTCTGCGCGACCTGGCCTCCACCGGCCAGATCCCCGGTATGGTCAAGTCGAGCTGGTAAGGTAGAAGCGAATGTCCCTATCCGATCCGTTGGGTGATATGCTCACCCGCATTCGCAATGCCCAGCGTGCCCGTCACGCGGCTTGCATCGCACCAGCTTCCAAGCTGCGTGCGAACGTTCTGGAAGCGCTGCGTCGCGAAGGCTATATTCGTGGTTACACCACGGAAGAGCTGCGCGCCGGTATCTCCCAGCTTCGCATCGAGCTGAAGTATGCAGACGGCCAGCCCGTGATCAAGGAAATCCACCGCGTGTCCAAGCCGGGCCGTCGCGTGTATTCCAAGATCAAGGAACTGCCGCGCGTGTATGCCGGTCTCGGCGTGTCGATCCTGTCCACCCCGCGCGGTATCCTGTCGGATATCGAGCTCGCGCCGCGAATGTCGGTGGCGAAGTCCTCTGCCGCGTCTTCTAAGGAGGATCACATGTCACGAGTAGGCAAGTATCCGGTTGTCATTCCCGCAGGTGTGGATATCTCCATCACCGACGGGTCGCTGACGGCCAAGGGTAAGCGCGGTTCTCTGACCATGCCGCTGACGCGTTTCGTCGAAGCAAAGGTCGAAGACGGCAAGGTTGCGATCCTTCCGGTCGGTAATCGTTCGCGTGAGACCTGGACGATGTGGGGCACGACCCGCGCTATCGTCGCCAACTTGGTCAAGGGCGTTTCCGAAGGTTTCAGCAAGACGCTCGAAATCACAGGAACGGGTTTCCGTGCCAGCGTTCAGGGTTCCAACCTGGTGATGAATCTCGGGTATTCCCACGACGTCGTTTATCCGATTCCGGCTGACGTCAAGATCACCACGCCCCGTCCCACGGCCATCACGGTCGAGGGTAACGACAAGCAGCGTGTTGGTCAGGTTGCGCTCGATATCCGCAACTTCCGCAAGCCGGAACCTATAAGGGCAAGGGCGTGCGGTACGAGACCGAAGTTCTCCGTCGTAAGGAAGGCAAGAAGAAATAATGGCTACGCAGCATGGATTGCAGGAACGGCGCCGTCAGCGGCTTCGCTTCCAGCTTCGCCGCAAGAGCGGTGGCCGGCCGCGTTTGTCGGTCTTCCGCTCAGGCAAGAACATTTATGCACAGGTCATCGACGATGCGCAGGGCGTGACACTCGCCAGCGCGTCGACCCTCGAGAAGACCCTGCGCGACGCTGGCAAGACCGGCGCGAATGTCGAAGCCGCTTCGGTTGTCGGCAAGCTGGTTGCAGAGCGCGCTCTCGCCGCTGGCGTGACGGCGGTCGTGTTCGATCGCGGTGCATATCTTTATCATGCCGCGTCAAGGCGCTGGCCGAAGCTGCCCGTGAGGGCGGCCTTTCGTTCTAAGGAAGGATCACACATGCACGTGAGCCAAGAGAAGGCGGCCGTGGTGGTCGCGAGCGGGAACGCGAAGGCGACGATCTGGTTGACAAGCTGGTAACCATCAATCGCGTGGCCAAGGTGGTAAAGGGCGGACGTCGTTTCGCTTTTGCTGCTCTGGTTGTGGTTGGTGACCAGAAGGGTCGCGTTGGGTACGGTGCGGGCAAGGCCCGTGAAGTCCCCGAGGCGATCCGCAAGGCGACCGAACGCGCCAAGCGCACCATGATTCGCGTTCCGATGAAGGAAGGCCGCACGCTTCATCATGATTCTTTCGGGCATTTCGGTGCCGGTAAGGTCGTGGTTCGTGCAGCTGAAGCCGGAACCGGGATCATCGCAGGCGGCCCGATGCGCGCTGTCTTCGAGTCACTGGGCGTAAACGACGTGGTTGCGAAGTCTCTCGGGACCCGTAACCCGCATAACATGGTCAAGGCGACCTTCGACGCGCTCGAGCGTTGCAGCAGCCCCCGCGCTGTTGCAAGCCGCCGTGGCAAGAAGCTTCCGAGCTGTTCGCCAAGCGCGATTCGCAGACCGACGATGCAGCGGAGGCGACCCATGGCTGAGAACAAGACTGTTCGCGTCAAGCAGATCGCTTCCGCTATCGGGCGCAAGCCCGGTCAGGCTGATACCCTTGTTGGTCTCGGTCTGCGCGGAATCGGCAGTGAGCGTGAGCTGGAGGACACCCCTTCGGTTCGCGGCATGATCCGCAAGGTTGCCCACCTCATCCAGGTGGAGGGTTGATATGAACCTTAATGAACTGCGCGATAACGCCGGTGCGCGTTACCGCAAGAAGCGTCTGGGCCGTGGTATCGGTTCAGGCAAAGGTAAGACCTCAGGTCGCGGCGTTAAGGGTCAGAAGGCTCGTGAAGGCGTGTCTCTGAACGGCTTCGAGGGTGGTCAGCTTCCGCTGTATCGCCGTATGCCGAAGCGCGGGTTCAAGAACATCTTCCGCAAGGAATTTGCTCCGGTGAACCTGGGCGCCATCGACCGTGCACTCGCTGATGGCAAGCTTCAGGCAGACGCGACGATCACGGAAGAGACGCTCCGCGCTGCTGGTCTGGTTGGTACGGGCAAGTATGCCGGTATCCGTCTGCTGGCAAAGGGCGAGCTGACCCGCGCCGTGACCGTTGAAGTCTCCGGTGCTTCCGCAACCGCTATCGCGGCTGTCGAGAAGGCTGGTGGCTCTGTCAAGGTTGCCGCCAAGGCCGAGGCTCCCGCCGAGGCCTGATCGCCCGATAAGAACGCCCTGGGCCGTTGCGGTGCAGGGCGGGCACAGGTAATCATGAACAGCGTCCCGCGCCTGCGCGGTGACGCTGTTTTTGTTGAAAGGACCGGTGGATGGCCTCCGCAGCCGAGCAGCTTGCCGCCAATCTCAATCTGAGCTCGTTCGCCAAGGCGACCGAGTTGAAAAAGCGTATCTGGTTCACCCTGGGTGCGCTCATCATCTATCGCCTTGGTACCTATATTCCGGTGCCCGGTGTGGATGCGACGGTCATGGGGCAGCTTCTGCACCAGAACCAAGGCGGCATCATCGGCATGTTCGACATGTTCACCGGTGGTGCACTTGGTCGTATGACCGTATTTGCGCTCAACATCATGCCTTACATCAGCGCGTCCATCATCGTGCAGCTTCTTTCGACCGCTCTGCCGTCGCTTGAGGCGCTCAAGAAGGAAGGCGAGCAGGGTCGTAAGAAGCTCAATGCCTATACGCGTTACCTGACCGTGCTTATTGCGCTTTTCCAGGCCTATGGCATCGCCATGGGGCTCGAACACATGACCAGTGGCGGAACGAGTGCGGTCGTGTCACCGGGGCCGTTCTTCATCCTGTCCAGTGTGATTACCCTTGTGGGTGGCACCATGTTTCTCATGTGGCTGGGCGAACAGATCACATCGCGCGGTGTAGGCAATGGTATCTCGCTGATCATCTTTGCAGGCATTGTCGCCAATCTGCCGCACGCTCTCGCGAGCCTGTTCCAGCTTGGCTATACAGGCGCGCTTTCGCCGTTCTTCGTGCTGCTGTTCCTCGTACTGGCCGGGGCAACCATCGCCTTTATCGTGTTCATGGAGCAGGCCCAGCGTCGCGTGGTGATCCAGTATCCGAAGCGTCAGGTCGGTAGCCGCATGTTTGGTGGCGACTCGTCTCATATGCCGCTGAAAGTGAATACGGCCGGCGTCATCCCGCCGATCTTCGCCTCGTCGGTGCTCCTGATCCCGGTCACGATCTCCGGTTTCATGAACGGCAAGAACATGCCTGGCTGGCTGAACACGCTCGGTCAGGAGTTTGGTCAGGGTCAGCCGCTCTACATGATCTTCTACGCCGCGATGATCCTGTTCTTCTCGTATTTCTACGCTGCGGTAACCTTCAATCCCGAAGAGACCGCCGAGAACCTGCGCAAGCAGGGAGGCTTTGTTCCTGGGATCCGGCCCGGCTCAAATACAGCGCGCTATTTCGATCGAATCCTGTCGCGACTGACGACGATCGGTGCTCTCTATCTTGTGGCCGTGTGTCTGCTTCCGCAGATCCTGATCAGTCGTTACAATGTGCCTTTCTATTTTGGTGGTACGAGTTTGATCATTATCGTCTCCGTGACGATCGACACCATGACCCAGGTACAGTCACACCTCGTTGCTCATCGTTATCAGGGTCTGATTCGCAAGCAGCGCGGTCGGGGTAACGGCAAGGCGGATCAGGCGAGAGGAATGCGTCGTCGATGAACATCATCCTTCTTGGCCCGCCGGGCGCCGGGAAAGGCACCCAGGCCGATCTGCTTGAGCAGAAATTCAAGCTCGCCCATATCTCCACCGGAGACATGCTGCGTGGCGAGATGGCAGAGGGGACGCCTCTCGGCCTTAACGTGAAGGCGATCGTCGAATCCGGTCAGTTTGTGCCCGATCCGGTGATGATTGATCTGATCAAGAGCCGCACGCTCAAGGCCGATTGTGCGGAAGGGTTCATTCTCGATGGCTTTCCCCGCACGGAAAGCCAGGCACAGGCGCTCGACGCCATGTTGTCTGAGCGAGGTGTGAAGATCGATGCGGTTATCCTCATCGAGGTGGATGCCGAGCAGATTGTGGCGCGCCTGGCCACTCGTCGTGCGCCGGATGGCTCACGTCGTGCGGATGACGAACCCGACACGGTACGTCGTCGTATCCAGGTCTACAGAGACCAGACGGCGCCTATCCTGCCTTATTACGAGGACGCAGGCCGTCTGCGTCGCGTTGATGGCATGCAGAGCCTCGACGCTGTGCAGGCGTCAATTGTCGCGGCTTTGGGTCTCGACAAATAAGGACGGTGAGGCCGATCACGTAAAAGTGAATGGTTTTATTTGACTCATAGGGGGTGCTCGATATATTGCGCGCCCTCGACACAGGTGCTGTCAGACGCGGTGGTCGACGCTTTCGTGGCGGTCGATTCTTTAGCGGATTGAACAGTTTCGATTGAACTGGCCCAGGCTTTGGGTCGAAGCAAAAAGAGAGCCTGGCCTTTTCGGTCAGGCAGGGAGTGAGTGGCGTGGCGCGTATTGCCGGCGTAAATATTCCGACGAACAAGCGGGTAGTCATTGCCCTGAGCTACATCTACGGCATTGGTCCGTCGACGGCGAAGGCAATCTGCTCCAAGCTCGAAGTACCTGAAGCGAAGCGCGTTAACGAGCTGAGCGACGATGAGATCGTGAAGATCCGCGAACTGATCGATGGCGACTACCGCGTCGAGGGTGACCTCCGCCGCGAAACCGCGATGAACATCAAGCGTCTGATGGACCTTGGTTGCTATCGTGGCCTGCGTCATCGCCGTGGTCTGCCGGTGCGCGGCCAGCGGACGCACACGAACGCCCGTACCCGCAAGGGCAAGGCCGTGGCGATTGCCGGTAAGAAGAAAGCTACGCGCTAATTCGCGCATCTTAAGCGGATCGTGGCGAGTGGCGGCCCAACAGGCTGTCCTCTGCCCTTCGCTCATTGCCAAGATTGACAGGACGACCTCACTATGGCCAAGGCCGCAACTCCGCGTATCCGCAAGAAGGAGCGCAAGAACATCATCTCTGGTGTCGCGCACGTTCTTTCGACGTTCAATAACACCATGATCACCATCTCCGACGCCCAGGGCAATTCCATTGCGTGGTCCTCGGCTGGCGCACAGGGCTTCAAAGGCTCGCGCAAGTCGACCCCGTATGCTGCCCAGGTCGCTGCTGAAGACGCAGGCCGCAAGGCACGCGATCACGGCATGGAGACGCTGGAAATCGAAGTTTCGGGTCCGGGTTCGGGCCGTGAGAGCGCCCTGCGCGCCCTTCAGGCCGTCGGGTTCTCGATCACGTCGATCCGCGACATGACCCCGGTGCCGCATAACGGCTGCCGTCCGCGCAAGCGTCGTCGCGTCTGATTGACTGCGGCCCTTTCGAGGGCTGCTTGTCTGTCACCACCCGTCCGTAGGTGGTTTCTTCCTCGGGAGAGACCACCGGCACGTTCTGACCGCGCTCCGGCGCGGTTGATGTTCCGTTGGGTCCCAGCGGGACAAGTTGTTTGAAAGGCCACGACATTGGTCCTCCAGAAGAACTGGCAGTCCCTTATCAAGCCGGAAAAGCTGGAAGTCGCGCCCGGCTCCGTGCCCACGCAGACAGCACGGTGATCGCCGAGCCGCTGGAGCGTGGTTTTGGCATGACGCTCGGCAACGCGATCCGTCGCGTTCTGCTGTCTTCGCTTCAGGGCGCCGCTGTGACGGCGATCCAGATCGACGGCGTGCTGCATGAGTTCTCGTCCGTGCCGGGCGTCCGCGAGGACGTGACGGATATCGTGCTGAACATCAAGCAGCTTGCCCTGCGTATGCATGGCGAAGGCCCCAAGCGTATGGTGCTGACGGCTACTGGCCCCGGCGAAGTGCGTGCAGGCCAGATCCAGGCCGGTCATGATATCGAGATCATGAACCCCGACCTCGTGATCTGCACGCTCGATGACGGCGTGAAGCTCGGCATGGAATTCACGGTGAACATGGGCAAGGGCTACGTGCCGGCTGCTGCAAACCGTCCGGAAGACGCGCCGATCGGGCTTATTCCCATCGATGCGATCTACTCGCCGGTGCGCAAGGTCTCGTACAAGGTCGAGCCGACCCGCGTGGGTCAGGTCACCGATTACGACAAGCTTCTGCTTACGGTCGAAACGAATGGTGCGGTCACGCCGGAAGACAGCCTCGCTCTCGCAGCGCGCATCCTTCAGGACCAGCTGCAGCTGTTCATCAACTTCGATGAGCCGCGCCCGGTCCGTCAGGAAGAGCCGCGTGACGACCTGCCGTTCAACCGTAACCTGCTTCGCAAGGTTGACGAGCTCGAACTCTCCGTTCGTAGCGCGAACTGCCTGAAGAACGACAACATCGTCTATATCGGCGACCTCGTGCAGAAATCCGAACAGGAAATGCTGCGCACGCCGAATTTCGGGCGCAAGTCGCTGAATGAAATCAAGGAAGTCTTGACTTCCATGGGTCTGTCGCTGGGCATGAATGTTCCGGCCTGGCCTCCCGAGAACATTGAGGACCTGGCAAAGCGTCTCGACGAGACGTTCTGAGCCCGATCCGGAAGAAAGTAGAGTAAGGAAACCCGATCATGCGTCATGGTGTTGCTGGGCGTAAGCTCAATGTTACCTCGACCCACCGCGCTGCCATGTTCGCAACATGGCCGTGGCTATCATCAAGCACGAGCAGATCACGACGACGCTGCCCAAGGCGAAGGAAATTCGCCCAGTTGTCGAGAAGCTGATCACCCTCGGCAAGCGTGGCACACTCCATGCCCGCCGTCAGGCTTTTGCGCAGCTGCGTGACGAGACCATCGTTACCAAGCTGTTCTCGACCATTGCAGAGCGCTATCAGGGTCGTTCGGGTGGTTACACCCGCGTTCTAAAGGCTGGCGTTCGCTATGGCGACAATGCCGATATGGCCGTTGTCGAAATGGTTGATCGCGATGTCGACGCCAAGGGCAAGGATAGCGGCCCGGTGATCAACCAGTCCGGTGAAGAGCCGATGGCTGCCTGAGGCTATACGCTTCAGTCTTTGCGGAAAGGGCCGGGCAGGGAACTGTCCGGCCTTTTTTGTTTTTGGCTTACAAATTCCTCTCAAATCGTTTAAGAGCTTCGCAGGAAGTCAATCTGATCAATCCGAGCGTCAAGCGTGGGATTTCTGATCAGATTGGAGCGCGGTGCCGTATTCTCACGGAATCGCGATGTCAGGGCGGATATCTGGACGCGCAGGCGCGTTCAACGATCCTGCCCCCCATACGGTCCGAGCACTCTCGTAGGACCAGTCACCACGCATCCCATGCTGCCCTGGGCAATGAGGTCCGGTAAGGCTCGCGCTGCGTGTAGATACAGGAGAGCTTCTTTGTCTGAGGCAAGCACCACCCAGAGACGCGGGATCGCAGAGATCCTTGGCATTCCACGGCCCCTTTTCTTCGGCTTCGTCGGTCTGTTGCTGTTCATGATCGGCGACGGCGTAGAAGCTGGCTATCTCGACACCTTCATGCTCCATAACGGCCACACGCAGGGTGACGTGAACCTGCTGTTCACCACTTATGGCATAACGGTGATGATCTCGGCCTGGTTCTCGGGCCCGCTTTCGGATCTCTACGGGCCGAAAAAGGTCATGTGGATCGGCCTGATTCTCTGGGCCGTGCTCGAAGTCGGGCTTCTGACACTCGGTCTCGGGCCCAACAACTTCCCGATGACCATCCTGTTCTACAGCTGCGCGGGTTTGCCTATCCGCTCTTCGCCTATGGCTTCCTGGTGTGGATCGCTGCGGCGACACCCGCCAATATGCTGGGCTCTGCAGCGGGCTGGTTCTGGTTTTCCTTCTCAGCCGGTCTGCCGACGCTCGGTTCACAATTTGCGCGTTACGCCATCCCCGCTATCGGCGAACTGGCCACTTTCTGGTGCTCGCTCGGCCTCGTCATTCTTGGCGGCCTCGTAGCGCTTCTGTTTACGCATGAGCCGACGGGCGAGAAGCGCCTGTTGCCTGATCATGTCAGCACGAAGGATATCTTCTTCGGCTCGATCAGCATCATGTGGCGCGAGCCCAAAACGCTTATCGCAGGTGTCGTACGCACGATCGACACCTCGTCGGAATACGCCTTCCTGGCCATCATGCCGGCCTTCTTTATCGACCATCTGGGCTTTACTCAGGGACAGTGGTTGAATCTGCTGTCGCTGATCTTCCTCAGCAACATCCTTTTCAATCTTGTTTCAGGCATGCTCGCTGATGCGCTGGGTCATCGCTTCATTGTTGCTGTGTTCGGCGGCATTGGGGGCTTCGTTTCCATTCCGCTCTTTTACTATGTGCCTGTCTGGTATCCGGGTAATTTCGCAGCGGCTGCTGCTGTTGGCATTTTTTACGGCGCGACGGTCGCCGCGTTCGTGCCGCTCTCTGGCCTGATGCCGCAGATCTGCCCGAAGGAGAAGGCGGCTGCTCTGTCGATCCTCGGTCTCGGCGCGGGCGCCAGCACGTGGGTCGGCCCGGCCATCGCCGGCATCTGCGGGAGCGTGTTCGGCTTCGGGATGGAAGGCATCATCTGGGCCTTCGCGCTGATCTATCTTGCCGCTGCGGGCATGACAGTGACGCTTCGCATTTCTGATGAAGCACGCCGCTATACTCAGGAAGCCTGGCGCGGGGCGAGAGCATTACAGCCGTGGGTCACTGAGCCTCTTACCGATTCTGCGTGATCCAAGGCGTCGCTGAGGGGACTCAGCGGCGCCTTTTCGGTTTTCTAGTCTTGGCATGCAGTCTGGCCTGGTGCGCGGTGGAGGAGCCTGGCCTTCCTGTTTCTTCCTTGGGGGTAGTCGGGATGGCACCTGCGCACGGCCTGCTCTCCTCACGCGATGGATCGAGGTTGGGAGACGCTTCTACATAAGCGCTTTCGGCAGGAACGCTCAGTGATGGGGGGCGCAAGACTCTCGAGCATCCGACGCCATGCGATCCCGAACCTGAAATTTCCTCATCTCCCTCTTGCAAGCTTGCTCATCAAGAGAGGAATAAGACCAGTGCTCTGCCGTTCGGCGGCGTGAGCGACCGGCTACCAGCCTCTGGCACAGTCATGTCTTTCCCGTGCTGGAAATTATGGCTGAGCCACCGGCCCCGACGCGTCGATTGGTGATCAAAGAGGCTGGAACTGAAGCGAACTTTCATTGCGAGATCGCGTTGACCCCGAACGGAACAATGAGGGCTCTCCTATGCTCAAGCTTGCTATTTTCTTTCTGATCATCTCGCTCATCGCGGGTCTGTTCGGGTTTACCGGTATCTCGGCCGCTTCCGCCGGTATCGCGAAGATCCTTTTCTTCCTGTTCATCGCGCTGTTCGTGCTGTTTCTCGTCATCGCGGTGTTTGTTGGCAAGGCCGTGACCTGACCGTCCAAGCGGATGTGAGACACAAAAAAGGGGAGGGCCGCTTGGCCTTCCCCTTTTTTTATGCGTGAGGCATCTTCCTGCCCTAGGGACGCTTATTGCTTCGTTTTCGACAGGAATTCCGGAAGAAGCGGATTATTCGTCTGCAAGGATGCCTTGCTTGGTAGTTGCGACACATCCCAGCCGCCGCCAAGAGCCACGATCAGATCGACATGCGAGGTGGTGATGTTCTGGTGGATGCCGAGCGCCTGCACTTCATAATTCAGAGCGCTTTGCTGGCTGGTAAGCACGGTCGTGTAGGTCTGGGTGCCGGCAATATATTCGTTCATCGAGACGCGAACCGCTTCCTGAGCGGATTTCACGGCGACGTCCTGCTGGATCAGCTGTTCGTCCAGAATACGCAGGTTGGAGAGGTTATCCTCCACTCCCTGAAGGGCTGTCAGCACGGTTTGACGGTAGGTGGCAACCGAGGCGTCGTAATCGGCTCGGGCCGAACGCACGGCGGCGGTGCGGGCGCCACCATTGAACAGCGTCTCTGTTGACGCGGCCCCGAGCGACCAGAAGCGCGTTGCAGCCTGGATCAATGTCTGAAGGGGATTGCCGCTGTAACCATAAGACGCGCTGACCGAAATCTCGGGATAGAAGGCGGCGATATAATAGCCGATCTCGGCGTTATACCCTTCCATGTTACGCTCGGCCGCTGCGATATCGGGGCGGCGCTGCAACAGGATCGAGGGTACAGCCGCTGGTGGTGTCGGCAGCGTCAGCGGCAGGGCGCCAACGGGGATCGTCAGATCGGAAGGCGCCCTGCCGATCAGCACGGCAATGGCGTGTTCGTATTGTGCGCGGGCGACACCCGCCTGCGTGGCCTGGGCCTGGGTCTGCTGCAACTGATAACGGGCCTGCCAGAGCGAACTGGGATCGGTGACGCCAGCATCGACCTGGTTTTGCACAATGGTCAGAGCCTGCTGGAAATAGCCGACGTTATCGAGATAGAGCTTCTTGAGGCTATCCTGATAGCGCAGGTTGAAATAGGCGTTGGCCAGCTGCGATTGATAGGAAAGCTGCGCATTGGCCAGATCGGCGGCGCTAGCCTGGGTAGCGGTAACCTGCTGCTGGATCTGCCTGCGGATACGCCCCCATACATCGAGTGTCCAGGAAGCGGAGGGGCCGGTATTCCAGGTGTTGGCTGTCGTCGTCGACGAGTAGCTCACGACAGAGCCAGAGCTGGCACTGCGCGAGCCGCTGCCCTGTGCATTGCGACTGAAGCTGAAATTGCCTGACAGCGTCGGGAAAAGCTGGGCGCGAATCGAATCGATCGTCGCTTCGGCCTTGCGATACTGCGCCTCATATTGCTTGACGTTCTGGTTCGATATCGCGACCTGCGACTCAAGCCAGTTCAGCTGGGGGTCGTGATAGATCTCCCACCATGCGCCCTTCGAGGCCTCGGCCAGTTGCGGCTGGGCCACGCCCCAGCGGCGGAGGCTTGGGGGCTTCCTTGAATTTGGCCGAGATCACGGCATGGGGGCGGTGATAGTCAGGACCGACCATGAAGCACCCTGCAAGCAGGGGCGTGCAACATGCGGCAAGGAGGCTGAAGCGTCGAGCTGAGCGGGACGGAAAGGTAGTCATCCTTGAATCTGATCCTGATGGCGCGGGCGGAAAAATACGAAGAGAGAATGAAGGCGACGTTTGACCGCGCGTCCCATGGCATCGAGCGTCAGGAACACGGCGGGCGTGCTGTAAAGGGTGAGGGCCTGGCTGACCACCAGACCACCGAGAATGGAAATGCCGAGGGGACGGCGCAGTTCTGCACCATAACCATTGGCAATGATCAACGGAACCGCCCCGAGGGCTGCGGCGAGCGAGGTCATGATAATGGGGCGGAAACGCAGCGCGCTCGCCATGCGGATGGCCTCTTCCGGCGTGGCGCCTTCGCGCTGCGCCTGCATGGCGAAATCGATGAGCATGATGGCGTTTTTCTTGACGATACCGATCAGCAGAATCACCCCGATCATGGCGATGAGCGAGAATTCCTCGCCAAAGATCTGCAAGGCCAGAATGGCGCCGACACCAGCCGAGGGCAGGGTGGAGAGAATGGTGATGGGATGCACGAGGCTCTCATAGAGCACGCCCAGCACGATATAGACTGCCGCCAGTGCAGCGAGGATTAAAAGCGGCTCGTCATTGACCGATTTCTGGAACAGCGCCGCATTGCCCGCAAACCCGCCCTGTATGTCGGAGGGCACATGCAGCTTGATCAGCGCCGCATTGATGGCTGTCACGGCGTCACCAAGCGATACGCCCTGACGCAGATTGAACGAGATGGTGGTAGCGACAGACTGCCCCTGATGATTGACGCTCAACGCCGTCGTGCCCGGCAGGACATGCGAGGTGAGAGAAAGCGGCACCATGGTTTCGCTGCTGGTCGCTACGGCAGAGCCCGATGAGGCATTGCTGCCCCCTGCCAGACTATTGGCCATCTGGTTCTGATAATTGGAGTCCGCAGTCGAGACGCTGGTCGAATCCGTGCTGGTCGTCACCACGCGAATACGGTTGGTCGCTACACTGCCCGCCGCTGTGCCGCCTGAGGTGCTGATCCAGACCTGGTTGAGTGAGGTCGGGTCTTTCCAGAAGCGAGGCGCAGCCTCCATGATCACGCGATACTGGTTGATAGGCTTGTAGATGACCGAGGCTGCGCGCTGACCATAGGCGTCGAACAGGATATTCGAGACGAGCTGCGGCGTGATCTGAAAGCGTGAGGAAAGATCGCGATTGATCTTCACATCAAGCGCCGAGCCGCCTTCGCTGAGATCGGAAGAGACATCCATCAGTTCGGGCAGCTTCTGGAAAGCCTCGACCACTTTTGGCGTCAGGGCAAAAAGCTCGTCGGCGTCGGGGCCTTGCAGTGCATATTGATAAGAGGCATTGCCCCCACGCGCGCCGGCACGCACGGCACCCGGCGCCATGAAGAAGATCTCGGCGCCGACCATCTTGCTGAATTTATGGCCCAGTCGCTCGATGGTCTGGGTTACAGTGTCATTGCGCTCGGATTTATCCTTGAGCGAAGCGAAAAGATTGGTCTGGTTGGCCTGTCGTCCTCCCAGAAACCCGACGATCGCTGCCACATCCCGGTCTTTCGAGACCGTTTTCGCCACCGCATAGGTCTTTTCGCTCATCTGGCTGAAGGATGACGACTGGTCGCCGATGATGTGTCCCATCATCAGTCCCGTATCCTCGTCGGGGAAAAACCCTTTGGGCATTTTCACGAACAGGGCCCCGGCGATGAACAGCGTCAGAGGCAGGCTCAGCAGCATCAGCCAGCGATGGCGCAAGGACCAGTCTAGCGAAACCACATAGCCATCGGTGATGCGGGTGATCTGTCGGTCGAGAAAGATCGCAATACGGGCACGCTTGTGATGCTCTTTCGCCGGGCGGAGAAGAAGCGCGCAGATCATGGGGGTGAGCGACAGTGACAGGATCATCGAGATCACCAATGTGATCGAGATGGTCATGGCAAACTCGTGGAACAGACGCCCGGCGATGCCGCCCAGTAGAATGATAGGCACGAAAACCGCAATCAGCGACAGGGTGATGGAGACGACGGTGAAGGCGACTTCACCAGCTCCGGTCAGCGCAGCCTGGAGCGGCGACAAACCCTTTTCGAGATAGCGGGTGATGTTTTCCAGCACCACGATGGCGTCATCGACGACGAAGCCGGTCGAGATGGTAAGCGCCATCAGCGACATGTTGTCGAGCTGATAGCCCATCAGTTTCATCGCCGCGAAAGTCGCGATGATCGAGGTCGGCACCACGATGGCCGGCACGAGAATAGCCGGCGCCGATTGCAGGAAGACCAGCACAACCAGCACAACCAGCACAACGGCGAGGATGAGCGTCAGCTTCGTGTCGTCCAGCGCGGCGCGGATGGTCAGAGAGCGATCGACAGCGATGTGCAGATCGATATCGGGCGGCAGGGCAGCGCGGATGAGCGGCAGGCGTGCCTTGATCTCATCCGTGGTCTTGACGACATTCGCTCCTGCCTGCGCGAAGACCAGCCCCACGACAGCGCGCTGGCCGTTGTAAACGCCAAGAGTGCGCAGGTTCTCGACACTGTCATTGATCTCTGCAACGCTCGACAGGCGCACGGGGCGCGCATTGCGATAGGCGATGATCAGATCGCGATAGGCCTGGGCTTTTTCTGCCTGATCATTCGTATCGAGCGTGAAGCGAAACCCGTTGGAATCGATGAAGCCCTTGGGTGTGTTTGCATTGGCCGAGGCCAGAGACGCACGCACGTCTTCAAAGCCGATGCCGTATTTGTAAAGCAGAAGTGGGTTGACCTCGACACGCACGGCAGGCAACGCGCCACCGCCCACCTCGACCTCGCCGACGCCTGAACCTGGCTGAGCTGCTGCTGCAGTACATTGGTGGCCTCGTCATACAGCTTGGCCGGGGTTTTGGTCGGTGAGGTCAGCGCCATGACCAGAATGGGCGCGCCATTCGGATTGGCTTTCTGATAGCTCGGATTGGTGCGCAGCGTGGTGGGCAGGTCGGCGCGTGCCGCCTGCAAGGCGGCCTCGACGTCGCGTGCGGCGCCGTTGATATCGCGCGAAAGGTCGAATTGCAGAATGATTCGTGCCTGATTGACCATCGATTGCGAGGTCATTTCAGACAGTCCCGCAATGGCGCCCAGATGGCGCTCCAGCGGGGCTGCAATGGTGCTGGCGATTTCGGTGGGTGACCCACCGGCCTGCTGCGCCTGCACCATGATGACCGGCATATCCACATTGGGCAGATCGGCCACGGGCAGCATCGTGTAGGCCAGCAGACCGGCGATCAGCATCGCAACGGTCAGGAGCGAGGTCGCGACCGGACGCAGAATAAAGGGGCGGGTGATGTTCACTCGCCACCCTGTTCAGCAAGTCGCTCCGACATGCTGCGCATACCGAAACGTCGGCGCGTGGCTGCTGCGATGCGATCCATCAGCAGATAGATGACCGGTGTGGTGAAAAGGGTCAGAAGCTGGGACAGCAGCAGTCCGCCCACGATCGCGACACCCAGCGGACGGCGCAGTTCCGAACCGACACCCTGGCCCAGCACGAGCGGCAGCGCGCCAAAGAACGCGGCCAGTGTGGTCATGAGGATCGGGCGGAAACGCAGCAGGGCGGCGCGGCGGATCGCATCGAGTGGCGCCAGCCCGTCGAGACGCTCGGCCTCCAGCGCGAAATCGATCATCATGATGGCGTTTTTCTTCACGATGCCGATCAGCAGCACGATGCCGATAATGCCCATCACATCCAGATCCATGCCGCAGAGCGAGAGTGCGAGCAGTGCGCCGATGGCGGCGGAGGGGAGCGTAGACAGAATCGTGATGGGATGGATGAAGCTCTCATAGAGCACACCCAGCACGATATAGACCGCCAGCAGAGCCGCGATGACAAGATACAGCTCATTGCCGAGCGACGAACGGAAGGCTGCCGCCGTACCCTGAAATGCGCTCTGGAAAGCAGGCGGCAGGCCGATGCTGGAAGCTGCATCATCGATGGCGTTCGTCGCAGCGCCGAGCGAATAGCCCTCGGCGACGTTGAACGAGATCGTGGTTGCCGGGAACTGCCCGAAATGCGTGATGAGCAGCGGTGCCAGACCCTTGGTGATGGTCGTCACCTGATGCAGCGGCACGAGACCCGATGTCGGCAGACGGGTAGGGCCTGAAGAGCTTTGGCCGGCTTCGCTCGAAATGCCGGGCAGATAGAGCTGGTTCAGGCTCGCCAGATCATGCTGGAAGCGCGGCTCGGTCTCGAGAATGACGCGATACTGGTTTGACTGCGTGTAGATGGTCGAAATCTGGCGCTGGCCGTAGCTGTCATAAAGCAGATTGTCGATGGTCTGCGGCGTGATCGAATAGCGTGCGCCATTGGTGCGATCGAGATTGACGTGCGCCACAAGGCCCTCTGCCTGAAGGTCAGAGGTTACATCTGCCAGAGCGGGTTCGCTCTGAAGCGCGGTCAGAAGCTTCGGCACCCAGATCTTGAACGTCTCGTAATCAGGGTTTTCGAGCAGAAACTGATACTGCGTGGCCGAAACCGTTGAATCGAGCGATAGATCCTGAACAGGCTGCAGATAGAGCGCGCGCCAGGTGTCGAACTGCCATTGACTGCCAGACGGGCAAGAATGGCCGAAAGCCCGCTCGTGCGCTGCTCCAGCGGTTTGAGATTGATCAGCATACGCCCGACATTGAGCGTCATGTTCTGCCCGTCGACACCGACGAAGCTCGATACGCTCGCAACGTCGGGGTCTTTCAGGACCTCGGCAATGACCGCTTCCTGATGCTTCTTCATGCTGTCGAACGAAATGGCCTGCGCCATTTCCGTAATGCCCTGCACTACGCCCGTATCCTGACGGGGGAAGAAACCTTTGGGAATGGCCATTGCCAGCACGAAAGTCAGCACGAAAGTGCCCAGCGCCACGATGAGCGTGGCAGTCTGGTGGCGCAGCACGAAATCTAGCCAGCGGGCATAGCCTGCGATCACCCGGTCGATGCCGTTGCCCACCTTGGCGGCCAGACGCTGGAAGCGTGTGCCATGCTCGGCATCATGCGGGCGTTCGCTGAGAAGGCGGGCGCACATCATCGGCACGAGGGTGATGGAGACGATGGCCGAGATTACGATGGTGATGGCGAGCGTCATGGCGAATTCGTGGAACAGGCGCCCCACGACATCGCTCATGAACAGCAGCGGAATCAGCACGGCAATCAGCGAGACCGTCAGCGAGATGATGGTGAAGCCGATTTCCTGTGAGCCTTTCACGGCCGCCGTATAGCGATCTTCGCCCATCTCGATATAGCGCGCGATGTTCTCGATTACGACGATGGCATCATCGACCACGAAGCCGGTCGCGATGGTCAGGGCCATCAGCGAAAGGTTGTCGAGCGAGAAATTGAGCAGATACATCACCGCCAGTGTGCCGATGAGCGAGAGCGGCACGCTCAGGCTCGGAATGATCGTGGCAGGCACGTTGAACAGGAAGACAAAGATCACCGCGACAACGAGCAGCATGGCCATGGCCAGCTCGAATTCCACATCCGACACCGAAGCACGGATTGTGGTGGTGCGGTCGGTCAGCGGGGTGATCTCGATACCCGGGGGCAGGGTCTTGCGCAGCTCCGGCAGCACGGCCAGCACGTTATCGACCACAGAAATCACATTGGCGCCGGGCTGACGCTGAACGTTCAGGATGAGGGCCGGGGTCTTGTCCGACCAGGCGGCGAGCTGATCGTTTTCGGGCCCCTGAACTACGGTGCCGACATCGCGCAGGCGGATCGGGCCGTTATTCTGATAGGCGATGATCTGGTTCATCAACTGATCGACAGAGGAGATCTGCCCGTCAATGCGCAGCGTGGTCGAGCGATGCGGTCCGTCGAACGTGCCTGTCGGCGAGTTGATATTGACCGTGCCGATGGTGGTGCGGACCGTATCGATGGCGATGCCGTAGGAGGTCAGTTTGGGAATATTGAGCCGAACGCGAATGGCCTTGCGATTGCCACCCGAAAGGGTGACGAGACCGACGCCCGAAATCTGACTGACGCGCTGTTGCAGGCGCGTATTCACGAAATCCTGCACTTCGGTAAGCGGCAGGGTGCGCGAGGTGATGCCAAGCGTGAGAACGGGGGTGTCGGCCGGGTTGACCTTCGCATAGATCGGCGGGGCCGGAAGGTCGGTGGGCAGCAGCGAATTGGACTGATTGATAGCCGCCTGCACCTCCTGCTCGGCGATATCCATCGACATGTCGAGCCCGAAGCGCAGCGTGATGACAGAGGCGCCACCAGAAGACTGCGAGGTCATCTGGTCGAGCCCTGGCATCTGGCCGAGCTGCGTCTCAAGCGGTGCCGTGACAGAAGTGGCCATCACATCCGGGCCAGCACCCGGATAGAAGGTCGAGACCGTTATGGTCGGATATTCGACCTGGGGGAGGGCCGAAATCGGCAGGAAGTGATAGCCGAGAAACCCGGTCAGCATGATCGCCAGCATCAGCAGCGAGGTTGCGACCGGACGATCGATAAAGAGGCGTGACGGGTTCATGGGCGGGCTTACTGCGCGGGCTTGGCGGCAGGGGCAGAAGGCGCGGTGGCCTTGCCGTCACTCTTGTCGTCGTTTTTGCTGGCATCGTCAGCCGGGATGCTGACCTTCGCGCCGGGGCGCAGATGGTTGGTACCATCGGTCACCACGCGCTCGCCCAGCTTGAGGCCTGTCTTGATGACGGTCACGTCATTGCTCGCTATGCCCGTGGTGACGTTGCGCATTTCTACCGTGTTGTCGTCCTTGACCACATAGACGAACTGCCCGTCCGGCCCGGTTTGCAGGGCGTTGGACGAGAGCAGGATCACGTCGTGCAGCGTATCGACTAGCAGGCGGGCATTCACAAACTGGTTCGGGAAGAGGTGCTCGTCCTCATTGGAGAAGATGGCGCGCATACGCACCGTGCCCGTCGCTGTGTCGATCTGGCTGTCGACGGCCTTGACCGTGCCGGTGGCGATCTTGTTCAGATTGGCGCTGTCCCATGCCTCAACCGGCAACTCACCCACCTTACGCAAGCGGTCCATGACTTGTGGCAACTGGTCCTGAGGCAGGGTGAAGATGACCGATATGGGCTGCATCTGTGTAAGAATCGTCAGACCGCCGGATTGTCCTGCCGCAAAATAATTGCCCATATCCACAGCACGAATACCCACGCGCCCGTCAACGGGGGCGATGATATGACAGTAATAGAGGTTCAGGCGGGCATTATCGACATTGGCCTGATCAAGCTTGACCGTGCCTTCGAGCTGCTGGACCTTGTATTGTGCGTCGATGGCGGTCATGGCGGCGATCGAGTTCTGCTTGATCAGCTTGTCATAACGACCGGCATTGATGCGGGCATCGGCGAGCTGCGCCTGGTCCTGCTTGAGGGTGCCGAGCTGCTGTTCGAGAGCGACCTGATAGGGGCGCGGATCGATCAGCACCAGCTCGTCACCTGCCTTGACGTGCTGCCCTTCCTTGAATTCGACATTCATGATGTAGCCGCTGACGCGCGCCTGCACCGTCACATTGGTGATAGGCACAACCGTGCCGAGCTCGGTCAGGATTTCAGGCATGTCGCCCGTCTTGACCACCGCCACAGCGACCGGACTCGCCTCGGTGTTGCGCTGTGCGCTTGCCCCGCTCTTGTGGCTGCCTCGGCCTGCGTGATGGGTTGCGCTGTGCGGGCGCAGAAACGCGACGGCAAGAAGCAGAATGATTATCCCGCCAAGCACGAAGAACAGGCGGCGCCTCCGGCGCGGCTTGCCCGGTGCGGGCGAAGCTGAGGCATGGGGCGCAGTATGGCGCGCAGGCTGGGTCCTATCGGGGCCCGTCTGGTCAGTCATCTCTTCTCGTCTTCCATCACCCAAATCCAGGAGCGGTCACATGCGCATTCTGGTGTCTGAGACATACGTTATTTGAGGCCGCCCTATCATGACGTCAGCTAAATTCTAGTTCAATGACGAAACAATTCAAAACACACTGCGTTACATCGCATCGCCGCATGGCTTTCGATATTGCGTGTAGTCGAACGAAACCGTTTTGCTTATGCGTCGTTGCTCTTACCGTCACGGATGTTTTTGAGTCCGTTTAGTGAAAGGATTATGACAATGGCCGATGCAGTTGAAAAAAAAGGTGAAGGCCTGCTCGATGAAGCCAAGGGCCGTCTGAAGGATGCCGCCGGTGGGCTGACGGGCGACGCCAAACTTCAGGCCGAAGGCAAGGTCGATCAGCTTTCCGGCATGGCCCAGCAGGAATTCGCCGATCTTTACGATGATGCCGAGACCACGCTCGAAAAGGCAACCGCCTTTGTGCAGGACCGCCCGCTGATTTCTCTCAGCGTCGCCATTCTGGTCGGCACCATCCTCGGCGCGATTTTCTTTGGTCGCTCCAAGAAGAAATAATACCGCCTCACAAGGCCGTATTTCGGGGAGGGGATCGCAGTGATGCGGTCCCCTTTCTTCGTATTGACAGAAGAAAAAAGAATCAGCGACGCGCCGTGGGGGTTTACAGCGCGATTCGGGTGATTCAAATACGATTCGTATGACTGTGCGACTCGGGCAGTCCGTCTTGTTTTTCTCCGTCAAGGATCTTGCGACCGCTCATGCCAGACTACGCGCTCGAATCTGCCAATGGGGCACCTGAAAAGAGCGTGGTGGGTCTCGATGAGGTCGGTCGCGGCCCTCTCGCCGGTCCCGTTATTGCTGCGGCCCTGCTTTTTATGACACCTCCCGTCGCCGCTCTGGCGGCACTGATCGATGATTCAAAGAAGCTGAGTGCAAAGCGGCGCGACGCCGCCTACGCCGCCCTGATGCAGGCGCCATCGGTGCGCGTCGGGCTTGGTGCGGCCTCGGTTGCGGAAATCGAGGCGATCAATATCGGTAAGGCGTGCCATCTCGCCATGCAGCGTGCCTTGCAGCATCTGGGCATCGTACCGGATTGCGCGCTCGTCGACGGCAACCGTCTTCCCGATCTGGGCTGCCCGTCCGTTGCCGTGGTCGGCGGTGATCGCAAGAGCCTTTCGATCGCCGGTGCCTCCATTATTGCCAAGGTCACGCGTGACCGGCTCATGACGCGCCTCTCCGAGCGCCACAATGCCTATGGTTGGGAAAAGAATGCCGGTTACGGCACGGCCCTGCACATGGCCGGTCTGAAACTGGCCGGCGTTACCCCCCATCATCGGCGCGAATTTGCCCCCATACGCGCCCATCTCGCTTGCGCAGCCCAACCGGTCGGAGCCATCTAATGCAGGATTTTCCTCTTGATCAGATCCTGTGCGGTGAGTGCATCGATACGATGCGCAGCCTGCCCGATGCCAGCATCGACTGTATTTTCGCCGATCCGCCGTATAATCTGCAGCTGCGTGGCGAGTTGCGCCGTCCCGATGAGAGCATTGTCGATGGCGTTGACGATGCCTGGGACAAATTTGCCGATTACGCCACCTACGACAATTTCACCCGCGAATGGCTGGCCGAGGCCCGTCGTCTCCTGACCAAGGACGGCACGATCTGGGTGATCGGCTCGTATCACAATGTCTTTCGTCTGGGTGCCATCATGCAGGATCTCGGGTTCTGGATCCTGAACGACATCGTCTGGCGCAAGGCCAACCCGATGCCGAATTTCCGTGGTCGTCGCTTTACCAATGCCCATGAGACCCTGATCTGGGCAGCGCGCGGCCCCGAGAGCAAATACCGCTTCAATTATCAGGCCATGAAGGCGCTCAATGACGATATGCAGATGCGCAGTGACTGGTATCTGCCGCTCTGCACGGGCAATGAGCGTCTGCGTAACGCCCATGGTTTGAAGCTTCACCCGACCCAGAAGCCGGAAAGCCTGCTTCATCGCGTGCTGATCGCCTCCACCGTTGTCGATGACATCGTGCTCGATCCTTTTTCGGGCAGTGGCACCACCGCTGCCATGGCCAAGCGTCTAGGCCGACGCTTCATCGGTATCGAGCGGCATCCTGATTATATTGAGGCGGCCCGCGCCCGCGTCGAGGCCGAAACGCGCCTGCCGGATGATCAGCTCGCGATCACACCCGCCAAGCGCGAATTGCCGCGTATTCCGTTTGGCAGTTTCGTCGAGCAGGGCGCGCTTCCCGCGGGTACCGAGCTGTTCGACCGCCAGCGTCGCCTCAGCGCGACCGTCATGCCGGATGGCAGCCTCGTTTCCGGCCCTCATCGCGGCTCCATCCACAAGATGGGTGCGCTGCTGACCAACGCGCCTTCCTGCAACGGCTGGACATTCTGGTATTTCGAGCGTCAGGGCGAGGTGCTGCAAATCGATATCCTGCGCACCGAGCAGGCTCAGACGCCGCTTCGCAACGTTGGTTAACGCGGGGCCCAGCCCCGCGCCCCGTTAAAGGCCGGTCGCCCTTTGCAAATCGGTTTGAAGTGAATCGGGATGAAAGGGGCGAGCCCTTTTCCGGGGAACGGGGGAGAGCCCCGTGTAAACAGCCGGTTCGGAAGGAGGCTCAGCGCCCGCCGAAACCGAGGAACCCGATGGCGGGCTGGGGCTGACCACCGGAAACGTCGAAACGGGGCTTGGTCGAGACGGCCATAGCCGAGGCGCCTTTGCGGCCCTTGCCCTTGATGGTCAGATGACCATTGCCCTTTGAATCGGTGTCGATCTGCGAATGGGTGGTTTCGGTGGCAAAGCCGTTATCGCCATAGTTACGCATCGACAGAAGCAGGAACATGATGTCCTTGCGGTTCAGGTCGATGGCCATGTCGAGCGGTGTCTGGAACAAAACGTTCTTGGCGTTCATATCCGCACCACGATTAAGCGCTTCTTTGGCAGCGTTCAGCGAGCCACGATTGATGGAATCGAACAGAGCCTCTGTCGGATTGAGGTCGACATTGGCGTGCCCCGCATCCGATTCCTGGGAGTCAGCGCCGGGAAGAGCCGATGGGGGCGCCGCAGCCTTGGCGGCGCGACGGGCTTCGGCTTTCTTCTGCGCCTCTTCGGCTTCCTGTTCCGCTTCCGCATCGTCGGCAGACTGTGCATGCGCAGCATGCCAGGGAATGAAGAATACGGGTGACGCGGCCAGAGCCGTCGTCAGCAT
Source organism: Asaia platycodi JCM 25414 (assembly GCF_000614545.1). GTDB lineage: Bacteria > Pseudomonadota > Alphaproteobacteria > Acetobacterales > Acetobacteraceae > Asaia > Asaia platycodi. Next base: position 83,545 of record NZ_BAKW01000004.1, on the reverse strand, counting down.
CAGAGGAAAGAGTCGTTTGACATTCATGTGACGTCTCAAGTGGCGCATGGACAGACTATAAGCGATCGTTACGAGGCTGGCGACTCCCTATCGGCGGCGAAGCCGTCCTTCGCGCCACCAGCCGATGAAGAGAAGAACCAGCGTGCCGCACAGGGCCAGCCAAGGCGGACAGAGTTCGGTCAGGCGGCTTGAAGAGGCGACGGGCACGAGCTGGCGCGGAAAGCCGATCCAGCCCGAACCCGTCAATGCGCCAGAGGCGACCTGCCTGATCTGCGGCGTCGCGGTTTTCTCACCCAGCCAGAGCGTCGCCCCGTGGCTCTGCGTCGTCAGAGGCGACAGAATGGTCGCTGTGGCACGCAGATCGGCATCTTCGATCGGGTTGCGTGTTGCCTGAGCGGCGACGGCGGTAAGGCCGTCCTGCCGAACGACCCACAGCCCGTCCTGACCATTGGTCGGGATGCTGGCGGCAAACACGCCATTCCCTGCAGGTTTGAGTGTCGCGGTCGTCACCTTGCCATCGGGCGCGGTCAGCCTGGCAGGTCCGTTCAGGCGGATCGAATCGCTATGGCGCTCGATATGCAGGCTGTTTTCCTGGATCGAGGCGCGAAGCTGGTTTTCTTCCAGATCGGGCTCTTTCATCAGCCAGTGCGACAGGCGCTTGAGCAACTCTGCCTGAGGACCGCCGCCGCCTTCGCCACGCGACCAGAGCCAGAGCTGATCGGACAAAAGCAGCGCCACGCGTCCCTTGCGCACCGTGTCGAGCACGAGAAGCGGCTGGTTTTCAGGCCCGTTTAGAAGCGATGTGCCATGGACCGAGTCCGAGGCAAGCCCACGATACCACGGTCCCCAGGGCTGGGGCAGGCCTGCCGTGACCGGGTGGCGTTTGCCAGATTCGGTGAGCTGCGGCACGAAACGTTCGTTGATCACTCCGGTTGAGGCACATGGCAGGCAGGATATCGGCCAGAGGCGTATCCTGAAGCGTGCCATCCTGTGTGAATTCTGGCCCGGCGGTCAGCAGCAGGCCGCCTCCCTCACGCACGTAATCGGCGATATTGGCGAGATAATCCTGCGGTAGAATTCCGGCATTATGGAAGCCGTCTAGGATGATCAGATCGAATTGCTTGATCTTGTCCTGAAACAGCTCCTTGATCGGAAAGGGAATCAGAGCGAGGTCCGAAAGCGGGGTGCCGTCATCCTTGTCGGGCGGGCGCAGGATGGTGAAATGAACCAGATCGACCGAGGGGTCGGCCTTGAGCAGACGCCGCCAGACGCGCTCGCCCTGATTGGGTGTGCCCGACACCAGCAGCACCTTTAGCCTGTCGCGCACACCATTGATGCGGACGATGGCACTATTATTGCGCGGGCTGACCTCACCTGAGAGAGGAGCGGCAGAGAGCGTGATGAGTGTTTCACCGGGGTGCTTGATCGGCAACCTCAGGTCGAGCGGCTCACCTGACAGGGCCGGAATCTGCCGTGGCGGCTCGTCTCCCTGACGCAGGGTAAGCGTGACCGGCTGTTTTCCGGCCGCACCGAGATCGTCCACCACAATGCGCAGGGTCGCATCCTTGCCGACGAGCGCATAAGGCGGCGCCTGAAGGATTCGCAGCCTGCGATCCGTTTCCTCTCCCTTGCCGGTCAATAGAACATGCAGCGGCAGGGTTGCGCCGTCACGCCTGAAGAGCGTGGGTAAGGAGGCTGGGGCGTCATGCACCATGCCATCGGTCAGCAGAATCGCGCCGCTGAACCGACCGGGGGGGAGGTCCGCCTGATTGATGGCGTCGAAAAGACGCGTGCCATGACCCTCTCCTCCCTGAACAGTCACGGTGTGCAGGGTGAGGCCCGGTATGGCGCGCGCCTCTTCCTGAAGCTGCGCGGCCGCTTTTTCGGCGCTGTCGAGGCGGTTACGCAGCGCCATGGAGGGCGAATGATCGACAACCAGCAGCACGTCCTGGGGCGCAGGCTCGTAGAACGGACGGCTCAGACGCGGCCCTGCCAGCCAGAAGACGATCAGCAGCAGGGCCAGCATACGCGCCAGACTGCCCGGCACGCGGCGCAGCAGCGCATAAACCCCGACAAGGGCGGCAAGCCCGGCCGCGAGAGCGAGCAGCCAGACAGGGATGAGCGGCATGAAGGTGAGATGGATCATTGTTCCATCCTCTTCAGGAGTTCGGGGACACGCATCTGATCGGCCTTGTAGTTGCCTGTCAGGGCGTAGAGCAGCAGATTTACACCAAAGCGATAGGCCTGGGTGCGTTGTTCGTTACCGCCCGGAATGACGGCATAGGGTGTGTTGCCCTGTGCATCCATGGCCCAAGCATGGGCCAGTCGCCCGCGCCGATGATGATGGGGCTGACATCGTCATTACTGTCATCGCCGCTGCGCGCCACCCAGACAGGCAGGCCCTGCACGCGACCGGGAAAATCGTGAAGCAGGTAAAAGCTGTGGGCCAGAACATGATGGTCGTCGAGCTTGCTGAGTGGCGGCACGACGAGACCGGCGGTAGCTCTCCTGAGTGCCGAGCGTGTCTGGCCTTCATCCTGCGTCGAAAGCTCCGAACCAACGCCCTGCGTGTCGAGCATCAGAATGCCGCCATGGGCCATGAAGCTGTTCAGCGCGACAGAGCGTTTCGGATCTTCCTGCACGTCTTCGGTGATCGGCCAATAGAGCAGGGGGTAATAGGCCAGATCGTCCTTGCCGGGTGTGACGCCATCGGGGTGGCCCATAACGGCAGAGGACCGATCGGACGCATAATTCGACAGACCCTGAAGCCCTTCGCGTGACGCCTCGTCGATATCGTCGTGACCTGTCAGCACATAGCCGAGGCGGGTTTCGAGCGCGGCACCCGGCACGGTGCCATGGGTAACCGCCTGCGCTTTGGGAGTCTCGTCGTCTTCCTGAGCCAGAGCGTAGGGCGGCGCCATAAGCGCCGGCGCCGCGACCAGAAGGCAGAGCACTGCCAGCCGTCCGAGCATCCCGCGCAGCCAGAGCGCGACGAGGAAATCGGCCAAAAGAAGAAGAAGCGCCGCGCCGAGCAGATAGGGTGCAAGCGCACGATCGGGCGAGACATGGTCGGGCGTCAGTGCAGAGCCCATCAGGGCCTCTGACGTGATGGGGGGCAGATGGTCGCCCAGATTGAACGCACGACGCGACAGGCGCGGGCCGTAAAAACCGGGCGGGTGCTGCACATCGGGTCTGGTCGTGGCAAAGGCCTCAACCGATAGCGGGCGCGCGGCTTCGGGCGGGGCAACAAGCTGCCCATGCGCGGCGAGCATGGTGAAGGGAACGAGCTGACGCAGTTCCGGCTGGTCTTTCTGACCGACAGAGCGCTGAACCAGTCGCTCGAGCATGGCGGGGAAAAGCCCGGAAAGCGGCAGGCTGGACCAGTCGGCGGTGCCGGTTACATGAAACAGCACGAGCTCACCCTGACCGAGGGCGCTTGCCGTTACCAGCGGCGTGCCATCGCTCAGCCTCGCCCAGACATGATCACTGAGATCGGGGGTGGGCTGGGCCAGAACCTGACGGGTGACGGTCACTTCCTTCGGCAGGGCCAGACCATCGAAAGGCGAATGCTCGGCAAAGGCCGAAAGCACCTGTGGCTTGCCCCAGGACATGGGGCCACCGAGCTGACGCATGCCACCCATCAGCGGCACGGGCAGGAGGGTCCTGGCTTTGTCGGAGGATGAGGCATTCGGGTCCGAAGCGAGAACCGGTCCGGCGAAGCGGATCAGCACGCCGCCATGGCGCACCCACTCGGCAACGCGTTTGCGGGTATCGTCATCGGCGAGCGTCCCATCGGTCGCGACGAGAACCGAGAGCTTCTGCTTCAGCAGATCGGGCACCGTGCCGCGATGAAGCTCGCCGACGCCTCAATGGCTTGAGCCAGAAAGAAGCCTTGGCCCGTCAGGGGCGTATCCTGTGTGCCCGGTGTCAGAAGGCCGACCGGATGGCGGCGCTCACCTGCATCGAGAAGATAGAGCGCAGAAGGACCGGGCAGAGGCACGGTTTCGCTTTCCAGCACCAGACGCTGGCACGATTGCGCAACAAGGGCGGCAGGGACAGTTCTGTCGCGACTGTGTCTTTCCCGGTGAGGGGGAAAATGCCGAGCGTGCCGCCGTTTTCATCACGTACGCGCAGCGTGAGGGCGCGCGACGGGCAGGGAAGGGCGCTGAATGAGGCGGTCAGTAACCCGTTATCGCCCTGACGGGCCGAGAGCAGCATCGTGTCGCAGCCAGGCCAGCGCATGTCGCTTACCTGACTGCCCGAGCCATGCAGGGCTGAGGCGAGAGCTGGGTCGGCAGCGGTCGCAACCCCGTCCGAAAGCAGCACGATATCGCGCGTGCTACCCTGCGTAGGGTGTTCTCGAAGTGCGTCGATCTGCTTTGCGCTCTGCGCCCGGTCTTCGGGCCAGGAATGTGGGACGAGCGCCAGAAGACGCTCTTCGAAACGGGCGCGGTCACGTGTGGTGAACGGCGCTGCCATGCTGCCATCGGCATCCGGCGCGCTCAGAAGCAGTGTGACCTCATGCCCGGCGCGGAACCGTCTTTCGGCGAGGCTGCGCGCCGCACGCAGACGCTCCTGCCAATGGGGTACCGCCGCCCAGCCATTATCCAGAATCAGCACCAGATCCTGAGACGGCTTCAGGCTGAGATCGCGCCCGAGCCAGACAGGCTGGGACAAGCCGAGCACCAGAAGAGCGACGCTGAGCAGACGCAGAACGAACAGCCAGAGCGGCGAGCGCGCCGTGTCGGCCCGCCCCGGTCTCAGGCGGCGCAGAATCTGCAGAGAGGGATAAGCCTGCTCTTTCGGTGGCGGCGGGGTAGCCTTGACCAGCCAGTAGATGACGGGAAGGGCGACCAGCCCGATCAGCGCAAGGGGGGTAAGAAAGATCATGCGTGCAGACGCCCCCCTGTGAGACGCGCATAAAGCGCGAGCAGGGCAGGCAACAGGGGTTGATCAGTGTGATGCAGCGTAAAGCCCGCCCGATGCGCTTCGGCCATATGGGTCAGCCGGTCAAGATGGGCGCGCATTTCGCGCTCATAAGATTCCGTCAGGGTTTCGACAGCGGGTAAGGTCAGAGCCCCCTCTGCCTCGAGACTGTCGAAGGCGATGCGACCTGCATAAGGCAGGCTGCGCTCTGCCGGGTCGAGCACGCAGAACAACTCGGTGTGTGCAGGGCGTGCGGCGACATCGCGCAGCAGTTTTTCCATGGCCTCGGGCGCGATCAGGAAATCGCTTATCAGAATGAGATGACCGTAGGGACGCACGGTATCGAGGGAGGGTAGAGAGACTGACGGGCCCAGAACGAGGTTCTGGGCAAGGCGGGGCAGCGCATGCGGGCCGCTGACCGAACGTCCCTGTTCCGGCCCGTTGAGCAGGGCAACGCGCTCGCCGCCATGCAGCGCCGCCGCAGCCAGCGCCAGCGTGGCAAGCTGTGCCTGCGCTTTCTTGCGCGGCAGATCGGGGCGTGACTGCCAGTCCATCGAGGGCGAGGGGTCGCACCACAGGGTGAGTTGCTGTGCGCCTTCGGCCTCACGCTCGCGCACCCAGAGCTGGTCGCTGCGCGCCGATTGGCGCCAGTCGATCCGGTGGGCGGGCTCGTGGTCATGGGCGGGGCGATACTGCCAGAAATCCTCACCGGCGCCGGCACGATGCTGATGGTGCACGCCCGCGCGTATCTGCCGCCCGATGCGCTCTGCCTCGATCACCAGAGGGGGAAGCAAAGCCTCCGCCTCCGGTGTGATCGGTGGCGCACGGTGTGACGATGCGGCAGCAGCGTCTTTCTGGCGCCCCCACCTCCCGAAGATACCGCGCACGGTCAGAGAAGCGCCTCGACAGCTTGGCGATCAGCTCTTCGACCTTGAGCCCCGAGGCACGAGCCGAAAAGCTGAGCGCCATACGATGGGCGAGTACGGGTTCGGCCAGCTCAGCCACATCGTCGAGGCTTGACGTCAGCTTCCGTCGAGCAGGGCCTGGGCGCGGCAGCTCAGCATCAGCGCCTGCGCCGCACGCGGTCCGGGGCCATAAAGCAGAGAACCAGCCAGATCGGGCCTGTAGGCGGTCTCGGGGCGCAGGCCGCGCACGAGGGTAAGGATGGCGTCGAGCACTTTCTCGCCCACGGGCAGACGGCGAACGAGCGCCTGTGCCTCGATCAGGCTGCGTGCCGAAAGCAGGACGGGTGCTTCGGCCGTGAGGGCGCCTGTCGTCTGCAAGAGCATGTCACGCTCGGCATCGCGCTCTGGGAAGGTCAAGGCAATACGCAGCATGAAGCGGTCGAGCTGGGCTTCCGGCAGCGGATAGGTGCCTTCCTGCTCGATCGGATTCTGCGTTGCCAGAACATGGAAGGGGCGAGGCAGTTTGTGGTTGGTGCCAGCCTGGGCCACTTCATATTCCTGCATGGCCTGAAGCAGGGCGGATTGTGTGCGCGGGCTGGCGCGGTTGATTTCATCAGCGAGAAGGAGCTGGGTGAAGATCGGCCCCTTCACGAAGCGGAAGAAGCGCCGGCCGTTTTCATCCTCGTCGAGAATATCGCTGCCCGTGATGTCGGAGGGCATCAGATCGGGGGTGAATTGCACGCGCCGCGTGTCGAGGCCCAGCACATGGGCCGCCGTGCTGACGAGCAGCGTCTTGCCCAGGCCGGGAGCGCCGATCAAAAGCGCGTGACCACCAGAGAGAATGGTGACCAGAAGCCGGTCGATGACGTCACGCTGCCCGAGCACAATCTGCCCGATCGCGTCTCTGACAGCGCCGAGTTGCGCGGTCAGACGCTCGGCCATGGCGAGATCGGCAGGACTATCGGAAGAAAAGGAAGAGAGATCGTTCTGGCTCATATTTGTCAATCTGACAGTTCCGGGGGTTTCATCAAGCCATAAGACGACCCAACTTGCAGCAGGAGACGAGATTTTTGGACCGCAAGCGGAGAGAGCGTTGAAGGACGGAGTGGCAAAACGGACGTCAGACTGCGCAGTAACATCGGATTGCGCAGAGATGCAGGTCAGGCATGAGGCCGCATATCGTGCCGGTGCAGAGAGTCGCGCCGGAGCCGCGGCCGAGGCCGCAGAGCCGCGCGTGCTGCCTTTTCTGATCAGGCGCGACGGCACCTGGCTCTATCGAGGCTCTCCGGTGCGGCGCAAGGAAATGCTCTGCCTTTTCGGCTCCATGCTCACACGCGACGCAGGTGGCACATACTGGCTGCGCACGCCCACCGAGCACGGGACGATCCAGGTCGAGGATGCGCCGTTCATCGTGCGCGAGCTCGATTTCAGAGGTATTTGCGGTCGACAGCAAAATCTTTGCCTGCGCACCAACATGGATGAATTGCTCTGCGTCGGTCCGGCCCATCCCCTGATCGTCGACTGGCAGCATCCGCCATCGGATGAGTGCGCGGCGATTCCCTATGTGCAGGTCAGGCGCGGCGATGGCGACAAGCCCATACTCGCCCGGCTGTCGCGTCCGGTTTATTACGAGCTTGTCGCTCTGGCCGTGCCTGGTCATGTCGGCTGCCGGCCCTGTATGGGTGTGTGGAGCCAGGATTGCTTCTTTCCGCTCGCGCCCATGCCGTAGCCCTGCATGCAGGGCTGCTCCTGTCCTTTTCCTGCTGGAACCGATGTGACGATTCTCGACCGATTGCCTGACCGTTCCGGGCTCGACCGCCTCTGGTCGATCCTGCCTCAGGCCCGACTGGTCGGGGGCTCCGTGCGCGATCTGCTGCTTGGTGGGCAGGATGTGCATGATCTCGATCTGGCGACGCCCGAGCCGCCAGAACGGGTGCAGGCGCTTCTGGAGGCCGCCGGGGTCAAGACCATTCCCACCGGCCTGTCCCATGGCACGATCACTGCGTTGATCGCGCGCGTGCCTTATGAGATCACGACATTGCGTCGGGATATCACCACTGACGGACGTCATGCCGAAGTGGTCTGGACAACAGACTGGCAGGAAGATGCTGCCCGGCGCGACTTCACCATCAATGCGCTGTTCTGCGACCGCCACGGCGCGATTCATGATTATTTTGGCGGTCAGAACGACCTGAAGGCCCATCGTCTGCGCTTTGTTGGCGATGCCGGACAGCGTATCGAGGAAGACGCGCTGCGCATCCTGCGGTTCTTTCGCTTCGATGCCCGGTTCGGCAGCGCAAAGCCCGATGAAGAGGCGATGTCTGCCATCAGAGCCCGTGCAGGGCTGATTGTCGGGCTATCTGCCGAGAGGCTGGCCAGCGAGATGCTGCGCATTCTGACCGGCCCGCATCTCATGCGTACGCTCGCGCATATGAATGAGGCTGGCATTCTGGCGCCGATCGTTCCGGATGCGCGCCTAGAGCGGCTGGCTGCGGCGCTCGATAATCGCTTGCCTGAAGACGGGTTGCTGCGTCTGGGGGTGTTGAGCGATGCGCCCGATCTGGCAAAAAAGCTCCGTCTGTCAGGCAAGCAGAGCGAACGTCTGGCACGGATGAACCCGGCAAACCGTTTGACCTCGTTCGATGGAGACGGTGCAGTAATGCCCGAGGCAGCGCTGCTTGCCCCCGATCTGACTGACGATGCGCTGCGAAAGCTTCTCTCCTGTCACCCCAAGGAGAGTCTCATGGATCGCAGCTGGTTCGCTCAGGTTGAATGTGGAGACCGGGACCAGTCGAGTTGGGACATGTTCAGGGCGAGGCTCGCCACCATGGTCGTGCCGGTCTTCCCTCTCTCGGGGCGCGACGTTGTGGCGCTGGGCGTTCCCGCAGGCAAGGATATCGGTCTGCTGATGGGTGTGGTGACACGATGGTGGCGGGCGAACGGCTGTCTGCCGGATCGTGAGGCCTGTCTTGCACAGCTCAAAAACGCTCTGCCCCTTTCCCCACAAGGCTGTGAGGGGTAAACGGCAGGAATGAAAAGACCCCAGCAGGCAAGCCAACCCCGTTTGCGCCGGATCGACCCTCAGGGGACACAAGGTCGCCAGATGCTCTGGCGCATCTGGCGAGAAGAGGTACGCCAGCATGTCGGCCGACTGGCTGGCGTGGTGGTACTGACCGTTCTCACCGCTGGCCTGACTGCGCCTCTACCCCCTCGTCATCAAGCGAGCGGTTGATATGTTCGCGGTGCATGATCCGCGCATTCTCTATCAGGTTCCGGCGCTTGTCGTTCTGGTGACAGGCTCAAGGCCGCCAGCCAGTATGGCCAGACCCTCTCGGTGCAGAGTCTGGTTCTGGTGGTGATACGGGGCCTGCAATCGCGCATGTTCTCTCACGCGTTAACAGCCGATATCGCCCGTATCGAGCGTGAGGCCCCTGCGCAATGGGCGGCGCGCTTTACCACCGATGCGGTCTCTATCCGCGAGGCCATGATCCGTGCGGTCAATGCGCTGGGCGATGTCGTAACGGTGGTCGGGCTTGTGGCTCGATGATCTATACCGATTGGGAACTGAGCCTGATCGCGCTCGTGCTCTATCCAATCGCCGCCGTGCCGATCCAGAAACTCGGCAAACGCGTGCGACGTGCCTCGGGTGGAATGCAGGAGCAGATTGGCGAGACGGCAACCCTGCTCAATGAAAGCTTCGCCTTGGCGCGTCAGGTGCGCGTCTATCGTATGGAAGGGAGTGAATCGACACGTATCGATCGTTCGCTCGACCTGCTGCATAACGCTTTCTGGCGCATTTCACGGGGGCGCGCCCGTGTAGACCCCGTGCTCGAAGTGTTGGGTGGCACGGCTATTGCTGCCGTTCTCGGCTTTGCCGGGTGGCGAGCGGCCATGGGCGGCGCCACGCTGGGCGATTTCACGGCCTTCATCGCCGCACTTTTTGCGGCGTCGCGTCCTTTGCGTTCGCTCGGCTCGCTCAACGCCGCCCTTCAGGAAGGGCTTGGCGGGCTGGAACGTGTTTTCTCGATAATCGACGAGCCGCCTGCCGTCGCCGAGCGCCCCGACGCGCGTATCCTGCCGCCGGGTCATGGTCGTCTGGTTTTTCATGACGCCCATTTTGCTATCCGGACGGACGCCTCGGTCTGAAGGGCTTGAGCTTTGATGTGCGTCCCGGCTGGACCGTGGCGCTTGTCGGGCCTTCGGGCGCCGGCAAATCGACGGCGCTGTCGCTCATCCCTCGTCTTCACGATGTCTCGGGTGGTGCCATCATGCTCGACGGTGTGGATCTGCGCGATCTGCGTCTGGCCGATCTGCGCGACGCCATTGCCTATGTCAGCCAGGACACGACTTTGTTCGATATGTCGGTGCTGGAAAATATCCGTATCGGCCGACCGAATGCGAGCCGTGCCGAAGTCGAGGCGGCGGCACTCGCCGCGGCCGTCGATTTTGCCGATACCTTGCCTCAGGGGCTGGATACGCGCGTAGGGCCGGGGGGCAGCGGCTTTCTGGCGGTCAGCGTCAGCGTGTGGCTCTGGCGAGAGCCCTGCTGCGCGATCCGCGCCTGCTGCTGCTCGATGAAGCGACGAGCGCGCTCGATTCAGAAAGCGAAGCCAAGGTTCAGAAGACGCTTTCCGATCTCCGACGCGATCGTACCACCATTATCGTGGCGCACCGTCTCTCGACCGTCAAAAGCGCCGATCTCATCATCGTCATGAGCGAGGGGATTGCGGTCGAACTCGGCACCCATGTCGAACTCCAGGCTCAGGGTGGGCTTTATGCCCGGCTGGTCCGCAACCAGTCACTCGACCTCGTCGATGTGCCCGAGGAGTCGTTACAGGGCGTGCCGCAGCAGACGATGGAAAACGCGCCTTATAAAGCGGGCGCAAGCGCGGCGAGAACGGGCAGAAGCTTTTCGTAGAGCGGGCGCTTGAAGCCCAGATTGAACTGCGTGACATCATGCGGCGCGACCCATTCCCAGCGGTCGAATTCCGCAGGCTCGGTGCCGTCGCCCATCAGGTCGATGGCGCTGTCCGCTTCTGTCATGCGCATGGCGAACCAGCGCTGCGTCTGACCGCGATACTTGCCGTGCAGGGCCTTGCCGATCAGATGCGGCGGCAGATCGTAGGAGAGCCAGCCGGGAAAGCTGCCGAGCAGTGTAGCATGGCGCAACCCGGTCTCCTCACGCAATTCCCTGATTGCGGCCTCTTCAGGCGCTTCATGATCGTCAATGCCACCTTGCGGGCATTGCCACACATCTTTCAGATCGGTGCGTCTGGCCAGAAACAGGGCGCCGGCCCGGTTAAACAGCATGATGCCGACATTGGGACGATAGGGAAGGGTTTCGGGATCGATCATGGCGTGATGCGGCTCATAAGGAACCGGCCCCACTGAGGGGGCCGGAGAGGGGGAGATCAGTGCTTGGGTGAGGGTGCCGGCGGAGCGGCGGGTGCCGGGGCCGGTTTCTGATCCTTCTTGTCCGACGGCTTGTCGGCAGGCGGCTGACCGAGAGGGAAAGCCTCATCGGGGAGGGAGGCCATGGCGCGCACCACGCGCAGACCCTGCTGAAGCTGGAAATCCGTCGCTGGCTTGGCCAGCTCGAAGCGCGGCCAGTTTTCCGGCGGTGCGCTGGGGATGCTGGTCGAGATCGATGGCAGGTCGGTGCGTACAGGCGCCTTGTTCTTGTTGCCGCCCGTATTGGTGATGATATGGCGAGGTCGGCTTCGCGATAGCCGTAGCCATCGTCGTCCTTGCTTTCCTTGACCAGAATGTCCGGGGCGATACCCAGCGCCTGGATCGAGCGGCCAGATGGCGTGTAATAGCGCGCCGTGGTCAGACGTACGGCGCCATGGCCGGGAACGGGAATGAGAGACTGCACCGAGCCCTTGCCGAAGGATTTCTCGCCCAGAAGCACGGCGCGACGATGATCCTGCAACGCACCGGCGACGATTTCCGACGCGAGGCTGAACCGCCATCGATCAGCACAACGATCGGCAGCTTGCCGGTGATATCGGTACCCTTGGCATCCCAGCGACGGTTGTTTTCGGCATGACGCCCACGGATCGAGACGATTTCTCCCTCAGGGATGAAATCGTCGCTGACCGAAATCGCCTGATCGAGCTTGCCGCCCGGATTGAGACGCAGATCGAGCACGAGGCCCTGAAGCTTGCCGCCCGCCTTGGCCTTGAGCTTGTCGAAGGCTCATGCATCGCGGTTTCAGTGTCGTCATCGAATTCGGAGATGCGGATATAGCCGATATTGCCATAGAGCGCCGAACGCACGACCTGAACATGCACGACTTCGCGCGTCATGGTGACCTTGAGCGGCTTGGGCTCCTTGGCGCGGATGATCGTCAGCGTGATCTTGGTGCCCGGATCGCCTCGCATTTTGGTAACAGCCTGATCGAGCGTCATCCCTTCGAGAGACTTGCCATCGACCTCGGTGATGTAGTCACCGGGCTTGAGCCTGCGCGAGAGGCGGGGGTGCCATCGATCGGCGAGACCACGCGGATATGGCCGTTCTGCTGCTGGACCTGAACGCCCAGACCGCCGAACTTGCCGCTGATCTGGATCTGCATTTCCTTGAACTGCTTTTCGTTCATGTAGGAGCTGTGCGGATCGAGACCGCCGACCATGCCGTCGAGTGCGTTGTTGATCAGATCCTTGTCACTGACCGGCTCGACATATTCGGCACGCACCAGATCGAGAACGGTACCGAACAGGGTCAGCAGGCGAAGGGTTTCGCTGTGGTTGTCGGGGTCGGCGGCGACCTCCTTGGCGAAGGCCTTGCTGCTGATCATCTGGCCAAGGCTTGGCGCCATCAGGGCTTCCAACGTCGGACCGGCGGTGATTCCGGCCAGGAATGCCGTTCCGAGCAGCAGACCAGTGCGGAGCTTCATGCAATTCATCCCTTGAATCCGGCCCGGAGCCGATCCTGTTAGCATCTTTCTGGCGGCAGAACCCGAGCCCATGGATCCGGTCCAACCTGAAGTCTGAAATCTATAACCGTCTTGAAGCACTCTGTCGAAACAACACAGAATCGCCAAGCGGGATCCTGCGTTGACAGCGCGGTTCTGGCGACAGCTGCGCCCAGCTTCTTGCTTATTTCGTGGATTTGTCTTGACCGTCAGGCGGTGACCCCCGATGCGTCGAAGGGCTCACGGAGATTCCGGAAACAAACAACAGGCCCGAAACCGCAGGAATGTCGTGAGGGAGAACCAGGCATGAAAAAACTGTCTATCGTCGCTGCCCTGCTTCTGGCCTGTCCATCAGATGCATCGGCGCAACAGGCATCTCCTTCACCTTTCGGTGGCACAACAGACCGGTCCATCGACACCACGAAGTCACTCTCGGCGATGGAGGCCCCACGCATACCCGATCTGCCCGCTCCCAATCTCGGATGGACGGATAACCCCGCAGTACACCAGCCCGCGCGAAAATTCACATTCGGGGTGCAGTATAAATACATGGCGCCCGAACTCATGCTCGTCGGTGGGCACACCTTGCTGGACAGCGTCTTTTCCAAATTCACCGCCTTGCCCTACGGAGCTGGCGATAATGGTGGCTGCGTCTTTTCGGTTCTGATGTCTTTCGCACCGCTGACCGGCACCAATTGCGGCGCTGGCGCGTATGAAGCCGTCGCGGATTACACGCTGGCGATCAACAATCCGCCCTGGTACGTCGCCGGCGCCGATTTCAGGGACGAGAACGGCGTCTCTCATGAGGTTTCGTTCACATCCCGCGAGGCGATCCTCAGACCCGCCCTTCCCGCAAGCTATCGCGCCTTCATGCATGGTGGCGCTCATGTAATCACCAATATGGCGGCGGGCCCGGTTTTCAGGGATGGCTGGCCAGCTTTCGATGGCGTCGAGGCGCATCGTGGGCTTTCAAACCCGCTTTACGCCCAGGATCTGATTGGCTGGCACGAGGGCTCGGATAAAAACGGCAGTTTTACCGTTCTGACCATGAGAGGGCAGTGGCAGCCATTTCTCTCCAGGCTTGCCAATGGAGCGACCGCTGTCGATCCGGGACATGCGCCAGCCATTGGGTCGAACAATATTGCCATGAGACCGGATAGCCGCGACAGGCTCGATACGACCTATTGGCCCGGTTACACGCATCCATTCATAGAGATCGGTATCTACGTCAAGCATTTCACCCGAAACACCACATGCTCCGTGCAGATAACGAAGGATCGTTCTGACCCGAAGAACCTGTCACCGTCGCGATCCTGCGATGAGGAACTCGATAACTGGTATTCCGGCCCCGATTATGAGGCGACGATGCATGGCCTCACGATAGGAAGCGGCTTCACGAACAAGGTGAGCACGGACAGCTACGGATTGGCTATCGCCAGCCAATGGCCGACAGGCATACGCGTCAACCTTGTGAGTTCGAGCATGGATTTCGACGGAGATGCGTTCAAGGTCGTGCCGAAGCTTGGCCCATCGCCCATAATCGGCGCGAGGCAGGAAGTTTTCGAATTCAACGAAGAGCCGTTTCGCGATGCGGGTTGGACGTCGCAATTCAAGATGTGGCAGCAGGTCGACAGCAACGGTTATGGCGATGCCCGCCATCTGCAAAACCAGCATGACACGTCATGGTGGCTGGGCCCTCGCTATGGCGATAGTTTCTATCGGATGAGCGATGCCGGTCGAACCGGGGGCAGCATCGTCTTCAATCCGGGCTGGGCAAAAAACGGTGTTTCTCTCTGCGGAGACCTCGACACGCCCCCCGCTCGCAGCGTTGCTGACAAGAGTGCCTCTTGTTTTGTTCTTTCCGATCAGGGGAATGCCTCTTTGCGTGGCACGCTTCTGGTCGGCGGGGGCGCTTATGCCAAAACAGAGATCCTGCTCGCGGGTGGCAAGCTGCTTTTCGTCGGCAGAAACCCATCGCAGGTTGTCCAGATCTATTCGGGAGACCAGAGGCAGCTCACGATCGATGCTAGAAAACTGGCAGTGGGGGGTGATCTCGCCGCCAGGCATTATCACGAGGTTCTGTCCACACCGGTCTCCGGCAACGCGCCCTGTACCGCTGGAGATTTCACGGATGACGAGAATTATCACTATGTCTGCGTTGCCAAGGATCGGTGGAAGCGCGTCAGGCTGGAGGCATTTTGATCAGCGCCTCTCTGCGCCGCTGCGGAGCAGATGACGTCAACGGAGCGAGAGGTCGCCTGCCTTGTCGTGCATTCTGCTGCCAGTCGCGTTGGCATGCCCGGTAAGGGAGATGGCGTCGAACAGGCGTCATTTGTTCGGCACCTAGAAGTAAGGACGCGGATCGATAATCTTGCTGCCAGAGCGTAATTGAACGAAGAGCCGTCCGCCTGCAGCGTCCATGGCGCCCAGCGTTGCGTTGCGGCCGACACTTTGTCCGCTTGCAACGGCGAGCTGGCCGATGCCGGAGAGCACAAAGCGGTAATGACGACCGCAATCGAGAATGATCATATTGCCGAAGGAACGGAACGGCCCGGCAAAATCGACCTGACCGGCGCAGGGCGCGCTTACCGGGCTCGATGCGCGCGCCTCATAGGTAATGCCCGTGGCGGGGCCGCTCTCGGTGTCCTGATGCCAGGCGGTCGCGATACTGCCCGCAACGGGGCCGTGGCCGCCGCCATGACTGACGCCGCTGCCTGTCGAACCGCTCAGGCGTTTGGCCTGGCTGCTCATGGCCTGTGACTTTTCTTTCTGGTTTTGCAGCGCAAGGGCCTTTGCTTCTTCCTCCATACGCGCGCGCAGACGGGCCTGGGTCTTGTCTATGGCGGTGAGGGCGTCGTCGAGCGTTGCCGCCTTGGCCGTAGCAGAGGCGATTTCGGCACGAGCCTGTTTCAGGCGGGACTCCGCCTCTTCCTGCTGTTTTGTCGCCGCATCCATCTTGCGGGCATTGACGTCGCGCAATCTCGCCTGCGTCTTTTGGGCTTTTTCGAGCGCGTCATTGCGCTCGGCGAGCTGCTGCGCGGTCTGATCGAGAAGCGCCTGCTGCCCGCGCAGATCGTCTGCCTGCCGCGTGGTGAGGCGGGTCAGCCCGGCAATCAGGCTCAGTCCCTGAACGGACTTGTCTGCCTGACCGGAAAGGGCAACAAAAGACGTACTTGGATAGCGCGCAAGGCGCAGCGCCACCGGCAGAATAGCTTGCAGGCTTGCCCGTCTGCGGGCGAGGGCCGCCCGTTGTCGGGTTTGCTGCTCGGTCAACCGGGCAATGTCCTGAGTGAGACTGTCGATCTGTTTTTCTGTCGCAGCGAGTTCCGCTGCGGCCTGGTCCGTCAGGGCCGAGAAATGGCGTACGCGTTCCGCCTGAAGCGCCGCTTCCTGTGCGGCCTTCGTCTGCGCCTTACGCTGGGTGTCGATCAGCGCGGCTTCTCTTGCCTTGCGCGAGAGCAGGGCCTCGCGGTCCTGTTTCGCCTTGTCGAGTGCCTTTTGGCTGGCGCTCGGCGCGGCATGTCTTGTGTGGGAGGCCGCAAGAGCCGGGGCCTGCCCCACGAGACAGGCTCCGGTCAGCAGAATGCCGGTCAGGAGCAGTTTTTTGACCGGCATGGGCTGGCTCAGCCGTTGATGAGGCATTTGCCGGTCATGTCCGCCGGCTTTTGCAGGTTCATCAGCGTCAGAAGCGTCGGGGCCAGATCGGCCAGACGACCGTCATGAATGGCGGTGACACCGCGCCCGCCATGCAGGATCACCGGCACGCGATTAAGCGTATGGGCGGTATGCACCCCACCCGTCACCGGGTCGCGCATGGTTTCGCAATTGCCATGATCGGCGGTGACGATCAGCGCGCCGCCCATCTTGTCGATGGCGTCGACAATGCGCCCGAGCCCGGTATCCACCGTCTCGCAGGCCTTGATCGCGGCAGAGAGCACGCCGGTATGGCCCACCATGTCGGGATTGGCGAAGTTCAGCACGATCAGGTCGAATTTGCCGCTCTCGATCGATCTGACCGCATGATCGGTCAGTTCGGGCGCGACATTTCGGGCTGGAGATCATAGGTCGCGACCTTGGGCGACGGCACCAGAATACGCTCTTCGCCCGGCAGAATGGCTTCGCGTCCGCCATTGAGGAAATACGTCACATGCGGGTATTTTTCGGTTTCGGCCATGCGCAGCTGTGCCAGACCGGCCTGCGACACGACATCACCCAGCAAATGGTCCATCGACTGTTTGGGAAACATGACACTCATGAACGGCGCCAGAGCCGAGCTATAGGCGGTCATGCCGCAGACAGAGGCAAATTTCACAATTTTCGAACGCACAAACCCGTCGAAATCGGGAAAGAGCATGGCGTCGAGCAATTCGCGGATGCGATCCGCACGGAAATTGGCCGACAGAATGCCGTCGCCATCCTTCATTCCGGCGTAATCGCCGATCACAGTCGGCACGACGAACTCGTCGGTCACGCCCTTTGCCTGGCTCCCAGGCAGAACGGACAGCGCATCGGCGGCGTGCTCCCCTTTGGCCGAGACGATCGCATCATAGGCAAGGCTGACACGTTCCCAGCGGTTATCGCGGTCCATGGCGTAATAGCGTCCGCTCACGGTCGCAATCGACGCGCCTTCCGGCAGCTCGGCGGCAAGCGTGCGGATATAGCCATCGCCCGAATCAGGCGCCGTATCGCGCCCGTCGGAGAATACGTGCAGCGCAACTTTCACACCGGCTGCGGCCACGATTTTCGCCAGCGCGGCGATATGGTCCATATGGGCATGAACACCGCCGGGCGAGACGAGGCCCACGAGATGACAGGTGCCGCCGCTGGCTTTGAGCGCGTCGATGAAGGCACAGAGAGACGGGTTCTGAGCCAGAGATCCGTCACGGGCAGCGCGTGTGATGCGTGGCAGATCCTGCATGACCACACGTCCGGCACCGATATTGAGATGGCCGACTTCGGAATTGCCCATCTGACCCTCTGGCAGTCCCACATCCTCGCCGCAGGCTCTGAGATAAGCATGGGGTGAACTGGCCCAAAGGCGGTCGAAATTTGGCGTGTTGGCGAGGGCAACGGCGTTGTCTTCACGGGTTGCGCTGTCACCGAACCCGTCGAGAATGACGAGCATGACCGGGCGCGGTGTGCCGGAATGCGATGCGGACATGAGAAGTCTCCTGCAAATTTGGGCATATCATGACGCATTTTGACGCGCGTGCGAACTCTCCCCCTAGGGCGCAGCGCGATTTTCCCGGCATTGGGGCGATCACAAGAAAGGTGAGGGGCGACGCTCTGTCGGCCCCTCACAGCACGATTTTCAACGATTGCGCCGGCTACTCGACGAGATAGATGCCTGTCGTGGCCGATTGCTGGCGAAGCACGTGGCTCTCTCCGGTCTTGAGATCGACCACCCTGATCGTGCCGCCCAGATCGCTGACGAAGGCCGATGTCTCCGTCTTGTCGATGGCAAGGCCGATACCCTCATTGAGACCACGCAGAATGACCTTGTGTTCGAGCAGCCCCCTGGCCCCAATGCGCGCCATGTTGAGGCTGTTGCCGTCGGGTGCCGCACCGCGATCGGTCCAGTAAAGGCGATTCGAGCCGGGGCAGACATGCAGGTCGATGGGTTCGGGCAGGTGATCGGCCAAAGTCTCGATATCGGTCCGGCTCGACGGATCGGAGCCTTCGGGCATGGCCATGGGCATGCGGAAAATGCGCCCGATGCCGCCTTTGGGGGAGCCTTTCTGCGTCCAGTAGATCTGTCTGGTAATCAGGTCGAGAGTAATACCCACGCATTGCCGCGAGAAATCAGGCATGTCCTGCGGATAGTTTCCGCGTTTCAGCAGCACCTCGATTGCCGTTCCGTCGAGATTGCTGCGCATGATCCTCATGCCCTCGCGGTCGCACCAGTAAAGATGACCTTCCGCCCGATCGACAGCAAGCTGCTTGGGCGTGACGATCTGTCCCTTGCCGACCAGAACCTCGTGCTGACTGCCATCCAGCCGTGCGCGTTCGATCGTGCCGTCGGCGGCCTCCCAATCCGCGCCCATATTCGTCCAGGTAATCTGGCCTGCAACGGGGTCTACCCAGAGGCCATCGGGGGTCCCCCACCGGGCATCGAACCGCGCGACCACATGCCCGTCACGGGTCGAAAGCGCGGTGATGGCCGGTGGCGCGGTTTCGAGTGTGTAGAGGATCGGATCGTTGCTCATGATGCGCGTCCCTTTTCGCTGTAATCGTAAAATCCACGACCCGTTTTCAGGCCGAGCCGATTTTCGGCGATCATCGTCTTCAGAAGCTTGCGTGGCGCCTCAGGCAGATGGGGGTAGGCGCGCGCATAATGCTCTTCGATTTGCAGCACGATATCGAGACCGACCCGATCCATCGCCCGAAACGGCCCCATTGGCGTTCCCTGCGTCTCGCAATAGATGCGGTCGATCACTTCGGGAGACGCGACGCCCTCAGCTGCAACGCAGAGCGCCTCACGCTTGATGGCTGCCCAGATGCGGTTTTCGATAAAGCCAATGCTCTCTTTTTGGGCGATGTAGGGCGAAAGCCCCAGCGTCGAGAAATAGGCGGCGAGGTCTTCCATCAAGCCCGGACGCGTGGTGCCGCAGGACATGAGTTCCACGGCACGCTGCTCCGGCGGCATCATGAAATGCGTATTCAGAACACGCGTTCTGTCCGTTACTTCTGCCACCATTGTGCTTGACGGATAGGAGGACGAATTGGTGGCAAAAATCGCGTCAGGAGCCGCTTTCTGCGACAGCGTACCGAAAAGAGAAATTTTGAGGTCCAGCCGCTCCGGCAGCGCCTCGACAATCAGCCAGGCGTCGTCGATGGCGGCCTCAAGCGTGGCTACGCTGTCGATCTGACCGGCTATGCCGCCTTCGAGGGTTTTAACGAGGCCCGGCAGCGCTGCGCGTGCATAATCGAGTCCGGCCTGTGTCGCACCGGCGTCTCTATCGAATAGCCGCACCTGTCCGCCACGCGTTGCGAGCATCAGGGCAATGCGTCGTCCGAGCGTTCCGGCGCCGATAACTGTTGCGGGGCGCGTTCTGGCTCGTTCAGTCACAGTGTTTGTCACGAAGATTCTCCCTCCAGTCAGGAAGCGTCAAAAAGTGACGCTACCTTGATTGAATTCGAGGCATCATAACGCGCTTCGACACGCTGAAATCTTGCAATAACGCAGAGCGTGACTGCATAAATTCAGGCATGAGTCGGAACGAATACAGTCTTTTCATCGCCGTTGCTGACAGTCTGAGCTACACGCGCGCTGCAAAGCGGCTGGGTGTGCATGCAACGAGCGTTTCGCGCGGTGTCGAGCGGCTGGAGACCCGTCTTGGGCTGAATCTTGTCGAGACAGGCGCTGAGGGGCTGCGTCTGACCGAAGCCGGCGAGCGTCTCAGCGCCTTTGTGGCGCCCTTGCTGGATACGCTCGACCATGGCGTGGCCGCGCTCTGTCGCGATGTAGGTGGTGGTGGCGTGTTGCGTATCGCAGCCCCACCCGAAATTCTCATTTCCTGCGTCAACCCGATTGTCAGGGAGATGCTGTCGCAGAATCCTGCTTTGCGTGTGTCGCTTGAGGCAAGCGTCAGCCTGCCCGATTTCAAGCGTGCAGAGTGCGACATTTTTCTCAGCCATCGTCGTGACGAAATGAACGAAGGCGATTATCGCATCAGGCGTATAGGCATGTACGATATTGCGCTTTTTGCCTCTCCGGAATTGCTGGCGATCAAGGGCCATCCGCTGATACCGCAGGATCTCGCCTCGTTTCCCTGTCTCACCCGCCCTGGCGAACAGGCGTGGACGCTCATGCCGGTCGAGGGGGTGGAAGGGCCATTGGCCCGAGAACCGATCGATATCCCGCTCGACAGCCGTATCGCCGCCACCCCGGCGCCGATCCGTCTCGATTTCGCCTGTGCCGGAAGCGGTATCATTGCGGCCAGCCGCGAATTATGTGCCGTGCCTCTGGCAGAGGGCAGGCTCGTGCGTGTGCTGCCCGCATATCGTCTGCCCTCGGGCACGCTCTATGCTGCTCAGCCTGTCAGACATCACACGCGTCCCGTCGCCGAGGCCTTTCTCACCCACCTTGTCGAACGGCTGAAACTGAACCGGAAGCAGGCTGAGGCGCTGGAAAAAATACGCTGAGGTGCCATATCAGGCGTATTCTCCTGTCTTCCCGGCCCGGAAAAGGACTTTTTCCATGAGCGACAATATCCAGATGCCAAGCTGTGGCCTGCCTCTAACCCCCGAACAGCATCGCGTGCTGCGCGAGCATGGCACGGAACGCCCCGGCTCGAGCCCGCTCAACGATGAAAAGCGCGAGGGGGTCTATCATTGTGCCGGATGCGAGGCGCCTTTGTTCGATTCGTCGACCAAATACGAGAGCGGTAGCGGCTGGCCGTCCTTTTTCAAGCCACGTGAAGGCATGACCGAGACCACGGTCGACAAGACGCTCGGCATGACACGCATTGAGGTGCATTGCGCGCAGTGCAAGGGTCATCTCGGTCATGTCTTTCCCGATGGCCCCAAACCAACAGGATTGCGCTTTTGCATGAACGGTGTGGCGCTTCGTTTCGAACCAAGCTGACAGCGCAACGATTTTTCGCTAAGGATCGCGCTATGACAGCCCTTCCTCCCTCCCTGGTCGTGCTCGACCACCCGCTCGTTCAACACAAACTGACCCGTTTGCGTCAGGTCTCGACCTCGACCGCCGGGTTCAGGCGGCTTACGCGCGAACTGAGCCTGCTGATGTGCTACGAGGCCACGCGGGACCTCAGCACCGAGCCGGTCGAGATCGACACCCCGCTCGAGCGCATGGAGGGGCGTCAGCTCTCTGGCAAGAAGCTTTGCTTCGTGTCGATTCTGCGTGCGGGTAACGGCATTCTCGACGGTATGCTCGATCTCATCCCCGCCGCCCGCGTGGGTCATGTCGGGCTATACCGCGATCACGATACGCTCGAAGCGGTCGAATATTACATGAAGCTTCCCGACGACGTGGCCGAGCGCGACTGCATCGTGGTCGACCCCATGCTCGCCACAGGTCACAGCGCGGCGGCTGCCATCGATCGCATCAAGGCCAGCGGTGTGCGCAAGATCATCTTCGTCTGTCTGCTTGCCGCGCCCGAGGGGGTGGCCTGCCTCGCCGAGCGTCACCCCGATGTGCGTGTCGTGACCTGTGCGATCGATCGCGGTCTGGACGAAAAGGGCTATATCCGCCCCGGTCTTGGCGATGCAGGCGACCGTCTCTTCGGTACTCGCTGATCATGACGGGCGAAGATCTCGACGAGTGGCTCGATAGCTGGGTCGAAGAGCACTATCAAAGCTGGGGCGCGCCCGATCAGGCAGCTCAAGCCTGCCTCTCGGCAGCGATGAAGGCCGGCATTGCCGAGCGCGATCTGAACGCGGCCACGGGTGGCGATCTGGCAGCCTATCTTGAAGAAGAGGCCGCTGCGATTGCGGAAGCTTCGAGCGAAGCTCCCTCGGACTTCTAGGCCTGCGAGGCTTTGCCCCTTCTCCGGAAAAGGGCACCCCCCTTCAATTTCTTCGACCGACGGGTAATCAAAGGGCGCCGACCCCGTTGCAGGTTTCGGGGCAAAGCCCCGAGACTGCCCATTACTTCGGCGCCGGCCCACGAATGATCTGGGCCATGTCTTCGGGGCGCACCCAGTGATGGAACGCGTCCTGCACCTGTTTTGCACTCATGGCGTAAACGGCTTTGGCGCGGTCATCGGGTTCGGTCAGGGGCAGGCCGAGATCGATGAGCGACAGATACTGCCCGGCGATACCGCCGAAGCTGGCACGCTCCATGGGGATGGCACGCAGGATCGATGCCTTGGCGTTGAGCAATTCGTCATCGGAAACCGGGCTGGACTGCATGGACGTGACGTTGCGCAGGGCCGCATCGCGGGCCTTGTTCGTCTTGTCGGGATCCGAGCCATAGGAGATCATGAAAGCACCCCGATTGGCCGACCAGGCAAAGTCGGAGCCTGCGGTGTAGACCATGCCGGTGCGCACGCGCAGATCCTGCATCAGACGCGAAGAGAAGCCGGAGCCGAGCACCTCATTGCCCACTTCGAGTGCGTAGCGATCGGGGTTTTTCACACCACTGGCGACGGTCTGGGCGAGATAGACTGAATCCTGTAGACGGCCGGGATCGTCAATAACTGCCTGCGAATGCTTGCTCTGGGGGCGTGCAGGCAGATCGACCACAGGCTGCGGGCCGGTCGCAGACCAGGCGCCGAACGCAGCTTCGATCGAAGCTCTTGCTTTTTCAGGGGTGATGTCACCGATCACGACGATGGTGGTCAGGTCGGGACGATAGGCTGCCTTGTAGAAGTTCTGCACGTCAGCCAGTGAAATCGACGACAGCGTCTGGGGCGTGGTTTCGCGCAGTGAGGGGTCGTCGGCCTGGTCGAGGGCCTTGGTCACGGCGCGCTGGAAACGATAGCCGGGCGATTGCAGAACGCCGGCCTGTGTGGCGATGGCCTGCTGTTTCAGGATCATGAAAGCTGCGCAGGGAAGGCAGGGTGCAGCTCGTTTTCAGCGAGAAGGGCAAGCGTCTTGTCGAAATTGGCGCTGAGCGTGCTGAGCGAAAAGGATACGCCGCCATTCGCATCCGAAGCCAGCGCATCGAGGGCCGCTGCGAAAGCGAGGCGATCGTGGTTTGTGCTACCAAAAAGGAAGAGATCGCTCGTCAGGTCGGCGACGCCTTCCTTGCCTTTGGGCTGTTGCAGATAGCTGTTGTGACGAATGGAGCCGTAAAGGCGGATCGTGTGGCTGACATGCTCAGGCTGCACCAGAAGGGTGATGCCATTCTTGAGCGTGTAGCGCGCAGGCAGGCTGAGCGGCTCGGGCTTGGGCAGATCGGCCAGAGCGGTTGCGGCCCAGTCAGGCAGGGCGATGTTTTTGCTGGGAGGGGGCAAAAGTGATTCCGGGCCCTTTGCACCGCCAATATCGGGTGACTTGCCGCCAGAGGGTGTCAGAATGCCGGTAACGGCATGGGCGGGGTCGAGCAGGCGGGCGGCAAGAGCATTGACCTGCTCGAGCGTGACGCCGTTATAGGCTTTCACCAGATCGGCGGGCGAATTCACGCCGCTATAGGCCAGCGCATCGGCCCAGCTCTGGGTCAGATCGGTGATGCCATTGGCATTGAATTCGAGAGCGGCGATTTCCTTGCGTTTGGCGGCCTCGACCAGATCGGCAGGAACGCCTTTCTGACGTATCGTCTCGAGAATGCCACGGACTTCTCCAAGCAGGGCGCTGGGGTCCTGACCCTTGGGGAAAGCGGCCAGAGCGCTGCCGACACCGGCATGAACGCGTGCGTTATAGGAAAATTCGGTCCCAAGCGCCTTGCCTTGGGGCACAAGGGCGAAAAGCGCGCCGCGCTGGCTGGCCAGCACATCTGCGAGAATTTGCGCTGCGGCGTAGTCAGGACTTTGTGATCCGGGCATGCGATAGGCGATGCTCAGAATGCCCGTAGCATAGTCGCTGTCGATCTTGATGGTCTGCGCCTCGGCGGGGGCCGGTTCGACCACGGGGCGCGCAGGGAGCTTGCCCGAGGGAATGGCGCTGAACTGGCTGCGTACCTTGTCAAGCGTGCTCGCAGGATCGACGTCGCCGACGATGAGCAGAATGGCGTTGTTCGGCTGGTACCAGCTGTCATAAAATCCGCGCAGCAGTTTCGCGTCGGTCTTGTCGAAGGATTCACGCGTGCCGAGTGCGTCGTGCTCGTAGGGTGTGCCTGCAAACAGGGCGCGGTTCAGTGCGATCGTGTAGCGTTGGAAAGGCATCGAAAGGTCGCGCGCGACCTCCTGCTCGATGGCGCCGCGTTCATGCCCCCAATCGGTATCGGACAGTAGGACATTGCGCATGCGGTCGGCTTCGATCTTGAGCAGGAGATCGAGATAATGCGCGGGCGCCTGAAAATAGAACTGTGTCGTGTCTTCGGTGGTGAACGCGTTGCTGACATTGCCGATGCGCGCGCTGACGGTCGAGAGCTGGTCGCGGCTGAGTGCCTTCGAGCCGTTGAACATCATGTGTTCGAGCGCGTGTGCTGTGCCGGGAAAGCCGTTCGGTGCGGCTGCCGAACCGGCGAGATAGATGATCTGCGTCTGCACCACGGGGGCAAGCCTGTCGGGCACGATCACGACGCGCAGCCCGTTCGGCAAAGTGGCCTTCAGGGCGCTGTCCATCGCGGTAGCCGCATGAGCGGGGGGAGTGGCGGGCGCTGCCAGAGCGGGGAGAGAAAGCGCTGGGGCGACGAGCAGGCTCGATGCGAGAAGCATTTTGCGCAGATGAGGCAGCACGACCATGACAAACTCCTGATGGCAGGAAACGCGAAAGAAAGCAGGCAGCGTAACAGCTTGTCGCAGCCTGTCCATGTTGCCCGCGGTTAGCGGGGTGGTTCTATAGGCCAGTCCTGCGCGGCAAGGCGTGGTGGGATAAGGAAAAAGCACAGCAGGGCGAATAGAAGTGAGCCGGGTGTCAGCAGCCAGCGCCACCAGAACCCTGTCTGCATTACGAGCGTCGTTGCGAATTGCATGCCCAGTAGCATGGCGCCGATATTGAGAACGGCGATCGTTGGCGGGCGATTGAACCGCGGAACGAGAAACGCGAGTGTCGGCAGGCAACTGGCGCCTGTTAGAAATAGCCCGCATGCCCAGCCTGCCGCCAGAGCCGGTCCGAGAGCCATCCGCTCATCGAACCATGTGGTCAGAGCGATCATCGTACCGGCGATGAGACCGGCTTGTAAGGCGCGCTGCAAATGGAGGCGATAGACGGCGCGGGCAAAGATGCGTTTCTCGCCATAAGGCCCGAGCGTCAGGAGAAAGGGCCAGTCTCCGTGCTGGGTCATCCATGCGGAAAGACTCACGCCAATCAGGAAGAGGCTCTGACGTGACAGATTGGGCAGCCTATGACGCAAAGCGATTGGAGACGGGATGACTCCATCCGCTATCCAGGCGATGAATTCAGCGAGACAGCCGAAAATCAGCGTCGAACCGACAACCAGCAAGGCAACGGCAATCGGACTGCCAGTATGCACTGGATCGGCAAGGGGCAGGCGTACAAGCCGTGACGGGCGCCATAGAATGAAGGAGGCGACACGTTCCACGGGGGTGGAAAGAGTTTCAGGGGCGGAGGCAAGGAGATCTCGGGGCGTCTCGGGCGCCAGACGATAATCCCGGAAGCGGTAAAGGCGCAGGGCCATACCTAGGCAGGCAATAATGATGACGACAGCGACATACCACGGTACGGAGAACAGATAATTCTGCATCCGGGGGACAAGCAGAAAGAAGAACCCGATAGCCCTGACTATGCCCAATGGTGTCATCACCCCTCTCAGGGCCTCTGCCCGGCTCGCCGGTCTTGGGCCGGACCACAAGAACAGGCCAATGGCTTCGAGTGCGAAGCAGTTGAGTGTGGGAGCGCCGGTTGACAGAGGTGGCAGGGCAAGCAGAAAAATCGATATCAGCCCGACAGCAAGGACGCCGTGATATTCCGCTCGCTGCAGCCGTAAGAGCAGATAGGTCGACGTCGGTCGGATCTGACGCCAGTAATGCAGGCTGATCGCTGAAAAGCTGGCGTAAAGCGAAACCCACCATATCGGTGCCAGAACAGGCGAAATCGTATAGTGACCGTCATGCCAGAACCGGTCGTGTCCGAGCCGGCCATGATGAAGCAGGAAAGCGAAACCGAAGCATAGAGCGACGTAAAGAATGGCCAGAAAAGCCAGGGGGTTTTCACGCAGGAAGACTGGCGAGACGTAGAGCCGCATGGCGCGCAGACAGTCTCGAACGGTGCGCCCCATGGGGGCGCTTGCTACGAAGGTCATCGTGTCAGCGCCAGAAAATAGGCTTCCATATCGCCTGACAGAACGGGAAGATTCAGGACATCCAGTTCGGGACGCCAGCCTCGCACCCAGACACTGCCATCGGGTAAATCGGCCAAGATCTCCAGACCGAGTGTCGCATCGGGCCAGATGGCGAGGCGCCGTATCTCGCGGGCGAAAACATCGGCGCTCAGATCACCGATAAGCTTTCCTTTCTTCATGACGAGAAAGCGATCGCAAATCCGCTCCAGATCGGAAATGATATGGGACGAGATCAGGGCCGTGGTCTCCCGGCTCTGCACGCTCTGCGAAAGCAGTGCGATAAAATCATGCCGCGCCATCGGATCGAGGCTCGCGACCGGCTCGTCGAGAATGATCAGATCGGGCGAAAAGCGCAGGGCCAGCACGATGGCCAGGCGTTGGCGTTCTCCGCCTGAAAGGGTCGAGATCCGGGCGTTCGGGTCGAGGGCTGCCCAGTCGGCCCATCGCCGGTCTTCCCGATCTTCAGGATTGTCACGAAAGGCACGCAGATAATCCTTGAGTTCCTGGACGCGGAACCAGGTGAGCCCTGTCATGGTCTGGGGTACGAAGCCGATACGTAGGCGTGAGGCGGGGCTCACGGCGTCGGCGGCTTCGCCCCATATGCGGACAGATCCGGCATCGGGCGTCAGAAGCCCGAGCAAACATCCGATCAATGTGGTTTTGCCTGCGCCATTGGGGCCGAGCAGGGCATTGATACTGCCCGGCTGAAGCGAAACACTGATATCATCCAGAACTCTCCGACCGTCATAAGTCTTGCTCAGATGATCGAGGATGACCGGCAAAGCCATGAGCGGGAACTCCTTGATGATTCGAAACTATTATAATCTTTTCGTGACGGTGATTGTCAAAAGATTAAATTTTACTTTCGAATTGTCGGAGAGTTGGGTCCAGTATTTGTAAGAAGGCAGCGATGCGTGCCTCCCCCTTGGTTCGACCGCGCTCATGCGAAGAAAACGGGTGCGTCCGGAGCGACAGCACGGTAAATCAGCCGCATGTCTACATTCGTCGAACGCATTAATCAGGCCGATCTCTGGCTGCTCGATCGGGTCTTCCAGCCAGTCTCTGACAGATTGCCCGAACGGCTGCCTTCTGCAGAACTGGGGATGAGCCTGCAACTTGGCGCCATCGTCTTTTTTCTGGCCGCGATCCTTATCATCTCCTTTTGCGGTTACACGTCCCTGGGTGGGTCGGTTTTCAACATCCTGAACTGGGTGCTGTTCGTCGCCTTCTATCTGGGTATCATGAGAATGCGTCAGCTGGTGCGGCCCGGTCAGGCCAACCCACTACGCTCGCTCCTGCTTGGTATGCGCCCGCTCAATGTCGCCTTTCTGATCTATTCGCTCTGGAGGGGTGTTACGGGCAGTGGCGCCCTGATGCTGGTCGATCTGTTCATGATCGTATCGAACCTTATTTTCGCGATGGGGCTTTATTTTGTCTCCTGTCAGCCCCGCCCGCCCGTACGGCGAAGGAGCCAGAGCCGTGTTGAATTGCGACCGATTATGGGTGGTCTGCGCGACTAGTCTCCGGCGAAACGGGGTTGCTCCTCCTGGATCGCGCGTTGCGGTGAGAAAAGTGGCAGAGACGTTCGTGATTGCAATCGTCAAGCCTGACGGGGGGCTAGGGCAGGGCGTGCGATGTCGTTGATCGTCAGCCTTGCAGTCTGAGCAGGTCAGCGCAGATAGACCGAGCGATCCATGTGCGGGGTGTCAGCGATCGAATGGATGAACTGTGTCCCGGCGATGCCGATCAGGATACCCGCAGCGAACCCGCACCAGATGAGAATGCTGGAAAACGGTTTGCGCGCCTCTTTGCTGAGTAGCTTCGACTGAAGTTCGGCGCGGGATTGCTGGGTCTGGAACAGTTCTGACCTGACGGATTCAAGTCTCGCGCGGAATTGCGCAATTCCAGATCCATCTGGCGCAGATTATTGGTAAGCGTCACAATCTGCTGACGGGCAGCCAGAGTATCGGCGCTGTTCTCGGTGGTTTTCGTCGTGCGGGTGGCTCTTGGTTTGGCGCGAGCGGGCGGGTTGGGAGCAATGGCGACAAAAAGATTTTTCAGCGCGCCGCCCGTCATCCCGCTTTTTTTCGCGCGCGACCGCAGCGCGCTGAGCGCGGCAACAGACTGGCCTTCCTGCTCTTCAAGCACGAGCGCAAGAATATCCGAGAGGACTTTGAGTTCCTT
Organism: Asaia platycodi JCM 25414; assembly: GCF_000614545.1. Taxonomy (GTDB): domain Bacteria; phylum Pseudomonadota; class Alphaproteobacteria; order Acetobacterales; family Acetobacteraceae; genus Asaia; species Asaia platycodi. Next base: position 54,747 of record NZ_BAKW01000004.1, on the reverse strand, counting down.
TGGGTCGAAAGAGCCGGACATCAGCCGATCATGCTCTCCAGATCGTCGTCATCCCCGCCCGCTACAGGGCGTGGGCTCGCCGCGCGACGCAGGCGGTCGAGAATGGCCAGACCCAGCCCATGACGCGGCACTGGCATGGCTGCGATCGTCTGCAAGCCGCGACGCTGGCCTTCCCCATCGAGAAAGCGCAGGCCGGCGAAAAGACGCGCAGCCGCTTCCTCGAGAGTGCCCGTTTCGCTAAGATTATACACCAGTCCGGCGCCGGGCAGGGGCGCGCCGAAAGCAAGCAGGGCCTCATCCTCGCTAACGGATTCAGCATTCAGCCGCACAGGCAGACCAGGGGCGTAATGCGAGGCCAGCATACCCGGCGACGAGGGCAGCTTGGTCGCGTAATCATCGGGGTTGCGGATCGTGCCGCAGACGGATTCGAGTTGTTCGAGCGTGATGCCGCCCGGACGCAACAGAAAGGGCACTTCACGCGACAGATCGATCACCGTGCTTTCCAGCCCGACCGAGCAGGGGCCGGAGTCGAGAATGGCGTCGATCCTTCCATGCATGTTGCGCAGAACATGAAACGCGTCCGAGGGGCTGACACGTCCTGATGGATTGGCCGAAGGCGCCGCGACAGGCTGGCCTACGGCTTCGAGCAGGGCGAGCGCCGTCTTGCCACGTGGCACGCGCAGCGCGACCGTAGGCAGACCGGCTGTGGCCAGATCGCAGATGGTCGAGCCGCTTTTGCGCGGCAGGATCATGGTCAGCGGGCCGGGCCAGAATTTCTCGGCAAGACGATATGCCAGATCGGTCGGTTCTACATGGGCAAAGGCCGCTTCGGCGCTGGCGAAATGGCTGATCAGCGGGTTGAAGCGCGGGCGGTTCTTGGCTGCAAAAATATGCGCAACAGCGGTGTTTGACGTGGCCAGAGCGCCAAGCCCGTAAACGGTCTCGGTGCCGAATGCCACCAGCTTGCCTTCAAGCAGCAGGGAGGCAGCGCGGGCGATGGCATCGGGATCGGCTTTCAGGATCTCGGTCATGCGTCATGCTCTCCTGCGGGATGACGGCCGGTGCAGAGGAAAGGCGGGTTGAACCAGCCAGGTTTGCCATAGGTGAGCGGTGTGCCCTGCTCATCGAGAATATGGCCGCCGGCAGCCTCGACGATGGCCTGCGGTGCGGCTGTGTCCCATTCCATGGTCGGGCCGAGACGCGGATAGAAATCGGCAGCACCCTCGGCAACGCGGGCGAATTTTGCAGCAGAGCCGATATTACCGAGCGTACCCACCTTGCGACCGGCCAGCCATTCTTTCAGCCTCGGGTCATCGGCATAATGGCGCGAGGCCAGAATACGCAGCCCGCCCTCGGGGGGCAGGACCGCTGCAATTTCTGTCAGCCCGTTGCTGTCGCGACGCCAGGCACCCTTGCCGACCAGACCCGTGTAAAGCTGGCCATAGGCGGGTAGCGCCATGGCGCCAAGAACGGCGCGGTTGCGATGAATCAGCCCGATATTGACCGTGAAATCATCGCGCCCTGCTGCGAATTCACGTGTGCCGTCGAGCGGATCGACCAGCCAGTAGGTCTCGCCCGGCTCCACGAAGGTGCCGTTGGCGACTTCCTCTTCCCCGATCGCCGGAATTTGCGGGGTGGCGGCACGCAGTCCGGCCAGAATATGGCGCTCAGCGGCCTGATCCGCCTCGGTTACCGGCGATTTGTCTGCCTTGATGATCGTCTCGAATCCGCTGTCCCGGATATCGTTGATGAGGACAGCTGCCTCATCTGCCAGTCGGGCAGCGAGGGCGAGCAGGGCATCGGCGTCGAAAGGAAGGGCAGTGTCCGGAGTCATGTTTCCGGCTTACCGCAACTTCCGGATATCGTCATGGTCAAAAAGACGCGGTCCCGCGATTTGCTCCTGTGCTTCGGTTCGAAGCTGGAGTCTTTGTCTTGTAGCCGGGTGGTTCCAGCCGTCTTCAGACTGAAGCGGGCAACCAGGCAGTGGCCCGAGAACTTGAGAGGCCAGGGGTTTTTTGCAGTCGGTGTTTGTGGTCATATCCGGGACGAATCAAACGAGCGGATCTGTCCATGATTTACCTGCGCGCGCTTCTGGACGCCCATCGCTGGCGGCCTCGCAGCGCCCTGCCACCGGCTCCGCGCCCGCTGACCCTGCATCTGGTTGCCGGTGGCGGTTGCGATGGTTGTCTGGTCGAGGCCAATGCGTTGCAGGGGGCGGCTTACGATCTGGCACGGCACGACATACGCTTTGTCGATACGCCTCATGATGCTGAGCTTCTTTTTGTCGTGGGCGTAGTGACACGCGCCCTGTTGCCGGCGCTTCAGGCGCGCTGGGCGGCCATGCCCTCACCAAAGGGCGTTGTCGCCATTGGCGATTGCGCGCTGGGGCAGGGACCATTCGGCACGAATTACGCCACACTCGGGGGGATCATGGAGGCCGGTCTGTCGGGCATGCAGCAATGCGATGTCGCCCTGCGTGGCTGCCCGCCGGCACCTGCCGACATCCTTCGCGGCCTGCTTCTGCTCACCACCGGGCGGGTCGTTTCGGCATGAACGAGCTGCGTTCGGAGCTCGTAGCGGTGCTGATCGCCGTGCAGGACGAGATGCCTCTAGTGTTGACCCTCGAGCAGGGGCGCAATCTGCCCTCGGGTCCGCTCGAGACCGCTCATCGCTCCTTGCAGCGCGGCATGAGGCTCTGGGTCGAGCAGCAGACGCAATGCCATCTCGGGCATATCGAACAGCTTTACACCTTTGCCGAGGCGGCAGGAGCGGAAGGGGGTGGTCATGACCACCCGCGCCTGATCCGCATTTCATATATGGGGCTCACGCGGCTCGAAGATGCGCAGGAAGGCTGGCGGGGGCTTTACGAATATTTTCCTTGGGAGAACCGGCGCGAAAAAGGCGCCGATCAACTCGATGCTGACATAGCGCGTGCCCTGGCCCAATGGGCGGGGCGCGATGCCGCGCGTCTGTGGCGCTGTGCCGAAACCTTTGGTCTCGAAGGGCAGCCCTGGAATGACGAGCTTGTTCTGCATCGTTACGAACTGCTCTGGGAGGCCGGGCTTCTGCCTGAATCGCGCCATCCTGGCAGGTGGCTGGCACCAGGCGCGCCATGCCGTCTGACAGCGCCGCATTCTGGCCACGGCGCTGGCTCGGCTCAGGGCGAAGATACGCTACAGGCCAGTCGTATTCGAACTGATGCCCGAGACCTTCACCCTGTGGCAGCTGCAACGCACGGTCGAGGCCATTGCCGGGCGGCCTATGCACAAACAGAATTTCCGCAGGCTCATTCTGGCGCAGGATCTGGTGGAGGAAACGGGTGAAGCGGAGATGCAGGCGCAGGGACGCCCGGCGCGGCTCTATCGCTTCAAGGGGGCCGTGATAGGCACGCGGCATCTCATGGGGTCGAAACTGCCGATTGCACGCTCGATCTGAGGATGTCTCTCGTGCAGGGCAGCGGTTTTGGCGGAAATCACGGGATCGTGGCTTTGAAATCCGCAAGCTCCATCCAATGTAAGGGGCCTAACAGTTTTATCCCTATTATGCTCAATGAGAGCATAAATGAGTGGAGAGGATCTCATGGATCAGATGACCCTCGTCAGAGACCGCAGCGATGCGCTTTACGAGCCCGTTTCCCGACTGATGACCCGCGAGGACTGGGAGCAGAATTTTGCCGACGACATCAGGGCTATCCTGCGTCTGAAACGTGAGCGCAATGCGGTCATTCTGGCCCATAATTATCAGACCCCCGAGATCTTTCACTGCATCTCCGACATACGCGGCGACAGTCTGGCACTGGCGCGTGAGGCACAGTGGGCGCAAGAGCAGGTGATCGTCATGGCGGGCGTGCATTTCATGGCCGAGACCGCCAAGCTCATGAACCCGGAAAAGACGGTTCTCATTCCCGATTCAATGGCCGGATGCTCGCTCGCAGAATCCATCACCGCAGAGAATGTCCGGGCGCTCAAGGCGACCTATCCCGGTGTGCCTGTCGTTACCTATGTGAACAGTTCTGTGGCCGTTAAGGCCGAGACCGATATCTGCTGCACGTCGGGCAATGCGAAGAAAATCGTCGAGAGTCTCGGTGTGCCGCGTGTCATCATGATCCCCGACGAGTTTCTGGCGCAGAATATCCAGAACGAAACCGGCATCGAGATGCTGACCTGGCCGGGTCATTGCGAAGTGCATGAGCGTTTTACCCCGCTCGAAATCCGGCAATATCGTCGCATGCATCCGGGTGTGGTGGTGCTGGCGCATCCCGAATGCCCCCCTGAGGTGGTGGCCGAGGCCGATTATGCCGGTTCGACCGCAGGCATGATGGAATTCGTGGCCGTGAAACAGCCGAAAAAAGTGCTGCTCGTGACCGAATGTTCGATGAGCGATAATCTCGCGGCACTGAATCCGGCGGTCGAGTTCGTCCGGCCCTGCAATCTCTGCCCTCACATGAAGCGCATCACGCTTCCCGCGATCCGGCGCGCTCTGGAGAACATGGAAGAGGAAGTCACCATTCCTGACGCGCTCTTTCCGCAGGCGCGTCGAGCGGTCGAGCGGATGCTGGCCATCTGAGGGCGCTGCCATGATGACGCTTACCCGATTTGCAGGCTGGCCGGTGATTGCGGGCGCGGGTCTTGCCGGGCTCTCTGCTGCCCTGCATCTCGACCGTCCCTGCGTGGTGCTGAGCCCCACCCCCCTCGGTGAGGAGGCGGCCAGCATGCTGGCGCAGGGCGGCTTCGCTGCGGCAATCGGTCATGACGATGATGTGGCGCTGCATATCGGCGACACGCTGGCCGCAGGCGATGGTCTTTGCGACCGCAAGGCGGTTGAAGCCATTATCGGTGCTGGCCCTTCGGCTATTTCGACCCTTCTCGACTGGGGAGTGGCATTCGATCGCAAAGGAACGAGTACCCTCGATCTGCATCTCGAAGCCGCGCATTCACGCGCACGCATCGCCCATGTCCGGGGCGATGGCAGTGGGGCAGGCATCATGCAGGCGCTTATCGCTCAGGTGAAAAGGCTGCCGCGCATCGTGGTGCTCGATGGCGTCACGCTCGAACATATCCAGGCTTCGGAAGGCAGGGTTCAGGGCGTCTGGCTCAATACCGGGCAGTTCATTCCGACCAATACCTGCATTCTGGCCTGTGGCGGCGCGGGGGCGCTCTATGCCGGTGCGACTAGCCCCAACAGCAATACGGGTCGCGGCCTTGCCGCAGCCGCACGCGCCGGGGTAAAGCTGGCCGATATGGAATTCGTGCAGTTTCATCCCACCGCGCTCGACGTCGAGACAGGGGGCGCGCGCTCGCCACTCGTCAGCGAGGCCGTGCGTGGGGCCGGGGCGATACTGGTGGATGAGACGGGCGGTCGTTTCACCGATGAATTACAGTCGCGCGATCGGGTGTCGCGGGCGATTGCTCGACACCGTATCGAGGGACATCGCGTTTTTCTCGATGCGCGCATCGGTAAATCGGGCCGGGGGCTGAAGCAGGTCTTCTCACGTCAGTTCCCCGGTATTGCGCTTTCCTGTCGTCAGCACGGGATAGACCCCGATCGTGAGCCTATCCCCGTCCGACCGGCGGTGCATTATCATATGGGCGGGGTCGCGACCGATCTGCACGGACGCGCCAGTATCGCCGGGCTCTGGGCCTGCGGCGAAGTCGCCTGCACAGGTCTGCACGGGGCTAATCGTCTGGCCAGCAACTCGCTGCTTGAAGCCTTCGTCATGGGGCGTGCGGTCGCCTGGGACGTCAATAATGCCCCGCGCGAGCGCCATTCCTGCCAGAACCCGTCGCGTCCCGCCCGTCTGGGGGCTGCCAGCTTTGGTCAGCAGATGGATAAGGGGGCGGGTATCTTGCGCGATCAGGACGGGTTGGAGGCACTTGCCGCTTATCTGGCGCCGCTTGCCGGTCGTGACGACCATGCGCTGGTGGGCGCTGCCATAGCCTCTGCCGCCCTGCGTCGTCGTGAAAGCCGGGGCAGCCACTGGCGTGTTGATTGTCAACAGGCTGTCCAGGCGGAGCGCTTTCATTTCACCCTGGAGGATATCGGCCTTCAGGAACGGAGCATGGTCAACGCATGAGTTCTTTCATTTCTCCCCTGCCGGATCTGATGTGGGAACCTGTCGTCAGGGCCGGTCTTGTCGAGGATTTCGGCACGGGTGGCGATGCCACCACACAGGCTGTGGCACGCCCCGGCCAACGTCTGCGCGCTGTGTTTCGTGCGCGCCATGAGGGGGTTGTGGCCGGTATGAGCGCGGTGCGCCTCGCTTTTACCCTGCTCGACTCCCAGATCGAATTCACGGCGCTCAAGGATGATGGCAGCCGTATTGCGCCTCGCGATATTCTGGCCGAGGTCGAGGGGAGCGCCGAAACCATTCTAGGGGGTGAGCGTACCGCGCTCAATCTACTGTCGCATCTGAGCGGGATTGCTACTGCCACGCGTCAGGTGGTTGACGCCGTGCAGGACACGAAGGCTCGTATCTGCTGCACCCGCAAGACCCTGCCGGGGCTGCGGGCCGTACAGAAATACGCGGTCAAGGCGGGTGGTGGCAGTAATCACCGTTATCGCTCGATGATGCAATCCTGATCAAGGATAATCACATCGCGCTATGTGGCGGTGTGGCGGCCGCGCTCAAGGGCGCGAGAAAGCGGGCAGGCCATCTGATGGCCGTGGCGCTCGAAATCGATACGCTCGATCAGCTCGAAACCGCGCTGTCGAGTGGCGGTGCTGATGCCTATCTCTTCGACAATATGCCCGTCGAGACGCTGCGCCACGCCGTACAGATGGTGAATGGCCGCGCCGTGACTGAAGCCTCTGGCGGCATCACGCCAGAGACGGCCCCGGCCATTGCCGCCACCGGTGTCGAGGTACTTTCGCTTGGCTGGCTGACCCATAGCGTCAAAGCGCTGGATATCGGACTCGATATCGATCTCTGATCGACGTGTCCCGCCGTTCCCCTCGGTCGCTTGACCGAGACAAGGTGCAAAAGGGGGGGCGATCAGTTCGCGGGGGCAAGGGCGTCGTCAGCGGGCCGCCTGCGCTATCCCCAGCAGCACATAAATCAAGTGGCACGGCAGGCGTGACTGTTTCCGCGCTTCCCTGTGAGGCGCCCGGTTTGGCCCGCTTTTGCGAGGTCATCTGCATCGCAGACGAGAATAATCTTCTGGACCCGATGGCAGGCAGTAGCATGCGCGAGTGGATTTAACGCCCAAGAATGGTAAAAACTGAAATCCAGCAAGAATAAAAGTGGTTTTCCGGCGTAATCTTTTCGTTGGGGACGGTTCTTGCATGAGAAAGCAGCGATTTTTGTGAAAACCAGATGAAATGATTCGTTGAAGTATCGTTTCGTCTTGTATACAAATTAGCCGTTTCCGGGTCTGTTCCGATCGGCGGAGGGTATCTTTCGGCTCCACGGCCTGGACGCAGCCAGTGTCTGAGCACGTTCGTAACGATAGGATCCTGTATGACGTCACGCAGCCCCTCGCCGCGCTACATTGCTTTTGCCTGCCTGATGGTGTTGACAAGCCTCGTGTCGACATTCGCCCTTGGAGGCACTGCCTTCGGCGCTCCCCCAAAAACTGTCCACAAACTGGGTGTTCACAAAAACGCTGCACAGGGAGAGATGAAGCATCAGCCTGTGCCAAATACGGGTCATGTAGCGTCTCGCAAGCATGCTGGGCCTGTTGAAGCCAAAGGGGAAGAGCAAATTTCGGTCACGACCAGCCGTCAGGCGCTCAATGGCGGTGGTGGCATGATGCGTATCGAACACGCGCCGCGCAACGTGCAGACGGTCGACCACGAATATATCTCGATGCGCAATCCATCGAGCACGGCGCTGGACCTTATCCAGAACCTGCCGAGTGTCAGTATCAGCACGCCAGATCCTTACGGTATGCAGGGTGGCCAGATCCAGTCGCGCGGCCTGACCGATCTCGATATGGCGCTTCTGGTCGATGGCGCGCCTGCCGCCGCGGCTAAATACATCACAGAGAACATCGATACGGAAAACGTTGAATCCGTCTCCCTCACGCCGGGTAGCTCGGAAACGGCCCTTCCGGTGATGTCGGCAGCCAGCGGCACGATGAACGAGACCACTCATACGCCTGACAAGAAATTCGGCGGTTTGGTCGATTTTTCCTATGGTACCAATAATCTGTCGCGTGAGTTCATCCGCGTGGATACGGGCGAGATCGGCCATAGCGGCGTGCGCGGGTATTTCTCTTTCTCGAACACTCATACCCGTAGCTGGATGGGGGCTGGCATCAATGACCGTCGTCACATCGATTTCGGGCTGAATAAGACCTGGCAGAACGGCTCTTTCGCCAAGACTTTCGTTTCGTGGAACTGGGAAGATTTCACGATCGATAATTATCCGACGCAGCAGGAATTTTATAAATACAAGCATACGGGTGAGGGCTATGGCCGATCGGCCAATTCCAACAATATCAACTACTGGAAGAATAACACCGATTACTGGAATCAGGTCTTCATTTCCGCGCCGATCCATATCGTTCTGACGCGTCGCCTCGCTTTCGACCTGCAGCCCTATTACAATCTCGGTCGCGGATGGGACGCCTCACCGGGGGGAACGATGACCCAGTCCGACGGGTCCACGCGCAACGTCACGAGCTACTTCCTGCAAGGGGCGACCGAGCGTCGCGGGGCGGTGGCCAAGCTAGGTTTCGATGTCGACCGTCATAATCATGTCGCTTTCGGCTACTGGTATGAAAACAATTATACCCAGCAATCCTATCCCACCAGCTACACCATGGATAACGGCGCGGCACCCAGCCCGAACGCTGCCGCCTATCGCATCGATGCGGGTGACCAGCAGAATGCAGGCACCGAGATCCACAGCCTGTTCATTGAGGATCACGCCAAATATCTGAACGACAAGCTCGACATCCAGGCCGGGTTCAAATTCGTCATGGCCAATACTTGGAACAAGGATCTCTACGGCCGCATGGCCAATAACCGCACCGAGCCGCTACCGCAGCTCTCTGTCGGCTATACGATCGACGAGCATAGCCAGATCTATCTGAACGCCGAGGGCGATTACCGCCAGCCGAGCGCCGTCGATCTGGCTGGCTCTATACGAGCGTGCCGATCCCGAAAAACCAGTATTCGATCAAGGAGGAACTGGGCTACCGCTATCATGACGAGCACATCATTCTCGATGCGTCATTCTTCAACTACAATGTCACCAACCGCATCGTGAACCAGTATCTGGGTATGAACCAGTTCAAGCCGTTCTCGATCGGTAACCAGCATATGCGCGGTTTCGACTTCATGATTTCGGGCCGTCCGATTCATGGCTTCAGCCTTATGCCTCGGTCGAATATCTGCATGCCGTGCAGGATAGTAACGTACTCGACCCCTATACGAACAACATGCTGAATTCGAAGGGTACGCAGGCCATCATGGCGCCGCGTGTTCTGGCCAATTTCGGTCTGACCTATAAATATGCCGGGTTCTTCGGCAATGCGAGCCTGCATTATACCGGGCCGCAATCGGTCAGTGTGGCAGGCGATCAGCGTATGCCGGGATTTGTGACCAACACTATTTCGCTCGGCTATCGTTTCAAGCCGGTCGGCATCGCGCAATCGCCCACCATCAAGCTGAACTTTGCCAATGTGACCGGCTCTATCGTGCGCACCGGCGCCATGGGCGCCATCTACAGCGCGAAAGACCCGAGCACGGTCTATAGCGGCAGTCTCGCGCCCTATACCGGCTACGGCAATTCCTTCATGACCGCTGCCCGCTTCACCATGACGGGCACAGTGTCGACCAGCTTCTGAGCGATCAGGGGGCGTGCCCCCTGAGACGCGGTCTCTCAGCCGAAGGTGAAGGAGAACGCCTCGACGCCGGGCGAGAGAAATTCGATTTTGAATTCATGCTCGCCCACGGCGTTTTCAGGCTGGCGCACGAGCTGGTAGAGGCGCTGGCCGGTTACTGTGCCGAGGCCATTCTCGTCGCAATCGCTGCCATGCATGGCGCCGGGGGGCTTGCCGTCGATCGTTACCCTGAATTTAACCGGGGCGTCACCCTTCACAGGGCCGAGCACGAGATGCAGATCGCGCGCATGAAAGCGGAATTCTATGGCGCCGTCTGCCTTGTTCAGCCGGGCCGATTCAGGCCCTACAGTCCAGTTGCCGCTTAAGCCCCATTGATTCAGGGCGGGGGTGCGCTCGATCACATAGTCATTGGGGGAATCCTGTATGGCGCCCCCCGTTGAAATGAAATTGCTGGCGCGCTCATAGCGATATACGTCTCCGGTGAGCCGATATCGGACTGATCGGCCTCGACCTGCTCAGCGCTGCCCCTGGGGTGAACCAGATCGCCCGGCACATCTTTCGCGCCGTTTTCGCGCAGCATGGCCTGGAGCATGCGCTCGGAATTGTCGTAATCGCCCTCACCGAAATGATGCGCCTGTATCTTGCCGTCACCGCCGACGAAATAGGCGGCAGGCCAGTATTCGTTCCCAAAGCCGTTCCAGATCGCCCGGTCGTTGTCGACGGCGACAGGGAAGGTGATGTGGAATCGCCCGACAGCTTTTTTGATATTGTCGACGTTCTTTTCAAAAGCGAATTCAGGCGCGTGGACGCCGATCACCACGAGGCCGTAGGGCTTGTACTTGTCGGCCCAGGCCTCGACATAGGGCAGTTCGCGAAGGCAGTTGATGCAGGAATACGTCCAGAAATCGACCAGCACCACCTTGCCCTTCAGTGCCTCAGCCGAGAGGGGCTGGGTGTTGAGCCATGAGGTGGCTCCCGAAAGGGAAGCGAGGGGCGCTGCCTGCGCCACCGGGGCAGCGCAAAGCGCGACGACCAGACTCAGCCCGGAATAACGCAGGAACGAAAATCCCGGTGATGAAAATGAGACCATGAAAAGCGCCTTTGGACGGAAGAGGCGGCGATCCCCTTCCGGCCTGACAGGGTCAGGCGCTGGCAGGTTCTGCCGCAAGGAGTTCAGCCAGAACGACGCTCGTGCCTCTCTGTTCCATGCTTTCCGCCATTTCACGAATCACCCGGCGATGTCCGTCATCGAGTGTGAAGCTTTCGAACACGGTCATGGAGAACACCGTCTCCCAGCTTTCCGCGAGCTTGCGCTGCGTGTCGGACAGTGCGGGTTCGAACGGCGTGAAGGTCTCTCCCTGATCGGTGCGACCGCGCAGATAACGAATGAAACAGGCAAGAACGAACGCTACCCGGTCGAGCGACGCGCCAGAGGCTACCAGCTTGTTCCAGCTCGGGGCGAGGAAGACCGGCAGCTTGCTGCCGCCATCGCCGGTGATACGGGCCAGCCTGTCGCCGACATTCGGGTTGCTGAACCGCGCAATGATTAGATCGCGATAGGCCGGGAGCGGCATGTCCTGCGGCGCGCTCAGATGCGGAATGACATCGAGGCTCATGAAGCGCTCGACCAGTTTGCCGATTTGCGGGTCGATAATGGCATCGCGCACGGTTTCGAGCCCCGAAAGCTGGCCGGGATAGGCGAGCATCGAGTGCGAGGCATTGAGCATGCGCACCTTGGCGAGTTCGTAAGGATGCACGTCGGGAACGATCTGGGCACCCACTTTTTCGAGCGCTGGGCGCCCGTTCACGAAGCGGTCTTCGATCACCCATTGGGCAAATTCTTCTGAAATCACCGGCAGGCGGTCATGCACGCCGCATTCGATGTTCACCCGGTCGGCATCCTCCTTGAGCACGGCAGGCGTGATGCGATCGACCATCGAGCTTGGGAAAGTAACATTCTGCTCGATCCATTCCGCCAGTTCCGGGTCGAGCGCGCGGGCATGGCTCACGACCGAGCGCTGGGTCACGATGCCATTATCGCGCAGATTATCGCAGGACATGACGGTAAAGGGCGCAATGCCTGCCTCGCGCCGGATACGCAGCGCCTCGACGATATAGCCGAAAGCCGATTCCGGCTTGTTCGGGGCCGCAAGCTCACGCTGCGTCAGAGGCGTTTCCAGACGGTAGCTGCCGGTGGCGTGGTCCTGATTATACCCCCCTTCGGTGATGGTCATCGACACGATCCGCGTCTCGGGATCTGCCATACGGGCCAGCACGGCTTGCGGGTCGGCAGGGGCGAAAAGATAATCGAGCATCGAGCCGATCACCTGATGCCGTGTCGTGCCGTCGGGCGCGTAGCGCGTCAGAGTGTAGAGATTATCCTGTGCCGGAAAGGCTTCGAGCTTCAGACGCTCGGTTGCATCGTCGATCAGCCCGACGCCGCAGAACGCCCAGCCTCATTGCCCGGCTGGCCCAGTAGGCGATCGACATACCAGCATTGATGCGCGCGATGAAAATTGCCGACGCTCAGATGCACGATCCCCGCTTTCAGGGAGGCGCGATCATAGGGAAAAACCTCGACACTGGCGGGAAGGGTCGAGAGGGTCTCTGAAGAAAGAGCGATCATGGGCTGTCCTGAAGGAGCACGAGACATAAGAAGGGCGGCACGTCCTGAACGGCGTGTCTGAAAAAGCGTGTCTGAAACTGCCCCGTTCGGGGCGCGGGTCTGGAGTGCAGCGCGCGGGATGATGTGGCGGTTCCCGTGAAAGGCTCAAGGGCTAAAAACGGCGTTCTATGGCACTATTTGGTGAAGAGGCTTAAACCCACGTCATGCTGACACCACACATCATCGCCGTGATCGGTGCCGGGCCTGCCGGGCTCGCCGCCGCCGAGAGCCTCTCTGCCGACGGGTTCGATGTGGTCGTCTACGATCAGATGCCAAGCCCGGCCCGCAAATTTCTTATGGCCGGTCGCAGCGGTCTCAATCTGACCCATGCGGAAGATCTCGAGACATTCCTTTCACGCTATGGCGCTTCCGCCTCCTGGCTGGAGCCGATGATCAGGGAGTTCCCGCCGCAGGCCCTGAGGGAATGGGCAGAAGATCTCGGTCAGCCCTGCTTTACCGGCAGCAGCGGGCGTGTTTTTCCGAAGGCGATGAAGGCCTCGCCGCTGCTGCGCGCCTGGCTGGCGCGACTGTCAGCGCAGAACACGGTCTTCGCCTTGCGCCATCGCTGGGCAGGGTGGGACGAAACCGGGAACCTGTTGTTCGAGACCTCTCATGGCGCCAAGAGGGTGACAGCAGCAGCGACCATCCTTGCCCTCGGTGGTGCATCATGGCCGCGTCTCGGTAGCGATGGCGGCTGGAGGCGTTTTCTGCCGCCCGAAAGCTTCTCGCCTTTGCAGCCCGCCAATTGCGGTTTCATGACCGCCTTGCCTCCGGCATTTCATGAGCAGTTTCACGGCGAGGTGCTGCATTCCGTCACGATCAGCGGCGTAGGGCAAAGCGCCAGAGGCGATGTGACGATCACTCATCAGGGTATTGAGGGGGCGCCGGTCTATCGTCTCTCGGCTATGTGGCGGGAAGCCTGAGGCGGGAGGGGCGATTGCAGATCACGCTCGATTTCCGGCCGGGCCTGACGCAGGAAATCTTGCAGTCGCGTCTGAAAGGGTTTCGTGAGCGTGAAAGCCAGTCGGGCAGGCTGCGTCGGCTGGGGCTGTCTCCGGCTGCGCGCTGGTTGCTGCGTGAGGCCACACCGCCTCATTCCGGCGCCGGGATTCTGGCGCAGCAGATCAAATCCTGCCCGCTCGACCTCGTGGCACCGGATTCTCTTGCCCGCGCCATTTCCACGGCGGGGGGTGTGAGGCGAGAGGCGCTCGATGACGGTTGATGCTCAGACAGCGCCCCGGTGTTTTTGCAGCGGGTGAAATGCTGGACTGGGAGGCGCCCACGGGCGGCTATCTGCTTCAGGCCTGTTTCGCGACCGGACGTCGTGCGGCGCAGGGGGTGAAAAAACACATGCGACAAAACCCGTGAGCGCCTTCGTATTCGTCCGCGTGATGGCTGACTTTGGAGGCGAGTTGCGCTAGGGACAGCCCCATGAGCGTATCGATCACGATGGGCCGTGGCCGTGACGGCGCGGATGTCCAGCTGGACCTGACAGAACTTCTCGCAACCCGCCTGCTGGTGCAGGGTAATTCGGGCTCGGGAAAATCGCATCTGCTGCGTCGCCTGCTTGAGCAGACGGCCACGCTCGTGCAGCAGGTGATTGTCGATCCCGAGGGCGATTTCGTGACGCTGGCCGATAAATACGGCCATCTTGTTATCGATGCTTCAGAACAGACGGAAGCCACGCTGCGTGCCGCAGGCGAGCGCGCGCGCGCCCATCGCGCCTCTGTCGTGCTCAATCTGGAATCCGTCGAGGCCGAAATGCAGCTTCGCGCTGCGGGGGCTTTTCTCAACGGCATGTTCGAGGCGCCCCGTGCCTATTGGTACCCGGTGCTGGTGGTTGTGGACGAGGCCCAGCTTTTCGCGCCCGTCGCGAGTGGCGATACCTCGGACGAGGCGCGCCGCCTGTCGCTTGGCGCCATGACCAATCTGATGTGCCGTGGCCGAAAGCGCGGCCTGGCCGGGGTGATTGCCACCCAGCGTCTGGCCAAGCTTGCCAAGAATGTCGCGGCAGAGGCGTCCAATTTCCTCATGGGCCGCACTTTTCTCGATATCGATATGGTGCGTGCAGCTGATCTTCTGGGCATGGAGCGGCGCACGGCCGAGGCGTTTCGCGATCTGGCGCGCGGCCAGTTCATGGCACTCGGCCCTGCACTGAGTCGCAGGCCGCTCTTGGTGTCGATCGGCGCTGTCGAGACGGCAAGCCATGCGACGGGCCCTGCTCTAACGCCCTTCGAAGCCCGCCCCGCCGAAGATAATTACAGCCTCATTCTCGAGCCTGTGGTCGAAACGGCGCCTCGCCTCAGGGAGCGCCGTGCGCCCGCACCCGATCTGCTTGCCCAGCTGGACTCCTATGCGGCGGCAGTGCCTATCGAAGAGGCCGCCCCGGTTGTCGAAGCCGCTCCCGAACTGCTCTGGCGCCTGACCGAGGCGGTGGTCGCAGAAAACGAGTCGGCTTATCGCCCGCTCGCCACGCTGTATCAGGATTTTCAGCTTCGGGCGCGTATCGAGCGCCTCGACCGAAACGTGCTCGATCTGGGGGCTTTCCGCCTGCTTCTGGCTAGTGTGCGCTCTGGCTCGAGCTTCGAGCAGGCGCAGGAAGAAAGCTGGGAGCAGGCGCTGGAGATTGCCCGTGCCGTGCCTGAAGACGTGCAGGGTGTGGTGCTGCTTCTGGCGCGTGCAGCCCTCGACGGCGCGCCCTGCCCGGGAGACGAAGCGATTGCAGAAGCTTATGGCACGCATTCGCTCGGTCGTGCGCGAAGGCAACTCGCCTATCTAGAAGAGCGACAGATCATCGTGGTGCAGGACATGCCCTCCGGCCGACGCATTGCTTCATCGGGTATGGCTGGCAGACCTGCGGTTAGGGCAACCAGCAGGCGCGCTGTCTCGTTCGTTCATGAGTTGCTGCCAGCCCCTGGCGGGGTTATGGAGAAAATTATGACAAATGATGAACTGATCGCCCTCGTATCCCTTAATGGCGATGACGCCACCTACGACGCCCGTCTCTCCGGCTACGATATTACCGTGCCGGTGCGGATCGAGGGAGGCGATGGGCACTACATCATCAAGCATCTCGTCAAGCCCATGTATTTTTCAGGCGCGATGATCATCGACGTCAAACTTCTGGACGCCGACGCCCCCCATCACGGGTGAGGGCAGGGGCAGAATCAAACGGGGAGCCGTATGGCCGAAGAACACAGGAAGGTGCTGCCCGGCGCGCTGGCAGCACTTGGCATCGTTTTTGGCGATATCGGAACAAGCCCACTTTATACCCTCCAGACCGTCCTCAACGATACGGGTTCGACAGATCGCGAGACGCTTCTCGGCGGTTTCTCGCTCCTGGTCTGGACCATGATCCTTGTTGTGGCCGTCAAATATGCAACCGTGGTAATGCGCGCCGACAACAAGGGTGAGGGCGGTATTCTCGCCCTTTTTTCTCTCGTCGGTGGCTCTTTCGGCAAGCACTGGTACACGCGTGGCACGCTCCTCGCCGCAGCCGGACTGTTCGGCGCGGCCCTGCTTTATGGCGATGGTGCCATCACCCCCGCCATTTCGGTGCTGAGCGCCGTCGAAGGCATCGGTGTCGTCACCAAATCGTTGCAACCCTATATCCTGCCGATTGCCGCCCTCATCCTGTTTGGCATTTTTGCCATCCAGCCTCTGGGCACAGCGCGGATCAGCGCCGTTTTCGGCCCGATCATGCTGCTCTGGTTTCTCGCTCTGGGCGGTATAGGGCTGAGTTCGCTCCTGCATGACCCCTCTGTACTAATCGGTCTCAACCCGTTTTTCGGCCTGCGTTTCCTGTACGAGCACGGGGCAAACAGCCTGATTATTCTCGGCGCTGTCTTCCTCTCCGTCACAGGTGCCGAGGCGCTTTATGCGGATATGAGCCATGTCGGGCGCCCGAGCGTGCGTCTGGCGCTGGCCGTCATCGTGCTGCCGATGCTGGTGCTGAGCTATGCCGGGCAGACGGCGTTTCTGGTCAGTCACCCACAGGTCAAAGACAATCCGTTCTTCGCTGCCATGCCCCATGAAATGGTGCTGCCCATGGTGGTGCTGGCCACATTTGCGACCATCATCGCGAGCCAGGCTATCATTACGGGGGCCTTCACGCTCACGCGCCAGGCCATGCAGCTCGGATGGTTTCCAAGCCTCAATATCCGCCAGACTTCCGACAGCGAATACGGTCAGATCTATGTTTCGGTCGTCAACTGGATGCTGATGGTCGTGACGCTGCTCATTGCTCTCAGCTTCAAGAGTTCGGACGCGCTTTCTGGCGCCTATGGCACGGCTGTGTCCACCACCATGCTTATGACGACGCTGCTCGTTTTCGATGTCATGCGCGAACGCTGGGAGTGGCCGCTCTGGAAGGCCCTGCCAATTGCGCTGTTTTTCGCGGTGATCGATGTCGCGTTCTTTGTTGCCAACCTACTCAAGATCGACAAGGGCGGTTATGTCCCGCTTCTGATCGGTCTGGGCATCTATGTCATCATGACGACATGGCGCCGGGGCACCATCCTGCTTCGTGCCGGCCTGGCACCACTGGGTGAGCGTTCCGACAAGGTGCTGCAGAAGCTGCGCGATGGCGAACTGATCAGAACGCCGGGGGCGGCTGTTTTCCTCTCGCGTTATGAAAGCGCCCTCCCGCCCATCGTCATGCGTCACGTGGCCGATTTCCATTGCCTGCCCGAGCAGGTGGTCGCGCTGAACGTGAAATTCGACACCGTGCCTCGGATACCTGCCGATGAGCGCATGACGACCAAAGATCTCGGCAACGGGATCTGGCAGATCAACGTCACGTTCGGCTTTGTCGAGATACCCAATCTCTACTATGTGCTCGGCCAGGCGAAAGAGCAGGGCTGCACGCTCGATCTGGACAAGCTGGTGTTTTTCGCGGGCGACGACGACGTCGTGCCCGATCTGAAAAAACCCAAGATGATCTCGCCGCGCCGCATCCTGTTCGGCTTTCTCTACCGCAACGCGGTGCGTGCTTCGGATCGCTTCACCCTCCCGCGCGAGCGTCTGGTCGAAATCGGCCATCAGGTCGAAATCTGAACCCGATCCGCTTTTCCGCTTTTTACCAGCAGGGCGCCTTCAAGTGTGAATGCGCCCTACTCTCAAGGAACCCATCCATGCGTCCTCTTCTCGGCCTCTCGTTGCTGGCCTTCGCTGTTGCAGCTCCTCTCGCCCATGCCGAACCGGGCGGATGCCTGAAATACGGTGCGGCTGGCGCTGTCGGTGGCCATCTGGTCAATCACGGCGTGCTTGGCGCTGTCGGTGGCTGCGCAACCGGCATGTACAAGCGTCACGAGTTCCGCAAGGAAGCCCGCGAAAAAGCGGCGCTCTATGACAAGGAACACCCGGCGCCAAGGGTAGCTATGAAGAAAAAGCCACCGCCTATGACGTCGAGCATTCGACCCAGCCCGGTAAGTCGGCGCCTTCGGACGCGCCTGCAACGAAGGACTGATCGAGGGTTGAGGCCCTCACTACGTTCTGCCCTCACATGGTATTCTGCCAGTGAGGGCGGTCCGGTCGGTTTTGTCGCGACCGCAAAAGTAACGCATTGTATCTCATGTCAAAACATGACAATCAGGGCTGGTCTTCCCTCGCAGGCCAGAACGACTGATTCTCATGTCCGTCATCACCCCTATCAAATGCGGCCCGATGTCGTCGGTGCCAGGCTCGATCGCCATCGTCCTGCGCGATTTCCGTCTCGGCGGTAGCGAGCGTGTGGCCATCGGCCTCGCCAATTACTGGGCGTCACGGCAGATTGCCGTCACGCTGCTCGTCGGTCGTGACGATGGCCCTCTGCGTTCTCTGCTCGTCCCTGCCGTCGAGATTGTCGATCTGGCGCTCAAACCCGGTCTCGGCGACACCCGTCTTGCCTGGTCTCTTGCCTTTCGCGCGCGCGAGGTGCTGCGTTTGAGAAAGATCGAGTCCTGCTACGTACCGGGCAATAGTCATTGGCCCGTCATACCGTTGCTCAAATCGCTCCCTGCTGCGCAGCGCCGCATGTCGTGGCACAGGTGAGTTCGCCGGTTTGTCGCCCCGGTCGGTCGCGTCTGATACAGATCGGTTACGATTGGCGCATGCGTCGTCTGCTCGGCAAAGCCGATGCCATCACAACGTTGAGCGACTCTCTGGCGTATGAGACACGAGAGATCGTCGGCTGTGCCCATGTCGATGTCGTGCCGCTTCCGGCATTGTGGGATGAAGGCCGTCCATCCCCTGTTCGGCAAGGTACGATGACCATCCTCGCGGCCGGGCGTCTCGTGCCGATCAAGGGGTTCGACCTCTTGATCAACGCTTTTGCCGAGGTTGCAGCCCGACATCCCGAGGCAAGGCTGGTGATCTGTGGGGAAGGGCCGGAGCGTGGCGCGCTGGAAAACCTGATCGGCTCGCTCGGTCTGACCGCGCGGGTAACGCTGACTGGCTATGTGCCCAGCATCCGCCCTTTTCTGGAGCAGGCGCGTCTTTTCGTTCTGTCGTCGCATTGCGAGAGTTTCGGCGCTGTCCTGCTAGAGGCGCTGGCCGCCGGGCGTCAGATCGTCTCCACGCGTTGTTCTCCGGCGGTGGAGAGCCTGATAACCTGCGCGACGGCTGGGCGCAGCGTGCCGACGCGCGATGTTGCGGCGCTTGCAGGCGCAATGAGCGACCTTCTTTACGAACCTTCTCCCGATTGCGAAGCACTCGCCGCACTCGTGTCGTCCTTTCACGTCTCCCGGGGGGGAGAGGATTTTCTTGCCCTGATGCGTCCCCGTTCGGCTGAGCCTCGCGCGACCGAGCGCGTTGGCGGTGAGCTTCGTGACAAGCCTTCCCAAAGACCGGGAGCCTCCATGGCCCATGCAAGTCTTACGAGGCACGCCCTTTGACAAAATCGCCCTATCGCGATCTCTTGCCGCCCCATGGCCTCTGAACAACGCTCGGCGCTGCACCGCATTTTCAGCAATACCGGATTTCTGATTTCCAGCCGGATCATCAACGCGCTGTGCAGCTTTGCCTATGTGGCATGGGCCGTACATGCGCTTGGGCTCAAGACGTTCGGTGTGCTCCTGCTCATCACGACCTTCGTGACGCTGGTTTCTGACATGACGCATCTGCAATCGTGGCAGACCCTGCTTCATTACGGTACCGCGTCGTTCGAGGCGCGTGACCGGCGTCGCTTCATGCCCATCCTCGGTTATTGCATCCGTTCGGACATGATCAGCGCGGCAATTGGGCTCGTTGGGGGTGTGATCGTGATTGCCCTGACAGGCACGCATTTTCTGGGCTGGTCTGACCCCGTCAAGCGTGATGCGAGCTGGATGATGCTGACGGTCGCCTTCATGAACACGGGCTGGTCTACCGGCGTCATCAGGTTGTGCAATCGCTTCGGGCTGGCAGCCCTGTTCGATTTCGGTTCGACCTGCGTGCGGACCCTTGGTTATCTCGTCGGCTATCTATGCCACGCGCCGCTCGAATTCTTTCTGTTCATCTGGTTCTTGCACCAATTTGCCCTCTTTGTCCTGACCAGCCTTGGCGGCCTCATGCTGTTGCGTCGGCATATGGGCGGAGAAATAGGGCTTGTTTCCTCCTTTCTGACACCGTCGGAGACGCTCGGCATCTGGGGCTTCACGATCCGGGTCAGCATCAACCAGATCCTCGATGCGCTGTTCAGGCAGGGTGGTACGCTGATCATCGGTGCCATGCTGGGCGCACGCGATGTCGCAATCTATCGCGTGACGAAACAGATTTGCGATGGCCTCGCCAAACCCGCGCAGATGATGATCCCGAGCCTCTATCCTGAATTCGTGCGGTTCAGAGACAGCCAGAACTGGAGCGCATTGCGCCATGTTGCGCGCAGGCTGGCTCTGGTCATTATCGGGTTCTCTGCGCTTGCCGTGCTGGTTGCGCTGTTCGGCGGCAAGGCCATTCTGCATCTGATGCTGCATGACAGCTTTGCCAATGAGATGCCAATCATCCTACTCATGGTGTTCAGCGCCCTGCTCGAAGTCTGCATCATTCCGCTCGAAACGCTTCTGACGGTGATGGGGCGTCTGGCCATTATTCTCAAATACCGTCTGGTAGTGATCGCTCTTTATTTTACGATCCTTGCCGGGCTGATGGCGCTATGCGGGGTGACGGGGGCGGCTCTGGCCAGCGTGGCCTGCTCGATCATGATCTTCGTCATCTGTCTCGTGCTGGCAGCGCGCTGGATCTCGCCACGTCATGCGGCGAAATACGGCGAGGCCTGAACCCGAAGGAGGGCGTTTCACGGGTGGGGCCAGCTCAAATCAGGCAAATCAGCTCCCCGCCAGTTCTCACGAATGGGCAGGGTCCCGATCGAGTGTCAGAAGCAGAAGGGCCGCCACGCCCAGGGCGATCGGCATGAAGAAGACCCCGAGCATTTCGACACTACCCTGTGTATCCTTCATGATCCCGAACGCCCAATGCCCGTCGGGGTAGGCGAACAGCCCGACATGAGTCGGGAAATAGGGTTTGGCGAGCCCGATCACAGCGAAAACAGAGCAGACGAGCCAGGCCGTCATACGGATCAATCGGGTCACTCTCTTTCTCCATCTACTGAAACCGGGGCGTCCTGCGATCCGGTATGGCCGTGCTTTGGGCCGGACGGCGCTACGTCGCATAAAACACGAGAAACGTTCCATCGCCTGAAGGAACGCCCAGCCACGCAAGCACGTTTCTGCGTCGCTCTTCAATGCCGTTTCTGAACGCGTTGCGTCGATCTGCCCGCTTTCTTGCTCGTGACCCTGACTTCCTCTGTGAAAGACGCGTTCTATGCGGAGGGATTGGGCGATTTCTCGATTATCCGAACAAGGAACGACCTTTTTATGATCAGCCAGAAAGTAATGCAGGGAGTGAAGGCGTGACTTTCTCGCAGGCAGAAAGGCAGAAAAACGACGCAGGGTCGGGAAAGAGTCCCTCTGCCAGCAGCATTACCGGGCTCGACGCCACGAATTTCTTTCTTGCCGATGTGCAGGGCGGGGTAGGCCCCTATCTGACTGTCTATCTTTCCAGTGCGCGTCACTGGCAGGCCGGGCCGATCGGCATGGCCATGGCCATGGCGGGGTTTGCTGCTGCCCTGTGTCAGATACCGGCAGGCCTGCTTGTCGATGCGAGCATCCACAAGCGCGCTCTGATCGCTGCATCGGCGCTTGTCACGGCGATTGCGTGCCTGCTCATCGTTTCGATGTCCGGCATGGCCCCGGTCCTTGCCGCGCAGATCATGATGGGGGCGGCGGCGGCAGTTATTCCCCCCGCACTGGCGGCAATCTCGCTTGGTCTGGTCGGGCGCAAACGTCTGCCCGGGCGTATCAGCCGCAACCAGGGAATCAACCATTGCGGGTCGTTCGTTTCGGCCATTCTGGCCGGGGCCTGCGGGCAATATCTCGGGTTGAACTGGATTTTCTATCTTGTCTGCGGCTCGGCCATCGCCAGCGCCTGCGGGCTGCTGATGATCCGCCCGTCGGAAATCGATCAGAAGATCGCCCGAGGGAGCGAAGACGATACGAACCAGCCCCCCATGGCGATCGGGCGTCTGGTCTCGCAGCGCCCGGTCTGGGTATTTCTGGGCGCCATCATTCTCTTTCATCTCGGCAATGCCGCCATGCTGCCTTTCGCGGCGCAGGTCATGGCGCAGAGTCATCCGGGCGCGGAGGCCGTCACACTCAGCGCCTGCGTCATTGTCGCCCAATTTGTGATGATGATCGTCGCCTGGGGCGTCGGCCGGGCCATGGCCCATGGGGTGGGACGCAAACCGATCTTTCTGATCGCTTTTGCCATCTTGCCGATACGCGGCCTGCTCTTCTCCTGGTTTCACGCTCCCTACGCCATTGTCGCGATCCAGATACTGGACGGCATCGCCGCGGGGATCTTTGGTGTGATCGCCATTATCATCGCTTCCGACCTGACAGAGGGTACCGGGCGCTTCAACTTCCTGCAGGGCATGGTGGCCCTTGCCGTGGGCATCGGCGGCGGGCTCAGTAATCTGATCGGAGGCTATGTGGTGCAGTACCAGGGTTATCGTGTCGGTTTTCTGTCCCTGACCGTCATCGCCGTGATGGCTTTCGTGTTTTTTCTGAGCCTCATGCCTGAAACGAGAAATGCAGACGACCCGTCGTCGGACGCGCCGCAGGCGGCATAAGGGCAGCGTTGGATGATCGAGTATAGTCTCTGGGGTCTTTGCGCTTTCGCGATCGCCGGGCTGCTTTTTCGGCTTGGCAATTGCCCGAGGCGCTCTGGACCTCTCTCGCTGCCCTGATGGTGCCGATCCTCGGATTATGCAGCTGGCACACTGCCGGAAAGGCAATCGCCTCGGGTGAGGAAGTCTATCTTTTCCTTTTCGGCATGATGATCCTGAGCGAAGTTGCCCGCCAGGAGAAGCTCTTCGACTGGCTCGCGGCCTCGGCGCTGATTCACGCGCAAGGCTCGGGGCGGCGCCTGTTTCTGATTATTTTCGTGGTCGCGATCGTCACCACAGCTTTTTTGTCGAACGACGCCACGATCATCCTTCTCACCCCACCCGTCATTGCTGTGGCACAGAAGGCCAAGACCGATGCGTTTCCTTCTCTGCTGGCTTGCGCTTTCGTCGCCAATGCGGCGAGCTTTCTGCTGCCTATCAGCAATCCGGCCAATCTGGTGCTTTACGGGGGCGCACCGCCCAGCCTGCTGCCCTGGCTCGGACGGTTCTTCGTGCCTTCCTGTCTGGCTGTCGGCGTGAGTTTTGTCCTGCTTTACGCTTTGGTGCGACGCGAGATCGATTGTCGTTTCACCGGCTCTCACGATCTGCCGAGCCTCGACCCGATGGCGCGGTTTACCGCGCTGGCGCTTTTCGGGGTGATCGTTCTTCTAACGCTCGTTTCCTTTCTGCACGGGCCGCTGGGCTGGGCGACAGCGCTGAGCGGGGCAGGGCTCGGTGTCGCGGTGACATTTCTGCGCCGTCGGTCGCCCCTTCCGGCGCTGGCCGAGATTTCCTGGTCTGTCTTTCCTTTGGTAGCGAGCCTGTTCGTGCTGGTCTCGGCTGTCGAGCAGAGCGGTGTCATCCAGAAGCTGGCCACATTCATTCTGTCTTACGGTCATGGCGCGACGGCTATTCTGGTCACGGGGTTCGGTTTCGGGCTGCTGAGCAATGTGATCAATAACCTGCCTTCCGGCCTGCTCGCTGCACAACTCGCCCCCGTGCTGGCGCCCTATGGCCCCGCCTTGCAGGATGCACTGCTGATTGGTGTCGATCTGGGGCCAAATCTGACGCTCAGCGGCTCGCTGGCAACGGTGCTGTGGCTGATCATCCTGCGCAAGCATGGGCTCGACATCAGCTATGGGCGTTTCATGCGCTATGGCGTGATGCTGACCCTTCCGGCGCTTGCGGCCTCCCTGCTGGTTCTGATGGTGTAAGAGCCGTTTATTCGCCATTCCGAGAAAATCGGCCTATAGGGTATTTGTGTCACACTATGTCAAATGGGGCCGTGCCTGCCGCTATGATGCAGGCGGAAGCCTTTTCTCGGTCGGGATCTGAAAATCGCCTCCCTGCCGTGCTTCTAGCTCCTCTGTCTGTCATGCTGACTTGTTCTCAATCCCTTGTCCCGAGGCTCGACGCTTATGGCTGAACTCTCCTTTTCTGCTTCCGGCATGGCAAGCCCGTCTCTTGAGACACGGCAGGAGCGTCATGACCGCGGGCAGGAATTACGCAAGCAGACCCAACGCAGCGCCCATGCGGACTGGGCGCCTGCACCCGACCGTGTCGATTCCGTTTCGTTACTGGTGAAACAGGGTGAGAGCCGCATTCAGGATCTGCTGCCGATACGTTACGAGCGCATGCGCGCCTCGCCCTTTGCGTTCCTGCGGGGCAGCGCCGTGGTCATGGCCGCCGATCTGGCCAATGCGCCAGCAACCGGGCCTGTCGTGCAGAGTTGCGGCGATTGCCATCTGGCGAATTTCGGCAGCTATGCCTCGGCGGAAGGGATCGCGGTTTTCGATATCAATGATTTCGATGAGACCTATCCCGCGCCGTTCGAGTGGGACCTCAAGCGCTTGGTACATCGTTCATTCTCTCCAGTCTGGAAAGCGGAGCATCGGACAAGCAGGCGCGGCAGAATGCGTTGATCGTGGCCAAGACCTATCAGCGTGAGATGGCCCGTCTTGCCCCGATGAGCCCGCTCGAAATCTGGTCCGACCGGATCGATCTCGCCGCCGCCATCGAAGGGTTTTCAGACAAGCACACGCGCAAGGGCATCAGCGCCCGGCTGGAGGCCCGGCTGGAGAGCGCCCGCGACCATTTCGGTCTGGTGTCATTCGACAAGAACGTGCCCAAGCTGAAGGTCAAGCCGCCGCTGGTCATGCGCCTGCCTGCACGCGATGAGACCATTCGTGAGGCCTTTGCCCGCTATGTTGCCACCCAGCCTCCTGAGCGCGCCGTATTATTGTCGCGCTACAGGCTGCGCGACATTCTGTTCAAGGTCGTGGGTGTCGGGAGCGTCGGCACCTACTGCGCCATCGGTCTGTTCGCGACGCCCGATGGCGAGACCCTGCTGCTTCAGATCAAGGAAGCGCAGGAATCGGTTCTGGCGTCTCATCTCGCCGGGCCGCGCTACGATAATCAGGGCCAGCGCGTGGTGATGGGCCAGAGGCTGATGCAGGCGAGTTCAGACATTTTTCTCGGCTGGACGCATAGCGATGCCGCGAGCTCGGACCGCCCTGTAAGGAAACTCGACGGTGCAAACTGCCAGTTCTACGTGCGGCGCCTCAAGGACAGCCGCCTTGCAGCCATCGGCGCCGATGTCGCGCAGGAAGGGCTCGATGACTATGCAGCTCTCTGCGGTCGCGCTCTGGCCCGCGCCCATGCGCGCTCGGGCGATGTGGCGCTGATCGCCGGTTATCTCGGGTCGAGCGACAGTTTTGCCGAGGCCATCGTGGGGTTCTCGCAGGCCTACGCCGAGCAGACGAAGAAGGACTGGACAGCCTTCAACGAAGCGATCGATAAAGGCGTCCTGCCCGTCGCTCCGTCCGGGAAATCGTAAGCTCGGAGAACGGTCAGCCAAGCCAGGGGTCAATCACGAAAAAAGCGAAGACCGTCGTTGCAAACAGGCTCCGGCTTGATACTCCGAGACAAAGGAGAGGCAATAGAAGGATCTGCCTCTTCGTCCTAGGGCATCGCTAAGCGCAAGAGGCCTAGCGCAGCCCTCCCGTCACGACGAAGACGCGCGGTACAGTTTCCTGCAAGCTGTCATTCGCTCGACGGAGGTTCGAAAAAATCTCGTCGGGATAAAATGTCGCCAGAATCCAGAATTGCACCCTGCGAAAAATTATCCCTATGGCAAAGAAAAGCCGTAGCAGGAGGGTGGCGACATAAGGCAGATCGTCCAGCGCGACCGTGCCCATCGAGAAAAGATTGCGGCGATGCATCACATATAAGCTCGCCCGAAACTAAAGAGGCGAGATGAAGAAGAGTGGAGCGGTGTAAGGATCGAAAGAGAAGCTTGTTGTATGAGAGGAAAAAGTCAGAGCGCCTTATAGAACGACCAGATTGTTAAAAAAATTCGTTCGTTTCGTTGCTATTTTCATTCATTTTGCCGGAGCAATACGGGCTGACGGCTAATCGCTCACGCAATTCGTCATCAGTTCTTTCTTATCCGTCGTAAAGCTCGCAGATCGACCGTTCATTGAGCGCAATATCAAAGCATATTCTTGACATTTTGGCATTTTGCCACTATATGGCTCCTGCGTTCGGAGCCATCCGGCGCGATTTGAAGAGACAATTTTCACAAACTCCTGGAAAAAAATGACTGAAAAGAAAAACGACTGCGTTTTCTCCAAAATGAGCCGTCAGTATCGGCCCTCAGTCCATTTCACCCCTCCAGCGGGATTCATGAATGATCCCAACGGCCTCATTTTCGATGGGGCGCAATATCATCTTTATTATCAGCACAACCCCGATGCGGCCTATTCGGCCAATATCTGCTGGGGCCATGCGATCAGCACCGATCTGCTGACCTGGAAAGACCAGCCGATCGCCGTGCCGGATACGATCGACGGTCAGGCCTATACGGGCTGCGCCGTGCTCGACCGCGATAACAGTTCGGGGCTTTTCCCCAACGCGCATGGCACCAATATTGCCGCGCTCTATACCCGGTCTTTGCCCACGAGGCAGAGCCAGTATCTGGCCATCAGCACCAATAACGGCCAGAGCTTCGAGGAATATCCGGGCAATCCTGTTCTGAATATCGACAGCCCGAATTTTCGCGATCCGCAGGTGCTTTATCACGAGCCGACGCGCAAATGGGTCATGGCGCTTGCCGAAGTCGAGAAGCACCAGATCGGTTTTTACGGCTCGACCGATCTTATCCACTGGACGCATCTCAGCAATTTCGGCCCTGCCGGTCTACCTACCGTCAATTACGAATGCCCCAATCTCATCCAGATCAGGGACGAGAGCGGCGCGGCGCGCTGGGTGCTGTTCGTGTCGATCAACCCCGGCAGCCCGATGGGCGGCAGCGTCACGCAGTATTTCATCGGTGATTTCGATGGCGCCGTGTTTACGCCCTCCGATGCCATTTTGCGCCTAACCGATTTCGCCAAGGATGCCTATGCCATGCAGGTCTATAGCGGCCTGCAGCCAGGTGAGGCGGTTACCTTCGCCTGGATGGGCAACTGGCAGTATTGCCAGGAGCTGCCGACCCGCGACTGGCGCGGCGCCATGTCTTTGCCGCGCAGCCTGTCGATCCGTCAGGACCCCAACGGCTATGCGCGTCTGGTTCAGATGCCGCTCGGCGTAGAAAAGCTGCGTCGCACCTTGCTGTGCGAAAAAGCCGCCTATCTGTCGCAGGGCACACATCGCGATATTGCCCTGCCAGTGGGCAAGGCAATCGAGTTGGTCATTCGCCTGACCGTCGATGAAGCCCGTCAGACAAACCCGACGGCTTCGGCCCCTCAGTTCAATCGCTTCGAAATCGCGTTTGCCAATGCAGAAGGTGAGAAGCTCTCTGTCGGTTATGACGTGAATAGCACGCAGATCTGGCTCGATCGCAGCAAGCTGCGTGGCTTCGATCACCCGTTCTACACGGGGCGTTTCGCCGCACCGATCAACACAGCGTTTTATCCCGACACCCGCAGTCTCGATCTGCATCTCTTTCTCGATGGCTGCGCTTTCGAGATCTTCGCCAATGAGCATCTCGAAACCGGCACGGCGCTCGTTTACCCGGCCAAGCCGCTGGATATGCTGCGCCTGACTGCCGAAGGGCTGGGCGTCACCATTGACAGCCTCGAACTCTACACGCTCGACAAGACGATGTGCCGCGAGACGCTGTAACCGTCTTCCTTCTGCGCTCTCCGCTCAAAAAGCGTGGCGCGTTGTGAGGGGCTGATTGCGGTGAGAACTGGGGTCCGTTATCGGCGCCATTTCTTGCGGACAGAGGCGCCGGGCTGTGTTTTGATCGAGACGCAGTCCGGCGCTTTCTCTCGTTTTCTGCCGATGGCCCTGCGCATTGAGAGAGGGCAGTTTTTGCCTGATTGGCAGCCAGAAAACGGCGCAATATTGAAATCCGGTGCCTCACGCGCTAGATTAGGCACGCAGCGACGACGTTCCTGCCTCCAGCGGAGAGTCAAGACCGGGACGGCCCGGCGGAACCCGAGTTCTGGAGGCCGCCATGGCGTGGATCGCGCTTTTTCTTGCAGGTTTGAGTGAAATTATCTGGCTGCCGCCATGAAGCAGTCGGCTGGCTTTACGCGTTTCATGCCCAGTGTCGTGACCTTGTTCGGCATGGCGATCAGTGTGGCACTGCTTGCCTGGGCCATGAAAACCCTTCCTCTCGGCACTGCCTATATGATCTGGACCGGTATCGGTGCACTTGGCGCATTTCTGATTGGCATTGCATTTCTGGGCGAGGCGCTCAGCCCCGCGCGCGGTCTGGCGGCGTTGCTAATCCTTTCTGGCGTCGTGCTGATGAAATGGGCGACCTGATCCGTCCGGCGCAGAATGTCTCGCGCCGTATTCCCGATCCGGCATGGTTGTCGAAGATCCGTTACAGTCCCTTTCCCTTCGTTCCTCGTGCGGATCGACCGTCCCTGTCATAGAGGAAGACTGATAATCTTCCAGACGGGGTCGCGCCAACCAATGACACGCCGGATCACGATATCCGCTCTTTCGCTGCTCCTTTACGCTTCGTCGTCCGGCGCGGTTCTGGCGCAAAGCGGTACGGTCTATAACGGGCAGGTCTATACGTCCTCCCCGACGGTCAGCGCCGTCGAGGGGGCGCCGTCACCGGGTGAGGGTGCACAGCAGCGTTGCAGACGCCCTCCTTCCTTAGACCGTCCGCCACCACCACCACGAGGTAGCGACGAAGGCCCCCCGCCACCGCCCGATGGTGACGATCGGCGCGGCTCGCATCGTCATGGATGCCGTCCGCCGCCACCGCCTCCCGAGGGCGGGCCGGAAGAGCGATGAGCCGGCCCCAGACAAGGCTGTTGCACCCAGCGACGGCAGCATTTCGACGCCTGATGCTCTGTGTCTGTCTAGGCCTGATTCTCGCGGGCTGCGCCCCACGCACCCAGCCCGATATGGATGTCGGCGCGGGAACAACTGACGATCCGGGCCAGACCACTGGCGCGCAGCAGGGAAGGGCCGGTGGTGGTCCTTCCGGAGGCAGCATTTGGCCCGAAATTGCCCGAACTGCCCTGCAGACGGGCATGGGTTTCCTGCATCACTGAGTGAGAATGTGGCCGGTTTATAGATAGTTTTAATCTCGCCCTGCTCGGAGAGAAGGAGCTTTGACGCTACACTCTCTGTGATCTTCACTCAGAGAGGTTTCCGATGCAGCTCACCATGGCCCTGACCTATATCGACAAGGCGCTTCATCTGGCCCGGGAGCGCGGGGTAAGTGTCGCCGTGGCCGTTGTCGATTCAGGCGGCCATCTGGTCGCCTTCAAGAAAGATGACGGCACCCAGCTCGGCAGCATCGAGCTGGCCCTTCTCAAAGCCAGAACCTCGGCCTTGTTCCTGCGCCCAACCGAAGCGATGGAAACGGCACTCCACGCAGGGAAAACGATGATCGCCACCCTGCCGAACATGCTCCCCGCAGGCGGCGGCATGCCGATTAACATGAATGGCAAGGTCATCGGCGCGCTTGGCCTGAGCGGCGGTGAGGGCGAGACAGATGCAAGGCTCGCCGAAGCCGCGGTTCTTTAGGCTGCTTCCATTCTGATTGCGCTCCAGCAATGTGCCTTTCGGTTATGATTGCTTCAGACCGCGGCGCCATGTTTCTGCACGCCCGTAATGGCAAAAGCGTCGTTTCAGAAAATAGCAGGAAAACCAGTTGCGTCGACGGCTGGAGCGCAGAAGCGGGAGCGGACCCAATCTGGCCTTAGCGTGTGTGAGGTCGGCGTCCTGCTATCGCGCAACGCAAATATAGTGGGAATCGACATCGGACGTTCGATCACAAGGGCGCCGATAATCGGTAAAGCCATCAGCGAGTGTGGTTGGGGGGCGTCGCAGCGCAGAACCGGAATGTTGCAGAAAATGGCGGACCCGAAAGGATTCGAACCTTCGACCTTCGCCTTCGGAGGGCGACGCTCTATCCAGCTGAGCTACGGGTCCCGCTGGATCGCTTCATAGCCAGAATTCCAGGAGCGCGCCAGTCCCAAAATCTGCATCGCCGATATTCCCACGCGAGGGTTTCCAAAGGGCGACGGCCCTTTGGCAGGGGCGGGACAGCATCCCGAATGTTCCGGCGTCAGGGCATGAAATGTCCCGGATCGGCCGCCATCCATGCAGCCGCCGCCACATCGCCGCCAGAGGCAAAAGCCGGTCGGGTGTCAGCACCCAGGAAGCGATATCACCCGTTGCATTGCGCCCGTTGCGGTCGCGCAGCAGCAGATGATGCCCGCCCGGTATGACGTCGCGCCGTGCCGAAGGCGGCAGGTGCTGCCAGAATGCTGCCATGGGAGGGGCCGGGATCATCTGGTCCTGATCGCCATAAAGCACGAGCAGGGGGAGCTGCACGCGAGAAGCGGCGTCCTGCCCGCTGGCCATCAGGTGCACCAGACCGCGCAGCGTATCGAGCCGGAAACCATGCATTGTGAGCGGGTCGAAATAAAGGCGCCTCAGGGCGGCAAGGTTATTGGTGGCGATATGCTCGCCGGGGACATGGGCGCCGGTGAATACCCAGTCGGGCGCGATGACATCCAGCCCGTCGAGCATGAGACGCGAGAGGGGGTCGAAACGCCAGATAGCGGGGGAGACCAGAATAACGCCGCTGATCGTCTCCGGTGGCGGGTCAGTGGCGAGCAGGGTCGCAACGGCGCCGCCCATGCTCTCGCCCATGACATAAAGCGGGATGCCGGGGTTTCGGGCATGAACAGAGGCTTCTTCGCGCGCATCCTGCACCATGCGGGCCGTGCTGCTCCACGCGCCGCGACTGCGTGTTTCGCCAAAGCCGCGCAGATCGGGCGCGATGGTCTCGATGCCCGCCGCCGCAAGCTGGGGGGCCGAGAATTCCCACGCGTCACGGCTGTCGCCAAAACCATGCAGAGCGAGAACGATCGCATGGGTCTGACCGGTCGCGGGCCAGACGCGTATTGGCGCGACACTTCCGTCGGAAAGGGAGAAATGCAGCGTGGCGGGGATGAGCGCCGCCTCCTGCCCCCGCGGTTGCGGCACCCTTGCTGGTTTGGGGGCAGAACAGGCGGCAAGCAGCGAGAGACCGAGCAGCGTCGCGACAGTCCGCCATGAACTGGGCAAAGACGCGCGGCAGCGGTTTGAATGCGGGCGGAACTCTCGTATCATCGGCTGAGTATTGCGTCCTCCGGGCGCGCTGGCCAGAGCCGGGTGACCAAGACCTGCATCGGGCCGGACCCAGTTAGGAGACGCTGTTCTTGTTGACCTCATTCCGATCGGTTGCCGCATGAGCGCTACGCCCCATCTCGTTCTCGTCGATGGCTCAGGCTTCATTTTCCGTGCCTTCCATGCGCTCCCGCCTATGAGCAGCCCCGAGGGCGTGCCGGTCAATGCGGTATTCGGCTTTACCAACATGCTTCAGCGCCTGCTGCGCGATCATGTGGGCACGCATCTCGCGGTTATTTTCGATGCGGGGCGCCATACTTTCCGCAACGAGATCTATCCGCAATACAAGGCCCATCGACCCGAGGCGCCTGAAGATCTGCGCCCACAATTCTCGCTCATTCGCGATGCGACCAAGGCGTTCAATGTGCCGATGATCGAGCTGCCCGGTTTCGAGGCAGACGATCTGATCGCGTCCTATGCCGAGGTGATCGAGAAAACCGGTGGGCGCTGCACTATCGTGTCGTCCGATAAGGATCTGATGCAGCTCGTGACCGAGCGCGTCAGCCTGCTCGATCCAATCAAACAGAAGCCGATCGGGAAAGAAGAGGTCGAGGCCAAATTCGGCGTGACACCTGATCGTGTGATCGACGTTCAGGCGCTGATGGGCGACCCAACCGATAACGTGCCCGGCGTACCGGGGATAGGCCCCAAGGGGGCGGCGCAGCTCGTGCAGGAATTCGGCGATCTGGAGGCTATTCTGGCGGCCGCGCCGGAGATGAAAAAATCCAAGCGCCAGCAATCGCTCATCGATCATGCCGAAGCGGCGCGCATTTCGCTCAAGCTGGTGACCCTGGCGCGTGACGTGCCTTTGCCCGAGCCCGTCGAGGCCCTCGGCTGTCGCGAGCCCGAAGGGGCCGTGCTGCGCGACTTCCTCGAAAAAATGGGCTTTCATTCTGTCATCCAGCGCATGGGGTTGGGCGCTCTTGCTTCACCGCGCCCGCAGGCGGCACCCGAGCCCGTGGCGGAGGGCGAAAAGCCCTATGGTCCCTACGAGACCATTCAATCCCTCGATGTGCTCGATACCTGGCTTTCTCGTGCGCGCAAGACGGGCTATTTCGCTTTCGATACCGAGACAGACAGCCTCAATGCGCGTCAGGCCACGCTGATCGGTCTGTCTCTGGCGACCGCGCCCGGTGATGCCGCCTATGTGCCGCTGCGCCATGAGGGCACACTCGAACATCCGGCGGGCGGCCAGCTTGAGGTTGAAGCCGTGCTTGAGGCGCTCAGGCCCATTCTCGCCGATCGATCGGTGCTGAAAATCTTCCAGAACGCGAAATACGATCTGCTGGTGCTCTCCCATGCAGGCATCGACACCATTGCCCCCATCGACGACACGATGCTCATTTCCTACGCCCAGTCGGCGGGCGAGCACGGTCAGGGCATGGATGAGCTGTCACGACTGCATCTCGCACATGACCCCATCTCCTATGATAGTGTGACCGGCACCGGGCGCAACCGCGTGCCTTTCGCTCATGTGCCCATCGCGCGGGCGACGGAATATGCGGCGGAAGATGCCGATGTAACGCTGCGTTTGTGGCTCAAGCTCAAGCCTGCCTTGCGCGAGCGTCAGGCTCTGGCACTTTACGAGACGATGGAGCGCCCGCTGATCACGATCCTGAAGGATATGGAGCAGGCAGGGGTGAAACTCGATGCCGCCGAATTGCGCCGCATGTCTGCCGATTTCGGCACTCGCATGGCGGAGATGGAAATCGAGATTCATGAGCTCGCCGGGCGCAGCTTCAATCTGGGGTCACCAAAACAGCTCGGCGAAATCCTGTTCGACGAGATGAACCTGCCGGGCGGCAAGCGCACCAAGGCCGGTGCCTGGGGCACGGATTCCTCCGTGCTGCAGGAACTCGCCGATGCCGGACATGATCTGCCTGCGCGCATTCTGTCGTGGCGCCAGCTGGCCAAGCTGAAATCGACCTATGCCGACGCCTTGGTGCAGCAGATGGATGCGCGCGCCCATCGCGTGCATACCTCGTTTCAGATGGCCATCACCACGACCGGGCGTCTGTCCTCAAACGACCCCAATCTGCAGAATATCCCGATCCGCACCGAGGAGGGCGGCCGTATCCGCCGCGCCTTTATCGCCGAAGAAGGCTATGTGCTGGTTTCGGCCGATTACTCGCAGATCGAGCTGCGGCTTCTGGCCGAAGTGGCCGATATCGGCCCGCTGAAGGAAGCCTTTACGCTGGGGCAGGATATTCATGCGCGCACAGCTTCCGAAGTCTTCAATGTGCCTCTCGAAGGCATGGATGCGCTGACGCGCCGACGGGCTAAGGCGATCAATTTCGGTATCATCTACGGTATTTCCGCCTTCGGTCTCTCGCGCCAGCTCGGCATTCCGGCGGGCGAGGCGCGTCGGTATATCGACGCCTATTTCGCCCGCTATCCCGGCATTCGCGATTACATGGATCGCACGAAGGACGACGCAAAGCGCGACGGCTATGTCACGACGCCCCTCGGGCGCCGCTGCTATGTGCCCGGCATCAACGAGAAGAATGGCGCGCGGCGCGGCTATGCCGAGCGCCAAGCCATCAATGCCCCACTTCAGGGTGGTGCCGCCGATATCATCAAGCGCGCCATGGTGCGTCTGGGCGCGCGCTTGCCACAGACCGGGCTGGACGCCAGAATGCTGCTTCAGGTGCATGACGAATTGCTGTTCGAGGTTCGGGCCAATCAGGCCGAGGCTCTGGCAGAGTTCGTGCGCACCGAGATGGAGCAGGCCGCGACACTGAGTGTGCCGCTGGTTGTCGAAACAGGTATTGGCTCGAACTGGGCGGAAGCACATTAAACAATGAACAAGAACAAGACCCCCCGCACGAGATGGACCCCCCCGCGCATTGCGCTGGTCGTGCTCGTTCTCGCCCTCGCCCTGAGCTGGAGCGGGTATCGTCTCTCCGACAAATTCGGGGGCAGCGTTTCAACGCAGGGCAATGAGATCGGTGGCAGTTATCGCCTCGTGGCGCTGGGTGAAGGCAATGTTACCGAAGGCGACTTCAGGGGAAGCTGGGTCATGGTCTGGTTTTTCGACACGCATTGCCCGAAAACTCTCTGCGGCCCCGTGTTGAAATCCATGAGCGACGCCAAGAAGGCGCTGACGACCGAGGGTATCTCGCTTGCGCCTTTGGCCATCACCCTCGATCCCCTGCATGACGAGTCCGAAGATCTCAAGAAATATGCCCTGCCGCTCGGCGATCACGTGGTGCCGCTTACGGGCGCGCCCAGCATGATCGAGCGCGTTGCGAAGGAATTTCATGCGCCCAACGAGCTGATGAAGGGCGATGATGGCACGAGCTATCATGTGCCCGCTCCACGCATCGTGATCATGGACCCCAAGGGGCGTTATGCTGGCACGATCGACTCAACGGTCGGTACCGAGGCTCTGGTGACGCGCATCCACCAGCTTGCCCATCGCGGCTGAATGAGCACGCTGCGTTCCCGGTTTTCAGGTAAAGGCAGCGCGCTCATTCTCGCAGCGTCGCTGTCGATTGTCTGTGTCGGGGATGCCCAGGCAGCGCCTGCCCCTGAAAACGGATATACGACAGGCAGCCCCCATCGTGGGGGCATCTTGCATCTGACCGCCGATGCGTCCGGTGGCACGCTGGACCCCCAGATCAATTACACCAGCGAATATATCCAGCTCTTCGTGAACATGTATGACGGGCTGGTGACCTATCGTCAGGCCGATGGCACGAAAGGCCTCGACGTCGTGCCCGATCTGGCAGAATCCCTGCCGGAAATCAGCGCCGACGGGCTGGTCTGGGTGTTCACTCTGCGCGAGAACATACGTTTTTCCAACGGCGCCCCCGTGACGGTCGATGATGTTGTAGCGTCGCTTCGACGTATCTACCGTGTTGGCAGTCCGACCGCCTCCTCATTTTATGGCGCCATCATCGGCGCCAAAGCCTGTCTGACCGACCCGGCCCATTGTGTGCTCGAAGGGGTAAGCGCCGATGCCGCAACGCGCCGGATTACCATCCGGCTCAGCGCACCCGATGGCGAATTCCTGCAGAAACTCGCTTTCCCTCACGCGGTTATCCTGCCGAAAGACGTTCCATCGACCGAGTCGGCTCTGACGCCGTTGCCGGGCACAGGCCCTTATCGCATCACTCAGTACGATCCGGCGCGTCAGCTCGTGATCGAGCGCAATCCGTATTTTCGGGTCTGGAATCCGCAAGCGCAGAGCGAAGGTTACGTCGATCGCGTCGTCTATGATTTTGGTCTCTCCGATGAGGCCGAGGTCACAGCGATCGAACAGGGGAATTATGATTCGATGCTCGACGCCAAGCCGCAGGACAGGCTGGGTGAACTGGGCGCGAGATTTACCGATCAGGTGCATCTTCAGCCGCTGCTGGGTCTCTATTATCTGGCGCTTAACGTGCATGAGCCACCTTTTGACTCGCTGGAGGTGCGACAGGCGATCAACCACGCCGTCGATCGTCACGCCATGGCTATTCTCTATGGCGGCAGCGCCATTGCCGAGCCGCTCTGTCAGATCGTGCCGCATGGCATAGCGGGTGCGGATATTCCCTGTCGTTTCGGGCAGGTCGCCTCTTCAGGCATGTGGCAAGGGCCGGATATGGAGCGCGCCCGCACTCTCATTCGCAAGAGCGGTCAGGCCGGACGGCGTGTCACGCTCATCGTGCCCAACCAGGCGATCGGTCTGGGGATGGGGGTCTATCTGCGCAACATGCTCCAGAGCCTCGGCTTCGTCGCCAGCGTCCGACCGATGACGCCGGCGACGGCAGAGGGCTATGCGCGCAATTCGGATAATCATGTGCAGATCAGCCTGGCCTATTGGTACGCCGATTATCCGTCGCCCTCGACCTTTCTCGATGCGCTTCTGGGCTGCGACAATGCCCGGCTTCATACCGATAGCGCCACTAACGCGAGCGGCTTCTGCTACGCGCCTCTGCAATCGCTGATGGAGCGCGCGCGCAAAACGCTCGATCCCGCATTGACCAGGGCGCTGTGGGAGCAGGCGGGCGAGATGGCGATGGACCAGAGCGCGCTCGTTCCGCTCATCCAGATGCGCTATGTGGATTTCGTCTCGAAGCGTCTTGGTAATTACCACTATTCCCTCCTCAACCACATGCTGCTCTCGCAGATCTGGGTGCAGTAAAAACACCGGTTCAGGGCCGGGCAGGAGAGGCGCGCAAGCTGGCGAACCAATCGAGCAGATAGCGGTCGAGCGGGCGCGAGAAATACCGATCGACACAACTGCCAAGCGCGAAAGCCAGTATCAGAACCGGCAAAAACAGCACCCAGCCCCAATGCGCGGGGAGACCCAGATCATGCGCCAGTCCTACGACCGGCAGAATGACAAACATATGGCTGAGATAGATCTCATAGCTGCGCTGCCCCCAGCGGCGTAACCAGAGCGTCCGCTTCTGAGCTGGCCGGGCACCCCAGCCACGAGCAAAAGCCCAGACGGCCAGGGCGATGGCGACGTTGAAGAAAAGCGCCGTTCCCCATGACAAAACCGACCAGATCAATCCGCCCCAGACCAGATAGGCCCCAATCCCTGCCAGCCCGCTCCATCCGGCCAACGCTGTCACGCGCCTGGCCTCGTTGCCGGGCGCTGGTTCCAGAAGAAGTGCGGTAACGATGCCTGTCGCGATGGCGCTGACACCCGGCCCATAGGCTTTCTCCTGCCAGATTGCAGAGGCATCGCGCAGAGACCAGTCGCACCAGGGCGCAGCGAGTGCGAGAGCAAGGACACAAAGCAGCAGACCGTGACGTCGCCTGCCAAAAGTGAGGCATAGAAGAGGAAACACGACATAAAACGCCTCTTCGACCGAGAGCGACCAGAGGACGTCCCAACACGCAGGCAGATAGCCCGTCTTCGCCTCATAGACGTTGAGATGCATGAACAGCGCGGCAAAGACCGCAGCTGGAAGGCTTTGTTGAGGTGTCTCCCGCACGAAGCCCGGCACCCCCAGCCCCCAGAGAAAAGACGCGATCGTGATCAGCCCAAACAGGCACGGCAGAATGCGCGCGGCACGACGACTCATGAAGCTTTGGAAATCAAGGCGTGCCGGACTTCCCCAGCGGGACAGCATGGTGCGTGTGATGAGAAAACCCGAGATGACGAAAAATACCGTCACACCTTTAGGCCCATCCCATGTGAGCGCCCGTAACAGACGCTCGGGCAGAACATGGGACAGATCTGTATGATGCAGCGGAAAGCGCAGCGCCAGATGATGGATCACAACCAGAAGAATGGCCACGCCACGCAGACAATCAATACCGGCATTGCGCATGGCCATATCGTCGGATGCAGTCGTACTCTTGTCAGTATTTATGGAAGTCTTGAACACTGGAACGCCCATCTGGAGAAAACCTGGATTGTTTCTTGCACGCAATTATGGCTTTGGCATGATCGGCGCATATTTGGACGCAACAGGAGAAACGTTGCGCCGGGATGGCTGGATCGGGGACGCCCCGATTGCGCTTGGGCAAGAGGGTGCTGAGGCATCAGGGGGGCGAGAGGCACGGCACGCGCAACCCTGCGATACCTGCAATTATAACATCAAAATAACGTGAAATACGATGTAAATCACTATATAAATGTTATTCAGGGTGGGTCGCCGATTTCATCGCGACAACACGGAGAACAGGATGATGCAGCCTATGCTCATGGCGGTGTTTGACACCGCCCGTCATGCCCAGATCGCTGTCGATGACCTTCTGGTGTGCGACATTCCGTCAGAAACGATCCACCAATACAGGCTGGCCATGGGGGCCGAGCCAGATACGGCCGTAAGTCCCGAGAATGAGGTCCATCGACCTAGGGGGGCCTGGGCTTGGTTGATCAACGACCATCCGCCACCGATGCCGCTCCGCAAGCAGCAGGCGGCGCTCTACCGCGAGAGTCAGACACGCAACGAACCGATGGTCGTCACCATCGCGATGTCCACGCTGACAGAGGGCAGGGTTAGGAAAATCCTGGGTGATCACACGCCACTTCAGGTCAGCACAAGCTAGAATTTAGCCCTGTCAGATGAAAGCATCGACCGGAAAGACAATTTTTCAGGATAAATGAAGCGGGGGCTGTTGCGACTTGCAGTGCACGAGGGCAGCCCCTCGAAGGAGAAATCAAATGCGGACACGTCGCCTGAGAAAGAAAGTCAAATGGACCCGCCGCAATCTGAGCCCCAAGGCATTGTCGAAATAATCGTATCGCCCGCTTTTCTGCGGGCTTCTTGAACGTGATCGTTCATCCACCGCGCCTGCAACTGCACAGGCGCGGCTTTTCGTTGCGGGGCCGCTATCAGAGGCCGATATCGCGTCTGAAAATGCCGTCTTCCCATTCGATGGCCGCAACGCCCTCATAGGCGTGGGCACGTGCCTGCGCCGGCGTCTCAGCTTGGCGCACACGGTCAGAACGCGTCCGCCTGAGGAGACGAGCGCACCATCGCGCATTGCCGTGCCTGCCTGAAACACCGAGACACCCGGCACTGCT
Source organism: Asaia platycodi JCM 25414 (assembly GCF_000614545.1). GTDB lineage: Bacteria > Pseudomonadota > Alphaproteobacteria > Acetobacterales > Acetobacteraceae > Asaia > Asaia platycodi. The sequence continues at coordinate 15,991 of NZ_BAKW01000004.1, read as the reverse complement.
TCCGCCCTTTCGATGCCACGAATGGCCCCCCCCTTGACCGGTGTGCCCGGATAGCCACGTGCGGCCAGCACAATCGAAATCGAGCGTCATCAGTGAAGCGTATCGACGCGTTTTCGAGCCTTCCTTCGGCCAGCGCCTTGAGCACCGGCAGGAGGTCGGAATCGAGCCGGATCAGCAGGGCCTGAGCCTCAGGGTCGCCGAAACGCACATTATATTCGATCAGCTTGGGGCCATCCTGGGTCAGCATAAGCCCGGCGAAAATGATCCCGCGGAAGGGTGTGCCGCGACGGACCATCTCGGCCAGCATCGGGCGTACCATGATGTCGAGCGCCTTTTCCTGCGCCTCGCGGTCGAAATGCGGCGGGGGCGAGATCGCGCCCATGCCGCCCGTATTGGGGCCGGTATCCCCCTCGCCAATGCGCTTGTGATCGCGGGCCGCGCCGATCAGCACAGCCTCACCATCCGAGCAGAAGGCAAAGAGCGAGACTTCCTGACCGACCAGGCATTCCTCGATCACGATGCTCGCCCCGGCTTCGCCGAAGCTGCGATCGGTCAGAATGTCGATGATTGCAGCTTCCGCCTCTTCGAGCGTCAGGGCCACGATCACGCCTTTGCCCGCAGCCAGACCATCGGCCTTGATCACGATCGGTGCGCCGCGACGGCGCACAAAGGCGAGGGCAGGTTCGGCGTCTTCGAAGCGTTCCCATCGTGCGGTCGGGATGCCTGCGGCGTCGGCCACATCCTTGGTAAAGCTTTTGCTGCCTTCAAGCGCACTGGCGGCCTGACTCGGGCCAGCACAGGCAATGCCTGCCTCGACGCAGAGATCGGTCAGCCCGGCGACCAGCGGCGCCTCCGGACCGGGCACCACGAGGTCGATTCGCTGCTCTTTTGCAAACGCCACGAGGGCAGCGACATCATCGGCAGCGAGCGGCACCAGGGTTCCGAGGGGCGCCATGCCCGGATTGCCGGGGGCGATGAACAGCGCCTCAAGCTCGGGAGAGCGGGAGAGGCAGGCCGCAAGGGCATGTTCGCGTCCGCCTGATCCGACAAGTAACACCCGCATCGTCATTCTTCCTGTTCTGACTGGTCCTAGCCCGCGTTCCGTAGCATAGACTGCGCCCATGAGCGAAAACGATCAGAGCGCGGCTGGCAATGTGCCCGAATATTCGGTCAGCGAAATCTCGGGCGCGATCAAGCGCACGCTCGAGGGCAGTTTTGGCCGTGTGCGTGTGCGAGGTGAGATTACCGAGCTCAAGCGCTACCCTTCCGGCCATGTCTATCTCTCGCTGAAGGATCAGGGCGGTAAGATTTCCGGCGTGGTGTGGCGTGGCTCTGTCTCGCGTCTGGGGCTGGTGCCCGAGAACGGGATCGAAGTGATCGCGACCGGGCGCGTCTCGGCTTATGGCGACCGCTCCAGCTATCAGCTCGTCATCGACCAGATGAGTTTTGCCGGTGAGGGCGCGCTTCTCGCCAAGATCGAGAAACTGCGCCATAAGCTGCTGGCAGAGGGACTCTTCGATCCTGAGCGGAAAAGGAAGATTCCGTTCCTGCCTGAGGTAATCGGCCTCGTGACGTCCAGCCGCGGTGCGGTGCTGCACGATATCCTCACCACGCTTTCCAGGCGGTTTCCCCGCTCTGTTCTCGTCTGGCCTGTTGCCGTGCAGGGCGAAGGGGCCGCCTTCCAGATCGCTGCGGCAATCGAAGGCTTCTCGCGCTGCCTCAGCGCCCCGATCTTCTGATCGTCGCTCGCGGCGGTGGCTCGCTCGAAGATCTGATGGCGTTCAATGAGGAAAATGTCCTGCGTGCGGTGGCGGCCTGTCCCATTCCGCTCATCTCGGCTGTCGGGCATGAAACCGATACGACACTGATCGACTATGTTTCCGATCAACGTGCGCCCACACCGACGGCCGCTGCCGAAATGGCCGTGCCGTTGCGCTCGGAAATAGTGGCCGATCTCGCCCATCGTGGCGCCCGTCTGGCCGGTGGGCTCTCGCGTCATCTGCAACTGGCGCGGGCGCGCACAGAGCAGGTGACCGCAAAGCTGCCCGACCTGCCGAGCCTGCTCGAAACTGCGCGTTTCAGACTGGACGAACGCGGGCAACGCCTCGAACTCGCCTTGCCTATGGTGGCCTCACGCGCGCGCCAGCACCTGATGGGCCTTGAAGGGCGTATGCCTTCCGCAGCGCATTTTCTAGGGCAGAAAAAGGCCGGGTTGGGTCTGGCCAGCGCAGCCTTGGCTGCGGGCATCAGGCATCGTATGCAGCAGGAAAAGGCCGGGTTTGCCCATGCCCGTCAGGGCACCGAGCCGCTCAACGCCCGGATCGGCCTCGATCGCGCAAGATTAAATGGTATCGTCGGTCGGCTTGAGGCTGTTTCGCCAGAGGCCGTCTTGGCGCGAGGCTATGCCTTGGTGCAGGATGGCCGCGGAAAACCGGTGACGACAGCCTCCGGGCGCCACGTGGCGGCGCAATCACCCTGCGTTTTGCCGATGGCACCCGTCAGGGACGGCTCGACCTCTGGGGACGGAAAAGGAAGAACAGGGGGATCTCGGGTTATGAACCATTTCTATCGCACCGGCCTCGGCGCCGGATTCCTAGGGCTGGCCCTGCTCGCAGGCTGTGCCGAACCTAACCCGCCCCAGCCGGTGGCGCAGGCCCCAACCCGCCAGCCGCCGCAGGATTTCGCGCTGGGCATGACCACCGAAACCCCGCCTGCCAATGAGGCGCAGCTCACCAACGACCCTTCCGCCCCGACCAACACGCCGCTTTGCGGCGCGGTGCAGCAGGAAACGAACCGTATGGGCGGACAGGTCTTTCCAGATGCCATGAGTTCCGGCAGCACCTGCCCGCAAAATGCCTGCTTCAACCCGCTGACCGGCACCTATATCGCAGCGACCGGCGCGCCAAGCGTCTGCCGCTGACACAAATTCATCGCGGCGTGTCAGAGCGGGGCCGGGGGCGTAACGTGTCGTCGAAAAATCGCCCCAGTGCCGCATTGAAGCCCGCGTGAAATCCAGCGCGATCGAAAGCACGGTCGCTCTGGCAAATAGACAGGGTTTCGAAGCCGGAGCGGCACGGGGCCAGAAAGTCGAAGTGTCCGGCCAGAGGTACGAGATGGGTCTCGGGGCGTTGGTCAAGCCCGTCCCGAACGGGCTCGACCGAGCCCGGCGAGGGCAGAATGCGATCGTTCTGAGCCTGCCACAGCTGAACAGGTATCCGCACAGAAGCAAGGGCTTCTCTGCTCATGGTGAAGCCCAGCGCCGGAGCGGCAATCACCGCTGCCTTGAGGCGCCTGTCGGTCAGATCGGGCAGGGCAGTATCCAGCGGTTTTTGACGATGCGCGAGAAGCGCGCAGGTGAAACTGTGGGGCTGGGCCTGGCACCATGACGCGATGCGCGCAAAATCGGGCTTTGCCCCGAGCGCCAGTAGCACGGTCAGCCCGCCTGCAGAAAAACCGAAAGCCCCAATCCGGGTGCTATCGAGCTGTGTTCTGCCCGGCCAGAGAGAAAGCATATAATCGAGCGTTGCGCTCAGGGCGCGTGTTCTTCCCACCAGATCGGTGACGCGCGACTGATCGCGCCAGTTATCCCCGGGCTCGGTCATGGCCACCACGACATAGCCTCATGCACCAATGCTGCTGCCGTATCGAGATGACTGGTCCATGATCCACCCGTGCCATGAGAGAAAACGATCAACGCCCGGTTCTGGCCCCTAACCGGCCCGTCAGGAATGCACGTCTGCTCGTAGGGACCGAGATCCTGACGGCGTGAGTTGCCTTGGCTCGGATACCAGATGCCAAGTTCGAGCCCGCTCGGTGTTGTCAGATGCTGACAACCGACGGAGGAAGTGTTTGCGCGAGCTGAACTTGCCGGAATGCCGACAAGGCAGAGGCAGGATACGAGGCGAAAAAAGGGCAACATCGAGACCGAACTCCTGAAAACATACGGCCCAGAAAGCCGCTTCTAGCCAGACAGGCCAGCGCCCTTTCGTGAATGGGCGAGCGGGCGAAAGGGCGATCGGGCATTGCATGCCCGCGTCAGGAGTGCTGCGTTACCTTGGCCGGGGAGGGCAGGGGCTTGAAGGCTATGGTGCAGGAAAAGGTTGTAGGAATACCCGATGACGGCAGGCTTCTTCAGCCACGCCGTCTCATGATGAAGCTGGTCATCATTGCGGTATCGGGCGGTATTTTCTTCGGTTTTGTCGGGCCCTATGGAAGCTATCTCAACCCCGGTCCAATTGCGCGTTTGGTCTATTGGGTAACTTGCGCCCTGACAGGGCTGGGGCTCTATGCAGGGCCGCTGCTCCTCGCGCGTCGTCTGGGTCTGATCTGCTACGGCAAGAAGTTCTGGTCTGGCCTCGCTTGCCCGGTTGGTGGCAGTGGTACGGGCAAGTGTTATTGATCGCCTTGCCAGGCGTCGCTCTTGTCGTTCTGCTTATGCGACATCACGCAAAATGCCGGTGCGAGATCTGTCGAGCGTGGCGAAGGCAAGCGAAAGGGAAGAGGCTTTCTCCGCCGTCCAGCAGGTCCGGATCGCCGATAACTTCCCGCGCCCTGAAACCATCCTCGCGCTGCAGATGGAGGACCATTACATTCGCTGCCACCAAAGCGACGGGTCGAAACTGGTTCACGGCGTGTTTCGCGAGGCTCTAGCCCGGCAAGCCACATGCGAAGGCTTGCAGGTTCATCGTTCCTGGTGGGTCGCCCGTAAGGCTCTGGCTAGGTGGGATGGCACCCCCAGGGCCCTGCGGTTAACCTTGGTTAACGGGGTAAGCGTCCCCGTTTCGCGTCATCATGTGGTGCATTTGCGCGAAGCAGGTTGGCTCGACGATCCGTCTGGCAAGGCCAGTCTTTCAGGCACGGGTTAGACGATGGGGGCACGATAGGCAGTGCAATTTTGCTTCGACGGGACATCTGCGCCTTTTTATCCGATCTTGGCGACAGACAGGCTCAGGTTGGGCTTCATGGGGGGTGTCGGCCTGTAAAATTTGGCGCTATACGAAATCAGCATAAATGCTTTTTTACATGCTCGACAACACAACCCAGAAGGTAACGTACTATATTAATCGATGTTCCGTTATGAATTTGGATTATTTCGAATAAATAGGAATAACACTATTAAAATCCTTTTGATTCTGGGAGGTTTATTTTGAAAATAGCACTTATCGTTGTTAATTTTCCGAGAAACAACGCTGTATTTATCAGAGATATCGAGTATCAATACAAATATTTAAAATCGAATGATAATTTCCCTGATGATATCCGTATCTTTGCCGACAGTTATGATGCAGATGCCGTTCCGGATCTTCCCGTAGAGCCCACCTCGGCTTTCGAGCGGTGGTTAATTGAAGACCCTGAGGTTGTCGTTTTATTCCATTATTGTGACGGTCACTCGCCTTTCAATCGTTTTCTGCGAGAGCATTGCCGGCATGTTGTCATACGGTGGCATATTGCGACACCTCCCTGGTTTACCCTTAACGGTCAAGATCGAAAAGCCCATGCTGCGCTCCTCGGATACGAGACGATTGTCGATTTCATCGACTGCGCGCACATCAATTTCTGGGCGGATTCCCGCTTCTGTCGGGAACAGTTGATCTCTCTGGGTGCTGCACCTGAGCGCTGTCATGTCGTGCTGCCTGCCAGTTCCTGCCTTGATGTACCTCCTGCAAAAACAAGCGCGGCGCCGGCACTTGACCCGACCTCATACACGCCCATCAAGCTCCTTTTTGTAGGAAGAGGAGAGGCGCATGAGGGGTATATCAATGCCATTGCCCTGGCTGACCGAGCGCAGGAGGTGCTTGGTCACCGCGTCAGATTGACTCTCATTGTTAGAGCGGGTGACGGTGCGTGTGAGATTGACGATGCTTCAGGTCAGTCTGTCAGAAGTTCGAAAGCCGAAATCGTCGTTCGCAGGGCTATCCCGGACGAGGCGCTGACAGAGTTCTATGAAGCAGCAGACGTATTTGTCTGCTTGTCTCAACACGGGGGTTTCAGCCTTCCGATTTTCGAGGCGATGCGGCATCGGTTGCCAGTCGTAGCCTGGGCGACGACCGTATTCCGTGAAATTCTTGTCGACCATCCATTCGGCTTCCCGAATTATGACATGGATCTCTTCGTCTCTGCGATAGGAGTCCTTGAAGCCGATTCTGCAAAAAGCAGGCTGCTCTCTATTCAAGAGTCAATCTTGAATATTTATTCTCCCAGGCTGCGAGATAAGCAAATTCGAGCCGCCCTTGCGTCATTGAAGAGCAAACAGGGACCGTCGGTTATCGAGGATTTGGCACGTCCTGCCATCAAAGACCTCCCTCGTCTTGTACAGACCATCGAGACTATTCGCGCCTCGCTTTATGAGCGCTTCCCTTGCGGCTTCGATCCGGAACTTGTGTTCGACTCGCACGATAACATCACTTCGCTCTACGATCTGAAAATCTACAGAGATTATCTGGATCAGGAGCGGGAGCTTTTCAGTCTCCTTACCGCGCCTGCCCGCACACCATCCATTACCTTCGGGCCTGATGAATTCTGGTTGGGGAAAGGCGTGCGCGTTGCCAGTCAGGAGGGGAATGCGCCGGGCACGCTCGAGCCAACGCGCATCGCCGCAGATCGTCTCATTTCCAGTCAGTATATCAGGATGCCGCCTGGCGCGTATCGTTGCGAATTACGGGCGACGATAACGGTTTTGTCCAGTCACCAGGTGCCGCTCAAAATCGACATCAATTCGCAGGGTCAACAGATAGTCGGTGGCGTTTTGACCTTGTCACCAGGTGTGCATCGAGATTTCGAGCCTCTTATCGTCGAGCTAACGGGCAAGGCGCCAGAAATCGAAATCATCCTCACCGTTGGAGAGGCTTTCGATGGCGCAGTCACTTTTTCGGGGATCACTTTCACGTCTGTCGTTGAACTCGAGGATGACATGCTTGAGAGGGAGGACACTCCCGTTTCAGGCCGCATCATGCATGTCATTCGTCGCTGGTTTGCAGTTTATCCAGAGCTTCAGTTACGACTGATTTCAGCATCAGGGAGCAAGTATCTGCTCAAGCGGCAGGCGAGATTTTTCTTTCGCAAGGGCGATGCTGCCAGGGATGATGCCAACTGGATCGAAGCGGCGGAATTTTACGATAGAGGTCTCGTTCTCGACCCGACGCGTTATGGCTACATCATCCAGTCAGCACATATGCACAAGGAAGCGGGTCAGTTTAAGGAAGCGGAAGCACGGTATCAGCAGGCGTTGCGGATAAATTCCGAGGATGATGATCTTCTTTTGCAAATAGGTCATTTCTATAAAAGAGTTGGAAAGCCCGATCTTTCCCAAAGCTATTACCAGAGAATGCTGAAAGCCAATGGTCACACCGTTGGCAGCTCTGACATTGATTTGTGAAGGCCTTTATACATCATGAAAATAGCGTTTGTTGTACAGGGCTTGTTTGAAAAAAGTGACTCGATAGGTTTCGATTGTATCTATGAGTTCAAACGTGTCCTGGCTCTTTTCCCGGGTGAGACGCACGAATTTGGGATATTTGCGGAGCGCTTCGATCCGCTTCGTTATCCCGACGTGCCGGTCAAGGGATTGGAAGCCTTCTATGCTTGGTGTAGCGATCATCCGGATGGGATCGTAGTCTACCATTATTGCGGTGCCTGGACCGAGATGGATTCATTCCTCAGCCAGCGTGCAACGCCCTCTGTGATTCGGTGGCATAACAACACGTCTCCTTGGTTCTATTTCTCCAAAGAGCGCTATCTCGTCCATACGCTCGAGGGGTTCGAGAATATCGTTGCGATATCCGGAAAGCCCAATCTCTTTTTCTGGGTGAATTCGTCTTTCACGCGAGATCAGTTCGTGGCGCTGGGCGGCCAGGCGTCACGTTCCTCTGTTGTCTATCCGGCAAGTCGCTATCTGCAAGGCGGTTCGGAGAGGCGCGAGCAGGAGCGACGCTTCGCCCCTGAAGGCGTGATCACGCTGCTTTTCGTTGGTCGTGTCGTACAACACAAAGGCCATAAATCGATCATCTCGATGGCGAACCGCGTTTTTGAGGAAACGGGCAAGCCGGTGATCGTGCGCTTCGCAGGACGTGAAGACGATGTGAAAATCGAGATCGAACGGCATGCTGCGACATACCCTGACGTTGAAACTCACTTCCACGGAGAAGTCTCGGAAGCCGAACTTGAAGAGCTTTACCGCATATCTGATGTACTTGTTTGTCTCTCCGAGCACGAGGGGTTTGGGCTGCCTGTATTCGAAGCGATGCGATGCGGGCTTCCAACAATAGTATGGTCGACGACTGCCTTGCGTGAATTGATGGTCGATCACCCGTTGGGGTTTCATTATTACGATCTCAATTTGTTCGCCGCCGCAGTCGTCTCCCTTCAAGACGAGGCGTGTTACCGCGCAGTCATGGCTGCACAGGAGCGCGTCCTGCAATCTTACTCAAGTGAAATTGTCGATGCGCAGATTATCGATGCTTTGGCCTCTTTCGAGCAAGGAGACGCCCATCATCTCTACGCCGCGCTGCCCGTAGCGCTGCAAAAGGAGCCCGAACTCGCAGGGTCGGTCGTGCATTTCGTGCAGAAAGCCCAGTCGACCGTAACCGGAGTGCAGGACGCCATCCACGATAGCGGGCATAACCTTTTTTCCAGATACGATATTCAAGCATTCCGCAAATTTTTTTGATCGAGCGGAACGTCTGCGTTTCGCGCCATTCGAGAATTTTGAAAAGAGAGGGCGTTACCGATTGGCTGCCCGCGAGTTCCATCATCATCACGGTTCTCTCAACGATGATCGCCTGGTCTTCAAAGCCGATCACTATAAGAACGGGCACCTTGTTTTTGGCCCCTATCGGGACCTTCCAAAAGGGCATTACTGCGTCGAATTCGATTTCTCTGTTTCCAGTCGCAATCTCGAGAGCATCATTGTGGACGTTGCGTCGCGCGACCAGGGACTGCTCGCGCAGGCATCTGCTCGCGTGAGAGATCTGTCTTCCAGAATGCCAAGGCTCGTCTTCAATTGTGACCGTGATGGCGATCAGTTCGAATTTCGGATCAAGCCAGAAAGCCGTTCGATGGAGCGGTGGAGTTTCGTGGCGTGCTCTTGAGGCAGGTAGCAGGGAAGCATTGATCGAGGCGGTCGAGCCCTGCACCCTGGAGCGTGGCGCGACGATGCAAGCTTGGGGTGTTGGAGCTTCCGAGATGGACGAAGTCTGTCAACTATCAAGCGGAGATAACGGCGATCCCGGTGGCAACTGACGCGTGCCCCGACCATACGGTTCTGCATCAGCACCAGGTCATGAATGCGGTGAACTGTCTTTCAGAGCAGATTTAAAAGGGAGGCGCGTCAATCCCGCCGTGACAGGTCGCCCCCTACGTTTCTTGGGATCAGCTGCACACCATATCCGTATTCCTCGCGCAGCCTCGATCCGGAGGAGGGGAAGGGAACTGCGGGCAGAATGTCTGCCATCTTTGCAGGAGCGGATCGGGATCAAAAAAAGGGGCGGTGTGAGCCGCCCCTTTTTCTATTCGCCTGTTTGAAAAGCTGAATCGATCAGCGCTTCCACCAGCCGGTGCGTGGCTTGGCCGGGGCAACGTCATCGACGTTGATCGGCTGGACCACGGGCGCCTCTTCAGCCTTTGCCTTGGCTTTGGATGTGCGCGTCTTGGCGGCAGTAGCTTTTGCTTCAGCTTGCTTGCGGGCTGGCGCACGACCGCGGCGCGGCTTCGGTGCTGCCTCGACTTCGACTGCCGGTTCAACGACGATCGGCGCGGGGGCGTCACCTTCACTGACGGCAGCTGCGACCGGCGTCTTGCGCGGGCGACCGCGACGACGGGGCGCGGGCTTGTCCTGATCCGCTTCGGCCACGGCGACCGGCTCCGGCACAGGCGCTGAATCGGCAGCGACCGTCTCTGCGGGGGCGGGCTCGGCAATCTCCGCTGCAGCAGGCTTGCGACGGGGGCGAGAACGGCTCTTGCGACCCTCATTCTCGATACCGTGACGCGACGTCTCTGCCTGAGCAGCGACCGGGGCGCTGATAGCCGCTTTCTCTTCAACGCTCTTTGGCTCGACCGCCAGAGTCGGCTTCGGCTCGTTATTGAGGGCAGAAGGCGCACCGAGACGCGATTCAGCCTGTTCGATCATGTCGAAAATGTCGAACGAGCCGCCGCCGAACGGATCGGCAGGTGTCGGCCCGACCCAGCGGTTCTCACGCTTCTCTGCAGGCGCACGACGCTCATCGTTACGCCGTGCTTCGTGCACAGGTTCGGCCTGAGGACGCTCGGACTGAGCGCGCTCATCCTGGCCACGCTCACCCGGATTGTGGTCACCCTGGCCACGTTCGTCACGTGACACACGACGCGTGCGCATCCGGCGACGTCCCGGTACGATCAGGGCTTCAGCGTCGCTGTTCGCCTGCTCGTCCCGTCCGTTGTCTTCAGCGGCAACTTCGCGCAGTGCATCCTCGCCTTCATCGTCGGGCCCGTTATCCGACGTCGTCTGGGCATCGCGTGCGTCATCCGAACGACGGCCGTTGCGACGACGACGGCGACGACGGCGACGCCCACCATCTTCTCTCGTGTTCTCTTCGCGGGATCCAATTTCTCGGGTCTCTTCTGATGCAACGGCATTATCCAGGCCCTGCTCGATCTCGTCATCCTGCGTGACGGCTTCGACCGACGGCACGGGGCTTTCGACCTCGTGGATCTGGGCAGGACGTGTTTCCGCAGGAACCTGAGGGCGCAGACGTTCGATACGCAGATCGGCTGGCGTCAGGCTGTCATCCGGCTGGAATGACACATGCATGCGATGACGCTGTTCGATCTCGCCCAGCCAGTCGCGCTTGTTGTTGAGGATATAAAGCGCGGTGCCCGAGGTGATGTGAACACTGATCTCGGCCGCTTTCTGCTTCAGGCCTTCTTCATCGACGGCACGCAGAACGTGAAGGGCAGCGCTCTCGACGCCGCGCACATGACCTGTGCCCTGGCAATGCGGGCAGGGAACCAGAACGGCTTCCGCGATAGACGGACGCAGACGCTGGCGCGACATCTCCAGCAGGCCGAAATGCGAGATCTGGCCGATCTGGATGCGTGCGCGATCGCTGCGCAGCGCGTCCTTGAGGCGCTTCTCGACCATGGAATTATGCTTGCGGCTTTCCATGTCGATAAAGTCGATCACGACCAGACCGGCAAGGTCACGCAGGCGCAACTGGCGGGCGACTTCCTCGGCAGCTTCGAGATTTGTCCGTACCGCCGTATCTTCGATATTGCGCTGACCCGTCGAGCGGCCCGAGTTCACATCGATCGAAACGAGGGCTTCGGTCTGGTTGATCACCAGATAGCCACCCGATTTGAGCTGTGCCATGGGCGAGGCGATCGCGTCGAGATGGCCCTCGACATGGTAGCGGCCATAAAGGCTCTGGCTCTGATCGCGCCAGAGTTTCACCTTGTTGGCGTTATGCGGCATCAGAAGGCGCATGAATTCACGCGCATTCTTCCAGGCCGGCTCGCCATCGATGATGATTTCTTCGATATCCTTGCTGAACAGGTCGCGAATAGCGCGCTTGATCAGATTGGCTTCTTCGTAGATCAGCGTAGGTGCTACCGAAGATAGCGTGTGGTTGCGGATATCGTCCCAAAGCTGAAGCAGATATTCGCAGTCGCGTGTGATCTCGGGGCCGGGGCGCTGGGCACCGGCGGTGCGCACGATCATGGCCATGCCACGAGGCAGGTCGAGTTCGGCGATGATATCGCGCAGGCGCTTGCGATCGCTGTCCGACGTGATCTTGCGCGATACGCCGCCGCCACGCAGGGCGTTGGGCATCAGAACGCAATAGCGACCGGCGAGCGACACATAAGTGGTCAGGGCAGCGCCCTTGTTGCCACGCTCTTCCTTGACGACCTGAACCAGCAGGATCTGGCGACGGCGGATGACTTCCTGAATCTTGTAGTTGCGCAGGAAGCGCGCCGTGCGACGCGCAGCAGCACCTTCGTCGCCTGTGTCATGTTCGCCACCGACCGTCTCCGGACGCGCTTCGAACTCGCCCTGATCGCCGGTCTCAGTGGCTTCGGTCTCGTCACCGCTCTGGTTGTCACCTTCGTTCTCGACGCGCTCATCGGCGCGGAGATCTTCGTCCTGAAGGGCGAGCAGCTTTTCACGATCGGCAACCGGAATCTGGAAGTAATCCGGGTGAATTTCGCTGAAGGCGAGGAAGCCGTGGCGGTTGCCACCGTAATCGACGAAGGCGGCCTGAAGGCTCGGCTCTACGCGAATTACCTTGGCGAGGTAGATATTGCCTTTGATCTGCTTCTTGGACGATGTTTCGATGTCATAATCTTCGAGACGATCACCATCCATGACCACTACGCGGGTTTCTTCCGCGTGTGTGGTGTCGATCAGCATACGCTTGTTCATATAAAGGGGAACTCCGGTCGGCCCTTGTCACGCCCGGTATCAGGCCCTGTGCAGACACAGTGGCTGTTCCGGCGCGCGCGGCAGAATGTCGAGGACTTTTGAAAAAAAAGGAGCCATCAGACCAGCGCTCGCGGAACAGCGTCGGAAGCCGGGCATTGCCCGATCCGGTAGTTTTCCACAAAACGAGACTGGCAGATTTCATGCGGCCCCAAGCGAGTTGTCATCTGCGCCTCCGGCTCGAAGACTGACCTCTCTGGCTGTTTCGCGGCGAAGGGCCGGCGGAACGGAGGGGGCTCTTGCAAACCATGATGACGCGCGAAGCATGGCGGAAAACGGGAGCGGCGCGTGGGAGAGCTATGCCCTGTCGCTGGTGCCGGATCGACCGTTTCGCAATCCTTCTCCCGCAGGATGACCGAAAATCCCGATCCGTGCAAGACTCGCTGCCCTGCCATGTTGACACCGCATTGTGGTGCCACAGAATGGCCGGTCTCTGCCCTCTTCCGAAGGTCGCCTCATGTCCGCCCTGAATCCGACCCGTCGCCAGGTGAGTTTCCTGATGGGCAGCGCCGTCACCCTGACAACGATCCTGCCGTCTCCCGTGGCCTTTGCCACTGCCCGGCACAAGGCCCACGGCCATGCGGGAAAGAAGGCCCCTGCGGTCATTGGCAATGCCAGCCCGCCAAAGCCTGTCATCATGCTTGACCCCGGACATGGCGGCAAAGACCCCGGTGCCATCGGCGTGAGCGGGACTTATGAAAAGCATATTGCCGCAGCCGCAGCGAAAGAGCTTTACCGCCAGATCAAGGTGGCAGGGCGATACGACGTCGTCATGACGCGTGCAGATGACCACTTCATCCCGCTTGAAGGCCGTGTTGATCTCGCGCATCGGCACAAGGCGCAGCTTTTTATTTCAATGCATGCCGACGCGCTGCATGACCCCGGCGTACGAGGGGCGAGTGTCTACACGCTCTCCAACGGCGCATCAGACGCGCAGACGGCCTCTCTTGCGCAGAAGGAGAACAGTGCAGATCGTTTTGCCGGGCCTGCTTTTCACGGCATGTCAACGGAAGTGCAGGATATTCTGGCGAGTCTCGTTCATGAAGAGACGCGTCGTGGCTCGGCCCACATGGCGGCGAGTGTCGTCTCGGCGTTTCAGCCCGTATCGGCCTGTTGCGTCACCCTGCGCGTCATGCGGCGTTCGTCGTGCTGAAATCGGCAGATATTCCCTCCGTTCTGGTCGAGATGGGGTTCATGTCCAACCGTCATGACGAGGCATCGCTCCGCCAGGGCGCCTATCGACAGCAAGTGGCCAGCGCCATGAGCGCTGCAATCGATCGGTATTTTCAGGGTGCGGGCACGAATATTGCGCGATCCGGCTAGAAAATCGTCCGGTTCCGCTAGGCAAGGGGCGGCTTTGTGCAGTAGGAAGGGCCTCATGATTATGTCGGCCCCCTCTTTTGGCATCATGCGTCGTGCGTCAGCACGCGCCGAGCTGTGCCCGGGCCTCCTCCTTCGTACGCTTCGACTTATCAGCCCCTGAGCGCATTTCGCCGCCAGCCTGTCTGGCGCGTTCAGGGGGTTCATGATTGTGTTGTTCAGAGCGTTGAGAAGAAAAACTATGACCATTACCCATCCTTCCTTCGGCACGGTTGCTGACGACCGCGTCATTATTTTCGACACCACCCTGCGCGATGGCGAGCAGTCGCCCGGCTTTTCGATGAATCTCGAAGAGAAGATCCGCATGGCCAAGGCGCTCGAAGAGCTGGGTGTGGACGTGATTGAGGCCGGGTTCCCGGTCGCTTCTCCCGGCGATTTCGAAAGCGTGCAGAAAATTGCCGAAACCGTGCGCGAAGCGGTGGTGTGCGGTCTGGCGCGCAGTGGCGGCAAGCGCGATATCGAGGCCGCAGGCGAGGCCATCGCCAAGGCGCCACGCCGACGGATTCATAATTTCATCTCCACCTCGCCGCTGCACATGAAATACAAGCTGCGCATGGAGCCGGAGAGGGTGCTGGAGCTGATTGCAGAGGGCAACAAGGCCTCGCGTCACTTCACGGATGATGTGCAGTGGTCTGCCGAAGACGGATCGCGCACCGAGCCCGAATTTCTCTGCCGTTGCGTCGAGACGGCCATTCGTCATGGTGCGACCACCATCAATATTCCCGATACGGTCGGCTTCACCACGCCTGACGAATTGCAGGCGATTTTCACCATGCTGCGTGAACGCGTGCCGGGTGCAGAAAAGGTGATTTTCTCAACGCATAACCATAACGATCTGGGGCTGGGCGTCGCCAATACCCTCGCTGCCGTCGCTGGCGGCGCGCGTCAGATCGAATGCACCATCAATGGTATCGGCGAGCGTGCAGGTAATGCCGCACTCGAAGAGATCGTGATGGCTATCCGCACCCGACGCGACAAGATCCCGTTCCAGAACCGCATCGAGACGCCGCGCCTGCTCGGTATTTCCCGCCTGCTGGCCAATATCACCGGCTTTGACGTGCAGCCGAACAAGGCCATCGTGGGGCGCAATGCCTTTGCACATGAAAGCGGTATTCATCAGGACGCATTCTGAAGAATGCCGCCACCTATGAGATCATGACCCCCGAGAGCGTAGGCTGGAGCAAGACCTCGCTGGTTCTGGGCAAACATTCCGGGCGCGCTGCTTTCCGCGACAAGCTGAAGGCGCTGGGTTACGATCTGCCTGACGACAAGATTCAGGACGCCTTCGAGCGTTTCAAGGTTCTGGCCGATCAGAAGAAGACGGTGTTCGACGACGATATCCGTGCGCTGGTCGATGATGAGACGCGCGATCACGACCGTATACGCTTCGTGTCGCTGGAATTGCTGGCGGGCTCCAAACGTCCGGCGCAGGCCGAGCTGGAACTGCTCGTCGACGGTCATGTCAAATCGGCCAAGGTGTCAGGTAATGGCCCCGTCGATGCGGCTTTCAAGGCGATCAGCGAGATCTTTCCGCATGAGGCAGCGCTGGAGCTGTTCTCTGTCGGTGCCGTGACGGAAGGCACCGACGCACAGGCCAGGACGACCGTACGCCTCCAGGAAGGAGGCAAGATGGTCGATGGGCAGGGCGCCGATGCTGATACGATCGTCTCGGCCGTGCGCGCCTATGTGCACGCCCTGAACAAGCTACTGGTCAAGCGTACCCGCGCCGAACCTGAGGCCCTTTCGGTCTGATCGAGGAGAATCCCTCAGAGCAGGGAATGTGCGCGTTGCGATACCGTGGCGCGCTGTTCCCGGTCCCTCTTTGAGTGAACTCTTGCCATTCGTCACAAAAAAACCTCCTGACCGTCAGAGACGGCGGGAGGTTTTTTTTGTGTCTGACATGACGGCCCGGGATCCAGCCGCATAATCAGTGTGTAGGGTCCTTGGCCGCCTGCCTCGGATAGGAAGTCTCAGGCAATAGCGATGGTGAGGAAGCCATCAGTAGCCGTTTCGATAGCCCTGATAACCCTGCTGTGCCGGATAGGCCTGTTGTGGGTAGGCCTGCTGGGCAGGATAGGCGGGCTGGGCGTAGCCGTTCGGATATTGTTGCGGGTAAGCCTGTTGCGGCGCCTGATTATAATAGCCGCCCTGATTGTAGTAGTT
>NZ_BAKW01000005.1 GCF_000614545.1 Asaia platycodi JCM 25414 | reverse complement strand
ACAGATCAGTGAAAAAAACCTGACCAGCCATTCAGAACGACGGAAAAAAGAACAAACGCGTTCAACTCACCGAATAGCTGGGGTTAGAATCACTCTCGGCTCAAAGCCCCTCGGTTTCGTACGCGCGAAACCATGATACGAAGCGACGTACACCTTCCTCTATACCAACGACAGGACGCCAACCGGTAAGTGCAGTCATCACTTCATGCGAAGACCAGGTCGCTTCAACATCGGAGAGCGGACGGCGTTTAGCTTCGATGATGGCTTCGCGTCCCAACTCCTGCTCAAGCAAGGCTACCAGGTGGCTCACAGCGGTAGGAGAGTCGCTACCCAGGTTCAAAACACGCGAAACTCCTTTTTCAGGTTCGTTTACGAGGGCTGCTACGACACCAGAAACGATATCATCAATATAGGTGAAATCGCGTGCCAGCCTTTCGCCCGCATAAAGCGTGAGCGGCTTACCCGCCGTGATAGCGCGGGCAAACGTGTAATAGGCCATATCGGGGCGGCCCCAAGGACCGTAAGCCGTGAAGAACCTCAACCCTGTCTGACGCAAACCATAAAGATGTCCATAGGCATGGGCAGTTAGTTCGCCAGCCCGCTTGGTCACCGCATAAAAAGAGCCTGGACGGTCAACCGCATCAGACTCACGAAACGGCATAGTGTCGTTCAGTCCGTAAACAGAAGAGGACGACGCATAGACAATGTGGCGCAAGCCTGTCAGATGGCGCGCCGCCTCAAGTAGGACGACATGCCCCATCATATTGGCAGTGATATAAGCGCAAGGATCGGCCAACGAGTAGCGCACTCCGGCCTGCGCCGCTAGATGAACGATATGAGTGATATCGGGATGCTCAGCCAGAATGGCGTCAACGTCTTCACGACGGCTCAAATCACCATGACGGAAAACGAAGCCCGGCTTTGACGTAAGCAGGCCCAGACGATCTTTCTTCAACTGAACACTGTAGTACTCATTTAATGAGTCGAACCCGACCACCTCATGTCCCTGGCTCAGCAATAGCTCGCTCACATGATAACCGACGAACCCAGCTGCGCCTGTCAAAAAGACTTTCATCTCGGTCAACCCGCCGTCTGAAGGGCTTTGGAAGAAACGGCATCACCGACAACAATACCATTCTTCTCCATCGTACCCGCGGCCACCTCGAGCACTGCGGACGAGTCACCGTTACCAGTCAGGCGTCTCTCGCTAAACGGAACCGCCTTCTCCACAATGGCCTGAATATGCCCGTCAGGCGCGATAAACACCATGTCGAGCGAAGCGGGCGTGTCGCGCATCCACATCGCCGCCGCCTCAGGCGGGGTAAAGAGGAAAAGCATCCCTGTTCCATCTGGCACTGACGCGCGAAGGGTTTCGCCTGCTTCTTTCTCTTTCTCCGTCCGAGCGATCTCGACAGTAAACAAGTGCTTCTGACCCTGTTGGTCGGTAATCGTCAGGGGTGCTTTTTCAAGCGGCCTCTGTGCCACGTTCGGCTTAATACCGTCGGCTCGTGCGCAGAGCACAGGCGAGCTGGAGGCGATTCCCGCCAAAAACAGACTCCTCGCGAAAAATGTCTTCATGTCTGGGCTCCCGGCTTTCAGTTCAGGAATGGATTATTCTGACGCTCTTCGCCGATCATGGTCGGCAGACCATGGCCAGGCAGAACGATGAAATCATCAGGCAGTGAGAGCAAACTGCGCTTTATCCCGGCGATCAGGCTCTCATGGTCGCCATAAGCGAAATCGGTACGGCCAACAACACCGCGAAACAGGGTGTCACCGACGATCGCAAGCTTGTCCTCACGACATATAAAGATGACATGGCCGGGCGTATGGCCGGGGCAATGCGCCACTTCGAAGCGAGCACCCGAGAATTCGAGTATTTCGCCATCGACGACGAAATGATCGGGATGCGCGTCATGCAGGTCAAACAGCCCGAAAGCCTGGGCCTGATCCGTGACCGAATTCAGCAGGAACTCATCGCGCCGGTCAGGGCCGATCATCCGAACCGGCGTGGTCTGACGGCGTGCCAGCCCGGCACGCAGGGCATCTGCCCCGCCGACATGGTCGAAATGACCGTGAGTGAGCAGGATGGCATCAACCGTCATGCCGTCGAGAATTTTCAGCAGCTCTGGCGCGTCGCCACCTGGATCGACCACGAGGGCATGTCCGGTCTCGGAACTTTCGAGCACCGTGCAATTCTGGCGCAGGGGGGTCACCTTCACAGTGCGGGCACGCAAAACCGGCTTCTCCTTCACGCTGATGAACAAGGGTAAACCTCTATCGGTCCTTAAGGCGCGATACCGCGACACCGCCATGCAGGCAAGCAATCATCCGCCCGTCAGGATTGACCCGATGCCTCACCCGGACCAGAGTTCGGCCCAGCGGGCACAAGAAACTCTGCCCGGCAACACAAGGTTTTCAGGAGACGACCATGAGCCGCATCATCCGCACGGAACCCAACCCCGTCATGTCGAAAGCCGTCGAGTATCACGGCTTCGTTTTCACCCAAGGCGTCGTTGCCCGCGATCTCGATGCCGATTTCGCCACCCAGACGGCCGACGTGCTGCAGCAGCTCGATGCACTGCTCGAACTGCACGGCACGGATAATACCCGCATTCTGCAGGCGCAGATCTGGCTTAAGGATATTGCAGATCGTGACGCGCTGAATATTCAGTGGACCGCCTGGCTGCCGAAAGAATCGGCTCCTGCCCGCGCCTGTGTTCAGGCCGTTCTGGCCGATCCGCGCATGCTTGTTGAGGTCATGTTGATCACAACAAAATAAGGCCTCTTGACCTTTCCCCGGGCTGACACAAATTTTTCTCGGGGAAAGTTCATAAATTCGCCACGACTCACCGCTACACGGGTTGCATATTCAAGGTGAACACAGTTACCTAGATGCAACACATAACAGGCGGATGCGGAATCAATGAACGTGAGACAGAAAAGTTGCCTCAAACTTCTGCGCAGGCCGTTTTTTTCGTCTCTGACCGCATTATCCGTTCTGATTGGGTCGGCGCTTCTCGCACCCAAGGCTGAAGCCCGCCAGAAGATTTCTCACAAATCTGTCATGCACACCGCGCATGTCGGGCACCTGGCAGGGTCGCATCGTGGTGCGATTCACCAGACCCGCTTTACGGCGCGTCGTCATCGCTCTGGCGGCCATGTCATTCAATGCGTCGCTTATGCAAAAACCGCTTCCGACGTTGTTCTGAGCGGCAACGCTCGTGACTGGTGGGACAACTCCCGTGGCGTTTACGCTCGTGGGTCCGCCCCCGAGCCCGGTTCGGTTCTGAACTTCCGCGCCATTCGCCGCATGCCCTACGGTCATGTGGCCGTGGTTCGTGCGATCGAAGACAACCGCACCATCGTGATCGACCAGTCTCATTGGGCCCAGAACGGCGTTGCGAAAAACGTACGCGTCATCGATGTCTCCCCCAATAACGACTGGTCTGCTGTCCGCGTCGCGCTCAACAGCAAGACCGAGACCTATGGCAGCATCTACCCGACCTACGGCTTCATCTATGGCCGTCCTGATGACGGGGTGATGATGGCCAATAATACGCCTGCCCCGGCACATCGTTCCATCCGCTCGCATTCTGTTGAGACGACGCAGAGCTTTGCCGCTCTTCAGCATCCGATGAATTCGACCGAAGTCGCGGAAGCTCCGGATGACGCATTCGGCCTTGAAGGCCCGAGCCGCAACCTACGCTAAGCCTGCTCCACATTGCGTCGCCCAGAGGCGGCCCGGAAACGGGTCGCCTTTTTTTATTGCCTGTAGGGCCGCATCTGTCAGTGGAAGAGGAACAACACTCTCTCGCGCTATGGACGGGCGGCACGGTGATAGGGATGGCCTGCGCTGATGGCACGCGCACGATAGATCTGCTCTGCCAGAAGCAGGCGCACGATCATGTGCGGCCAGGTCATGCGCCCGAAGGAGATACGCGAGTCGGCACGATCGATCACACTCGCCTCGAGCCCTTCCGCGCCACCGATGACGAAAGACACTTGCTTGCCCGTGGCCAGCCAGGTCTCGAGCATGGTTGAAAACTGCTGGGAATCGGGAGACGTGCCCCCTTCATCGAGGGCGACCATGATACTGCCTTCGGGACAGGCCGCGAGGATCGCTGCGGCATCCTTGCGGCGTATTTCGAGCGCGCTACCGCGCGATTCGGCAATTTCAACCAGATCGACCTTGGGGCGGGTGCGCTCGACATAACGGTCGAACAACTCCCGCTCCGGCCCTCTCTTCAATCGACCGACGGCGACGATCCTGATCATGAACGATCAGAGATCTGTCGTGTCGGCTTCGTCTGCGGCGCTGTCGTCGAGATCCTTGCCCCACATGCGCTCGAGCGCGTATAGCGCGCGGCTCTCGGGCTTGAAGAGATGAACCACGATATCGCCGGTGTCGAGCAGCACCCAATCGGTACCGTTCGCGCCTTCGATGGTGATGCGCTTGATGCCGATCTCGTTCAGCTTGTCTTCGACATGAGAGGCCATGGCAGCGATCTGACGATCGGCGATACCCGTGGCAATGACCATGTGATCGGCAAAGCTGGCGCGACCGCGCAGATCGAGGGTCACGATATCCTCGGCCTTGTCTTCATCGAGACTGGTCGTGATCACGCCCAATGCCTTTTCGACGAGTTCACGCCCGACCGTCTCGCGCGGTGCAGCGGCGGCACGCGTCTTGCGTGGGCCAGCGGCAGCAGCCTTCTTGCGCGGCGTGCCGGCCGTTTTCAGGGTTGCGGTCTTCTCGCCCGTAGCAGGCGTGGTCTCACCAGCGGACGCGCGGCTGCGACGGGCTGGGGTGGTCGTCTCGTCGGACGGTTTTCTGGCGATGGCTCGACACTCCGGTCAATTCATTAGAGAGCGCGCGGCGGGATAATTTCCAGAATCCCTCAGCGCTGTCGCTGATATACCGTTTTGCGGCGCCGGAAGAAAAGCCCAGACACCACCTTTCGAACGCGACATGATAGGCCCCTGTCTTGGCGGCACGCGCAAATGGCTGAGCGCGTGCGTCGCCCGCCCCGAAAGCGCAGTGCGATTACTGCCTGGCCTGGGCACAACCGCCATGGGTACATGAAGCGCCAGATCGCGCCAGCGTCGCCAGCGCGTCAGCGTCACCAGACCATCGGCGCCCATCAGCCAGACGAACCGGGCATTGGGAAAGCGCAGGCGCAAAAGGGCTATCGTCTCTACCGTATAACGTTTGTTCAGCCGGGCCTCGATATCGGTCGCGATGATACGACGCCCGTCGGCGAGTGCGTGAGCCGAAGCCAGGCGATCTTCAAAAGGGGCCATGCCGAGTCGCGGTTTGAGCGGATTGCCGGGTGACACCATGAGCCAGACCTGATCGAGCCGCAGATGGGTCAGGGCATAACGGGCCAGTTGCAGATGGCCCGCATGGGCAGGGTTGAACGACCCGCCCAGCAACCCGATCGAAATGGCGCGGCTGTCACCATATTTTGGAATTTGCGGCACGTCAGGGGCGCGTCTGGCCGGTGCCGCGTACCTCATAACGGAAGGTCGTAAGCTGCTCGAGGCCGACCGGGCCGCGAGCATGGATCTTGCCTGTCGCGATCCCTATCTCTGCCCCGAAACCGAACTCGCCGCCATCGCAAAACTGTGTCGAGGCGTTCCACATCACCACAGCACTGTCCGTGCCATTCAGAAAATGCTCGGCGATTTCGGCGTCGGTGGTGATGATCGCCTCGGTATGGCCACTGCCGTAACGGGCGATATGCGCAAGAGCCGAATCGATGTCTTCTACTACCGCGACGGAGAGACGCGCATCCAGCCATTCGGTAGCAAAATCGTCAGAGCTGGCCGGTTCGAGGTCATGCACGATCTTGCGTGCCGTCTCATCGCCCAGAATGGCACAGCCCAGCGCGTGCAAATCCTGAACCAGGAGCGGCAACAGATCCGCTGCAATTTTCCGGTCGATCAGGAGTGTTTCGGTCGCGCCGCAAACGCCTGTCCGGCGCATCTTGGCATTAGCCAGAATCTCGCGTGCCATCGAGAAATCGGCGTCTTTGTGAATATAAGTGTGGCAAAGCCCGTCAGCATGGGCGAGCACCGGCACTCGGGCCTCGCGCTGCACGCGCTCGACGAGCGATTTGCCCCCACGGGGAATGATCATGTCGATCTCACCTGCCGCGCCGAGCATCGACGCCACATGGGCACGATCAGCATCGGTACAATCTGCACGCAGTCACGCGGCAGACCAGCGTGTTCCAGACCTTCATGGATACAGCCTTGGATGCAACGCGCGGAATTGAGGCTTTCGGACCCGCCACGTAGAATAACCGCGTTGCCGGATTTGATGCACAGCCCAGCCGCGTCGGCCCCGACATTGGGGCGGCTTTCATAAATCATGCCGATCACGCCAAGTGGCGTTGCGACACGACGAATGACCAGACCGTTAGGTCGCGTCCACTCGGACAGAACGCGGCCCACAGGGTCGGGCAACAACGCAATCGATTCGAGTCCCTTGGCCATGGCCTCAATGCGCGCCGGGGTGAGCGTCAGCCGGTCAATAAAGGCGGCGCTTGCCTTGGAGGAAGCCACATCGCGGGCATTCGCCACAAGGATATCGGCAGAATGCCGGCGCAACGACTCAGCTGCCGCACGCAATGCCTCGTTACGCTGGCTTTCAGGGGCGATCGCAAGAATACGGGCGGCTGCGCGTGCTGGTCCGGTCAGAGCCTTGAAATCGGACTGGGGGGTGACGGCTTCCATCCTGCATTCTCCTGTCTGCGATGCATCGGGCACTCTTTCAGCCCCAAGGCTGCAAAAGAGCGATCAGGCTATGTATCACTCCTGTGCTGCTTGAAAAGCGCGTCCGACCGCCAGCCCTGCCGCAACATTGCGTGCACAGCGATGCAGCGAGGGTGCCGCGTCAGACAGGGCCTCTTCCAGCGAACAGGGGCGATCGAGGCTGCTGAACAGCGCATCAAAGCCCAGCCCATAGAGTTTTTCGCAGTCACTTCCCAACGTGCCGGCAAACGCCAGGACAGGTTTGCCGGCCTGTCTGGCCATGGTCGCGATGGCGTAAGGCGCCTTGCCCTGCGCCGTCTGCCCATCGAGTCGCCCCTCACCCGTAATGACCAGATCGACCTGATTCATAAGCGCATCCACCCCAAGTAGCCGCGCAATGGCTTCTGCCCCCGGCACGAGCTCGGCGCCGCATAGGGCAACCAGACCCAGCGCTGCGCCTCCGGCGGCCCCCATCCCGGCAACCGCAGACCAGTCTCGCCCGCAACGGGCCTCGAGTAGTGGATAATCGGGCAAGCGACGCATTGAGGATAGTAACCATAGGGGGTGTTGCGCCCTTCTGCGGCCCGAATACGGCCGCAGCTCCACTCTCACCCAGCAAGGGCGCCGTCACATCGCAGAGAATCTCGATGCGGCATTCCGCGAGGCGCGGATCGAGCTTTGCGTCGTCGAGGGTAAAGACCGAACCAAGCGGCCCTCCACCCTGGGCGATTTCTTCACCGCGCAAATCACGTAACGAGACACCCAGCGCCTGCAAAAGCCCCGCCCCGCCATCGCATGTGGCACT
This sequence comes from Asaia platycodi JCM 25414, assembly GCF_000614545.1. Taxonomy (GTDB): domain Bacteria; phylum Pseudomonadota; class Alphaproteobacteria; order Acetobacterales; family Acetobacteraceae; genus Asaia; species Asaia platycodi. The sequence goes on along the minus strand of NZ_BAKW01000005.1, from coordinate 169,041 downwards.
CCCGCCAAGGGCCACGACCAGATGCTCGCATCCGAGATCGAGCGCAGCCAGTATCAACTCACCGACACCGCGCGTCGTCGTGAAAAGGGGCATACGCGATTCAGGGGGCACCTGTGCCAGCCCGGCGGCTTCGGCCAGCTCGATCAGAGCCGTGCGCCCCTCGTTCAGAACCGCAAACCTGGCCGCAACCGGCACGCCGAGTGGCCCGCAGACCATCCGCGTCTCAAGATGACCGCAAAGCGTGCGCGCCATGATAGCCGCCGTGCCCTCACCTCCATCGGCCATGGGAAAAGCGTGATAGCGTGCCTGCGGGAAAATTTCGGAAAAACCGCTGATGATCGCCTCGACCACCCCCTCGGCGGTCAGGCTCTCCTTGAAGGAATCACAGGCAACGAGGATTTCCATGGCGCGCTCCAGAACGACGCACCATTTTTGCGTGTAACGCGAAACGGTCAAGTACCGTCGCCTGGCGCAAGAGAAAAACCCTCACACCAGGCGGAACAAAAGACTCAGACGTTGAAGCGGAACAACAGGACGTCGCCGTCCTGAACCACATATTCCTTGCCTTCGATACGCAGCTTGCCGGCTTCCTTGGCGCCCGACTCACCGCCACAGGCGATGTAATCGTCATGAGCCACGGTTTCGCAGGCAATGAAACCGCGCTCGAAATCATTATGAATAACCGCAGCCGCCTGGGGTGCCTTCGTGCCCTTGGTAATGGTCCAGGCGCGCGTTTCTTTTGGGCCGACTGTGAAATAGGTGCTCAGCCCGAGCAGGCCGTACCCGGCAGCAATGACACGATCCAGACCGGAATTGCTCAGCCCCAGCCTTCGAGAAACTCGGCACGCTCTTCCTGCGGCAGCTGGCTGACTTCGGCTTCGATCGCCGCAGACACCACGACCACGGCGGCACCTTCGGCCTCGGCACGCTTGCGCACGGCTTCGGAGTGACTATTGCCGATGGCGGCCGAACCTTCCTCGACATTGCAGACATAAAGCACCGGCTTGGTGGTCATGAGCTGCAGGCGACGGGCCGTTTCTTCCTCACCTTTGGGCACGGCTGTGCGGGCCGGCTTGCCCTCGCGCAGGGCGGCGATGATCGGATCCATGATCGTGAGCTGCTGCTGCGCCTCACGGTCATTACCGCGTGCCCGCTTCTGCAGCGACACCTGACGCTTTTCGAGCGAGTCCAGATCGGACAGCATCAGCTCTGTCTCGATGATCTCGCATCGCGAACGGGGTCCACGCCCCCTTCGACATGGGTGATGTCATCGTCTTCGAAGCAGCGAAGCACATGAATAATCGCATCGACCTCGCGGATATTGGCGAGAAATTGGTTGCCGAGGCCTTCACCACGCGATGCCCCGCGCACCAGCCCGGCGATATCGACGAATTCGAGCTGGTCGGCAGGATTTTCTGCGACTTGCCGATACGGGCCAGATTATCGAGACGCGGATCTGGCACGGCCACACGACCCACATTGGGCTCGATGGTGCAGAACGGATAATTCGCCGCCTGAGCTGCTGCCGTTTCGGTCAGCGCATTGAACAGGGTGGATTTGCCCACATTGGGAAGCCCCACGATGCCACAATTGAAGCCCATCAGCGTTTCTCCCCGCACAGCATGGCGATTTTGGTCATTGTCGCTTCCGGTTCCCCTCTGGCCAGCAGGGGCGATGCCGTCGCGACAGCATCGAGAAGCTCTTCAAGTTCGTTCTGTTCGGCCTTGGCGAAGTCGCCCAGCACATGGCCCGTCACGCGGTCTTTGTGACCGGGATGCCCGATGCCGAGGCGCACGCGCTGGTAGTTCTGGTCGCCCAGCATCTTGTCCATCGAGCGCAGGCCATTATGCCCCGCTGCCCCGCCGCCTCGCTTGACCCGCACCTTGCAGAAAGCAAGATCGAGCTCATCATGAAACGCCGTGATGTCGGAAACCGGGATTTTGAAGAACCGCGCAGCCTGCTGCACGCTTTCGCCGGATAAATTCATATAGGTCATGGGCTTGAGCAGAAGAACCTTTTGTCCCTCGATGCTGCCCTCGGCAGTCTCCCCCTTGAAGCGCGCACGCCAGGGAGAAAACCGGTAGTATTCGGCAATACGCTCGACAGCCATGAAGCCAATATTATGGCGCTGCCTGCGCATGCCGGGCTCGGGGTTGCCGAGCCCGGTCCAGAGTAGCATTGCGGCCACCCCGAGCGGTCTTACTTCTTCTTCGCAGGAGCGGCGGCTTCAGCAGCGGCCTTCGCAGCGGCTTCAGCTTCCATCTCGGCATCGACCGTCGGCGGTGCGATGGTAGCGATGACGAAGTTCGGCAGCTGCAGAACCGGCGTCACGTTCTCGGTGCCGGTCAGGTCGTCCCAACGCACGTTGTCGTGAATGTCGAGCGCGCTCAGATCAACCGTGAAGCTGGCCGGAATGCTGTCAACGTCAGCCATGACGTCCACCGTGTGACGAACCAGGTTCAGCACGCCACCGCGCTTGATGCCGGGAGCCTTGTCTTCGCCGGTCACGTGGATGGAGACGGTCACATGAACCTTCTCGCCAGCAGCAAGACGCTGGAAATCGACATGGATCGGCGCATCGGTGACGGGGTGCAGCTGCACTTCACGCAGAAGAGCGCGCACGGTGCCACCTTCGAGCGGCAGCTCGAACAGGCGCGAGCGCCAGCCACCACGGACCATTTCCTTGTGGATGATGCGCGGATCGATCTGGATCAGCGCCGGCTCCTGCTTGCCACCATACACAACACCCGGCACCAGACCGGCACGTCTCGTTGCGCGCGCTGCCCCCTTACCAGCCTTCGCGCGCGTAGAGACTTCGAGGGACGTCATATTTGTCACGGTATTCTCCCAAATTCATTGCACTCACGGCCTCCAGGGGTGCCTGAGTGATGGGGCGCCTTACCGGAATTGGGGGGTAAAGCAATGTTCTTCGGGATTCGGAAGGGGATTCTTCTCAGGGCTCTGCCCTGAAATCCGTAAAGGAGCACAGCCTCTTCGATCCTAGCTCTCGTTCAGAGAGGGATGAAAGAGGCTTGTACCGTTCTCAAGGCGCCGGGCAGCGCCCCGCTTCTGTCACTCGTAAGCGGTGAGAACCCAACCATTCTCGGTCGGATCGCAATAGAGCGGCACAGCATTGGCCAGACGCACATTGATCGGCAGATCCATTGCAGCGCGCAAGGCGCGAAAAAGCGCGCCATGGGCCACAATCATGGGAATGCCGTCCTGTTCGAGCGCGCGATTCACGGCTTCGGATGCACGGGTCTTGAGACCCTCGAAGGTTTCGCAGCCTTCAGGCGTGAACTGGCCTTCGATCCAGGGATCGTACCAGTCGCCCATGGGCTCGCCTTCCATCACGCCGAAGCAGACTTCTTCCAGACCCTGATCGGTTGAAAGCGGTAAGGTGATACCACCTGAAACGGCGATCGCTTCCTGAGCGGCCAAGGCCGTGTCATGAGCGCGTGTCAGAGGGGAAGAAATAATACGGGCGATGGGCGATGCGCCATCGCGCCAGTGACGAGAGAGTGAATCTCCCGCCTTGATCGCCTGTTCCCGCCCTGTGGCGTTCAACGGAATATCTGTCCGGCCCTGAGAGAGATTCTGTGCGTTCCAGTCGGTCTGACCATGGCGCAGATACCAGAAGGGGCGACGAAGCAGCATGAAAACCGTTCCTTAGTCGAAGAGCGAAGAGACAGAGCTTTCATCTGCCACAGCACTCATGCGCGCGCCAGAAGATTGGCGGTGCTGATCTGACGAATATTGGGCGATTCTTCCATCGCCTCGGTCGCAGGAATGCTGTCGGTGAGTGTCAGCATCTTGAGTGGCGACGCCTTGACGCGATCAACTGCCGTGCCCGTCAGCACACCATGGGTCACGTAAGCCTCGACCCCGGCAGCGCCGTGCTTCATCAGAGCTTCAGCCGCGTTACACAGCGAGCCGCCGCTATCGACGATATCATCGACCAGGATGCAGTAGCGCCCCGCGACATCGCCGATCACATTCATGACCTCGGACACACCGGCGCGCTCGCGACGCTTGTCGATAATGGCCAGATCGGTGTTCAGACGCTGCGCGAGCTGACGGGCACGGACCACACCCCCGACATCCGGCGAGACGATCATGAGGTCTTCATTCGGGTGGCGGGCATTGATGTCACGCTTGAAAAGCGGCGCTGCGTAAAGATTATCGACCGGAATATCGAAAAAACCCTGAATCTGCATGGCGTGCAGATCCATGGTCAGAATACGGTTCGCACCGGCCTCGACCAGCAGATTGGCCACCAGCTTGGCGCTGATGGGCGTACGCGGGCCGGATTTGCGATCCTGCCTTGCATAGCCAAAATACGGCATGACAGCCGTGACACGACGGGCCGATCCGCGACGCAAGGCGTCGAGCATGATCAGCAATTCCATCAGATTGTCATTGGTCGGCGAACATGTGCTCTGAATGACGAAGACATCTTCGCCACGCACATTTTCCTGAATCTCGACGAAGACCTCGGCATCGGCGAAACGCCGCACCGACACCTTGCACAGAGGCAAACGCAGCTCCTGAGCTACGGCACGCGCCAGAGGCAGGTTACTGTTACAGGCGACGATCTTCATCGGGAAACGACTCCGGTCCGGGGCGGCAGCAAACGCGGCCTTCTAACAACGCCGCGCCACGCTGTCATTAATTCATGGCGACCCAGATCAACCGACAGAGCGTTTTTTACAACTCTGTGACTCTCGCCACCCATGTGCTGGGTATCAGCTTTCGAAATGCGATCTGAAGTCTTCATAGTCATTCAACACATGAACGCGGATCGTATCTTTGCGCCCAAGGGGCCGATCTCAGTGGAGAGCTTCAGTCTGCCCGTTTTTAACGGTGACAAGAAACGTGTCGGTGAGCGATACGAAACTAGGGCTGCCATCTGGGCGGGTGTTAGGTATCTGCTCACCCGTTTCGATGTCACCATCTCCATTTTCTCACTCGACACCCCATTCCTTGAAGGAAGGATCGCCGATCGCCTTGAGTGCTTCGCGCGCATCACTGAGCGGGAAACTTCCAACACCTTTTTGGGCGTCGGGATCGGCTTTCTGGAAGTAGATGTTTCTGCTCAGGATCATGACCTTTCGAGAGAGGCCCCTCGCGTCCGACACCGTGAGCGGGTGATCGCCCCGGCACCAGACGGGGCGGCATCGAGCCACGACCAGCTAAGCTTGCGGACACAGCTATCACAAATCACAAAACCTGTTTCTGCGTAGCCGTATTCTCAGGCGGCAATGGCTTATGATCGCGCCCCGAGTAATTGGTAATGATCTGATGCACGCCACCTGCCGCCTCGGAAGCAGCGGCCATAGCCACATCACCCCAGGGCCCATCGAGCGAGTGGGCGTCAATATCATGAAGCTGGGTGGCAGCCCCTGCTTCCTTGCCGTCGGCAGCCACCGTGCGCCATGAAATCTCGATATGCTGGGTTGGGTGGCCGGTCGTGCCAGCGGGGCCATCGCTCAGGGTCACGATCGCCTCGACGCTGTAATCGGCATCCTTGGCGTTGCTCTGCAACTGGTCGTGCTGATCGGGGAAACTCGCAATAAAAGCGCGGGCCAGCGAGACATTCCCGTCACCGGGGGCACCCTTCACGCCCTTAAAATACACCTTGGCGGGGCGACGCTTGAGGCTGTGCGGGTCGGCCTGCATCATTGCAGCCTGAATGCCGGTCAGAACCGAACTGATCTGCGGCGCCGATGCCGCGGCCAGCGAGGAGAGAACGGACTTTTCCCCCTGCGCCCAGACGGAGGCCGGAATGGGTGCCGCATCCCAGTGGCCGCGCGCCTCGCCAGTGGGCATCATCACCACATAATGCGGTGTCACGTCGCTGCCCTGCATGGTGGCAGAAAGCTTGAGCACCAGTCGCCGGGCTTTGCCGGCTGGGCCACGGCGGGAAGCGACTGATCGACAAGCTGGGTTGCGACCTCTCTGGCCCAGAGCGCCGAGGCCGTATTATCGAGCAGCGAATCAGGCGGGGTCGGCACGGCCAGTCGGGGCGGCGGCGTGGTGAGCGCCAGGCGGCGTCCCTCTGGACCAGGATCACCGAAGGGGCGCGGCATTTCCACACACCCGGCCAGCAGGGTCATGGTGCTGAACAGACCGATAACGGTTCTCAAAGGGCGCTTCATGCCTGCGCTCCCGCCCGGATTGCCGAGATCTGATGGCCGATGACACCGCCGCCTGCAAGGGTGCGACGACGATGGCTGAAAAAGCGCCTGACATCAAAGCGCGTATCGAGCCCCATCATGGACACATGGCGCAGCCCGGCACGACGCAGTCTGTGGAGGCAATAACCGGGCATGTCGAAAAGAAAATACCCATCACGCAAGGCAGGCATGAAAAAATGCGCCGCTTCAGGCGAGGCATCGAGAACAGCCTCGCGCATCTCGGGCCCGACTTCATAGCTTTCCTGACGGATACAAGGCCCGACACTGGCCACCACATCTCCGGCACCCAGAGCCGCCATGGCCGAGAGCGTCGCCTCAAGCACGCCGCCGACCGCCCCGCGCCACCCTGCATGGGCCGCCCCCACGACCCGACCATCGGGACTCGCAAACAGAACCGGACCGCAATCGGCGGTGATGACGCCAAGCGCCAGATCGTCCCGATCCGTCACCAGCGCGTCGGCTTTGGGGCCGCGTCCCGTCTGCCAGACCGGCGTCTCGCGCGTCAGGGTCACGACATCGGCTGAGTGGGTCTGCGTCAGGCCAAGCAGAGAAGGTGTTTCCACCCCGAGAAACCGGGCAACGCGGCCGCGGTTTTCAGCAATGTTCTCGGGTCGGTCTGCCGATGCCAAAGAGCAGTTGAGCGAATTGAAGGGGCTGGGCGAGACCCCGCCCAATCGGGTGAAAAAACCATGGCGCAGATAGGCCAGAGAATCGGCCCGGATCACCCAGCCGCGCGGCGCCTGATCAGCCATAAGCCTTTTCTCCCTCGATCGTATGCGGGTGGCGCACGCCGTAGGCCATGAGCCACAGCCCGGCCAGCGCCATCGGGACGCAGAGCACCTGTCCCATGGTCACGCCAAAAGGCAGAAAGCCGATAAACGCGTCGGGTTCACGAAACAGCTCGCAGAAGCTGCGTGCAACGGCATAGCCGAACAGGAACAGACCCGACAGGAAGCCGTAACGCATGCGCACCCAGGGGCGGCTTGCGGCAATCAGCATGACGCTGAGCAGCAAGAGACCCTCGGTCAGCGCCTCGTAAAGCTGCGAGGGATGACGGGCAATCGGCCCACCGGTCGGAAACACCATTGCCCAGGGCAGCCAATCCGGCGCCGGACGCCCCCATAACTCGCCATTGATGAAATTTGCGCAACGCCCGAGCCCGAGCCCGAGCGGCACAACGATGGTGATGCGGTCGGAGAAGGAGAGAAAGCTGAGCCCATTGCGCCAGGTAAACCAGGCAAGCGCCAGAATCACGCCCAACGCGCCACCATGGAACGACATGCCCCCCTGCCAGACCTCGATAATGGACAACGGATGGGTGAGATAAAAGCCCGGCTTGTAGAACAGGATATAGCCAAACCGCCCACCCAGTACGACGCCAAGCATGGCCCAGAAGGCAAAATCATCCACCTGCTCGCGCGTGGCCGCACGAGGTGCCAGACCGCAGAGCCGGATGGCGATTTTCCAGCCGATCAGGATCGAGAGAATATAGGCCAGCGCGTACCAGTGCACGGCCAAAGGCCCCAGATGAACGGCAATCGGATCGAACTGGGGCAGGATGATCGGATGGGAGTGCATGGATAGCTTTACAGATAGGGGTCAGGTGTCGCGAGATAATCGCGCACATAGCGTGTGATGCCATCTTCGAGTGAGGTAAAGGGACGGTCGTAACCGGCTGCGCGCAGGCGTGTCATGTCGGCGCAGGTATAGGACTGATACTGGCCCCGCAGGGATTCGGGCATGTCGATGAACTCAATGCGACGCGGCACACCGGCAGCGTCGCATACGGCATTAGCGAGATCGACATAGGTTCGGGCCTGACCCGTACCGCAATTGAACAGCCCGCTTACCTTGGGATGATCGTAGAGCCAGAGCATGATCTCGATCAGATCGCCCACCCAGATGAAATCACGCGCCTGAGCGCCGTCCTCCAGATCGGGCCGGACGGAGCGGAAAAGCTTGGCAGGCGCACCGCTTTTCACCTCGTCGTATTTCACCTTCACAACGGAGATCATCGACCCCTTGTGATATTCGTTGGGGCCGTAGACGTTGAAAAATTTGAGCCCGGCCCATTGGCGCGGCATTATCCCGCCGGATTCAAGGCGGGCAAGAAGATGCTGGTCGAAAACATGCTTGGACCAGCCATAGAGATTGAGCGGCTTGAGGGATGACAGAGAGCCTGGAGTGTCAGAAAACTGCTCCGGCCGATCGGCCGCCCCATAGGTCGCCGCGGATGACGCATAAAAAAGCGGGACATCACGCACCGCGCACCAATCGAGAAGGGTCTCTGAGAGATCGACATTGGTGCGCCACACTAGATCGCCATCACGCGCCGTGGTGCTGCTGATCGCCCCCATATGGAAGACAGCACGTATATCGGTGGAATTCGACAGAAATGTCTCGAGCGCGTCAGGATCGATCAGCAGGTCGGGCGGATGCTTGGCGAGATTACGCCATTTGCCCTGGTCACGAAGGCGATCAACGACCGCAACGACCTCACCGCGCGCCTTGAGCGCTGCGACCAGGCACGAACCAATAAATCCGGCGCCGCCGGTGACGATCATCATGGAACCTGTATAAGACGCCGCAACGCAACCTCCAAGCCACACCAGCCGGAGAAAAACGCAGCGCGGGCATCCGCATCGGGCCTTGCTGCGTTGCTCTTGGCAGAGGTGAGAGTCAGTCTGGGCACAGCGTGACCCCGGCTGAACGCACGGGGGCCTCATAACCGCCCGGTCGCCAGACCGGACGTCAGGAAAGCAAGGAAACCGCCATGGCAGACCGGCCCCGTTTTTTCGATGATCTCGCAGGCGCCGCCGGAGGCGCGTTTTCAGCCCTGACAGGACTGCGTGAAGAGTTGCACGCCGTGGTGCGTGCGCGCATCGACGAGGTTCTCTCCTCGCTCGATCTGGTGCGGCGCGACGAGCTCGACGTGGCACGCGAACTCGCCACGCGCGCGCGCATGGCACAGGAAGATGCTGATGCCCGCCTCGCTCGCATTGAAGAGCGCCTGGCCGATCTCGAAAAAGCCGTTACCGCACCGACGACCCACTCTTGAAGATCCCGGATGTCTGCGTCCTTGCAACAAAGGCCGGGCATCCGTAACGTTGCCTGATATGACGATTCGCGGCTTGAATTCCGCGGGTTCTCATATCGTTGCAGACATCGTGATGCGCATCGCCTCGCGCGGCGCCTCACCGGCCCAGGGAGTCCCGAATGCCTGCTCTTTCCTTCTCCTCCTCCTCGCATCAGGTTACCAACCCGCTCGACGTCATGGAGCAGATCGTCTGCGGTCATGACTGGGCGTTCGACCGCCGTACCGAATCGGAAATGGCTGCCGAAGCGCCGGGCAAATGGTGCGATTACGGGCTCTATTTTTCATGGTCGCGCGAGATCGCTGCCATGAATTTCACCTGCACTTTCGACCTGCGGGCTCCCGCCAATCGCCGCAAGGCACTGTACGAACTCATCGCGCTCGCCAATGAGCGTCTCTGGATCGGCCATTTCAGCCTCGATCTGGAGACGGGCACGCCGGTTTTCCGGCACTCTGTCCTGCTGCGCGGTGCGACCAGCCTTGCCGCAGAAAGCATGGAAGACATGATCGATATCGCCATTACGGAATGCGAGCGGTTCTACCCCGCCTTCCAGTTCACCCTCTGGAGCGGCAAGACGCCTACCGAAGCCCTTGAAGCAGCCATGCTCGATTGCGTGGGTGAAGCATGAGTCTGCCCTCTCTTCTGCTCGTAGGCTGCGGCAAGATGGGCGGCGCGCTCTGGCAGGGCTGGCTCGATCAGGGTGTCGCCCCTTCCGTCATTCTCGACCGAAGCTGCGCCGCCCCGCCAGCCCCCCATCGTCTCGCGCGTGTCGCCAGCGAGATCCCCACTGATTTCAGACCTGACATCATCATTCTGGCGGTCAAACCCGCCGGTATGGAAGAGGCTCTCGCCTCGCTGCGCCCCTTTCTTGATGGCACCATCATCATCTCGATGCTGGCCGCGCGCACGATCGACAGCCTGAGTGCCGCCTGTGGAGGCGCCAGCACGAAAATCGTGCGCGCCATGCCCAATACTCCGGCGGCAATCGGCAGGGGTGTGACCGGCGTTGTCAGTAATGATCTCGATGAGGCAGGAAGAGCGCTCTGCACAACCCTGCTTTCTGCCGTCGGTGACGTTGCCTGGGTCGATAGCGAGACCCAGCTCGAAGCCCTGACGCCTATTTCGGGCTGCGGGCCGGCCTATGTCTTTCTTCTGGCGGAGCTTCTCGAAAAAGAGGCGCTGCGTGTCGGGCTCCCCCCCCGAAACGGCACGACTCATCGCACGCGGCACGGTCTCGGGCGCAGGCGCCCTGATTGCGGCATCGGACGAGGAAAGCGCGACCCTGCGCAAAAATGTCACGAGCCCCAACGGCGTCACCGCCAAGGCGCTCAACGCGCTGATGGCGCCGCAGGCTTGGCCCGAAGCCATGACGAAAGCCGTCGATCAGGCCATGGCACGCGCGAAAGAGATGGCTTCCTGACAGGAAAACCCGGCCTCTGAACCTGTCATTCGATTGTCATGACGCCCTCATAGGGTATGATCGGGCGCAGAAAGACTAGGGACAGGTTCATGACGGATATCGATCGCGAAGAGTTTGATCTGGCACTTCTGGAGGCAGGCTTTGCTCTTGCCGCTGAAAAGGGCTGGAATCGTTTCTCGCTGGTAGAGGCAGGGCATCGCGCCGGGCTTCCGGTCGATGAGGTTCGTGGTCGTTTTCCGTTTCGTCACAGCCTGCTGCTGCGTCTGGGCCGCCTGGCCGATGAATCAGCCTTTCGCGATGACGGGCTGGGCGGCTCGGTGCGCGAGCGCGTTTTTGATCTCTTCATGCGGCGTTTCGACGTATTCCAGCAATATCGCGAAGGCATTCGCGCCGTGCTTCAGGCTCTGCCCACCGATCCGGGGCTGGCCGTCATTCTGGGCGCTGCGACACTCGATACGATGCGCTGGATGGCCGATCTGGGAGGTGTGGAGCGCAACGGGCTCAGCGGGGCCATGCGTCTGAACGCGCTCGTAGGCGTCTGGGGCTTTGCCCTGCGCGCCTGGGAAAAGGATGAGAGCCCCGATCTCTCACAGACCATGGCGGCCCTCGATCAGGCTCTGGACAAGGCGGAGCGTTTCGGCGTGCTCAAGCCCTCGCCCGACCGCCTGATGGAAGAGGCGACCCGCCATACAGGCATCGCCGATCATTCACTCGAACTCGAAACATAATGGCTTTACGTCTGCCGAGAGGCAGATTAAAAGCCTGTCACGCAATGGGATGTAGCCAAGCGGTAAGGCAGCGGATTTTGATTCCGCCATTCGGAGGTTCGATCCCTCCCATCCCAGCCAGCGCTCTCTTCTGAAAATCTTCGCCTGTTTCGATGCTCGGCGTATTGCCGCGCCTCAGAGCCCTCTTCATCTTTTCCGACTGGAAAGAAGCGAAACGCGAATCTGAGGGATGCCTCGATGAGCCGTGTGAGCGCCTGACGACGACGAACCAGAAAAGCGCAAGATCTGCACAATTTTCTGCGGGGCATTGGAAGCAAATGCAACAGTGCCAGGTGAAGGCGCGAGCGCAAGCTCAACATCTCAGGACAAATGCATAATACAAGGAGGTACCGGCGGGGCGATGGTGGGCACACAAGGGCTCGAACCTTGGACCCGCTGATTAAGAGTCAGCTGCTCTACCAACTGAGCTATGTGCCCATAGCCCCGCTCCGGTGAGGTGGCTTCTAACAAAGGGCGGAACAGGCATCAAGAGGAAAAATGCACTATTCCGCATCCGAAACTATCGGGAAGCTTTCTCGGGCGATAACAGGCGCATGAGGGTGTCGAACTGATCGAGACTGCGGTAGTCCAGACGCAGCGACCCGCCCTTGCCGTTGAACTCGATCTTGACCTTCAGCCCCAGTCTTGTGGCCAGATCACGTTCAAGACGCACCAGCTCGTTGTCGCGCGGGGCCTTGATGGCTTCCTGCTCTGCCTTGGGAGCCTGACGGGCCAGTGCTTCGGTCTGACGCACATTGAGCCGCGTGCGATCACAATATCGGCTGCCGCACAGGGGTCGGGGTGCGCCAACAGCGCACGGGCATGGCCCGCGCTCAGAAGCCCGTCACGCACTTTCTGACGCACAGCTTCAGGCAGGTTCAGCAGACGTAGAATATTGCCGATATGCGGGCGGGATTTACCAACCGCACCGGCCAGTTCCTCCTGCGTCAGGGCGTAATCGGTCAGAAGCCGTTGCAGGCCCTCAGCTTCTTCGATCGCGTTCAGATCGGCGCGTTGAAGATTCTCGACCAGTGCCGCCGCCATGGCATCGGCATCGTCCAGCAGGCGCACATGCACCGGCACCTCATGCAGCCCGGCGCGCTGCGATGCCCGCCAGCGACGTTCACCAGCAATGATCTGATAGCGCCCCTTCTGATCGGGGTCGGGCCGAACCAGAATGGGCTGAAGGACGCCCCGGCTGCGGATCGAATCCGCCAACTCGTTCAGACGCCCCTCATCCATATCCACGCGCGGCTGAAACGGGCCAGGGGCCAGAAGATCAACACCGAGCACGGACGGGTTAGGAACGCTCTCGTGACTGGACGACTGAGCCCGGGGCATGTCGATGGCCTGATCACCGAGAAGGGCCGCGAGGCCGCGCCCGAGGCGCGGAGCCGGTTTCTTGCTCATGAGGAAGCCCCTTCCTTATGGGTGATACCCAAACGCCCGGCAATTTCCTGCGCCAGAGCCAGATAGGCGCCCGCACCGCTGCTGCGCCTGTCGTATTCGAGCACGGAACATCCGTGGCTCTGGGCCTCGGAGATCTTGATATTGCGCGGTATCAGGGTCTCGAGCACCTGCTCGCCGAAGAAATTGCGCGCATCGGCAGCGACGAGTTCAGACAGATTATTGCGCCGGTCGTACATGGTCAGGATGATACCCGCCACATGCAGATCCGCATTGAATGCACGACGCACGCGATCGACCGTCCGCACGATCTGGCTGATCCCCTCAAGGGCAAAGAACTCGCATTGCAGCGGAATCAGCACCGCATCGGACGCCACCAGGGCGTTGAGCGTCAACAGACCCAAGCTTGGCGGGCAATCAATCAGAATGACGTCATAGCGGCCTGACAGGGCCTCAAGCGCCTCGCGAATGCGAAACTCACGCCGCTCGCTGCCAATCAGCTCGATCTCGGCACCGGCCAGATCGGTGTTGGCCACGATGATATCGAGATTGGCGGTCTCGGTCGGGCGGGGCAGCTTTTCAGGCGGTGCCTCCTGCATCAGCGCGGCATAGCTGCCGATCTGGCGGGCGTTATAATCGACGCCAAGACCGGTCGAGGCATTGCCCTGCGGGTCGAGATCGACCAGCAGCACGCGCTGCGTGCTGGCAAGCGCCGCGGCCAGATTGATTGCTGTTGTGGTCTTGCCCACACCCCCCTTCTGGTTGGTGATGGCGAGAATACGGGCCTTCTTGCCCATGTCGTTAGTCGACACGTCTGATATCGCTTATCTCGATGATGGCGCCCCCGGAGGCAGCGCGATTGTCCAGAATTCTATGCTGCATGTGCCAGCACCGTTCGGCTTCGGTCAACTCGTCCGGCAGATTTTTCCCCTTCAAAAACAGGGCTTTTCCTTCCGGCAGAAGAAATGGTGCGCTCCATTCCAGCAATTGTGAGAGCGAGGCCAGAGCCGCGCCGTCACATAGGCAGCAGGCGCAATTTCTGCCTGTTCGATACGCTTGGGAATGACCTGCGCCTTCACACCACAGGCACGCGCCGCCTCACGCAGAAAGGCGCATTTGCGTTGGTCTGACTCGACCATCACCATCTCGGCGTCGCAGGCAATGCCGATCATGATCGCAGGGAAACCGCCCCCAGAACCGAGATCGATCACGCGTGTCCCGCGCTTGATGAAAGGCACGAGCCTAAGCGAATCCTTGATATGCCGCTCCCAGAGATGAGGCATGTCACGCGGGCTCACCAGATTGATGCGCGCGTTCCATTTCTCGAGAATTGCGGCAAAAGCTTCCAGACGCTCTCTGGTTTCACGTGAAACGCCACTCATGCCACAGCCCTCACATGGGCCAAAAGCGCAATCATGGCGGCAGGGGTCACACCCGGTACACGTTGCGCAGCGGCAAAATTGGCTGGCTTCGCCAGAGAAAGGCGCTCCTTCATTTCACTGCTCAACCCGCCGATACGACCGTAATCGAGGTCGCTCGGCAGGGCGATCTGCGCCTCACCTGCAAGCTGTCTGATCTCGCGCTCCTGACGTTGCAGATAACCGCCATAGCGCGCCTCCGTCTCGACATGACGACGCACGCGCAGAGGCAGCGCTGCAAACCAGGGGGCAATACGCTCGACAGCCTCATCTTCGGCCTGACCGGACAGAACATCAAGCAGCGAGCGACGACGCCCGTCCTGCGACACGGTGATGCCCTGTGTCGCCAGTTCCTGCGGGGCATGGAGCGCAGCGCGGGCCTGTTCCATGGCATGGGCGATGGCGCTTTCATCCGCCTCGAGCTTCGCCGCGCGCTCGGCACCGACACAGCCCATTTCCTTGCCAAGTGCGGTAAGGCGCAAATCGGCGTTATCGGCACGCAGACTGAGACGGTATTCAGCGCGGGAGGTGAACATGCGATAGGGCTCGGACACGCCCTGAAGCGTGAGATCGTCAAGCATCACACCGAGATAGGCCTGGTCGCGACCGAGCACGAGCGGGTCGTTCCCCGCCACGAAACGGGCCGCATTCAGCCCGGCCAGGAGCCCCTGCGCCCCGGCTTCTTCATAACCGGTGGTGCCATTGATCTGCCCTGCCAGATAAAGCCCCCGCATTGCCGTCAGGGCGAGGCTCGGCGCCAGCTCGCGAGGATCGACATAGTCATATTCCACGGCATAGCCCGGCGTGACGATGCGCGCCTTTTCCAACCCCGGAATCGAGGCGATCATCAGCGCCTGGATATCGGCAGGCAAACTTGTGGAAATACCGTTGGGATAAACCAGATCGCCACCCGGATTACCCGGCAGCCCCTCAGGCTCGAGGAAGATCTGGTGTCCATCCTTCTCGCCAAAGCGCACAATCTTGTCTTCGATCGAAGGGCAGTAACGTGGCCCCCTTCCCGCTATAGCCCCGCCATAAAGCGCCGAGAGCGCCAGATTATCGCGAATGATTCGATGCGTCTCGGGCGTGGTGCTGGTGATGCGACAAGACAGCTGATCGGTAGTGATCCTGTCGGTCAAACGGCTGAACGGCTCGGGCAAGGCGTCGCCCTTGTCTTCGGCGAGCGACTGCCAATCAATGCTGTCCCGAGCAATACGTGCTGGCGTGCCTGTCTTGAGGCGGCCCATACGCAGGCCCATCGCCTCAAGACGTTCGCCCAGACGCGCTGCCGGGCGCTCGCCGATGCGACCGGCCTTCTCCTGCGTGTGACCGATATGGATGACACCGCGCAAAAAGGTGCCGCTGGTGACGACGACGGCGCCGCATCTGAAAACACGACCATCTTCACACACAACGCCTGTTACGCGACCGTCAGAGGTTTCCAGATCAGCCACCTCACCGGCCATAATCGTCAGATTGGGCGTGTCGGCCAAAAGCGCCTGAATGGCATTGCGATATAAGAACCGGTCGGCCTGAGCACGAGGGCCATGAACTGCAGGCCCCTTGGAACGGTTCAGCAGCTTGAAATGAATACCTGCCCGATCAGCAGCCCGCCCCATGAGGCCATCGAGCGCGTCGATCTCGCGCACCAGATGCCCCTTGCCGATTCCACCGATTGCCGGGTTGCACGACATGGCGCCGATCATCTCGGGCTTTTGCGTCAGCAGCAGCGTACGCGCACCGAACCGTGCCGATGCCGCCGCCGCCTCACTTCCCGCATGTCCGCCGCCTATGACGACAACATCAAACTCGCTCACACAGCCCTCATTTACCAATGCAGAATTGTCCAAATATCACATCGAGCAGAGACTCGACATCAACTTGTCCCGTCAGTCGCCCTAAGGCACGCATCGCCAGACGAAGCGCCTCCCCCCTTACCTCAGGCCAAGGGGCCTCGCGCGCCTGATCGAGATAGAGCAGCGCCTCTTCGATTCCAGCCCGATGACGCGCGCGCGTCAGCGGTGCACCCACACCCGCTGTCAACGTCTTGATCCGCTCGGCCAGTGCCGTTTCGAAAGCCTGCATGCCCTCACCCGTCTGCACGCTCAGACCCAGCGTGCCGTCCAGCGCCGGTTGCAGATCGATCTTGTTGCTCACCAGAAGCGCATCAGGCCGCAACGGCATTTCAGCCTCACCCGCCATGACATGAAGCACGAGATCGGCATGTTCCACGTGAAACATTGCCCGCCTGATACCCTCGGCTTCGATCTCGTCCTCCGTCTCGCGCAGCCCTGCCGTATCGACAAGGCGCAATCGTACCCCATGGAAAAGCCAGTCGATGGCAATGACATCGCGCGTTGTCCCTGCACGGTGGGTCACGATCGCCGCATCATATCCGGCAAGGTGATTGAGCAGGCTCGACTTGCCCACATTGGGTGCACCCGCAATCACGACAGTCAGACCGCGCCGCACAATCTCGCCACGCTTGTCGGCGAGATGCGTTCGCAGCGCCGCACGCAACGCGTCGAGTGTAGAGATCAACATCAGCTCGACCGAGTCCGGCAGGTCTTCATCCGGGAAATCGATCAGTGCCTCCTGATGTGCCAGCAGCGTTTTGAGGCGCTCGCCCCAACCCTCATAAAGGCGGCTCAGCGCCCCATCGGCCTGAGCCAGAGCCTGCTGTCTCTGACTCTCGCTTTCCGCCTCGACCAGATCACCAATTGCTTCTGCCTGAAGCAGATCCAGCCTGCCCGCCTGCACCGCACGACGCGTAAACTCCCCCGCCTCTGCCGGGCGGCGCCGAGCGCCGTCAACGCCAGCGCCACACGATCAATCACCGCAGGCCCGGCATGAAGGTGAAGTTCAAACCCGTCCTCACCCGTATAGGAGCGTGGCCCCGGCAGCCACAGCACCATGGCATCATCAAGATGCTCGCCCTCATGATGGAGCGCCCGCAGGCTGGCATGACGCGATGACGGCAGACGCCCCGAACACAACCCCGCAAGCACCTCTTGAGCGCCGGGTCCACTTGCGCGCATGATAGCGATCGCCGCCCGTCCGGCCCCTGTCGCCAGAGCGAAAATGACTTCGCCCTTGCGCGCTGCCGGGCTTTCCATCGCGTCAACCATGTGAATTCCTTCTATGCCCCAGCTCTCATTGCACTCCCCCATTGGCCCCCTGACCCTCAGCGAGGATGAAGGCGCTATCGTCGCCCTCGATTGGGGATGGGGACGCGACCAGGAAAAGACGCCTCTTCTTACCCGCGCCCAGACCATGCTGGAACGCTATTTCGACGGCGAGCGCGAAAGTTTCGACCTGCCTCTGGCTCCCTGGGGCACCGCCTATCGCAAGGCCGTATGGACGGCCCTGTGTGATGTCCCCTATGGTCAGACCATCAGCTACGCCGAACTCGCCGCCAAGGCCGGGGGCTCCGCCCGTTCGATCGGCGGCGCCATGGCGCATAATCCAATCCCGATCCTGATCCCCTGTCATCGCGTGCTCGGCAAAGGCCATCTCGGCGGCTATTCCAGCGAAGGTGGCCTGGACGACAAGCGTTATCTCCTGCGCCTAGAAGGTGTCGCGCTCTAACGCGACCTCTACGGGGCGCTGCCCCGTCCCCCGGAAGGGGCGCACCCCTTTCATCCCGATTAAGGGTTTCCAAAGGGCGACGGCCCTTTGGCGGGGGATTGGGGCAGAGCCCATGAACCGGCCAACAGCAACAAGCCGCCTCTACGAGGCAAACCCCCATAAAAAAAAACCGCCGGGCACCTATTGGCACCCGGCGGCTTGATCGTCACGAACTGACCCGAAAATCAGTTGTTCATGGCGTCGAAAAAGTCCTGGTTCGTCTTGCTGTATTTCAGCTTGTCGAGCAGGAAGTCCATCGCATCCATCGTGCCCATCGGCGAGAGGATACGACGCAGCACCCACATCTTCGACAGCATGGCGCGATCAACAAGGAGTTCTTCCTTACGCGTACCCGACTTGGTGATGTCGATGGCCGGGAAGGTGCGCTTGTCGGCGAGCTTGCGGTCGAGGATGAGTTCGGAGTTACCCGTACCCTTGAACTCTTCGAAGATCACCTCATCCATGCGGCTGCCGGTATCGATCAGCGCGGTCGCGATAATGGTGAGCGAGCCACCCTCTTCGATGTTGCGCGCAGCGCCGAAGAAGCGCTTGGGGCGCTGCAGAGCGTTGGCGTCGACACCACCGGTCAGCACCTTGCCCGATGAGGGCACAACAGTGTTGTAGGCACGGGCCAGACGGGTGATCGAGTCGAGCAGAATGACGACGTCACGCTTGTGCTCGACCAGACGCTTGGCCTTCTCCAGCACCATTTCAGTCACCTGAACATGGCGGGTCGCGGGCTCGTCAAAGGTGGAAGAGACGACTTCGCCGCGCACGGAGCGGGCCATATCGGTCACTTCTTCGGGGCGCTCATCGATCAGAAGAACGATCAGGAACACGTCGGATGGTTGGCACTGATGGAAGACGCGATGCTCTGCAGCATTACGGTCTTGCCGGTGCGCGGCGGCGCCACGATCAGGGCGCGCTGGCCCATGCCGATAGGGGCCACGAGATCGATCACGCGCGGGGTGTAGTCGCGCTGGTCTTTCCTGCCCTTGCCAGTCGGCTGCGGCTCGGGAGCACCGACCTGCTCCACTTCCATACGCAGGCGACGCTCAGGATAAAGCGGCGTCAGATTGTCGAAATTGATACGCTGACGGACGGAGTCGGGCTCTTCGAAATTGATCGAATTGACCTTGAGCAGCGAGAAATAGCGCTCACCATCGCGCGGCGCACGAATCTGACCCTCGACCGTGTCACCAGGGCGCAGGCCGAAGCGGCGCACCTGGGCGGGAGAGATATAGATATCGTCCGGACCGGGCAGATAATTGGCCTCCGGGGAGCGGAGAAAGCCGAAACCGTCAGACAGGATTTCCAGCGTGCCTTCGCCATAGATGGCCTGATCATTATCCGCCAGGGCCTTGAGAATGGCGAACATGATGTCCTGCTTGCGCATCGAGGACGCGTTCTCGATTTGCAGCTCTTCAGCATAGGCCAGCAAATCGGCAGGTGATTTTTTCTTGAGTTCAGCAAGATGCATGAAAAGCGCCTTAGATGGGCTATAGTCCACTGCCTGGAAGACGGAATCCGTATCCGTGACAGATGATCGATCGCGAAAGAATGCCCCGTCAGATGGGCCGCAGAACGGGCCCGACGATGAGCGAAGACGAAAGGTCTTGAGAAAGGCCGCGATACAATGAAAGCATGCGGCTCTTGCGTCTCAATCTAATGAGAAATAACGCTTTCTGTCAATAGTCCCGATCAACCGCGCCAATCATCATATACTCGCCAGAACTGTTCTCTCCACCGCCCAGACCGGGCAGGAGAAACATCAGAGGCTGGGCTTTCACCTTCTCGCTATAGGCGCCCGAAATCTGGGCGGGGCCGCACATACCACTGAGATGCAATGTGCTGGGTAGCGCGATATCGACACGACAGGGCACGGCGCTGTCGCTACGGTTCGACTCCAGAAGATGGCCCGTGAGCGGCGCGGCCTGAAGCGGGCGGTTATCGGCATCGAGCGCGACGAATTCACCGGCAATCTGCAGTCCGTCAAGATGATAGCCAATCAGCACGCGTGTCGGCTGCCTGCCCTGATAGCCAGGCGCCTGACGGAAGCCGAGAGGGAAATCGCTGGCCCCTTCGAATTTCAGCGGCTCCTGCGCCAGCCTGTCGAGCATCGCCTGAACCTGCTGCGTGGTGAGCTGGGGAGCAGGGCCTGCCAGAGCCTGGGGGGCAATCGAGCAAAAGCGAGAAGGGAAAAAGACAGAGCGAACCGGTTCACGATGAACGATCTCCAAACCATCCCCGGCGCCAGAAAATGAACAAGGGCAACAGCACCGAGAAAGCCATAAGGCCTAACGCATAATAATAGCCGTAGCGCCATTCGAGTTCCGGCATGACCTTGAAATTCATACCGTAAATACCGGCGAGCAGGGTCGGCGTAATGCCGACGAAGCTTACCACGGTCAGTAATTTCATGCCGTCATTCTGGTCGATACTGATAAAACCAAGCGTAGCGTCGAGCAGAAACTGCACCTTGACCGTCATCTGCGCCACATAATCATTCAGCGACGCCACGTCGCGACCCATGATGCGCAGTCGCGTTTGCAACGTGTCGCGAGATTCGAAATACCGGGCATCGCCCAGGAACATACCGATGCGATCGACCCCCAGAAGACTCTCCCTGATCGACGACGTCAGATCGCCGCTCTCGCCGAGCTTTCTGAGCGTCTGGCGCAGCAGATCGGCATTGCGCACGCGCCTGTTAGGCCGCTTGTCAGCGAAGACAGCGCGCGAAATCGTGCCGAGCGTATGACCTGCATTTTCGAGAATATCTGCCAGACGGTTCACGATGGTCTCAAGCAGATGAATGGCGAGTTCGGGCACGTCCGACAGGGCAAAATCGACATCATTGGCCGCCAGATCGCGGCTCATGGTCTCGAAGGCCGTATAGCTCGCATAGCGAAGCGTGATCAGCCAGTTGGGCGAGACAACCATACCAACCGGATAGGCCGTCAACCGACCGTCGATCATGCGCACGAGCGGCGTCGAGAGATAGATAACGTCCCCCTTGCGGTAATGACGGGACGAGCTCTCGATCTCTTCCAGCGCGTCACGGCGTGGCAGACTTAACCCTGTGACAGCTTCCGCCAGCCTGATCTCATCTTCACTCGGTTCGACAAGATCGAGCCAGGAGACGTTCTTCGCATCTTCGGCGGCGACGATCTCATGAACAGGGCGCCCCACAGGATGCGCTAGAAACATCGAACCTTCCTTTCCGGTTCAGGCGGCTTTCCCCTGCGGGTCGGGAATGGACGTTGTGCCGCCCCTCTGGTATCGCAGAAACCCGCTTGCCGTGTCGATCCATGCCTCAAACAGGACAATTCGCATGAGTTCTGAAGTCTCCCCCCGTCTCAACAGCCTGCGCAACGGCCCCGATCAGCGCGGCCGTTTCGGCACGTTCGGCGGCCAATTCGTTGCTGAAACCCTCATGCCTCTGGTGCAGGATCTGGCCGATGCCTATCAGGCAGCCAAGGCCGACCCGAGCTTTCGGCAGGAACTCGATTACTACTTCCGCGACTATGTCGGCCGCCCCAGCCCGCTCTGGCATGCGAAGCGCCTGAGCGAAGAACTCGGCGGCGCGAAGATCTATCTCAAGCGTGAAGAGCTGAACCACACCGGATCGCACAAGCTCAATAACGTCATGGGCCAGATCCTGCTGGCGCGACGCATGGGCAAGACACGAATCGTGGCGGAAACCGGGGCAGGCCAGCACGGCGTGGCCACGGCTACCGTCTGCGCGCTGTTCGGCCTGAAATGTACCGTCTATATGGCGCGGTCGATGTCGAGCGGCAAAAGCCCAATGTGTTTCGCATGCATCTTCTTGGCGCCGAAGTGCACCCCGTCACGGCGGGCTCTGGCACGCTGAAAGACGCCATGAACGAGGCGATGCGCGACTGGGTGGCCAATGTGCATGACACCTATTTCCTGGTCGGCACGGTTGCTGGGCCGCACCCCTATCCAGAGATGGTGCGCGATTTCCAGTCGATCATCGGCATCGAAACGCGCGAGCAGATCATGGAAGTCGAAGGGCGCTTGCCTGACGTTCTGGTGGCAGCGATCGGCGGTGGCTCGAACGCCATGGGGCTGTTCCATCCCTTCCTTGATGATGAACAGGTCAGAATGGTCGGCGTCGAGGCGGCAGGGCACGGGCTGGATAGCGGGCTGACAGCGGCCTCGATCTCGCGTGGGCGCTCGGGCGTGCTGCATGGCAACCGAACCTATCTGCTTCAGGACGAATTCGGCCAGATTGCCGAGGCACACTCGATCAGCGCCGGTCTCGACTACCCGGGCATCGGGCCGGAACATTCCTGGCTGAATGATATCGGACGCGTCGAGTATGTGGGCGTGACCGACAAGGAGGCGCTTGACGCTTTCCAGCTTCTGACCCGCACCGAAGGCATCATCCCCGCGCTCGAATGCGCCCATGGACTGGCCCAGGTGATGAAGATCGCCCCGTCGATGACGCCGGATCAGATCATCGTTCTCAATCTGTCCGGTCGGGGCGACAAGGACATCTTTACGGTCGCCGAGCATCTGGGAGTGTCGCTGTGAGTCGCATCAAGGCCCGTTTCGAATCCCTCAAGGCGGCAGGGCGCGGGGCGCTCATTCCCTATCTGCAAGCCTATGATCCCGATCTCGAAACTTCGCTCGCCCTGCTCAAGGGCATGCCCGCAGCGGGTGCCGATCTGATCGAGATCGGTGTCCCGTTCTCTGACCCTTCGGCAGACGGCCCGACGATTCAGGCGGCTGCCTTACGCGGATTAAAGGCGGGCGCAACGCTTGCTGGCGTACTCTCCATGGTGCGCGACTTCCGCAAGGGCGATAACGAGACCCCGATCATTCTCATGGGCTATGTCAATCCGATCGACAGCTACGGCCCGGCGCGTTTCTGCGCCGATGCCGCAGAGGCCGGGGTCGACGGCCTGATCATCGTCGACCTCCCCAAGGAAGAAAGCGATCTGCTCTCCGCCGACGCGCAGAAGAACGATCTCGACATCATCCAGCTCGTGGCGCCGAACACGCCGGATGAGCGCCTGCCCTATCTGCTCGATACGGCGTCGGGCTTCATCTATTATGTCAGCATTACCGGCATCACCGGTACGCGCACCGCAAGCGGCGACGAACTTGCAGCCGCTCTGCCCCGCCTGCGCGCCGTGAGCCCCCTGCCTGTCGCCATCGGTTTCGGCATTCGCACGCCGGAACAGGCGGCTAAAGCGGCCTCGGTCGGCGATGCCGCCGTAGTGGCCTCCGCCCTGATTGCGACGCTGGCCACCACACTTGAAGACGGCAAGCCCACTGATGCCACGGTGCCTGCCGTGCTGGACCAGCTTGCTGCCATCGCCAAGGCAGTACGCGCATAATAAAATAGGGGGGGCGTTGACCGCCCCCCTTTAACAAACGCCAACTGGCAAAAACCTCAGCCTGCTCGCCCAGTTACTTGCCGGCCTTCTTGAGAGAGAGGCCAAAAGCCAGCGCCGAAATTCCGCCGAAAATCAGTTCGATGGCAATAAACGTGCCGATCAGCCACAGCCCCGACCAGGGCAGTGTCACGAAAATCAGCACGCCTGTCAGAAGGGCCACGACGGCACTGAGCAGCAATGTCCACCAATTGGCCACGTAGCGATGCCCGGCCGCCCAGAGCCCGCGCATGATGCCAGACGCCATGAGACAGCCCGCCAGAAAGGCCGTGATGAAGACAGAGCCTGTAGCGGGCTCCTGAATCAGCAGAATGCCGCCCAGAACATAAAGAAACCCCATCAATGCCGTGATCCAGAACCGCGATCCCTCGACGGCACGATGGGCGAAGCTCTGGGCGAGATAGGCCACGCCCGAGAAGATCAGTAAGAAACCAATCACCATGATGCTTGCCAGCGTCGTGAAGACCGTATCGACAAAAGCGATACCTCCCAAAACGAGCAGCACCACACCCATGCCGATAAACCAGTTGGGCTTGAGTTGCGGATTGATCGGGGGAAGACCGGGAAAATCACGAAGGCCAGCCATGTTGTCGTATTCCTTTCTTTCGGATCTCTACGCATCAATGTCGCATCGGGGCGCATCCGCCCGTCGTGAACAATATGTTATCATGCCTGTCGCTCCCGGCGATGTTTCACGTGAAACGCTTGAACGGTCAGAGAAAAATGATCGACTATCGGGCGGTCGAGATGCCCCCGACCAGCATTCAGATCAATAGCACCCGATCCGGGCGCCAGGAGAGTCGGCACGGCGATTGTCACACTTGCATCATGACAGTATTGAACAGGGCATGAGTGCAGATCTCTTCCGAAACCGGCTCACCGGATTGCTGTCACGACGGGGCCATTCTTCAGACAAGCCCCCCATACGCAGCCAGTCGCGCCCTGTTCTTGAAGAGAGCATGCATAAGGCATCGCCCGGACGCATCGACAGAACGATCGAAGCTCTCTGCGCCAGCCTGCGTCTCGCTGGCGTCGTGGTCTGGGTGCCGCTCTCAGTCGGGTTCGAAGCCCTTCTTCTGCCTGTCCCCGGCGTGGTGAAAATACGCTGGACGCGCGTGATCTGGGGCGTGCTGTGCAAGCTGCTCGATCTCGATATCAAGATGATCGGCGAGCCAGTCGGTACGGTCGGCGGACAGAAAGGCCGCAACCGTGGTGAGCGGCCGGTCATCTACGTGGCCAATCACTCCTCCTGGCTCGATATCCCGGTTCTGGGCACCAAGATCTATTCCGTCTTCGTTGCCAAGGGCGATATCGAACGCTGGCCGATCATGGGGTTGGTCTCCAAGATCGGGCGCACGATTTTCGTCAGTCGCAACAGGAGCACGACCGGGCGCGAGCGCGACGAGATGATCACCCGCCTGGCTACAGGCGATAATCTCATTCTCTTCCCCGAAGGCACCTCGTCTGACGGGTCGCGCGTGCTGCCCTTCATGTCGACTTTTTTCGCGATCGCGAAATTGCCGCGCCTGCCGAAAAACGCTCCGCCAATCGACATGCCGTCCTATCCGCCGGGGCTCACCCCGCTCATTCAGCCCATTTCCCTTGTCTACGACCGACTGGAAGGGCTGCCGGTCAATCGCTCGAAGCGCGCCATTTTTGCCTGGTATGGCGACATGGATCTCGGGCCGCATGTCTGGCAATTTCTCAAGAAGCGCAACAAGCGCGCCACCATCCTGATGCATCCCCCGCTGGCACCAGAAGATTTCCCCAGCCGAAAGGCGCTGGCCAATGCGGCCTGGGCTTGCGTTGCTCATGGTGCTGCCGCGCTCAGGCAGAATGACGACACCGTTCAGGGCTGGTTTCCCGACCAGCGCCCGGAGCCGAACCAGGCCGCCAAGGCTTCAGAGGCGTGCGATCAGAAATCGATTTCAGTCGTCGCATGATAGGTGCGGGGCAATCCCGCGACCGCTGAATTCACCGCATTCGCCGCCCCGTTGATCGAACTGGGATAGACCGACGCCCAATAGCGCTTATCCGTCACATTCGTCACGCCGAAGCGCACCACAACCGGCACGCGATACAGATGAAAGCCATAACGGGCACCAAGATCGAGTGTCGTGAAGCCTGCGGCAAACTGTCGATTTTCAACATCGGCAGCCCTTCGCCCCATGACATGCACGCTGGCATTGACTGCGCCACCTTGCATCCATGACGGGTGATAGTCGAGCAGCGCGCTGGCCTGGACCGGCGCCACACCGACAACCTGCTTGTGCGCCGTCAGGCTCTGGCCTGTCGCGCCCGTCTGGGCATCCAGCCAGGTGACACCGCCGAACATACTGAGCGCCCTGCTCAGTTTTCCAGCGATCTGTCCTTCAACACCGTAATTGCGCTGCTGCCCCGCCTCTCGATAGGTGCCTGTCGTCGGTCGGTAAAGGCAAAGCCACGGGTCATGCGAAACCCGGCGGCACTCAGCATCAGATCCGGCAAGGGGCGGTATTTCACACCCACCTCGTATTCTTCCGAACGCAAGGGCGAGAGAACCTCATTGGCATTTGCGCTTGAAGCCGGCGCAACAGGTCCGGCCTGAATGGCACGCCCCCATGTCGCATAGAGACTGGTGCGACTATCCGGCCGATAGATGAGGCTGGTCATGGGGGTAAATTCCGGCCCGACACTGTAACGTGCGGTTGTGACTCCCTGGGTGTTGCCACTGGTGGTGTCGAGCCAGCTCCAGGCGAGCGTACCCATGATCGACCAGCGACGCGTCAAGGCAATCGTATCGCCCGCCAGAAAAGACTGTGACATGATCGAGGCCGATTGGTATCGCCCCGAGAAATAAGGCTGCGTTCCCGCAAACACGACCGGTACGCCGATACGGGCTGTGCCGAGCACTGCACTCTCCCCTTTGGTAGGTTGAACGTGCCCATGCTGTACCCGTTCGACCCGATCAGGATCTGATGGGCGAACGGCCCCGTGTGGAATTTGCCATTCACATAAGCCAGATTCGACCACACGCTGAAATCATTGGCGGTCGTGGCCGCCGCAATGCTGGTTCGGTAATGCCCGACGGAATCGATGAGCGTATTGGTCACCGAAAACACATTGCGCCATGCATCCTGATACAGCCCACCCAGCGTGACCGACCAGTCGTCATTGAAACGATGAACAAGCTTGGCGAGCGCCGTATCGGTCGAGGCATTATACCCCGCAAAATCCTGCCCATAGCCTCTGCGCGACAGATCGGGCGCTGCAGGCAGGGCGAGACCCGTTGCGTAAGAGAACCCTCCCGCATAGCCACGCTGGGCGTAGCTGTACTGGCTGGCATCGATCTGGAGCGTCGTTCTGGAGTCGAGCCTGAAATCGAACGCACCGGCAATCAGACCACGACGCAGATGCGTACCCGGCGCGTAGGTGCCTCCGGACTGGTTGAGCATGGTGACCCGATAGCCGAACCATTTATTCCGTCCTGCGCGACCGGACGCATCGAGCGACTCGAATGGCGCGCTGGTCGAATCCACGCCGAAGGCCAGATGCTCGCGCTGGCGGTCGGTCGGTCGGTTGAGCGTGTAATCGAAAGTGCCTGCCGGATTCTGCGGTCCGTAAAGCGCGCCTGAAAGGCCGTTGAGAACCTGAAGCGAGTCGAACTGCTCGGCTGCGTAAGGCGTGGTGATGACCATGTTCAGCCCGTCGAGGCGGGAATTTGAGATGACATCCGCCTCGAACCCGCGGGATTGCGGTCGGCTCGTATTGGGGTCGCCACGCATCTCGAGTTGCACCGATGGCAGATACTGCGCCAGATCATTGGCATTGCGCGATTGCTGATTGACGATCACATCCCTCGGCACGGTCATGATGGAAAACGGCGTATCGAGCAGGTCGCGCGTACCGAGCGGGCCGAGCGCCGCTTCCCTCCGACCATACTCTGCTGTCATTCCCGCAGCCTGACGCCCCTGCACCGTGATACGCTCATCAAGTGTCCGGCTGTGGCTTCTGGTTGCTGATCGCGCCTGATCTTTCCCCGTTGGAACAGATGGCTGCCCCAGAGACCCTCCCTGGAGCGGCTTCGTCTGCACCGGTTCTGCACAGGCAGGACCGGACCCTATCGCCGTGATGGATGCGGAAAAGAGCAGAAGACTGCGCCCACGGACGCCGGGGAAAGATAGCCGAGCCATAACTCGTTTCCACATCAAAATAAGGGTGATGTCACGTTAAGCCTGCGGCTCGCGATGCATTTTGTCCACGCCGGTTGCATCAAGGCCTCATTACCCTCTCGCCTTGCCCCGCTAAACCGATCTGCGCAAGTCACAGCCATGGCACGGACGCATGACATTCATGTATAGGGTGCCAGACGCCCCCTTTTCGGCGAGACCGACATAGGGCAACCTGATTTTCTTGGTCTCCTGTGCCAAGAAGACAGAGCCGTCGATCATTCTGCTCTGTCTGACACCCAAGAAGGACAAGAACGCTCCCATGGTTTCGAGGACAATGCGCATGACCCGTCGTTTTCTGCGCCCCGCGCTGACTGCCCTTCTCCTGTCGGCTCCCGCCCTGACAGTCACGGCACCTTACGCTGCCGCACAGGCCGTGATCACGGGTAATCAGAAGATGGTCGCGACCGTCGAGAGCGTCGATCATGACACCCGCACCGTCCTGCTTCGCGACAAGAACGGCGGATTGCTGAACGTCACAATCCCCAAAGGCGCCAAAGATCTGCCAAAGCTCGAAGCGGGCGACCGCATCAGCGTGCAGTTCTTCCAGACCATGGCAGCGGATATCGCGCGCCCCGACACACCCCTGCCTGAATCGACGGTCTCTTCCGCCAAGGGTTACGCCCGACGCCATCCGCATGGGACGCTCATCTCGTTCCAGCGTCAGCGCGTGCGTATTCTCGCCGTCGATGCCGCCGCCCATAAGGTGACGTTCATCGACCACGCCGATATCACCCGCACGGTGACCATCGACCAGAAAGCCCTGTTCCCGCTCCTCGCCTCACTGAAAATGGGCGACGAAGTCGATGTGACCACCATGGATGCCGTCTCGTTCTCGGTACTCAACCGCACCGTCAACGGCGCCGTCTCCGTGACCGAAGATCAGGGCAACCAGACCAAGCCTTCAGGCAAGTAAGGGTTACTCAGGGCTCTGCCCTGAACCCGCAAAGAGGCAAGCTACTCCGATCCCCGCTTTACATCAATCAGGTCGCCAAAGGATGACCATCCTTTGGCGGTGACGGGGCAGCGCCCCGTGTCACGCGTCAAGCAGGCTCCGCCCCGCCTGCCTCTCAGGCGTCGTTGATGCCGGTTTCCACAGCGTATCCGGCGGCGGGAGATGGGGGGAATTGTCGATTACCCCATAGCCGTCAGCGGCGTAGCCGTGATGAGCGACCTTGCGAGGGCCACAGCCGGAGAGCGCAACACCGGCGACGAACAGCGCGAGCGTGAGACGCGTCATGCGCCGGGTTCCAGACGCAGGCTGTCGGCGACGGCGCGGGCGAGGCGGGTATAGGCCTGGGCCGCTTCGCTTTCCGGCGCGGAAAGAATGATCGGCGTGCCCGCATCGGCGCTCATACGGATATCGGCCAGAAGCGGAATTTCGCCAAGGAAGGGCACATTGGCTTTTTCCGCTTCCTCACGGGCGCCACCATGGCCGAAAAGCTCGGTGCGATGATTGCAGTTCGGGCAGCAGAAATAGGACATGTTCTCGACGACGCCGAGAAGCGGCACGTTCATGCGCTCGAACATGGTGAGGCCGCGGCGGGCATCGAGCAGCGCAATATCCTGTGGGGTCGAGACGATAACGGCACCGCGCAGGCTGAGCTTCTGTGCAATGGTCAGTTGTGCGTCGCCCGTGCCGGGCGGCATGTCGATAACCAGCACGTCGAGAGCGGGCCACGCCACATCGGCCAGAAACTGGCCGATAGCCCCCATGACCATGGGGCCGCGCCAGATCATGGCCTGCTGCTCATCGACGAGAAACCCGATCGACATGGCGTGCATGCCCCAGGCTTCGACCGGGATAATCTTGCCGTTTTCAAGCGCGGGCTTGGCAGAGTGGCCGAGCATACGCGGAAGAGAGGGGCCGTAGATATCGGCGTCGAGCATGCCGGTACGCAGGCCCAGCTTGGCTAAACCAGCCGCGAGATTGACGGCAGTCGTTGATTTGCCGACGCCGCCCTTGCCTGAGGCGACGGCAATAATGGCGCGCACCTGAGGCAGGGCCTTGCCATCCGGGCGGGTCGGCTGAGGATGACCAGGACTATTGGCAGGCTGTTCGAGCTGGAAGGGGCGATGACCCTGGGGCTGCGGCGACGCCTTGCCGGGCGCGCGATGGGCCGTCAGGATAATCGTGGCGCGGGAGATGCCGGGCAGGCTGGCTAGAGCAGCCTCAGCGCGAGGACGCAGCGGCTCGATGCGGGCAGCGTCTTCACGTGACGTCGCGAGTGACACATGAGCGTGACCGTCACGCAGGGCGATGCCTTCGAGAGACGCAAAGCTCAGAACATTCGATGTGCCTGCCTCGTCTTTGACAAGACGCAGAGTCTCCAGGATTCTGCGCTGGTCGGCTTCATTGGCGGGTTTTTCAAAATCGGTCATGTTTGTCCTCTGGCGACGGGGCCGTACCCTATGCGCCTGGTTTAGCATGGCAGGAAGTAGATCGCGCAAGCATCTGCGCGTAAGAGCAGGGCGTTGCCGGGGTCTCTCCCCGGCCTGACTGGGCAGGAAAGCAGGACAGGAATGAGCGAGGCCAAGACCGACGCCGCCCCCAAACGCAGGAGGCGCGATCATCGTATCGACGCGCTGCGTGGCATTGCGCTGCTGATGATGCTGGCCGACCACGCCCCTCAGGACGTGCTCAACCGATTTACCCTGCGCAATTTCGGTTTTGCCGATGCTGCCGAGATCTTCGTGCTTCTCGCCGGTTATGCGTCCTGGCTGGCTTACGGACGCCTCATCCTGCGCGGTCCGCCGACGGGGGGCTGGCTCATGAGCATCGAACGCATCATGCGTCGCTGCTGGCGGCTCTATCAGTTTCAGATGGTCATGCTGCTGGTATCGGTGCTGACCATCAGACAATGGCGTCACTATTCGCCGGTGCCTGTCGATTTTCTCGAGCCGGAACTCGCCCATGGGCATGAATGGATCTGGCGCGTGCTATCGCTTCAGGCGCTGCCCAATAATCTGAATATCCTGCCGCTTTACATCGTACTGCTGCTCGGCTTTCCGCTGCTGGTCTTTCTCTGGAAGATTTCGCCCTGGCTACTGGCGGCAGCGAGTTTCGCGCTCTGGGGGCTGATCAACAGCGATCCGACACTGAACCTGCCGAACTGGCTCGACCCTGATGGCTGGTATTTCAACCCTTTTGCCTGGCAGCTCATTTTCACGCTGGGCATGTTGGCGGCCATCATGGCCGGCAAGCGCGAAGGAAATCTGCCCGGCCCGCTCTGGGCGAAGCTTCTGGCGGGCGCCTATCTGGTTTTCGGGGTGCTGGAGTGCTTTCCCTATGAAAGCTGGAACCTGCCAAGTCTCAGGCCGCTTGCCGATGTGCCGCAGGCCGACAAATCCGATCTCGCCATCTGGCGCTGGGTCGATGCCATGGCCATCCTGCTGCTCGTACAGTCTTCGGTCACGGCTACGAAGCTCTCGGAAACACGCATCGGCCAGGGTCTCGCCCTGTTGGGGCGTCATTCTCTTGAGGTGTTCAGCTTCGGGACGATTCTCGACCTGTTTGCCCGTCTGGTGATGAACAGCTTCGGCGATGGCTGGGTCATCCAGATTCTGGTCAATGTGCTGGGCCTGGCCGGGGTTTACGGGGTGGCTGTGTGGCTTGATCGCCATCGTCGTCAGGCAGCGCTGATGGCCGGTGAAACCCGCAAGGAAGCCCGTGAAGAGGCGAAGAAAGATCGTGACGCAGAGATAGGTGACGCAAACCCCTGATTTGCGTTAGCGTAAGGCCATGAAACATCGCCTCGTTCTCGCTGCTCTGATGGGCGGCTGGGTCTCCGCCAGTTCTTCCGTTCTCGCCCAGCCTGCGGCCCCTCCCGTCACACCGGCGGTGAACGCGGCGGCTGCCCCCGGCGATGGGGCAGCTACGGCGCGCAGCGTCCATGCGGCGCCGGACTCCCTGGCTGACCTCGCAGCCCGCCTGCTCCCCGCCGTCGTGAATATCTCGATCTCGGCCACGCTGAAGCCCGGCGAGGATGAAGACGATGATGACGGCCCGGATGCGAGCCCCGATGACGGGCCGCAAGTGCCGCAATTTCCACCCGGCTCGCCGATGGAAAAATTCTTCCACGATTACATGAATCATGCGCCCAACCCGTCGGACCCGCCGCGCAAGATGCAGGCTCTGGGCTCGGGATTCATCATCTCGCCCGATGGCTACATCGTGACCAACAATCACGTCATCAAGGATGCCGACAAGGTATCGGTGACATTGCAGGATGGTACCGTGCTTCCCGCCAAGATTATCGGTCGCGACAGCCGCACCGATCTCGGCGTGATCAAGATCGAAGGCAAGACACCTTTTCCCACCGTCGCGTTCGGCAATA
This sequence comes from Asaia platycodi JCM 25414, assembly GCF_000614545.1. Lineage (GTDB taxonomy): Bacteria > Pseudomonadota > Alphaproteobacteria > Acetobacterales > Acetobacteraceae > Asaia > Asaia platycodi. The sequence goes on along the minus strand of NZ_BAKW01000005.1, from coordinate 137,142 downwards.
GCGACAAGGCACGTGTGGGCGATCGCGTGCTGGCCATCGGCAACCCGTTCGGCCTGTCGGGCACCGTCACGAGCGGCATCGTGTCGTCTCGCGGGCGCGACATCAATCATGGCCTGTATGACGACTACATCCAGACCGATGCTCCATCAATCGAGGCAATTCGGGCGGCCCGCTTTTTGATCTCGATGGTCGGGTGATCGGCATCAATACGGCCATCTACAGTTCGAGCGGCGGCTCGATCGGCATCGGTTTCGCCATTCCGGCCAATGATGCGAAAGGCGTGATCGACCAGCTGCGTCATGATGGCCATGTGTCGCGAGGCTGGGTCGGGGTGCGCGTGCAGGATGTCACGCATGAGATCGCAGACAGTATCGGCCTCAAGCCTGAAAAAGGGGCAATGATCGCGGGCGTTGATCCGAAGGGGCCGGCGGCCGCAGCCAAGCTGCAGACAGGGGATGTCATCACATCGCTCAACGGTAAGCCGATCGACGGCCATGCCCTGCCACGACTGGTGGCTGAAATCACGCCGGGCACGAAGGCGGTTTTCGGTATCTGGCGCAAGGGCAAGACGCTGGACGCAACGCTTACCGTCAAGGCCTCGCCCGAGGCGCCAGACATGCCGCCTACTGAGGCCAAGACCAAGGGACCGAGCAGGCTCGCCCTTGCTGATCTGGGCGTGACCTTCGCCGCGATCGATGACGATACCCGCTCCAAATATAATCTCTCCGACTCGCAGCGCGGCGTCGTGGTGACCGATGTCACGCGTGATGGCCCGGCCGATACGCGGGGCCTGCAGCCGGGCGACGTAGTGACCGAAGTGCAGCAGGTGGGCGTCAACTCTCCCGATGCGCTCTCGAAGGAGCTGGCACGTGCCCACCAGCAGAAGAAACACACGATTCTGCTTCTTGTTCAGGGACAGGATGGGCTGCGCTGGGTGCCATTGCCACTCTCCGGGGAGTGACCCATGCCTTTTGCCTCGCTGTTCAGAGCCCGCGAAGACGGAGAGGCGCCTTGGCGCCAGATGGTCAGAACACTGGTCGCTGTCGCGCTGTGCTGGATTATCGGCGAGGCTACCGGTCTGGATGAAACGATCTGGGCGCTGATCACGGCCCTGATCGTCACGCAATCGAGCATCGACCAGACTTTCGCTACGGCGCGTGACCAGATCATCGGTACGCTGCTCGGCGCTGTGGTGGGCACGCTTGCCATAACCGCACGGCTCGTCTTCGGGCTATACTGGCCGATTTTCTGCGTCGCACTCCTGCCGCTGGCCTATATGGCTGCGGTTCGCCCCTCGTTGCGCTTCGCAGGGGTGACGCTGATGATCGTCTATCTGCTGCCCTCCCGCGGCAGTAACCCCTACTGGCCGCTGACCGAGCGTCTGACCGCCATTTTCCTGGGGGTAATCGTCTCGCTGGTTGTATCTTTCGTCGTGCTACACGCCAGCGCACGGCGCCGCGGCTTTCTGACCGCAGGACGCATGTTCCGTGAAATGGATGAGCTGCTTCAGGCTGCACTCCGGCGTGAAGAGATGTGGAGCGAGCTTGAGGGCCGTAACGATCACTGCGCGCGCAATCTGCTCGTCATCAATGAATGCGTGGCCGAAGCCTATCGCGAAAACTGGGGCCTGCTCGAAAAGCGTCACCCGATCCTGACCGTGCTACCGGCCTGATGCGCCGTATGCTCAGCGACACCATGCTGGTGGCGCGTGCCATCAACGCCGGAAAGGACAGGGGCGGCTTCTCGGGCGTTGCAGGGCTGCATACAGGCCTGAGCCACGCCTATCGTTCGCTCGCCCGGCGCTGTGAGATCCATGCGGCGGGCAAAGCCCACGAAAAGCCCTATCGTCCGGGACGCGAGGACGTATTGAGCGCCCTGCCGACGCTGGGACAGGATGCCCTGCCTGAAATGCATTTCGTCATCGCGCTTCTGCGTCAGGATCTCCGTCGCGCGACCGATGTGCTGATGAGCACACCCGAGAGCCGGGCGAAGGATCTGCGGGATATGATCGGAAAATAGCGCGAACGGCGTGTCACGATGAACTTGTGATTGCTCTCGCACGTTTCTTTGACCGAAATACGCCTATGATGGGCGACGCGCGATTTTTGACGCGGGTCAGTTGATCTTGCGTCTCTGCCCCGCCCAGGAACAGCAGCCTGAATAGAAACGAAAAGGGATTTAAGCCTATGATCACCCGTGAGACCCTGCAGCACCTGCCAGAAGGCGTGGCGGCTCCGTCTTATGATCTCAAGGACATCAACCTGGAATCCTGCATTTCGGCGTGGGCAATTTCTTCCGTGCGCATGAAGCCTATTATGTTGAAAAGGTTCTCGGTCTTCCGGGACAGCACCAGTGGGGCATCGTGGGCGTCGGCCTGACATCCGGCGAACGCTCGAAGAAGAAAGCAGATGATTTCACGGCGCAGAACTGCCTGTTCTCCCTGACCGAGACGGCCCCGTCGGGCGAGAGCAAGCGCAGTGTGATCGGCGCCTTGCGCGATTACATTCTGGCACCGGAAAAACCCGATGCCGTTCTGAACCTACTGTCCGATCCCGGTATCAAGATCGTCTCCATGACGATCACCGAGGGCGGGTACAACATCAACGAGCATACGGGCGAGTTCGATCTCGAGAACGACGCCGTGCAGCGCGATCTCGCCAATCCCGAGGCGCCATCCACGATTTTCGGCTATGTAGTAGAGGGTCTGCGTCGCCGACGCGATGCAGGCAACCGCGCCTTCACCATCATGTCCTGCGACAATCTGCGCCATAACGGCAATGTGGCACGCAAGGCATTTCTAGGTTTTGCCCGTGCGCGCGACCCTGAGCTGGCAAGCTGGATCGAGGCCAATGCGACCTTCCCCAATGCCATGGTCGATCGCATCACACCGACTGTTTCGCCCGCCATCGCCGAGCGCCTGAACCGCGAAAGCGGCCTAGACGACCTTCTGCCGCTTGTCGCCGAGGATTTCACCCAGTGGGTGATCGAAGACGAATTTGCCGATGGTCGTCCGGCCTTCGAGAAGGTCGGCGTCCAGATGGTCGAGGACGTGACCGATTACGAGTTCATGAAGATCCGCATGCTCAACGCATCGCATATCTTCCTGGCGTTTTCGGGCCTGCTGCTCGGCTACGACCATATCGATGAGTCGATCAACGATCCCGATCTGCGCAAGCTGGTCGAGGCCTATCTCGACACTGACGTCATTCCCACCCTGAAGGCGGCCCCCGGAGAGGATCTCGAGAAATACAAGGAATCGGTTATTTCCCGCTTCTCGAACCCGGCCATGGCCGACCAGAATCTGCGTATCGGCAGCGACGGGCAGTCGAAAGTACAGGTGTTCTGGACGGTAACGATCCAGAACCTGCTGAAGGGCAAGTTGTCGATCGACCGCGTTGCCTATGGCCTGGCGGCCTATCTCGAAATGCTGCGTGGCAAGAACGAGAAGGGCGGCAGCTTCGAGCCCATCGAACCGACCTTCACCGAGGAAACGTGGAAGATCGCGAAAAGCGACGACTTAGAGGCTGGTTTTGCCCTGCCAGCCTTCGATGGCTGGCGCAAACTCAACCATGAGGAGCTTGACGCAAAAGTGATCGAAAAGCGTCGTATCATCCGCGAGAAGGGCGTCAAAGCAGCCCTCCCCGCCTGAAAAGGATGCGCGAAAGCCGCACTCATGACAGATTTCTAGAGCAGGCGAGTTTTCCTGTGTCCCAAAGTAACCTATGGGCGTTAGGGAAATCAGACATCACCCGGCGTTTAGCCGGGCCTGCTGGAGAAAGTCATAGTGCTGCGTCGCGACCTTGTTAAAATCGGTGCTGGCCTCTCACTTCTGGGGGCCAGCAAGATGGCCAGAGCGGCCCCTCCCGCTGCGCCACAGCCGACGGCGTTCGACAACAATACTGTGCGCCTGATCGCGCAGAAACTGTCGAAATCGGCCTACAAAGCGCCGCAACAGACGCTGCCAAGCGCCATCGACAATCTCAATTTCGATCAGTTCCGCGGTATCGCCTACAAGGAAGACCGGGCACTCTGGCATGGCCAAAATCTGGCCTTCGATGTCGAGTTCTTCCCGCGTGGTTTCCTTTATCGCCCGCGCATCAACATGAACGAGGTCGTGGACGGTCAGACGACTCCTATCGTCTACGACCCTGACATGTTCACTTATCCCGATCCGATGCTGCGCGTGACCGACGATCTTGGTTTCTCAGGCCTGCGTCTGCGCAACGCCATCAACACGCCCAATGTCATGGAAGAATGCGCTGTCTTCTCGGTGCGTCCTATTTCCGTGCCGTCTCCAAGGGGCAGAATTACGGTCTCTCGGCGCGCGGCTTTGCCAATGGCACTGGCGACCCGAAGGGAGAGGAGTTTGCCCTCTTCCGCGAATTCTGGCTCGAACGTCCCAAGCCCGGTGTTGATTCGGTCGTCATTCATGCGTTGATGGATAGCCCCTCGGTTGTGGGGGCCTTCCGCTTCACGATCCGCCCCGGTGCCACCACCGTATTCGACGTGCAGTCGAGCTTCTTCCCGCGCACCGACATTACCGAAGGCGGTGTGGCAGCTCTGACGGGCATGTTCTACTTCGACGCCAATAACCGCAATCACGTCGATGACTGGCGCCCCGGCGCTCATGACAGCGAGGCGCTACAGATGTGGACCGGCACCGGTGCACAGCTTTATCGCCCGCTCAACAACCCGGTCGATCTGCAGTTCTCGGCGTTTCAGGATGCCAGCCCGCATGGTTTTGGTCTGATGCAGCGCCGTCGTTCCTTCCATGATTTCGAAGATCTGGCGCTGAATTATGAAAAGCGCCCGTCGCTCTGGATCGAACCTATCGGCGATTGGGGCGAGGGCGCGGTCGATCTGGTCGAAATCCCGACCCCCAACGAAGTGAACGACAATATCGTTTCGTTCTGGCGTCCCAAGCAGACCATGCAGGCCGGGCATGAATATGCCTATACCTATCGCATGTACTGGGGCTGGGACACGCCCTGGCCGACCGATCTCGCCCGTATCGGCGCCACACGCGTCGGCGCCGTGACCGATCATGCCGATGGCCGTATGTTCGTCATCGATTTCACAGGCAAGCCCTTCGAGAACCTGCCCCCCAACGCAGCTTTCCATCTTCTGCCGCAGGCCTCGACCGGCACGATCAAGAATGTGGTGGTCGAGCCCAATCCCGAGATCAAGGGGTGGCGCACGACGTTCGAATTCTACCCGGGCAGCGCGAAGCTGGCGGAGCTGACCTGCCAGCTTGCCAATGAGCAGGGTCCGATTTCCGAAAAATGGATGTATCGTTGGACGCCGTGAGCAGTCTTCCCCGTAAATTCACTCCTTTCGACGTACTTCCGGCAGAATCGCCCCTCGAGATGCCGACGCAGAACCTGCGGCAGCGTCCCGAAACGTTTGGACGTGAGCGCCATCCTCCCACGACGCCAGCCTTTCTGTGGCTGCGTCGCCTGCTCGTTATCGGAGGCGCGATCCTTCTGACGGGCTGGGGAGCGGTCGAGATGAACCGCGTGCTCAACAGCGTGGGTGTCTCGACGCTTGGCATCATTGTGCTCGTGCTATTCGTCGTGCTTGGCGCCTGGATCTCGCTCTCCTTCACCTCGTCACTGGCCGGCTTCGTTTCCGTGCTGCGCCATGGCGGGCTGGGGCTGGGCATCTCGCGCGATACGCCACTCCCTGCCCTCATGACACGCACCGCCGTGCTCATGCCCACCTATAATGAGGACCCTGACCGTGTTCTGGTCGGTCTGCGCGCCATCCATGACAGTCTGGTAGCAACGGGCCGTATCGACGCTTTCGACTTCTTTCTGCTTTCCGACACCACCGATCCCGATGTCTGGATCCGTGAAGAGCGTGCCTATCTCGCCTTCGTCGAAGCCGTTCATGGTCAGGGCCGCGTTTTCTATCGCCGCCGCCCCAAGAATATCGACCGCAAATCTGGCAATCTCGAAGAATGGGTGAAGCGCTTCGGCGGCGCCTATCAGCAGATGCTGACACTCGACGCCGATTCCGTCATGGATGGCGAGCTGATCGTCCGCACCGTCTCGGCCATGGAGCGTCACGAGAAAGTCGCCCTCATCCAGACCCTGCCGGTCATTATCGGTGGCAAAACACTTTTTGCGCGCATGCAGCAATTCGCCGGACGTGTTTACGGGCCTCTCATCGCGCATGGCATTGCCTGGTGGCATGGTTCGGAAGGCAATTACTGGGGTCATAACGCCGTCATACGCACCCGCGCTTTCGCCGAGCAGGCCGGCCTGCCTCATCTGCCGGGCCGCAAGCCCTTCGGTGGCGGCATCCTCAGCCATGATTTCGTCGAAGCCGCCCTCATGCGGCGCGGCGGCTGGGCCATTCACATGATCCCCGGCCTCTTCGGCTCCTACGAGGAAAGCCCGCCCTCGCTCACCGACGTCGCCATTCGCGACCGCCGCTGGTGCCAGGGCAATCTGCAACATGGCAAGATCGTCATGTCGCGCGGCCTGCACTGGGTCAGCCGCATGCATATGATGGTCGGCATCGGGGCCTATATCACCTCACCGCTCTGGCTGCTTTTCCTGCTTTTCGGCATCCTGATCTCGCTCCAGTCGCATTTCGACCGGCCCGAATATTTCGGCGACACCAAGACCCTCTATCCGCACTGGCCGCAAGTCGACCCGGTACAGGCGAAATACGTGTTTATCGGCACTATGGCCGTGCTGCTCGCTCCCAAGGCTATGGCCTGATCGCCACCCTGTTCGATCGCGCCATGCTGCGCAGCTGCGGCGGGTTCCTGCGTCTGATCGCCTCGATCGCGCTCGAAACACTCATCGGTGGCCTCATCGCCCCGATCGCCATGCTGATCCACACCTCAGGCGTAATCTCGATCCTGCGCGGGCGCGATTCTGGCTGGAACGCCAGAATCGCGATGACGGGCGCGTCTCGCTCAGAGAAGTAGCAGACGGCTACTGGATCTATACCGCTTTCGGTATCGTTCTGGCTGCCGCAGCCTGGTCAGTCTCCTTCTCGCTCTTCCTCTGGATGACGCCCGTTCTGCTCGGTCTTGCGCTTGCCATTCCGCTTGCTGCCATGACTGCCAGCCGCGATGTCGGGCTCTGGCTGAAAAGCTGCGGGCTGCTGCTCATCCCCGAAGAAACCGATCTGCCGCCCATCCTGAAACTGGCTGCCGAAAACGATCTGCGCCGTACACAGGCCGAAGCCATGCCCAACCACCCACCCGAAGAGGCTTTTGCCGCCCTGCGCGTCAATCCCGAGCTGGTGGCCGAGCATCGCCGTGCCCTGCCTGCCCCGCGCAAGCCCGGCACGGCCATCGATGCCAATCTCGTCGTCGGCTTGCTGAAACTGCGTGAGGCCCCTTCCGTCGCTGACGCCCTCGGTGCACTCACGCGTCAGGAAAAAGCAGCTGTTCTTTGCAGCGCAGAAGGTATCGATCTGGTTCTGGCTCTACCCTACTGAACGTGCTTCCAGGGCTATGCCCTGGACCCGCGAAGGGACAAGCCCCTTCGATCCCCCTTAAAAATCAAACAGGATTTCAAAGGACGACCGTCCTTTGACGGGAGCGGGGCAGAGCTCAGAACAGAAAAGGCCAGTCCTCACGGACTGGCCCTTCCTCGCAATACTCTCGATGAGGCTTATTTGTAAGCCTGACCGCGCTGGCCAACCTGCGCGCAGAGCTGCGTACGGTGGCTGAGATCGAGGGTCGAGACGTCGAACGGCACATTGGTGCTGGTCTGAAGCAGACCCTGGCCACCCAGCGAATAATACTGATCGTTCTTCACATCCGGGCGCTTGGCCAGGGTACGACCGACAACGCGCAGGGTCGTGCCATGCACGAGATGTTTGCGAACGCAGTAGCTGGCCAGACCGGCCAGATTACCTGCCTTGGCGGAGTCGAGCGACGGAAGACCATAGGTATCGAGAACACCCGGGGTCGCAGCCGTGGAGACGGCATTGCTGACAGCACTGCCACCGACGGCCTGCATCATGGTGGCTGAGGCTTGAGGCGCGCCTGGGCGCTGCACGGGTATCGACCCGGCAGGCATCACGGTGGACTGTGTGCCGGGGGCGACAGACGGCACGGGGGCCTGCTGCGCATGGGCCGTCGCACCGACGAAAACGAGGCTGCACAGAGCGGTGAGGCCGAGGCAATGACGTGAAAACATGAAAACGATCCTTATTCTGCTCTTCTTCAGGCCCGGCTCCAGGAACAGGGTCTGTTAAAACGCGCTTTCCCGATCATGAAATCAGGATGTTGGACGTGTCCTTTCGTAACATGTGAGCAGGCCAGAGGTTTGTTCTCCGATCGAAACTTCAAGGAAAGGAAGTTTTAGAACGTTGAGGCGCAGCCTGTTCTGCCGCACTGTACCGGCTTTGTTTTCTACAGTTCGAGGCTCTGCCATGATCCCCCCCGTTCCCCGGCGCATCCCGCACTCCATCACCCAGCTTGGCCGTGTCAGACATGATGAGTATGCCTGGATGAAGGATGAGAACTGGCAGAAAGTACTGCGCGACCCGTCACTGCTGCGCACAGACATCGCCGAGGCCCTGCGCGAGGAAAATACCTATACCGAGCATTGTCTGGCGGAGATGGCGCCTCTGCGTGAAACGCTGCTGAAGGAAATGATCGGCCGCGTTCCTCCTGCCGAAGATTCAGTGCCCTGGCCCGATGGAGACTGGCTCTATTTTTCGCGTTTTGCGAAAGACGCGCAGCATCCGGTCTATCTGCGCCGCCCCCGCGCCGGAGGGGACGAACAGGTTTTGCTCGACGTCGAGGCCCTTGCAAAGGAACATGCCTATTTCGCGCTGGCAGGCACGCGCCATTCCGACGATCACCGCATCTTCGTTTATGCGGCCGACACACAGGCTCGGAAGTCTATCGCCTCCACAGCATCGACCTCGAAACAGGTGAAGCCTATGCCCCAGCCGTCGAGAGTGCGGCGGGCAGCTTTGTCATCTCGCCGGATAATCAGTGGCTGTTCTGGGTCTATCGTGACGATAACGGTCGCCCGTCACGGGTCTATCGCCGCCCGCTCGCCGGTGGTGAGGATGTGCTGGTATTCGACGAGACGGATCCGGGCTTCTTCGTCAGCCTGAACGTCACGGCATCGCGCAAATGGATTCTGATCGAACGCGGCGATCACGATACGAACGAAACGCTTCTCATTCCCGCCAGCGACGCGACGCAGATGCCGCAAATCGCATCGCCTCTGATACGTGGCGAGCGCTACAGCTTCACGCATTGGAATGATCGCTTCATCGTTCTGACCAATACGGGCAACGCGATCGATTTCCAGTTCATGCAAACGCCGGATACGGCACCGTCACGCGAGAACTGGACGCCCTTCGTGCCCCATGAGCCGGGCCGCTTCCTGCTCGGCGCAACCGCGTGCAAGACCCACCTAGCCTGGTCGGAGCGGGTGAACGGCAATATCGAGATCCACGTCACACAACATGACGCACAGGGCGATATACGCGACGGGGCTAAAACGATCGGCATGAAGGAAGAGGCGTTCGACCTCACCTTGCTCGGCTTTCTCGAATATGGCGACACCACCCTGCGCTATATCTATGAATCGCCGACGACACCGGCCCATTGGTACGATGTCGACATGGCAAGCGGCGCCCAGACGCTGCAGAAAATACGCGATGTTCCTTCCGGCCACGACCCGGCGCTCTATGAAACGCATCGGCTTTTCGCCCGCGCGCAGGATGGCGCCGAAATTCCGGTCACCGTGCTCAAACGCCGCGATACGCCTTGCATGGCACGGCACCGCTGCTGCTTTACGGCTATGGCTCTTATGGCATCTCGATGGAATCCGGGTTCAGCACCTCGGTTTTCAGTCTGGTCGATCGTGGCTGGATCTATGCTGTCGCCCATATCCGTGGCGGTTCGGAAAAAGGATGGGACTGGTTCCTGCAAGGGCGTGGCAAGCACAAGCCCAACAGCTTCACCGATTTCGTCGCCTGCGGGCGCCACCTCGCCGCGCATGGCTATGGAAAGGAAGGGCGCATCGTCGCCCATGGCGGATCGGCTGGCGGATTGCTGATGGGAGCCGTCGCCAATCTCGCCCCGGCTCTCTTTGCCGGCATTGCCGCACAGGTGCCGTTCGTCGATGTGCTGAACACGATGTCGGACGACACCCTGCCGCTCACCCCGCCCGAATGGCCTGAATGGGGCAATCCGCTGGAAGATGCAGACGCCTATGATCTGATCGCCAGCTATTCGCCCTATGACAACATCCGGCCCGTCGCCTATCCGCCGGTTCTGGCCATGGGCGGTCTGTCAGACCCGCGGGTCACCTATTGGGAACCTGCAAAATGGATCGCGAAGCTGCGCGAGACCGCCCAAGGTGGCCCCTTCCTGTGCCGCATCAATATGGATGCCGGTCACGGAGGCTCTTCCGGGCGGTTCAAGCGTCTTGAAGAAGTGGCCTATGTGCAGGGTTTCGCCCTCTGGGCCATGGCCCGCCGTCCGCTCTAGGAGAGCAAAAGCATTCTGGCGGGGCGCAATCCGGGTCAGGATGCCGATCCGGCATATTGGCCCGGGAAACCGGGCCTGAAACCTGGTCTACTCGTCGTTTTCGCTCGGCGGTCGTGGCTTGGCCGCCGCACAAAGCGCGGGCAGTTTGGGGTCGCTCTCGCTCTTGGTGCGGCATAGTCTGCGCGCATCGGCGCCGCAGACCTCGATCGTTTCCTCAAAATCGGATTCGAGCACGTCTCGGGCGACCGCTGCGTCCTGGTTGTTGCTATCCGTGTCCTGATTGGCGACGATCCCCTGCGTCTTGTGCAGCTCTTTCAGCGCCTCGACACAGGTATCGCTGGCCGAATCCGGGTCGGTCTGCAGCACACCGAGAATCCGGTTGAGCACCGAAGCCGGATCATTTTTAGGATGAGGCGCAGCCTGGGCCGCGAGTGGGAGACCCAGGAAAAGGGCGGCGAAAACAGGCAGGACTTTCTTCATGGAATCAGGATAATTGCGTTTCTCCCCTTTGAAAACGTCCAAAATACAGGCTTTCGGCCCAGAGAAAGGCAGCAAAGAGTTGACTCCCGCCATGGCGGTTAGTATTCCGACCACCACTCGCGGGCGCGACGCCCGTTCGTCTTGCATGGCCCGGGAAGCAAATTATCATGAAGATCCGTAACAGCCTCAAATCCGCAAAGCTCCGCGACAAGGATTGCCGCGTCGTTCGTCGTCGTGGTCGCGTCTACGTCATCAACAAGAAGAACCCGCGTATGAAAGCACGCCAGGCTAATCTCCCGTTGATGCCGGAACGGAGCTTCCGCCCCGTTTTGACGCATTGCACGGCCCTTTACCGGGCCGTCGTCAGGCCGTGTCTGCTTTTCAGCAGCGCGGCTTTTGTCGTTTCTGCGCTGTCTCCTGCCCGGGCCGCGCCTGCTCCGGTTCGCCAGCCCAGCCCGTCGGCTCCTTCCGCCAAGGCCGCTTCCCCCGCCAAGCCGAAGCCCGACCCGCTGCTTGAAACCAGCAAGGCACTGCGTGCGGCGAAAACCGCACCGGAAGCCCGAGCGCTCGAACGGCGCGCCGAGACCCTGCGCCAGAAGGGCCTCTCGGCCAGCACGCGCCTCCTGCTCGAAAATGCCGATTCGAGCCTCAAGGCCCATGATTATCGCAAGGCCGAGGCAGCCCTGGACAATGCGCTCGTCCTGCAACCCGACAAGGCCTTCATTCGCCGTGGCCGCGCGCGCGTGCGTTATGCCGCCGGCGATTTCGAAGGCGCCATCAGCGATCTCGGCGTGGCCTTGCAAAAAGACCCCGACGACCCATTATCATGGCAGCTTCTCTCGCAAGTGGAAGAGGAGCGTCACGACATGAAAGCGGCGCTCGCCGCTGCCCGGCAGGTACTTGTTGTCGATCCTCTGGCGAGTAACGGTGCCAAACGTGTGAAGACATTGCAGCTGCCGTGGATGGACGCCCGATTTAAAGCAGGTCACGATCTCAACTCTGTCGCGTCTGCGCTGTTTGATGAGACAGAGACGTCAAAGGAGAATCCGATGTTCAAGAAGAACAAAGCCAAGGTCACCGAACTGACCGCCCCGGAAGAAGGCAAAAAGGGCTGCTGCATCAGCAAGATGTGCTGCTCTGCCAAGCCGCAGACGAAAGAAGCCATTCTCGGTGGCCTCACCTTCCTCAGCATGTTCGGCCCCAAGAAGCTGCGCCCGCATTTGCAGCATGCCCTGGCCGTCATCGCCATCGTTACGTTCGTGGTCAAGGCCATCAAGCCCAAGCGCGAAGACAAGGCTGCCTAAGCAAATCTCTCCGACAAGAAAGCTCCGCTCCCGACCCGTCAAGGGGCCGTCGCTCTCCGGAAACCCTCCATGCGGGATGAAAGGGGCGAGCCCCTTTCCGGGGGACGGGGCAGCGCCCCGTATCTTTGCTACAAAAACGAAATCGGATCGATATCGATGTCGATACGCTCGTGACTCGTCAGCTTCACACCCTCGAGCCACTGCCGCAGGATTGGCTGTACGGCCACATTGCGCCGGGTGCGTAAAAGCAGACGGCGGCGGTGGCGACCGCGTAGAACCGCCAGAGGTGCGGGGGCTGGACCAAGCACCTGCGTACCGGGCAGCTCGGGGGCTCTGGCGCCGAGCATGGCAGCGAGACGATCGGCGGCTTCGGCGGAATCCGCGCTGACAATCAGGGCGGCAAGACGCCCGTATGGTGGCCAGAAACCGGGTTTTCTCTGCACCGATTCCTGCTCCATGAAGGCTGATAGTCGTTTGAGAGAGGGCCTTCATGACGGGGTGATCGCCCAGATAGCTTTGCAGAAGCACCGTGCCGGGCTTGTCGGCACGGCCGGCACGACCGGATACCTGATGCAGAAGCTGCACGGTGCGCTCGGCAGCCCGCAAATCGCCCCCGCCCAGCCCGAGATCGGCATCGACGACGCCCACGAGGGTCAGATCGGGAAAATGCCAGCCTTTGGCGACGATCTGGGTACCGATCACGAGATCGATCTCGCGATCGCTGATGCGACGCACGGCCTCGGCTGTCGCTGAGGGCGAGCCGAGCGTGTCGGAGGCCATGACCAGAATACGCGCCTCGGGAAAATGCAGCCGCGCTTCTTCGTGAACGCGCTCGATACCGGGGCCAATCGCTACGAGGCTGGATTCGGCATCGCATGAAGGACAGGTTTCGGGCAGCGCCTCGTGATGACCGCAATGATGGCAGGTCAGCATCTGACGCGCGCGATGCTCCACAAGCCAGGCTGAACAATTCGGGCATTCCATACGATGACCGCAGGCCCGGCACAGCGTGAGCGGCGCGTAGCCGCGACGATTGAGGAACAGCATGGCCTGTTCCTGACGCTCGAAGGTCGCGCTGATGGCTGCAACCAGCTCGGGCGACAGAAACTGGCCACGCTCCGGCGGAGCGCGGCGCATATCGACCAACCTGACATCGGGCAGGGTCGCATTGCCATGACGGCTATGGAGGGTGACGTGCTGGTAGCGTCCGTTTTCCACATTGGTCAGGGTTTCGAGGCTGGGTGTGGCCGAAACCAGTACCGCCGGCACATCAGAAAGACGCGCCCGCACAATGGCCATGTCGCGCCCGTGATAGGTCACACCCTCTTCCTGCTTGAACGCAGATTCGTGCTCTTCATCAACGATAATCAGACCAAGATCGGGGAAGGGTAGAAACAGGGCAGAGCGCGCGCCAACGACCACAGCAGCCTGACCCTGGGCAATGGCATGCCAGGTCTCGCGCCGCTTCTTGCCGCCGAGTTCAGAATGCCACAAAGCGGGCTGAACCCCGAAGCGGCGTGCGAAACGGTCGGTCCATTGAGTGGAAAGTGCGATTTCGGGCAGCAGGACCAGACATTGCCGCCCGGCAGCGAGACAGGCAGCCACAGCTTCGAAATACACTTCCGTCTTGCCCGATCCGGTCACGCCTTCAAGCAGAGTAACGCCAAAACGATGCGCCTTGACGCCTTCTGACAGATGATCGGCGGCCTCGCGCTGCTCCGTTGACAGGTGAGGTGGGTGAAACTCTGAATCGGGAGGCGCAAAAAGCGGTGCCACGACGAGCGGCGCTTCTTTCAGCACACCCGCCGAGGCGAGGCCGCGCAGCACTGCGGAAGAAACGCCTGTTTTCTCTGTCAGCGCGGCCGTCGAGAGCGGCGCGTCTCCTATGGCATCGAGCACGCGCTGTCGGGCTTCTGTCATGCGCAGCCCATCGAGATCGGCGTCGCCCCTGACCCAGCCGAGCTGCACGCGGGTCGGCTGGGTGTGACGCGCCCTTATGGCCATGGCCAGCACAAGGCCTGGAGGGGTAAGCGTATAGGCCGCCAGCCAGTCGATGAAGCGCCGCAGATCGGTCGGAATCGCAGGGATGTCGAGTCGCCCGAGGATCGGCTTCAGTCGGGCAAGGGCGACCTCCCTCGCCGCCGCCGGAGCGAAATCGGCGGGTACGTCGCTTTGCGTATCCCAGACACAGCCCGTCTCCTGACGGCGCCCCAGCGGGACGCTCACCAGATCGCCGGGCACAACATGCCCTTCAGGAGCCAGATAATCGAGCGGCGTCGGAAAAGGCAGAGGGAGCAGAACGCTGACACGCACCGCTCTCTCGCCATCTGCCATCGGCTTCATTAAGCTCGGTTCCGTCATGCTGCCTGAGCGCCCCCTTTTGCCCTGTCCTCTTAACCGAGACGAGGTCCGCCGTCATGCAGATGCATGAGTGTCTCGAAAACTGGCTGGACTGGCTGGCGCATGAGAAGCGCGCCAGCCCGAACACCGTGTACGCCTATCGCAACGACGTGGCATCGGCACTCGGCTTTCTGGGTGAGCATCTGGGGCAGGAGCCCGATCTGAAGGTCTTTGCCGCCCTCCGCACGGCCGATTTCCGGGCCTGGCTGGCTTATGACGCAGGCAGGACCGAAAAACAGCACGGCACGCCCGATGGACGAGCCCGCTCACGCGCCAGACGGGTCTCGGCCCTGCGGTCTTTCACCCGCTATCTCAACACCACCCATGGAGTAAGCGCGTCAGCGCTGCGCCAGTTGAGCGCGCCGAAAACCCGCAAGCGCCTGCCCCGCCCTCTCACACGCGATGTGGCCCGTGCGGCCCCTGTCGAGATTGCAGCCCTGGCTGAACATCCGCTCTGCGCTGCGCGCGATGAAGCTCTGTTCACCCTTCTTTACGGGGCCGGATTGCGCATAGGCGAGGCCTTGTCTCTTGATGTGCGCGATCATGACCGTGCAGCGGAGAACGGCCTGCGTGTCATAGGCAAAGGCGGCAAGGAGCGCCTCGTGCCGCTCTTGCCCAATGTCGCAAAAGCGCTCGCGGCCTGGCGCAGGCATCATCCGTGCCCCACGCCAGAGGCGCCGCTTTTCGTCGGTCTGCGCGGCAAGCGTCTGCAGCCTGCCGTGGCACGGCGTGTGATGCAGCTCTGGCGCGAACAGAGCGGGCTGGATGCCAGCGCCACGCCGCACAGCCTGAGACATTCCTTCGCCACCCATCTTCTGGAAGGCGGCGCCGATCTGCGCGCGATACAGGAACTTCTGGGCCATGCCAGCCTTTCTACGACCCAAAACTACACGCTGGCTGACGAAAACCATCTCCTTGCCGTCTGGCAGCTCACCCACGCGCAAGGAAATAAGAACAAGTGCTGCGCCCCGCTCTTGCCCTGTTCGCCATGATCATGGCCGGTCTTCTGCCCTCTCGCGCCATGGCTACGCCTTGCGTGCCTGAGCGTATTGCCGAGATCCCACTGCATAATGACGGGCTGTTCCTCAATGCCCCCGTCGTACTCGACGGACGTCAGGCACGCTTCATTCTCGATACCGGATCCGAAGGCAGCCTGATCACGCCCGAGCTGCCGCCGCCCTGCATCTGACACCCGACCCTGCCCATGCAACGGTCATTCAGGGCCCGAATGGCCGGGGCCAGCTGGCCCCGAACATGCTGATACGCGCCCTGTCGCTCGGCATTATCCCTCTGGGTCAGCGCTCGATCCCGCTCGGTGCCTTGCCGGGCCTGCCGATTTTGACTCCCCCCATTGCCGGTCTGATGGGGGTCGATCTGTTGCAGCATTTCGATCTCGAATTCGACGTGCCCCATCAGCGTCTTACTCTCTGGCGCCCTGCTGTACAGAACGGCCATTGCGCGATCGCGCCGTCATGGAAGCCAGGCTATACGACGCTGAAGGCCAGACGCGAGGGTACGCGGCTGAACGTTTCCTTTACGCTCGATGGCCATGACGGCACCGCACTGCTCGACAGCGGCGCACGCTCTCACATTCTTTCGCGACGCTTTGCCCATGCAATGGGCATTACGGATGAGACTCTACGTCAGGACCTGGCGGCGTGACCAGTGGGGTCGATCTCAATGCACGCTGGTATCACTGGCACCACTTCCATGCGTTGCATCTTGAAGAAGAGACGCCCGGAAACGGTAACCCGATATGGGAAAACCCGGTCCTGACAGTGTCTGACATGCGCGATAATGTCGATATGCTGCTCGGTGCTGACTGGTTTGCCCAACACGATATCTGGGTTTCGCTGAGCGCGGGCCGCGTCTGGGTGCGCTGAGGCCAGAAAATCGAAAAGATGATTGCGTATCAGCGGGTCAGGAAAGGGTTCCGTGGTGGAGCTGAGGGGAATCGAACCCCTGACCTCCTCATTGCGAACGAGGCGCTCTCCCATCTGAGCTACAGCCCCACGGAACGCGACGGAAGCTACACGGATTCAGGTCAAAGTCAAGATTGACGGCCTGTAATGCCGGGGTCGAGTTGTGCGAGACCCATGACAGGCGCTAGAAGAAGTGCCTTGCCTTTTTGCAGAGAGACCGGACTTGCTGATTCTCACCCTCTACAACATCATCATGGTGCTGATTCAGCTCTTCACCTGGGCGCTGATCCTGTATTGCGTCATGAGCATGTTGCTGGGTTTCCGAATTCTCGATCCGAGCAACCGCTTCGTCTATAACGTCGCAATTTTTCTCGGGCGAATCGTCGAGCCTGTTCTCAACCCCGTACGTTCGATCCTGCCGCAATTCGGCATGCTTGATCTCAGCCCTCTGGCTGTCTTGCTGGGGCTGCAATATCTCGTCGTACCCGCGCTACGCCAGCTCGTCATGCTGTCGCTGCACGCGCATTACTGACCACATTCTGAGCAACACCACGGTATCCTGTCGCCAGAACGAACCGTGATGCTATTGCAGGCGCTTCGAAAGTTCCGAGGCGCCCAAAGACCCTCGCCTAGTCTGCGACGTCGCTCAGTTCATGCCAGCCCAGTTTCGCTGAAAGCTGAGAGGCTGTCTTGCAGATCTGAGGGGCAATCGCTTCATGCGCATGAGCGGCATCTCGCCAGCGCGCTCGGTCACGCTGATCGACGCCACAATCGCCCCAGTTGCATCACGCACAGGCGCTGCCACACAGTGAATACCGATCTCGTCATCTTCCAGATCGAACACGCAATCCGAGGCGCGATAAAAACGCATTCGGTTGATCCAGCTCGGCAGACCGGCAGGCATGTGGCGATAGCTGGTGCGATAGAACCGTGCCCAGTCGCTTTCGCTCTCATCGAGAATCAGGGCACGGCCCGTGCCTGTACGCGCGAGGGGAACATGCTGACCCATGCGCGTGCGCAGAGTGAGCGGGTGACGCCCCTCGAGGCGCATGAGATAGATGACATGACTATCGGAACGTACGCCAAGATGGACCATCTTGCCGGTAATCTCGTTCAGGCTTTGCAGCATGGGGGCGGCCAGGCCAAGAAGCGGTGAGGCCGTCTGGGCCTGTACGGTCAAAGTGGTCAGTTTCTCGCCCAGACCATAGCGACCGGTCGATTTCAGGCGCAGCCAGCCCTGTTGCAACAGGCTGCCGTAAGCCGTTGCGTTGTGCTGCGTGTACACCCGATTTCGAGAGCCAATTCGGAAAGCGTGTCAACCCCAGCCTTGACGGCCAGGATGATTGAGAGACCACGACCAAGGGTTTGTGTACCCTGGGGCCAATCTTGATCCGAATATGCCACGTGCCGCTCCATTTCGTCATGAACGGTGCCTCGAATATTTTAAGGACTTCTCGTTCAATTCAAAGGTTCAATCTGCTCCACAAGGGGTGCCAGAGCATCTCATAGCGTTATTCGTGGTCTGATAAACCATTATCTGCGTTTTTCAGTCACATCTATGTAATCAAGACTGAAGAAGTTCCGATTGAAAATAAAATCAGTGTTTGCGGTCAGGAAATTTAATCTGGTATACACTAGGCCAGTATTTTCCCGTGACGAATAACCTATCATTTTCATGGTCATAAGCGATCCCGTTGGCGACAGCATCCGGATCGAACGAGTTAACATTTTCTTGCAACGCAGTAAGATCGAGCCACGACTTCACTTCACCCGTTACGGGATCGATTCTAGCTATTTGCGGTGTCATCCATATATTCGCCCATATCTCGCCGTGGATATATTCAAGTTCATTCAGTCTTCTTACAGGCATGCCAGCCGCTGTTACACAAAGCTTTGCCAGGACATGAAGCGTCACAGGGTCGAGGCGCCTCAGACAGGACGTTCCATCAGACATAATGAGCGTCCGATCGTCATGCGTCAGACCCCAGCCTTCACCCGAGTACGGAAAACTCCCGATTCTGGCTAGGGCGGGATAGCTCCAGACAAAGCCTTTTCCGCTGCGCCAGGTCAGGCTGATCAACCTGTCATGCCAGGCGACGATCCCCTCACCGAAATATCCGTCAGGAAGAACACTCTCCGCCAGGACCTTTCCGGTCTCGGGCACGACCTTGCGTATGACGGAGTGGCCTACTCGCCCGGTGCTCTCGAAGAAAACACTATCCTGGTAGAAAAGCCCTTCGGTAAATGAGGTCGGATCATGCGGTAAAACGGCCAGTATTTCGGCCTGGTCCACCGGTACGGGCACGCCTGCCACGGCGCCCCTTTCTGTCGAGGCGACCATCCCCAAAGAAATGATAAGTCCAAAAAGCCGAAGACGGGACCAAGACATGAGGCAACACTTTATGCGGGGGCGTTATGCCGTCCGCTATAAACGCTGCTGCACGTTTTTTGAAATCACTTCCGGCGCCAGAACCGGAGTCAACGCCTCAAACAGAGCCTTGCCCGCCAAGCAATCCAGTTTCTACGACAGTCCTGACGCAGCGCGCTCGGTAGTGTTCCCGTAAATCGCGACGAAGGCCTGGCCCACGCGGCCTGCCACAAACCGGATTTGCTCGTCACTATTATCGATAGGCAGTTCGAAACGCTTGCGCTGGACGAGACGTGTCTGACACAGCGCCATAAACTGCTCTGCAGCAAAGACGGGGTCATCAGCACTGATTGCACCGCGCTCTATCCAATGTTCCACCCACTGGGTGAGCGTATTCAACGTTTTGCCAAAACCGTACCGCCAGAAGGTATCGGCAAGATCGGGGAAATGCGGGGCCTCCGAGACGATAATCCGGTACAACCGTAGCGGTCCGGGCTGCAGCAGAATACGAATGAAGCGCTCGGCGAGTTGAGAAAATGCCTCAGCGCATGTCACCGCAGACAGATCGCTCTGGCAGAGAACCGGTGCAAATTTGCTGCGACTCAGATCCTCTATCACCGCCCCGAAGAGAGCGGCCTTGTTCTCAAAATGGTTGTAAAGCGTCCCTTTGGATACCTTGGCGCGGCAGGCAATCTGGGACATTGACGCCCCCTCATACCCGAATTCGAGAAAGATCGCCTCGGCACCGTCCAGAATCTGGCGTCGCTTGGCGTTGCACGAGACACTCTCTTCCTGATGCTGTTCAGTCGCAGGCAAAGAGATCTCTTCTTTCATTTTCAAGCCGCTCACCCGTTCCTTGCGTTGATCCCGTCCCTGACCAGCGGGTCGGACGCATGCCGCATTATTCCCGTGGAGAGAGGTGCCGAAACTGACCGAACGGTCGATCAGTGCAAGGGCAAACTGGTGAAACCGCGTTGATCCTGCGGTTCTGCAACGAGAATGACTTCAATGTGTCCATGAAAGGTCTAGGCACGGCTTTGTCAGATAGCGATAAAATAGACGTGACGACCCGTTATCAGAGACATGAGATCATTATGACCCCTACAAGCCCGAATGCGTCGCGCCCCAGCCGAGCCCTGCCCCCGGGAGTTGTCACCGGTGATGACTATCTTGCCCTGATCGAGGCCTGCAAGGCGGGTGGTTATGCCTTGCCGGCCATCAATGTTGTCGGCACCGACAGCGTGAATGCCGTTCTCGAAGCAGCCGCCCGCAACAACTCGGATGTCATCGTGCAGTGCTCCAACGGAGGCGCCCGTTTCTATGCCGGAGAAGGCCTGGCCGACCAGCACAAGGCCCGCGTTCTCGGCGCGGCTGCCATGCGCGCCATGTCCATCTTCTTGCCAGGGAATATGGCATCTGCGTCATTCTCCATACCGATCACGCCGATCGCAAACTTATCCCCTGGGTTGAAGGCCTGCTCGATCTGAGCGAGGCAGAAGTCGCTGCCGGTCGCCCGCCGCTCTTCTCGTCCCATATGCTCGATCTGTCTGCCGAACCTCTGGAAGACAATCTGGCCGAATGCGCCCGTCTGCTGCCTCGCATGGCCAAGCTCGGCATCAGTCTCGAAATCGAACTTGGCGTCACCGGCGGTGAGGAAGATGGTGTTGGCCATGATCTCGAAGATCATGAAGACAATGCCCATCTTTACACCCAGCCCGAAGATGTCCTGGTCGCCTGGAACCGCCTCTCGCCGCTCGGCCATGTGACGGTCGCGGCCTCTTTCGGCAATGTTCATGGCGTCTACAAGCCGGGCAATGTGCAGCTTCGCCCCGAGATTCTGCTCCACTCGCAGGAGCACGTGGCAGAAAAGACCGGTCTCGGTCCCAAACCGCTCGCCCTCGTCTTCCACGGTGGTTCGGGCTCGGAGAAGGACAAGATCACCGCTGCCGTCTCCTATGGCGTGTTCAAGATGAACATCGATACCGATGTCCAGTTCGCCTTTGCCAACGGTATCGGCCAATACGTGCTCGACCACCCCAAAGCCTTCCTGCATCAGATCGACCCCGAGACCGACGCGCCCTACAAGAAGTTCTATGATCCGCGCAAATGGCTCCGCGTCGGTGAGAAGAGCATTGTGGACCGTCTGGAAGAGGCCTTTGCCGATCTGGGCTCCAAGGACAGATCGATCGCCACAAAAGGCTGATGGACGTGAACTGCGAGATCGTCCGAAGCTACGCTGTCGTTCCAAGCCAGATCGAGACGTTCGAATCGACCTATGGGCCTGAAGGCCCATGGGCACGGCTTTTTCGCAACGAGCCCGCCTATCGGGGGACAAAACTCATTGCCGACGTGATGCAGACCGGTCGGTACATCGCGATCGACGAATGGGCGTCCTATAAGGCCTATCTTGAATTCAAGACCGATCATCCCGAAGCCTTTGCCGCGCTTGACGAGGCCTGTGCCCCTCTGATCGTCAGTGTCGAGTTTTTCGGTGCCTTTCGTATCGTGCGCGGATAACAGTCCAGATCTGACCGTTTGATGAAAATACGATGACCGGGTGCAAAAACTTCTTGCATCCGGGGGGTATGACCTTTAATTGCGCGGCCTTGGCCCAAGGGGGCATGTTGCCCAACAGGCTGTCTACTGGTTTAGAGGTACGTGATGAACGCACTTGCTCAACTGGGGATGGTATCGGGACTCCCGAGAGATAACCAGACTGTCGCATCGAACACATCTCATGAAGAGGTGTGCAAGGATTACTTTATTGAGCGTGATGGTGAACGCTTCGCCGGTCATCACCTGCTGATCGATTTCTGGGACGCCAAGAATCTGGACGATCCTGCATCGATCGATGCCACGCTTTGCGAAGCCGCGGTTACCGCAGGGGCGACGATCCTGCACAGCCACTTCCATCACTTCACGCCCAATGGTGGCGTGTCGGGCGTGATCGTACTGGCCGAGAGCCATATTTCGATCCACACCTGGCCCGAGCGCAATTTCGCCGCTGTTGACGTGTTCATGTGCGGCGCCTGCGACCCGAATCTCACGATTCCGGTCATGCAGCGTCTGTTCCAGGCCGGTCGCGTCGTCGCTGACGAAGTGCGCCGCGGTCGCGAAAAGATCGACAACGTAGCCTGACCTGATGTCAGGATCTGCGTGAAATGCAGATAAGGCCGGGCCCGAAGCCCGGCCTTTTTTTCATGAGGGAAAGGCAGCGTAATGTCTGAATCTTGGATCAACGAAACCCTGTACCCTGACTGGGGTCAGCGCTTTCGCGTCACGCGCGAACTCGCACGCGTCAAGAGCGACTTTCAGGATATCGTGGTGTTCGAAAGCGATTTCCACGGCCGCGTTCTCGTTCTCGATGGCGTCATTCAGATCACCGAGCGTGACGAATTCGTCTATCAGGAAATGCTGACGCATGTGCCCCTGCTGACGCATCCCGACGCCAGGCGCGTGCTGATCATCGGTGCCGGTGACGGCGGCGTTCTGCGCCGCGTGCTCCAGCACAAGACGGTCGAAAAGGCCGTCATGGTCGAGATCGACGGCGCCGTGATCGAACTTTCCAAACAGCATCTGCCCAAGATTGCAGGCGATGCCTGGAACGACCCGCGCGCCGATGTCATCGTCGGTGACGGCATCGATTATGTCGCAAAGGCAGAAGACGGCTCGTTCGATGTCATCATCGTCGACTCGACCGACCCGATCGGCGTGGGCGAAGTGCTCTTCACCGATGCCTTCTACAAGGATTGCGCCCGCATTCTTTCGGCTCAGGGTCTCATCGTCAATCAGTGCGGCGTGCCCTTCATGCAGGCTGACGAATTGCGCGAAACCAGTGCCCGTCGCGCGACTTTCTTCCCTCATGTCTCGGCTTACGTCGCCGCCGTGCCGACCTATGTCGGTGGCTTCATGACGCTGGGCGTTGCCGCCAAGGGCGTGAACCCCACCAAGCAGACCGTTGAAGACGTACGCGCACGCGCCGAGGCCGCTGGCATTCTCGGTACGACACGCTACTGGACGCCGGAAATCCATGTCGGCGCGTTCAACCTGCCGCCTTACATCGCTGAAAACCTGCCCAGGCAGGAAGGCTGAAACATCCCTCCAGGCTCTGCCCTGAACCGGCGAAGGGGCTTGCCCCTTCGCTCCCCGCTTGAAATCAATCAGGTTTCCAAAGGATGACTATCTTTTGGCTGGGAACGGGGCAGCGCCCCGGATCAGTTAATACCCAGATCCGCTCAGCAGACGGATTACAATGGTCTTCCACTCATCCATAATGGGCCCGTGGCCCATGGCGTGGCCTGCGCGACGATACCAGTAACGGGCGTTATCACCATCGTCTTCGACGCGATGCAGCCAGGCATGGACCCAGTTGCATTCCGGGTCCTGCTCGTTCGACTGGACAATTTCATGGGCTGCGGGCCAGTCGGAACGCCCACCCCACCAGAGGGCGAGCAAAGCGGGGGAGAGGCCTTGGGGGGGAATGCCGTCTTCGAGGCTTTCCTTGAAAACGGATAGGGTCATGCTCATCGGACTCTCTCCCATTCAAACCGTACACCGGTCATGTTTTCAGAAGCCTGCCAGAGCTTTCCAGCAAGGGAAAGCCCCATGGCAACGGGAGGAAGCATGGCCGGGCCGGGCGGCCCACGTCTCTCACCCGCGCCCTGAGGACCGTAATAACCGCCATTTCGTGCGGCTGGAAAGAGCGCTGCATAGAGAAAAGGGGCAGCGCCTGCCGTCACATCCTGCCCCATCAGACGAAACAACACATTCCCGAGACGATCCTGCGTCAGGGCCAGCGCGCGGCTGAGCGGCGACTGAGACACGCCGAGTGCCGCACTGTTGGTGATGATGGCACTGGTCGACCACCCGGGATGAGCGGCACGCACATGAAGCGGCGCTCCGGCCGCTCTGGCGCGCCGGTCGAGTTCGAGGCTGAACAGAAGATTGGCAAGCTTGCTCTGGCGATAACGGGCAAAACGCCTGTAGCTCTCGGTCGCGTTGAGATCGTCGAGCGGGATTTCGCCTTTCCAGGCGGCGAGAGAGGCTACGGTCACGATACGCGCCTGCCCGGCGATCAGGGAAGGGAGAAGCCGCCCGGTCAGCGCAAAATGACCCAGATGATTGGTGCCGAATTGCAGCTCGAACCCGTCCTGAGTGGCGCGGCGCTGAGGAGGCGCCATGACACCGGCATTATTGACCAGAATATGCACGGGCAGGCCGTTCATACGCTCGGTAAAGCGCACGATGGAGGCGAGGGAGGCCAGATCCAGCCCTTCGAAACGCACATTCGCCCTCGGCACGGTTTTCTCGATTATGGCGAGAGCCTCACGACCCTTTTCTGCATTGCGCCCGGTTACGATCACGTCGGCCCCATTACGTGCCAGACCGATCGCGGTCGCCAGACCAAGCCCGCCCGTGGCGCCGGTAACGAGAGCAGTCTGTCCCTTGCTGGACGGATAGGCAGTTTCGCTCATCGCGCGCCCCTTTCGGCAGGCGCCTCGGCCTTGGCCTCTTTCAGCGCCTCGTCAGTAAGGCGCTTCTCGTTCTTCTTCAGGAAATAGAGACTGACCCCGAGGAACAGGACGACCAGCGACCCGATGCCGATAGCAAGCGGGCCGGAGAGGCGGAGAATTTCCTTACCGAGAAAATAGGTGGCCAGAGAATAGCCGCCCGCCCAGCAGATACCGCCCAGCGCGTTATGCAGCAGGAACGATTTCCAGGGCATATGATTGGCCCCGGCCAGAAGCGCCACGAAAACGCGCAAGATGGCCAGAAAACGCCCGATAAAGACGACCGTACCGCCATGACGCTTGAAGAGATAACGCCCGAGCAACAGCCGTTCAGGCGAGAGCCCGATCATGCCGCCATGCTTTTGCAAAAGTTTGAAGCCGATGGAGCGCCCGATCAGATAGCCGAAATTATCGCCCATGATTGCCCCGGTCACCGCAGCAACAGCCACCCAGCGAATTTCAAGGTGATGGGTCGTCGCAGCATAAAGCGCCGCGCCGATGATCAGGCTTTCGGCAGGCAAGGGCAGACCCATGCTTTCAAGCATGACCACGACACCGACGATGCCGTAGCCGTACTCCTTCAGCAGATGTTCCAGAAAATGCAGCAGGGCTCTTATCCTTGGCAGGCTGGGCGATAAAGAGTCCGACTTGATGCCTGAAAGCTGCTCCCAGGAAAACTCGTCAGATGGTTGTAGTCGGATTATCCTGAATCCTATGATGAATCCATCTTCGATCCCTTCCGGTTCCTGGCCCTCATGGGTCGCACCAGACCTCGTGGCGGGCCGCAGCGTCTCCCTTGCCGAGCTTCAGGCCGATGGAGACAGGCTGTACTGGCTCGAAGGGCGACCGCAGGAAGGGGGCCGCACGGCCCTTGTCAGCGTCAAACGCAACGAAACGCCTCAGGATTTATTACCATCAACGCATGATGTAGGCTCACGCGTCCATGAATATGGTGGCGGCGCCTATCGCGTATCGCCAACGCAGCGCGTGGTGTTCAGCGACCGCAAGACGGGCGGCGTGTGGCTCAGGGAAACCGACAGCACGCTGATTGCTCTCGCCTCCAGCCCAGGCTGTTCCTATGCCGAATTCACCTTCGATGCGGCAGAGCGCGGCGTGTTCTGCGTGCGTGAAGACACGCGCGAGGCGGGCGAGGCGAAAGCTGCCATCGTCTGGCTGGATCGTCAGAACGAGACGGTTCTGATCGAAGGCGCCGATTTCTACGCCGCCCCTCGCCCGGCCCCCGACGATGCTCATCTCGCCTGGATCTCGTGGTCCCACCCTGACATGCCTTGGGATGCAACGATCTTGTCCGTCGCGCCGCTCACCTGGTGTGATGGCGTGCCGGATACTGGCGCGCATCGAGCTATCTGCGGCGAAGCCGCGCGTTGCAGCGTGGTCGATCCGGTCTGGGAGAACGCCCATACGCTTCTCGCCAGCAGCGATGCAAAGGGGTCCTGGCGACCCTGCCGGTTTTCCATCGACCCCACATGGGCGCCGGAATGGCTGCCCGATCCGAAGGGAGAAACCGGGTTTCCGCATTGGGTGTTCGGCCAGCGAAGTCTGAGCCTTCTGCCCGATGGCCGTCTCATGGCTCAGATCGTGACGCAGGGTGTCAGCCGGATCGGCATTCTCGAAAACGGCGTCTGGGCACATCAGCCCGAACACAACGCGGCCCAGAGCCCGGTGCCGTTCGATGGTACGCTCGCCTGGATCGACACCCCGCCCGATGCGCCGCCCGCCATCGTCATCGGCGAGGATAACAACCGGATCAGACAGGCCTTCACCTTTCCCGATGGAGTGGATGCACGTGACTGCGCCACGCCAATAGCACTGTCCTTTCCTTCAGAAGGTGGTGAAACAGCCCACGCGCTTTACTATGCGCCGGCCAATCGTCACCACTGCCTTGCGACGGCAGAGCGCCCGCCACTGGTCGTGATGGCTCATGGCGGCCCGACAGCGCGCGCCAGCGCAGCCTTCTCTTTCAAGGTGCAATGGTGGACGAGCCGGGGTTTTGCCGTGCTGGACGTCAATTACCGAGGCTCGACAGGGTTCGGCCGCGCCTATCGCGAGGCGCTGGAGGGGCAATGGGGCATCGTCGACGTGCAGGATTGCATCGCCGCCGTGCACCATGTCACCGCACAGGGCCTTGCCGACCCCGAACGCTGCGTCATTCGAGGCAGCAGTGCGGGCGGGCTCACTGTCTTGACGGCGCTGGCGTCGTCCGACGTCTTTGCCGCTGGATGCTCACTTTATGGCGTCGCCGATCTGCGCGCCTGGCGGGAGATACGCATAAATTCGAATCCCGCTATCTCGATCGGCTGATCGGCCCTTATCCCGAGCAGGAGGCGCTTTATCTGGCGCGCTCACCTCTCAGCCACGTCGCCGGAATCACGGCGCCGGTGCTGTTCCTGCATGGCGATCTCGACAAGGTGGTGCCTCTTGCTCAGGCGCAGGCCATGCATGACAGCCTGCTGTCTCTGGGGCGGCACTCCGAACTGCATATCTATGAAGGCGAGGGCCACGGCTTTCGGCAGGAACAGACCCTGAAGGACAGTTTTGCCAGAGAGCTGGCCTTCTATCAGCAGGTCTTCGGCCAGCTCTGACGCTGAAGAGGGGCGCCACATCGACGCCCCTCTTCTGATCGGGTCAGGGAGTCGGGAAGGCCGTATTGATCAGATCGGCCAAGCGTACGCCTGCCTGTTGAAGCCTTGTCTCGATTACCGGAAATGCGATGGCCGTATAGGCCTCACCCAGATCTTTCTTTTTCCCTTCGGGCAGCGCGCCATAAGCGACACTGCGTGCCAGAGCATGACTTTCATCGGTCCATTTCACGACCGAGTCATGCACCGCCCCAGTCGAGAAATCACCGGTCCAGAACGCGGCCTGACCAGGCGTGATCTGGGCGTTGAGACGATCGGCCTCTTCACGCGCCTTGGTAAAATCAATGGAATAATGCGGCCCCACCACGAGATGACGCTCATGGTCCATGATGCCTTCATCCCAGAGTGAATGCAGGTTTTCATGCCCGTCCCGGTCCTGGCCGAAATAAGAGACCTTCACCATATTGCCGCCCTTGTCGTGATCGCGTTCGGCGGCATGAAGCGGCTGGTGCAGATCGCCAGCGAGATGCACGATCCATTTCAGCGCGACCAGACGATCGGCAGGGGCCGCCTTCGGATCAGCGAGGACCTTCTCCATTTCCGGCAGTTTTTCGGTGACGCAGATATCGTTGCCGCAGTCGCGCGCCATGTCGTAGGTCGCGAATTTCGCGTCGGTATCAACATAGTGCCAGGGCAGGGTCTGAGGGAGCCCCCCCTTGTCCCGGGGCACATGACCAATCGTATCGGGCCATGACGCAACCTGATCGAGCGTCTGGTGGTTTTCGAGAGCCAGAAGCCGTGTGACCTCGCTCGTCGCCTGAGGCGTCAGGCGGCTCTGTGCGATATCGGCGACGATGGCGTGGCCATACGGCCCCCAGGCAAAAGCCCGGTCAGACAGGGACGTGACGAGAGTGACTGTGAAAAGCGCCGAAACGGCACAGAGCGAGCGTCGAAACATGAAACCTCGGATCGGGATCGGGGAACGAAGGGCCTGACCGTTCCACCACCCGACCGATCATGCAAGGGATGTTATGATGACACGCGCCATCGACCTGCACGATCAGATATCGAGACGCACCGACCAGCCCGCCTGCCAGCGCTCGCCGGGTTGCAGATGCAGCAGACCCGGCTTCGTTTCGAAAGGCCCGTCGAAATCGACGGGGCTGGCATAACCCTGCCACGGCTCGAGACAAAGAAAATCGGAGCCGGGTTTCATCCACAGCCCGAACTGTTCGAAACCGTGCCAGGAAAAGACAAGCTCTTCGCCTTTCCCGGCATGAAAGCGCAGGCTACGACTGGCAGGATGCATGAAGATCAATGCATCGTTTTCGAACAGAGTGTCATCGAGCTGGATCCTTGCGCCCACAACCGGGCTCGGTCGCTCGCCCCCGGCGATCAGCCCCTCTGACAGAACCGCCAGCGATTCCGGTTCTGGCGCTTCAAAATCGATGACATAATCAGTCTTCTGCGTGCCGGGCTGGAAAGGCCAGACGAACGCCGGATGCGCGCCCAGAGACGCATGCAGCACGCCAAGACTGTCGGGATTCGCCAGTTCGTAACGCAGATGCAGCCCGTCCTCATCGAGGCTGTAGCTGAGCGTCAGGCTGAACGCGAAGGGAAACAGCGTCCGGCTGGTCGGATCGTCTTCGAGCCGCAGAACACAGCCGGTCTGCGTCCGTTCGACCCAGCGAAAGACACGATCACGGGCAAAACCATGCTGGGTGAGGGTATAATCCAGACCATCGATCAGGGCGTGATTATCGTGCAGACGGCCCACGATCGGAAAAAGCACAGGCGAATGACGCGGCCAGGCACCGCCATTCCAGACGAGCTCCCTGCCTGTCTCATCGCATAACGAGCAAAGCTCGGCGCCGAGCGCAGCGACACGGGCCGTATATCGCCCATTGCTGAAACTATGGCTGTCAGACGTCATCAACGCACTCCTTTGACCCGTGTTTTTCTCTCCACAGCCAGATGAGCCGCAGAGAAGGCGTCCTGTCGGACCTTCCCCAAAAAGCCCTCCAGATCAAGAGACTGTTTCGTGAGCCCCGTGACAGACGGTACGCGGAGGAATGTTTTTTAACCGGCTTGGCCCGACACCGGCATTCGCCAAATATCCAGCGTCAGGCGAGAGGCCATCCGGCCTGCATTACCTGACGCATGACGAAGAATATCTTTCACAATGACAGGATGGACGATCTTTCACGATCAAGGACCTGTGCGAGAGGCTCCCATCGTTAACTGTTTCATTTTTAACACTAGAGAAACTTATAAACACATTTTGCCACAAATCAATTGAGACTCAGTCGCGCTTTCAATATGCAGTTGCGAAACCCTCGCAACTTAACGGAGTGTCGCGCCCCATGCGTTCCCCCACGCGCAAATCCTTGTCCCTCCTGCCGATGCTGACCGGGATCATTCTCGGATCGACTCAGACTCACGCTGCAACAGACGATCTCGATACTCACAAGGACAGGAAACCGCAGCGGCAACGCAAGGAAGAGAAACGCGAGAAGGACAAGACCGATGAGCAGATCACGGTCATGGGCAACGGCTTCAATACGCTGAAAGACCCGATCGGCCTCTCGCGCATGCCGCAGGATGCGCTGCACACGCCGCAGCAGATCAACATCGTCCCGCAAATGCTGATGAAGCAGCAGAACGTGAAATCGGTCGATGAAGCCCTGCGCAACGTGCCGGGCGTTACTTCATCAATCGGCGAGGGTGCTGGCGGCATGAATGGCGACCAGTTCCTGATCCGCGGTTTTCAGGCACAAAACGACATTTATCAGGACGGGCTGCGCGATTTCGGCGTCTATAGCCGCGACGCGTTCAATCTCGAGACGATCTCGGTCATCAAGGGCCCGTCATCCGAGGTGTTCGGCAACGGCACCACGGGTGGCGCCATCAACATGGTGACCAAGACACCGACCCTGACCGATCATTATTCAGCCGAGTTCAACGGGGGATCGGGCTCGTATTATCGTGGCGTACTCGACGTCAACAAGAAGCTCGACGACCACACGGCGCTCCGCATAACCGGCATGGGCAACGAGAATAATATCGTCGGTCGTGATTTCCTTTATTCGCATCGCTGGGGCATCGCACCGTCGATCGCTTTCGGTCTCGGTAATCGCGCTACGCTCGTGCTGCAATATATGCACCAGCAGGAGAACTCGATCCCCGATTTCGGTGTGCCTGTCGTCACGCCGCCGGGTGCCAGGATTGGCGGTCCGATCACCGAATACGGTATTCGTCGGACCAATTTCTACGGAACGAACAACGACCAGAATGCCACCAACGACAATATGGAAACGGCACGCTTCTCCTATAAGCTGAACGACCATATCAAGTTCTTCGACGATCTGCGGGGCGGGCAGTTCTACCGTACTTTCGCGGCCTCGAAGGCGACCTGCGATACCACCTGCGTCAACAACTATTTTCTTGGCCATCCTGCTTCAGCACTCGTCGCACGCTCCGGCCCCAGCGGGGCCGGTAACGGCAAGGGACCGGGCACCACCATGGCACCCCTGCCCTATCAGCAGACAAGCTGGTCGGTTCAGAATGTCGGCTCGATGGTTGCCGATTTTCGCACGGGCTTCCTGAAACATCAGATCGTGACCGGCTTTGATATCGAACGCGTCAATGATGTGCGCTCGCAATCGACCTATCTCAAGGCCAAGCCCTATGCGTCGCTGGTCAATCCCAACCCCAATGTCGGCAATCTGCTTCTGGTTCCGGGCGATCTGAATCCCGGCGGACTGGTCTCTCTCGGCGCGCTCGGCGCCAAATCCCATTCCAACGGCTATGGCTTCGATACCGGATTGTTCTTCTACGATCAGATCTGGCTGACCAACTGGCTGTCGGTAAAGGGCGGGTTCCGCTGGGATCGCTGGCAGACCAGCTATAATCTGACCGGCGGCAACGTTAAGACCAATCCCGATATCCATTATCATCAGGTCAGCAGCGTCTTTAACCCCAATGTTAGCCTCGTGGGTACGCCGGACGAGCATCAGACCTATTATTTCACTTGGGCAACCTCGACCACCCCGAGCGGCATGTATGTGACCAACGGCTCGGTGCCGATCCGTCCAGGCACCAATTCCTTCGCCAGCCCCGAAAAAGCCACGCTCTATGAAGTGGGCGCCAAATACAGCGCCTTCCATGACCGCATGGGCTTCACTGCGTCGCTGTTCAGGCTGGAAAAGAACAACGCCGATATTGCTGATCCGGTAACCGGCTCAGTAAGCAGCTCCAGCGACAAGCAGCGTAACCAGGGCCTCGAGCTTTCGGTCAGCGGCATGATCATGCGCGGGTGGAATATCTCGGCCACCTACGCGCTTTACGATAGCGACACGCTGAGCTCTGGCACTGAAGGTGCTACAGGCAAACAGGTGCAATATGTGCCGCATAATCAGGCGACCCTCTGGTCGGTCTATGAAGCCTTCCCCAGCACACCCTATAATGTTTCGTTCGGCGGCGGCATGACTTGGCGCCAGCACGTCTGGCTGAACACGACCAATACCCTGCGTGTGCCGGCCAATCTCGATTTCGATGCTGTCATCTCGCATCGTCTGGGCAAGCACTGGAGGATGTCGCTCAACGGCTACAATCTTGCGAACCGTCTGAATTACCAGAGCTTGTTCTCGAACCGCGCCACACCCTCTGGCGGTCGCACCTTCCTCGGTCAAATCAGCCTGAACTACTGATTACTACCGCATTTGATGAAACAGATCCCGCCTTCGCCCAGCATGGAGGCAAAGGCGGTTTCTGCTCAGACAAGGCAATAGACGCTTCGCTCGGCACGCGGTCCCTGATAGCGGCCTTCCCTTTCTCGAAACGACAGTTGATCGTCGAGCGATATCCAGTACAGCCCTCGTCAGCAGATCATGCCCGGCGCGGCAGCGCGCATCGGGAACTGGCCCGCAAGACCGGTTTTTTTCATCAGACTTCGGCGCGGTTCCGATTCATCCTCGGCCATTCTTGATAGGCCCCAAGCCGGTTTCTGCGCTATTGACCCCCGAAAAGCTGTTTTCAGGTTTCAGGAAGATCAATCATGACGCAGGCGCCCCTCTGCATCGCGGCTCTCTACCGTTTCACCCCGTTTGCCGATCCGGCCGCCCTGCGCGAACCGCTTCTGCAGGAATGCCTCAACCACGGGATCAAAGGAACGCTTCTTCTGGCCCGTGAAGGAATCAACGGTACGATCGCGGGTACACCGGAAAACATCGACACCATTCTCGCCTATATCCGCACACTGCCCGGCTGCGATGCTCTGGAATGGAAGCTCTCTCACGACGACTCCATGCCCTTCAATCGTATGAAAGTGCGCCTCAAGCGCGAGATCGTCACCATGGGTCAGCCCGACATCGATCCCCTGGCCGGTGTCGGCCATTACGTGCCTGCCAATGAATGGAACGCCCTAATTGCCGACCCGGACACGATCCTGATCGATACACGCAACGACTATGAGGTGGCCGTGGGCACCTTCAAGGGCGCCATCGATCCCGATATCCAGAGCTTTCGCGAGTTTCCCGACTGGTTTCGCGCCAGACGCGCAACGCTCGAGGCCGAGGGACGCAAGCCGAAAATCGCCATGTTCTGCACAGGCGGCATACGCTGCGAAAAATCCACTGCCTTCGCCCTCTCCGAAGGCGTGGAAGATGTCTATCACCTCAAGGGCGGCATTCTGAAATATCTCGAAGACGTGCCGGAAGCCGAAAGCCTGTGGGAAGGTGAATGTTTCGTGTTCGACCAGCGCGTCACCGTGCGCCATGGCCTCGAACCCGGTGCCTATGATCTGTGCCATGCCTGCCGCCGCCCGGTCTCAGCTCAGGATAAAACATCGGATCTTTACGTCGAAGGCGTCCAGTGCCCTGCCTGCGCGACCGAACGCACCGATATCCAGCGCGCGCGCTACGCTGCCCGCCAGCAACAGGAAGACCTCGCACGCGCACGCGGCACGCATCATATCGGCGGCGAATAACCTCGCCGCAGGCAGGCCGCGCCTTCTTCCGACCGGCCTGCTATCCTTTTCAGAGGCCCTAAGCCGAAAACTTCCTGTGCTCCCCGCGCGCAAGGGGGGCAGGATTGCTTCGTCGCGCTTTGCCGACATCGTCATACCGCGTGCACCGACCGCAAAGAACGCCATCGCCGCGCTGCCCGGTGAGCCACGTCGTCGTTTCTCCCATACCAAACGCAAAAAACCAAAAACTTACGGTTGTAATTTATTTATGCGCCAATCTATGGTGGTTTACTAAATTGACGTAATGATTTTCGTGTATACGAGAACACGATTATACAAAAATGTAGAGTGTTTTTCGGTGACGAAGACAGACACGTATCAAAGAGCAGCCAAAGAACCTTGCGCCATAGCGATCGCGCGTGGCCGCGAAAGCGGCTTCGCGATCGCGCCGTATCGCATGGGCTCGATGCAGCGTGACACTCTGCATGCTGCAGGCCACGTCGCTCCCGGGACAATATCCCGTCTCTGGCCGGTCACCTTCTCAGGCGGGCACAAGCCTGAAGCGAAAGGCAGACGGCGCCATCCTCGATGTTGATGCGGTCATCACGTTCAGGATCACGCCACGATCCCAGCCTTTTACCCCCGCCCTGTAAAGCAAGGCCACGTCAATGCGCCCCCGTCCCAGATCCTTCACGTCGAACAGACTGATTGCGTTCCTTACCGCATCGGCACTCTCGACCGCCGCCCTGTCCGTCTGGCCCTCGGGCGCTCGCGCCTCGAGCCAGGCCGCTCCCTTCGCCGGTCATGTCGGGCTGACCCGCGCCACATCGACACCCGCTTTTCCGGCACCTGTGCAGGCACCTCAGGGTGCGCCCAACATCCTCCTGATCCTGATTGACGATGCGGGTTTTGCCGTCAGTTCGGCGTTCGGTGGGGCAGCACGTACGCCCAATATCGAGCGCTTCGCAGCCGAAGGTGTGCGCTATAACCGTTTCCACACCACCGCCATCTGCTCTCCCACCCGCGCGGCTCTTCTGACAGGGCGCAATCATCATCAGGTCGGATTTGGCAATCTTCAGGATCTGGCTGCCGGTTTTCCGGCTTACGATACCGTCTGGAATCCGCAAACGGCGTCGATCGCCCGCATCCTGCAGACCGATGGCTATTCCACTGCCGCTTTCGGCAAATGGCACAACACACCCAAATGGGAAATCTCACCGGCTGGTCCGTTCACTCACTGGCCTACAGGCCTCGGCTTTGACCATTTCTACGGCTACATGGCCGGTACGGACGATCAGTGGGAGCCCCATCTCTATAACGACACCACGTCGATCCCGGCTCCGGGGACACCGGATCAGGGTTACCATCTGACCCCGGACCTTGTGAATCGTGCAGTCGCCTGGGTTGACGATCACGACGCAGCAGCCGCGAACCGGCCCTATTTCCTGTATTTCGCAACCGGTGCCGTCCATATGCCGCATCAGGTCCCCAAAGCATGGATCGAGCGCAACAAGGGCCGCTTCGACGGTGGATGGGATCGCTATCGCGAAGAGGCCTTTGCGCGCCAGAAAGCACTGGGAGTCGTCCCGCAGGACGCAAAGCTGACCCCACGCCCCGCTGGCCTGCCGGCCTGGGACAGTCTTCCGCAGGACCAGCGCCGCCTCTACGCCCGTCAGATGGAAGTCTATTCGGCATTCATGGAAGAAACAGACGCGGAGATAGGCCGTCTGGTCGATACGCTGCGCAAGCGCCCGGGCGGGGATAACCTGCTGATCTTCTATATCATCGGAGATAACGGCGGCAGTGCCGAGGGCGGTATCGAAGGGACGATCGTCAACGAGGCCAGCAAGCTCGGAGGAGCGCCCGAGGGTTCGCAGGTTCAGCTTGCCAATATCGATAAACTCGGCGGCCCTGACGTTGCGAACAACTATGCCGCGGGCTGGGCGTGGGCGACGACCACACCGTTCAAATGGGTAAAGCAGGTCGCATCCCATTTCGGCGGGACACGGAATCCGCTGATCGTCGATTGGCCCGGCCACACGACAGAGTCCGGGCGTGTCAGGTCGCAGTTCGCTCACGTCAACGATATTGCCCCGACAATCCTCGATGTCATCGGCAAAACCCTGCCAAAGGACATTGCAGGGGTAGAGCAGATCCCGTTCGAGGGCCACAGCCTGAAAGCAACCTTCTCAGACCCGAATGCGCCCGAAACGCATACCGAGCAGTATTTCGAGATCTTCGGTAATCGCGCCATTTACAAGGATGGCTGGGTTGCCGCCGCCAAACGCAATTACGACCCGTGGAATCTCTCCACAGCGCTCAACCATGTGTTCGGCGATAATCCGGATAACGACCGGTGGGAACTCTACTACGTTGCCGAGGATTTCAGCGAAGCGAACGATCTCGCAACGAGCGATCCGAAACGGCTTGAGGCGCTCAAGGCAGAATTCACGCGTGAGGGCCTGCGCAACAACGTATTCCCGCTCGTACCGCTCCCGATAGGCGCACCCACCATCTCCGATCCACATCAACGCAGCTTTACATACGAACCCGACGTTTCAGGCCTGCCGCAAAACGTCCTCCCGAACATCATCGGCCCGGCGCATACACTCCGTACCGAAATCGTAAAACCCTCTCCCACCGGTTCGGGCGTCATCCTCGCTGAAGGCGGTCGTCTGGGCGGCTGGGTTCTGTACGAAAAGGACCATCATCTCGTCTTCGAGAACAATGCGTTCGGTCAGCACCGTGACACGATCTCCAGCTCGGGCGCCTTGGCGGCGACTGTTCATGAGCTCGGCTTCAGCTTTACGCCCGACAAACCTCCGACAGCAGCCCTTCCGCTTGCACGCCGGGCCGCCGATGGCACAATCCGTCTACTGGCCGATGGTCAGGAAATCGCCCATGGCGCGGTTCATCTCTATCCCTCGGTGATGGCGTCCTATTCCGAGACCTTCGATATCGGTCAGGATCGCGGCTCACAGGTTTCCCGTGATCCGGCCGCACGCAAGCCGTTCGACGGCTCCCTGGGTCAGACCCATATCACCTTGCCATGAGGCACGCCGAGGGGTCGCTGCAACGTCCCCTCCCGGGATACACAGTTTCATCTCGATCAACTTGTCCGGATTACCCCAATGTCCGATACGCTGCGCGCCATGCGCCCGATCCCCGCTGGCATCGTTCACATGGGTTCCGATCGTTTCTATCCTGAAGAACGCCCGCGCAGACGTGTGCGCGTTACGGCCTTCTGGATAGACGAAACGCCCGTCACGAACCGAGACTTTGCCGCTTTCGTCGCAGCGACCGACCATCGTACCACGGCGGAAATCGCCCCGGACCCGCATGATTTCCCAGACATGGACCCGAACCTGGCTCATCCGGGTTCGCTGGTGTTCCAGAAGAGCCCGGTTCCTGTTCCAACCAATGACCCACGCAACTGGTGGCGGTTTGTCCTTGGTGCCGATTGGCGCCATCCCACCGGTCCCGACAGTTCGCTTGAGGGGCTGGAAGATCATCCAGTCGTCCACGTCACCCATGCCGATGCCAGCGCCTATGCCTCATGGATCGGCAAGTCGCTCCCGACGGAGGCAGAGTGGGAATACGCTGCCCGTGGCGGCCTTGAAGATACCGATTACGCCTGGGGCGACGCGCTGGAGCCGGAGGGCACTGTTCTCGCCAATTACTGGCGCGGTCTCTTTCCCTCCAGCAATCTTCGTACCGACGGGTATCGTACAACCCCTGTAGTCCTATCCTCCCAATGGCTACGCCCTGTCGGACATGATCGGCAATGTCTGGGAATGGACGAATGACTGGTACATCCTTCCCGAACGCCAGCTCGCCAATACGAGAAGCCGCCCATGCTGCCTCAGCTCCGACCCACGCGGGGGGACACTGCGTGAAAGCATCGATCGCGGCATTGCCGGTCCGCGTCTGGGACGCAAGGTCATCAAGGGTGGGTCACATCTCTGCGCCGAGAATTACTGCCAACGCTACCGCCCTGCGGCGCGCCATCCCCAGACGATTGACAGCTCCACGAGCCATGTGGGTTTTCGCTGTATCTGGCGACCGTAACCGCATAGCTGGAAAAACGCTCCATGTTCTCCCCGGGGGAAACCGCTGAGGGGGATCAAACGCTCTGCACGGTCCATGAAACCGGCTGCGGCAGGAGTTTATTGTCTTGAACCCCCATCCGGACGCACCGCTGATCCTGACGCTAGAACTCGCGCCTGAAGAACAGACTTGGGCTCAGGCGCAGCGCGATCTCCATTTTCCACGCGACCGGAACATCGTACCGGCGCATGTCACGCTTTTCCATGCGCTCCCCGCCGCGCATGAGCCGTCTATTCTCGAGGTCATAAGACAGACACGTCCCGCACCTCTGATACGGATCGGAGCCCCTTTTTTACTGGGTAGGGGCGTCGCCTATCGGCTGCTCTGCCCCGATGGCGCCGGCATACGCGAGGCCGTCTGCGCGTGCCTGCCCAAAGACTGTCTGACGAGACAGGATCAGGCAGTCTGGAAACCGCATCTGACCGTGCAGAACAAGGTGTCACCGCAAGAGGCACGCGTTCTGCACGCACAACTCGCGGATGAGTCGGCAAGACACGAGACATACGCGGCCGCGCTGAATTTATGGCGCTATCTCGGGGGACCGTGGGAGAAAGTGGCACATGTGCCTTTTGCTCGACCGAACACTGATTGATCGCTGAGTTTTACCGCTCCCGATGCCCCTTGAGGTCTATCAGACCAGGCGAGCAAGCTTGAGAAATACCCATGTCAGGATCATGCGACAAAACAGACGAAGCCAGCCTCGAGGGTGCCATATTGCCCGCTGGCCAGATACATGCCGCCCGTGTTCATCCCGAAAAATCCGGTGACCAGCGTGGCAGGAAACATGAGAATTGTGGCGGCAGTCAGAATGTAAAGGCGACGGTTCGTCTCTTCGGCCTGTGAAGACCCAAGTTCATCCTGCAGCGAGCGGGCCCGGTCGAGAAGCGCGATCATGTCATCCAGCGCGGCATGAACCTGGCGCTCGGTGCGGTCGCGCAGTTCGTCCTCTGCCCATTCGGGCAGTTCGAGATCTTCGTCTCGCAGCACACGGTCGATCGGGGTCACGACGCGACGCAGCTCGGTCGCGCGGCGGCGGCCTTTACCGACGATACCACCGAGATGACCCAGATCGGTGCGGCGCTCGATCAGAAGCAGTGCATCTTCGGCACGGTCGAGTTCGTCATCGAGCTTGCCGATCTGACGCCGCACGCTGCCGGTAAACTCGCGCAAAGCGCGATCGATCACGCCGGCAGGGCTGCGAGGGATGGATTCTGCACGCAGCGTGCGAAACGCAGCACCGAGCACCGGAATAGGATTGCGACGCGTGGTGATGAGCAGATCGGGGCGCATGGCAAAACGCCAGGCGCAGATATCGCGATCCTCCTCCGACACGGCGTCGTCAA
Organism: Asaia platycodi JCM 25414; assembly: GCF_000614545.1. Taxonomy (GTDB): domain Bacteria; phylum Pseudomonadota; class Alphaproteobacteria; order Acetobacterales; family Acetobacteraceae; genus Asaia; species Asaia platycodi. Next base: position 98,660 of record NZ_BAKW01000005.1, on the reverse strand, counting down.
AAGCGGGTAGCGCACCCCAGACAAGACCGGGCAGGGCTTCGAGCATGACGCCATATTCGGTTTCGGCCAGCATGGCGCTGACATCTTCGGGCAGGCAGGGCAGGGTGGCCACATGCTGGCGTGCCGAGCTGTGCACCGTATCGAAATGCAGCCATGCCCAGCTTTCGGAAGGCTTGGGATAATTCGAGGGCGGCGTGCGATCGTTGAGCAGGCTCTCGATCTCATGCGGCTCGAGCGGCACAGGGTCTTCACCCGGCCGCGCTGATGGCCCAGACCAGCCCGTTGGCGATGCCATGGGGCAGGACGCCGTTCGGCTTCATGTCCTGGCCTGCGACGACTGAGAACGGCAGCTGCGAGCGTGTGTTGGACATGCCATCCTCCATCGTGAGGGATCGGGGGCGCGGGCAGCGCGCCGCTCGCTCTCTCGCATGTGTGCCCGAGACAGGCAACCGGTTTCAAACCTTAATATACAGGCAAGGAAACCGGAACGCTGCCGGTTTGTTACCAGTTCGTCTGACCGTCCTTTAAAAACAAGAACCATGCTGGACGCCCCTCTTCCCGGTTTTCGACAGGAGCCTGTCATGAAACACGCATTCAAAGCCGCCCTGACCGCATCCCTGCTGCTGACGGCCCCTTTTGCGGCCCATTCTGCCCTCGCTCAGGCCAGCACCGCGACAGATAGCGACGTGCCACCTTCGGCCCAGAAGGCAGAGACGCTCAAGAACCAGTCCAGCCAGATCCATAACCCGACCGAACAGAACCAGACTTACAAGAACCAGATGAACGAGCAGCCTGACCCCAAGGTGCCAGGCGCACCGACCGGCACAGCCACGCCAACTGGTGAAATGTCGGACAGGATGCCTATCTCGTCGCCGCAGCACGAGAAGGCCACCAAACACAAGCACCACACCCGGAAGACGACCACCACGGATAAATCTGCCCAGCAGTAAACTCCGGTCGGCAATACCGTTCTACAACGCCCGCCCCGAAAGGAGCGGGCGTTTTTCATGCGCGCTGGCCGAATGGCGGAACTCGCATTATACAAATGCCCCTCATCAGAGAAACAAGGGTTTCAGAATGACCGATTACAAGGTGCGCGACATCGCCCTGGCCGAATGGGGCCGCAAGGAGATTTCCATTGCCGAAGGCGAAATGCCAGGCTGATGGCGCTTCGTGAGGAATATGGCGCAAGCCAGCCGCTCAAGGGCGCGCGCATCGCCGGCTGTCTGCACATGACGATCCAGACCGCCGTTCTAATCGAAACGCTGACGGCCCTTGGCGCCACCGTGCGCTGGTCGTCCTGCAACATCTTCTCGACCCAGGATCAGGCAGCCGCCGCTATCGCCGCAACGGGCGTGCCGGTTTTCGCCTGGAAGGGCCTGAGCGAGGAAGAGTTCTGGTGGTGCATCGAGCAGACCATCAAGGGTCCCGATGCTGGACGCCGAACATGATCCTCGACGATGGTGGCGATCTGACCGTGCTGATGCACGACAAGTATCCCGAAATGCTGAACGACGTGCGCGGCTTGTCCGAAGAGACGACCACGGGCGTGCATCGCCTCTGGGAGATGGCCAAGAAGGGCACGCTGAAGGTTCCGGCCATCAACGTGAATGACAGCGTCACCAAGTCGAAATTCGACAATCTCTATGGTTGCCGCGAGAGCCTGGTGGACGCCATCCGCCGTGGCACCGACGTCATGATGGCCGGCAAGGTTGCCGTGGTTGCCGGTTATGGCGACGTGGGCAAGGGCTCTGCCGCCTCGCTGCGCAATGCAGGCTGCCGCGTGCTCGTGACCGAAGTCGATCCGATCTGCGCCCTTCAGGCCGCGATGGAAGGTTATGAGGTCGTGACGATGGAAGCCGCTGCACCGCGTGGCGACATCTTCGTGACCTGCACGGGCAATGTCGACATCATTACCGTCGAGCATATGCGCGACATGAAGCACCGCGCCATCGTGTGCAATATCGGCCATTTCGACAGCGAAATTCAGGTCGAAGCGCTGCGTAACTACAAGTGGGACAACGTCAAGCCGCAGGTGGACGAGATCGAGTTCCCCGATGGCAAGCGCATCATCCTGCTCTCTGAAGGCCGTCTCGTGAACCTTGGCAACGCACGGGTCACCCTTCCTTCGTGATGTCGGCTTCCTTTACCAACCAGACCCTGGCCCAGATCGAACTCTGGACGGCCAAGCCCGGCCAGTATGAAACCAAGGTCTACACCCTGCCGAAGAAGCTCGACGAGAAGGTGGCTGCGCTCCATCTCGCCAAGGTCGGCGCCGCGCTGAGCCAAATGAGCGACAAGCAGGCCGATTACATTGGCGTGCCGGTTGCCGGTCCGTTCAAGCACGAAGAATACCGCTACTGACACGGCTGGAGGCAGGAGCACGTCCTGCCTCCAGAATCACCATCCCTGAAAGGAAATTTTCAGGGATGCGGGCGCTGCAGAAAGCCTGTTCTCTGCGCGCAGGACGCTGGGCTGGACTGTCGCCCCGAAACCTTGTCGTCACCTGTCGCATGTGCACTTTTTGCGGATCGCGTCCGATGCCGGGTGTCATGCCCACAAAGACGCAATTCAATCGATCAATGTGTCAGACACACTGCCTGAGAGCCGAAAAGACAGCCGCAAGTCCGTATAGAAACTGACACTATAGTAAAATAATATAGTCATTTCAGACCGCACGCGGAAATGAACACGCGATCATGCGGAGAGACGGGCGAGTTTATCGGCTGAGATGATTTGCAACTGGCATCTTATGAATAAGCCGCATGCCATCAACTTTGGATCACTATTACCTCACAGTGTAATCATTATATATTATGTAACAAGATATGGCGTATATCACCGCCAATTACTGTCCTTCGCGAAGAATGGACATCTCGATACCGATGTGAGATAGGTTGCCAAAGCGATTTGTCACAGAAGCGGGAATTCGAGGGCGATGGACAGCAAGCATTCGGGGATAGACCCTGCATTGGCCGATATCGACGCTTGGGACGAACTCAGAGCTGATGACTCATCATCTGGCGATGTGTCCATGCCTGTGATCCCCTCCTCGGATTACCTGACAGGTTTGAACGCCCTTACCGAGCAGGATTTTGCAGATGACGGGCAGGCATTCGCTTTCTATCAGCAGAATGGCTGCACGACGGTCATGCACGCCTTTACCCTTGCGAATATCCTGCATACCAGCTTTCGCGTGAAGGAAGCCTCGCGCTTCTACCGCATCGCCTACGAGCTGCATTCGAAAAACCCCGGCGAATATCCGTTGGCCCAGTCGCTGCTTCAGGCCCGCCTGCTTTGTCTGATGAAGGCGGGGCAGGAACTGCCCACCCAGGAAGTGGCTGAATTACGCGCGGTGAGCATTCCGCACGCCAATTTCATTGAAAGCGTTCACAAAGCGTGGCGCGAAGGCGACCCGGCAGGCGCCATGCGGCTGACCGCTAATGCGTTCGAGGAATTTCACACCGGCGAGGAAATCGACTCCCTCTATCTCGGCTTCGCGCTCGCGGCGAACCTTCCTTTCTCCAAAGGATGCGGAACCACGCGTGTCATTCCGAACAAGCTCTTCCTCTACTGGGACAAAAACCCACCGGAAGAGATTGCACGGAATTTCGACTTTCATCGCAAGATCACCGGGCTCGATGTCAAGATTTTTGATAAATCCGAAGCCGAGCAATGGCTGTACGAAGTTTATGGCGTCGAGGCCCGCTCGCTCTTTCTTGGCGCACGCATCCCGCAGAAGCGGCGGACATCCTTCGCGTTCATGTCATCCAGGCACTGGGCGGCTGGTGGCTCGATGCCGATATCCGCATTCGTGACGAACAGCTCTTGAGTTCATTCTTGATCGCAAGGAAGAAAACGTCTTATTCCTCACACATAATAACGTCGTTCATAACGACTTCTTCGGGTCGGTGCCGCAGAGCCCCCTGCTGAACGAGTGTCTGCTTAACGTCTACCGTAACTGTTATCTGCATCCAGGATTGTTCATCGCCTACAAGACAGGGCCGGGCGTATTCAATCGCGCGCTCAACCGCCTGATGCATCGCGACCTTTCAGGTATCGCGCCACTCGCGCCGACCAGCGTGCATGACCACCACATGTTCAGCCGTCTGATCGAGGAGTTCGACACCCCCTACAAGGTCCAGACACCCCACTGGCAGGCCGTCTGAGCCCGAAAGCATAAACGGTCGTTCCGGCACTTCCGCGGGGAGCTGTTTTTCGCCTGTTTGCTCGGGCGATGCGTGCCTCGTGTGAAAACCGGCTTGTGCCTTGAGATCGGAAGTGAAACGATTGGCGAAGAGATTTATCTTTTCGTTAACGAGGCTGCTTACCGATGCGTCTGTTTATCCCCCTTTTCGGTCTGGCGTCCTGCCTGGGCACGGCGCTTGCAGCGCGCCCGGCCCCCAGCCAGAATATGCCGCTATCGATGCGCCCGTCTTCGACACGCTGGTCCTGCCGGATGCGCCCGATATCTGGCGCAGCGGCTCCGGGCGCCCCGGACCAGCCTATTGGCAGAACCGTGCCGATTATCGCATCGACTCGCGCATCGATACGGCCAGCCACGTGCTGACCGGCACCGAGACGATCACCTATACCAATAACAGCCCCGATACGCTCGACGTGCTCTGGTTGCAGCTCGACCAGAACCTGTACCGCAAGGATTCCCGCTCCTGGGTGGCTTTTCCCGACTGGCATCCGGCCAGTTCCGAGGGCTATACCATCGAGCGCGTGACGATCGAGGCGAACGGCGTCGAAACCCCCTCGAAATTCCGTATTTCCGATACCCGCATGCAGGTCAGTCTGCCAGAGCCTCTGGCAGCTTCCGGGCATGTGCTGAAGCTTCACGTCACCTGGCATCACACCATTCCCGGTGAATGGGGCGGACGCACGGCGGTCACCCCGGTCAAGGACGGGACCATTTTCGAAGTCGCCCAATGGTATCCCCGGCTCTGCGTCTATGACGATCTGCGTGGCTGGGACACGCTCCCCTATCTCGGGCAGGAATTCTATCTCGAATACGGCACCATCGATTATGCCGTAACCGTGCCGTGGAACTTCACCGTGGTCGGCTCCGGGGCGCTGACCAACCCGCAGGACGTGCTGACCGCTACAGAGCGCGCACGTCTGGCCGAGGCGGCGAAAAGCGACAAGCGGGTGCTGATCCGTACCCCGCAGGACGTGCTCGACCAGGCGAGCCATCTGGCGCGCTCTGGCGAGAAGACCTGGCGCTTCCATATGGAGAACACGCGAGACGTCGCCTTTGCCGCCTCATCGGCTTTCGTGTGGGACGCTGCAAAACTCGACCTGCCCGCCCTTCCTGTGGCCAGGGGCCAGAAGCCGCAACCTCGTCTTGCCATGTCGGTTTATCCGCGTGAAGGCGCAGGCCCTCAGGCCTGGGACCGCTCTACGGAGTATGTGAAACACGCGATCGAGTATTTCTCGTCGCAATGGTACCCCTATCCCTGGCCCAACGCCGTCAATCTGGGCGGACATGGCGCGGGCATGGAATATCCCGGCATCGTCTTCGATGGCTGGCAGGACAAGAACGACGTTCTGTTCTGGATCACCACCCATGAGCTCGGTCATGGCTGGTTTCCGATGATCGTTGGCAGCAATGAGCGCCGTCATGCCTTCATGGATGAGGGATTCAACACTTTCATCGATGCCTACGCCTCGCAGCATTTCAATCATGGTGAATATGCGCCGAAAAAAGACGCTGAATTCGCGCCCGAAACCGGCGATCCGGCCAAGGATATCGTACCGGTCCTGACGGCTTCAGACGCCCCGACCCTGATGATGCCAGCCGAACTCGTACCCGAGAAATACCGTCACAAAGTAACCTATTTCAAAGGGGCTTACGGACTGATGCTGCTGCGCGAGCAAATCCTCGGGCCAGACCGCTTCGATCCTGCTTTCCGGGCCTATATCCGTGCCTGGGCATTCAAACACCCGACGCCTTCGGATTTCTTCCGCTTCATGTCGAGCGAGGCGGGCGAAGATCTGACTTGGTTCTGGCGCGGCTGGTACTTCGAAAACTGGTGGCCGCAATATCGTCTGGACGGCTTCTCTCAGAGCCCTGCCAAACAAGGTGAGCAAAGCACGATCAGCGTCGGCGTGCGCAACGAGGGCAAGCTGATGCTGCCCGTGAAGCTGCGCATCACCTTGCAGGATGGCTCCAGGACCGACCGGGTTATCCCCACCGAAGCTGGATGCTGCATGACAGGCTGAGCCTGACTTTCCCCGATCATGGTGCAGTCAAGACCATTGCGCTCGACCCAGATCAGGGTCTGCCGATGCCTGACCGGAACGGGCTGGTCATCACTCCTGCGACCACGGCTCATCCCTGAGTCACAGCCCTCCTGCACCGAGCAGGAGGGTCGACCTTAACCGGCGACGGCCTCGGCATGTTCCGCCCAGCCACCGGACGTCACGAGGCCTGCGGCCTCGTTGCGCTCGACGGAATCGAAGCCGAAAAAAAGCTGTGCTTCAGCCCAGACGGGCGATGGCTGTGCCGAATGGCTCTGCGCCAACAGGCGGGAAAGATCGGCGGCACCGGTCGAAAGATATCTGATCATTCAGTCTGACCCTCACGACTGCACCCTCCGACCCGATCATTCCATCAGACGGATAAGGCGCATGAAAACAACGATCCGAAAGGCCGAAGAGCCATTCGGAAAGACGCGGAGAGCGCCCCCGCGTGCTGACGAGAAATTCAGCCTATATGATAGTGAGAGTCGTTCTCAACAACTATTTTCATGCCGATAGGGCGAGAACGAGGCAAGTCCCTCTTTCTCCTGCAAAATCGCTGCACGCTCTTCTTCCAGAAACGGCCCCACGGCCCTGGCGAGGGCCGGATCGCGTATGAAATGGCTGGAAAAGGTCAGACTCGGCAGATAGCCGCGCTGGATCTTGTGCTCGCCCTGTGCGCCTGCCTCGACCCGTGCCAGACCTTCGGCAATGGCAAAATCGATGGCCTGATAATAACACAACTCGAAATGCAGAAAGGGCCAGTCGCCTTCGCAGCCCCAGTTGCGTCCATAGAGTGTATCGCGCCCGGCTAGATTGAGCGCCGCTGCCACAGGCTCGCCCTGATGTAGCGCCTGCATCAGCACTATGCGGTCGCCCAGGCGCTCTGACAGTGCGGTGAAAAAACTGCGCGTCAGATAGGCTTGCCCCCATTTGCGATCGATTGTCGCCTGGTAAAATGCGTAAAACCTGTCCCAGTCCTGCGCCGTGATTTCCGGCCCGCGCAATGTGCGAAACGCCAGACCGCAGCTTTGCGCCTCACGCCGCTCACGCCTGATGCCCTTGCGCTTGCGCGAGGCCAAAGCGTCGAGAAACTGCTCGAAATCGGCATAACCCTGATTATGCCAGTGATATTGCAGCCCGATGCGTTTCATCCAGCCATGACCAGCAAGCACATCCTGCTCGGCCTCAGTGCAGAAACTCATATGGACGGAAGAGAGGCCGAGTTCCTCGCAGGCCTGACGCAGCGCATCGCCGAAAACGCCCTGATCGTGTCCTGCGCCAGCTGGCCGGGATCTATGAGGAGACGTTGCCCGCTAACAGGGGAAAACGGTACGGCGATCTGCAACTTGGGGTAGTATTGTCCCCCTGCCTGCTCGTAAGCGCGCGCCCAGCTCTGATCGAAAACATATTCCCCGTAGGAGTGCCCCTTGAGGAAAAGGGGCGCCACCGCTACGAGCCCGTCTCCATCACGCAAGGCTGCATAGCGCGGCAGCCAGCCCGTCCGCGCACCGACGGAGCCGCTTTCTTCCAGAGACAGAAAAAACGCGTGGCTGAGAAAGGGGTTGTCATCCCCCGCGCAGCGATCCCACGCAGCGGCACCTATTTCGGTAATGGAAGCGTGAAGCGTCAGGGACCAGTCCGTCATGTTGGGCATGTGGGCCGTCCCTGAGACCGAATCAACCGCCGTCAAAGGGTCACGATTGAAAAACGGCAGAAGCTCACATTCAGAGATCAGACGATCTCGATCAGCGCCTCGACTTCGACAGGCGCGTCGAGCGGCAGGGAGGGCACACCGATCGTCGAGCGTGCGTGACGCCCAGCATCACCGAACACGGCAACAGCCAGATCGGACGCGCCATTCATGACTGTGGCATGCTGGGTGAAATCGGGGGTGCAGGCGATAAAGCCACCAAGACGCACGATGCGCTTGACCTTCGACAGATCACCCAGCTCGGCCTGGACCTGCGCCAGAACATTCAGAAGACAAAGTTCGGCGCATTCGCGCCCCAGTTCGGGAGAGACGTCCTCACCCAGCTTTCCCGTCGCCTTGAGCGTGCCACCAGAAAGCGGCAATTGCCCTGACACGACGAGCAGCGAACCCGTTCGCGCCACCGGCACATAGGTGGCGACCGGTGCCGCCGCCTTGGGAAGATGAAGGCCGAGCGCTGCGAGGCGCATGGACGGTGTTTCAGACATGGACCAGTCTCCTTGCTGAGGGTGCCCCCTCAGCTGACCAGACGCAGCCTGCCGCGGTCACGCGGGGGGAGATCACCGGGGATATCGAGCGGCAACATCGGATCCTCTTCGATCACATGAGGATCTTCCGGCGCACTGTCGGGCAGACGCTTGCCCAGATAGCTATCTGACAGCGCCCTGAATGCATAATCAAGCAGCGATGAGGCATAGGCCGCCACCGGGTCACCCTCGACCGTGCCCGCAGGCCCGAAACGGGTATGCGCAAACTGCTCGACATAAGCCGACAAAGGCGCGCCATGCTGCAGGCCGATCGTGACGGCCTGACCGACACTTTCGAGCAGGCCTCGCACCATCGAGCTTTCACGCCCCGGCGTCAGGGAAATCTCGCCGAGCGAGCCATCTTCATATTCACCCGTGCGCAGATAGAGGCGATGGCCGCCAATGGCTGTGCGCTGCGTAAACCCGCCATGGCGGGCGGGCAGAGGGCGACGCGCACCGCGTTCCAGACGCGCTGTGAGCGGCAGCGAGACGCGCGGGTCGGGACGCGCAGGCATACGATCGACGAAGCCCGTCAGGGCGCGGTGCATCGACAGATGCGCTTGCGGCCCTGGCTGCGGCAGCGGATTCTCGCCGAGAACGGCAGAAGCCAGAGCCGCTTCGAGGCTCAGCCCGCGATGGGCCAGACGCGACATGGCACTTACACGCAGATGACCATCGGCGCGCAGCGGCGAGAAGATTGGCGCCAGACCGCAGGATTCGACACCGAGCAATGCATCGACAGGGCCGGGCAGGGAAAAACCGGTTTCGATCAGAGCGCGGTTGGGCAGATCGGGCAGGCTGTCTTCCATCTCGTCGCGTATCTGGCGCCCTGTGATCTCGAGCCCGGCTATCGGGCAGGAGATGGGGGGCAGCGGCACGGGGCCAGCGCCCTGACGGGCGAGAGACGTCGCAAGCCAGCTCAGATAGCAGGCGGCATCGCGCCCGCTCTCGCTGTCGTAATCGAGCCCCATCAGGGCAAGACAACTATCAAGGTTGGTCAGAAGCAGCGTGCCTGCCGGACCACCGAGACCGTCCTGCTCCGGCGCGGAAGTCGAGGGGGCATCGAAAAGCGGCAATTCGCCATTAAGCATAGGCCCGTTGACAGCATGCAACCGACGCAGCGCCACGCAGGCGAGACGCAGGGTCTCGACAAAACGCTCTCCGTCGAAATCGCCTTCCTGGACAAACGCAGCGAGATTGACCACGAAACCGGAACGGCGATCAACCTGCCCCTGCCAGAACGCGGCCAACGGCGCGATCTGGCGGGCTAGCAGGCCGCCTGCAAGAGCCGGACCCAGCGCAGGCACAGATTTTCCATCTCGCCGGGCAGGGCAGGCAGGCTGCCAAGACGGTCGAGCCAGCGTGCGGCTTCGCCCGACAGGCGCAAGGCGCCCGTCGCGCCCGAAAGCTGCAGGAGCGCAACCGCCGCCTCGTCTTCCCAACTGGCAGGAAGCGTTACGGCACGCAGGGCGAGATCGTCAGGATCGGCAGCGACATGCGCGATGCGCATACGCACCCCGTTCCACTGGAGAAGCGTTGTCATGCCTGTGAATCTAGGCTCCGAATCGGGGCTGGAAAAGGGGCATTCGACCGCGCAGACAGGGGATAATGGTCCGCATAATGGGGATATGGTGGATAACATTCCCCGACCCAATCCCGGGCAGGGTGATGGACGCTGGCAAGCGAAGCCTGTAGGACTGAAACGGATCGTTTTTCCTGCGTCATTCCTTGCGCGGCCCAAGCCTGTGAGTTCCAAATCACCATGAGTTCATTGTCTGGCGTTCGTCCCCGTCGCGATCTTCTCGAACTGACGACCGGCTTTCTGGTGCTTGCCATTCTGGCCGGGCTTCTGGTGCTGGCCGTTCTGGGGCGCAGTCAGGGCGGCACGGATGGCTATACGCTGCGCGCCGTCTTCAACCAGATCGATGGGCTGTCAGTAGGCTCCGACGTACGGCTGGCCGGCATAACAGTTGGTCATGTGACCTCCGAGACGGTCGATCCCAAAAGCTATCGTGCTGAGGTCAACTTCACGGTGCGTGACGGAATTGAACTGCCGACCGATAGCGCGGCCATCGTCACCTCAGACAGCCTTCTCGGTGGCAAATACATTGCCCTCTCTCCCGGCGGTGATGAGAAAAACCTCAAGCCGGGTGGCATCGTGTCGCAGACACAGGGCGCGATCAGTCTCGAACAGCTTCTGAGCAAGTTCATCTTCTCTGTGACGGACTCGCTCGATAAAAGCCGCAAGGCCGCTGCCCAATGAGCAGCCCCACCCGCTGGATTGATCGTCAGGGCGCCCCCATCGCCTGCGTCGAGAAACTCAAGGTGCTGAGAGAAAACGAGACCGAGCTGCGCCAGACCCTGCAGGATGTGTTCGAAGACGCGCTGCTGATGGGAGTCGATCCAGACGCGATGCGACGCCATCTGGTCGATATGGTCGCAGCACTCAAGGAGCTCAACGCATGAAACGCGCCCTCTCCCGAACGGCGATGCTTGTCGCTTTGCCTCTCGCCATGGCGCCTTGTGCGGTTATCCCCACGTCTCTTGCGGCAGAGGCCATCGCGCCACCCGTCATGTACCCTGCCGATCTGTGGCAGGGGCGCGGCGAGGCGGTACTCCGCGTGCTCAACCGTACCGACTCCCATATCGAGACCCTGAGAATCCCGGTCGGCGGGCAAGCTCAGTATCGCAGCCTGCATCTTGGCGTCACGCGCTGCGTCGAGCGCCCCGAAACCCTGCCCAGCGATTCCGCAGCCCTGATCACCACAAGCGACGACACCGATCCGGGCGCACATTATGAAGGCTGGATTCTGGCCGAAGAGCCCTCGCTGACAGGATACAAGAGCGCGCTTTACGGCGTCGCCATCATTTCCTGCTCCGGTCCCAAGGTCGATCCGGCTCTGGCTCCGTTGCCCCAGTCAGTCGTACCCGTGCTGTCCAATGCGACACCCGAAGGCGCACAGAACCAACCGGGCGATCTGGACGACCCCAACCATGCTGCAGCACCCGGCGCCTTACCGTCGCAGACATTGCCGAACGTTCCTTCGGGATCTCTTCCGGCCAGACCTTCCGCCGCGCAGACCGGTGGCCCGACGGCTCTGACTCCCTTCGGGGAGGTGGCAACGCCTTCGCATCCAGCATCCGCTGCGCCCCGCCAGGCCCCCTATCAGACGCCCGGTCAACCCCCGCGTCAGGACGCGGGCGGCCCGATGCAGCTGGCCCCTTTTTCTGGCAGTAGCACAATGGGCGGCAACGAGCAGGCGCTTCCGCCGCCTCAGCCCTATAATCAGTGAGTTACTGACAGATCAGATAAGTCACGGGCAGAAATGACCGTCTGACCATATTCTGATCAGATTTGAGGGTGATAACGCGGCTGACCCTGCATTTCGGTGCAACCGCGTATCAATGAGGAAGTTATCAGACTCATGACAACCCCCTCTCCCTCGGCCTCTCCGTCATTCGGTCTCGCTGTTCCCTCACCGGATCGCACGGCCTTTCTGCTCGATTTCGACGGGACTTTGGTCGATATTGCACCGACCCCTGACTCTGTTCAGGTTGAACCCGGCCTCATCGACACCCTCCTGCGCCTGAAAGAGATCTGTGGCGGTGCCCTCGCCATCGTGACGGGCAGACCTATCGCCCAGATCGATCATTTCCTGCCTGGCATTCCCACTGCTGTTGCTGGGGAGCATGGTTTGACCCTGCGCCGCAGCTGACGGGGCTGAGGAGCCAGTCAGTGCCAGCCCTGTTCCCTCCCTCTGGCACCAGCAGGCAGAGGCCCTTGTCAAGGCTTTCCCGAATACGGCCCTGGAATGCAAGAAAGCCGGTCTAGTGCTGCATTATCGCGGCCATCCTGCTGCCGAGGTGCCCTTCAAGGTGGCTATCGAGTCCTGGCTTGCCGGGCAGGATGTTTTCGAGATCCACCCGTCCAAGATGGCGTGGGAGATCCGCCTTGCAGGTATCCATAAAGGCAATGCTGTCGAAGCTTTGATGGCACAGCTCCTTTCGCCGGGCGTGTTCCCGTTTTCGTTGGCGATGATGTGACCGATATGGATGGCGTGCGAGCTGCGAAAGCACTTGGGGGTTATGGCTATCTCATTCCCGATGATTTTCCGACCGGCCATGCTTTTCGGGCCTGGCTCGCCCGCTTTGGGGAGAATGCCTGATGGGTCGCCTCGTTGTCGTTTCCAATCGTGTTCCCGCCCCTCGTGAACGCAGCCAGCCCGCAGGCGGCCTCGCCGTGGGCGTACGCGATGCCGTGCGCGGCACTGAAAGCCTCTGGTTCGGCTGGTCGGGCCGCCACACCAGCCAGTCGAAAGATCAGACTGCCAAGCTCGATACGCATGAGAGCTGCACCTACGCCACGATCGATCTGACGCGCAGCGAATACGAGCATTTCTACGAGAATTTCTCGAATGGTCTGCTCTGGCCGCTCTGCCATTATCGTATCGGGATCATCGACTACAAACGGATCGATTATAAGGTCTATCGCGAGGTCAACGCGCTCTTCGCCGATCAGCTCGTGCCATTGCTTCGTGATGACGACACGATCTGGATCCACGATTATCACCTCTTCCCGCTCGGTGCGAAGCTGCGCAGGCGGGGGGTGAAAGCCAAGATCGGCTTCTTCCTGCATATTCCCTTTCCGCCATGGAGCGTGACCCGCGTCTTGCCTTGCGCCGAGGAAATGCTGCGCGAGATGGCCGCATATGACTTGATTGGCGTGCAGACCGCCGAAGACGCCCGCAATATGGATGGCTGTTTCGAGGCCAATAACCTGCCCAACCGCGCCGCCCATTTCCCGATCGGCATCGATCCGGTCGAGTTCGGCGAGCAGGCCATCCACAACATGATGGCCGAGGAGGTGCAGCGCCTGCAGGCCTCGCTTCGTGGGCGCAAGCTCATTCTCGGTGTCGATCGCCTCGACTACTCAAAGGGTATCCCCGAACGCATCCATGGCTACGAGACGTTTCTGAACCGTTATCCCGAGCACAAGGGCGAGACGGTTCTGCTTCAGATCACCCCGGTCTCTCGCGCTGGTGTGGCCAGCTATCGCGCCTGCGTCGTGAGCTGGATGAGATGGCGGGTCATATCAACGCCATGCACGGCAATTTCGACTGGTCGCCCATACGCTATCTGACCCAGTCCGTGCCGCGCGAAGTGCTTGCCGGGTTCCACCGTATCGCCGATGTTGCCCTCGTCACCCCCCTTCGAGACGGCATGAACCTGGTCGCCAAGGAGTTCGTTGCGGCCCAGAGTGCCGAAGATCCCGGTGCACTCATTCTCTCTTCCCTGGCCGGTGCTGCACCGGAAATGGAAGAAGCGCTCATGGTCAATCCCTATGATCATGAAGCATTGCCGATGCAATTCATGCCGGGATCACAATGAGCCTTGAAGAGCGGCAAAGACGCTGGCAGGCTCTGCACCGAGACGTCACCCAGAATACGGCTGCAAACTGGCCGATAATTTTCTCGAAATGCTCAGAGAGACAAAAGGACAGGAATGATTGCGCGACTGACCGGTGGATTGATGTTTTTCGCCGGTTTCGCCGCGCTTTTTGCGGCCTATTGGGCGGAGCATATTCTCGGCTACGCCCCGTGCGAACTCTGCCTGATCGAGCGCGCACCCTGGCGCATCGTCGCCTTTCTGGGCGTGATTGCTCTGCTCATTCCCGGTATGGTCGGATTCTGGGCGACCGTGCTCGCCCTTCCCGCCCTCGCCGCCTCGGTCATGCTGGCCGGTATTCATAATGGCGTCGAACAGAAATGGTGGGAAAGCCTCTTCCCGCGTGCCATGCTCCCGTTTTCCACGCAGGCGCCAGTTTCCGCGACCGCATGGCTCCATGCCGATGCGCCCGGCCAAGCCCTGCGACGACCCGACCTATCTCTTCCATCTGCCGGTCTCAATGACCGTACTCGGCGGTATCGCCGCAGCCGTGCTCTTCATCATTGTCAGCTATAGCGTTGTGCTTCAGGCACGACGCTGGCACGCTGCGCGCTGACATCCTGCTTCAGGGCGCAGCCCTGACCCGCGAAAGGGCGCGCCCCTTCAACCCCTCCTCACTCCATCAGATCTCCTGAGCCTGGCTGTAATCCGATGAGGAAAAGGGGAGAACCGCGCGCGTCACGCGTGATAGCGACACGCCGAGCTGAACAGCCAGATATTTCTGAGTCCCCGACGAAAGAAACGAGGCAAATACCGCGCTCGATCCAGCGGACACGTTTCCAATGACGTAAATCACCATAAATAATATTTTTTGATCGTTTTATGGCTTTTTACACCACTCATTCGAATGAAATCTGATTTTTTGAGTCAAAATCTCTGAAAAACAGAATTTGGCACGACTTTTGCAAGAAGGAGATCATACCACCGGACAACGGGTCCGGGGCTTCTATAAGGATCTCGTCATGTTCGCTTTCGCCAAGTCTCTCCTTGCCGTTGCCAGCTTCGTCGCCATCGCTGCCCAGCCTGCTTTTGCAGAAAACCGCATCGTTCCGGACGGGCAGAGCGCACAGATCGATGTCTCGCACGTCAATCTCACATCCGACCGTGACTGGAACCGGGTTGCAGATGCAATCCACGTCAAGGCTGCCGATATCTGCGAGCGCGATGTGGGTGCCAGCGATCGTCGCGATGCCGATGTCGAGGAATGCACTCAGGCCGCCTATGACAATGCCGTGCAGCAGATGCGTGACATCTACGCCCGTCGTACCGCAGCGAGCCAGACCCGTCTGGCCCGTTCATGACCGCAAAGGCGCTACAGGGCGCGCGGCAAAAGAACGACGAAGCAGGCACCTGTGATCCGACCGGCTTCGTCATAACGGTTTTCGGCATGAAGCGTCCCATGAAGGGCTTCGATGATCTGTCGACTGATGGCGAGGCCCAGCCCTGAATGCTGACCGAAGTTTTCGGTCTGGGGGCGTTCGGAATAGAAGCGGTCAAAAACATCTTCGAGCTTGAGCGGGGGAATGCCCGGCCCCTCATCGCTGACCGTAATACGAATCTGCCTGTCTACAGGGCGCATGAAGAGGGTAATCCGCCCGCGTGGGGGCGAGAACGAAATCGCGTTGCCAATCAGGTTGCGCAACACCTGAACCAGACGATCTTCCACCGCCAGAACCCGCAAGGGATGGACTGCATCGTCATGGGAATCATCCAGAACAAGAATGGCATCTTCGGGCTTGCGTGTGGTCTGATGCATCTCCGTCAGGATAGAGAGCAGCATTCCCACGGCCACGGGTTCCGACCGGGCGCGTGACAGTTCGGCGTCAATGCGACTGGCATCGGCAATATCGGTTATCAGCCTGTCCAGACGGCGCACATCGTTATTGATGATGGCCAAAAGCCGGGTCTGGCGCTCGCGGTTTTCGATACGCGGCAGGGTCTCGATGGCCGAGCGGATGGACGACAGCGGATTCTTGATTTCATGGCTGACATCGGCAGCAAAACGCTCGATGGCGTCCATACGGGCCCAGAGCGCCAGCACGCTACCGCGCAGCGCGCGCGCCAGCACGCCGATCTCGTCACGACGCACCAGCAGGGATTCAGGCACGGTATCGGCACGCCCCGCTACATCGCGCATGTCGTGGGAAGCGACCGCGAGGCGCAGAAGAGGCCGGGCGATAGTGATGGAGAGATACCAGGACAGCAGGACTGTCACAGCCATGGCCGCCAGAAAGAGCGAGAGGATCGAGGAGCGCACGGCGAAAAGCGAGCGATCGACCTCCTGTGCCTGTCGCGTCAGCTGGATGACACCCACCGTCTGTCCATCATGAATGACGGGTTCGGCGACTGTGATGACGAGCTCATGCTCAGGGGTGCGCCTGATATATGGAGCGGCCTCTGCCCCACGATATTCGCCGGCAGAACGCAGAGGGGGCGGGCTGTCCTGATTTTCCAGCGTCACAATGCCTTCGCGTGACGACAGAGGCAGAAGCGACAGCAGCCATTCATAGGCAATTTCGACACCGTTATTGCGCGGTGGCTGCCACCGGGGCGGTGGGGCTGGCTCGCCAGCTCCCGACTGACCCTTGCGGTCTCGGCGTACGAGCGCCGCCTCGTTCAGACTATCGGCCACAAGCGTGCCGTCGGGCCCGACCAGCCGGGCGCGCACATTGGGGCTGGGTTCGGTCAGGCGCAGCAGAAGCGGACGCGCCTGCGCCCCGTCGAGCATGAACTCTGCTCCAGGAAACGGATGACGAGCCGGGTCGCGCACGACCGCAATCTGCCCCATGGCCGCAGCATAGATATGAGCCTGTTCGCGCAGCGCGTTCACATCGGTTTCGAGCAGGCTGTTCTGAAAGTCGTTCAGAAAAAGGAGCGTGACTGCGAGAATAGCCAGAGGCAGCGTGTTGAGTAGAAAAATGCGCCGCATGAGTGGAGAGGCGAAACGGGGCAGGTGAAAGCGTCGTTTCGATGGCTCACCATCCCGCCCTGCTTCGAGCGCCCGCGTATCAGCATGGCGGAAAGACCGCCTGCGCAGGCGCCTAAGCCCCTGTGACAACAGACCAGGGCGCCCTGCGCGACCGCCTGCCAATGGATTCACGCTGGGGCATGGCCGGTCAGTCTTCCTTGTAGCGATAACCTATGCCGTAAAGCGTCTCGATCTGATTGAAATTATCGTCGATCTGCCTGAACTTCTTGCGCACGCGCTTGATATGGCTGTCGATCGTGCGGTCATCCACATAGATGTTCTCGCCATAGGCGGCATCGATGAGCTGATCGCGCGATTTCACCATGCCGGGGCGCAGGGCGAGCGCCTTGACCAGCAGGAATTCAGTGACAGTCAGCATGATGTCCTGACCCGCCCAAAGGCATTGATGACGCGTCTCATCCAGTGTCAGGCTGCCACGCACGATGGCGGCACCACCGGTCGACACACCGCTGCCTTCGGCGCGGCTCGCATCCTGACGGCGCAGCAGGGCGCGGATACGTTCGAGCAGCAGACGCTGGGAGAAGGGCTTGGTGATATAATCGTCAGCGCCCAGACGCAGCCCCATGAGCTGATCGAGTTCCTCGTCTTTTGAGGAGAGAAAAATGACCGGCAGGGCCGAACGGGCCCTCAGGCGCTGAAGCAGTTCCATGCCATCCATGCGCGGCATCTTGATGTCCAGCACCGCCAGGCTGACCGGCCGCGCCTGAATCCCCTGCAGAGCCGCCTCGCCATCTGTATAGGTGTGCACCACAAACCCCTCGGCTTCGAGCGCCATCTGGACCGAAGTGAGAATATTGCGATCATCATCCACCAGGGCGATGGTGTGCTTTGTCGTCTCCATGCGCGATGCATCCGCCTTCAATTTCTGCCTGTTGCCAATAACAGGGGGGTTGGCATATGGCTTGATAGAGCCACCTATATCTTACCACGCGGCTGCGCCCAAGACGGGGCAGCTGAAAACGGTCGGACATCCAAGGATGGTCGATCGGTGCTTTTCGTGGCTTCTGGTGGCCAGTCTCGCCCCGAACAGGGGGAGTATGCCAGAAGCCGACCCTATGCCGCCCGGTCACACTGGGCCAGATTTTTCGAGGTTGCGACCACGATGACGACTGAAAATGCGCTCCACGACGAGCAGAACGAAACCCCGACCCCCGAGACGGTAGAAGCCCAGACGGAAGCGACGGCCCTGAGCCCCGAAGCCCGCATTGCCGAACTTGAAGCGCAGGTCGAGGAATTCCGCGATAAGTGGATGCGCTCCGAAGCCGATATGCAGAACTATCGCACACGCGCCAAGCGTGAGGTTGAAGATGCGCGTCAGTACGCCGTGCAGAAATTCGCCAAGGATGTCGTCGAGGCCGCCGAAAACCTTCAGCGCGGCCTCGCCTCTCTTCCGGCCAAGACCGAAAGCGAAGACGGGCTGATCAGCAAGCTGCGCGAAGGCTTCGAGAGCACCGAACGCTCTTTCGTCGCATTCTCGAGCGCAACGGCGTGACCTGCCAGCATCCGGTCGGCGAGGTATTCGACGCCAATCTGCATCAGGCGATGGCCGAGCAGCCGAGCGACGACCATGCCGATGGCACGGTGATGCAGGCCTGGACTCCCACCTGGACGCTGCATGGCCGTCTGCTCAAGCCCGCCATGGTGGTGGTGGCCAAGGGCGGAAACAAAGCCGCAGAATGAGGGTTGAAACCCTCAACAAGGCCTCCTAGATTTCAAGAGTAACCCGCCCCTGCCGAGGCAGGGAGACGAAAACAAGGGTGTTGCCCGGTGCCTCAATGGGCCGGACAGCGCCGCTGAAAGGACTGAAATATGAGCAAAGTCATTGGTATTGACCTTGGCACCACGAACTCTTGCGTCGCGATCCGCGAAGGCGATGAGACCAAGGTCATCGAAAACAGCGAAGGCGCACGCACGACGCCGTCAATGGTCGCATTCACCGCCAATGGTGAGCGTCTTGTCGGCCAGGCAGCGAAGCGTCAGGCTGTCACCAACCCTTCCGATACGCTGTATGCCGTCAAGCGCCTGATCGGCCGTCGTTTCGACGACCCGACCGTCGCCAAGGACAAGGAAATGGTCCCGTACGAAATCGTACGTGGCGATAACGGCGATGCCTGGGTCAGCGCCCGTGGTGAAAACTACGCGCCGTCGCAGATCTCGGCTTTCGTTCTGGGCAAGATGAAGGAAACCGCCGAATCCTATCTCGGTGAGACCGTCTCCCAGGCCGTCATCACGGTTCCGGCCTACTTCAATGATGCTCAGCGTCAGGCAACGCGCGATGCCGGTCGTATCGCCGGTCTCGAAGTGCTGCGTATCATCAACGAGCCGACGGCAGCAGCTCTGGCCTATGGCCTCGGCAAGCGCGATTCCGGCACGGTGGCCGTTTATGATCTTGGTGGTGGCACGTTCGACGTGTCGATCCTCGAGATCTCCGACGGCGTCATCGAAGTGAAGTCCACCAATGGCGACACTTTCCTCGGCGGTGAAGATTTCGACAACCGTATCATCGGTTACCTGGCAGACGAGTTCAAGCGCGATCAGGGTATCGACCTGCGCGGCGACAAGCTGGCCCTGCAGCGCCTGAAGGAAGCCGCTGAAAAGGCGAAGATCGAGCTTTCCTCTTCCAAGGAAACCGAAATCAACCTGCCCTTCATCACGGCTGACGCTTCGGGTCCGAAGCATCTCGTGGTCAAGCTGAGCCGCGCCAAGCTCGAAAGCCTGGTAGACGATCTGGTGCAGCGTACGCTCGGCCCGTGCCGTGCAGCCCTGAAGGATGCCTCGGTCACCCCGGCTGAAATCGACGAAGTCATTCTCGTCGGTGGCATGACGCGTATGCCGAAGGTCATCGAGACGGTTAAGCAGTTCTTCGGCAAGGAACCGGCCCGCAACGTCAATCCTGACGAAGTGGTCGCTATCGGTGCTGCTGTTCAAGGCGCCGTGCTCAAGGGCGACGTCAAGGACGTTCTGCTGCTCGACGTAACCCCGCTGTCGCTGGGCATCGAGACGCTGGGCGGTGTCTTCACCCGTCTGATCGATCGCAACACGACGATCCCGACCAAGAAGAGCCAGACCTTCTCGACGGCCGATGACAACCAGAACGCCGTGACCATCAAGGTCTATCAGGGCGAGCGCGAAATGGCGGCAGACAACAAGCTGCTGGGCAATTTCGACCTCACGGGCATTGCCCCGGCCCCGCGCGGCGTGCCGCAGATCGAAGTCACCTTCGACATCGACGCCAACGGCATCGTCAATGTTTCGGCCAAGGACAAGGCGACTAACAAGGAACAGCAGATCAAGATCCAGGCCTCTGGTGGTCTGAACGATGCCGATATCGACCGCATGGTGAAGGAAGCCGAGGCGAACGCCACGGCAGACAAGGCCAAGCGCGAGATGGTCGAGCAGCGTAACAATGCCGAAGCCCTGATCCATCAGACCGAGAAGTCGCTGACGGAAGCCGGTGACAAGGTTCCGGCGGCAGACAAGACCGAAGCGGAAGCTGCTGTGGCCGCGACCCGCGACGCCATGAACGGCACCGATGTCGAGGCTCTGAAATCGGCCACCGAGCGTCTGACGCAGGCGGCAATGAAGATCGGTCAGGCTGTCTATGGCCAGTCTCAGGCTGAAGAAGGTGCCGCCGCTGGCGAAGCCCATTCTGCCAAGGACGAGAACGTCGTCGATGCCGATTTCGAAGACGTGGACGACAGCAAGAAGCACTGAGTTCCAAACAGAGGGGGTCTCTGACCCCTTCTCAGGAAGCTTACGGCTTTCAGCGCCCGTCCTTCCCTTGGGAGGGGCGGGCGTTTCGACGTTCTGATCGCCCCCGCCTCTGCCGCTCTCGCGACAGGCACCGATCTGGCGCCCCTTGACCCCTGGATCTCCTGACGAGGACTCCCATGGCCACCAAAATCGATTTTTATGCTGTTCTTGAAGTTACGCGCACGGCCACTGCCGATGAGCTGAAAAAGGCCTATCGCAAGCAGGCCATGCGCTATCATCCGACCGCAACCCGGGTGATGAGAGCGCAGAGCATAAATTCAAGGAAATCAATGAGGCCTATGACGTCCTGAAGGATGAGCAGAAGCGTGCAGCCTATGATCGTTTCGGCCATGCGGCCTTCGAGAATGGCGGCATGGGCGGTGGCGGCATGGGCGGCGGCTTCGGCGGTTTCGGGGGCGGTGGTCTCGACGATATCTTCGAAATGTTCGGCGACATGATGGGGGGGCGTCGCGGTGGTGGCGGCGGGCGCCGTCGCACAGGTAATGACATTCAGGTCCAGGTCGAGATATCGCTGACCGAAGCCTATGCTGGCGTGAAAAAGCCTGTCGAGATCCGCACGCGCGTGGCCTGCGAAAGCTGCCATGGTTCGGGATCGGCTGACAGCAATGCCGGTGATACCACCTGCCCCACCTGTCACGGTGCCGGTGCCGTGCGTGCGCAGCAGGGCTTCTTCCTGGTCGAGCGCCCCTGCCCGACCTGCCACGGCTCGGGCAAGGTGGTCCGCAATCCTTGCAAGAGCTGCCGCGGCGCGGGCACGACGGAACAGACGCGCTCGCTCGATATCGCCATCCCTGCCGGTGTCGAAGACGGCACGCGCATTCGTCTGACGGGTGAAGGCGAGGCTGGGGGCAGCGGTGTACAGCCGGGCGATCTCTACGTGCATGTCTCTGTCGGTGCCAGCGACATCTTCCAGCGCGACGGCGCCAATATCTATTGCCGCGTCCCCCTGCGCATGACGCAGGCTGCGCTTGGCACCGAGATCGAGGTGCCTGTCATTGATGGCAGCCGCACCAAGGTGAAAATTCCGGCAGGCACCCAGACAGGCGAGAATTTCCGCCTGCGCGGCAAGGGCTTCTCGGTTCTGCGCTCCAGCGCGCGCGGTGACATGTATATTCAGGTTGCCGTCGAGACGCCGCATCACCTCAGCCCGCGCCAGAAGGAGCTGCTCGAGGAATTCGAGGCCGAGGCAGGCGAAACCCAGGATCAGGAGAAGGCCAACCCCGAACATACCGGGTTCTTCGCCAAGGTCCGGGATTTCTTCGAAGGGAAGTGAGCACGATGCGTATCGGGATTGCAGGCATTACAGGGCGCCTTGGCACGCTTTGCGCTGAAGAAGTGGTGGCAGCTCAGTTCCATCTTTCCGGCGGGCTGGCCCGCAAACCCGACGCCTTGCGCCATATCGTGACTGACCCCGCCCGTCTGGCAGGGTGCAGCGATGTGGTGATCGATGTGAGCAGCCCTGACGCGACCTGCGCCAATGCAGAGGCCTTCGCTCAGGCGCGCTGCGCCTGGGTGATTGGCACCACGGGCTTCGACGCTGCGCAGGAAGAAGCCATTCAACGCGCCTCGAGGCATATCCCCGTTCTGCGGGCGGCAAATTTCGCACCGGGTCTGACCCTGCTGCTCGATCTGGCACGCCAACTCGGCGCCGCCCTGCCCGCCGATGAGTATGACGCCGAAATTCTCGAAACCCATCATCGTCAGAAGCGCGATGCCCCCTCGGGTACGGCGCTGGCCATCGGCGAAGAGTTTGCCAAAGGTCGCAGGGTCACGCTCTCTGACGTAACCGAAATTGATCGCTCGGGGCTGCGCGGCGAGGGGGCGATCGGTTTTGCCTCTCTGCGCGCCGGTCAGATCGTTGGCGAACACAGTCTGATCCTGACTTCGGGGACTGAGCAGATCACCCTGTCACATCGCGCTTTCGACCGACGCGTCTTCGCTCAGGGCGCAGTGAAAGCAGCGCGCTGGCTGGTTGGTAAACCGGCAGGATTATATGACATGACAGCAATATTCAGCGCCTGAAACCGGCCTCGGTTCTGCCCAAATCATAACAAACTCTTGACCCCTGCGGCTTAATGCCTTTAAGGACAGCCCTCTCTTGCGGTACGGGCGCAGGCTGTCGCGCGTCCGCTGTTTTTTCTTTCACTCATTCCCTGCGAGGTCCCTGAGTGCGTAACTACGGCGAATTTCTCTTCACATCGGAATCCGTTTCTGAAGGTCATCCGGACAAGGTCTCTGACCGGATCAGCGACACCGTTCTGGACGCTTATCTCGAGGCAGACCCGGAAGCCCGCGTTGCGTGCGAAACCCTCTGCACGACCAACCGCGTCGTTCTGGCCGGTGAAGTCCGTGGCCCCGCCTCGATCACCAGCGAGCTGCTGATCGAACGTGCGCGTCACGCCATCAAGGATATCGGCTACGATCAGGAAGGTTTTTCCTGGAAGAACGCCGAGATCACCTCGCTGCTGCACGCGCAGTCCGCCGACATCGCTGTCGGCGTCGATAGCGCCGGCGAGAAGGATGAGGGCGCAGGCGATCAGGCATCATGTTCGGCTTCGCCACGCGCGAGACCGAGCATCTGATGCCGGCCCCGCTCTTCTATGCACAGTCGATCCTCGAAAAGGTTCGCGACTATCGCAAGAGCAATCATGCGCTCGGTGTCGGCCTGCTGCCGGATGCCAAGAGCCAGGTCACGCTACGCTATGTCGATGGCAAGCCCGTCGGCGCCACCTCGGTCGTGATCTCGACGCAGCATATCGAAGGCATGCGTCAGAACACCATTCGCGAAATGCTGCGCGAGGTGGTGCGCGAAGTCCTGCCGGAAGGCTGGATGTGCCCGGAAGAAGAGTTCTACGTCAATCCGACGGGCAACTTCGTGATCGGTGGTCCCGATGGCGATGCAGGTCTGACGGGTCGCAAGATCATCGTCGACACCTATGGCGGTGCAGCCCCCCATGGCGGCGGCGCCTTCTCTGGCAAGGACCCCACAAAGGTCGATCGTTCGGCAGCCTATGCCGCACGTTATCTGGCGAAGAACGTGGTTGCTGCTGGTCTGGCCGATCGCTGCACCATCCAGCTCAGCTACGCCATTGGCGTGTCCAAGCCGCTTTCGGTCTATGTCGATCTTGACGGCACGGGCAAGGACATCGACGAAGCCCGTCTCGGCAAGCTGCTGAACGAAATGGTCGATCTGTCGCCGCGCGGTATCCGCAGGCATCTGCGCCTGAACCGCCCGATCTATGTGCCGACCTCGGCCTATGGCCATTTCGGTCGTGTGCCCGATCCGGTTCTCGACAACTTCACCTGGGAGCAGACCGATCTGGTCAGCTCGCTGCACGGTGCCCTCAACCGCTGAGGTCCCCAACTGTCTGACACTTCTCTCAAGTCCCAACCTGAGCGGCTTTACGGCCGCCAGCGCGGGCACCCGCTGCGCGCCCGCCAGCAGCGTCTTCTCGACGAGGCGCTGCCACGGCTCCGTCTGAACCCCGAACAGGCCATAGATCCGAAAGCCGCCTTTACTGGCGCGCCGGTCGATTCAGTCTGGCTTGAAATCGGTTTTGGCGGGGGCGAACATGCGCTCGACCAGGCGCAACGTAATCCCGATATCGGTTACATCGCTGCCGAAGTTTCGAAAACGGGCTATGCTCCTCATGTCCCGCATCGTGCCGGAAGGGGAAGAAGACAGCATCACGCCGCCAGATCATTTCCGTATCTGGCCCGATGATGCGCGTCAGCTTCTGAAATCCCTGCCCGATGGCTGCCTTGATCGCGCCTATCTGATGTTCCCCGATCCGTGGCCGAAGGCACGTCATGCAAAGCGACGTTTCATCCACCCGGAGAATATTCGTGAACTGGCCCGCCTGCTGAAGCCCGGAGCCATCTGGCGCGTTGCCAGCGATCACCCGGTCTATCAGGACTGGGTTTTCGAGATCATGGGCGCACAGGATCTGTTCGACGCGCCCCCGCCCGCACAGGGCGAGCGCCCCGAAGGCTGGTCGCCCACACGCTATGAAGCCAAGGCTACCGCGAAGGCCGCGTGCCGTTCTACTGGACGTTCACGCGTCGCGGTGCCTGACACCGAGACGGATCGGAACACCGCATGAGCACGCAAATCGAACGCGAGGAAATGGAATTCGACGTGGTGATCGTCGGCGGCGGCCCTGCCGGGCTCTCCGCTGCGATCCGCCTGCGTCAGCTCATGCCTGAGGCCACGGTCTGTCTGGTTGAAAAAGGCAGTGAGATCGGCGCGCATATCGTCTCAGGTGCCGTGATCGAGCCACGCGCTCTGGCCGAGCTTTTCCCCGACTGGCAGGAACGCGGTGCGCCGCTGAACACCCCGGTGACGGAAGAAAAGGTGCTTTTCCTGACCGAAAAGCGCGGCTTTGCCATTCCCTTCATAGACAAACTCATGCCCGCCATGGCCAATCACGGTAATTATGTCGTGTCATTGGGTGAAGTCTGCCGCTGGCTCGGGGCGCAGGCTGAAGAACTGGGCGTCGAGATCTATCCCGGCTTTGCCGCTGCCGAACCCTATATCGAAGACGGCCGCCTGTGCGGCGTCATTACCGGCGATATGGGTGTGAACCGCGACGGTGAGCAGGGGCCAAATTTCGCTCCGGGCATGATCCTGCGCGCCAGACAGACCATTCTGACCGAAGGCGTGCGCGGCTCGATCAGCCAGCGTGTGATGAAGCAGTTCAATCTGCGTCAGGGTGTCGATCCGCAGACCTACGGTCTTGGCATCAAGGAAGTCTGGGAAATCCCGGCTGAGAAGCACAAGCCCGGATTCGTGCAGCACAGCTTCGGCTGGCCGATGGATGACGGCACCTATGGCGGCGCCTGGCTCTATCATTTCGGCGAAAACCTCGTTTCCTACGGCTTCGTCACCGGGCTGGATTACAGCAATACCTGGCTCTCTCCCTTCCAGGAGATGCAGCGCCTCAAGACCCATCCTGAGTTCACGAAGCATCTCGAAGGGGGCCGCCGCCTGATCTACGGTGCGCGAGCGCTGTCAGAAGGCGGCTTCCAGTCCTTGCCGCGCCTGTCTTTCCCGGGGGGCGTGCTGGCAGGTGATTCCGCGGGCTTTCTGAACATGCCGAAGATCAAGGGCACCCATACCGCCATGAAGTCCGGGATGCTGGCCGCAGAGGCCGTGGCCGAGGCGCTGGGTCATGAAGGCCCTTGCGAAGCGACGAGCTATACGCGCCGCTTCAAGAGTTCCTGGCTGTTCAAGGAGCTGTTCGAAGCCCGCAACGTGCGCCCTGCCTTCGCCCGCTGGGGCAATCGCTTGGTGCGCTCTATGCCGGTATCGACAGCCTGATCTTCCGTGGCCGCGCCCCATGGACGCTGCATTTCCGTCATACGGATCATGAGGCGCTCAAACCTGCCGATCAGTGCAAGCCCATCGCCTATCCCAAGCCCGATGGCACGCTGACCTTCGATCTGACCTCATCGGTGTTCCTGTCGGGCACCAATCATGAAGAAGATCAGCCGATCCATCTGAAGCTGCGCGACCCGTCGAAATGGCTGCCGGTCAACTGGGATATCTTCCGCTCGCCTGAAAGCCGCTATTGCCCTGCCGGTGTCTATGAGGCGCTGGAAGAGAACAGCACCATGCGCCTGCAGATCAACGCGCAGAACTGCGTGCACTGCAAGACCTGCGACATCAAGGACCCGACACAGAATATCGACTGGTGCGTGCCCGAAGGGGCGGGCGGCCCGAATTATCCGGTCGGTATGTGATTTTGAGTCGCAATAGGGTATGAACCCAGTCGAGATTTCCAGGATCGGCGAGGAACAGATGAAGATAGTGGTCCCGGTCAAGCGGGTGGTTGATTACAACATCAAGCCCCGCGTGAAGGCCGATAACAGCGGCGTCGACACGCAGGGCGTGAAGATGTCGATGAATCCCTTCGATGAAATTGCTGTCGAAGAGGCCGTGCGCCTTCGCGAAAAAGGCGCCGCCTCCGAAATCGTGGTCGTGACCATCGGCGTGGCAGAAGCCCAGCCGGTACTGCGCACGGCCATGGCCATGGGCGCCGATCGCGGCATTCTGGTGCAGACCGATGCCGATCTCGAACCTCTGGCCGTCGCCAAGCTGCTCAAGGTGATCATTGATCGTGAAAACCCCGGTCTGGTCGTCATGGGCAAGCAGGCCATCGACGATGACATGAACGCAACCGGTCAGATTCTGGCAGCACGCCTCAACTGGCCGCAGGGCACATTTGCCAGCTCGGTTGCCGTTGAAGACGGCCGTATCACCGTGGTGCGTGAGGCCGATGGCGGTCTTGAAACCGTGCGTCTGGCCCTGCCTGCGGTCGTCACCACCGATCTGCGCCTCAATGAGCCGCGCTACGCCACCATGCCCAACATCATGAAGGCGAAGAAAAAACCGCTCGAAACCATTGCTGCCGATACGCTGGGCGTGGATATCGCCCCGCGCCTTGAAGTGGTGAGTGTGGTCGAACCGCCGGTGCGTCAGGCAGGCATCAAGGTGTCGAGCGTTGCCGAACTGGTCGGCAAGCTGCGTGACGAAGCAAAGGTGATCTGAGCATGACGACTCTGGTTCTGATCGAAGCCGAAGGCGCCGCCATCAAGAAGGCCAGCCTTTCAGCCGTTGCTGCCGCCCGCGCTTTCGGCGCTGTAGATGTCCTGCTGATTGGCGCCAATGGGGCTCAGGAAGCGGCAAAGATCGAGGGTATCACCCGCGTTCTTCACGCTGACTCCACCCCGCATCTGGCCGAGAGCATTGCGGCGCTGATTGCCGACCGCGCTTCGGATTACGATCACATCGTTTCCGCCGTGACCGCCTATGGCAAGAATGTGCTGCCCCGCGTGGCCGGACTGCTTGACGTGCAGCCGATCACCGAAGTTGTCGAGATCCTCGGCGCCGACACCTTCGTGCGTCCGATCTATGCGGGTAGTGCGCTCTCGACGGTGCGCTCACGCGACGCCATCAAGGTGCTGACAATCCGCAATGCCAATTTCGATGCTGCCAAGCTAAGCGATGCTGCACCCGCCCCTGTCGAGGCGATCTCGGCGGCGGTTGAAGTGCCCGATGCTGAATATGTCGGGATCGAGCTGACCCATTCCGATCGCCCCGAGCTGGAATCCGCCCGTGTGGTGATTTCGGGTGGGCGCGGTCTGAAAGACGCCGCCAATTTCAAGCTGCTCGAACCCGTTGCCGACAAGCTCGGCGCTGCTATCGGCGCCTCGCGCGCTGCCGTCGATGCCGGGTTCGCGCCGAACGAAATGCAGGTTGGCCAGACCGGCAAGATCGTGGCACCTGAACTCTATATTGCCGTCGGCCTCTCGGGTGCCATCCAGCATCTGGCCGGTATGAAGGACAGCCGCGTGATTGTGGCGATCAATATGGACCCGGAAGCCCCGATCTTCAGCGTGGCCGATTACGGCCTCGTCGGCGACCTGTTCGAGGTTCTACCACAGCTCAACGCCGAACTGGGCGCCTGACCGGCTCGCTTCGCCGTCTCGACCGTGACACTGGCCGAAGCACGTCTTCGCGCCAGTGCCGCAGTTTTCATTCCCTGACAGCTTTCGATTGTTTTTCTCATAAGCATGAGACATGCTTGTATACATGATTGAGACGTCGGAAATCCAAGCTGGTGGCGCGCGGGCCAAAGCCCGTTGCGACGAACTCGGGGCATCCCCCTATAGCGATCAGTCTGACGGGCTGTTTCGGCCCTATCTGAGCCCTGCCCACAGGGCGACGCTCGGGCGTCTGGCCCAGTGGATGGACGACGCCGGAATGAGCGTCGAAACAGACGCAGTGGGCAATATCATCGGTCATTATGCAGGCACGACGCCTGATGCACCGGTCCTGCTCATCGGTTCGCATGTCGATAGCGTGCGCGATGGCGGGCGTATGACGGGATGCTGGGCGTCATGCTTGGCATCGAGCAGTCGGGCATTTTCACCGTCACAACCAGCGTTTCCCCTTCGCCCTCGAAGTGATCGGCTTCGGCGATGAGGAGGGATCGCGCTTTTCGACGTATATGATGGGGTCGCGCTCGGCAGCGGGTCTGACCCAGACGATCGATGACAGTGTGACCGATCGCGATGGCGTCACACTGCACGATGCCCTGGCCGATTGGGGCCTCTCGACCACACGCTTCAGGACTGCAAAGCGCGACAATGTGCTCGCTTATGTCGAGGCGCATATCGAGCAGGCGCCGCATCTCGAACGGGCCGCTCTGCCACTGGGTCTGGTTCGGGGCATCGCGTCGCAATATCGCTATCGCGTCACGCTGGACGGTCAGGCGGCCCATGCCGGTACGGCCATGCATGAGCGGCGCGACGCGCTTGCGGCCGCAGCCGAGGCGATTACTGCCATCGAATCCATTGGCGCTGTCGGACCTGACGATCTGGTCACGACGGTCGGCTTCCTGACCGTCGAGAATGGCGCACCCAATGTGGTGCCGGGGCGTGTGGTCATGACCATCGATATTCGCGCGGTCACACCGGGCGTGCGAGAAGACGCCGCAAGGCAGATCCTGGATACGCTGGAGACAATCAGCCGCAAACGCGGCATCACCCTTGCTGTCGAGCAGGTGCAGGACCTGCAAGGCGCTTTGTGCAGCGAGGCACTGAATGCGACCTTGCGTGACGCCATTATCGAGACCACCGGCAAGACACCGCCGCTTCTGCTTAGTCAGGCCGGTCATGATGCGATGATCATGGCCCATCTGGCACCGATGACCATGCTGTTCATCCGCTGTGAAGGCGGTATCAGCCATAACCCGGCAGAAGCCGTTGACAATGAAGATGTCGAGGCCGCGCATCGTACGCTGGTCAGTTTCATCACGCGCGTTGGAGAAGAACGATGAACAACTTCTACGATGAGATCGATCCCCCCAGCGCCTGCTGATGGGGCCGGGGCCCATCAATGTGCATCCGCGTGTGCTGCGCGCCATGGGCGCTGACATGCTCGGCCAGTTCGACCCCGAGATGACGGAATACATGAACCAGACGATGGATCTCTATCGTCAGGTCTTCATGACCAGAAATCGCTGGACCTTCCTGATCGACGGCTCGGCCCGCGCCGGGATCGAGGCCGCACTCACCTCGCTCATCGAGCCGGGTGCAAAAGTGCTGCTCATCCGCTCGGGTCGGTTCGGTATGCTGCTGGGTGAAATCGCCGAGCGCCTTGGTGCCGACATTGCCACGATCGATCTCGAATGGGGGCAGGTTGCAACGCTGGCGCAGATCGAAGCCGCACTTGCCGAACATCGTCCCGCCGTCTTCGCTGCCATTCATGGCGACACCTCGACGACGACAGCCCAGCCGCTCGAAGGCGTTGGTGCGCTGTGCCACAAATACGGTGCGCTCTCTTATGTCGATGCCACGGCAACGTTGGGCGGCATGCCCGTGCGTACCGATGAATGGGAAATCGATGTGATTTCCGCCGGGCTTCAGAAATGCATGGGTGGCCCGCCGGGTAGCGCCCCCATAACCGTCTCCGACAGGGCTGCCGAATTCATTTTCTCACGACGCAAGGTCGAAAGCGGCATTCGTCGCGACGATATCAGCGACGGCATACGCCCGTTCATCCGCTCGAATTATTTCGATCTGGCGATGGTGATGGATTACTGGTCCGAAAAGCGCCTGAACCATCACACCGAAGCGACCTCGATGCTCTATGCAGCACGTGAATGCGCCCGTCTGGCGCTGGAAGAAGGGCTCGAAAATCGCTTCACCCGCCATGTCGCCGCAGGCAAGGCCATGTCTGAAGGGCTGCGCGGCCTCGGCCTCACGCTATACGGTCAGGACGCCTATCGCATGAGCAATGTGACCGGCGTATATATTCCCGAAGGGATCGATGGCGAACGCGTACGCAGCCGTATGCGCGACGAATACCAGATCGAGATCGGCACGGCTTTCGGCCCGCTGGTCGGCAAGATCTGGCGTCTGGGCGCCATGGGCTATAATGCGGAGCTGCACAAGGTACGTCTGACCCTCGCCGCCCTCAAGGCCGTGCTCGAAAGCGAGAGATAGCCCTTTACGGGAGCGTCTCCACCGACTGGATCTCGTCATGGATCGCCTTGAGCACACGTTGCGTGGTGGCGAGGTCTTCTGCTGCCACGCCTGAGATCGCCCGCTGCTCGATTCCGCGCGACAGACGCATGACCTCCTGAAGACGGGTTTCGCCCGCATCTGTCAAAGTGACAAAAAAAGCCCTGCGATCGGTTTCGTCCGGCGTCCGTATCACAAAACCCTTCTCCTCAAGCGTACGCAGGATACGCACCATTGAGGATTTATCGAGCAGCAGGGCTTCCGCAATTTCCTTGGGATGCATCGGTCTGCCATGGCGTTGCAGCTCCAGCAAAGGCTGCCAGGTGGCATCGGTCAGATCATAGGGCCTGAGTTGCGCATCGAGGATCTGCCGCCACCGCCGGGCGATCAGAGCCATCATGCGTCCCGTCGTCGGCGCCATGGCCGTATCTGCCGTCATGGCGCTGACCCTGACAGATCGTCCGGTGCGTTATTGCTCAGATCGAGCTGGCCTGTCGCATGAGCCAGAGATGCTGCCTTGGTAAAGGCCTGGGCAATACTGACAGCAAGCGAGGCCTGCGCTTCGAAAAGCGCTGCCGCTGCGGTCGAGGCGTCTGTCATTGTGCCGACACCATGAGCATAGGCCTGACTTGCCCCTTCATTGGCCGTCTGTGCGGCATCGTTGAGCACCTGCGCCGATTTGACCTGTGCCAGAGCCGTTTCGAGCGCATCCTGACTATCGGCACCTGACGCTCGACACTCAACCGGTCCTTGAGCAGGGTCGCTTCTGCCGCATCACGACGGGATTCGGCCATATGAATGGCGTTGGCGCGCAACCCGCCCTGATAGATCGGCCAGCTTAGCTGTAGAAACGCGCCTGCCTCAGGCTGGGCGATGGCCGAAGCCGGTGCCGAACGCCCCGTGCCATAGGTCTTGAGCGCGCCGAGATAACCCGACGCTGTGCCGACAAAGGAAATCTGCGGTCGCAGCGCCGCTTTCGACGCCAGAACGGCCTCATCCGACGCGCGCAGCTTGGCGATATCGGCCAGCAAGTCGGGGCGCGAAGCGAGCGCCTGATTGACGAGCTGCCTGATCTGCTCTGGCGCGCTATGCGGCAATGCCTGTGCCGGAACAGGCTCGATGGCCATAGCCAGCGTGGCGGGCAAACCGGTCACCTCAAGCAAAGCGTGACGCGCGCCATGTTCGGCATCGATGGCCTTGTCGAGATCGAAACGTGCCTGAGCCAGATTGCGCTGCGACGTGGCAACATCGACAATCGTTGCCTCGCCATGATCGTGACGCGACTGCGCCGCCCGCAACAGCAAAGCCATATTATCGACGGCATGATGAGAGGCAACGACAATGGCCTGCGCCGCCTGCTGCGCGTGATAGGCGCTGATCACATCGAGGATCAGTTGCTGATGCACCGCCGAAAAACCGAAATTGGCCGCCAGTGTCTGGAATTTCGCTTCTCTTATCTGCGCCCGTGTCCGCCCGAAATCGAGCAGCAGGTAATCGAGCTCAAGCTTGGGGAAGGCTGCCGCCCCGTTCGAGGTCAGATAACCACGGCTCGACAGATAATTGGGCAGGGGCAAAGCCATGCGCTGAAACCCGCCCATGGCCGAAAAGGTCAGTTGGGGCAGCATGGCCGCACGCGACATGCCGACATTGATCGCGGCCTGTCTGGCAGACTCCCAGGCGATGCGGGTGCGCGGGTTATTGCGCTCGGCCAGATCTATCAGCTGCGGCAGAGCAAGCCCATGGTCCGAGCCTTCAGGCAAGACGGGGCCAGCGTGAGGCGCAGATCCCTGACCTGGCAACATACCGCCTGAGACTACCGGATTGCGTATATCGGGCGGCAGAACCAGACCGGTGCTGGTTGTCGGGTGCCAGGCATGATCCGCGCTCTGCGGCGCAAGATCGCGCGTGTCGTTACAGCCACAGAGCAGCGACGCCACCAGAAGAAGTGAAAAAGCGGGTCGGGTCATCGGGAAAATCCGGGAAGCGGAGCGGGACATCAGGCAGTGCCTTCCTGTCCACGCGCATCGGGGTCATAAATCTGGATGATCTGGCGCAGCCGTTCATCAAGCAGGCCGAACCAGACCATGCGCTGGGCGTCGTATTCCATCACGGGCAAAGGCGGCAGACGGGTCTGCAAAGCCAGTCCGTCACGCCCGTCATGAAGCCATTGCGCCAGTTCGTCGAGCCACAGGCGCATGGTCTCGACATAGTCGCGAGCCGCATCATCCGGCTCGCGACGAGCATCGGAGATGACAGCCACGGGGATCGAAAGCATCTGGATGTCACTCACCAGAGGCAGGGTGATATCGGGGATGAATGCCTCGCCCCTCAGACGTTCTTCCTCGAAAGGGGCATTACGCAACGCCATGCGGGTGGCCGCGACAGAGCGACTGAATTTCTCGCGCTCGCGTTCCTGCCTGATATCGACGGCAGCCTCGGGGCTCTCGCGGCGGAGCACGATCAGATCGCCCAGTTGCCTGACAGCACCCGCAAGATGCTTGCGGGCCACGTTGGTCGCGCTGACAGGCCAGAGCGCTGCGGCCATAAGGTAAACCACGACATTACCGATGATGATTCCCACCACGCGGTTACGCGCCGTCTCCATATCGAGCGTGGGACCGTAGCCCTGCAATATGGTCATGAAATAGGCCATGGCGATCTGCACACCTGCGTAGGAGATACGCTCGCTACCGCTTTTGATCCAGCCGGCAAAAGCCGCAACGGGATGACAACCAGGATGAGATCCAGACAATCGGTCAGCGATGGCATGAAAACGAGGATCGTCCCGATACCGAAAAATGCCCCGATCATGGCACCGACCACACGCAGCAGCATCTTGTGCACGCTATCACCGACTGTGCCGAGCGAAACCAGAAAGCAGGTGACCACGCAGGTCTGAATACCCGGCCAGGAGGTGAAACGTGTGATCGCGTAACAAATGACAACGCTGAGCGCGATACGTATAGCCGCACGTGGATAGGCCGGGTTGCTGAAGGCGTCCTGCTTGAAAAACCCCTGCGCTGCCGCCCTGATTTCAGGAGCAAAACTCGGTGCTGTCGTCTCCGGGCGCATCAGAAGCCCGTGAATGATCGTCAGGCTACGAATAAACTCGATCGCCAGCGGATAGAGCTTCGGGTCATCGCGAAATTCGGCCGCCAGGGCTTCGAGTTCGGCCTGATCGAAATCGATCGCAGGTGCCCGCTCGCGTCCGTGCTTGTACACATGGCCGCATTGCGCGACGATCCGTCCGATACGCTGCAGAAAACGCGAGCCTTCGGGCCGACCGAGCTGGCTCCAGGCCAGCACGATCATCACCAGACGGGCCGTATTGCGGATCATGGCCAGGCCGACATGATGACGCGACATCTCGGGGTGGATCTTCATGCTCAGATCGTGAAACTGACGCAGCAACGCTACACCCTGCTCCGCGAAGCCCCTGATCGACGCCATCTCGCCCGTCCGAGGCGTGGCCCCGGTCTCGCAGGCACGCGATACCGCCTCGAAGCGCTGCGCCAGACCGTCTCGCAGCATGGTCAGCGGATCGTACCCGGCGAGGCGATTGACGATGGCGATGATCGCAAGCGCAATAATGAACACCGCGCCGACCCAGAGTAGCGTATGCAGCATTGCCTCTTCGGGCGGCATGAACGCTGCATCGGGCACGGCGCTATCTGTCGTATTACCGATAAACCCGTCGAGCGAATACCCGACCGTCTCGAGCATATCCGCGCTCATGGACATGTAAACGATCCAGAAGAGCAGGATATTCGCGAGAGACCCCATGGTCATGGCCTGGGAGAGAAACCCGGCCGCCAGTGTCATGAGCAGCATGAGAGGCAGCCTGAGCCCCGGCTCGGAAAGGCTTGCCATCATCAACAGGATGGTCAGCGCCGTTCCTGCAACGATAACCGCGCCCCCTACGAGCGCTGTGCTCGTATTCGAGGCCGCGTCATTGCCGGAGAGAAAAAAGCAGATGAAGACCAGCACCGGCAGATCGGGCACACGAAACGTCTCACCGATGATGATCGTCACGATTACCTGCACCACCAGCAGCACCGTATTGCGGGCACGGCCGGATACAGGGGCCATTTCCTTTTTCAGAAAGGAAAAAGTCGATGGCGGATCGTTCCGCCTTTTGCGGCGTATCGCCCCAGCCATCTCCTGCCGGACTGCCGTCATCGCATGACGACCACGACGACCGTGGCTCCGACACGCATCAGCTCGCTCGGCGGGTTGTCGAGCCTGATGCGCACCGGAAAGCGCTGGGCGATGCGCACCCAGTTGAGCGTGCGCGGCACTTTCGGCAGACCATTCGCGCTGGTCCCCTCATCGGGCACGACACCGGCATTGAGGCTTTCAAGCGTGCCCATGATCGGTCTGCCTGGCTGGGCCATGGCGTAGACCTTGACCCTCTGACCGGCCATCAACCCGACGAGCTGGGTTTCCCGAAAATTGGCGATGGCCCACCAGGTTTCACTGTCGACCAGAGTGAAGACAGGCTTGCCTGTCGACGCATACTCACCTGAGGCAACGTTCAGATCAGTCACGATGCCGTCGCAGGGTGCTCGCACCGTCGTCAGCCTTAGATCGCGTTCGGCTTCACGAAGCTGGGCCTGGGCAGCAGCGAGATCGGCACGTAAAGGCGCCACGCTTCGCACCGCCTGATGCGCAGACACTGCCGATTGCAGGGCCTGCTGCAAGCCTGCCTCTGCGCTGCGCGTCTCGGCAAGCGCCTGATCGAGCGCCTCACGCGTCACGAAACCCTGTTTTTCGAGTGGAGCCAGACGGTTCTGAGTGGCATGCGCCAGGGCAAGACGGGCACGGGCGCTCTGAACAGCGCTGGCCTCGGCTCCCGCATGGGAGACCTGCGAACTCACCTGACTGGTCTGGACGTCGATCTGCGCCTGAAGACCATCGACCTGCGCCTGAGCCTGTTGCACCCGATAGGTGTAAGGCTCGGGGTCGATCACATAGAGCACCTGACCGCGCCTGACCTTGTCATTGTCATGCACGGCAATCGACACGATACGTCCGCTCACTTCAGGCGCCAGATGCACGATATTGGCGGCAATATAGGCATCTTCGGTTCTCGGGCGCTCATGAAGCCGCTGCAACACCAGGAAGCCGGTAATAACACAGGCAGCGAGAGACAGAACCAGGAGCGCGATGCCCCCGATACGGGAGGTAAGGGAACTCATGAAGGGACCGCCTGACACCTTTGATCGATCAGTTCATAATATCCGACCGGACAAAGGCTTTCGCTAAACAGGGGACTGACATCAATGTCCGATCCTGAAGGACCGGACATCGCCTCAGTGACCGAAGAAAACCAGCCACACCAGAAAGGTGACGGCAACCATGAAGGCGATATAGGTCAGCATCGGCGCGGGCACGGCCTGCTGCAAGTTGAATACGCCCAGCACCGCACGCAGCATCGCAGCTGCCACAGCGCCCAGCGTCGCACAGAGCATCCAGGACGGAAAAAACGAGCCCAGCACATCCTGTAACGGCGCACGCGTGCAGCCGCTCAGCGCAATAGCGGGCAAGGGCACGACGCGGCAAAGCGCGAAAAGCCCCCGTCTGGGGGAGGAACGCAAAAGGATCATTGTTCTGTCATCTGATGTCGTTTTCTGTACCCGATGAAAGAACACCAAAATGGTTTATATATCAACCAATATCTCAGAAGGCGTCTTCCCGTTGTGATAACGCGACAATGATGCACTGGCAGTCAGCAGCAGAAGCCCTCAACACAAGAGCCCCGTGCAAGTCTTGCACACCCTGTATAAAGCAAGGCAGTAAAACATCGATTTTCTGGAAAAATGGGGGATTTCAGCCGAAATAAAACAGAAAGACCTTTTAAAAAGGATGCAATCTTCTGTTTTTCGATGAATGATGGTGGAGCCAATCGGAATCGAACCGACGACCTCCTGAATGCCATTCAGGCGCTCTCCCAACTGAGCTATGGCCCCGCCGTATCAAAACCGGCCCCTTGGGTCAGGCCAGTGGCGCGGGTATAGCGGGGGGCTTGCCCCCTGACAAGCCCTTAAAACACTATTTTTTCACCATGTCGAAATCGCGCAGTATAGCCAGAAGCGGGAGGCGCGGCAGACCCAGTATGGCGTCATGATCGCCCTCAATCGCCTCGAAAAGCTGTACACCCATTCCTTCGAGCCTGTACGCCCCCACACAGGATAAAAGAGCCTCACCCTCGCTCTCTATATAGGCGTCGAGAAACGCTTCGCTGAAGTCACGCAGGGTCAGTTTCGGAGTGGCCAGATGCTCCCAGAGCTTCTGGCTGTTTCTGTACAGCACCAGCGCCGTCTGAAGATGGTGCGTACGGCCCCTGAGATAAGACAGCTGCTCACGCGCCTGATCGAGTGATTCCGGCTTGTCGAAACCGATGCCATCGCACTCCAGAATCTGGTCTGCCGCGATAACAAAATCGGCGCTCATAAAATAGAAATCCCTGAAAAACCCTAGAGCTTTGGCATCAGCGAGCGCCAGAGCGATGGCCCCGTGCGATGCCTTTTCGGCCCTCATTGCGTCTCTGATTGCAGCCTCATCAATCCCTACGGGGCAGGACGTGACCTCAACACCCGCCTCCCGTAGCAAACCAAGCCGCGCCGACGATCCGCTAGCGAGAAACAGGCGGGCTTTGCCCGGATTCGCATGTGCCGACTCCATAAGGCGTCTCCTTTCGTGAGGGGGGTGAATGAGTACCGTCAGTACTGGGGTACATGGGGATTGTACGAGGCTTCTGGAGCAGGCGTACCGAGTACCGTGGATTGTACTTTTTCTGGCGGTACCGGTGGGTTGTACACAGGTCTTCTGTGGGTATTTCGGGATAACTCTCACAAATGCTTCAAACCAAAGGCATTATCGTTTGTACACAGTGTTGGTAAGTCGGGGTACGTTTTCGGAAAGATGGGTACCCCGTCATCCACAGGGATCAACCTATCCGACAGGATATCTTTCTCTTTTCTTTTATGATTATTGGTCGGCATGGATAGCGAAATCTCACCTCTGCCCAAGCCTGCAAAACCGCTTCTGCGTGTCCTCCAGGGAGAGGCTGTCTGGCCCCCTCCGATCTGGCTGATGCGACAGGCCGGACGCTATCTTCCCGAGTTTCGGGCCCAACGCGCCAAGGCAGACTTCCTGACGCGGTGTACCACCCCCGATATCGCGGCCGAACTGACCCTTCAGCCCATTCGCCGCTACGCCATGGATGGCGCCATCCTGTTTTCCGATATTCTGGTCCTGCCCTGGGCCATGGGTCAGGATCTGAAATTCATCGAAGGACGTGGCCCAGTCATGGCGCCGATCCGCAACAGAGCAGATCTTGATGCCCTGTCTGCCTCACGCGTAGCCGAAACCGTAGCGCCGATCCAGGAAACATTGCGGATTCTGGCCCGCGAACTCCCCCAGCCTACGACGCTTCTCGGCTTTGCTGGCAGTCCCTTCACCGTGTCCTGTTACATGGTCGATGGGGGCAGTTCGCGTGAGTTCGGCGTAACCCGTGCCATGGCCCTGCAGGACCCGGCTCTGTACGGCGATCTTATCGCCCTGTTGACACAGGCCACCACCGATATGCTGATCGGCCAGATCG
Organism: Asaia platycodi JCM 25414; assembly: GCF_000614545.1. Classification (GTDB taxonomy): domain Bacteria; phylum Pseudomonadota; class Alphaproteobacteria; order Acetobacterales; family Acetobacteraceae; genus Asaia; species Asaia platycodi. The sequence goes on along the minus strand of NZ_BAKW01000005.1, from coordinate 60,333 downwards.
ATGCCGGTGCCGAAGCCGTCATGCTGTTCGATAGCTGGGCCGGTCTGTTGCCACCGTCGCAGTTCCGCCAGCATGTGATCGCTCCCACACGCGCCATCGTGCAGGGCATCCGCGCCGCTCGACCCGGCGTTAAAATCATTGGTTTTCCGCGTCTCTCCGGGCTGATGGCCCTCGAATATGCCCGTGAAACCGGCGTGGACGCCCTAGCTTGCGATACATCGGTCGATATGGCGCAGATGGCCGCTCTCTGCCCCGACACGCTGGCGCTGCAAGGCAATCTCGACCCGATCATTCTCAAAAATGGCGGGCAAGCCCTCATCGATGAAGCGCACACGATCAGGAACGCCCTCAAAGGCCGCCCGCATGTGTTCAATCTCGGTCATGGCGTGATGCCCGAGACCCCACCAGAACATGTTGGCGCCCTCGTCAACGCCGTGCGCGATATCGGCTGAGATCATGACACACGCCCTGTCTCCTTCGGGTAAGCTGCGCCTCGTGATCTTCGATTGCGACGGCGTGCTGATCGACAGTGAGGGCCCCTCCTGCCGTCTCGTGGCGCGTGTGGCCCGTGATCATGGCATTGCGCTCAGCGATGAGGAATCGCTGGAGCGTTTTGCCGGAAAGGCGCTGGCTCAGGTCAAGCGCGAACTCGAAGCGGAAACAGGGCGCGATCTCGGCGCAGATTATGTGGCTGTCATGCAGGACAAGCTGGTCGATCTGATGCGTGACGAGGCCGTGCCCATTGATGGCGCTGCCGCCATGCTGGAGGGGGTCTCTGCGCTCGGTCTTCCTTTCCGGGTCGGTTCGAACTCATCCTGGCCCGAAATGGAGGTGAAATTCGACCGCGTCGGTTTTTCTCCCCTTTTTCCGCGCCATCGGGTTCACTCGGCACGCGACATGATGCGCCCCAAGCCGGACCCCTATGTCTTCCTGCATGCTGCAGCCGAGGAAAATAGTGACCCGTCCTGCTGTGTGGTGGTTGAGGACTCCGATACCGGCGTTCAGGCCGCGCATGATGCTGGCATGGCCTGTATTCTGCTCAGGGCCGAAGGTCCGCCTCCTGCCAATGACTGGCCCGGATTGAGACGCATTGCCCATCTGAACGAACTTGTACCTGTTCTCGCTGATGTGCTGAAGGAACAAGCGCGATGAGCGCCCTCATGCCCTGGTTTCCCTGGCTCAAAGTGCTGCACATCTTGGCCTTTACCTCATGGATGGCCGGTAATTTCTATCTGCCGCGCCTCTTCGTCTATCATTCCCAGGTTGCTCCTGGCACCGCAGAAAGTGCTCGCTTCCAGATCATGGAACGCCGCCTTCTGCGCGCGATCATGACCCCGGCCATGATCGTCACCCTTCTTTCGGGTGGGCTGCTCGCCTCGCTTCCCGGATTGATCGACTGGTCTGCCCCCTGGTGGTGGATCAAGCTCGTCACGGTGCTGCTGCTCTGCGGCTTTCACGGTTTCTGCGCCCGCTGGCGTCGTGAATTTGCTGCCGATCAGCGTCTGCATCAGGAGCGGTTTTACCGCATTGCCAATGAGGTGCCGACACTTCTGATGGTTGTGATCGTTATCATGATCGTGGCACGACCCTTTTCGGGGTGAGAGGCCTCCAGGCTCTGCCCTGGACCCGCGAAGGGACAAGCCCCTCCGGTCCCCGCTTGAGATCAAACAGGTTTCCAAAGGATGACCATCCTTTGGCGGGGAGCGGGGCAGAGCCCCGCCTACTCTTCAGGTCGCTCCGAACCGTCGATAAAGAAACTCACCGTCGTGACCAGCGGTGGCGGCCTCCATGACCAGTGTATGCTGGTTTGAGCGGGCGCAGACAGGATCGGTCGCTGATGCATCGCCGGTCAGGGCGAGGGCCTGGCAGCGACAACCGCCCCAATCCACTTCCTTGAGACTGCAATTCCGGCAGGGCTCGGGCATCCAGTCAGTGCCGCGAAACAAATTGAACAGGGGGGAATCCTGCCAGATGGTGCCAAGCGATTCCGTCGCGACGCTGGGGAAGACCACGTTCGGGATGGTTTCAGCGGCGTGGCAGGGCAGCACCTTGCCCGAGGGGGTGATGTTGACGAAACGCTGGCCCCAGCCGCCCATGCAGGGCTTGGGCTGATCGGCGTGGTAATCGGGTGTGACGTAGTCGATGGCGAGGCTGTTGCCGAAACGGGCGCGGGCCTTCACCACAGCTTCGGTGGAGGCTTCGAGCTGGGCGGCTGAGGGCATCAGAAGATCGCGGTTTTTGAGGCCCCAGCCGTAGTACTGCGTATGGGCGATTTCGACACGACCGGCGCCAAGCTCATGGGCAAGATCGAGCATTTCGGGCACGCGCGCGACGTTTTCGCGATGCACGACGAAATTGAGGGTGAGCGGAATGCCACGCGCCTTGATGAGACGGGCGGCATTGAGTTTCTTCTCCTGAGCGCCACGCAGACCGCCAATTCGTTCGGCACCGGCCTCATCGACATCCTGAAAAGAGAGTTGGATGTGGTCGAGTCCGGCCGTGTCGAGCGCTTCGAGTGTGGCGTCGTTGATGAGCACGCCCGAGGTGATGAGATTGGTGTAGAGATTGAGCGTGTTGGCGTGACGCACAAGTTCGGGCAGATCGTTGCGCGCCATGGGCTCGCCGCCGGAAAAATGAACCTGCAACACTCCCAGAGACGCCGCCTCGTCGAGCACACGCAGCCAGTCTTTCGTCTCCATTTCTGACGCCCGGCGATCGAGGGCGAGGGGATTGGAGCAATAGGGGCAGGCAAGCGGACAGCGATGGGTCAACTCAGCGAGCAGGCTCATCGGGGGCGGCGCGAAACTCATGCGCTCAGCACTTTCTGGTCGATGAGCGAAGCAAGAAGGGTCTGTACATCGGCAGCAATTGTGTCGCGTGGTGCCTGATAGGTCTCGGCCAGCGCGTCGATCAGGGCGCCGAGCGGTCGGGCGCCATCGACGAGGCGTAGAATGGCAGCGGCGATGGGATCGGCAATGAAGGCTTTTTCGGGCGCCTGAATCAGCCAGACGTCGCGCACGCGGTCATGCTGAAGGCGATGACCGCGGGTAAATTTCAGAATGCTGTCTTCGGAAACGCTCACGCGCTGAAAGCCTCTGGGGTATGGGCCCCCGCAAAAGCGCCGGGGGCAGGATGGCCTTCCATATACACATGCTGGAGCGCATCGAGCATCGTCCAGAGCACGTTGCATTTGAAAATCAGCGCATCGATGACCTCTTTCTGCTGCTCGGCCGTGCGGGCGTGCTCCTTCACATAAGCCAGGGCAAAATCGGAATCGCGCGGGGCCTGGGTGAGGCGCGGGGCGAAATAGGCCAGGGTCTCTTCGGAAATGAAATCGTAATGGCGCAGCATGCCGGATACGCGCTCGCTGATGATGGTGGGCGAGAAGAGTTCGGTCAGCGACGAGGCAATGGCGGCCAGAACGGAGCGGTCGCGCACATAGTGCACATAGGCTTCCACGGCGAAGCCGGTTGCGGGCAGCATACCCTGAAGGCTTTCCACATAGGGGCGTGAAAGGCCAAGCCCGTCTGTCAGTTTGAGCCAGCGCGCAATGCCGCCCGTGCCGGGTTCGTTGCCGTCATGGTCTTCGAGGCGACGACGCCATTCACGACGCAACTCGGCCGTCGGCAGGCGGGCGAGCAGGGTTGCATCCTTCACGGGGATGGAGGCCTGATAGTAGTAACGGTTCAGCGCCCAGGCCTGAACCTGGGTGCGGTCGAGCCTGCCATCATGCAGGGCGCGATGAAACGCATGACGGTTGTGATAGCGCTCGGCGCCGATTTCGCGCAGGCGGGCTTCGAGGGCGTCGGGGGTAAGAACCGTCATGATGTGCTCCCAATGTCAGGCGCAGACCATCTTCGCCGATGATCCAGCCTGCTTCTTCCGCCGTCCGGCGCTCCGGCGAATCCGGAAGGAGGACGGGGTTTGAGTTGTTAATGTGAATAAAAATGCGATGTGCTGGCGCGTCATGCAGCGTCGCAATGATGCCTTCGGGGCCGGACATGGAGATATGCCCCATACGCAGCCCGGTCTTGGGGCTGAGCCCGGCAAGGATCATCTCGTCATCGCGCCAGAGCGTGCCTTCCATGAACAGCGCATCGGCGCTGCGTATGCGGGCGCGTATCTCAGGAGTGAGATCGGCACAGGCGGGCAGAAAGATCAGCCTATGCTGCCCGTCTGTGATGTCGAGCCCGATCGTCTCGCCCTTCTGGCTGGCAGATGCTCGGCATAGAGCGGTGCCTTGCCGGGCACGTCGAAGGCTGTCACGGTCAGACCTGACGGTGTGTCGTCCTTGTTCGGCAGGGCAAGCGCGCTGAGGTCGTCGAGCACGAGGCGCGGGACGATCTCACGATTGACCGCCTCGAAGATCGGATTGGCATCGAGCTGAGCATGGGTTGCCTGCGTGGCATAGAGGCGGAAAGGCTCGCGCTCGCGCAGGGTCAGCAGCCCGGTGATAGAATCGATTTCGCCATTGGTGAGAATGACGCCCTGTATCGGGGTCGAGCGCAGACCGGTCTGTGCCTGCAATTCCGGGGTTGCGAGAATTTGCGACCGCAGATCGGGCGAGGCATTGAGTACAAACCAGTTATGGCCATCGCCGCTGACAGCCAGCGAGGCCTGGCTACGGGAAGGGATCTTGCCTGCGCGGGCAGCGCGGCAGGCAGGAGCGTTGGAATTCCACTGGGGAAAGCCGCCGCCAGCGCCGCTGCCGAGAACGATGATATCGAGCATGGTCGGGGTCAGTCAGTCCGTCATCGGCCAGAAACGACAACAGCCGCACGAGGGGTGCGGCTGTTGTGTGTAAGCGAACCGATGAAGAACTTACTTCTTCTGGCCGCAGACATAGGAGTTGATTTCGGCGCCGAGCGGAATTTCGGTAACCTTCGGGGTATTCCAGGCCATGACGATATCCTTTTTGAAAATCATAGTCGTGTGCTGAGACAGCTATACGATACAACCCGAAAATGGGTTGCAAGCCAACGTGATTCAACCCAATAAAATGTAACCTGCTTCACGTTGATGGCAACGATTGTGATCCCGGGCGGTTGATCGGCGTTCATGACGGCGCCCGTTCCATGCCGCAAACCGCCTTTCAGGAAAGAACAGCCCGCCATGTCAGACCCGTCTCTGACTTCGGACACGCCCATGCCTGAAGCCGGGCAGAAGGCGATGTCTTCTCGTGAAGTGTCGAATGCGGCCCCCGAGGCAAGTGAGACTGTTGAAAGCGATGTCCATCAGGCCGGCTGATCCGCAAGGCCATGATGCGTCACAGTCTCGGTCTGCGCGATGTCGGTATTCTCATTCTCTCGCTGCTGGCTGTGTTCTACACACTGTATTTCGCTGCTGATATCGTTCTGCCCTTCGTCTTTGCAATCGTGGTCAATCTGCTGATGATCGGGCCTATGCGTTTTCTGCACGGGCGGTTGCGCATCCCCAAGCCCATAGCGGCCCTTATGCTGATCATTGCCATGTTCCTGCTCGTGGTCGGCATCGGTACGGCCATCTCGGTGCCAGCGGCAGCGTGGCTCACCAAGGTGCCGCAAAGTCTGCCGGCGCTTCAGCAGAAGCTGGCCTTTCTGCAGGGGCCGATCGACTCTCTGCAACGGGGCTATCTGCGCGTGGTGGCTCTCATGTCGAGCGGCGGCCATCATCATGCCAGCGCAGCGAATGCTGCAGCATCATCCTCCGCGAATGGCGCTGAAACCCTGCGCGTCTGGGGCTCTTCCTTTCTGATAGGCACGCGCGCTTTCATGGGTGAGTTCTTCACCATGCTGCTGATGCTGTTCTTCCTCATGACAGAGGGAGACAGCCTGCTGCGCCGTATCGTTGAAATCATGCCGACCTATTCGGACAAAAGGCGCCTGGTGCAGATCACCACGCAGATCGAGCGCAATGTCTCGCTCTATCTGGCGACCATCACCATCATGAACCTGCTGGTGGGCGCTCTGAACCTCCTGCAATGCTGGCTGACAGGTATGCCCAACCCGCTGCTCTGGGGCGTGCTTGCGTTTCTGCTGAACTATGTGCCAATCATCGGACCGCTGACCGGGGTTGTGGTCTATTTCTGCGTGGCGTTGATCAGCTTCCCCTCCTTCCTGCTGGCCTTGCTGCCACCCGCGATCTATCTCTGCATTCATATTCTCGAAGGCGAGACGATCACCCCCATGCTGCTGGCCAAGCGCTTCACCCTGAACCCGGTGCTGGTGATGGCCTCACTGCTGTTCTGGGACTGGATGTGGGGCATTGGCGGGGCATTTCTTTCGGTGCCGATGCTCGCTGTATTCAAGATCTTCTGCGACCATATCGAGGCCCTGACGCCTATCGGCCATGTGCTGGGCGGCCCGGTGAGACCGCGCTCCTTGCGGACCCTGGGCCCTGAGGTCACACCCGAGCCCAGCCCCTGAGGCGCGCTGTCGCGACAAAATGACCGTTCGGAACGCACATGACATGAAATTATCATGCGCGTTTCGCAGTCATATCCTATTAGAACACGGTTCTGAGGCTGGAGACCGCTTGGCTGAGCAGGGGTGAACGGCTATCAACTGCGACAAAATGTTTCATACTCCCTGAGCCGAGGTTTCCATGCGCTCCCTTGCCGGCCTTGCCTGATCATGCAGGCACCTCTTATTCGCCGCCTCGGTCTGGCTGCGCTTATCGCCATCGTCCTTCTCGGAGTGGTGATCACAATCATTCATGAGCATGGTGGCCCCCGTCCTGGTCGTCCTCTGGCGCAGCTGACACGCGAAAACGGCGTGGTGATCGTCACCGATGATTCACCGCTCATGAAGCGTCTTCATGTCGAGCCGGTCAAAGCCAGCATTCTGGCTCATGGCCTGCGTGTGCCCGGAATGGTTTCGGCTGAACCCAGGCGCAGTTTCAATATCCTGACGCCTGTCACTGGCCACGTCATCAAAACTGACCTCCAGCCCGGTCAGATGGTGCATCAGGGCGATGTGCTGGCCGTACTGGCTTCGGGTGATCTCGATCAGGCCTATGCCGATCTGATGAAGGCACGCGCCCAGCAGACCTATCAGGAACGCGTGGTCAAGCGTGCCCAGGATGTGCTTGCCGTTGGCGGTAACGCGCGCAAGGATCTGGATTCTGCTCTCAACGATCTGGCTCAGGCCAAGGCAGAGCGTCAGCGTGCCGAGCGTCGTCTTGAAACCCTGAACAGCCGCACCGATCAGGATGGCGAAGGACTGGTGCGCCTGGTCGCCCCTGTAGACGGCTCATCGCCAGTACGACATTGGCCCCTGGTGTGAATATCACCGATGCCACGGCTGTCCAGGCTGTGCTGCTCGATATTTCACAGCTGCAGATCGACGCCGAAATTCCTGAAGAATCGGTCGGTATCGTCTCGCTCGGTCAGCAGATGACCGCGCAGATCAGCGCGCTTCCGGGGCGGCATTGCGTCGCGCCGATCCAGTCGATCGAACCGGCGCTGCACAGCGATACGAGACGCGTGATCGCCCATATTACCTGCGACAATCCCGATGACATGCTGCGTCCGAACATGTTTGCCGATATCGAGATCGCGGTGAAGCAGCCAGAGATGGTGCTCATTCCCAAGACGGCACTGCTCATGAACAACGATCGTCTGACCGTTTTCGTGCAGGATGGCGCAGCGATGCATTTCCGTCGTCGTGCCGTGACAGTGAGCTATGACGAGGGCGACACAGTGCGCGTTCTGTCCGGGTTACAGGCGGGCGAGACGATCGTCACCCGTGGCGCCATTCTTCTCAATGATCATGACTGATTTGTCAGCGCCGCAGATGAGAGCTCTATAATCCGTGATCGCGACCCTGATTTCCTGGTGCTTTGCGCGCCGTCATATCGTTTTTATCTGCGCTGTCTTTTTGGCTCTGGCGGGTGGTTATGCCTGGCGCGTCTTGCCGGTCGAGGCCTATCCCGATCTCGGGGCCGTCAACGTTCAGGTCACGACCCAGGTTTCCGGCCTTGCCGCTGAAGAAATGGAACAGCAGGTGACGGTGCCGCTCGAGCGTGCGCTCGCCGCCGTGCCGGGCGTGACCGAAAGCCGGTCGAGCAGCACATTCGGCCTGTCGCTCATCACCCTGATCTTTCATGACGGGGTCGATGTCTTTACTGCGCGCCAGCTCGTGCTCGAATTGCTGGGCACGGCGAGTATGCCTGATGGCGTGACACCGCAGCTCGGACCGATTACCGGGCCTGCTGGCGAGATTTTTCGCTATACGCTGGAATCGGATTCGATGGATCTGATGCAGCTCTCCGATGTCCAGCGCTGGATCGTCATTCCGACGCTTCAGCGTGTGCCGGGCATCGTGAACGTCAATAATTTCGGCGGGCTTACGCGCGAATATCAGCTCGTACTCAAGCCCGAGGCATTGCTGCGCTACGGGCTAAGCACCGACGATGTGGTCAACGCCATCAAGAACAACAACGCCAATGCGGCGGGCGGGCGTGTCACGCGTGGCGAGCAATCCTATATAGTTCGTGGCGTGGGCATGATCCACACGCTGGATGACATGAAGCGCATCGTCGTTGCCCAGCATAACGGTACTCCTGTCCTGCTGAGCGATCTGGGCCAGGTACAGTTCGGTCATCAGATCCGTGAGGGTATTCTGGGCAAGGATAACAACCCCGATACCATCGAGGGCATCGTGACCATGCTGTCAGGTGCCAACCGTCTCTGGTGCTGGACAACGTCCATGGTGTTGTCGACCAGTTGCAGGAGCGTCTCAAGCCGCTCGATGTCCGTCTCGTACCCTATATCGATCGCGACAATCTGGTGAAGGCCACGACCCACAAGGTCGGCGAGACCATGGTTGAGGGTATCGGCCTCGTTCTGGTCATTCTCACGCTCTTCCTCGGTAGCCCGCGCAGTGCCGTGGTGACGGCGGTGACCATACCCCTCGCCCTCTCGACCGTGTTCGTGCTGATGCATTTCTTCGGCATGTCCGCCAATCTGTTTTCGCTCGGCGCCATCGATTTCGGCGTGATCGTGGATGGTGCCATCGTCATCACCGAGGCCATTCTGCGTCTGCGTGAGGAATCGCCCAAAGCCACGCTGACCAGTACCGAAGTACTGAGCGTGGCGCGTATCGCCGGGCGTTCGATCTTTTCCTCCACGCTCATCATCATCGTGGCCTACAGCCCGCTTTTCGCCTTCGAAGGCAGTGAAGGCAAACTCTTCCGGCCTATGGCCTATACGGTCAGTTTTGCGTTGATCGGCGCGCTGGCCTGCGCGCTTTGCCTCATCCCGACACTCAGCTACCTCGCTCTGCACAAGCCGCGCCGCATCTGGCATAACCGGCCGCTTGAGGCCTTGCACCATGCTTATGAGCGTGGCCTCAATCACATGCTGGCCCGCCCGCTTGTCACGTATATCGGCGGTGGCGCGGCCTTGCTGGCCGTTCTGGTTCTGGGGGCTACTGTCGGGCGCGAATTTCTGCCTGATCTCGATGAAGGCGCGCTCTGGCTTCAGGTGCAGTTGCCAACCGGTATTTCACTTGATGAGGGAAGCCGTATCGCAAGCGAAGTGCGTTCGGCGATCAGGGAGTTCCCTGAAACCTCCTATGCGATTACCCAGCTGGGTCGCAATGATGACGGCACCGATCCGTGGACATTCTCGCATATTGAAATGCCTGTCGGACTCAAACCCTATGATCAGTGGGCAAGTGGCGAGACAAAGGCACAGTTCATCAATCGGTTGCGCGACAGGCTCTCGCAGATCCCCGGTATCAGCTTCGGTATCAGCCAGCCCATTCAGGATGGCATGAATGATCTCGTTGGTGGCGCGCATTCGCCTCTCGTCTTGCGTGTCTATGGCAATGATTTTCATGAATTGCGCCGTATCGGTCGTGAGATCGTGGGTGTTCTGCATGATGTGCCCGGTACGGCCGAGGCCTCGATCTTTCAGGAGCCGCAGATTCCGCAGCTCATGATCACTCCGCGTCGTGAACAGGCCGCGCGCTATGGCATCAACGTGTCCGATATCAGCACCGTGGTGCAAAATGCGATCGGCGATGGCGCCATCACGCAGGTCTATGTGGAAGACCGCGTCTATAACGCGACGCTGCATGTGGGCAGCAAGGATCTGAACGATCTCGCCTCGATCCGCTCGCTGCCGCTACGGTCGACGGAGGGCGCGCCCATCCCGCTGGCCGAAGTGGCCGATGTGGGCCTGCATATGGGCGAAAGCAACATTGCCCATGAGATGGGCGAGCGTCAGATCACCATTCGCGTCGATAACGGCCAGCGCCCGCTCTCTCAATATCTCGAAGATGCCCAGAAGCGCATTGCTGCGCAGGTGCATTTCGATCCCCGCAAATATCGTCTGCAATGGGCAGGCAGCTTCGAGCAGGAGCAACGGGCCCAGGCCCGTCTGGGCGTAGCTTGCTGGTCATGTTCTCGATCATGCTGCTGCTTCTGTTCATGGAGTTCGGTACGTTCCGCCATGCGGTGCTCGTTCTCAGTGTCGTGCCGCTTGCCACGCTGGGCGGTCTGATTGCCCTGCATCTGCGCGGTGAGACGCTCAATATTGCGACCGCTGTCGGATTCATCGCGCTGTTCGGTGTGGCCGTGCAGAACGGCATCATCATGATTGCAGCGATCAACCGGCATCATCGTTCCGGGCTGAGCATCCATGACTCCGTTCTGGCTGGCGCAGGAGAGCGCTTTCGCCCTGTTCTCATGACGGCAACGGTGGCCAGCGCAGGCATGTTGCCTGCTGCTCTCGCCACCGGCGTTGGTACGGACGTGCAACGCGGTCTGGCTACCGTGGTGGTGGGCGGTCTTGGTATCGCGACCATGTTGACCCTGTTCGTTCTGCCCGTCTTCTTTTTCGAGATGGAGCATTTCATCGAGCGCCGTAAGGCGCGCCGTTCGGGAGGCGTGTCATGAGAAAACAGCTCTTGCTGACCTGTGCCGGAGCCCTGGCCTTGTCGGGCTGTGCCATAGGTCCGAATTTTCACCGGCCTGACATGCTCAAGAATGCCGCTTTTCAGAGCAACGCCCTGCCCGCCACGATTCATGCACGCAAGGCAGTGGTGCTGCCGGTGCGGCCCAGACCCTGACTGTCGGGGCAGATCTGAGTGGCGAATGGTGGAAGGCACTTGGCGCGCCGCAGCTCGATGGTCTCGTGGCGCGTGCCCTGCAGAACAACCCGTCGCTGAAATCGGCTCAGGCTTCGCTCAAGGCAGCCTATGAGCAGACGAAGGTGGCCGGGGCGCCGCTTCTGCCCAGCATCTCGGCCTCGTTCAACCCGACACGCAACAAGACGTCTCAGGCTCTGTCGCCTGTGCCGGCCAATAACAGCTATCTCTATAATCTTCATACGCTTCAGCTGAATATCTCCTATCAGCCGATCTCTGGGGCGGCTTGCGTCGTCAGGTCGAAAATCAGGCAGCCCAGGCGGAGATGCAGCGTTTTCAGCTTGTCGCCACGACGAATACGCTGATCAATACGCTGGTCGTCACACTGATCACCCAGTCGAGCGTCAACGCCCAGATCGCGGCGACCAGAGATATCATCGCGACCCAGCAGAAACTGCTGGACGTCATGCAAAAGCAATATCGTCTGGGTGATATCGCCGAGGCGCAGGTTCTGGCTCAGAAGGCCGCCCTTGCGCAGGCTCAGGCCACTCTGCCGCCGTTGCATCTTCAGGCCGAGCAGGCGCATGACCAGATCGCAGCCCTTGTCGGCACAACGCCTGACGAGGTTCTTCCTGAAATCCCGCTCGAGACCTATCGTCTGCCTGCCACTTTGCCGGTCAGTCTGCCGAGCGCCTTGCTGGCGCAGCGCCCGGATATCCGGGCGGCGGAATCGCAGATGCACAGCACCAGTGCACAGGTCGGTGTGGCCATTGCCAATCGATTGCCTAATGTGCAGCTTTCAGCGACGCCGGGTCAGGCCATCAATGCCATGAGCCAGTTCTTCACCCCCGGTTACGGCAACTGGTCGATTGGGGCCATGGTAGCGCAGCCGATCTTCCAGGGCTTTTCCCTGATGCATCTCGAGCGTCAGGCCCGTGACAATCTTCTGGCCGCTACGGAGCAGTACAAGAACACCGTGCTGACCTCGATGCAGAACGTGGCTGATACGCTTCATGCCCTACAGGACGATTCAGACGCCCTGACCATCAGCGCCGCTAACGAGGATGCCGCCGTGCGCAGCCTGCGCATCTCCCAGAGTCAGATGTCTTACGGCGATATCAGCCCGATTCTACTTCAGGCGGCGGTACAGATCGAGCTTGAGGCGCGTCTCAACCTGATCCAGGCCAAGGCCACGCGCTTTACCGATAGTGTCGCCCTGTTTCAGGCGCTCGGTGGCGGGTGGTGGCATCGTAACGATACCGCTATGAAGGTTCCCTCGACAGACTGGCACGCGGCGTTCTGACCTTCCTGGCGCGCCGCATGACCGGCGCGCACAGGAGAACTATCGCTGATGAAGTCCCCCCGTCTTTCCCGCCTGGCCCTGCTTGGCTTCGGCTGTCTTCTTGGTGCAACAACCGCGCTCGCCTCTCCTGCCTGGGCGGCCGCGCCTGACAGCAAGGCCGAGACGGCTTTCGACAAGCTGCTTGACGAGGAATGGCAGTATCAGCTCAAAAACGCGCCGGAGCTTGCGACCTCTATCGGCGATTATCGCTATAACGACCGCTGGAGCGATCTTTCCCTCGCCCATATCAAGGGATCCGTGCCCGTCTTGACGGGTTATCTCAAGCGCTTCGAGGCCATTGCGCCGGCATCGCTCGACGACCAGCGTCAGATCAGCCGCGCGATGATCATCCAGCAATTGCAGGACTCGCTCGAAGGCATCCGTCTCAAGACCTATGAGATGCCTATCGATCAGATGAACGGTGCCCAGCTTCAATATCCGGGTTTCGTCTCCAGTATCCCCTTCGATACCACGAAGCATTACGAGGATTACCTCGCCCGTCTGCGTGCCATCCCCAAGCTATCGATCAGGTGATCGCCCTGGCCCGACTGGGTGAGAAAGACGGCCTCATGCCGCCGCGCTTCCTGCTGGAAAAAGCCGAGCAGCAGGTCGAGCAGATTGCCGCCCCCGAGGGTGAGAAGAGCCCGTTTGGTGAGCCCGTCACGAAATTTCCTGCCAGTGTTCCTGCTGCCGATCAGCTGCGTCTGCGCAAGGCGATTCTCGCCGCCATCGATCACGATGTGCGTCCAGCCTACCAGCGTCTGGCCGCTTTCATGAAGCAGGGTTACGCCGCTCATGGTCGCGCTCAGGAAGGGGTCTGGGCACTGCCTGGCGGCGATGAACTCTATCGCTACGATATTCGTACCCTGACCACCACCACCATGACGCCGAAGGAAATCCATCAGCTCGGGCTCGATCAGGTTGCGAAGATCGAGGGCGAGATGGTCGAAATTGCCCATAAGCTCGGCTTTCCGGATCTCGCCGCGCTGCGCGCTTCTGTGGCCAAGGATCCCAAGCTCTATGCGACCTCACGCGAGCAGATCATCGATCTCTATCGCAAATATATCGCGCAGATGGAGCCCGCTCTTACGCGTTATTTCGACAAGATCCCGACCACCAGGCTGGAGGTGCGTCCCGTCGAGCGTTATCGCGAGGCGGAAGCCGCCGGTGCCGAGTATCATCAGGGCACGCCTGACGGCTCACGGCCTGGCATCGTGTTCGTCAATACGGGCGATTACGCCAAGCGCGATCTCTACACGGCCGAAGACACGGCCTATCATGAAGGTGTGCCGGGTCATCATTTCCAGATCTCCACGGCCCAGTCCCTGCCGCTACCGCCGTTCCGTCAGCAGGGTTTCTACAACGCCTATATCGAAGGCTGGGCGCTCTATGCCGAAGGTCTCGGCAAGGAACTGGGATTCTACAAGGATCTCTACAGCGATTACGGTCGCCTGAACGGCGAACTTCTGCGTGCCGATCGTCTGGTTCTGGATACGGGTGTGCATGATCTGCACTGGACCCGCGCCCAGATGCTGGAATTCTTCCACGCGCATTCGCCCACCAGCGAGCCTGACATGCAGGCCGAGACCGACCGCTACATTGCCTGGCCCGGTCAGGCTCTGGGCTACATGCTCGGCCAGCAGACCATCTTGCGCCTGCGTGAGAAGGCCAAGACCGAGCTCGGCGCCCGGTTCGACATCCGTAAATTCCACGACGTCGTGCTTTCCGGTGGCGCCCTGCCGCTGAACCTGCTCGCCGATCGCGTGGATAGCTGGATCAAGGAAGTGAAGGCCCAAAAGTAAAGGGGCGCACGGGGCTCTGCCCCGCCCTCCGCCAAAGGATAGACGTCCTTTGGAAACCTGTTTGACCAAAGCAGGGATCGAAGGGGCTTGCCCCTTCGCGGGTCAGGGCAGAGCCCTGAGAGAACAAAAAAACTCTATTCCGAAATTCTGTCGTTCCCACTGGCCTGCGAACAGGGCAGGATTGTAGGGATATGTCTCTGACTTCGTCTTCCCCCGACAAGATTTCCCCCGATGAGCTGACTTCGCAGGAGCCGGCGCCTGAGGTCGATCTCAAAGCAACTCGTCCTGCACGCTTCGTTCATGGCAGCATCATGCGCCATGTCGTGGTAATGGCGGGCACGGGAGCGATCGGGTTGATGGCCGTGTTTGCGGTCGATCTGCTCAATTTCTGGTATATTTCGCATCTGCACGACCCGGCTCTGACGGCTGCAATCGGCTTTGCGGCGGCGCTCGGCTATGTGCAGGTGGCGGTGTCGATCGGGATGACGATCGGGCTCGGTGCCATTATCGGGCGGTTGATCGGCGCGCGGCGTGTCATAAGGGCGAGGCGCTTCGCATCGGCGTTCATGGTGGTGATGGTGGCCGTCACTGCCGTGCTTGGCTGTCTGACGGCGGTTCTGGCGTCCTTTCTGCTCACGCTTCTCGGAGCGCGGGGAGAAGCACTCGTTCAGGCTGTTGGGTTTTTGCATCTGGTTTCGCCATTCCTGCCACTGGTCTGTTACGGCATGGCGCAATCGGCTTTGCTGCGCTGCGTTGGCGATGCGCGCCGGTCGATGCAGGTCACACTGGTTGGCGCGCTGGTATCGGCCATTCTCGATCCGATCTTGATCTTCGGGTTCCATATGGGGCTGACAGGGGCCGCCATCAGCACAATCGCTTCGCGGGGAACGGTGGTGGCCTTCGGCTTTTTCAGCCTGCGTGGCCACCGTATGCTGGAATGGCCACGGCTTTGGGCGATTGCACCAGCGACGCGTCAGATCGGGGGTGTGGCCTTGCCAGCGATTGCAACCAATCTTGCCACACCGATCGGTGGGCTCTTCACGACGCATTTCATGTCGCGATTTGGGCTGGAAGCAATTTCAGGCCAAGCGACGATCGATCGCATCGTGCCGGTTGCCTTTGCTTTTGTATTTGCCCTGACTGGGTCGGTCGGACCGATCATGTCGCAGAATCTGGGCGCCGGTAAAAAGGACCGTGTGCGCGAGACGCTCTATGCCTCGCTCAAGCTGACGGCGCTCTGCGTTGTGTTGACCTGGGCTATTCTGGCGGCGTTTCACACGCCGATCCTGCACCTCTTCGCATCGAAAGGGGTGGCGATACGCATCGTCACACTGTTCTGCTGCTGGCTGGTGGCGAGCTATTTCTTTGTGGGGCTGCTTTTTGTCTCGAACACGGCGTTCAACAATCTTGGGCATCCATTCTATTCGACCGGGTTCAACTGGGGACGAGCGACGCTGGGTACGATACCGTTTGTGTGGATCGGCTCTTACTACGGTCCTATTGGCATTCTGGTCGGCCAGTCTCTGGGCGTCGTGATTTTCGGAAGCCTGGCGGCTTTGACGGCGTTTAGAGTGATCAGACAGATCTGAAAGCGTGAAAACGCTCACGGGCTGTTTATCGAAGCGGTTCCAAAAAATTAACGGGCGGAAAAGCAGTTTGATCTCGAATGAACGGATCCCTTGAGTGAGAGGGGCGAGAGGAAAACGCAAGGCGCAAGCACTGTCAGAGAAGACAGCAGAGCATAAATGTCAGAGAGAATATATCGATTAGAAATAAATAAAAAAATACTGATAAATAGTAATCATACTTAATATATGAGAATCGAAATCATTTACGGCGCAATACATGCATTCCTACTAATTTTTCCTATAAAAATTGAACGGTAGTGATTGATATTTTATTGTCTACTAGTATATTTAATGAATGAATTATTCATCTCTCAGCCATGCTGAGCTCCCTACTGGGCAGACACGAGAAGTTTTCTTTTTCCGTCCGCGTAATAAGAAGAGACGACAATGTATTTTGTCGCATATCGCATCTTTCCTATCTGCCCTCTCAGATTGTAGTGAAGGACAAACAAGGCGATGCGGACGCTCGGATTTGCCGTCCATGAAAATGCTGTGACTGAGAGAAACGATGCGAATATTGTTGACTGGTGGCTGCGGGTTTATCGGGTCTGCTGTGGTCAGGCATCTGATCCGTCAGACGTCTCACGAGGTCCTCAATGTGGACTGCATGACCTATGCGGCTTCTGAGGAAACGGTTGGCGAGGTAGCGGCTGATCCGCGCTATCATCATGCCGCAGTGAATATTATCAATGGCGTCGAGCTGCAGAAGCTTTTTGACGAGTATCGCCCCGATGCGGTGATGCATCTTGCGGCAGAAAGCCATGTCGATCGGTCGATCGATGGCCCCGGCGTGTTTGTAGAAACGAACGTGACCGGCACCTATGCGCTTCTCGAGCCGCTCGCCGCTACTGGCAGTCGCTTGATGCCGATGCCCAGAAAGCATTCCGTTTCCATCATATCTCAACCGATGAAGTGTTCGGCCATCTCGAACTCGATGATCCGCCATTCACCGAGACGACGCCGTATGATCCGCGCAGCCCGTATTCGGCGTCGAAGGCGGCTTCGGATCATCTGGTGCGCGCTTGGTATCATACCTATGGCCTGCCCACTTTCGTAACCAACACGACCAATAATTACGGGGTCTGGCACTTTCCTGAAAAGCTTATCCCGCTGGTGACGATCAATGCGCTGGAGGGCAAGGAATTGCCTGTCTACGGGAAAGGCGAGAATATCCGTGACTGGCTGTTCGTCGAAGATCATGCCGAGGCTCTGGTGAAAGCCGTCGAACGCGGTCAGCCTGGCGAGACCTATGCGATCGGCGCACGTCAGCCGCGCACCAATCTCGAAGTGGTCAAAGCGATCTGCACCGTGCTCGACGAATTGTCGCCCGACCCAGCAGGACCGCGCGAGCGCCTGATCCGTTTTGTCACCGACCGTCCCGGCCATGATTTCCGTTATGAGATCGACCCCAGCCACGCCGAGAAGGCGCTCGACTGGAAGGCGAAGCACGATTTCGAAACGGGCATCCGTCGCACCGTTCAATGGTATCTCGACAACCGTCATTGGTGGGAAGGCATTCGCTCCCGCCGCTACACCGGACAGAGACTGGGAACAAAAGCATGAGCGCCGAAAAGACCAAACCGATGAAGGGCATTCTTCTGGCGGGTGGGTCGGGCACGCGCCTGCACCCCATGACGCTGGCGACCTCGAAGCAGCTGCTTCCGGTATACGACAAGCCGATGATCTATTATCCGCTGACCACGCTCATGCTGGCGGGGATTCAGGACATCATGATCATCAGTACCCCGCATGATCTGCCGCAGTTCAAGCGTCTGCTTGGTGACGGATCGCAGTTCGGTGTGCGCTTCGAGTATCGCGAGCAGCCCTCGCCGGACGGTCTGGCGCAGGCTTTTCTGATCGCAGAAGACTGGATCGACGGGGCCCCCTGTGCGCTGGCCCTTGGCGACAATCTTATCTTTGCCGACCATCTCAGCGTGCTGCTGCGTGCTGCTGCGGCCCGGCCCGAAGGGGCGACGGTCTTCGCCTATCAGGTGCGCGACCCCGAGCGTTATGGTGTGGTCAGCTTCGACGAGAGCGGGCGCGCGCAGCGTATCATCGAAAAGCCGAGCGAGCCTGAGTCAACCTGGGCTGTCACCGGGCTTTATTTCTACGATCACCGCGTTGTGGAATTCGCCAAGAAGGTCAAGCCGAGCCCGCGTGGCGAACTTGAAATTACCGATCTCAACCAGATGTATCTGGAAGAAGGGTCGTTGCAGGTCGATCGTCTGGGCCGTGGCTGCGCCTGGCTCGATGCCGGTATGCCGGACAGCCTCATGCAGGCAGGGCTTTTTGTACAGACCATCCAGTCCCGTCAGGGCATGCTGGTAGGCTCGCCAACGGAAGTCGCCTATCGCATGGGCTTCATTGATCGTGACCAACTCATCGTTCAGGGCAACGCCAAGAAGAAGACCGAATTGGGCCGCATGCTGCTGGAACTCGCGCACCAGACCCAGTCAGGCAGGAACTAGGAGCCGCACCCATGAAAGTCGAACGTCTCGCCATTCCTGATGTCATCCTCGTTACGCCGCAGCGTTTCAGCGACTCACGCGGTTTTTTTTCCGAAACCTACAATCATCAGAAGATGGTTGATGCAGGCATCGATCTGACCTTCGTGCAGGACAACCAGAGTCTGTCTGTGCAGAAGGGCGTTCTGCGCGGCCTGCATTCACAGGTGGCCCCTTTCGTTCAGGGCAAGCTCGTGCGCTGCACCAAGGGTGCGATCTGGGACGTGGCAATCGATGCGCGCACTGGCTCGCCGACCTATGGTAAATGGGTCGCGGCAGAGCTGTCGGAAGAAAACTGGTCGCAGCTCTGGGTGCCACCTGGCTTTCTGCATGGCTTCGTGACGCTGCAGGAAAACACCGAAGTGCAGTACAAATGCACCTCGCTCTATGACAAGGCATCCGAGCGTGCGGTGATCTGGAACTGCCCGCATCTGGCCATCGACTGGCCGATCAGCGAAAGTGAAGTGGTTCTGTCGGATAAGGACAAGGTCGCGCCGCACTTCACAGAAGCCAAGGGATGGTTCCAGTACTAATGAGCACGTCAACGGAAAAGCGCATTCTCGTCACGGGTGGGCAGGGTCAGCTTGCCACCTCGCTGAAGCGCCTCGGTGGCGATCGAGTCGTGGTGGTAGGGCGCCCCGAATTCGATCTGGCTCAGCCCGAAACGCTGGCGGCTACGCTGGAGCGGGTCAACCCTTCTCTGGTTGTCAACGCGGCAGCCTGGACGGCGGTCGATCTGGCCGAGAGCGAAGTCGAGGGTGCGACGGCCGCTAACGAGACAGGCCCGGCAGAGCTGGCGCGTCTTTGCGCTGCGAGCAACACGCCTCTGATCCATGTTTCAACCGATTATGTCTATGCCGGCGACAAGGGTACCCCCTATGTCGAGACCGATCCAGTCACGCCGCAGACTGTCTATGGACGCACCAAGGCTGCGGGCGAGCAGGCCGTTCTGAAGGCCCAGCCGCGCAGCATCGTTTTGCGCACCTCCTGGGTATATTCGGGCCATTGCAAGAATTTCGTGCGTACCATGGTCAATGCCGGTGCGAAGAACACTCATCTCAAGGTAGTGGGCGATCAATACGGTAATCCGACCAGTGCAGACGATCTAGCAAAGGCGATCCTCTCGATTGCCGATCAAGTAGAAGCCGGATGGCAGGACAGGTTTGCCGGTCTTTTCCACGCCAGCGGCACGGGTGAGACCAGCTGGCACGGTCTTGCCGTGGCCGCCCTTGAGGAAGCCGCCCGTCACGGCCAGACCATGCCCGTCGAAATCGCCGCCATCCGCACGCAGGATTGGCCGACCCCCGCAAAGCGGCCTCAGGATTCCCGTCTCGATTGCAGCAAGCTGGAGCAGGTTTTCGGCATTCGCCTGCCGGAATGGCGTGATAGTGTCGCCCGTGCTGTCGATGAGCATTTCGCGACCAAGCCGGCCTGAGCGTGACAGGGCAGATCAAGACGATTTCTGCGGCACCGCGTCTCTACGCGGTAGGTGGACGCGATACGAAGCGGGCGGCCTCGGTGCCGCCCGTTGCGATTCTGCTCTCCGTCTATAACGGCGAAGCTTTTCTCAACCAGCAGCTCGACAGTTTTCTCGCGCAGTCGGACACGAACTGGTGCCTGTACTGGCGCGATGACGGCTCACAGGATGCGTCCCGCGCCATCATGCTGTCTTTTCAGGAGCATCGCGGGCAGGGGCGGTGCATCGAGATCGACACCGAGCCGGGTAATATCGGGGTGGCGCGCTCCTACGCCTTGTTGCTCGATGCGGCGCCGCACGAGGCGCTGATTGCCTTTGCAGATCAGGACGATGTCTGGGTGCCGCAGAAATTAGCCTGGGCACGTAAGAAAATCCTGGGGCTGTCTGGACCGGCACTGTATTGCGCGCGTCAGTTTCTGACCGATGAAAAGCTGGCGGTAAAAGGGCCTTCCCTTCCGCTTAGGCGCAAGACTGATTTTCATGCCGCCCTGATTCAGAACATCGCGACAGGCCATACGATTTTGCTCAACCCGGAGGCCGCGGCGTTGATCAGACCGGTCTTGCCACCCGAGGGCGTCCTGCATGATTGGTGGAGCTATGCGCTCGTGCTGGGGGCCGGGGGGGAGATCGTTTTCGACGAACGCTGCGTCAGTCTCTATCGTCAGCATCGTCGCAATGTTGTGGGCGTCGAGCGGTCGGTGGTCGTCAGGGGAATGCGTGCCCTGCGTCGCGGTCCGACTGCCTTCATGGCGCTCCTCGTGGCCCTGACTGCCCGATTGCAGGACGCTGATTGCGCCAGAGCCCTGACGCCAGAGGCTAGAGCTTTCCTCTCGCGCGTGCAGAGCACGCTTGGAGGCGGGTTTATGACGCGACTGCGCTTTTTGCTGGCTGAGCGTGGCTTCATACGCCAGCGCCCCGCCGAGACCTGGCTGTTCCGGTTCTGGTTTCTGTTTTACGGTAGCGCCAGACCGAAATCATGACAGGTACGGCGGAAATTCTCTGACGGCTCGGCGCGTGCTGCAATCTGCTCTGTCGTAAGCGTCGCTTCAAGCGAGCGGCTCATCAGATGCAGAGATCCCGTGCTGCCACCATAACGTTCATCGCCTATGATGGGGCAGCCGAGCACAGCGCAATGCACGCGGGCCTGATGGGTGCGCCCGGTGAGCAGGGTCAGCTCCATAAGGGCCCTGCCCTGGCTGCGTGAGACAACATGCCAGGCTGTTACGGCTTTCTGCCCCTCAACATGGGGCGCCATACGCCAGCCCTCTTTTGTCGTGACCTTGCGCAGCGGCGCGTCGATGATGCCCTCGTTCTCTTTCGGGGCTTTACCCACCACAGCCCAGTAGGTCTTTCGGACCAGCCCGGCAGCGAAGAGGGCCTGCGCCTCGACAAGCGCCTGCTTGCGTAGTGCGATCATGAGGCAACCCGACGTATCGGCGTCAAGACGATGCACCAGCCAGGGCCCATCCTTGCGCCTCGACAGGAGCGGAAACAGCGCCTCGACCGAATGCGTCGTTTTCGGGCCGGGATGAACGGGCAACCCCGCAGGCTTGTCGATCACGACAAGACGCGGGCTCTGATACAGGATGGGGTAAGGGAAAGGCGTCATCGGGGGAGGGGGGTCAGTCTTCGTCGCGCTGGCGACGGGCAAGAACCTCGCGCTTGCCGACATGGTTGGCCGCACTCACGATGCCTTCCTTCTCCATCTGCTCGATGATCTTGGCCGCGCGGTTATAGCCGATCGACAGATGACGCTGGATGAACGACGTCGAGGCCTTGCCTTCACGCGTCACCAGATCGACGGCCTGATCGAAGAGGCTGGCCTCGGCGTCGTATCCGCCGCCGCTCATGCCATTGCCGCTTGACGAAGCACTACCGCCTTCGTCTTCGAGGTTTGAAATCACCTCGTCATTATAGATCGGTTCACCCTTGCTGCGCAGATCGGCCACCACGTCCTCGACTTCGCTGTCAGTCACGAAGGGGCCATGCACGCGCGTGATGCGCGCCGCACCCTGCATGTAGAGCATGTCGCCTTGGCCGAGCAGCTGCTCGGAACCCTGCTCGCCAAGGATGGTGCGGCTGTCGAACTTGCTGATGACCTGAAACGAGATACGCGTCGGGAAATTGGCCTTGATAGTGCCTGTGATGACGTCAACCGACGGGCGCTGCGTGGCCATGATGACATGGATGCCCGCCGCGCGTGCCTTCTGCGCCAGACGCTGCACGGCAGCTTCGATTTCCTTGCCTGCCACCATCATGAGATCGGCCATTTCGTCGATCACCACTACGATATGCGGCATGGTCTCCAGTGCGAGCTGCTGCTCGTCGAACACGGGCTGACCCGTTTCCGGGTCGAACCCCGTCTGCACGCGTCGCGTCACCAGTTCGCCCGTCGAGCGCACCTGACGCACGCGCTGGTTATAGCCGGTGATGTTGCGCACTTGCAGATGGGCCATTGAGCGATAGCGCTTGTCCATCTCTCGCACGGTCCATTTTAGCGCGGCGACAGCCTTGTTAGGTTCGGTAACGACCGGCGTCAGCAGATGCGGAATGCCATCATAGATCGAGAGTTCGAGAATTTTCGGGTCGATCATGATCAGGCGGCACTCTTCCGGCGTCAGCCGGTAGAGCAGCGACAGGATCATGCGTTCACGCCCACCGACTTACCTGAGCCCGTGGTACCCGCGATCAGCAGATGCGGCATTTTGGCCAGATCGGCATAGACCGGGTTGCCCGCAATATCCTTGCCCAGCGCGAGACGAAGCTGAGCGCCAGGCTCATGGAATTCCGGCGTGTCGAGCAGCTCGGAGAAATACACCGTTTCACGCGAGGCATTAGGCACTTCGATGCCTATCACATTACGGCCCGGCACGGTGGCGATACGCACGCTCAGCACTGAGAGCGAGCGTGCAATGTCATCGGCCAGACCGATAACACGCGCTGAACGAATGCCCGGCGCTGGTTCCAGCTCGTAAAGCGTAACGACCGGCCCGGCGTGAATATCACCGATCTGCCCCTGCACGCCGTAATCCGACAGCACCTGCTCCAGCAGGCGCGCATTGGCCTGCAATACCTCGTTGGAAGGGCCGTTCCCCCCATGGGCGGGAGCCTTGCGCAACAGGCCGAGCGAAGGCGGCTGCCAGCCAGCACTTTCCCAACCCTGACGCGCAGCGGCAGCGGGCTGTTCCTGGCTGGGACGCTCTGCACGCGCCCGCCCGAAGCCGAAAAAGCCGCGCTTGGGTTCTTCCTGCGGTTGCGGTCTGGTAGGGGGCTCCTCTGCATAAGGCGCAGAGTCCTCTATCTCGGCATAACGCGTCACGGCGGCGGGACGTGGCCCGCTCTCCTGATCGCGGGAGATCTGTGCCAGCTGCATCGCATAAGGGTTGGCAGGCGTTGGCGGTTCGGTCACCGGGACAGTTTGCGGTCGTGTCTGGGGTTTTTGTGCGTGAGCGGTCTGTGTCTGGGCGTTCGCGAGCGCCGGCAGCGCCTCCTCGTTTTTCTCCGGTGGCTGCAGCCACCCCGTATTGGCCGGAATGAACGGCTGACGTGACGTCTCGCTGGTCTGTCTGGGCGAGGGATAAGGGTGCTCATGGCGGTAGGCGTTCGCCTCGACCGGCTCGTAGCTGCTCCAGTCCGGCGGTGTCGTCTGTCGTGCGCTATTGCCCATGCGTCGTGCCAGATGCTCCGACCCCTTGCCCACGGAGCGGGCTCCACTGAAGAGGGCGCGCCACTCGCTGCGACGCAGTCCCACCGCAAGCGGGACGAGCAGCACGGTCAGCAACAGGCCCAGCAGCGAGAAAAGCACGCCGCCCGCCCGGCCAAGTGTGGCCCGCCCGGTTGCCACCAGATGATCGGCCAGAACGAGGCCGAGCTGCCCGCCTAGCCCCGCCCGTGAAGGCCAGCTTGTAGTCAGGACCGGCATCAGAACCTGCAAGGTCGCGATCAGCGCCGCCGCAACCGGCAGCAGGCACAGAAAGGCGACAAAACGCAGAATGGGCACGCTGAGTGCATGATGGCGCACGATCTGCCAGGCCCAGCACAGCATGACGATGATCGGCAGCGCGCTGGCCAGACCCAGCCATTGCACCAGCCCGTCGGCCAGCGTTGCACCGGGTTGCCCCAGAAGATTGGTCGGCACAGCCGTGGTGGCGGTATCGAAAGACGGGTCCTGCGGATTATAGCTCCACAGGGCTACACCGAGGGCAAGTGCAAGAGCGAGCAGGACAAACCCGCCGAGCTCCGTCAGCCGGTCATGAAACTGGCTGCGTAGTCTGGGCGAGGCATTTGCGGGAGAGAACCAGCGGCTGAGCAAAGCCAAATTCACATCTTCCTGTGCTTGCGCAATACGTTGCACCCCGCGCATGGGGCGTCGAGCATCGTCTGAAACTATACCTGTCGTGTGGCAGAACTATAGCGGAACAACGCGGCGAGACGAGAGCAAAAAAGGACCGATTTCCGCCAATTTCGTATCACGTGGGGCACTGCCCCGCCCCCCGGCAAAGGACAGTCGTCCTCTGGAAACCTGATTGAATGAAGCAGGGATCGGAGGGGCCTGTTCCTTCGTGGGTTAGAGCGGAGCCCCGGGATCACGAAGCCCGCCAGATCCTGACCTGCGCTACACCGAAGCGTCGTTCGGTCAGCAGGGGAAGGTCGACGGCGAGTTCGTCTTTCACGGCAGTTTCAGCGACGATCACCGCCTCGGGCGCGATCCAGCCGGAGCGCGTCAGGGCCTTTAGGGCGGCAGGGATGAGCTCCTTGCCGTAAGGCGGGTCGAGAAAGACCAGCGTGCAGGGGCGAGTGGCACGAGGGGCGCGGGTAACGTCGCAGGTCAGTACGGAGAGGTCGCGATCGTCGAAGCGACAGGCGCGGATATTGGCTGATATCACGGCGCGGGCGCTGCGGTCCTGCTCCATGAAAATGGCAGAGGCGGCACCGCGGGAGAGGGCTTCGAGTCCGAGGGCACCCGTACCGGCGAAGGCGTCGAGCACATTGGCTTCTCGCAGGAAATCCGCCCCGGCCCAGGGTGCATGGGCCAGCATGTCAAATACGGCCTGCCGGGCGCGGTCGGAGGTGGGGCGGGTGGTTTCGCCCCGGGGAGATTGAAGGGCGACGCCTTTGCGCTCACCGCCGACGATACGCATTATTCTTCTTCGGCTTCCGGGCTGGCACTGTCGATGGTTTTGTCTTTCACGACGCGGCGGACGCGACGCGGAGCGGCGGCGAGGCCAGGCACCTGTTCGCGCAGGATCTTGCCCTGAACCTCTTCGATCTCGCGCTTTTGCAGCGTGCCGAGCTGGAAGGGGCCGTAGGAAACGCGGATCAGACGGCTCACATGCAGATTGAGCCCCATCATGACACGGCGGATTTCGCGGTTCTTGCCTTCCTGCAGGCTGACAGTCAGCCAGGCGTTATCGCCTTTCTGCGAGTCCAGACCGGCCTCAATGGCGCCGTAGCGCACGCCTTCGAATTCCGAACCATGGGCGAGGGCGGCCAGCTTGCGCTCGTCCACCACGCCGAACACGCGCACGCGATAGCGGCGTATCCAGGAATTCGAGGGGAGTTCGAGGCGTCGGGCCAGTTCACCGTCATTGGTGAGCAGAAGCAGACCTTCGGAATTGATGTCGAGACGCCCGACACTCACCACGCGTGGCATGCCCTCGGGCAGGGAGTCGAACACGGTGGGGCGGCCCTGCGGGTCGCGATGGGTGGTCATCAGCCCGTCAGGCTTGTGATAGCGCCAGACGCGCGTGTGTTCCTTGCTGCCGACCACCTTGCCGTCGAGCTGGATGATATCGCCATCCTGCACGAAAGTGGCAGGATGCTCGACAGACGAACCGTTCATGCGGATACGCCCGGCTTCGATCATGCGTTCGATGTCGCGTCGGCTGCCTACGCCTGCGCGGGCCATCCATTTGGCGATGCGCTCGCCCTTTTGTTCTTCGGTCATGCTCGTCTGTCCTGTGGTGTCGCGTGTCGGGCCGCGTCGATGAATCCAGCCAATAGACGCGCATCGCCTGGATCGATAGCGAATTCCGGGTGCCACTGCACCCCCAGACGAAAAATTCCGTCAGCCGTCTCGATCGCCTCGATCAGCCCATCGGCTGCGCAGGCGCTGATTGTGAGGCTGCCGGGGTCGCGCACGCCCTGATGATGCGACGAATTGACGCGCATTTCTGCCTGACCGGTGCAGCGTGAGAGAAGCGTGCCGGGGACGACGCTCACTTCATGTCCAGCCTCGTCACGCGGGTTGGGTTGCTCATGGGCGATGGGACCGGGGGCTTGTTCGGGCAGATGCTGGAACAACGCGCCGCCCCAGGCGATGGCCATGAGCTGCATGCCACCGCATATGCCGAGAATGGGCAGGGCTCGGCCGCGGGCTGCGGCGATATAGGCGAGTTCGGCATCGGTGCGGCCGGGCTTGAGCGTTGTGCAGGGATGGAGCACTTCGCCATAAAGGGCGGGGTCCGGGTCGAAGGCGCCCCCTGCCACGACCAGACCGTCGAGACGTGCCATCAGGGGGGCGGCCAGCGCAGGGTCATGAGGCAGGCCGACCGGCAGGCACCCGCGGCAATCAGGGCACTGAAATAGTTCTGGCGCAAGGCATGATAGGGCCAGCGCGAGAAGGCCTGCGGTCCGCCCGGCTCGATATCGAGGGTGAGGCCTATGAGAGGTGCGCGTGTCATGGCGACGATGTAAACAGGGTTTGGCGCAAACAGAAAGCGCCTGAGTGTCTGTCGTCCGGTTATCCATGAGTGGGAGAGAGTGTGTCCGAAAAATCCCCGCGTAGCACGCCCGATGATCGGTCAGACAGGCAGCAGTCAGGCCGGGTCGCTGTGGGAACGCCCATGCAGGCGGCGCTGGCGGCAGCGCGGGAAGCGGCTGCACGTGGTGAGGTGCCGGTGGGCGCTGTGTTCTGGGGCCGGGCGGACATGTTATCGCCCAGGCCGGTAACGAGGTGGAGCAGCGCAAGGACCCGAGCGCCCATGCCGAGATTCTGGTCATGCAGGCAGCAGCAATGGCGCTGGGCTCGCGTTCATTGGCAGAATGCACGCTGGTCGTGACGCTTGAGCCATGCCCGATGTGTGCGGCGGCTATGGTGCATTTCCGTCTCGGGCGGGTGGTCTACGGTGCTTATGACCCCAAGGGCGGCGGGGTCGATCATGGGCCACGTATTTTTGAGCAGCCCGGCTGTCTGCATCGCCCTGAAGTGGTCGGAGGCGTAAGCGAGCAGGAAAATGCTCGAATATTGAGGGAATTTTTCATAACATTGCGGAAAACGCGCGTCTCATGAAACGGATTACCACGTTTTTACGTATGCCTATTCTGGACGAACCCGAAGCGGCTTCATAAGTTTGATTGACCACACCGCACCTTTTGGTGCCAACGCTGGAAAGATCATGACTGACGCCATGCTTGTACGTTTGATGCCTTCACGGAAATTCCGTTCACTGGCTCTGGTCGCAGCCACTGCGCTATCCATTGGCGCCGGTGTGTCCTCTCCCGCATGGGCAGAAGGGCCGATCACGCCCCAGACCCAGCTCCAGACGCTGCCGAACTTCGTCAATCTGGTGAAGCAGGTGAAGCCTGCAGTCGTCTCCATCACCTCGCATATTCGTGCCGATGTAGCCGAGCAGGAAGAGGGCGGCGGTGGCGGTGGCCAGCAGATGCCTTTCCCGTTCCCCTTCCCGTTCCAGATGGCGCCACAGCAGCAGCAGCCTCATCGCACGGTTGAGGCCCGTGGCTCGGGGTTCATCATCTCCAATGACGGCTATATCGTCACCAACAACCATGTGGTGAATGGCGCGACCAAGGTTTCCGTGACGCTCGACGACGGCACGACCCTGCCCGCCAAGATTATAGGACGCGACCCCAAGACCGATGTGGCGCTGCTCAAGATCAAGCCGAACGGCAAACTGCCTTTCATCGAGCTTGGTGATTCCGACAATGTTCAGCCCGGCGAGTGGGTGGTGGCTGTGGGCAATCCTTTCGGGTTGGGTGGCACGGTCACGGCCGGTATTGTCTCGGCGCGTGGGCGTGATCTGAATGCAGGTCCGTATGACGATTTCATCCAGATCGATGCGCCGATCAATCATGGCAATTCGGGTGGTCCGCTCTTCAGCCAGAATGGCAAGGTGATCGGTGTGAATGCCGCCATCATTTCACCCTCGGGTGGTTCGATCGGCATCGGGTTTGCCATTCCGTCGAACACGGTCAAGAGCGTGGTGGATCAGCTCCGTACCTCGGGCCATGTGACGCGCGGCTATCTGGGCGTGCTGATGCAGCGCATCTCCCCGACCCTGGCTCAGGCGCTGAACCTCAAGCCCAGCGAGCCGGGTGCACCGCCCGAAGGGGCGCTGGTTGCACAGGTGACGCCGGGCGGCCCGGCCGACAAGGCAGGTCTGAAAAGTGGCGACGTGGTGACGGCGCTCAACGGCGCCAAGATCAAGAGCGTGCATGATCTCGTCGTGCATACCGTCTCGATGAAGCCGGGCACCGATGCTGCGCTGACCGTGCTTCGCGATGGCAAGACGCAGACGATCACGGCCAAGATCGGCAATATGCCGAAAGACGGTGAAGGTCAGGACGCGACGTCCGGCGATGACAGCAGCCAGTCCGGTAGCGGCAAGATCGGTATTTCGCTTACGCCACTTTCTCGGGATATGCGCCAGCAGCTTGGCGTCGACGACACTGTAAAGGGTGCTGTGATCAACCAGATCGCGGCCGGTTCTCCTGCGGAGCAGGCCGGTGTGCGCCCCGGCGACATTATTCAGGCCGTCGGCAATACGGCGGTCGATAACCCCCGCGCCGTACTGACAGCCGTGCGTGGTGTGCTCAAGAGCAAGCAGCCGATCCTTCTGCGTGTGCTGCGCGATGGTCAGCAGATCTTCATCGCCATAGCACCCGGCGGGAGCGATGCCGATGATGATGGCAGCGACGAGGGTAACTGACTCAGACCGGTTACCCGGTATGCTCCGGAGTTGACATGCGAAAGGGGCGGGGTTTTCGGACCTCGCTCCTTTTTTTATGTATGCCGCTTTGTCGTGCGGCGTTTGCGGCGCCCGCCGTGCTGCGGCAAAGTGGTGCCATGACCTGCATCTTCATTGATTCCGACGCCTGCCCGGTGAAAGACGAAGTTTATCGCGTTGCCGGACGCTATGGCCTGCATGTGTTCGTTGTAGCCAACCGCATGATCGCGCTGCCGGACTCGCCCTTGATCGAACGTGTTGTGGTCGATGCGGGGCCCGATGTGGCCGATGACTGGATTGCCGAACGCGCCTGTGAGCAGGACATCATCATCACCGCCGATATTCCGCTCGCGGCACGCTGCGTCGAGAAGGGGGCCCATGTGATCGAGCCTAAGGGCCGGATTCTCGATGGCGATGCCATCGGTATGGCGCTGGCCATGCGCAATCTCATGACCGATCTGCGTTCGGCAGGCATGATGACACCCGGCGGGGCCGCTTTCGGCAAGGCTGACCGTTCCCGTTTTCTCTCCGCGCTCGACACGCTGGTTAACAAGGCCCGCAAGCCGCGTTTACGGCCTATGGTGCTGCCACCGGATTAAAAAGAAAATAGCTGACAGGTCGGGGTATAAGAACAGGTCGTGATGGCGCCATTGCTGCATAGGTAAAGGTGTAGAAATAGTCTTGGAGATTATATCTGCACAGGGCGAATGACGTGGCGAAACGACTTGAGAAGACGATATCGTTCTGGCAAGCAGGTCATTTCTTCAGGCAGAGTACGGACTGGCGCTTTCTGTATCGCTTGGACGTCTTGATCCCAATGGTCGGCATGATCGCGTTGGGGTGCGTGATCAATCTCATCACGCACATCCTGCAGGCGTCTGTCGCGAAACCCGGGGGCAGTCGCAGGAGCCATGGGAACACCATACGTTATTCGAAATAGTCGCCTTGTGGTTCCTTAGCCTCGTCGTGACCCGTTGCGCCCTGACCACCTGGTCCGGACCTGATCTCTGGCGGATGGACTGGGGTGCTCTGAAGTCTGCATGCACCGAAGCGGTTTGCGAGATCATACTGGGGGGCGCTCTGGTGCTAATCGTGAAGATGCCCGCATTACTGCCCGCCGATGCAAGTGCGGGACTGGAGTTGTTTCTTCTTTTGGTTCTGACAATTGCAGGAATAACGTGCTTTTGGATATTTGCCTGCTGCTTCGCTATGAGTTCTGTCGCGTGGAAAAGCGCGCGACCGCAGTTTCGTATCAGACAGAGCTTTGAGGCCATGAGCGGGCATGTCTGGAGTTATATTTTCTGGAGTTCCGTGATCGTCTTTCTGCCGATAGTCTTGATGACGCTTTTGCAGAAAGCCATGAATGCTCTCTGGACCGGTAAAGCCGCACTCTTGGCAGGCGTGGTCTGTGTGACCCTGACCAGTGCTGCGACGCGGATCCTGTCGCAAAACTTTGATCTGCAGTTCTTTCGCGCTTTGGGTCTTGATACGCCAGTCCCTGCCGAGGCGGGACCTCTTTCATGCGCGCATGAAATTTAAAGGAAAGATGGCCAAATTCTTACAGGCGTGTCATGTTTTCTGACTGATCGGGGCGATTCCGCTTTGTCCTCTGGACCAGGACGCTGATCTGCCTGATCGAGCTATTTCATTGACGCCTAATCATCCGGGAATGACCGATTTCATGAATGCTCCTTTCTCCACGACCACGCTTGAGACGGCCAGCGAGACTGCCCCCGACGCCTTCTCGCCTCGATGTTGCTGGAAGCCCGACGCACCAACAAGCCCTTGCAGACCGTTCCCGAGACCATTGTCCCCATTAATCCGAAAGCCGCCTATGCGGTGCAGGATGTCGTGGCTCGTGCGTTGAGCGAGACCGGCAAGGGGGAGATCGTCGGGTGGAAAGTGGGCGCGGCAACCCCCACGGCCTTGCCCTCTTGCGCACCGCTGCATCGGGCTACGGTGTTCGAGAGCGGGCAGGATCTTTCGCCGTCTTTCTGCCGCTTCCATGGGGTCGAGGCAGAGATCGCCTTTTCGTTCAGGAACGATCTGCCGGCAAGGGCCGAACCCTGGACGAAAGACGAGGTCGCCGAGGCGATTGGAGCCATTCATGGCGCGATTGAATTGCTCGATACGCGTTTCGTGACGCCGAATTCGCAGCATAACCTCTCGCATCTGGCCGATCAGGGTAGTCATGGCGTGCTCGTCGTGGGGCGCGGTGTTACGTCATGGCGCGATTTCACGCCGACGACCCTGCCCATGACCATGCTGGTGAATGGCGAAAAGCGGTACGACCAGCAGGGGGGCAACAAGGCAGGCGATCCGTTGCGTCTGCTCACCTGGCTGACCAATCATGCCGTTGAGCGCGGTCGCCCGCTGCGTGCAGGCGATATCGTGACCACAGGTTCGACCATGGGCACGCTGTTTCTCGATGACCCTGCCGAAATCTGCGTTTCTTTCGAGGGGTTGTTTCCCGTCGAGGCGCGGCTGGGCGCACCGTTCCGTCTTTGAACATGACACTATCGGCAAGGGTGAGCGGCGCTCCACCGTAACGGCATAACGCCAAGGTGATGAGCGTCCCGGCGGCGTTCTTCCTAGGGTCGAAGGCCCCGCAACCTGCAAGATGGACAAGTCATGGCCAGCAAGACCGATATTATCATGATCGACCCCATGCCAGAGAGCTTCAACGAGCAGCTCGGCACGCCTTTTCGCCTGCATCAGTTCACCTCGATCGAAGCGCTGACGCCTTTGGCCGGGCGGATCGAAGGGGTGACCACAGGCGGTGGTAGCGGTCTGCCCCGACCGGTCATGGATCTGTTACCCAATCTGAAGATCATCTCGGTCAACGGGGTGGGCATCGACAAGATCGACCTTGATGAGTGTCGGCGCCGGGGCATTCGTCTTGCGACAGCTCAGGGCGTTCTGACTGATGATGTGGCCGATATGGCCATCGGGCTGATGCTGGACGTCGTGCGTGGCATTTCCTGCAATGACCGCTTCGTCCGTGCCGGGAAATGGGCGCACGAACCGGTCGTCAATTCATGGACGATCAAGGGCAAGAAGCTCGGGATCGCCGGATTTGGCGCCATCGGCAAGGCTGTTGCCAAACGGGCGGTGTCTTTCGATATGGCCGTGGCCTATTTCAGTTCGCGCCAGCAGACCGATACGCCGCACTATCCGTTCTATCCTGAATTACGTGTTCTGGCCGATTGGGCCGATGTGCTGGTGCTCTGCGTTTCGGGGGGCGCACGGTCATTCCATATGGTCGACCGTAACATTCTCGAAGCCTTGGGGCCGAAGGGCTTTCTGATTAATGTGGCACGTGGCTCGGTCGTCGACGAAGAGGCTCTGATCGAGGCGCTGCGCGACAACACGATACGTGGGGCAGGGCTCGACGTCTTTGCCGATGAGCCTCATGTGCCTGAAGCGTTTTACGGTCTGGACAATGTGGTGCTGCAATCGCATCGTGCCACGTCGACGTTTGAAACCCGCCACGCCATGGGACGACTGGTTTTCGACAATCTGGCGGCCTTCTTTCAGGGCAAGCCCTTGCTGACCCCTGTGCTCTGACGCTTCTATTCTCGCGCTGAGGCTTCGTAGTGCGAGCGGCGTGCCTGCCGCGGAGAGGGTTCAGCGTTTGTCGTTTACACTGGCCTGCCCTTTGCGAAAGCGGTCGAAATGCAGTCCGGCGCCTGCGCGGGTCACCTGCGAGCGGGCGGGAAGCAGATAGACCCGGTGATTGGGATAATCGAACAACACGATATGCGACCGGAAGAAATCGACACCGAGCAGACCGACGCCAGATCGGTCTGCGCAAAGACAGGCGTACCGTTCAAAGACAGGGAGCCGATGCTTGCGTTACCGAGCGTCGTGCGACGAAGCAGGGAGTGCAGCGCACCATAGAGTGCAACGGTCGGGTTGCGTTCCTCCTTCGTGGTGTCTGTCTTGGGCAAGTTCAGCCAGTTTGCGGGCAGCGTCGTGACAGGCACGTCTGAATCAAGGGTCAGCTCCCGTTTCCTGCCATCGATCTGCCCGGTCACGGAATCATTGCCCGACAGCGACAGAGCCTGCGCGCCGGAGCCGATGAAATCAGACGGCGCTTCGGCGCAGGCCGAATCCTGCCGAAAGCGGATCAAGGCGAAAACACCGTGAGGCATGTCGAGCAGCACGGCGAGGTTTTCAAAAAAGACACTGCCGATCGTACCGATCAGGGGGCGTATGCCGATTTGCTGCATCGGATAATCGTCGAGGCGGATCATGTCCGGTGTTTGCAGATCGAGCGTGCCCAGCTTGAGCTGCCCCGCCTTGATGACGGGGCGTGTTTCGGTATGCACGCGATTGGTCATGATCGAGACCGTCTTATGCATATCCTCGGTCTCGAAGCCCTCCATATTGCCCACATAGAGCGCATCGAACGCGCTGGAGAAATAAAGGGCAATTTCTTTCCCATCAAGTGTGGCGGGCAGGATGGGGGAGTCGCCCCGCCCGCCAAGAAGCGGCAGGGTCACGGCACGTTCGATACAATCGGATTTTTCCTGTGCCAGCACCGGATCTGACCCGAACCTCGCGAAGGCTGCGACAAGAGCGCCGATCCGTATCGTCTTGTTCATCGAAGCTGGCTGTCTTTGCTGCCTCGGCGGTTGATGCCGGTAAAGACTGGGCGGCTGTCGCGTGCGCTCTGGCAGGCAACACAGAGTTTAACACCTGGTACGGCACGACGTCGCGCCTCAGGGATGGGTTCATCGCATTCGATGCATTCCTCCGCACTTTCCCCTTTGGGCATGGCGTGGCGCGCGCGATTGACGGCATCGGCAATCGTATCGTCGATCTGGTCCTGAACGGCTCCATCGGGAGCCCAGCCGGTCGCCATGAGCGTATTCTCCCCTATCGTGACAGAACTTGAATATTGCGATGACGGGACAGGGATAAAAGGGGGAGAAAAGGCGCAAATAACCCGTTTTCATCAGGCGTTGAGGGCTTTTCTCATATGGTTTTGCCGCGCACTGAACCCGCGCCGCTTCTCACCGTTCACGAGGATGGGAGGCATGGTGCATGACACGATCGGGGGAAGACCGGAGCGGCAGCACGATAACGCCGCTTCCTGTGCAGACTTTGCTCGACCCGGTTCAGGCGGCGGCCCATCTTGGCCTTGCTCCCGGCGTTTTCCGTGCATTGCGTTTCTTTCGTTGCGGGCCGTCGCGGCTGATGCTGCGTGGCAAAGCTTTCTATCGCCGCATCGAACTCGACAAGCTGCGTCATGACTGGTGTACGGCGGTGCAGGTGAGCCCGGAAAACCGTCTGGTTGTCCGGCCCGATCCTGACTCGCAGCCCAGGGCAGGTCATGAAGAAGAGCATCTCGATCCGCTGATGCGTCTGCTGGCGTTGCGCGCCATACGCCACCGTATCGTGGTGTCGATCTTCTGGACGATGGGAATTATCGGCGGCGCGATCTGTCTCATTCTTTATTAAACCGGCTCACAAGGGTGGCCCGGTATCAGCCCGAATATTTCAAGGATCAATCCAATGCGTACGCGCCTCTTTGCCTCGACCCTGATCGGTTCCCTCACCTGCAATGCGGCTCTTATGATGCTGGCGCGCAAGCGCGGACTCAGTGCAGCTCAGGGTGTCAATTGCACTGCCCATTGGCTGGCTGGGTCTGACGCAGCTGAAGTCAGGGATTTCGACCTGAAACATAGCGGGACGGGTATTGCGACGAATGTAGCCGCTTTGCTCTTTTGGTCTGTGTTCTATGATCTGGCGCTGGGCAGGAAGCCCGGTCGCGCTCGTGCGTTGCTGGTGACGCTTGCTCTGGGACCGGTGGCGGCATTTGCCGATTACAAAGCGACGCCCAAACGCTTTACCCCTGGCTGGGAGCTGGTTTTTTCCAAAAAGGAGATGGCACTGGTCTATGCCGCCATGGTGGCAGGCATGGCAATGGGTACCAGACGCACCCGCTGAGCCTGTTTCATGAGGAGGGGCGACGAGGATGCCCCTCGCGCCTGCGTCGTTTCAGCCTACGAGCCTGACGAACGCGATAGACTTGCAGATGAAAATCAGGCTGTGCCGCCAATCGTGAGGCCCGCCAGTTTCAAGGTTGGTTGTCCCACCCCTACCGGCACGCCCTGACCGGCCTTGCCGCAGGTGCCGATCCCGGGATCGAGGGCCACATCCTGTCCGATCATCGAAATCTTGTTCATGGCATCGAAGCCGTTGCCGATGAGCGTCGCGCCTTTGACTGGACGTGTCACCTTGCCGTCTTCGATCAGATAGGCTCTGACATCGCAAAGACGAACTTGCCCGACGTGATGTCCACCTGACCGCCACCGAAATCGACTGCGTAGAGACCGCGCTTTGTTGAGCGGATCATCTCTTCTGTCGTGGCCTCGCCGCCGAGCATCAGCGTATTGGTCATGCGCGGCAAGGGCACATGGGCATAGGACTGGCGGCGCCCGTTACCTGTCGGGGCAACGCCCATGAGGCGAGCGTTCAGACGGTCCTGAATGAAACCGCGCAGGATGCCATCCTCGATCATGACCGTGCGTCCCGAAGGCGTGCCTTCATCGTCAATGGTCAGCGAGCCGCGCCCTTCGGCGAGCGTACCGTCATCGACGACCGTGACGCCGGGAGCGGCAACGCGCTTGCCGACCATGTCGCTGAAATTGGAGGTGCCCTTGCGGTTGAAATCCCCTTCAAGCCCATGACCGACTGCTTCATGCAGCAGAATGCCCGGCCAGCCCGGACCAAGCACCACATCCATCTCGCCGGCAGGGGCGGGGCTGGCATCGAGGCTAACCCTGGCGCGACGCACGGCTTCATCGACGGCTTCCTGCCAGGTTTCACGGCCCAGAAGGCGCGAAAGCGTATAGCGCCCGCCCATGCCGCGGCTGCCGCTTTCACGCCGACCGTCACGTTCGAGCACGACCGAGATATTCAGCCGTACCAGCGGGCGCAGATCGGCTGTGCGAAAGCCTGAATCGCGCATGATCTGCACGGCCTGCCATTCTGTGGCGATGCTGGCCGAGACCTGTACCACTTCAGGGCCGAGGCCACGCGCATAGGCGTCGATCTCACCCAGAACGGCAGCACGGGCAGCAAAATCAGTATCGCTCAGCGGGCTTTCCGGCGCGTAGAGCCGTCGGTTGGTGGCCTGGGGCGGGGCAGAAAGCGCGCCGCTGCGCCCCTGACGCACGACAGAGACCGCGCCGGCCGCCCGTTCGAGCGCGCTTTTGCTGATTTCGTCGGAATGGGCGAACCCGGTCTCGGGGCCGATGACGGAACGCAGGCCGAAACCCGATGACGTATCGAAGCTCGCCGACCGAATGACGCCGTCATCAAGGACGATGGACTCGCTCTCACGATATTCGAGAAAAAGCTCGCCATCCTCGATGCCGTCGAGCGATTTTGTGACGATCTTCTCTGCCTCATCGCGTGTGAGCGTGCTGTCCTGCCGCTCGAAAAACAGACGATCCGTCACAGCAAGAGCAGAAAGGGGCGCATCTTCGGCAAAAATCGGCATGGGTACGAAAAGCTCCTTCTTGAGCCTGACACATGGCGTGTCCCGCCGCCGAATGCGAGGGGAAAGCGGCCATAAGCCCGAAAAAGACGCGACTTATCGGGCGAGACGGGCATTGAGGGCAATAAAGACCATCAGCAGGGCGATAAGAGAAAAAGCGGTTGTGAGGCTGCTGAGATGCGCCACAGCGCCGACCAGGGCCGGCCCCGCCAGAATACCCGCGTAGCCCATGGTCGTGATGGCGGCGACGGCAGCATTGGTCTTCATGACAGTCTGCTTGCCGGTAGAGGCGTAAAGCACCGGCACGATATTGGCGCAGCCAACCCGATCAGCACGAAACCGCCAAGCAGACTGACCGCATTGGGGCCAAGCACTACGAGGGCGAAACCCAGAGCTGCACAGAGTGCACCTCCTGCCACGATCAGGACCGGCCCGGCCCTGGCGACGACACGGTCGCCGGTCAGCCGACCAAATGTCATGGCCGTGGCAAAAACGGCGTAGCCCCAGCCCGGTGTGATGTCGAAAGAAGCGCGCTCGCCTGCCAGATAGACGCCGCCCCAATCGAGCACGGCGCCTTCGGCCAGAAAGGCGATGCAGGTCAGAAGGCCGAGCAGCCAGACAATGCCGCGTGGCAGGCCGAACCCGGCGCCACCGCCCGGCTCCGCGTGGTTCAGCAAGCCGCGCCATGACGCGCAGAACAGCCCGATCATGCCCAGCTCGCCGATCAGCACGCTCACCCAGGGCTGCGCCTCTATCAGGGCCAGAAGCTGAGGCCCGGCGGCCCCCGCCGCGCCGCCAATGCTGAAAAAGGCGTGAAAGCCCGAAAGCATTGGCCTGCCGCTCTGCTTTTCGACATCGACGGCCTGGATATTCAAGGCCGTCTCGACCGCGCCCAACCCCATGCCGAGGCCGAATACCGATGCGGCCAGAAGCGGCACGGCATGCAGAAGGGCCAGAGGCATGAGCAGCGAACCGGCAAGGCCGAGCCCGCCCGTTGCGACAATGCGGCACCCCCAGCGACTGACAAACTGCCCTGCCAAAGGCATGCCGATGATCGATCCTATACCGAGGCAGAGCAGCAGCAGCCCCAGCTCGCCATCGTCGAGATCTGCATGGTGCTTCACCACCGGAACGAGGCAGGACCAGAGTGCTGACACGACTCCGACCAGAAAAAAGACGGCGCACGTGCTGTTTTGCAACCTCTTCAATGCTGCCTTGTTCATCCGGCATCCCCTTTTTCTGGCGTGTCTGGCGTCGAGGGAGAGCAGAGCGCCACAAAACCTCACGGGGCTCGAGTCACATCTCTGACAGGATGTTGCCTCAAACCCGTGGTCAGAGAAGGTAGACCCGACCGTATCGGATCGACATTCAAGGAGACCGCATGACGAGACAACGCCTTTCCTTCTCGCATTTCCTGCTGCTCGGCGCTTCACTGGTTGTCCTTGGTGCGTCGTCTGAAGCAGCTATGGCGCAGGCTGCCGATCAGGGGCAAACGGCATCACGAGACACGCAGGCATCACCGACGTCCTCGGGCGCAGCGCCCAACGCCAGGCCTGATTCAGCGGAGGGTGCTGCATCGGCCCAGGCCACCGGCCCGGCGCCAGGCCCACGTGAAACTGTAGCGAGCGAGGCGGCTCAGTCTCTTCATGTGGCCTCGGTGCCTCAGGATCTACGGTCGCCGTCTATTGCGATGGGCGGTCTGTTTGCAGCAATCGGCGGCGCCCATCTGGCCCCGGACTTCAAGACGATTGCCGATTCACGCCCCGATGAGGCGCCGGCGAAGCTGCTTCAGGACTGGGAGGCGCAGCGCAAGCATCCCGATTTCAACATCAAGGCGTTTTACACCCAGCATTTCTCGCCCCCGCTTCGCCGTGATGTGTCGTATCGGCGCAAGGCTGATGAAAACATCTATGATTATATTCAGGGTATGTGGGGCGTGCTGACACGTCAGCCCGACAAGCCCATGGCCTATTCGTCTCTCTTGCCTCTGCCCTATGCCTATGTCGTGCCAGGCGGTCGTTTTTCCGAGCTGTATTACTGGGACACCTATTTCACCATGATCGGCCTCTACGAGACCGGGCAATGGGATCTGCTGCGCGGGATGATCAAGGATATGGCGTCCTTGATTGATCGTTATGGCCATATTCCCAACGGGACGCGCACCTATTATCTCAGCCGTTCCGAGCCGCCCTTCTTCTCCCTGATGGTCGATCTTCTGGCGCAGCATGACGGACAGGGCGCCTACCGCGATTTTCTGCCGGAATTGCAGAAGGAATATGATTACTGGATGGAAGGCGCCGACACACTCAAGCCGGGTCAGGCCTATCGTCATCTGGTGCGCCTTTCCGATGGCACGCTGCTTTTGCGCCACTGGGACGATCTCGATACGCCGCGCGACGAGAGCTATCCCGAAGATGTCGCGACCGCCGCCCGTGCCAGCACACGCGCGCCTTCGGAAGTGTATCGCGACCTGCGTGCCGGGTCCGAAACGGGGTGGGATTTCTCGTCGCGCTGGTTGGCCGACGGGCATACCCTTGCCACCATCCACACCACCGATCTCGCCCCTATCGAGGTCAACTGCCTGATCGTGCATCTCGAGCAGACGCTTGAGCATGGCTACGCCCTGACCGGTCAGCGCAAACTCGCAAGGCTTTACGGCCAGCGTGCCGATGAGCGTACGGCCATTGTCAGGCGCATTTTCTGGAACGATGAGAAAGGCGCATTTTACGATTATGACTGGCGCAAGGGTCAATCGACAGATGTGCTGTCTGCCGCGACCGCCATGCCGCTCTTCCTTCGTCTTGCTTCCCAGGCCCAGGCGCTGGCAGTGGCGGACACCATACAGGCAAGGTTGCTTCGGGCTGGGGGTATCATGGCGACAGATCATGAGAGCGGTCAGCAATGGGATGCGCCGAATGGCTGGGCGCCCGAAGAATGGATGGCCATCAAGGGGCTCAATAATTACGGAGCGAGCGATCTCGGCGAGACCATAGCCAGGCGATGGATGGCACGCGTGATCGGCACTTATGAGAAATCGGGTGTGCTGCTGGAAAAATATGACGTGGAATCGCCCGAGATCAGCGCCACAGGTGGCAAGGGCGGCGGCGAATACCCAATGCAGGTCGGGTTCGGCTGGACCAATGGCACGTTGCTTGGGCTGATGCGCCGCTATCCCGGCGATACTGCGCAGATCCTCAAGCACAACCCTCTGGCAAATCAGACGCCCATCGACGTTCTGCCCCCCAGTGATCCTTATAGTGCTGTTGGTCCGCAGGTTTCGCCTTCCGCACCAGCCAAACCTGCGGGTGATGTCGAGACCGGGGGCTCATCGGTTACTTCCGATAAAGCGGGTTCGAGTGCTCCTGAGAAGCTGCGTCGGGTAAGAACGGCCCCGAAACAGCCGACCCCGGAAAAGCGGCATCCGAAAACCAGGCAACGCCGCAGGAGAAGCCTCTGGACCAACGTGTGCCGACCGCCAAAATGACGGCGTATCAGCCTCCTGAGGGCTGAAATGGCGCGCGAGGCGATCGAGTGCTTCCCGCAGAACGCTCTCGGTCTTGCAGAAAGCAAAGCGGATGAGATGGCGTGGCGGCTCGGTGCCCTGCGGGTCGTAGAAAGCCGAGACCGGAATGGCAGCAACGCCTGATTCGGTCACCAGATCACGGCAGAATGCAACGTCATCACGGCCTCTGGCATGGGCGGTAATATCGGCCACAACGAAATAGCTGCCATCGGCGGGCAGTGTGGGAAAGCCCAGCGCGTGTAGCCCCTCGGCAAACAGATCGCGTCTGGCGCGCAGGCTGTCGGAAAGTGAGGTGAAGAAAGGCTCTCCCAGATCCAGCCCCTTCGCCACAGCGCGCTGCAGATTGGGTGCGCTCGAAAAGGCGATGATCTGATGCGCTTTGGCGATAACCGAGGCCAGAGCTGGGCAGGCGGTGATGTAGCCGATCTTCCAGCCGGTGACCGAGAAGCTCTTGCCCGCGCTGCCGATACGTATGGCGCGTTCCCGCATGCCGGGGCGTGTCATGAGCGGGATATGTTTTACCCCGAACGTCAGATGCTCATACACCTCGTCGCACAATGCGTAGCAATCATGGGCGAGAACGAGCGAGGCGATCAGATCGAGTTCCTGTGCGGTGAACACCTTGCCGCTGGGATTCATCGGCGAGTTGAGTACGATCAGCTTGGTCTTATCCGAAAATGCGGCGCGCAGCGCGTCTTCCGGCAGATGCCAGTCCGGTGCTTCGACCCGCACGCAGCGCGGCACGGCGCCCAGCAGGCGCAGTACGGGCAGATAGGTGTCGTAAAGCGGCTCGATCAGCACGACTTCGTCGCCTGGTTCGATGAGTGCCATCAGGCTGACAGCCAGCGCTTCTGTCGCGCCAGATGTGACGATCACTTCCTGAGACGGGTCGATGTCGAGGCCGTAATCGCGCTTGTTGGCACGTGCCACTGCCTCGCGCAGTTCAGGCAGGCCGGTAAGAGGCGCATATTGATTGCGCCCGTCTTTCAGCGCTTTTGCTGCTTCGTCGATGAGTTCGGCTGGTCCTTCGATATCGGGGAAACCCTGCCCTAGATTGATGGCGCCATGGGCCATGGCAAGCTGGGACATTGTCGTGAAGATGGTGGTCGGCAAGGAGCCGAGAAAGGCGTTGGGAGTTTTCATGCCGGGCCTGCGCTGCAAAGGGACAAGGGCTGCAAAAGCAATAAGGTATGATACCGGCTTAATCCCGGCTGTAAAACGTTCGGAGCAAAAGGCTTTTGAATCTGAAAGGTCAGAAATTGAGCGTCATGCAGTCGAAGGCGCAAAGGCTGTACCGAGGGGTGCTTCATCCCAGTGAAGAGGCGAGGCCGGATTCCGGTCGCGATGGCGTTACGTGACGTACATGCGCATCACAGTCGCGTGGGGCATCGAAAAGATCAGGAATGAGGGAATGACGCGATCCGATATGCTTTTTCTGTTGGTCTGCCATGCGTCGTTTTGCTTCCGAAAGGTGTTTGACGACCTCGCAAGGGGGGCACGAATGCGGCTTTTCGTGCGTCGTGCGTTGCAAAAAGCCTTTGGAATACTCGACAGTTCGCGAATCCTGTCCTAATCGTTTTGCAGCCGATCAGTGCGGCCCCTTGAGGCAGATACAGGTATTTGACAAATGGCGAAAAAAGCTCCAGCCGCGGCTTCCAAGGCTGCGTCTTCCCCGAATGCAGCCCATGCCAAGCCCGGCAAGCCGGATAGCGCCGCTGTAAAGCGCGTCTTCGAGCTGATGCAGGAACACTCGGTCGAACTGGTCGACCTGCGTTTCACCGACCCGAAGGGCAAATGGCACCACACGACGCAGTGGCACACGACGATCGAAGAAGACACCTTCGTTGAAGGCTTCATGTTCGACGGCTCGTCGATCGCTGGCTGGAAGGCCATCAACGAATCCGACATGGTGCTTCTGCCCGACCCGACGACGGCCGTCATGGACCCGTTTTCGGCCAAGCCGCAGCTGATCCTGATCTGCGATATCGTCGAGCCTCGCACCGGCAATTACTATGCCCGTGACCCGCGCGCGACCGCCAAGGCAGCCGAAGCCTATCTGAAGACGACAGGTCTGGGCGACACGGCCTTCTTCGGCCCTGAAGCCGAGTTCTTCATCTTCGATAACGTAAAGTTCGGTACTGGCCCGCACTACGGCACATACCAGCTCGACAGCATTGAGGGCCCCGACGCCTCGATGAAGGACTATCCGGAAGGCAATATGGGCCATCGTCCGGTGGTCAAGGGCGGCTACTTCCCGGTTGCTCCGGTCGACAGCGAAGGCGACCTGCGCGCTGAAATGCTTTCGACGATGGGCGAAATGGGACTGCCGATCGAAAAGCACCACCATGAAGTGGCGCAGTCGCAGCACGAGCTGGGCACAAAGTTCGCCACGCTGGTTCAGTCGGCTGACTTCATGCAGATCTACAAATACT
This sequence comes from Asaia platycodi JCM 25414, assembly GCF_000614545.1. Classification (GTDB taxonomy): domain Bacteria; phylum Pseudomonadota; class Alphaproteobacteria; order Acetobacterales; family Acetobacteraceae; genus Asaia; species Asaia platycodi. The sequence goes on along the minus strand of NZ_BAKW01000005.1, from coordinate 18,077 downwards.
GCGTGCATAACGTCGCCCATTCCTATGGCAAGACGGCTACTTTCATGCCGAAGCCCATCGCTGGTGATAACGGCTCGGGCATGCATGTGCATCAGTCGATCTGGCGCGATGGCAAGCCGCTTTTCGCCGGCGACCAGTATGCTGGCCTGTCGGAAGACGCGCTGTTCTACATTGGCGGCATCATCAAGCATGCCAAGGCGCTGAACGCGTTCACCAACCCGTCAACCAACTCCTACAAGCGTCTGATCCCGGGCTTTGAAGCGCCGGTTCTGCTCGCTTACTCGGCAGCCAACCGATCGGCTTCGTGTCGTATCCCGTATTCGGTCGGCCCGAAGGCAAAGCGTATCGAAGTCCGTTTCCCGGACCCGACCGCCAACCCCTACCTCGCTTTCGCCGCCATGCTGATGGCCGGTCTCGACGGCATCCGTAACAAGATCCACCCGGGCGAAGCATGGACAAGGATCTGTACGAACTGCCGAAGGACGAACTGGCCCAGATCCCGACGGTTTGCGGTTCGCTCCGTGAAGCCCTTCAGGCCCTCGAAGTCGATTTCTCGTTCCTGCTCGAAGGCGATGTCTTCACCAAGGACCAGATCGAGAGCTACATCGAGCTGAAGTGGAAAGAAGTCTACAAGTTCGAGCACACGCCGCACCCGGCCGAGTTCGAAATGTACTACTCGGTCTGATCCGAGAAAAAGCCCGGCTTTCGCGCCGGGCTTTTTTTTATCAGCAGGCCGGTCTGGCTGAGTGGGGGACGTAAATCGGGATCGGTGCCTTGTTCGGCATGAAAGATCTTGACGAATTGCTGTTTACCGTCGAAAAGCGACCCATCCACGCTTATGCCGGGTTAGCACAGTGGTAGTGCAGCGGTTTTGTAAACCGAAGGTCGGGGGTTCAAATCCCTCACCCGGCACCAGAAATCCTTATAAATCAAGCATTCTGGAAAAGCGCATTGCGCGAACGAATAGAGCACAGCGCATGGCATGTCGGATAAAAAGCCGGATATAAATCAGCTCAGTTTTCGAGAGTAAAAACTATCATTCGGGTTGAGAGCGTTTTTACAGCAAGCCTCAAAGACGTAGAGACCGGTCTGCGCGTGCTGAGCCCAAACCGGTCTTATTTATTCGTTCAAAGGGGTGCGGATCGCTCTCTGAGCGCCTCATAGAGTTGCGCTGGTCCTAGAAGGACCTCTTTCAAGCCGCTGCGAACGCGAGCAGAATTGAGCGCCTGATGGCTCATAATCTGATGGGCCTCCAGCGTGTCCATAATCGCGTCTATGAGGGCTTTGTTCAGGTCCGGAGAATTCGCAAACTGCTCTTTGCTGTTGCTCGCGGCCTGTTCGACAAGCATGGCATTTTCCAGCAGCTTACCCTTCAAAACTCCATTCACATAAACGAGCTGGTCGTTCTCGCTCAATTCACCATCAAAAAGGCCATTCACCGTCTGAATGATTTCTTCCAAGAGAGCTTTCTGCTTCTCCTGCACAGAACCGCTACCGGTCGCGTTCATGGGAGGAAGTTTTTGAGAGTCACCTTGGTCGAGGTGCAATGGCAGCGTGCCCGTATTGCGAAGGCTGTGATGCGTCAAAGTAACCTTGGAGAGATCGACCTGATCGCGCTCGCGACCAAATTCGAGCAGGGGAATGAGACGCTTATAAAACATGAAGCGCTTCTCGATATCGGTATTTCCGTAGTCGAATATTTGCGACAGAAACGCGTAGAGCCGAATGAATGCGCCCATATCACCCTTGAACAAAATCAGGGCTTCCAGCGCATCGCGGGCGGCCTGAGCAGCAGACTCATCCTTTTGTGCCTCAGCGGCGGCCTTGTCGGCTTGGGCAGCCTTGTAACGCTTCAACAGTCGATCGGCGACCGGCGCTATTGCAGCCTGTAGCTGTGCCTGCGTGCCTTTGGGGTCTAATTCGACCTTCGCGACCAGCTCGACTTCGAAATCATCATAGCAGCCTGCGGCGTCAAGCTTGGAGCGCAGATCGAAAACCTTTTCCGGGTCGGTCGTCGCCTCAAGCTCTGCCGTCTCATAATAGGTCTTGAATGCCTTCAGGACTTCGCCGGCATCATTCACGAAATCAAGGATGTAAGTCGTGTCCTTGCCCGGGTATGCGCGATTGAGGCGAGACAAGGTCTGTACCGCCTGAATGCCACCAAGTTTCTTGTCGACATACATGCCGCACAGGAGAGGCTGATCGAACCCTGTCTGGAATTTATTGGCAACCAGCAGAAGATGGTAATTCGGCTCAGCGAAGGCGTCGCGAATATCGCGGCCTTTGAGACCGGGGTTGAGATCCTTGCTGGTCTCCGTTACGGGCGCCGGATAACTCTCCAGATCCTCAACTTCTCCTGAGAAAGCCACGAGAACACCAAGCGGATAGTTCTGCTTCGTGATGTAGACTCGTATGGCTTTCTGCCAGCGCACGGCTTCTTTCCGGCTAGCAACAACAACCATTGCTTTTGCTTTGCCATTCAGCAGAGGTTGAACATTCTCTCGATAATGCTCAACAACGATTTGGACCTTCTGCGCAATATTATAGGGATGTAGGCGTACCCATTGCATGATGCCCTTTATCGCTGCACTGCGCTCGACCTGTGCCTCGTCAAATTCTTGCCCGTCATGCGCAAGCTTGAAGGCCATTTTATAAGTTGTGTAATTCTTCAGGACATCGAGAATGAAACGTTCCTCAATGGCCTGACGCATAGAATACACATGGAAAGGTAGCGGCTTGCCATCTGTGCCAGGACGGCCAAACAGTTCGAGCGTCTTCTGCTTGGGTGTCGCTGTAAAGGCGATATAGGTCAGACCGCTCGAATCCGTGCGAGATTTCATCTGCGCGGCTAGCAGGGCCTCAGTATCGATTTCACCTCCATCCTGATATTCGGCCCATTCCTCTGCTGAGAGCAGCTGTTTGAGCTTGGAGGCGGCTTCACCGGTTTGCGAGCTATGGGCCTCATCCGCAATCACCGCAAAACGCTTGCCTTCTGTAGCAGCCAGTTCCTGCACGGCCTGCAAGGCAAACGGGAAGGTCTGGATGGTGCAGATAATGATCTTCTTGCCATTCTTGAGCGCCTGGCTGAGCTGGGCGCTTTTGCTGCCATGCTCATTCGAGATGCTTTCAACCACGCCATGCGTACGCTCAAAATCGAAAATGGCTTCTTGAAGCTGGGTATCCAGTACCGTGCGGTCCGAGACGACAAGCACGGTATCGAAAATCTTCTTGTGATTTGCATCATGCAGATCCGCCAGGAAATGCGCTGTCCAGGCAATAGAGTTGGTCTTGCCTGACCCTGCCGAGTGTTGGATCAGGTAGCGCTCTCCAGCGCCTTTCTGCAGTACATCGGCCACGAGCTTGCGGGTAGCATCGAGCTGATGATACCGCGGAAAAATGACGCTCTTGAGCTGCTTTTTCTCATCACGCTTGCCGATGAGATAGCGATGCAGAATGTCGAGCCAGCTTTCGCGCGCCCAGACCTCTTCCCACAGATAGGACGTTGCGAAACCTTCAGGGTTGGGCGCATTGCCCGCCCCGCCATGATTGCCGCGATTGAAGGGCAGGAAATAGGTCGAGGGCCCGGCCAGGCGGGTTGTCATCATGATCTCTGTCTGGCTGACGGCAAAATGCACGAGCGCGCCGCCCGGAAAGTTCAGTAGAGGCTCGCTCTGCTTGCCCTTGGGGTGTGGATCGCGATCAAAGCGATACTGGTCAACCGCATCTGAGACGCCCTGAGTGAAGTCGGATTTCAGTTCGGCAGTCGAAACCGGCACGCCATTGACGAACAGCACCAGATCAACCGCGTCTTGCGGGTTGTGGACTGAGTGCCGCACCTGCCGAACCACGCGCAGCCGATTGGCCTCATAGTGCTTCTGAATGACTGGATTGATGGCCAGGGCGGGTCTGAACTGCACCAGCATCAGAGGCTCTTTGAGGCCCAGCATCTCGACACCACGGCGCAGCACATCGAGCGTGCCACGCTCATTCAGGTTCTTGCGCACGCGCTCGGCAAGGCGCTCGTCCAGCAGGGCGCCATGCGTCTTGGTCAACCGTTGCCAGCTCTCCGACTGGGTCTCTTCAATCCAGGCCAACAGATCGGGCATGAACAGGGCATTGGTCCGGTCATAGAGCGCCGCATCGCCTTGGGCATACAACCAGCCCTGGCTAGCCAGGCTCTGGCAGATTTCGGTCTCGAAGTGATGTTCCTGGTGCAGCGTGCTCATCAAGGGCCCTGTTCGTTCACTTTATGCCGGAATGACCTGAAGTGTTCAGCTTTCGCTATAGCTACGTTCAAAAAGTGGTTTGGCCCGCTCCAGATCATCAAGCGTTCGGATTGTCACTTCAAGATCGCCAGAGCCCCAATGACCTATATGAGTTACGTCGCGGCTGAAGCCCTCTTCAAGCGTGACGGTTGCGGGGTCGATCTTCAACATGACGAGGAAGCGGTTGGCGTAAACTACGATACAGGCGAAGTTTTTCAAGCGTCTGAACGCTGTATAGAGTTTAAGCCGCTTCTCTTGGACATCATCGCCCAAGCTGTTCAAATAGCTAACAATCTGGTCATAAAGTTCTCTGAACTCTGTCGATCCCGCGGAAAGCCATTCTTCGACTGACTTGTCTTTACCCGTGGCAACTTTGGGCTGAGGGACCGCAGGCCCGTTTTCAGGTGCTATGGTTTTGACTGACGTGGCATCCGGCACGCTCTGGGCATTCACCAGTTCCAGCAGTAGCAGATCATTGCTGAAAAGCTTGTAGCGCAGCAATTCGATATTGCGTGGGATCTGCTGCACGGCGTGCTCGTCGTAGCGTGTGAAATCGGCTGCAATGCAGAGCAGGCGCGTCCCTGTCCATTCGATCTGCCCTGCTGCCTCCTTGCCGAGTTTTTCCATCACCAGCCACCGGAATTCGGCTTGATGGTCCATTAGCCAATCCAGATAGAAGAGACCCTGGTTGATGACGTTCTCGGTGCTATGGCGTTTGTATTCAATAATGACCGGACAACCGTTTTCATCCAGACCGAGTGAGTCGATGCGCCCTCGATGCGTCTTGCCGGTTGGGTGTTCACGGGCCAAAAAGCGCACACCCAGACAGGTCGCCATATTGGCTTCAATTAGTATTTGCAGATCGCGTTCCAGCTTGGCGGTCTGACTTGAGAGCTCGGTTGCGACGCCGTTTGAGAGTCGGAAAAGCTGGATATCGGTCATGCCGCATTGTCCTTAGATATCGCACCGCGGACATCGATCTTGCCGGTGACGGCGGCGGCGATGAGGGCGCTGCGGCGTTCTTTAAGGCAAATAATCGCCTGTATTACATTCTCGCGGAGTATAATTATTTTGCGTATTACGTAATCAAGATGGAAGACAATTGCTTCTTGTTCATGAATTTTTGGAATGTAAATACCCAGTGGATGAATGTCATTTCTATCAACTCCTGGTACTGCCGTTTTCAAAGAGTGGAGAACGAATAGTTGTTTGATAGATTCGAGCATATAAAATAGATATTTTGGACAATTTCCGTGCATGCATATTGAATATAATGAAGTATTAAGGGGCCAGCACGGATCTGATATTAAATGAAACTCCCCTATTGTTCCGTATCTTCCTGTAACGATGGTCGCTCCTTCAGTAATTGGTATGTTATGTTTTCCAGATATTCCAGCAGAAGAAACAATAGGGAAAGGTCCGTCAATTCTTTCTTCCAAAGGGAGATCATGGCCGCGCTGAAAAGTAATGACGCGCTTTATAGGCTTTGACGCCCAATGTTCCGGCACTTCGCCGAGCCATGCGATGCCGGAGTCTTTCATGGGGGCGTTGGGGTTGAGGCCGCGGGTGACGGCGTGGGAAATGGTGGCCTGACGCTTTTCGGCAAGCAAGTCGAGAAGCTTTTCCTGCTCTGCAATCAGCGCATCAATCTTTCCGGTCTCACGGTCGAGAAATGCTGCAATGGCGGCTTGTTCGTTGATTGGAGGAAGCGCCCAATGCAAGTTCCTGATAAAATCATCTGGAACGCGCTTCTGCCCACCTGCACCATACATGCTTGCTTCACCTAGCCTGCGAAATATCGGCGAGCGAAACAGCCAATTTAGATAGCTACCTATGGTCCGATCACGCTGAGGTCGGATTACAATGAGTTCGGTTGTACCAAAACCAACGCCGTTTATAAGGTTACGCATAAGCGCACCTTTGCCATTTTCGAAGCACGGCGTAATCTTCGCAACAGTAACATCTCCGTTTCTGAAGTAGGTATAGCCATTTCGAACTTCTGAAAGTGGACGTGTAATTTGTAAATCTAGTGACCCATCGTCACCGATCGATTCCATCGGCAGGAATGAAATGTGTTCTTCATCGTCGAGGTAATTTAACTCTGATTTTGAAGGATTGAATGCTCCGACAAAGCGTAAACGTATTAAGCCCCAGTGTTTGGGCACCTCCCCAAGCCACTCAACGCCACTCTCTTTATACTCAGGATAAGCAAGCAAACTCATTCTGCCAGCTCCCCAAGCATTGCCATAATTCTGGCAGAGACAGCTTTCAGATCCGCATCGATCTCATGCAGGTCGCGCGGTGGCTCGAAGACATAAAAATGGCGGTTGAACGGAATCTCATAGCCGATCTTGCTCTTGGTCTCGTCAATCCAGGCGTCCGGCGCATGGGGCAGGACTTCTCGGGCGAAATAGGCGCCAATATCCTCCGAAAGCGGGACGTTTTCTGTGTCGCGTAGCGTGCTGTCGGGCTGTTTCTTGCCCTTTTGCTTGCCTTTAAGGCCAAGCACGATCTTGCCCTTTTCGTCACGGAGCGGGCGCTCAACCGTGAGCGTTGTGAAGCCGAAATCCTCATTGCGGAAGATGCGTGAAATCGGGGCCAGCTTCACCTTGCCGCCTGCCGGCGCTTCGGGGGCAGGCTCGCCCTCACGCAGAATGGCACGGCTGAGTTCCTTGCCCTCTGCATCCAGCACCGTGGCCTGCTGGGCCTCCACAAAGGCGCCGAACAGGGTCGTGACGGTTGCAATCTGCTCGTCGCTCATCTGTTTGCGCTTGCTGCCAAGGCTTTTGCGCATTTTCTGCCAGAAGCTCGATGCGTCGATGAGCTGAATACGCCCCTTGCGCTGTGCGGGCTTCTTGTTGGAGAGCACCCACACATAGGTGGCAATGCCGGTATTATAAAACATATCCGTCGGCAGACCGATAATGGCCTCGACCAGATCATTCTCCAGCACATAGCGTCGGATTTCTGACTCGCCCGAACCCGCCCCGCCCGTAAACAAGGGCGAGCCGTTCAGGACAATGCCGAAGCGGCTGCCGCCATCCTGAGCCGGACGCATCTTGCTGAGCAGATGCATGAGAAACAGCATCGACCCGTCAGACACGCGCGGCAGGCCGGGGCCGAAGCGCCCATCGAACCCCTTGTCCAGATGCTCCTTGCGGATGGTTTTCTCGACCTTTTTCCACTCCACACCAAAAGGCGGGTTGGAGAGCATGTAGTCGAATTTTTCCCCGCCATGCCCGTCATCCGACAGGGTGTTGCCGGCAATGATATTGGCGACGTTCTGCCCCTTGATGAGCATGTCTGCCTTGCAGATGGCATAGGACTCGTCATTGAGTTCCTGACCGAACATCGTGAGGCGGGCTGAGGGGTTGTGCTCGTGCAGGAACTCCCCGGCTTCGGAAAGCATGCCGCCGGTACCCGCAGTTGGGTCATAAATGGCACGGACAACGGCCTTGCCTGAGGTCAGCACATCGTCATCTTCAATGAAGATCAGATTGACCATGAGGCGAATGACCTCACGTGGGGTAAAGTGCTCACCGGCAGTCTCATTGGAGATTTCCGCAAATTTGCGGATCAGCTCCTCAAAAACCAGCCCCATCTGGCCATTATCGACCCTATCAGGATGCAGATCGATCTTGGCAAATTTCTCGGTCACCAGATAAAGCAGATCTGCCTTCGCCAGGCGTTCGATCTGGGCATAGAAGTCAAAGCGCTCGAAAATGTCGCGCGCTGCGGGGGAGAAAGCCTGCACGTAAGCATAGAGATTCTGGCGGATATGATCCTGATCGCCCAGCAGCGTCTCCAGATCGAGCGGCGAGGTATTGTAAAATGACTGTCCGGCCTTCCTGAGCAGGAAATGCGAGGGATCAGAGAGGCCCGCTTTCGTCCTTGTTTCGTACTCCGCCAGAACCGCCGGTTTGGTCGCTTCAAGCACACAGTCCAGACGGCGGAGCACCGTAAAGGGGAGAATGACCCGCCCGTATTCCGACTGTTTGTAATCCCCACGCAGCAGATCCGCGACGGACCAGATGAAAGAAGATAAAGCCTGGTGGTTCATACAAGGAGCCCTGAATACACGGTTTTCTGGCTTCCTGAGGCCTGTCGGATTTCAGCCTTGAGGGCTGAGCACTAAAGGGGCGTATCCAACAGAGCCATTCATCAAGAAGACCAGGACATAGAACACTATGTCCTGATGCTAACCTTCCAGGGCTCATGCGGCTAGTCTGTCAGGCTTGTTTATAGAGGTGTGTCCGGCAGGTAATGATTTCTTCTTATCCTATCCGATGCGACAACCAGGCGGCATAGATCTCCGTCGTCTTGACCGAGCTGTGGCCGAGTTGTTGGGACACATCATAGATCGAGGCGCCTTGTTGCAGGGCGCGGATGGCGTAGGTGTGTCTCAGGTCGTGGCAGCGGAAGTGGCGGGCTTTGTCCGGTATGACGCTGGCCAGAAGCACGCGGAAGCGGCCCGGGACGTTGGTGTAGCGCTGTCCTGACGGGTTGCGGAACACGTAGCTGCTCGCGTTTTCCGGGCGGCTGCGTTGCAGCTCTCTGGCCTGCCTGGGCGAGAGTCTGACCACGCGGGGCGATCTCGTCTTCGTTCTGGCAAAGGTCACGGTGGGGCAGGGGGCGTTGAGGCCCAGCTGCTCCCATGAGAGCGAGGCGGCCTCTTCCTGCCGGCAGCCGGTCCGGGCCAGAAAGCGGATCATGTCGCGCATGCCGGGTGGGGCGCGACGCGTCAGGCGTGCGAGGTCGCGCAAGGCCACGGACCTGATGGGTTCGCGGCGCTCCTTGATCTCCTCCATCTCGTCCGGCACCGGGTTGGCGGTAATCCAGCCGGCGCGACGCGCCACACGCATGATGCGGCCCATTACCATCAGGTCGCGGCGTATGGTGGCGCCAGAGGTCTTGGTGCGTCGTCTGGCCGCCACAAACTCATGCACATCGCGGGAGGTAATCAGGCTGATATCCCGCCCCGCGAAATAGGGGTGGAGCTGCCGCAGGCTCGTGCGGTATCGCGTCTGGGTGCTGGGGCGCAGATCGGCAAATTGCAGCTCCTCCCACCGCACCACGGCGTCTTCCCAGTTCCTGACCTCAGGGGGCTTTATGCCGGCGCGCTGGTCTTCCGCCTTTTCGAGCAGCTCTTTGAGTCGCTGCCGGGCTGTACGCCGATCAGTCGTGCGTAGCGATCGGCGGATGTCGCGCCCCCTGATCTGGATCCGAGCGTAATAGGTGCCGTTTGCGGCTTGGTAGAGATTGCTGGGCACGACGGCCTGCTGGCCTCCTGATCGAGATAGTCGTCAATCGCTGACGTCGTTATGCGCCACACAGAACCGATCTTGGCGGCGCGCAGCGCCCGTGGCGCAAAGCCTCTGAATGAGGCGCAGCGACACGCGCAGCTAAAGCCCGCTTCGAGGAAGCTTGGGCGGTCACAGCTAGAAAAATCGCCTGACCTGCATTTTTTCCTTCCAATATTTCCATTTTTGCAGTCTTCTCCTTGCCAAGATCGCGAGACGCTTCCCCATTCGGGCAGGCGTCTTTTTTTTTTGTGCCTGATTTCTGGAGTGACGATCCATGGCAGTCCGCAGATTGCAATGCGTCCTGCCAGTGGTTCGTAGCATCAAGACCGGTATTGCAACGGCGCTGCCGAAGCAGACACAAACCATCTATCTCTCGCTTGAATGGCGTGGCCTGATGTCCCGCCTCCGGGCCCAGCGTGGCCGACGCTGTGAGGCCTGCGGTCGTACCGGGTGCCGGATCTTCGGTGATCATATCCATGAACTGAAAGACGGCGGCGCGGCGCTCGATCCGGGTAATGTCCGGCTGCTCTGCGGCCCCTGCCACAGCACCAAGACCGCCCGCGTTCGGGCGATCCGTTGGCGTGAAACCGTTTAGGAAGCCAGTCAGGCCGTTTGTTTTGAGCTCTCTTGGCCTCGGCGTGAGCCATCGAGTTCGCACCACAGCATGTGAGCGGCAGCCACAATGGCCGGCCCGATGAAGAGGCCTACCAGGCCGAGCATGTGCAGGCCCCCTAGAATGGCGATCATCGTGTGCAGGAATGGCAGGCGGGTCTCGTCGGAGATGAACTTCGGACGGGCGAAATGCTCACCGCAGAACAGAACGAAAAGTCCCCAGCCGGCAACGGCAATGCCCATGTTCATCGACCCTGAAGCCGCGACGATACCGCCTACGAGAATTGCCGCCGGATAGCCGCAGAAGGGGATCGAGGCAGCAATGGCCAGAAGGATCGTCAGGATAACCGCGTGGCTAGCATCGGCAATGAAGATCAAGGGCGAGCAGACGAGGGCCTCACCAATACCGACAAGAACCAGTCCGTTGACGGCACCACGAATGCTGCGAACGATGTGCAGAAGAATGTCGTCACGCTGGGTGAGCTCGATACTGACCCTGCGAAGAGATGAAGTGACCCGCCCGTAGGAAAGAAGGCAGCATGCTGCAGTCAGCATGGCGATGAAAAAGGCTTCTAGGAGATGCGGGATACTTTTGAGGATTTTGAAAGCCGCGAGTCCTGCGATCTTGGAGATCGACTTGGCCTGGGCCTTGGCCATCTTCATGATCTGTTGCGGGTCGATCTTGTTTGCGAGACTTGCTGGAAGAACGCTTTTGACCTTGTCGATCCGAGCTGAGACGGCAGGCGGCAGAGCTGGCGTCGCACTGTCGCCCGAGCCTGCTTCTTCCCCACTATGATCTGACGGCTCGGGCTTTCCCGCACTTTCGTCATTCTGTGGCGATGCGGCATGGTCTTGCGCGGCGGCTTCAGGGCCGTTCGCCGGGGCCGATGTTTGGTGAGGGGTAATGAGATGGTGGGCTTTTTCTGAAAGCGATCCGATTTCGGTCACCGCGCCATAACCCGCTATGCCAGCCATGATCGTGAAGAGCACGCATGTCAGCCCGATAAGGCTGACGGCTGCCATTTTCGCACCGATAAACTGACCAAGTTTGCGCTGTATCGGCCGTACAGCAATGGCGATGACTGCGCCCCATGCCAAAGCGACAATAAGCGAGAACGAGATCCAGATTGCCCCGGCATAGATCGCCACCCCCATACTGATGAGTGCGAGATACTTTACCCAGGGATGACGTTCAGAAATGAGACGAGAGGCCATGTGTTCGTTCGTTCCGTTCATTGTTGGATCGGCTGAGAAAGAGCAAAGCTAATCATAGTGCCAATTGGTTACGGTGCATTACCAACAGAACGGAACAGACGCGAAATCGATTGCAAACGATGAAGTGGATTTCGAATAAAGCGTTTTCGCTCAAAGACCAGGCTTTTGCCTTGGCACCCGCGAAACCCCGCCCCGCTGCCCCCGAGGGGGCGAGACAAAAGTCCGGCCGGACCCTACCCCCGCAACCGCCCAGGGCTCAGCGGTGGATTTTCCGGCCTATCAAGGAAATCAAGTTATCAAGGAAAGGGAGTAGAAATGGCCCACGGTGGCGCACCTCCTGGCGCCGGACGCAAAAAGGGCAGCCGGAACAGGAAGCAGGTGGACTGGAATGGCCCGCTCGTGGTCGATCCTTCGGCGCTTGCGCCCGGCCTCGATGCCCGGAGCGGCATAAGCCCGCAGGATCTGGCAGCCTGTTCGCCGCTGGCCTTCCTCACGCATATCTACCGCAATCGAGGCCTGGCCGCCGCCATCCGCGCGGATGCCGCCAAGGCCGCCCTTCCCTACGCGCATACCCGTCTCGCAGCCCCGCGTGACGATCAACCCGCCTTGCCCGGCCTCGATAGCGGCTGGGGTGACGACCTGCCCCCGATGAACAGAAGGAACTGACATGCTGGATCTGAGCCGGAAGGATTGGGAGGCGCGCCTGCGTGCCGGCCGGTCCCTCCTGCCGGATCTCGAGCCAGTCAATCCCGAACTCGCGGCGCGGGCGGTGCGTAATTTCAACCGGCTGCGTATTCCTGACGTGCCTGCGATCGCGGCCTATGGCGCACTTGCCCTGCTCAATATCCGGGCGGCGTTGGGGAGGATGGGCAATGCCTGAGAACCTGCCCCCGCAGCCCTGGTGGGTCGCGGTTATTGGCGGGCTGCTTTTCACCATCCGCTGGCTGATCGGCTTCGGGGCGTCGAGTTCGAAGGCCACCATCGCGTCGCAGCAGGAGGAGATCGACCAGCTGAATGCCCGCGTCGACAATCTAGAGGCACGGGAGAAGGTTAATCTCGAGCTGATCGAGGAGCTGCGAGCGCAGAATGGACCGCTGCGAGAGGCCCTTCATCGAGCCAATTCGGCGGCGGTCCGTTAGGCTGAAATAGGGGGGGATAAGAGACGGCCCGCTTGTAGTCCGCCGATTGGGAAAGAAGCTACATAATAAAACCACTTCAATCTATTCTGTTAGCATTCGGGCAAGGTCATTGAGCGTCACAAAGCCGATATCAAAATCAGATTTTAGCCAGCACCTGTGATTTTCATCAAGCACCGATGCCTTTTTGGAACTTCGTCCAAAGTCCTCACTACAGAATAGGTCCATTCCAAAACCATAGTGTGCTGCGATACTGTCGCCATCTGCCCATTCTGCGACTACGTTGGCTACGCTTTTTCTTTTAGCCTTGGTTTTAGCGCGACCTAACCCTCTATAGAACAGCTCGTCTTTACCAATCCCATACTTTTGAGTGAGTTTTAAGCCGAGTTTAATTGCAGCAGCTTTACCCACACCTTTACATCCTAAGCCTCTAGATAACTCATGCACCTTGTCCATGCAGCGGACTGATTCCATAATTCCACCGTCTTGCTTGTACAAAGGATAAATTTTGTCATCTAAATGGAAGTTTCCCATTTCCATTCCGGTACTCAGTGGGAGAATTTGCAAAGAAAGCGCATCGTTAATTCTATTCATATGGTTTATGTTGATAGTAGGAGGGGTAAATTTAATCCTGATTCTTATGCCAATATTTTAAATATCAGTTTGATAGGTTTTTGCGTTTATATGTGTACTTCCTATTGCTGATGGACGATCACGCCTAGTGATTCCTTCAAATGTTATGAGGGTTTCACAAAAAAAACCTCGCAACCGACCAGAAATTATAAAACTACGAACTATTTCAGCTTCACTGTTATTTTCTCTTTGCGACGATTCTGGATATAAAACTGAGTTTAATGTGTTTGTGCCGAATGTTACGATTGGTATCAAATTTCTAATCATTTTACAGACCTTATCGTTCCAACCCTGTATTCCATTGGATTTGGATAGTATTCGATATTATTAATATATAATCAGAAGATGTCCGCTTCCCAAGAAAATGCCATATAGAACAATGTCCGACATGAGGGCGGGAGCGGTCGGTCGTTACGCTTCCCGTTCCTCCTCACTCAGTAGCACCATCTCCATGCAGGCCTCTGATCACCAGCATAATGGCCGCACGTTCGCAGGATGATCCGGCAGGCGATAGTCCACCATCGAGAGCCAACGTGGCGAGGCCGTGAACCGCGGCCCAGCAGGCGAGTGTCGCGGCCTCCAGGTTATCGGGCGCGACTTGCCGAACCCGCCGGACCATGACGCCATATGCATTGTCTTCAACAGGTGGTGGCCCGCCATCATGTCCGGCGAACATCAGGCGGAAAAGCTTAGGCTGACGCCGGGCAAAAGCGACATAGGCCTCGCCCTGTGCAAGTAGGGCCTTTTGGGCATCCGGCTGTTGATCTGCCGCCAGTAATACTTCGCGAAGCGTCTCGAAACCATGCAGAGCCACAGCGGCCAGAAGAGCCTCCTTGTCTCGAAAATGTCGGTAGGGCGCCATGGCTGACACGCCAGCTTCGCGAGCTACGGCGCGCAGCCCCACTGCTTCTCCTCGCTCGAGGGACGCCAAGGCTGCGGCGACAAGGCGTGTCCGCAGATCGCTAGAAACGGAATCGTTCATGTTTACAATGTACACCAAACTCAATATGCTTACATTGTAAACTCCATGGAGCTGCATCATGCAAGCCGCAATCAACCGCCAATCCGTCGACCTTTCTGCGTATCCCGATCTCGTGATGATCATGCTCGGTTTTCGGATGCGAGGCTGGCGTAGCCTGCTTGCCATGCGACGGATCGGGCAGGGATTGGCGCAAATTGCTCGTGATCGCCCAGATGGCCTGCTTGCTGACGAAAGACTGAGGTTCAGTTTGACGCATATCGGTTTTCGTCAATACTGGCGCGATATAGATGCGCTCGAGCGTTTTACGCGCAGCGAACCGCATGCCGACTGGTGGCGCCGTATACGAGAGATGACGGCGGGTGCGGGTTTTTGGCATGAAACCTATCATGCCCGTGGCGGTATCGAGGCTATATACGTCGCGATGGATCAACCTGTTGGCTTGCAGCATTTCGCCCCTGAGAGAAGCCCAACGGGGCCTTTCGCGTCGGCTCGGTCGAGAATTCAAGGGGGCGCTGCAAACGAGCCAACGCAGCACGCGCCTGAACTAGTGGAATGAATGCGCTCTGGTATCCCTGATATCGACCTGAATATGTTCGGCTGACACCAATAGCTGACGATGATCTTAACCCAAGCTGCCCAACCCGGGCGGCTTTTTTCGTTTTGGAGACATGATTGACGATCGCTTCATTGGAAATCGCTCTGGCGCTTCTGCGTCGGGACGATATCTAGGGGCTGCGTTTTGCGCCCTATCTCTGCCCGGCCGGGTATTGGACTATCGGGATTGGCAATCGCTTCCTCGGTGATGGCTCGCCCGTCACGGCTGTCACGAAATCCGTTACAGAAACAGAGGCGCTCGATCTCGCAGGCAAAACGCTGGCCGGGCTGCGTAAGACATTGCTCGAAGCGGTGCATGTTTCGCTGGCTCCGTGGCAGGAGGGGGCGCTTCTGTCGTGGCAGTTCAATGTGGGCAGTGCCGCCATGCGTAGCTCTACGCTTGTCGCGCTCCTGAACAGAGGTTTCTACGCGGCGGCGGGACAACAGCTTTTACGCTGGGACAAAGCCACGGTGAATGGCCGCCTTATCGTGCGTAGCAAGCGCCCCGAGGCCGAACGCTTCGAGCGCTGGGTGTTCGAGGAAGTCCTACCCGCCATACGCAAGACCGGCGGCTACATGACAGCTGCCCCGGAGGAAACACCCGAGGCCCTTGCTGCCCGAGCTCTGGCCGTGTTGCAGGCCACGGTAGCCCGGCAGAAAGCCGCGCTGGCGGAAACATTGCCCAAAGCGGAGGTGTACGATCGGCTGGTGAATGCCGAGGGCAGTCTGTGCATCACCGCTGCCGCCAAGAACCTCCATATGCGCCCCAAGGCCCTGTTCGACTGGCTGGCGCATAATGGCTGGATCTACCGCCGCCCCGGCGCCGATCACTGGCTGGGCTATCAGGCCCACACCTCCAACGGCGATTTGGACCACAAGATCACCACCGTTACCCGCCCCGACGGCACGGAAAAGGTGACAGAGCAGGTGCGTATTACTGCCAAGGGCCTCGCCAGACTGGAAAAGCTGATGCCTGAGCGGCTGCATAGCGTGGCGTGAGAGTGCGCCGTAGATGTGCACGTATTAAAGGAATGGGCGGTATCAATGATAAAAATATCGTGAGTTACATTTTTTAATTTTCATATATAGTCAAACTATATTTTTCATGAATAAAAGGAAACGCCGTGAGAAATAGAGTTTCAACCCATATATTACGTTCGTCTTTCCTTATTATACCTCTCGTCCTCGCTGCCTGTCAGAGCGGGCCGGATCGTTCACCCCAGGACACGGCGAGGTTGAACCCAGACTATATCGACCCAACCAAATCCGTTTTCCCTCTTACAAACTACTCGCAGTCGGTCGATCAATGGATCCTAGCCGGCGCAGACCCGACTGCGGTCCTTATCGACGCTGCAACCCAGCAGCGTTATTTCGCGGCGCTGAAATCACAATATTTCGGTATGGGTGATGACGGTCATTCCCCTTGGAATCCTGTCTTTGTGGGCAAGCTGCTCGCAGCCGGCGTGGAGAGCACGCGCGACTGGGGCATCAATGCTTATCTGGGTGCGGCTCGTCAGTCCTGGGGGCAGAACTTCAGAACTCACGATGACGCATGGAAAAATGCGGTGCGCGATAACGCTGCGGTAGACATCGATAACGGCTATCACGCTGCCAATCGCGGTATCGCTCTGCGGGAAACCCTCGTGCGGGTGCTCCCGACAGATGACCCCGCCTATAACGACCCGCGCAAGGCAGGCGAGGGCTATCCGTTCGATAATCTTCAGATGTCGTCTGTGCGGCCTGGCACGCCGGTCTACACACTGACCGTCAGTCGCGATCATCGCTGGAGATATGTTGTCTCGCCGGATGTCACAGGCTGGGTGCATTATGAGGATATCGCTCAGGCACGTGAGCCGTTCGTGAATAGCTGGGTCAAAATGGCGTCAGCACATCTCGGTGCAGCGACCCGCCAGCCTGTCTCGATTTTTGACGATAACGTTTTTCATTTCACGGCCCGCAGCGGTACGGTTCTGCCTTCCAGGAATGCCAAATCTGGCGTGACCGAGGTAGCCATCCCGGTGAGCGATGCCACAGGACATGCGCAGATCGCCTGGTATGCAGACCAGGATCAAGCCTTTGCGCCGATGCCGCTAGCGATGAATCGCACCAATATTGCCATGCTTGTGCGCTCGCTCGTCAATCGTCCCTATGGTTGGGGCAATTATAACTTCTACAACGACTGCTCGGCGGAGTTGCGTAGCCTGCTCATACCCTTTGGCATCCTCATGCCGCGCAATTCGCTGGCACAAATCCAGGCGACAAGCCGCACCGTCGATCTTGGCAAGGCAGATGTCGAAACGCGGCTCGATTATCTCGTTAAAAACGGCAAGCCGTTCACCACGCTCATTCACATTCCCGGTCACATCATGATGTATATCGGAAATACGACCGTGAACGGCCAAACCGTGCCGATGACATATCAGGATGTCTGGGGCTTGCGTCCTAAAGACGCTGACGGCCGTAGTATCATCGGCGGGTCGGTATTCTTCCCGCTCATGAAGTCCTACCCGGAAAACACCAACCTGCAGTCGCTTGCCGGCAAGACAAAGTTTGAGGTCGGCTTTATCGAATAGCCATGGCGATGCGAAAGATCCTCGATCTGGGGGTCTTTCGCCATCTTGGCATATGGGCCGGTTATAGAACCGTGGCACCTACCCGGATAGAAAGCCGGATAAGTCGTCGCAAGTTTTTGAAAATTATAATAGTTATATCAATGACTTGCGGAATAAACGAACAGGTTTTGTAAACCGAAGGTCGGGGGTCTAAATCCCTCACCTGGCACCAGAACTCCTTATAAATCAAGCATTCTGGAAAAGCGCATTGTGCGAACGAATAGAGCACAGCACAGCACAGCGCATGTCGGATAAAAAGCCGGATGTGTTTTTGTGAAGTCTCCAATCTTCGGTTGAATATATAAATCTAATTTTGCAAGCCGCGCTAGATCATGTGAGGCAGTCGCTTCTCGGACTCTAATGGGGCTCGAATCGCCGATTCAACGCTTGGATAGCGAGCTAACTTTTATGCTTGGTGCAGATAACATATGTATCGACAATCCTTGCAGGTGCGAATGCCGCCAGTTTCGCATGGTAACTCATAAGCTGTTTCCAACTCGTATGAGCAAGGGCATCCTTCGTCCATTCTGTTTAATCGCCCGCCCCGAAGAAGGATTGACGCATTTCAAGACTAAAACAGTCCAAAACTCACGGTAATTTTTTGAAAAGATAATATTTTGTAAAATATAAACTATCATTTCCATGCTTTCTGTTCGTAAATTGCAAAAGTGGAAATAAAGATGGTAAATTTTTCCGGATTTCTTCCTAAGTCCCTGACGAATATA
>NZ_BAKW01000006.1 GCF_000614545.1 Asaia platycodi JCM 25414 | reverse complement strand
CGCCCGAACCAGCGCGTGCGCCCGGATCATAGGGGTTACCGCAGGCGCTCAGGCCCAGCATGCCAACGCAGGCCGTAAGGGCAGCGAGATTGCGCGGACGAAAAAGAGAAGCATGCTTGGTCATGATGTCTACTATCCTAAAAAGTCACTCTACTCTGACGCAACGGGGCTCTATTTGCCGAGTTCCTGCCGCCTCCGCCTCGTGATCAGGTCACTCACCAGATTTCGCTTCGGCCGCGTTCGAAGCATGGCGCCACCATGGCCGGTTTGGATGGTTTGTAACCAACAGTAACTATTGCTAAGGGACGATTCCAGCGCACGTTTCCGTGCAATGCCTTTTTGGTCATTAAACTGCAATTTTCCCTGATCGGGACTTGCTCCTCAATCAGGGCCCCGGTAATCCCTGCGCCAGAATATCTCGTGTCATGCTCCTCTCTGTTAATCGGTTCCCTCGCGTCAACTGCGGAGAGACCACCTTGCAGGCCGGAGCGGAATGCGACCAGCGCGCGCACATCTTTCGGCCAGGAGGCTTGAATGTTCTCACGTCTGCTGGGTCTCATGTCGGCAGACATGGCTATCGACCTCGGCACCGCCAATACACTCGTTTACGTCAAGGGACGCGGCATCGTTCTTGATGAACCCTCTGTGGTCGCCATCGCTGAAGTGCGAGGCAAGAAGCAGGTGCTGGCGGTTGGCGACGAAGCCAAGCTGATGGTCGGGCGTACGCCCGGCAACATCACGGCCATTCGACCGTTGCGCGACGGCGTGATCGCCGATTTCGAGGTCGCGGAGGAGATGATCAAGCATTTCATCCGCAAGGTTCATAATCGCCGCGCCTTCGCCAGCCCGCAGATCATCGTGTGTGTGCCGTCGGGCTCTACTGCCGTCGAGCGTCGCGCTATTCAGGAGAGCGCGGAGAGTGCGGGTGCGCGCAAGGTGATGCTGATCGAGGAGCCCATGGCAGCCGCTATTGGCGCGGGTCTTCCGGTCACCGAACCTTCGGGTAGCATGATTGTCGATATCGGCGGCGGCACGACCGAGGTCGCCGTCATTTCTCTTGGCGGTATCGTCTATGCGCGCTCGGTGCGTGTGGGCGGCGACAAGATGGACGACGCGATCATTTCCTATATCCGCAAGACGTTCAATCTGCTGATCGGCGAAAGCTCGGCAGAGCGGGTGAAAATGGAAATCGGCTCTGCCTGCCTGCCCGACGATCCGCGCGATCCCGGCCCGGTGAAGGAAGTGAAGGGGCGTGATCTCATCAATGGTGTGCCGCGCGAAATTCTGGTGAGCCAGGCTCAGGTGGCGGAAAGCCTTGCCGAGCCTGTGCAGCAGATCGTCGATGCCGTGACCACGGCGCTTGAAAACACGCCGCCCGAACTCGCCGCCGATATCGTCGACAAGGGCATTGTGCTGACCGGTGGCGGCGCGCTGCTTTATCGTCTGGACGACGTGTTGCGCAATGCGACCGGCCTGCCGGTGACGGTGGGTGAGTCGCCGCTTTCCTGCGTGGCACTCGGCACGGGGCGCGCGCTCGAAGAGATGCGTCGTCTGCGGAATGTCCTGATCTCGATGTACTGATAACCAGGGAGCATCCGGTCGATGCTGTCGATTCAGGGGCGACACGCACTCGCGAAGCTGATGCTGCCGTTCTTTTTCGTGCTGGCGATCGGCCTGATCATGCTCGGTTTGACCCGTCGCCCGGCCGTCGACACCCTGCGCATGACGCTGGCCGATGGGCTCGCCCCGGCCTATCGACTCATGGCGGCCCCCGAGACGGCGTTCGCGCATTTGCGCCAGACCGTCACGGGGCTGACCGATATCGCAGGCGAAAACGCCCGCCTGCGCGCCGAAAACCAGAAGCTGCGGCGCTGGTACGATGTGG
This sequence comes from Asaia platycodi JCM 25414, assembly GCF_000614545.1. Lineage (GTDB taxonomy): Bacteria > Pseudomonadota > Alphaproteobacteria > Acetobacterales > Acetobacteraceae > Asaia > Asaia platycodi. The sequence continues at coordinate 131,832 of NZ_BAKW01000006.1, read as the reverse complement.
CCGTCGCGCTTGCTGACGAAAACGCCCAGCTCAAGGCCAGCCTGCACTGGATTCCCGATAGCGCCCCGAATTTCGTCAGCGGCCATGCGCTGCGCGATGCGGGGGGGCTGTATGGGCGTTCCGTTCTTCTGGCTGTAGGCGACAACCATAATATCGTGCCGGGCGATGTCGCGCTCGATGCGTCAGGCCTGCTCGGGCGCGTGACGGAAACAGGCGCACGCACGGTGCGTATCCTGATGATCAATGACGATGCGAGCCGTATCCCGGTCATGCTCACGGCGTCGCGCGGCAATGCCATCATGGCAGGCGATGGCTCGCCCTATCCGAGGCTGATCTATTACGCGCAGGACAATCGGCCTGTTGAGGGCGAGCGTGTGGTCACGGGTGAGCAGCCTGCTCCTGACGGGCATGAGCACGGGGCTTTTGCCGGTATGCCGGGGGGGCTCGTTGTGGGGACCGTGCATTATCTGCGGCCCGGCACGCCCGTAGTCGTGCCGGAAGCTTCGCTTGATCATCCCGATATCATCCGCGTGTTCAATTATATGAGTGCCGACCATGCTGGCCCCGAGGCGCCAGGTCGCGTCAGATTGATGCCGCCCATGCCTGTCGCCCCCGAACTGCCTTTCGTACCGTTCCAGAAGCCGACGAAAGGGCAGGGATAGCTCATGGTCGGTCATCGCCACACCCCCGATATCCATCCTGGCATCGCGCCGCGCGCAACGCTGCGTCGACGTCTCGACCAGATCATGCGCGCGTTGCTGCCGTCTCTGTTCATCGTGTTCTGCGCGCTTGTTCTTTCCGCAGGTCTTGGCATTCCTGGGCAAAACGAGCTGTGTTTCGGTATTGCGGCGAGCACGGTTTTCTTCTGGTCGGCACATAGGCCGCAATCCATGACGCCGCTCATGACCTTCTGCGTGGGACTCGTCTGCGAGGTACTGAGCTTCGGGCCGCCGGGTGTGTTTGTGTTTTCCCTGCTCGTCTTCCATGGCGTGGCGCATCTGTGGCGCTATGGGCTCAGTCGTATCAGCTTCCTGTTCGGCTGGGCTTTACTGGGTGGTCTCGCCCTTGTTTTGTCGTTGTTTGGATGGATCATCGCGTGTATCGGGACGTTGGCAATGATGTCTCCGGTGCCGAGTCTCTTTCAGGCAGCGGTGACAATTGGTATCTATCCGACATTGAGCGCCCTCTTTGCCTGGGCGCGTCGCACGGTGGCAGACCCTGAACAAGCCTGAAGGCCCGGTTTTGAGCATGATGTTCCGTCGCAGCGCAGCGCTTCCTGATGGACGCCCGACAGGCGAACGCGCAGCCACGACCGGATTTCGATGCGGGATCGTCATCACGCAATGAAGTTCAGACGCGACAAATCCTCCCGCTCCCGTAATCCGTCCCGGATGCGTGCCAAGCGTGAGGAGGTTACCCCCTCACGCGGCGTCTTTACCCGTCGTGCGCTGCTGGTTCTCGCCACCCAGGCGGGCGTTCTCGGCGTGCTGGGCAAGAAGCTTTACGATCTTCAGGTGCATGAAGGCGACCATCTGCGCGATCTCGCCGCACGCAACCGCACAAGCAAGCGTCTTCTGGCACCGGCGCGTGGCCAGATTGTCGATCGTTTCGGCCTCCAGCTCGCGGGCAACAAGGTCAACTGGCGCGCCCTCCTCATGCCTGAGGAGACGACCAATATTCACGCTACCATCGCGCGTTTCGGCCAGATCATCGCGCTGGACGAGCGCGATCAGGCCCGTATCGAGCGCGACCTTCGCCATATACGCAAATATGTGCCTGTGGCCCTCAAGGACTTTTTGAGCTGGGACGATATGGCGCGTATCGAACTCAATGCGCCGAGCCTGCCCGGTGTGCTGATCGATGTCGGCACGACGCGCCTTTATCCCTACGGGCCGCAACTGGCCCATATTGTCGGTTATGTCGCCCCGCCCAATGAGCGCGATGTCGCCTCGACCCCGATGATGGCGTTGCCCGGTATGCGCGCAGGCCGCGCCGGTATCGAACAGACCCAGGACCTGCTTTTGCGTGGCGAACCTGGTTCGGTCGAAATGGAAGTCAATTCCAAGGGCCGCGTGATGGGCGAGATGGATCGCATCGACGGCCAGCAGGGCGACGAGGTCGTGCTGACTCTCGATGCCGGTCTGCAGCAGATGGTGCTCAACCGCATCGGCGATCAGGCTGCGAGCGTTGTGGTCATGGATTGCCGCAACGGCGAGGTACTGGCCATGGTCAGTACGCCGTCTTTCGACCCGTCCTTGTTCGATTCGGGCGTGAGCCACGCGCAATGGATCGAATGGACCAATAACGTCCGCACGCCGCTCATCAACAAGACGGTGGCGGGTGTCTATCCGCCGGGTTCCACCTTCAAACCTGCGGTAGCGTTGGCCGCGCTGCAATCCGGTCTCGTCAGCCCGCAGGACCGCTTCACCTGCCCCGGCTATTACGACATGGGCGGGGTGCGCTTCCATTGCTGGTCGCGCTGGGGCCATGGCAGCATCACCATGCAGCAGGCGCTCATGTATAGCTGCGATGTCTATTTCTATCTCGCGGCGCGCAAGATCGGCATGGAGCCCATCAAGGCGATGGCGAATGGCTTCGGTCTGGGCACCAAACTCGATATCGAGCTGCCCCATACCCGCGCCGGTGTCATCCCCACGCCCGAATGGCGCCAGAAACACGGTTTTCACTGGAATGGTGGTGACACGGTCAATGCCGGTATCGGCCAGGGCTTCGTGCAGGTCACGCCGCTCGAACTTGCCACCTACGTCTCGCGCATCGCCTCGGGGCGCAATGTCACGCCGCATCTGGTCCGCAAGATCAATGAGCGCGATTCAGACCACACGCCGCTCGATGCTGCGCCCGCCCTCGACATTCCCGATGCCCATCTCTCGGTCATTCGACAGGGCATGTTCGACGTGGTCAATGCCCCGCGCGGCACGGCGCCCAAGGCACGACTGAGCCTTCCCGATGTCGCCATGGCAGGCAAGACCGGCTCGGCTCAGGTGCGACGCGTTTCACGTGCTCTGCGCGAAAGTGGTCATTTCAACTCGATGAACCTGCCATGGGAAGAACGCCCCCATGCGCTGTTCATCTGCTTTGCGCCCTATGATGCGCCGCGCTATGCGATTGCGGTGGTCATCGAGCATGGTAATGGTGGCGCCGATGCCGCAGCCCCTCTGGCGCGCGATATCATGACGGATACGCTCTTGCGCGACCCGGTCAATCACGACCATGCCCCGGGTCAGGCTGTCGCGGACGCCGAATAGTGAACTGGCAAAAACGCCTCTGGCGCCCGGAGCCGAGTTTCCGGTTGCTGGGTAAGCTGCTTCAGATCAACTGGCTCTACGTTCTGCTGATCTGTGCTTTGGCCGGGGTGGGCTATCTTGCGCTTTATTCCGCTGGTGGCGGCTCGGCCAAGCCTTTTGCGCGCCCGCAGATGGTGCGTTTCGGTTTCGGTCTGGTGATGATGATTACCGTGGCCCTCACCAGCCCCCGCCTGCTGCGGCTATTGTCCATTCCGATCTATCTGGCTGCGATCACCTTGCTCGCTCTGGTTCTGCATATGGGCCATGTGGGGAAGGGCGCAGAGCGCTGGATCAATCTTGCCGGATTGCAGTTCCAGCCTTCCGAGTTTGCCAAGATCGCCCTTGTTCTCGCGCTGGCGAGCTGGTTCCATCGCATCGATAACAAGCGCATGGGCAACCCGCTGCGTCTGATCCCTCCGGCGCTGCTGACGCTTTTGCCCGTGGGGCTCGTGCTGAAAGAGCCCAATCTCGGCACGGCGGTCATTATCGGGCTGATCGGTGCGACAATGTTCTTCGCTGCCGGTATGCGCTTGTGGCAGATCGCCCTGCTTGTCGCGCCAGTGCCGTTTCTGGGCAAGTTTGTCTATGCCCATCTGCATGATTACCAGAAGGCGCGTATCGACACGTTCCTGCATCCTGAACATGACCCGCTCGGGGCTGGCTACAACATCATCCAGTCCAAGATCGCGCTCGGCTCGGGCGGGATGTGGGGCGAGGGCTATCTGCGTGGCACGCAGGGGCAGCTTAACTTTCTGCCCGAGAAACAGACCGATTTCATTTTTACCATGATCGGTGAGGAATGGGGCTATGCGGGGGCCGTGTCGGTCATCGGTCTGCTGGCCTTGCTGGTGGTGGGCGGGATGCTCATGTCCATGCGCAGCCGAAACCAGTTCGGGCGTCTTCTGGCGCTGGGTATTTCGGTGGATTTCTTTCTCTACTGCGCCGTCAATCTGTCGATGGTCATGGGTGTGATCCCGGTCGGTGGCGTGCCTTTGCCGCTCATTTCCTATGGTGGCTCGGCCTTGCTGACCATGATGTTCGGTTTCGGCCTGCTACTTTCCTCTTGGGTGCATCGCAACGATCGCGATTTCCCTTCGGTGCGTGACGATCTCTGAAAAACCGGCAGGATGAGCCGCGTCAGACCGCCGACACCAGTCGCCAGAAAAGCATATCGTCAAACGAGCTATGCGATCGGCCCGGTAATTCTGCGCATTGGCGTTCGACCGATATGCTGGCCCTTCGAAGCGCAGCCTTTTGTGCTGATCGGCGCCTGCAATCCGAGCGGGCTTCGTCTGTCCGATACCCAAAACGCCCGTCGCATGCAGCATCCACGCGCGCGTCTCGGCACGGCGAGGGTGTTGAATGGCGAGGGGCGCTGGCGAGGCTGGTCAGAGCCTTTTTTCGCGGCCGCCTTGCCCATGGCCAAGGCGCGTGTTCTGGCGCGAATTTTCGGCCAGAACGCGCTGGTTCATGTCAGCCCGGGCCGTCCCCTTCGTCTCGTCTGGCTGGCCTGATTATCTCAGCCCGTCCGGGGCGCTCCCTCGCGCAGAAGCGTGCAAAAAGTCTGTTCGGCGGGGGAAAGGCTGCGAGCGCCGCGGGCCAATGCGAAATCCCGCTCGGGAAAAGGCATGGACACCGGGCAGAGCAGCCCGTTTTCGATCAACCCCGATACGACACTTGCCGAAAGCACCGTAGCCGCTCGCCCCGTGCTGATCATCGTGGCGATGGCCTCGTTCGAGGTCAGCTCCATGACGATATCGAGGCTGTCAGGGACGATCCCCCAGCCTGCCAGAGCTGTTTCGAAGCTCGCCCGTGTGCCGGACCCTTTTTCCCGCAGGACCCACGGCGTTTCTGTGAGGGCGCTCGCTTCGGGCGGGGTCTGCGCCCAGGGGTGTTCGGGGCTCACCACGAGCAAGAGCTGATCGCGGGCGAGGATTTCGGTTTCCAGAAACGAGCCGGTTGCAACTCCTTCGATCAGGCCGAAGCCGATCGTTCCGGCGGCAAGCTGCGCACAGATCTCTTCTGTATTGCTGATGGTCATGCCGAGCGTCACCTCGGTGGAGAGCCGCAAAGCGATTGAGCCGCGCTGGCAGCCAGTAGCTCGCCAGTGTCTGGCTGGCCCACACATGCAGTCTGCCCGTGCGCAACCCACCGAGATCTTCCAGACATTCGCGCGCAGCGAGCGCGCGCGCCTGCACGGCGCGTGCCTCCTGTAAAAAGACCCGTCCTGCTTCCGTGAGCAGAATACGCGCCCGATACGGTCGAACAGCTTGATGCCGAAGCCGTTTTCGAGCGTCATGATGGCATGACTGACCGCAGATTGCGTGAGAGCCAGTGCCTCTGAGGCGCGCGTCATATGTTGCCTCTCTGCCACCGCGATGAAAATGCGGAGTTGTTCGAGCGTCATGACGGCAGAACGCCCAGAAGCGACAGCAGAATCGCACTAACGAGCAGCGACAGAAACAGGCAGAACAGCCCTTCCAGCCCGTTGAGCGCGATCTCTCTCGGTTCTTCGGATGAGAGGGCGGCTTTCACCTTGCGAAAGCGCCACCAGCTTGCAGGCAGCAACATGAGCCCGGCACAGATCGTCAGCACCCCCACCCAGGCCGAAGACCCGGGCAGAGTGGGCATGCCGTCATGATGTTCCGAGCCGATCAGCCGCAGGAAGATGTTGAACTTGGCGAGCATACAGCCGATCGCCACCATGGCGAGCGCCGTACGCACCCATGCGAGAAAGGTGCGCTCATTGGCGGCGTGGTCGGTGTACCGGCTTATCATGCGCACAGATCCTGCAGTGGGGCCTGGGTCAGAAGCCCATCGAGTGTCGTCGCAAGATCATAAGCCTGACCGCGTATTTCGGGAATGGCGATAGACTCGAACAACGTGCCCTGGCGGGCGGGGCCAAGAGTGTAGAGCGAGAGCCTCGCCGTACCGTCCGCTGCGATGAGCTGCCCGGTCTCCGTCGTATCCAACCCTGCGCCACCTTGACCCGAGCGCGCCAGTTTTCTGTCAAGCAGATCGCGCAGAACAGGGGAGTCCACCCTGTCATAGCGCAGGCTCGGCCCCGTGCAGTTCAGCACATGGGCCGCATTTAGCATCTCGACCCGATCCTGATATCTGATCGTCACGCGCAGCCCGTCGGCCATCGCTCGATTTGCTGCAAATGGCCGGCGCGCAGTGAGAGTGCGCCGCTCGTCAGCCCGGCATCGAGCGCCTCGGCAATACGCGGCGCCATGCGATGACGCACGACATCCCAGCGTCTCTGCAGATGACGCCGAAACCGTGCGCGCTCCTGCGGGGGCAAGGCGGCCCAGAGCTGATTGGTGACAGGACGCAGACTGTCGATACAGGCGCGCCATGGAATGCCCTGCTTCAGCGCTGTGTTGAAGAGGCGCAGATAGGCGGTGCAGCGCGGCGCGCAGGCACCCGGTGCGATGACAGGCGCATCGAGTTTCGGTGCCGGTGCATGACGGCTGGGAAACTGGGCATGGCGGGAAATAATGGTGATCTTGCCAGAATGACCCGCCGCACGAAGCTGCATGATCTGGTCGACCGCCGTCAGGCCGCTGCCAATCAGCAGCACAGGGTCGGTCGGTTTGATGGCCTCGATGACCCCCCCTGCCCAGACCTGATGGTGATAGCAACCGCTTTCCAGAAGGTCGGCGGGAATGCCGGGCAGGAGCGGCGGCGCAAAATGGCCGAGTGCCAGAACGACATGGCGCGCGCGCAGGCAGCGCCCGTCATCGAGATGCAGCGTGGTGATGTCGGCGTCTGGCGCACAGCGTTCGACCCGCGCCCTGATATGCAGCGGCGCTGCCTGACGAAACAGATCCTGAAGATAGAGCCCATAAATGGCGCGCGGGATGAAAGCACCTGCCCGATCTCAGGGTCGATCTTGCGTCTCAGCCAGCCAAGAAAATGCCCGGCCTCATCGGCGAGGGCGCTCATCCCGCTTGCCGGTACGTTGAGCAGGTTTTCGACGCTGCGCGTGCCATAGGCGAGACCCAGGGCAGGCTGCGGGCCCGGATCGATCACGACGCAGCCCCGGCTGTGCCGGTGGCGCAAATTCCAGGCCAGCAGCGTGGCGCTCGCACCGCCGCCAATGATCGCGATATCGTGGATCTCTGTCATGATCAGCCTCACTTCTTTCTGTGAGGCCGAGTATCGGGCAGCGCGTTAAATCGTTCAAATTGATTGATATGCTCAGAACAATCGAATTATTCTATTGGAAGCGAGACTAGCCGAAACGGTAGCCCGAGAGCGGCTTGCCGAGCACCGTACCGGCGAAATCGAGATAGGCTGCTTCCCCTGTCGCGGCACCAGCGGCGACCATCAGGGGCAGAAGATGCTCTTCGCGAGGATGGGCGGCGCGGGCACCGGGGGCGTGGCGCCAGTCGCGTAATGTCTGCTCGCGTGTGGAAGGGTCCCTCATTGCTGCCTGCAACCAGCGATCGAAAGATTCCGCAGCCGGATCGGACGATGTGCCCGAGAAAAACCCGCCAATATTGTGATAGGATTGGCCACTGCCGATAATCAGCACATTCTCCGTCCGCAATGGCGCGAGTGCGCGGCCAAGAGCGAGATGCGCCCCAGGATCGAGATCCTGCCGCAGCGAAAGCTGAACCACGGGAATATCCGCATCTGGAAACGCGATTTTGAGCGGTACGAAGACCCCATGATCCCAGCCGCGTGTCATTTCGCGCTCGGTCTCGATACCCGCATCGTCGAGCAGGGTTGCGACACGGGCGGCAAGAGTGGGGCTACCCCGCGCGGGCCATTCCAGAGCATAGGTATGGGGCGGAAACCCGCCATAATCGTAGAGAAGCGATGGCGACGTGCCGAAATGGATACGTGGCACCCTGCCTTCCCAATGGCCGGAAATGACCAGCAGGGCATCTGGTCGCCCTGGCAGCGCCGACGCGAACCCTGCAAGATAGGTTTCGAGCGGCGACCAGGCGCGGCGCATCGGGCCTGGCTCGAGAAAGAAACATGGCCCACCGCCATGATTGATGAAGAAACTCGGTTGCATGAGAGCGAGCCTATCCTGTCTTCTCTGTCGCGATCAGAGATAAAAAACCGATCGATTCTATCGTGTGGGGTGATGGATGCTGGGAACGCTTTCCCTCGATCAGCTTCGTGTGCTGGTCACGATCGAGGAAACCGGCAGTTTTTCTGCCGCCGGACGCAGGCTGAACCGGGCGCAATCGGCCATCAGCCAGGCCATCGCAACGCTCGAAGCCACGCAGGGCGTTACTCTGTTCGACCGCTCGGGCCATAAGCCCGCCCTGACGGAAATGGGGCGGGTTCTGGTGGGGCAGGCGCGGCGTGTGTTGTCGGGCGCGGCGCAGTTCGAAGCCCTGACAGCCGCAATCAGGGAGGGAGTCGAGCCGGAATTGGCCGTGGCGATCGACCCCCTCGTGCCGACAGGCGCGTTCATGGAAAGCCTGCGCGCGTTGAAGGAGCGGTTTCCCCATCTCCCCGTCAGCTTCTCGACCGAAGGGCTGGGTGGCGCCGAGCGTCGTCTACGCCAGGGCGATGCGTCTCTCGCGCTCTGCGTGCTGCTTTTCGGCGTCCCTGAAGATCTGATCGCGGTACCTGTCTGCGATGTGGTGCTTGTGCCGGTCGTGTCCGCCAGCCACGAACTGGCCCGTCTCGGGCGGCCTGTGACGCGCGCCGATCTCGCGGAGCATGTCCAGCTCGTTCTCTCGAACCCGTCAGCCCCGGACGGGCCGAGTTACGGTGTGCTGAGTCCGAAGCGATGGCGTTTTGTCGAATTGGGGCGGCGCTTCGACTTCCTTCTCGGCGGTCTGGGCTGGTGTCGTATGCCCGATTATCTCGTCGAGGCACCGCTACGCGAGGGCAAGATGGTGAAGATCGACATTATCGATGACGACCCCGACGCGCCAGCGCCACGGCGCATTTATGCCGCGACCATGCGCGATCGCGCGTTGGGCCGTGCGGGAAGCTGGCTGCTGGACGATCTGAGAGCACGTATTTCCGTCCAGGCGGAAGGGGGCGACAGGCTGCCCTGATCGCAGCCGGGAGACAAATTCGTCGTCTCTGTTCGCTTTTGATTGCATCCGGCTTCGATTGTGGTTCCGATAACGATCTCACCGGCAAAGGGCGAAGCGATGGGAGAATGCAAACGGCGCCTCGTGCTCGCGGCACTCTTGCTCGGCAATGGCCCGGCGGGCACGACGATCTGTCTGGCGCGCGGTTTTTCGACCGTGCTGCCCTTGCATGTCGAGATGCCGTCAACCGCGACGCCCACCCCCTCGCAGACGCCCTTACCGTCAGGAGCTGTTCACTGGGAGCCCGCGCCGCTTCCCCGTGCCATGGCCGCCCCTACGACACGCCGCACGACAGCCGGGAAGATCGTCGATTTTGCGAAGCAGTTCCTGCCTCTGGGCGAGGGCCGGCCTGGGCACGATCCCGTCACCGGGGCATCCATCGGGCAATTCGGCCCGGCTTACCAGAATGCCAGTGTGGTCGGTCAAGGGCTTGCCCCACCGGGTGAAACGGTGGGGCGCTGAGCCTCAGCCTTCGATCTGGCTGAAATCGGCGATTTCGGTCAGGGTTTCGCCGATCTGCGCCAGCAGGCGCAGGCGGTTGAGACGGCGGGCGGGATCAGTATCGTTGACCGTCACGACCTCGAAGAACCGATCGAGCACGGGGCGCAGGGAGCTGCCGCGATCATCGCCTCTGCAAAACGCTCCTGTTCAAGAGCCGCATGAATGGCCGTCTGTGCAGATTCCAGCGCCTCGCCCAGAGCGCGTTCCTCATCCTGCACGTAGAGCACGTGGTCAGGCGCGCCTGATGCGGGCCGTCCTTGCGGTTTTCGATGCGCAGGATATTGGCCGCGCGCTTGCTTGCCGCCAGCAGATTGCGCCCGTCATCCGTGCCGACCATCTCGGCAAGGGCTGAAGTGCGGGCCAGCAGACGCACCAGATCGCCATCCAGCCCACCGGCCAGCACGGCGGCTAGAATGTCGTGGCGTTCGCCTTCGCTGCGCAACTGAACGCGCAGACGCTCGGCCAGGAAGCCCGGCAGAGCCTCAAGATCGCCGCCTTCACGCAGATTTTCTGGCAGGTTCTGCGCAGCCTGGGCGATCAGTGTCGTCAGATCGAGACGCAGCCCGTTATCGCGAATAATGCGAATAATGCCGAGTGCAGCGCGACGCAGTGCATAGGGGTCACCCGAACCGCTCGGCGTTTCGCCCATGGCGAAGAAGGCCGTCAGCAGATCCAGACGATCGGCCAGCGCCACAGCGATCGATACCGGGGCGCGTGGCGTCTCGTCATTCAGACCGCGTGGCATGTAATGCTCTGCCACAGCGTCAGAAACGGCATCGCCTTCATTGTCATGGCGGGCATAATAGCCGCCCATCACACCCTGAAGCTCGGGGAATTCCCCAACCATGCCCGTCGTCAGATCGGCCTTGGCCAGAAGGGCGGCGCGCTGCGCCTGTTTTTGTGCCGTCTCATCAAGCCCCATGGCCTTGGCCACGATACCTGCCAGCGTCACGATACGCTGTACGCGCGCGCCTGGCTGCCAAGCTTGGCATGAAAGGTCACGCCATCAAGCGCAGCGACACGCTCGACAAGCTTCGTCTTGCGGTCCAGATCCCAGAAATGGCGCGCATCGGCAAAACGGGCGCGCAGCACGCGCTCATTGCCTGCAATGGTCAGGGCGCCCCCATCGGCGAAATCCATATTGGCAATGAAGGCAAAATGCGGTGCCGCCGTGCCATCCGCGCTGCGCAGGGCGAAATAGCGCTGGTTGATACGCATCGAGACCTGCATCACTTCGGGCGGCAGATCCATATAGGCGTCGTCGATACGGCCCAGAAGAACGACCGGCCACTCGGCCAGCCCTGAAACTTCCTCGACCAGCTTGTCGTCCTGAACGAGTGTCAGACCCGCCTTGTCTGCCTGAGCCTGCAACCCGTCCCGGATGATCGACAGACGCTGCGCCGGGTCGAGCACGACCTTGCGCGCAAACAGCGCGCTTTTGAGCTGCCCGAAAGAAGTGACCTCGAAAGGCTCCGGCGCCATGAAGCGATGGCCAGCGGTCTGTGAGCCGGAAACGAGCCCATGAGCGTCGTCAGTCTCGGTGGCAAGGCTGAACGGCACGAGCGCGCCATTGAGCAGGCAGATCACGCGGCGAAGCGGGCGCACCCAGGTAAAGGCGCTGCCATGGCCCCAGCGCATGGATTTCGGCCAGGGGAAGCGCCAGAGCAGGGCCGGGATGGTTTCGGCAATCTGCTGCGCGGCGCCGATGGCAGGCAGTGTGCGATTGAGCACCCAGAAGCCGTTTTCCAGAACCAGAGCGTCACGTTCAGCGCCATGCTTGCGCAGGAAACCGGCGAGTGCCTGTTCGGGCGCGCTCTCGCGGGGGCCACGTTCCGACTGGGTGGATTCAGCAATCTGCCCGTCGATCTGAAGGCTGACGCCAATCCGTCTGGCGCCCCAGAACGGCGTGACGTCGCGTGGCGAAAGCGGCGCCAGCGCCTCTGAAACGAGACGTGCCAGATCCTGACCGGCGCTCTCCTGCATACGGGCAGGAATTTCCTCGCAATCGAGAACGAGAAGGAATTCGGCCATTATTTCGACTCCTCGTCGCCAGCAAGCCAGGTTTCGCAGCACAGCTTTGCGAGGGTACGCACGCGGCCGATATAGGAAGCGCGCTCGGATACCGAGATGACACCGCGTGAATCGAGCAGGTTGAACAGATGGCTCGCCTTGACGCACTGGTCATAGGCGGGCTGGGCCACGCCAGCTTCTGCCAGACGCACGGATTCCGCTTCGGCATCGCGGAAATGGCGCATCAGCATGTCGGTATCGGCCAGCTCGAAATTATGACGCGAATAATCCTGCTCGGCACGCAGGAAGACATCGCCATATTTGAGACCCTGACCGTTGAAATCGAGGTCATAGACGTTCTCGACGCCCTGCACATACATGGCCAGGCGCTCGAGCCCGTAGGTCAGCTCGGTCGAGGGCATGACAGTCGGAATGCCGCCAACCTGCTGGAAATAGGTGAACTGCGTCACTTCCATCCCGTCGCACCAGACTTCCCAGCCCAGCCCCCAGGCGCCGATGGTCGGATTTTCCCAGTCATCTTCCACAAAGCGGATATCGTGCTTTTCCGGGTCGATGCCGATGGCACGATAGCTGTCGAGCAGCAGGCGCTGGCTGTCTTCCGGCGTTGGCTTGAGCAGCACCTGATACTGGTAGTAATGCTGAAGCCGGTTCGGGTTCTCGCCATAGCGCCCATCCGAAGGCCTGCGGCAAGGCTGCACATAGGCGGCCTTCCACGGCTTGCGCCCCAATGCCCGCAGCGTCGTATGCGGCGAGAGCGTCCCTGCACCCAGTTCGGTGTCATAAGGCTGAAGCAGGGCGCAGCCCTGTGCCGACCAGAACTGATGCAGGCGCAGGATCAGATCCTGGAAGGAAAGGGGGCGTCCGCCGTTTTCGGGCAAGGGGGTCAAGGATCGAGGCTCCGGTCTTGTTCAGTCGATCCGTTCTACCCCGATGACGGGAACAAGCCAATCACGAGCAATTTGCTTCGTTTCGACGACGATCTGGCCGTATCAGGCGATGAACGCACTCGCTGGCCGCCTTATCGAGAGCGTGCGTGAATACCCCGGAGTGCAACGCTGGCCATGCCGCGATCAAGATGATCCGCCGCGAAACACTGGCTCTTGAACAGGCGCATCAGCCTTTAGGCCATTTCAGAGCGCACCTTTCGTGGAAAAGCTTAAGTCTGCGGATCGGAAGAAGGCGTGCGAACACGCCCTCATCGTTACGGATCAGGGAATATTTGTTTCAATGACCCTGGCGTCTTTTCGCCTGACGTGGCGTCTTCAGTCGCAGACAAGCTCCTTGCGTAAGATCTCGGCGCCGGCTGCCAGCGCTTCGAGTTTGCCTCTGGCCACGTTGCGCGACAGCGGTGCCATGCCGCAATTGGTGCAGGGGCAGAGATTCTCGACATCGACATAACGCAGCGCCTTGCGGAGCGTCTCTGCGACCTCTTCCGGCGTCTCGATCCGGTTGCTGGCCACATCGATGGCGCCGACCATCACCTTCTTGCCGCGTAGCAGCTCGATCAGTTCCATCGGCACATGCGAGTTCTGGCATTCGAGCGAGACCAGATCGATCGCTGAGGTTTGAAGCTTCGGGAAAATGCGCTCATACTGACGCCACTCATGGCCGAGCGTCTTCTTCCAGTCTGTATTGGCCTTGATGCCGTAGCCGTAGCAGATATGCACGGCGGTCTGGCATTTGAGCCCCTCGATGGCGCGTTCCAGCGTGGCAATGCCCCAGTCATTTACCTCGTCGAAGAACACATTGAACGCGGGTTCGTCGAACTGGATGATATCGACACCCGCCTCTTCCAGTTCTTTCGCTTCTGCGTTGAGAATGGCAGCAAATTCCCAGGCCAGTTTCTCACGGCTTTTGTAATGGGCATCGTACAGCGTATCGATCATCGTCATCGGGCCGGGGAGCGCCCATTTGATCGGGGCTTTCGTCTGTTTACGCAGGAATTTGGCGTCTTCGACAAAAACAGGTTTCTCGCGTGCGACGGCACTGACGACGGTTGGTACGCTGGCCTCATAGCGATTGCGGATCGTGACCGTCTCGCGCTTTTCGAAATCCACGCCAGCAAGATGCTCGATAAAGGTCGTCACGAAATGTTGGCGTGTTTGCTCGCCATCGCTGACGATATCGATTCTGGCGACCTGCTGTTCGAGAAGGGACACGCGTAATGCGTCCTGCCTGGCTTCAGCAAGTGCCTCCCCTTCCATTTTCCAGGGAGACCAGAGTTTTTCCGGTTCAGCGAGCCAGGAAGGTTTGGGCAGGCTGCCAGCGGTAGCGGTCGGGAGAAGCTTGGTCATGAGGCGTGGTTTTCCAGATGAATCGGGTCGGGACGTCGAAGCGGATGGCGGGGAGTCGTTCAGGCGGCTTGCCGACTCGCCCACTGGTCAAGAAGGGATCTGTGAGGTGCGATGAAATGCTCGCCCGCGAATTTTCCCTGCTCGATCGCGAGGCGTGTGCGTTCTTCGCGGTCGTAAACAACGCGGGTATTCGAAAAATCGCTCTGTTTGAGGCTGGGCTGGTAGCGCGCGGCAGCGGCAGAATTCGCGTTGTAGATTTCCGGGCGATAGATGCGCTGGAATGTCTCCATCGTGCTGATCGTGCTGATCAGTTCGAGCGGGGTATAGTCGTTCAGCAGATCGCCAAAGAAATAAAAGGCCAGAGGTGCCTTGGCGCCGCGCGGCATGAAGTACCGCACCTGCAGGCCCATTTTGCCGAAATAGCGCTCGGTCAGCGAGGTCGCGTTGGGCGCGTATTCGACGCCCAGCACGGGGTGCTGATTGATGGTGCGGGTATAGATCTTGTTTTCCGACACGCTCAGGCAGATCACGGGGCGTTTCGTGAAGCGGCTGGCATAACTCTCGGAGGCGACGAACGCCTGAAAGATCCTGCCATGCAGCACGCCGAAATCATCTGGTACGGAAAAGCCGTCACGCCCGCGATTATGCTCGGGGAGGAGTACACTGAAATCGTAATCGCGCACATAGGACGAGAAATTATTGCCCACGATACCGTCAAGCCGCCTGCCGGTGGCGTGGTCGAGGATGCTGGTCTGCAGAAGTTCAATGGCCGGGAAGCGCTCGCCGGAACCCGCGATAGCCATCTCTATGGAAATGATATCGAGCGCGAGGCCATAGCGCGTGCCCTCCGCATTATCCCATCGTGCAAGATCGTTGAAACGCTGGTCGATCATGCTCAGGGCTGCACGCAGATTTTCCTGACGGAATTCGCCTCTCGCGAGATTGGCGAAATTGGTCGTCAGCCTTGTGCCGGGGGCAGGGGCATAAGTCTCGTCAAAGCGCAGGCTTTTGACCGTGAAGGCAAAATCATGGGTCATGTTGGGCGGGCATCCTCTTCTGGATCCTGTTTCCCGCGCCACGTTCTTCATACCGCCGCGCGGAGCGAGCGAGCCCCGGTTATCCTGCAGGAACAAACATGAAAACAAATGATAATAAATCGTTATAACATGACTATCTGTCATGTTATGGAGGTGCCTTTGCGGGCGGCCATTGCGAGCGGTCGTTCGGCCCCATTTTTGATGAACAGGAAATTCAGCCTCAGGATAGCCGCATGACGCGGTAAAGTCAGATCTCGACGCCGGCAGCGAGGTTGATGAATCCGTCCAGATAAGGTGGGGCTGTGCCCGCACGATGGCCGAGATGGATGGATTTCAGAATGCCGTCTCCGATCCTTACCCCTTTAACGCCTTTCACCTTGCGCAACAGCCAGTCAGGCGTGGCGCTGACGGCGCGTCCCGAGGCGACAAGGCGCAGCATGAGGTCGGTGGTTTCCACGGTGCGGTGTCGGCGCGGCAGGGCGTGGGCGGGGACGAGAAACCGCGTATAGATATCAAGCCGCTCGCGTGAGACAGGATAGGTGATCAGTGTCTCGGTCATGAGATCCTTCGGCTCGATATGATGTTTCCGGGCCAGAGGATGGGTTTCGGCCACAGCCAGCACCAGTTCGTAATCGAAGACGGGCGTGAATTCGAGTTCGGCACGTTCGGTCGGATCGGGGGTGACGAGAATATCGATCTCATGTCCCAGAAGCGCGCTCAGCCCCCCGAACTGGAAGGCTGTGGTGACGTCCAGCTCCACGTCGGGCCAGGCTGCGAGAAAGGGATCGACACCTGCATCAGCCAGTCCTGACAGGGGTGACATTCCATTCCGATACGGATCGACCCACGACGGCCGCGCGCATAATCCTCGAGCACGCCTGCACCATGTTCGAGCTGCGGCAGCACACGCTGTGCAAGGCCTAGAAGATACTCCCCGGCCAGCGTGAAACGGAGCTTGTGTCCTTCACGCTCGAGCAGTTTGACGTTGTGACGGCCCTCGAACCGGCGAATGGCATGGCTGACGGCCGATTGCGTCAGGCAAAGCTGCTCGGCGGCCAGGGTCAGGCTGCCGGTACGATGGATTTCGCGCAATATCGCCAATGGCTGTATGTCGATCATCGTCCATGAACTCCTGTCATCAGGAGGGCTTGTAAAGCGACTAGGAGCGCAGCTCCAGAGCACCTCACAGCATTGAGCGGCTGCAATCAAGCGCTCACCGTTTCCGACGGGGCGTGGCGCTCCGGATAATGAACCCCCGGGTCGTGTGAACCGGGATTTGACGACCTGAAAGACGGACCACTTGCAACTCTTTCGGCCTCCGACCACATTATAGGGCGTATTCATTTTGACCGGATGGAGAGTCATCCCCATGAACCAGCAAGAGCGTGATCTTATTTCGCAGTTCGTCGCCCGTGTCGGTGGCGCGCCTAACAGCGGGTTCGGCGGCTCTCAGGCCCCGGCCAATCTGCCCCCGGTCGATCCTGAGGCGGATCGCTGGATTTCCGACAATTTCCAGAAATATCCCGAAGCCCGCTATCGCGTGACACAGATGGCTGTCGTGCAGGAAGTGGCGCTGGCCGAGGCGCAAAACCGCATCCGCCAGCTCGAATTTCAGCTCCAGCAGGCCCAGTCGCAGCTCCAGCAGGCGCAACAGCAGCGCCCGCAGGGCGGCGGCGGCCTGTTCGGTGGGTTGTTCGGCGGCGGTGCCAACCGCCAGCAGCAGGCTGGTCCGCCGCCTGGCTGGGGTGCGCAGCCGCAGCAGGGATATGGCCAGGGTTATGCCCCGCCGCCGCAGGCCAATCTGCCGCCCGGCTACGCGCCCGGCATGTTCCAGCAGCGTGGTACGGGTTTCCTTGGTTCGGCCCTGACGACTGCAACGGGTGTTGCGGGCGGTATGCTTGCCGCTAACGCGATCGAAGGGCTGTTTTCCGGTCATCACGATACGGGCGCCGGTGGCTTCGGTGGTGGTGAGACCATCATCAACAATAATTACGGCGATGCTGCCGGTAACGACCCGTTTGCGGGCGGCGGTCAGGATGCAGGTCAAAGCTATGACGCTGGCGACTGGGGCGGTGGCGGCGGTGACGGTGGCGGCGGCTGGGGCGACGACTCCTTCTGATCGGCTGGCTGCGTCGATGTTGTGTGTGCCGTCCTTGTGATGGCTGATTGAGAGAACCCGGCCTTTGTGCCGGGTTTTCTTTTATGCCCCACAGCCTTTTTTATTGTGGGATGAAGGAGTTTTCTGAATGACCGGGTCCCTGTTCCAGCGTGTGTTGTTGACTAATGATGATGGCATTGACGCGCCGGGTCTTGCCGTCCTGCAAGAGGTCGCGTCGCAACTCAGCGACGATGTGTGGGTTGTGGCCCCCTCTCAGGATCAGAGCGGTATTTCCCACGCGCTTAGCCTGCACGATCCGCTACGCGTTCATCAGCAGGGCCCCCGACGTTTTGCCGTCACCGGCACGCCGGGCGATTGCGTCGCCATCGCCACGCGCCATATCTTGCGCGACGCCCTGCCCACTCTGGTTCTCTCGGGGATCAACCGTGGTGCGAATTTGGGAGTGGAAACCGTGTTTTCCGGCACAGTCGGCGCTGCCATGACGGCCATGCTGCTCGGCCTGCCCGCCATCGCGCTCAGCCAGACCTTTGGTAACGGAAAACAAGTGCCTTGGGAAACGGCCCGAGCGCTCGCCCCTGAGGTCATAGCGACCCTCGCGCGTCAGCCCCTGCCGGAGCAGGCCTGTCTCAATGTCAATTTTCCGGCCTGCACGCCGGAAGAGGCAAAACCATTGAAAACCACCACACAGGGGCGCGGTTTTCTGCGTGATATCGAGGTGGTGACGCGCGATGACATGCGCCGTCTTGCCTATCACTGGCTGCATCTCAGGCGCGATCATGCGGGCGATGAGGAGGGCACGGAGACGGCGGCCATCGCGGCCAATCATGTAAGCGTGACGCCGCTCTCCTTCGGTCGCACCAACAGTAAGGTGCATGAGTGGCTCCTGAAGCAGGGGATTGGTGTCGCCTGACAGTAACGGGTCATTCGACCGTCTCTTTCCTTCGATGCAACGACGGCGCTCGGGATTCATGGGGGAAAAGACAGGTCAGCCCTCAACCCCGGCGCATCCCTCACGTTGCATTCAATGACAAAGTGCAAATTTTGAGTGAACGGACGGGTAGATGAGCGCTGAATTGATGGACTGGACGGACGTCCTCTCGCTGAACGAGCTGGAAGACGGCGTGATCACGCCCGTAAGCATCGGTGACAAGGCGCTGGTTCTGTATCGTGCGGGCGACGAGGTGCGCGCTTTCGATGGGAAATGCCCCCATAAGGCGCGCCGATGGAGCTGGGTGTCGCCTGCAAATCGCGCCAGGGCGACGTGCAGCTTGTCTGTCCGTGGCACAAGGCGAGTTTTTCTGCCGAAACAGGCAGGCTGATCGAGCCCCCCGCACTTGATCCGCTCGCTCGCTATCCGGTTGAACTCCATGACGGGCGCGTTCTGGTTGGCAAGGTGGCCATCAAACGTGAGGCGCCTGCCCCAATGCGTGAGCATGAGGTCGTGGCGATCATTGGCGCCGGTGCCGCAGCCATCGCCGCGACAGCGACCTTGCGCGAAGAAGGCTATGCCGGACGTATTCTGCTGATCAGCCCTGAGGAAGATCTGCCTTATGACCGCACGGCACTCAGCAAGATGACCCTTGCCAACCCGGAGCCCGAAGCCGCGCCCCCTCCGCTGCGCCCGGAATCCTGGTATATCGAGCAGCGCGTCGAGCGTGTGATGGACCGTGTGGTCAAGCTCGACACCGAAACGCGCACGATTAGCCTTGAGCAGGGAGACACCCTGACGCCCGACCATGTGCTCCTGGCGAGCGGGTCACGCGCGAAATCTCTCGATATGCCCGGTATCGGTCTTTCTGGTGTCCACAGCCTGCGCAGCGCGCATGATGTGCGCGAGATCGCAGCGAAGGTGACCGAAAATACGACGGTCGTGGTCATCGGATCGGGCTTTATCGGCATGGAGGCCGCCGCTGCGCTGCGCAAGCGGGGGGCTGGCGTGACCGTTCTGTCCAGAAGCGAGCTGCCTTTCCAGAACCAGCTCGGCCGAGAGATCGGCACTGAAATGCGCAGTCTGCATGAAGGCAAGGGCGTGGCGTTCATTCCCTTTTGCGGCGTGAAGACGATCAACGGCAAGGAGCATGTCGAATCCGTCACCCTCGACGATGACAGCCGGATCACGGCCGATCTGGTGATCGTCGGTGTCGGCGCACAGCCGGTGCTCGATTATCTTCCCTCCCACGCACTTGGTGATAATGGCGGGATAGAGGTCGATCAGGCCATGCGTGTGGCACCCCATATCTACGCAGCTGGTGATATCGCCAGCGTGACGCATGAAGGCGCGCAATATCGTATCGAACACTGGCGCACGGCCCAGTGTCAGGCGCGTATCGCGGCACGCACTATGCTCGGTCTGCCCGGTGGTACGCTGGCGACCCCATGGTTCTGGACGCAGCAATATGATCGCAAGATCGAATATCTCGGCTGGCCGCGTGGCTTCGATCATGTAGAGATCGATGGAGAGGCGTCTCGTTTCGACTTCACAGCGCGCTATGTCGATGAAAAGGGCAAAATCGTCGGTCTGGCGACAGCAGGGCGACCAAAAGAGATGGGTGAAGCCGCTCTGACCTTCGACGATGCTTGACAGGGGAGGGGTGGAGCGGCTTCCTGCGCTCCATTGGCAGGGGTTCGCCCCCTGCACCCCCGAGGTTACGAATCAGGAAGACGCCCATGCATCTTTATCGCACGCATAGCTGTAGCGCCCTGCGCGAAAGCGACGCCGGTCAGACCGTCCGTCTGTCAGGCTGGGTTCACAGCAAGCGCGATCATGGTGGGCTTCTCTTTATCGACCTGCGCGATCAGACAGGCATGACGCAGATCGTCATCCCCTCGGGCACCGATCTGCTCGATATTGTCGAGCGTCTGCGCGTCGAGAGCGTGATCACGGTCACGGGCGACGTGGTCGCGCGTGAAGAAGGCCAGCGTAACCCGCATCTGCCTACAGGTGCCATCGAGCTGCGCGCCCGCGAAATCGAAGTGCGTTCGCACGCCGCCGTGCTGCCTTTTCAGGTGGCAGGCAGCGAGAACTACCCCGAGGATCTGCGTCTCAAATACCGCTATCTCGACCTGCGTCGTGAGAAGATGGCCGCCAATATCCGCCTGCGCTCGGCCGTTATCGCTTCCATGCGTTCGCGCATGATCGGTCATGGCTTCACCGAATTCCAGACGCTATCCTTACTGCGTCTTCGCCTGAAGGCGCGCGTGACTTCCTCGTTCCTGCACGCCTGCACCCCGGCAAGTTCTACGCCTTGCCGCAGGCTCCGCAGCAGTTCAAGCAGCTCGCTATGGTGGCCGGTTTCGACCGCTACTTCCAGATCGCGCCCTGCTTCCGCGACGAGGCCTCCCGCGCTGATCGTAGCCCCGGTGAGTTCTATCAGCTCGATTTCGAAATGGCGTTCGCAACGCAGGAAGACGTGTTTGCCGTGCTCGAAGACGTGCTGAGCGGGCTGTTTGCCGAATTCGGCAAGGGTCGCAAGGTCGATACGGCGCCGTTCCAGCGTATTCCTTATGACGAGGCGATGCGTCTGTACGGCTCCGACAAGCCCGATCTGCGCAACCCGCTTCTGATCAGCACGGTCACCGAAGCCTTTGCCAATTCGGGCTTTGGCCTGTTTGCCCGTATTGCCGCCAATGGCGGCGAAGTGCGCGCTATTCCGGCGCCCGGTGCCGGTACACGCCCGCGTGGCTTCTTCGACAAGCTCAATAGCTGGGCGCGTGACGCCGGGGCTGGCGGTCTGGGCTACATCATTTTCGAAGAAGACGGTGGCAAGGGCCCGATTGCCAAGAATCTCGAAGCCGATCGCGTCGAGGCCATTCGCGAGGCGTGCGGCCTGAAGGCGGGCGACGCCGTGTTCTTTGCCGCTGGCGAAGGCGATGCGGTGGCTAAGTTCTCGGGTCAGGTGCGCACGCGCATCGCGCAGGAACTCGATCTGATCGAGCAGGATGCCTTCCGTTTCTGCTGGATCGTTGATTTCCCGATGTTCGAGCGTAATGAAGAAACGGGCCAGGTCGATTTCTCGCATAACCCGTTCTCCATGCCGCAGGGCGGGCTTGAGGCCCTGAACTCGCAGGACCCGCTGACTATCAAGGCCTATCAGTACGATATCGTCTGCAACGGCATCGAGCTGTCCTCGGGTGCGATCCGCAACCATCTGCCTGAAGTCATGATCCGCGCCTTCGCCATTGCAGGCTATGGCGAAGACGTGGTCGAGGCCCGTTTCGGCGGCATGCTCAATGCCTTCCGTTATGGCGCGCCGCCGCATGGCGGTTCGGCCCCGGGCGTGGACCGTATCGTGATGCTGCTGGCCGATGAGCCGAATATTCGTGAGGTCATTCTCTTCCCGCTCAACCAGAGCGGCGAAGATCTGATGATGGAAGCCCCGGCCCCGGTCGAGCCTGTCCGTCTGAAGGAACTCTCGCTGGCCATTCTGCCGCCCAAGCCCAAGGCAACCGTTCAGCCCGCGGCAAGCGCCCAGAAGGACTGAGCCGGAAAGGCGGTGACGCGTGAAATGGTTCCTGTTTGGGGTTCCTGCCGGGCTTCTTGCCCTGGCGCCTTTTGCTCTGGCAGAGGGTCTGCAGCCCCATAAGGCCGTCTATACCCTGGCTTTGTCGCGCCTCAAGGCAGGCGCGCTGGCAGGGGCGGGCGGCACTGCTACCTATCAGCTGCGTGATCTGTGCACTGCCTGGTCCGTCAGCCAGAAACTCGATATCGAGATTGTCAGCGGCGATGGCAGTTCGAGCACTGTCAGGTTTCAGTCGGCCACGCTGGAGGACAAGAACACGCATCACTTCGTGTTTCGCACCATTCAAACTCAGGATGGTCAGGTAACGAGCGAGACTGCGGGTGACGCGACAAGGCAGCGTCACGGGCAGATCCTGGTGCGGTACACAAAGCCCGAGGGGCGCAACATCACCCTACCGGCCCAGACGGTGTTCCCAATCCAGCAGACGATGGCCCTGCTGGCCGCAGCACGGAAAAAGAATTTGCATCTCGCCCTCGATCTGTTCGATGGCAGTTCGGATACGGGCAGCATTCCAACCTATGCCACGCTCGGCAGCTTCGCCCCTCATAAGGCCAGCCTTTCCAGCCCGTTGCTGAGCGGGCGAGAGGCCGTGCCGGTTTCCATCGCAAGTTTCGGGGCAGGCAGCGGGGCGCTATTGCCTGATTCGGCCTATAGCGACGTGCTCTGGACCAATGGCGTCGAGGACCATCTCCTGATCGATTTTGGAGATTACGTCTTGTCCGGTAAGCTGGATTCCCTCACGCCTCTTCCAGCTGAATGCCGATAGCACGCTGGTCACGCGGTCGCGCCTCCTGGTGGGACCATTTCACAACCTGCGTCAGCCAACGTTGCAATGTCATTCGAGGGGCGGACACGATCCGGCACCGCTCGGAAAGCCGCCTGATTTCTGCCGAATGGCTTTCGGAAGCGATCGCCGGGTTAGACCGTTTCGAACGTCGGAAGGTTGCGTTACAGCCTCAGAGGACGATTGTGCCGTTGATACGCGTGACGACAGCGCCGCCCACCCATATGTCATCGCCCTGTTTCTCTATCGAGACACGTCCGGCGCGGCCCAGAGCCGTTCCCTGGAATGCGGTATAGCGTTCCGGGGCTTTGCCGCTCTCGATCAGCCACTGAGCGATGGAGGCATTGAGACTGCCCGTTACGGGGTCTTCATAGCCGGGGTTTTCCCCAACCAGGGCTCGCACCTCGAAGTAGGCTCCGGATGCAGCAGGCTCCTTCTCCCACTTCCCGACGACGCCGAGTTTCTGACCCACCAGCGCCGCCCAGTCCGGCTGGATGGCAAGCACCGCCTCCCTATCGGTCAGATGCAGAACGAGCCAGCCCGGGCCATTATCGGCCCATTGAATGTCGAGCACATCATCGGCGTTGAGCCGCAGCGCCTGAAGTGCCCGCTTGCGCTCTGCCTCGCTGGCAGGCCCGCAGCGCCGCCGGGGCGGGGCGGCGAAAGCCAGTCCCCCTGCCAGTTTGCGGATCGGCACGAGACCCGCCGCGCATTCCTGCACGATCAGATCCTTCTCCGGCCCTTTTTCCGAGGTGTGAGAGAGCGTTTGCCAGACATGGGCGCTGCCGAGCGTGGGATGCCCGGCGAAAGGCAGTTCGCTATGCGGGGTGAAGATGCGCACGCGATAATCGGCCTCGGATGAGCTGGGCTTGAGCAGGAAACTCGTCTCGCTCAGATTGGTCCAGTTGGCGATGGCGGCCATCTGCGCATCGGTCAGGGAATCCGCCCCTGTAACGACTGCGAGGGGGTTGCCCTTGAAGGCTCGGTCGAGAAAACATCGACCTGCTGAAAATGCAGTTTCATCTTGATGGCTCCTTGGTGCTGAGCGTGGCGGAAGCGGGAAGCTGTCGAAGAGACTCTTCAGCAAGCTGTGTCAGAAGTGGATGATGAATGGCAGTCACGCTACGGCGAAGGCTGTCCCGATGACAGTCGGACCGCTCAATGGCCAGCCGGACCGGGAGCGAAATGCCGTCCTCTTCCCCACAGACATTCAGGGCTGCGCGATCCAGACGGTCCAGAAGGCGCCGCACCTGCGCCTTATCGGTCAGCTCTCCGGGGTCGTAGGTCACTTCGAGACTGTCAATCGCGTCGTCATTATCCAGCGCCAGCCCGTTTGAGGCTTCTTTATCGGATGGTGCGCGCTCCTGCGTCTCTTGCCTGGTCTGGGCGTGACACGACGTGGCATGTCCCACCATGCTCAGGCTCAACAGAACACCGAAAGCCTGATCATGCCATCGCGAGGCTTTCCTCCAGCTAAGAGAGAGGAGGCGTACGCAGGGCCTGTGCGAGAATAACACATGATTTCCTCTATTGTATTAGTACATTATCCTCGAATCGATTCGATTGTATTATCTCGATCAAGGCAATAAAAAGAGCAATAAGTTTAATGTCTCATGACAATGCGGGTAAGGATTGCTTCAATGTGGCACCCTGAGCTGAAATCCGGTCCGGCGCCGCTCTATGAGCGTCTCGTTCAGGCTATCGCTGGCGATATCAGGAGCGGCGCGCTCGCACCGGGCATGCGTCTGCCGCCGCATCGGGAGCTTGCCTTCAGGCTGGGTGTGAGCGTCGGCAGCGTGACTCGCGCCTATACCGAGGCCGAGCGTCGCGGCCTGCTGGTTGCCCATGTGGGCCGCGGATCATTCGTGAAAAACATCGCGTCATCTGTGCCAGACATTCCGACCACCGAGCGCGCCGCGCCACAGCTAGTGGGCATGGGGCAGAGAAAGACCGGGGCGATCGATCTGCGTTGCAACACGCCACCGCCCGTATCCCTCATGCAGGATCTGAATGAAGCCCTGACGGCTTTGATGGCGCGTGGCGCTCTCGACCCCGCACTGCATTATATTCAGGGGGCAGGGCTGGCACCGGTAAGACAGGCCGCCTCGGTCTGGATCGGGAACGCCTACGGGCTCGAAATCGATGCGGCCAATATTTTACAGTGCAATGGGGGGCAGCATGCGATTGCCTTGGTGTTCTCGTCTTTCTGCGGGCCGGGCGACACGATCCTGTGCGAATCATCGACTTTCTACGGCGCAAGAATGGCGGCGGAGCATCTCGGGCTGTCTCTGCATGGGCTGCCGATGGATGAAGAGGGTATCCTTCCCGAGGCACTCGACCGTGCCGCCGTCGAAACCGGCAGTCGTCTGCTTTTCACGCTCCCCACGCTGCATAACCCGACCACGCGCACCATGTCGGCGCAGCGCCGGCAGGCTATAGCGGCCGTCGCGCGCGCGCGCGACCTGATCATTCTCGAAGACGACGCCTATTACGCCTATTCGCTCAGACCGCCGCAGATTGCCTCTTTCGCGCCGGAACGGACGGTCTATCTCGTGAGTCTGTCCAAGGGCATCTGCCCGGATTACGCGTGGCCTTTCTCGCCCTTCCACCCGGCATGGCGCGCGAGCGGCTGATGCGCGGCATTCGCGCTTTTGGCTATTGCCCGCCCGCTCTTGGTGCGCTGATATTCGAGGAATGGGTAACAGATGGCCGTATCGATGAGATCGGACGGGCCATCCAGGCAGAAGCCGCAGCGCGCTGGGAGATGGCGCAGCACGCATTGGGGGGCCTCATGCTATCTCCCGGAGCGGCTTATTCGCCGCATGGCTTCATACCCATGCAGGCTCTTGAAGCCGAGCGGGTCACGACGCGCCTGCTACGGGCTGGTGTGGAGGTAACGCCGCCGGATGCTGCTCCGGTTTCACGCGACGCCGATATGGGGCTGCGTCTTTGTCTTGGGGCGCCAGACAGCCGGGCGGAGCTTGGCGAGGCATTGGCGATCATCGCCGATGTCATCGCCGGTCATGGTCGCGCCGATCGCGATGGTATCGTTTAGGCGATATCGGCGCAGTAGCGCGCTAACGGGGCCATCAGCTGCGATCATGCTCCATCAGGCGACACAAGCGCGTCTGGAGCCGAACAAAGACGCTCGGGCAGAGGTAGGGTCTGCCAGTGTAGGTCCAGCCGAAAGAGAAAAGAGCTTTTGCCCCGGCGACGTAAAAACGTGGCAGGAGGTCTTTTGACTTTCAATCCGGTTCGACCGATTGAAACCGCGCTGTCAGCGCGGACAGATCCGGTGGTTTGAGCAGGTCTGCGAGTGTCTGCGCGTCCAGAACGGCCATGAAGGCGCCCAGCGCCTCTCCGAGGAGAGTCTGCAAGCGGCATGCGCCCGTCAGCAGGCAGGTTTGACCTGACTGGAAGCAGGCGACCAGCGCCATGTCCTCCTCGGTAAAGCGCACCAGATCACCCAGACCTATCTCGCAGGCGGGCGCGCCAGAACCAGCCCCCCGCCGCGGCCACGCATCGTGGTGACAAATCCGCCCTGACCGAGGCGATGAACGATCTTGACCAGATGATTTTCCGAAATGCCGTATCGCTCTGCGATTTCGTGAATCGAGACGCGCCGATCCGGGTTGAGGCCGAGATAGAGCAGCACGCGCAAAGCGTAATCGGTGTGGAGGGTCAGACGCATGCGTAAAGGTGTAGCAGATTTGCATCTTTCACGCATCAGGCCTAAAAGATGTGCGTGTTATACATCTTTTAGGAGTCGTACGATGATTCAACCGCTTGAATCCGGCACCCCCGCAATCGTCAAAGCCACGATCCCCGCGCTCGAGGCGCATGGGGTCACGATCACCAAGACGATGTATGCCTCTCTCATGCGCGATCCCGCCATAGCGGCGATGTTCAATCAGACCGATCAGGCAAATGGGCGTCAGCCCCATGCACTCGCCGCCGCGGTTCTGGCCTATGCGCGTCACATCGAGCATCCGGAGAAGCTCGAGGCCGCCCTCAATCTCATCGTCGAGCGTCATGTC
This sequence comes from Asaia platycodi JCM 25414, assembly GCF_000614545.1. GTDB lineage: Bacteria > Pseudomonadota > Alphaproteobacteria > Acetobacterales > Acetobacteraceae > Asaia > Asaia platycodi. The sequence continues at coordinate 105,133 of NZ_BAKW01000006.1, read as the reverse complement.
GCCGTCATCGTCAAACCCGAGCAATATCCGGTTGTCGGTGCGGCGCTTCTGGGCGCGATCAAGACCGTTCTGGGGGAGGCGGCAACACCGGCAATCATGCATGCCTGGGGCGATGCCTACCGTTTTCTCGCCGATGTGCTTATCGCCCGTGAAGCCCGTGTCTATGCGGAACGTTCAGCTTCCGGGCGGCTGGCGTGACTGGCGGACCTTCAGGGTCGAGAGGCGTGTTCAGGAGAGCGATACGGTCACGTCCTTCTGGCTTGTTCCGGTCGATAGCAAGCCGGTCATGCTTCACAAGCCGGGCCAGTTCCTGACCTTTCGTCTTGATCGGGACGGTATCGACACCCGTCGGAGTTACAGTATCTCGAGCGCACCGGATGAGCGCGGTTATCGCATCTCGGTGAAGCGCGATCCGCAGGGGCTGGTGTCGCGGTGGTTTCATGACCGACTGAATGTCGGGGACGTGCTGGATGTGACACCGCCCGCGGGTGATTTCACCCTGGCCTCGATCGGAGCAGCACCGGCAATACTGGTCAGTGCCGGCATCGGTATCACGCCTTTCCTGAGCATGCTTCTCGCTGCGCGAGCCGCCGGAGAGCGGCGTGCCCTGCATCTTGTTCACGGCGATCACGATCTGCGTACCATGCCTTTCGAAACCGCCCTTTCAGAGCTTGCTGCTACAGAATCGACTGCAAAAATCGATCTTTTCGGCAGTGAGGGGCAGGGCGAGGCCTCTTCCATGACCTGTCACAAGGGCCGCGTCTCTGCCGAATGGGTGTTCCAGCAAACAGGGCCGGAAACCCACGTGTTCGTCTGCGGCCCACGCGGTTTCCAGCGCGACATGATCGGCGGGCTGACGCGACTTGGCCTGAACAGAGAGCGCATCCATCACGAGTTTTTCGGCTCTGATGAGGGTGTTTCCTGAGGCCTGATTCTACGGGATGGGGTGTCCCGATTTTCGGGGGGCCGAGCCTCGGCTCGGCCCGCTGCTCCCCATCCGCGCAGCGAGGCTTCGGCGACTTTTCCGTGATGCCCTGAGAGGCATCACGGGCGGCAACGATCTCAGGCGAGCGTCACGATCAGAGGGATATGATCCGAAGGCTGATCTTTGGCACGCTCGTCGCGATCGGGTGTGACGGAAACGAGGCGTTCGGCCAGACGGGGCGAAAGAAGGGCGTGGTCGATACGCAGGCCAGAATTCCGCTGGAAAGCGGCATTCTGGTAATCATAGAATGTATAATGGCGCCCGGTGGGGTGAAGCGCGCGCAGGGCATCGGTCAGACCGAGCCAGAGAAGGCGATGCCAGCCTGCACGGCTTTCTGGCCGTAAAAGCGCATCGTCCGGGCTCAGGGCACCGGGGGCGAAATCCTCATACGTCGGGCAGACATTGAAATCGCCGGTGAAAAGAAAATCCTCTTCTGCTTCCAGAAGCGCACGGGCCCTGTCAGCCAGAGCCTCGAGAAAATTCAGCTTGGTCTCAAACCCTGCCGCGCCACCGGAATTGCCGTTGGGCAGATAGAGATTGCCGATCACCATGCAGTTCATGCGCAATTCGACATAGCGTGAGGCGTCGTTCTCGAAACCCGGCAGGCTAAGATTGGTCACTTCTGCCGGTTCGCGCGTCAGCATGGCCACGCCGTTATAGGCCTTTTGCCCCACCACGACCGGATGATAGCCCGCTTCTGCGAAACTCGTCGGAAAGACAGAAGTCTCGCATTTCAGCTCCTGAAGGCAGAGCAGATCGGGTTTGACACGGTCGAGCCAGTCCAGAACATGGCGCTCGCGTTGACGGATGGAATTGACGTTCCAGCTCGCGAAAGTGAAGCTCATCGAGAAAGTCTCACGCCAGCGAAAAGCTGGTGCCGCAACCGCATGACGAGGCGGCGTTGGGGTTGGTGACGGCGAAATGCGCTCCCATCAGCTTGTCGATGAATTCGAGCTGCGCCCCTTCGAGCAGATCGAGACTCACCGGGTCGACCAGAACGGTTGCGCCATCCTGCTCGATCACCACGTCATCGGCGGCGCGATCCGTGTCGAGCTTGAACTGATACTGAAAGCCGTTACATCCCCCGGCCAGAACCGCCACGCGCAGGGCAAGCCCCGCCGGATCGGCCTGCTGCGAGATGATCTCCGAAATCCGGGCGGCGGCACCGGCGGAGACCGAAAAGCGTCCCGAAAGGGGCGCTGCGGGGGAGAGGGGCGTGGTCTGGCTCATCTTTTCCCATATAATGCGCCAATGCGCCCTCTCAAAGCGGGTGATGTGGAGAAACCGGATGATCAGCCAGGATGTCGCCCCCTATGCCGTGCGTCGCGAGACCGCGCGAGGCCGTCTTCACGCAGAGGAAGACGCGCCCACGCGCTCGCCCTGGCAGCGTGACCGCGATCGCGTCATCCATTCGGCGGGGTTCCGAACGCTGCAATACAAGACGCAGGTCTTCATCAACCACGAGGGTGATTTTTCCGTACGCGTCTGACGCATTCGCTCGAAGTGGCGCAGATTGCGCGCTCCATCGCCCGACAGTTGCAGCTTGACGAGGATCTTACGGAGGCGCTGGCACTGGCGCATGATCTCGGCCACACGCCTTTTGGCCATGCGGGTGAGGATGCGTTGAAGCTCTGCATGAAAGACTGGGGCGGGTTCGACCATAACACCCAGTCGCTGCGCCTCGTGACGCATCTCGAAGGCCGCTATCACGCTTTCGACGGGCTGAACCTGACCTGGGAGACGCTCGAAGGGCTGGCCAAGCATAACGGGCCGGTCAAGCGTCCCACGCCCTATCTGCTGGAATATGATGCGCGCCATCATCTCGACCTTGCCAGCTACGCTTCGGCAGAGGCGCAGGTCGCGGCCCTTGCCGACGATATTGCCTATCATGGCCATGATCTCGATGACGGGCTGCGCGCCGGGTTGCTCGCACTCGACGATATTGCGGGTCTCCCCATCGTGGGGCCGGCGCTTGAACGCGCATGGCAGGTGCCCGCGCCGATGATCGCTACGAGCGTGAGCGGCGTATCCGGCACGAGACGATCCGTCAGGTCATCAATGTGCTTGCCACCGATCTGACACAGCAGACGCGGGCCAATATCGACGCCCTGAAGCCGGAATCGGCCGATGATATCCGTCATGCCGCCGGGCCGGTCGTGGCCTTCAGCGAGACCATTGCGCGTGAGAACAAGGAGATCCGCAAGTTTCTCTATGCCCGCATGTATCGTCACTGGAAGGTGAACCGCATGACACGCAAGGCGCGCTTGGCGACGACAGAGGTTTTCGAGATATTATCCGAAGATCCGAGCCTTCTGCCCGATGGCTGGCGCGAGAAGGCGAAGGCCGCAGACGAGGCTGGTCGACGCCGCGTCGTGGCGGATTATATAGCAGGAATGACCGATCGTTTTGCGATGGATGAACATCGACGGTTGACGGAACTCTCCATGCTGGGTTGATACAGGCAGCAAGAACCACGTCAGGAACGCAACGCCCTCATGTCCGATACACAAGTGCCCACCACAGATTGCCTTTTCGCCCGTTATCAGGGGCAGGTGCGAGAGGCTTTGCGTTCGGTCGTGGCCGATCTGCCGGATGACATCGCGGCGCGTGTTGAACTCACCCCGGCGCGCGATGCTGCCCATGGTGACATGGCAACCAATGCGGCGCTTCTGGCCTCGAAATTCGCGCGTCGTCGCCCGGCTGATATCGCGGCCGATCTTGTGCCGCTGCTTTCGGCGCTTCCCGGTGTGGCCAAAGCGGAATCCGCCGGGCCGGGCTTCGTGAATCTGACGCTGAGCCCTGACGTGCTGCAATCGGTAGCGCGCTCTGTTATCGAGGCCGGGCCGCGTTTCGGTGAATCGCGCTTGGTGCCGACAGGCGCGTCAATGTGGAATATGTCTCTGCCAACCCGACCGGCCCGATGCATGTCGGGCATTGCCGTGGCGCGGTGGTGGGCGATGCGCTGGCCAATCTTCTGGCCAAGACCGGCCACAAGGTCACGAAGGAATACTACATCAACGATGCCGGGGCTCAGGTCATTGCGCTCACCTGGGCGGCGTATTGGCGCTATCTTCAGGCTATCGGCACGCAGGTCGATGTCGAGACGTTCTCGGCACTGACTCCGACCGGTCTGCAATATCAGGGCGATTATCTGATCCCGATCGGTGAATCGCTTGCGGCCGAACATGGCAAGAGCCTTGCCGATGCCGTCGGGCAGGCGACAGACCCGTCTGTCTGGTTCGACACCGTGCGCGCTGCCACGCTCAAGGTGATGATGGAAGAGATCCGCACCGATCTCGGCCTGCTGGGCATTCATCACGAAGTGTTTTCCTCCGAGGCCGAGACGCTGGCCAGCGGTCAGGTCGATGAGGCTATCAACGCGCTCGACGCCAAGGGCCTTCTCTATGAAGGCGTGCTCGAGCCCCCCAAGGGCAAGACACCGGAAGACTGGGAGCCGCGCCCCCAGACCCTGTTCCGCTCCACCCAGTTCGGCGATGACGTCGATCGTGCCCTGCGTAAGTCGGATGGCAGCAACACCTATTTCGCCAATGACATTGGCTATCACGCCCAGAAGGCCCGAAACGCCGATGAACTGATCGACGTGCTCGGCGCCGATCATGGCGGCTATGTCTCGCGTATGCGCGCTGCGGTTAGTGCCCTGACCGATGGCAAGACGGGTTTCGAGGTCGTGATGTGCCAGATCGTGCGCATCATGAAGGGCGGCGAGCCCGTGCGCATGTCCAAGCGCGCCGGTACTTTCGTTACGCTGCGCGACCTGCTCGATGAGGTAGGGCGCGATGCCGTGCGCTTCACCATGCTGACGCGCAAGGCCGATGCGCAGATGGATTTCGATCTGGATGCCGTCGTGGCCCAGACGCGCGATAACCCCGTGTTCTACGTGCAATACGCCCATGCGCGCTGCCGCTCGGTCATGCGCAGCGCCGAGACGATGTTCGGCGCTGATGTGACGAGCGATGCCGCGCTGCTCGGTGCCGAGCTGTCGCGTCTCGATTCCGATGTCGAGCTTGCCGTCCTGCGCCGCCTTTCCACCTTCCCGCGCGTGGTTGAAGGCGCGGCCCAGACGCGCGAGCCGCATCGCATCGCCTATTACTGCGGTGAGCTGGCAGCCGATTTCCATGCCTTGTGGAACAAGGGCCGTGAGGATACGACGCTGCGCTTCCTGCACGAGCAGGACAAGGCGGCGAGTCTGGCCAAGCTCGCGCTCGTGGCCTCGGTTGCCAGCGTGCTGCGCTGCGGTCTGGCCATTCTCGGTGTCGAGCCGGTTGAGGAGATGCGATGAACGACGACACGCCAGACTGGCGCGACGACCGGCAGGGGGGCGATGACCGTCCCCGTCAGCCCGGCGGCAATGAGCGACGCGCCAGTGATCCGCGCTTCACCGATACGCGGCCGCCTTCCTACGGGACTGAGTCCGCCTCGGCGCGTGACAATCCTCGCGCTTCCTCCCCGCGCGAACGCCTGAGTGCCGATTATGACGACGAGCCCGTCTTTCGTCGTCGCGCGGCGACAGGTGGCGGCCTGGGCGCGCTGCTCGGTTCCGATGTCATGACGCGTCGCCTCGTTTATGGCGCAGCAGGGCTCGGCGCGCTGTTGGTCGTGGGTGTTGGTGGCTGGTCTCTTCTTGGTGGCCATTCCGGCGGTATTCCGGTTATCGGTCCGCCACCTGGCCCCGTGCGTGATCGCCCGGCAGACCCCGGCGGCATGCAGATCATGGGCGATGGCACAGATCTCGACGTGACAGGGCAGGGCGAAGCGCATCTCGCGCCTGAACCCGAGCAGCCGCGCCCCGAGGCACTGGCCGCCCGCACGGCGCCAGAGACGCCCCCTTCGGCCCCGTCAGCGGCAAAGGATGCCCGGGCTGCCGATCCGTCTGACAGCACGGCTCCGACTCAAAAGCCGGAGGCGCCTGCCGCAGCCTCTCCTGCCGAACCTGAGGAAAAGCCTGGCGAACCGGCGCCCCGCAAGCAGGAAGAATCCAGGCCGGAAGCAAAACCCCAGGCCCCGCAGAAGACGGAAGAGGCGAAGCCTGCGCCCGCTCCGTCTCCCGTCACGACGGGTAAAACGGAAAGCAGCGGGCATATGGTGCAGCTTGCAGCACTTGGAAGCGATGCTGACGCCAAAGCGACCTGGAGCAAGCTTTCCAGACAGGCAAGCGATCTGCTGTCGAGCCATGAGCCGGTTATCGAGCAGAAGGCGATCAACGGTCATGTCTTCTATCGTCTGCGCATTGGCGGCTTCGAATCGGCACAGGCGGCGCGTGCTTTCTGCGTGCGTCTGCATGCGCGCTCCATCGCCTGCACACCGGCTGTTTTCTGACCGCAATGGGTGAAGGGGGTCTCGTCTTTCCGACGGGCGCGGAGCCGGAAACCGCGCCCCATCTGTCTCTGACGGGGTTCGAAGGGCCGCTGGATCTGCTGCTCGATCTGGCCCGTGCCCAGAAGGTTGATCTGGCGCAGATCTCGATCCTGCAACTGGTCGAACAATATCTCGGCTTCGTCGAGGGGGCGCGTCAGATCAGGCTCGAACTGGCGGCAGACTGGCTGGTCATGGCGGCTTGGCTGACCTGGCTCAAATCGCGCCTGCTCCTACCCGCCGAGAGCGAACCCGATGGCGAAGCGGAAGAAGCTGCCGAGCTGCTTCAGGGCAGGCTGCTGGAGCTTGAAGCCATACGCGGCCTCGCGCTCTGGCTGGATAACCGTCCGCGTCTGGGTGAGCATGTCTTCGCCCGGGGCTGCGGTGAAGACATGACGCAGATCGACCGCTCCGGCCTGCGTGTCGATATGATCGGGCTGATCACGGCGTATCTTGCCATGACCCGCCGTCGTGGTCGCAAGCGCTTCTACGCCCCGCCCCGCCCGCGCTACTGGACCGTCACCGAAGCGGTGTCGGCGCTGCAACGCCTGCTCAATGCGAGCGAGGTGGCAGGCTGGCAGAAGCTCACCTCGCTGCTGCCCGCTCAGGAAAGCGCGGCACCGCGCGCGCGTGCGGCGGCTCTGGCCAGTGCGCTCGTGGCCGGGCTCGAAATGGCCAAGAGCGGCGCTGTAGAATTGAAGCAGGAAGGGATTTTTTCCGAGATCCTGCTCAGGGCGCCACAAAAGGAAGACTCCCAGGAGGAAACAGAGTGATGGACGCGCTGACACCCCTTTCCCGCCTGGTGGAAGGGCTGATTTTCGCCAGTGCCGAGCCGGTTTCGGAAAACACGCTCAAACAGTTTCTGGTCACCCAAGGCGCTGAGGAAACGGCTCTCGGCCCCGTGCTGGCAATCATCATCGCGCGCTACGAGGATCATGCGGTCGAACTCGTGGCAATTGCCAAAGGCTGGCAATTCCGGACGCGGTCCGAAATCGCGCCGGCTCTTACACGCGTCATCGAGAAACCCCGGCGTCTGAGCCGTTCCGCCATGGAAACGCTCGCGATCATCGCCTATCATCAGCCCTGCACGCGCGCCGATATCGAAGGCATACGCGGCGTTTCGCTGAGTCAGACCGTGCTCGACACGCTGATCGAGGATGGACTGATCATGCCGAAAGGGCGCAAGGAGGTGCCGGGTCGGCCCATTCTCTGGGGGACTTCGGCGCATTTTCTCAGCAGTTTCGGCCTGAGCGATCTTGGCGCCCTGCCGCGTCGTGACGAGCTGCTGCTCGATCCCGATGCGGTAGGGCAGGCAGGCCGTGTCGTGACCCAGCAGGGCATAAAATAGGCGCCTCGTTTATCGGGCTTTTGTGATGAGTGGGGAAGATGTTCGATTTTAGCTGGTCGGAAATTGCGCTGATAGTCATTGTGGCGCTGGTTTTCATCGGCCCCAAGGACATGCCGACCGCCATCCGGGCCGTCAGCCGGGGGCTCAAGGCCATACGTCGCATGGCGTCGGAATTTCAGGGGCATGTGGACGAGATGGTGCGGGAAGCCGATCTCGGCGAGGCGCGCGATCATCTGCGCGATCTCAAGCGTTTCGATTTCCGTGACCGCATCGCCCGCACGATCGACTCAGACCAGACCATCAGCAAAAGCCTCGATTTCAGGCCGCCGCCATCTCTGTCTGCGCCTGCATCGGCATCGGTTGCGTCAACGGCTCCTTCCGTCATTCCGGTCAGCGGGCCGGGCGTCAGCAACACCGAGACCGCTCCGGCCCGGCAGGAAGAGGCGCTAGCCCCTGCTATTCTGCCGCCTTTGACGGCGCGCCGCCTGAATCATGAAAAGACACTCTGGCACGCGCCTTCGGTCATACCGCCATTGCGTGTCATCCATAACGGGCGGCGCGTCGCGCTCGACCCACCGCCTGAGGCGAAGACAAATTCGAGCCAAGAGGCCGAGACGCCTGTATTGCCGCTTGCGACCCCAACACAGCCAGATTGTCCGACCGCGCCATGACGAATGAAAACTCCCTCGACGACAAGGCGATGCCGCTGCTCGAGCATCTGGTCGAACTGCGCAAGCGCCTCATCTGGTCTCTGGCGGCGTTTATCGTCGCCTTTCTGGTCTGCTATCACTTCTCGGAGCAGATCTATCTCTTTCTGGCCGACCCATTGGCCAAGATCATGCGCCAGCAGGGCGAGCAGCCGCATCTGATCTATACGGCGCTTTCAGAGGCGTTTTTCACCTATGTGCGCGTTGCGGTCTTCGGGGCGATCTTCCTGTCGTTTCCGATTGTGGCCATGCAGGCCTGGATTTTCATCGCGCCGGGTCTTTACCGCAATGAGAAGCGGGCTTTTGCCCCGTTCCTGATCGCAACCCCGCTCATGTTCCTGCTTGGCGCGACCATGGCGTATTACTTCATTTTTCCCATCGCCTGGCGTTTCTTCCTGTCCTTCCAGACAGCCCCGGCGGTTCTCATGGCATGCATATCGAGTTGCAGGCCAAGGTCTCGGATTATCTCTCTCTTGTGATGAAGCTGATCCTTGCCTTCGGTGCCGCCTTCGAGTTGCCCGTGGTGCTGACGCTTCTGGCGCGTGTGGGAATCGTCACCTCGGCAGGGCTCAGGAAATTCCGTCGCTATGCCATTGTCGGGGCAACGGTCATCGCGGCGATCCTCGCGCCGCCCGATGTGATCACCCAGGTGGGTCTCGCCGTGCCACTGATCTTTCTGTATGAAATCTCGATCTTTACGGCACGCCTGGTCGAGCCACGCGCTATTGCGATCGACTAGGCTTTAACGGGAAACGACTACGATGCATGACTTGCGCGCCCTCCGCGCCGATCCGGCCGGTTTTGATGCCGCTCTGGCCCGTCGTGGCCTGTCGCCCGTCGCCGGTGATCTGGTTCGTCGCGATGAGGAGCGCCGTGCTGCCCTTCAGGTGCTTCAGGAGCAGCAGGCCCAGCGCAAGGTGCTGGCGAAGGAAATCGGCCTGGGCAAGAAAACCGGTCAGGATACGAGTGCGCTCGAACAGCAAGCCGTCGAGCTGCGCGATCATATCGCTGTCCTCGAAGCCACCGCCTCGCAGATCGAAGGCGAGATCAGCGGCGTTCTCGCCAGCCTGCCCAATCGCGTCGATGAAACCGTGCCCGACGGGCGCGATGAAGAGGCTAATCAGGTCGTTCATCAATGGGGTGAGGTACCGGTTTTCGATTTCGAGCCGAAGCAGCATTTCGAACTCGGCGAGCAGCTCGGTCTGATGGATTTTCCCGCAGCCGCCAAGCTTTCCGGTGCACGTTTTACCGTCCTGCGCGGCGCGCTTGCCCGTCTGGAGCGGGCGCTGGGTCAGTTCATGCTCGACACTCACACCCAGGAATTCGGCTATAGCGAGACCATCGTGCCGCTGCTCGTCAATGATGCGGCGATGTATGGCACCGACAAGCTGCCGAAATTTGCTGAGGATTCCTTTCAGACGACCGATGGCCGCTGGCTGATCCCGACGGCTGAGGTGCCCCTGACGGCGAGCGTGGCGGGCGAAATTCTCGACGCCAAATCGCTGCCCTTGCGCATGACGGCGCTGTCGAATTGCTTCCGTTCCGAGCTGGCTCTGCCGGGCGCGACGTGCGCGGCATGCTGCGCCAGCATCAGTTCAGCAAGGTCGAGCTGGTGTCCGTCACCACCCCGGAGGCGAGCGCGGACGAGCATGAGCGCATGACGCGCTGCGCCGAGAGCATTCTCGAACGCCTGAATATTCCCTATCGCCGTATGCTGCTTTGTGCGGGCGATACCGGGTTCGGTGCCGCCAAGACCTTCGACCTCGAAGGCTGGCTGCCGGGGCAGAAAGCCTGGCGCGAGATTTCTTCCTGTTCCAACACGCGCGATTTTCAGGCGCGCCGCATGAATGCACGTTACCGTGCCGAAAATGGTCCGGCTTTCGTGCATACGCTCAACGGCTCGGGCCTTGCGGTCGGTCGCACATTGATTGCGGTCATGGAAAATGGCCAGACGGCAGAGGGTGCTATCGAAATTCCGGCGGCTCTTCAGCCTTATATGGGCGGACTGACCCGCATCTCTTGACCCCTATGCGACGCCCCGGTTGCCGGGGCGTGACAGGGCGAGGCGGCTTCTTGCGAGGTCGCTTTTTCCTGTTTGGCATGAGTGCCGAACGATCGATGCCGGGGCGGAAACGGTCTGTGGCATCGCCAAGCGAAGGAAGACGATCATGCGCCTGACAGAACCCACTTTGCACGCAGACAGGCTGCTGGTTCTGCTGCGCCAGATCGTCGGCACGCCGCATGTGCTGGTCGCGCCCCATGCTACCGCACCCTATACGAAGGGGTATCGCTTCGGTTCGGGTAAGGTACGGGCCGTCATACGCCCGCGTACCCTGGTTGAATTCTGGCGTGTGGCCGAGCTTTGCGTGGCTGCAGACCAGATCATGATCGTTCAGGCGGCCAATACAGGCCTGACGGGTGGTTCGACCCCGGATGGCAATGATTACGATCGTCCGGTCATTCTGATCAACACGCGTCGTCTGCGTGGCATGCATCTGCTCGGTGGCGGCAGACAGGTGATCTGTCTGCCTGGCACCACCTTGCACAAGCTCGAAACCACGCTCGCCCGTCATGGGCGTGAGCCGCATTCCGTCATCGGCTCTTCCTGCATCGGGGCGTCAGTTTTGGGCGGGATCAGCAATAACTCGGGTGGTGCGCTGGTGCAGCGCGGCCCCGCTTATACCGAGATGGCCCTTTTCGGTCGGGTAACGGCAGATGGGCGGCTCGAACTCGTCAATCGTCTGGGCGTCAAGCTCGATAGCGACCCGGTCAAGGCGCTTGCCCGGATCGAGAGCGGTGCATTCAGCAAAGACGAGATCGAGTGGCTCGATGCCAAGGGCCATGATGACCGCTATGTCGGTCATGTGCGCGATGTCGAGGCCGATACGCCTGCGCGCTATAATCAGGATAAGGCGCGCTGGTTCGATGCTTCAGGCTGCGCGGGCAAGCTGATCGTGTTTGCCGTGCGTGTCGATACCTTCCCGGCAGAGAAGAACAGCCAGGTCTTCTATGTTGGCACCAACAGCACGGCGGCACTCGAATCCCTCCGCCGTCATCTGCTGACGGCCTATGATGAAGTGCCGATTGCAGGCGAATATATGCATCGCGACGCGTTTCGCATTGCTGAGGCCTATGGTCGCGATACGGTGGCGCTCATCCGCTATGCCGGAACACGCGCCATTCCGCGCCTTTTCGCCGCCAAGGCCTGGCTCGACGATTTTTTCTCAGGGATGAGCTTCCTGCCGGAAAATCTCACCGACCGTCTCATGCAGAAAATCGGGCGTTTTCTCCCCAATCAGATCCCTGAGAAAATGCGGGTTTTTGAGCAGCGCTTCGAGCATCATTTGATGCTGCGCGTGTCAGCCGCTCTGTCGCCGAAGGTACAGGCCCATCTGGAAACCCTTACGGCAAAAGGCGAGGGAGGGCAGGAAGGGATCGGTTGGTTCGCCTGCACCGAAGATGAGGGCAAGCGCGCTTTTCTGCATCGTTTCGCAGCAGCCGGAGCAGCTCTGCGTTATCGCAGCGTGCTGGGCCATAAGGCTGGTGAGATCGTGGCTCTCGACATCGCGCTGCGCCGCAACGACGCGCAGTGGTTCGAAAAACTGCCCAAAGCGCTCGATGCTCGTATCGAACACAAGCTCTATTACGGGCATTTTCTGTGCCACGTGATGCATCAGGATTATGTCTTGAAGCCGGGCGAGTCAGCCGAGGATGTCGAACACGAGATGCTCAACCTGCTCGATACGCGCGGGGCGCGCTATCCGGCAGAGCATAATCTCGGTCATCTTTATAAGGCGGGCGAAGAAATACTTTCCCATTACCGGGATCTGGACCCGTGCAACTGTCTTAATCCCGGTATTGGAAGGTCGACAAGGAAGAGAGACTGGAGAGCGGAACTCGTCTGAGAGGAAGAGACAATGGGCGGCCCAGCGTTTCCTTGATCGAGAAGGAAAATCGCTGGGCCTGAGCGCATATTTACGGTGGCCCGACACCTTTATATTTGGCATCTGCGGAGAAAACCCTGACGGCGTTCATGGTTTTCGAAAATAATGTGCTTACGGAAAAACCAGACGACATCTCGGTATTCCTTCTTCACATGGCGCAGGATGCGCCCTATTTCGCGTTGGCCGTGCTTTGCTTCGTTCCTGCCAAGACCCTTGCTGGTTCTGGCGCCGGAGTGGCGGCAAAGGGTTAAGGGAAAAGAGAAAAAGGTTGAGGGTAAAAGAGGCGTTTGTGATCCTGTAGTCGCTCTAGTCTCAGAGAGAGACCATAGTGATCTCCCGGCCCCTTACGGGGGGCCTATCCCTCGACACTTGGTATCTGCGAAGAAAACCCGGAAAGAGGCCGTAGTTTTCGGCGGAAATGTGCTTACGGAAAAACCAGACGACATATCTGTATTCCTTCTTCACATGGCGCGAAGTGCGCACTATTTTGCGTTGGCCGTGCTCTACTTCATTCTCCGAAGTGGTTTTCGAAGAATTATTTGAAGCAACCTCGGTTGCCGCAAAGAAACGCTAGCGCGGTTTTTGTGAAGAATGGAAGAACTTTCTGCGTCGTTTTAGCGAAAAAATGCATCTTCCCGACACGGCATCGCGTGGTTTCCCAGGCGGGAGAAGGCTTTGAGCGGCAAAAAACATGCGAAAGAAAAGTCGGCCAGGCGAGTCGAACCAATACAATATGCCCTGATTGGCGCTTGAAGCCGTACGCGATGGCATTGTCCTGTTCTCAGGCGCAGCCCTGTTGGGGGCGTGAGTAGGCGATGCTGATCTCTGCCCCAGATCCAGACGCAGACCCAGGCGAAGGCTTGTGAGGCCCATGCCGCTCTGCCAGGCGTACAGATCAGCTACCCACCGACTTGCACGCCCTCTTTCTGGGTTTTCAGGGGCGGGCCGGTATCAGCCGCGCCCACGCCCGCGCTTTTTTGCTGCCTTGGCGTTTCTCGCTCCGTGTTCGTCTCGGGAGGCGCCTGAGTCGCGTTCAGCGTTTCCTTTGCCGAAGGGGCGTTTCCCTCCCGGCCTCGGGGCTCCCGGTCGTTGGCCTCCGGGTCTCTGGCCTGGCCCGCCGCGCTTTTGATGCTCTCGTTCGCGGCTCTGCTGGCGCAGTACGGCCTCGATCCATTCATTGAGGGCAGTCGTGTTGTCTTCTGCCGTCTGTTTGTCGGTATAGGCGTCGGCAAAGCGCAGCGAGAGCCAGCGCCAGGCGACGAGGCGCTTATGGCGCTTCTCGGCGCGCTCAAGCTCTTCGCGCCCCGCTTGGGAGGCTGAACGAGACGTCCCGTGCCCGGCGGCGGTACACGGCGCCCGGCTGCGTGATCGCTGGCCCAGCCGACGAGGCGGGCGATGCCGTTATCGCGCTCATCGATCGGGCACATCGCATAGACCAGCGCTGAGTGAGGCTGAGTCCCTCCACACCTTCCAGGGCCGAGGCGATCTCGAAAGCCTGATCCATATCGGCAAGGCGATAATTCGGGTCATCGGCGCGCAGAACGGCGCGTTTGATACGCACCAGAACGCCGTAAAGACTATCCGTCTCGATTTCTTCGGCCACTGCCCGCACGATATCGGAATCTGGCTGAACGAGCGGACGCAGCTCGGTAATCGGCTCTGGCGGTGCGGCCAGCATCTTGCGTATATGCGCAGGCGTTCCCGCCTCGCCCAGAACGGCCACGATACCGTTTTCATGATGGCCATAGCGCCCGGCGCGCCCGCCAATCTGCTTGATTTCCTGCGCCGTCAGGTCGCGTGTCTGCTTGCCGTCATATTTGCGCAGGGCGCTGAACACGACGCGCTTGATCGACAGGTTGAGACCCATGCCGATCGCATCTGTCGCAACGAGAATTTCGGCCTCGCCATTATTGAAGCGTGCCGCCTCTGCTCGGCGCACTTCCGGCTGAGCGCGCCATAAACCACGGCGACACGCTTGCCGAGAGTCAGCAGCTCGGCGCGCAGATCCAGCACCTCACGGCGCGAGAACGCGATCAGCGCATCGCCGGCTTCGAGGTCGCGCAGCCTGACCGGGGCGCTCGCCGCACGCAGGGGCGATTTGCGTTCCAGCGTAATTTCGTCAAGCGGATCGTCGCAGAGTTCCGCGATGCGCCTGATGAGCGGAATGCAATCCGGTGCGCCCAGAATATAGAGATGACGGGCCGGAACGCCCATGATCGCCGCCGTCCAGGCAGCGCCACGGTCGGGGTCCATCAGCATCTGCGCCTCATCAATCAGCGCGACATCGACTGGGTTGTGAAACGGGCACATTTCGACCGTCGCCGCCAGATGGCGCGCACCGGGAAAATCAATGCGCTCTTCGCCCGTGGCCAGAGAAGCAGGCACCCCGCGTGAAAGCAGCGACTCGCGAAATTCATGTGCCAGAAGACGCAGCGGTGCGAGGGCCAGACCGCTCTCTGCATTCGCCAGTGCGTTGAGCGCTGTATAGGATTTGCCCGAATTGGTCGGCCCCGTGACGAGTGTGATGCGTCGCTTGAGCGAGCGGGCGGTGCGAAAATGCGCGACATAACGATCGAGTGCCGCAACGCGGGCGATAACGGCATTACCGACCTTGCGGCCCGTGAGGCAGGGGTGCCCCGCGCCCCGCCGCGCCATTCCGCAAGCTGCGGGCGCAGACGCTTGAGAATCTCGGGGTCGAATTCGAATTTTTCGGTGCCGTCCGGCTGCGGTGTGCGCCGCGTGACCGGCAGGCGGTTTTCGGCAATCCAGCGCAGCGCCTCGCGGGGCGTACAATGAAGGATTGTCGGCACCTGATCGAAGCCGACAAGACTGTCTTCCCAGGCTTTGAGACGCTCGTTTTCGCGCTTGCGACGCGCCTCGGCACGCGCCTCGATCCGCTCTTCTTCCTCGCGACGGGCTTTTTCGCTCGCGATCAGCTCGGCTTCGAAACCCGTATCCTCGACGCCAAAAGCAGAGGCGACGATCTGCGCCAGGCGGTCGATCTGCCCGCCGGACAGGAATGTCCCGGCATCGCTCAGATCGGCCTGAACGGCTTCGAGCACATCACGCGGCGTATGGCCCATCTCGCGCAGGCGCCCGGCCAGCGTGTCATCCAGCGTTGAGCGCAGCAGCGGCATTTCGGCGCGCGGGTCATGAACGCGGCCTACAGCATCGAGAATATCCGCCTTGCCGACCCAAAGCTCACCGGCGCGCCGCGTGGCATTCATGAGCTGGGCTGCCCAGTCCTTGCGACGGACATCGCAGAGCAGACGCTCATATTCCGATGGAAGGATGCGCTCCGCCCCGGGCACCAGATTGCGGGCGATCAGCTTGAGAAGGCGCGGCTCCTCTTTGGGCGTGGGAGAAAGGCCAGTATCCTCGATGGCCAAAGCGAGAGCATGATCGGCGGGGGAGCGTGCAGAATCCATGACTCTGTTTGTGCGTTATGGCGCGGTTTGCTGCAACGGCAGACTTGTCCAGCCGCGCGTTTCGTTCTCCTATACGGTCGCGAAACGATCTGAAGGAGCTCATGGTGCGGTTCAAGCATGCCCCGAAACTCTCTGCCATTCTCGGTCTGACGACCCTTCTCGCAGGCACGGCCCTCGCCGCGCCTGATATGCCGCCGCCGCATATGGGGCCGCCGCCGCCGTTCGGTCCCGATGGCGGCCCCGGTGGGGTTCAGGGCCCGGCGTTCCTGATGAAGCCCCAGCATGTGCTGAGCGATGGCAGCGTGACCATTCGCGGTCAGGCCATTCCGTATCAGACGGAATCCGGCACGCTCATCATCCATCCCGCCGGATGGGACGACGCCAATCCAGACCCCAAGGCGCCTCAGGCCGTCGCGTCCGTTTTCTACGTCGCCTATTTCAAAAAGGGCGCGCATCCTGAAAACCGCCCGATCACCTTCGTTTATAACGGTGGCCCCGGCTCTTCCACGGTCTGGCTGCATATGGGCGCGCTCGGCCCCAAACGTGTCTTGACGGTCGACGATCAGCCGACACCTGCCGCCCCCTACAAGGTGGTCAATAACGATGATTCGCTTCTCGATGCGACCGATCTCGTCTTTATCGACGCACCCGGCACCGGCTATGGCCGTGTGATCGGCAAGGATCGCGACAAGGCGTTTTACGGCACCGATCCCGATGCCGCCGCTTTCACCGATTTCATCGCGCAGTTCCTGTCGCGCCATGGCCGCTTCAACTCGCCCAAATATCTCTTTGGCGAGAGCTATGGCACGACCCGTTCGGCTATTATCGCCAATGCGCTACGTGAAGATAAGGGCATCGACCTCAACGGCGTCATCCTGCTGTCGCAGATCCTGAATTACGGCAATTCCATCGACCGGGCGCAAAACAACCCGAGCAATGACCAGCCTTATGTACTGGGTCTGCCCAGCTTTGCCGCAACGGCCTGGTACCATCACAAGCTGCCCGACCAGCCTGCCGATCTGAAGGCGTTTCTGGCAGAAGTCGAGCATTTCGCGCTCACCGACTATACTTCTGCCCTCCAGGACGGCACGGGCATCAGCGACGACAAGCTGAAAGCGACGGCAGAGAAGCTGCATCGCTATACGGGGTTGCCGGTCGAGTACATCATCAAGGCCAATCTGCGCGTCAATGGCGGCGAATTCGCCAAGACCCTGCTTGGCGATCAGGGCATGGATACGGGCCGCCTCGACAGCCGCTTCTCCGGCCCGAGCATGGACGCTGGGCCAGACACCTGAATACGACCCGCAATCGGCTGCCATGGAATCCGCCTATGTGGCGGCCTTCAACGACTACGCCCACACGACACTGCATTACGGCGCCGATCCGTCCTTCGGCGATGGGTATATGGAATATCGCGTCAGCGCCCATAGCATCGGCAAATGGAGCTTCACGCATAAGCAGCCCGATCAGCGCGGACAGGCGCGTGGCGAGCCGAACGTGCTGCCCGATCTGGCGGCGGCGATGAAGGCCAACCCGGCGCTTCAGGTGATGCTGAACCAGGGCTATTACGATCTCGGCACGCCTTATTTCGAGGGCGTGTATGAAATGCGCCATCTGCCGATCCCGCGTGCGCTCGCGAAGAATATCGAGATCAAGCAATACGCGTCAGGCCACATGGTTTACGCGCATCTGCCTGCTTTGCATGAAATGCACGATAATGTTTCGCAGTTTATCGCAAGGACACATCCAAAATCGTCGTAATATTTTAGAACAGACAGGGGTGTGGGGTTTTCAAAGGGCGAGAGGATGTTTTAGAAATTTCGCCACTTTGGGCGGTGTCAGACCGCCCGCCCCCTGCTTCCTTGCGAAAGAGTGCCGATGAACGCGCCTGTCTCACTGCCGATGCCAACCATTGCCGAGCCGCTTTCGGGGCTCCTTCCTGTAGAAGGCCATCCCGGCCAGTATCGTCTGGCGCCGCCCAGCAAGGAATACGGTCACCTTCAGGCCTGTGAGGTGCTGAGCGTCCATCACTGGACCGACCGGCTTTTCACCTTCACCTGCACGCGTGACCCCGGCCTGCGCTTCGAGAACGGTCAGTTTACGATGATCGGCATCGAGGTTGAGGGTAAGCCGCTGCTGCGTGCCTACTCCATCGCCTCAGCCAACTATGAGGAAGAGCTGGAGTTTCTCTCCATCGCGGTGGAAGATGGCCCTCTGACTTCGCGACTGCGCCACGTCAAGGTGGGCGATACGGTTCTGGTCGGCCGCAAGCCCGTTGGCACGCTGCTGCTCGACAATCTGCGTCCGGGCCGTAATCTCTATTTCCTCTCGACCGGCACGGGTCTCGCCCCGTTCATGAGCCTGATCGAAGATCCCGAATGCTATGAGCGTTACGAAAACGTGGTACTGAGCCACACCGTGCGCGTGTCGGGCGAGCTGGCATATATGAACCATATTCGCCACGATCTGCCGAACCATGAATTCCTCGGCGAATTCGTGACCAGACAGCTTAAATACTATCCCGCTGTCACGCGTGAAGAATATGCGGTGACCGACCGCATCACCACGCTGATCGAGAACGGCAAGATCTTCGAAGATCTCGGCCTGCCGAAGCTCGATCCTGAGCATGACCGCGTGATGATTTGCGGTTCGCCCGAAATGCTGGCCGATACCGAGAAGCTTCTGGTTGCGATGGGCTTTGACGAAGGCAACATGAACAAGCAGGGCTCTTACGTCGTCGAGAAGGCTTTTGCGGAACGTTGAGCCTCTCCCGCCCGTTCTGAATGGGCGCAGAACAGAATAGCGACGATATGCGCGGCTGGAAGTTTTTCCGGCCGCGTTTTCTTTTTTGGAGACAAGCTTCATGCCGGATTTCGATCTCTTCGTGATAGGTGCCGGGTCGGGCGGCGTGCGCTGCGCCCGTATCGCCGCACAAAACGGTGCCCGTGTCGGCATTGCCGAAAGCCGCCATTGGGGTGGCACCTGCGTCAATCTCGGCTGCGTTCCCAAGAAGCTGATGGTCTATGCATCAGAAGGGGCTGAGGCCGCTGACGATGCCCGTGCCTATGGCTGGGATGTGACGATCGGCGCTCATGACTGGCCTCGCTTCATCGCCGCCAAAGACAAGGAAATCACGCGTCTCGACGGGATCTACAAATCCATGCTCGACAAGGCGGGGGTCGGTCTCTTTACCGGTCGGGCAAGGCTGATCGATGCTCATACGGTCGAGATCGGCCCGGGCCCGCTCGATGAAAAAGCGACGCCCCAGCGTATCACGGCCGCGAAGATCGTCATTGCGACCGGTGGTCGCCCCGTGCGCCCGCCCATCGAAGGGGCGGAACTCGGGATCATCTCCGACGAGGCGTTTCATCTGACCGAACGACCCGGGCGCGTCTGCATTATCGGCGGCGGCTATATCGGCGTTGAATTTGCCGGCATTTTCGCTGGTCTCGGGTCGAAGGTCGATCTTGTTTTCCGTCAGGAGCTGCCCTTGCGCGGTTTTGATCAGGAATTACGCGAGAAGCTGCTCGAAGCCCTGCCGAAACACGGTATCACCGTCCATGCGGGTGTTTCACCGGAAAAGATCGAAGCCCTTGAGGACGGAGCGCGGCGGGTCAGAATTTCCGATGGCACACAAATCGAGACCGATTGCGTGTTTTTCGCGACGGGACGCAAGCCGAATGTCGAGGGGCTCGGGTTGGATGATCTCGGCGTCAAAACCGAGAAGGGGGCCGTGGTGGTCGACGCGCAATCGACCAGCTCCGTGTCTAATATCTATGCCATCGGCGATGTCACCGACCGGATCAATCTGACCCCGGTAGCCATAGCCGAAGGCCATACGTTGGCCGAGCGTCTGTTCTCCGGGCACGCGCCGCGTGACTGGGCTTATGACACGACGCCCAAGGCCGTGTTCTTCTCCGAAACGCTGGCGAGTGTAGGGCTGACGGAAGAGGAAGCCGCCAAACAAGCGGATCTCGATGTGTTTACGGCGTCCTTCCGCCCATTGCGCCAGACATTGATCGGGCGCGACCGCAAGGCGTTCATGAAGCTGATCGTCGAGCGCGACAGCCAGAAAGTCGTGGGCGCGCATATGATGGGCGACGCCGCCGCCGAGCTGATGCAGGGCGTGGCCATCGCCGTCACGGCGGGGCTGACCAAGCGCGATTTCGACCGCACGATCGGCATTCATCCGACAACGGCGGAAGAATTCGTGACCATGCGCAGCCCGACCCGTCAGGTCAGCCGCACGGCGTAGGAACTTCCCCGGCCCGTAATGGGCCGGGGGAAACAATCAGAGCTTCGTGCTGGCGAGGAAGCTGAGCAGATCGCGATTCAGGGCCTCGGCATCGGTCGCAAACAGACCGTGTGGAGCGCTGTCATATTCGACATAGCGCGCATGGGGCACCATCTCGCTCACGCGCTTGCCAGTCAGCTCGTAAGGCACAGTCTTGTCGCCCGTGCCATGGACCACCAGCACCGGCAACGTCAGCGCTGCGAGATCGGGGCGGAAATCGGTGCGGCTGAAGCTGTCGATACAATCCAGCGTTGCATTCGGGCTGGCCATCATGCCGAGCGTGAAGCTCCAGTCGATCAATGCCTGACTAACCGGCTTGCGGATCAGGCTGACGCCGTAGAATCCCTTGAGGAATTCGGCCAGAAAATGGAAACGGTCGCGACGTATCTGTGCCTTGAAATCGGCAAAGACATCGACCGGCACCCCATCGGGATTGTCATCTGTCTGAAGCAGGAACGGCACGACAGACGCGATCAGGCCAACACCGGCAAGACGCGTCGTGCCAAAGCGGCTGACATAGCGTGTCACCTCGCCACCGCCCATCGAGAACCCGACCAGGGTGAGATCGGTCAGGTCGAGATGATCGATCAGCTCGGCAAGATCTGCGGTAAGCGTCTCGTAATCATAGCCGCCGAAAGGGTGGCTCGACTGGCCGAAACCACGACGGTCATAGGTGATGACGCGATGGCCTGCTTCGAGCAGGGCCAGCGTCTGATATTCCCACATATCGCCAGTCAGCGGCCATCCATGCACCAGCAGAACAGGGCGCCCGGCACCCATATCCTTGTAATGGAGGCTGTTTCCGTCACGTAGTTTCAGCGAGGGCATGGTCGCGTCCTTTTCAAGAAAGCCAAAGCGGTCTCAGGCCAGAACTGGCCCGAAACCGGGGAGTTCCCGTCCCGACAGGAGCGTGATCACTCGAAACTGGCAGAGACGGTCGCAATGGCCGCAAAGCCCGTGCCGACCGCATAGGCGGCTGCGACCCGGTCAGGGTCTTGCCACCCATGCCCTTGATCGAGGCGGCGGCTGTCGGCGTGAAGCCGGTGATGGAAGACAGATAATGCACATCGCCGATATTCATCAGGCTCACCATGGCCTTGGGATGCACCCGACCGAAACGCGGCAGCCAGCGACCGATAGAGGCATCGGCGGTGAAATAGGCCGGAATGCTCTGATCGTTCATCAGCGTGGAATATTGTGAATCCGAATAGCGGAAATTGAAATTGCCGAAAGTCGTGCCGTCATCATAGGTCAGACCGAGCGCGCCGAGGAATTTGGGCGAGGCGACTTCCTGCTTGCCCTTTGTCGGCAGCACATCGCCCATATAGGCGATATTATTGCCTATTTTCGTGTGCATGTACTGGCCCGAGGCATAGGCGCTCAGATGGTGCCAGGGGCGCGTCGAGAGTTCCGCCTGAATGCCCATGGCGGCTTCACCGCCCGCATCGATAGGCTGCGAGGTCAGGATGCTCGTGCCCGGGATATAGGACACGCTGCTGATCTGATGATGCGTCAGATTATAGTTGAAGCCCGAAACCGTCGCCATGATCGGCCCGTAATGACGAAAGCCGATTTCCTCGCCGATCATGTATTCGGGCGTGAAATTGGCGAGAGGCTGCGTGACCGGTACGGGCGTCGTGAAGGTATAGACCGGGACCTGAGCCTGAAAGGATGAGGGGGCGCGATAGCCAGTCGTGCCGTTGATATAGATCTGGTTATTCGGCGTCAGCTGATAGGAGATCAGCACCTGCGGCGCAGGGATGAATATGTTTTTCACCGATTTATACGGCCGTGAGCCGGGCAGATCTTCGGTGAAGCTGCGTGAAATCATATTGGCTCGCAGCCCGGCATCGATAGTCAGGCGATCATGGAACAGTTTGATCTGGTCTTCGAGCCCGAGCGCGTTCAGCTGCTGGAACCCATTGATGTCATATTGGGTGATCGCCTTGCCGCCTACGGTCAGATAGCCGTTATTCTGGGTGTATTGCCCCTGGGCATTGACCGCATAATGGTTCTGGAATTCGGTATGGACCGCATAGCTGTACCAGTAGGAAAACTTCAGCGTATTGATACCGCGATGCCATGAGCCGATCAGGTTCAATCCGCTTGAGGTCTGTACCCAGGGATGGATGCTGATGGCCGTCACCGAACCTTTTGCGGGCGTATAGCCATCGAGCACAGCGTATTTTTCAGTGCCGCGATAGCCATTGGTGATGGGAATATTGGCGCCGTAATTATTCGGCCCATAGGTCTCGACCGCATAGGGTTGGGCGTCGAGCGCAAAGCCATCACCGAGATCGAAATGGTTCTTCAGCGTACCCACCACGGCATTTGTCGCCTTGGTGTTGAGCTTGTAATAGAGCGTATCGCCCGGCGTGTACTGGCCATGGGTGTTATAGCTCGTGCCGTATTGACGCCATTGCGCGAGGTTCGGATAGAGCCATTCCGTCTGGTTGGCGTAATTATAGCCGAAGATCAGTTCCGAGCTGCTTTTGGGCGTCCAGTGCTTTTCGACAGCCGCATCGAGATGCCAGCGATAAAGACTGCCCGGCCCACGCCACAGATTGCCGCTGGAATACGAACCAGAAACGAAGCTCGTGACGCCACTATGGCCAATCTCGCCCGTATCGACGCGCACGAATTCCTTGTTCGAGCTATGCGTGCCGCCCGAGCCTTCCGCATAGGCTGCAAAATGCGATCCCGGATGGCGCAGACTCATCGTCATTTGTGCGCCGTCGGCATTATAGGTCGGAGCCGTGAGGTCGGATGACCCCTGACTGACCGATACATTGGCGAGGTCTTCGTTATCCACCATGGCAGAGGTATAGGCGCCATAGGTGAAGGGGTCGGCCAGTGGCATGCCTCATAGATCATGCCGATCTGGGTCTGATCGAGACCGCGAATATGTATGGTTTCTGACGTCGTGCTGAGCGGCCCCTCATTCGTGCCCTGAACGCCTGGCAGGCTGGAAACAAGCACACCCGGATTAACCAGAGGGGATTGTTTGGCAATATAATCCTGCGTGACCATGCTGATGGATTTCGCCTCGGTCTGTCGGGTCATGAGGCCGCCGCCCTGCACAGCGCGACGCGCCGATACGCTGACATTCTCGTCATGCGTGGCCATGAGGTCACGTGGCTTTGCCTGTGGCCCGGGGGCTGCCTTGCGTCGTGCCGCTGCCGGGGCGGGTTTGTGATGCGCTTTTGCCGCTGCCGGGTGACTTGCCCCGACACTGGCGAGTGCGACAATCCCGAACGTACCGAGAGGAAGAAGAGCCCGTTTGTGGGCGGAACGCGAAAGCGACATGGCCTGATCCTGAAGGTCTCAGGGCAGACGCGAAGTCACGCCGCCCGATGCGGACGCGACGGTGTCGAAACGGTTCCATCAATTCAAACCACGATTTTATTTCGGTTTTATGATGAAATGATGACCTGCGTATCAAGTTAGATATTAGCTTTAGCCGCTGCTATTACCCAGGTCCGGATGGAGTAAAAACGGGCGATGGGAGCGTCATCTGAGAGCTATAAAAGACACTAACCCTCAAATGAACCGATCGCTTACTCAATCCAGCTAGATTTACGGGGCCCGTTCTTTTTTTTTCGTCGAGAGGCCGCCGACCGAATGGAACATTGTTGTGAACGACAGATTTCACCATCGCCTGATAGCAACATATTTTTGGATGATATGAAGATAAAATCTCAAAAATTATACTGTAATAATAAAAAAACGAAAAAAAGATTTTTGCAAATTATAGGTTTGAATATCAGTCTCAGACTGGATGTCGGAAACGTTACTTTTCTACCTATACGCATCGGCTCAGACCCGTGAAGCACTAAGACACATAACGGCAACGCTTTGTTGCGAACTCTGGGAGCCTTTGGGTGGAAGCAGTTAGTGTGATTCCGAGCGATTCAGGATGAATGTTCGAACGATCACCGAGTTTCTGCGTCTTTTGGGTAACCCAGCCGAAGAGAACCAGATCTGCAATGCTCTAGGCGATACAGCTTCTATTTCAGGAGTCGTCCGTCTTCTACACGGTCGTGGGTTGAAAGCCGATTTCAAACGTGTCCGGTTAGATCGTTCGGCTCGCACTCCGATGGCAGCGCTCGCCGTGATGAAAGGGCATTACTACTGTTCGCGGCGTTGTCACGGCAGGAGAGCGCTTGATGGTAATCGTGCCTGACAACAGAATGCTCAATGTCGAGGTCGAGATCAGTAATAAGGATATCGGGTTTGTGACAGAAGGCCAGCCTGTGCAGGTCAAAGTCGCTGCCTTCAAGTTTACGCGCTACGGGCTCATACTAGGCCACGTAGTCTCTATAAGCCAGACCAGTACGGCAGATGATCTGAAGACGGTTGATACACTGAACGACCCCGATGGTCATGGCAGGGCGGGCAGGGCGAATACCGCGGGTTCGGAGGCCGATCTCGATGGGGGAGAAGGGAGTGGCTACGTCGCACAGATTATGCTCGACCGCCAAACTATTGAGACCGAGGCCGGCACAGCCCGATTGAGGCAGGCATGGCCGTGACAGCCGGTATCGTAACCGGGAAAAGACGGGTCATCTCCTATCTGCTCTCACCGGTTCAACGATATTCACAGAATGCTGGGAGAGAACGATGAGCAGCAATAGTCCCTCGCGCAAGCGGCGAGAGAGACGCGTGATACAATCGATTGCGCTGTTAACCGGGGTGTCGATCGGGTTGTCATCTTGTACTGAGCCGCCCTTGAGTAAGCAGACGTTACTCGCAGTTAACCTCGTAAGGGAAGCGAGCGAATTGGGTTCTGTTCCCAATAGAAAATTTTCGACTTCAAACGATTATCTTAGTACCTTATCACCTTATAAAAGAGAATTAAAGGAGTCGTTAAATGAGGGGGAAAAACCTATTGTACATATACTTGATGTAGAGGGAGGAAAATATATACAAAAAGAAAATTTTCTACGTTTACGAGATTAGACCCCTTGATCCTAATACGCCAGTATACTGGATCCATGCTTCTCGAAACGACACTGAGTTCGATGGCAAGGATGTACAGACTACGTTTTTCCAAATAGAGATGAGGAATGACGGGTGTGACGATAATGGCATATCATCAAAAGAAATATTAAAATCATTTGGAAGTAATCCAAAAATTATTATACGAGGCCTACCGCTACCTCCTGATTCAGTTCCTTTTAATATGTTGTATCACCCAGATCCGGTATTTGGCTGCTCTTTTTTTCATAAAAATAAGAAATTGTCTAATGCAACTATAGAATATAAAAATACGAGTATTTCAAATAATCCAGTGATAACTATAGGTTTTAATGGTTTTGGAAAAGTAAAATCTTTCGGAATAAAAATATCTAAATAGATGGTGAAAAGGAAGAGATTATGTCAACATCGAGAGTGATTATCAATAGCGATGGACAAAAATGGCTCAATAGTTTGAAGGGCGGTAATCTCATCGACGACCGCGGTTATAACCAGATCGTCGACGCTGCTCAGAAGTCATCTTTTCTTGCTGGTGAAATCAACGCGGCGGGAGAGATTGCCTTAAAGGTAGTCAGGAGTACTGGTGCGGGACTGTATTATGATTCTACCGACCTAAATATTCACATCGGCTCTGACATGGCTGGTTGGGAAAATCAGAACCTCCTTCTCTCCGCTTTGGCGCACGAAATGGCCCATGCGCTACAGCAAGGCGCTGGTGCGCAGAACGGGACCGTACCGGATGGTAGGGTGAGCTGTAATCGTAAAATATAGTTACCCTGATATAATCAACAATCCAAATATAATATTTATTTTTGATGGATCTGCAAAATGGATTCCGTAGCAAGAAAAATGGTCAATTGATCTGCGGAGAAATGACAAACTAAACGATTTGCTTGGTCATCTCGCATCTTTATGCCGACGCCTCCGCATTGCAGGGGCAGTTTACCTTGTCGTTCTGAAAGCCGGATCAGTTTCGAGAAGAGCTGGATCTGCCGCTGCCTGCCTGCCTCTGTCGGGCACAGGGTACCGATAAGATCTTGCAGCTATTGTTGCTGCGCGTTTTTCCTGCCGCAGAGATCCCGGATGCGCGAGGCATCCGGGAGACTGTGTTCAGCGCGGGGCCACCCAGCCATTGCCCGATGCATCGCCGAGCTGGCCGCTCTGGACCGGGCTGCTATTGGAATAGGCAGAACCGAATTTGCTCAGATCGGCGCCGGTCACGGCATCGCGCTGCACATTATCGGCGTGATCGGGGTCGGGGCCGTGATTGAACTCGGTGCTCGGCGTTTCCTGATAGCCGGGCGGCAGCGAGTGGCGGCCTTTGGCGGTCAGATGTTCGCCCTTGCCATGATATTCAACGCCGCCGTCATTGGTGGTGCTCTGCGGAGCATGGGCGTCATTCGGGGCGTTCTGTCCCGTAAACTGGGCCCAGGCCGTGCCGGCAGGCAGGGCGAGGAGAGTGGCGGCCAGAAAGGCGCCGCGTCGGAGCTTTGCCATCGAAGCATTCCCTTGCAGTTTCGTCCCGTTACGCTTGGCGTACAGGAACGGTGGTTGCCAATTCGGAAATAAGCCCGATCTCTGGCGCTGATAAGAACCTCAAGTAAGCGGTGAGGCAGGAGGCGGCAAGGGCCTATTATGATGGATGATCTGTTCGGCGCCCTCAGGGCACGCGAGACCCTCGCGCAGGGGGCCGTTTTACTTCCCGGAGCCGCCTTATCACGCCAAGAAAGGCTGATGGCGCAGGTGGGTGACATCGTGTCGCAGGCGCCGCTGAGGCGGCTAACGACACCGGGCGGTCGCCGCTTTTCGGTAGAGATGACAAATTGTGGCTCGCTTGGCTGGCATTCCGACGCAGCGGGGTACCGTTACGAGTCCCGTGACCCCCTTTCGGGCGGGTTCTGGCCTGCACTGCCACCCGACTGGATCACTTTTGCGCAAGATATGGCGGCACAGGCGGGTTTCGGTGATTTCCAGCCGCAGGCCTGCCTTCTCAACCGCTATGCCCCCGGCGCGCGTATGGGG
The DNA here is from genome assembly GCF_000614545.1 of Asaia platycodi JCM 25414. GTDB lineage: Bacteria > Pseudomonadota > Alphaproteobacteria > Acetobacterales > Acetobacteraceae > Asaia > Asaia platycodi. The sequence continues at coordinate 78,055 of NZ_BAKW01000006.1, read as the reverse complement.
CTGCATCAGGACCGCGATGAAACAGCGCTCGATTCTCCGATCGTCTCCATTTCTCTGGGGCTGGCGGCCCAGTTTCTGTTCGGCGGTGCAGAGCGCACAGATCCGGTCCGCAAATTGCGCCTTGTCAGCGGAGACGTGGTGGTATGGGGTGGCGCATCGCGCCTCTTCTATCACGGGATCGCTCCACTGGCCTCCGACGATCATCCTCTGACCGGCGCCTGTCGCTGGAATCTGACATTCCGCCGCGTCCGTGCCGAGGTTAGCCCCTAGGCGACAGGAATATTCCGTTTCATACTAGACCCCCTCTTTTTGAACCGAAGGAAGACGCTCTCATGCACCCGAACCGCGAATCCGCCCAGCACGCCGGCTGGACGCCGTCGAGCTGGCGGTCGCACCCCATTCGCCAGGCACCGCATTATCTGGATGCAGCCGCGCTCGACTCTGTCGAAGCCCGACTGCGGCGCTATCCGCCGCTGGTGTTTGCAGGCGAAACGCGGCGCCTCAAAAGCCAGCTCGCCAAGGCGGCGCGCGGCGAGGCGTTTGTGTTGCAGGGCGGGGCCTGTGCCGAGAGCTTCAACGAGTTTACGGCCGATATCGTGCGCGATACTTTCCGTGTGCTGCTGCAGATGGCCGTTGTGCTCACCTTTGGCGCCAAGGTGCCGGTCATCAAGATCGGACGTATGGCCGGGCAATATGCCAAGCCGCGCTCTTCCGACACCGAAACCCTCGATGGCGTGACGCTGCCGTGCTATCGCGGTGACATCATCAACGGGCCTGAATTCACAGAGGCCGCGCGTCTGCCCGATCCGGGCCGTATGGAAACCGGCTATTTCCAGTCAGCCGGTGTCATGAACCTGCTGCGCGCCTTCGCTTCCGGCGGTTATGCCAATCTGCATGAAGTGCATCGCTGGAATTTGGGCTTCGTCAAGCGCTCGCCGCTCGCAGAGCGCTATCAGGATCTGGCCCAGCGCATTGATGAGACGCTTTCCTTCATGGGGGCCTGCGGTTTCAACCAGAGCGCCCCGCAGATCAACGAGACCGAGTTCTACACCTCGCATGAGGCGCTACTTCTGCCTTACGAGCAGGCCCTGACACGCATCGATAGCCTGAGCGAGAACTGGTACGATTGCTCGGCGCATTTTCTGTGGATCGGCGATCGTACGCGCCAGCCCGATGGCGCTCATGTCGAGTTCCTGCGTGGCGTCGGCAACCCGATCGGCATCAAGGTCGGGCCGACGACGACACTCGACGATCTTGAAAACCTGCTGGATATCCTGAACCCGAAGGACGAGGCCGGACGCATCACCCTCATCTCGCGTATGGGTGCGGGCAAGGTCGGCGATTTCCTGCCGCCGCTTCTCGACAAGGTGCAGGCCAGCGGTCGTACGGTTACTTGGCTCTGCGACCCGATGCATGGCAACACGATTACCACGGCTGACAAGGTCAAGACGCGTTCCTTCGACTCCATTCTCGGCGAAGTGAAGGGTTTCTTCTCGGTCTTCCAGAGGGCTGGCCTGCGTCCGGGCGGAATCCACATCGAAATGACGGGTCAGGACGTGACCGAATGCGTCGGTGGCGCCCAGTGCCTCACCGAAGCCGATCTGGCAGGGCGTTACGAGACGTTCTGCGACCCGCGCCTCAATGCCGAGCAATCGCTCGAAATGGCTTTCCTTCTGGCTGAGGAGCTGACGGGGCATTTCCGCGATCATGGAGCGTTGCAAAAATGACCTCGAACCGGCCAGATGAAGAAAATGCCGCCATCCGATCTGCGGTCAGCCCGAAGCTCGCTCTGAGCCAGAGCGAGATCGCGGCGCGCACCGATGCGTATTTCAACCGCACTCAGGCGATCGTCTCGCATTTCGGCGAGTGCGAAGTCACCTATGCGCTCTTCATCCGCAGGCCGGTCATTGCTGCCCACGGCCTGATGATCGAGTGGCTCAGAAACGTCGCTCGAGAACAGGGTTTCTCGGTTGCGATCGAAATCATGACGCCTGAGGGCAGCTGGGTCGGGGCCGGGGAGCCACTGGTTTATCTGACCGGCCCCTTTACCCGCATGGCCCCGCTCGAAACCCTGCTGCTGCAGAAGCTCGGCTCCGCCTGCGTCGCTGCCCATAACGCCTATCAGATGGCACTTGCCCTGCCAGATGCTGCTTTCATGGCGATGGAAGCGCGGCATTGTGCCGGTTTCGAAATGCAGGAAATCATGGGCTATGCGGCTTCTGTTGGCTCACGCGCAGCGCGCCGCGAGGGGGCCAGGGGCTTTGTCGGTTGCGCCAATGATGTGACAGCAGGCTTTTTCGGTGCCGAGCGGGGGCTGGGCACCATGCCTCACGCCCTGATCGGCTATGCCGGATCGACCTGCGTGCCGCTGAAATGTATCACGAGGTCTATCCGAACGATCCGTTGGTGGTGCTGGTCGATTACTTCGGTCAGGAGATCACCGATGCGCTGGCCGTCTGCCGTCGCTTCCCCGAGCTGGCAGCTGAGGGGCGCATCAGTGTGCGTCTGGATACCCATGGCGGGCGCTTCATCGAAGGGCTCGATCCGCAATCTTCCTATGGCGTGCTAGAGCGTCACACACCGGGCACGATCAGGCGTTATCGCTCCGATCATGAGCTGAAGGACCTCGTCGGCACGGGGGTATCGGCAGCCGCCATCTGGTGGATGCGTGAATCACTCAATGAAGCCGGTTTTACCGAGGTGAAGATCATCGTTTCTTCCGGCTTTGGCCTTGAGAAATGCATGACGATGCGCGACTCTCATGCCCCGCTCGATGTCGTGGGCACGGGGTCTTTCATCCCTGTCAAATGGAACGAAACCTATGCCACAGCCGATATCGTCGCTTATGACGGCGAGAAGCGGGTGAAGGTCGGTCGCGAGTTCCTTCTGCAAAAAGTCCCGTCTAAAAAGAAGGAGAACGAAGCGTGAGCAGTTCTGAAGCAGAGCCCGATCGCGGCTGGTTTGTCCGCATTCTCGATAATTCGGGCGGTGCGGAAGAAGGAATCGTGGAAGAGGTCAAAGACTTCCAGGACCTCGCCCATGCCAACGCCTATGCCCGCGCCTATGTGCGTGACAGCATCGAACGGTGTCGCGTTGGTGGTGCTGTCGGGCGCGAAGTACTCGAATCCTGGTTCTCGTTCGGCGAAGACGCGATCGTGGTCGAGGCGGGTGACGATGGCTGGAAGTCAGCCTCCGAGCTTGAGGATTTTGCCGCCACTCCTGCGACGTCGATGGAGCGGGACTGGCGCACGCTCGACCCGCGTCGCCTTGTGGAAGACGACGAACAGGTCGAACTCTGATGGCCGTAGAACGCCGTAAGCTCCTTTGGGGAGCCACTGCGCTCGGCATGGCAGCTCCCTTGCCGGGTCTGGCCGCTACCGTTCTACCGCCCTCGCCTGCGCCGCAGAGCGGTCTATCCGATCTGAGCCGTCAACTCGCAGCCCTGCCGCGGCGGCGCCAGTTCACTACCGTGCCACGCCTGCTGGATCATCCCGATTTTTGGGACGACGTGGCTTTCGATGCGCTATTGGCGTATCGCGGCGCGCAGAAAATGCTGGGCACTGGCACAGCGCTTTCGGGCAACTGGCCGAACGAAGCGCAGAACCTGCTCAACAGCGAGGTTTTTTCCTTCGTCCACCCCGATGCCCTGCTCGTCATGGCGCTCTGGGGCGAAGCGCAGCTTGGGCTTTATAACGAGGCTGCCTGGGCGCATTTCGACCTGGCCCGCCTGGTCTCTCCCGGTCAGACGGCAATGCCGTTGCATCAGACACCTGCAGGCAGCTCGCGCCATCATCAGGACGAGCAGGGCGCCTATGGGGCCGCCGGGCGCAGCATTCCGGCGCTTCAGGCGCGTGGCGTGGTCTTTCTTGCCTGTCACAACGCCGTCTGGGCTCATGCAGGCCGGCTGATCGCCCTCGGCGCCGGACCTGCCGGGCTCACGCAGGAGCAGCTAGCCGCCGAACTGACCAATGCACTCGACCCCCGTGCTATCGTGACGCCGAGCGCCTTAGGGGCTCTGGCCGAGCTGCAACGTGCCGGGTTCTCGCGGATTTTCTGAAAACCCCCGGTTTTCTGAACGGTCGGGCGTGTGCAGGCTCTGGCAAATTGCCTGCGCGCTTGGCATAGAAGCAGCATGAAACTGCGCTTCGCTCCCAGCCCGACCGGCTATCTTCATGTTGGCAATGCCCGTCTGGCCATCGCCAACGCCCTGTATGCCCGCAATCATGGCGGCAAATTCCTGCTTCGCATCGACGACACGGATGTCGAGCGGTCGAAAGCGGAATATGAGCAGGGCATCAAGACCGATCTCGAATGGCTCGGCCTGAGCTGGGACGAAACCGCCCATCAGTCACAACGTCTCGACCGCTACGCGCTCGCCATCGAGGCCCTGAAGGCATCGGGACGCCTCTATCCCTGCTTTGAGAGCGAGCTGGAGCTTGCGGCCAAGCGCGAGGCGCGTCTCAAGGCGCGTAAGCCTCCGATCTATGATCGTGCCATGCTGCGTTTGACGCCAGAGCAGCGCGAGCGGGCCGAGGCCAATGGCAAGACCCCCTATTGGCGCTTCCGTCTCTCCGACGGTCACAAGAGCTGGCGCGATCTGGTCATGGGCGATCTGTCGGTAAAGCTCACCGCCATTTCCGACCCGGTTCTGGTGCGCGCAGACGGCACCGTGCTCTACACCCTCGCTTCGGTCGTGGACGATATGGAGCTGGGGATCACGCACATTATTCGGGGTGAAGACCACATTACCAATACCGGCGTACAGCTCGATATCATCGAGGCGCTTGGCGGCAGACCGAACCGCTTCACCTTTGCCCATCTCCCGCTCCTGCTCGATGAGGGTGGCGGCAAGCTGTCCAAGCGCTTCGACGCGCTGTCGCTGCGCGCTTTGCGTCATGACGGCATGGAGCCGCAATCGGTCGTTTCCTATCTGGCGAAGATCGGCAGCTCCGACGACCCGGTGCCCATGACGCTGGAGCAGTCGATTGCGAGCTTCGACCTGTCTCATATCTCAAAATCGGCAGCGCGTTTCGACATGCAGCATCTGCTCGGGCTCAATCGTCGCCTGCTGCATGGTCTGTCGTTCGAAGACGTGAAATCGCGTCTGCCCGAGGGCGCCGATGAGGCTTTCTGGAACGCCATCAGCGGCAATGTCGACCTTACCGGCGAAATCGCCTTCTGGTGGGACGTGGTACAGGGCGAAATTTCTCCTCCCACTTTGAGCGACGAGGCAGCTTTCCTCGCTCAGGCCGAACAGACCCTGCCTGAAGCCCCCCTGACTGCAGATAGCTGGAAGCTCTGGACGACGGCGCTCAAAGAGGTCTCAGGACGCAAGGGTAAGGCCTTGTTCCACCCGCTGCGTCTCGCCCTCACGGGAGAGGAGGCCGGACCGGAGCTTCACGCCCTTCTGCCGCTGATGGGACACGCGCGTGTCATTCGGCGCTTGCAGGAAGCGGCTCTGACCTAAGCGATCTCGATACGCCGTCATGACCGGGGATTTGGCTGGGAAGGCAGAACTGGGCAAGGGGCATCCTGCAAGGGCGCTCGGGCTCCTGACCGATTCAGCTGACGGAATCGAAGATCGTGTGCGTGCGTCCGTAACGCGTGTGGGCATCGGCAGCAACTTCTGGACCGATCTCTATCATCATGCCCTGACCACCTCCTGGCCCCGTTTCATGGGGTGGTCCACTATCGCCTATTTCGTCGTCAATCTGGCTTTTGCGCTGCTTTATCGGCTGTGCAACGCGCGCATCAACAACGCTGCCGATCTCGATCTGCTTTCGCTGTTCTTCTTCAGCGTTCAGACGCTCTCCACCGTTGGCTATGGTGTCATGGCGCCGACGGGGCATATGGCCAATGCGCTTGTGTCGGTCGAGGCCTTGCTGGGAATGATGATCAATGCGCTGTCCACCGGCGTGGTCTTCGCCCGGTTTTCGCGCCCGCGCGCGCAGATCGTGTTCAGCAAGGCGGCGGTCATCAGCAAGCGGGCCACTCCCCCCGTGCTTTGCCTGCGGCTGGCCAATGTGCGCAAAAGCGCCGTGCTCGCGATGGATTCGGAATTGTCGCTCTCGCAATTCGTGATTGGTGAGGGCGGTTATCCCACACGGATTTTTACACCGCTGAAACTGCTGCAATCGCGTATGCCCGAACTGCGCTTCATCGAAACACTGGCGCATCCTATCGATAGCAGCAGCCCGCTTGCCCTGCTCAGTCGGGAGCAACTCGACGCAACTTACGCCCAGATTCTTGTGACTGTCCGCGGCACTGACGAGGCTACAGGGCAGGCAGTGCTTCTGCAGCATGCTTATGAACCGAGCCACATTCTGGCGGGAAGACGCTTCGTCGATATGCTGTCTCAGGATGGGCACGGCAATTATCGTGTTGATTATCGCCGTCTGCACAGTCATGAGCGGGAGCCTGACTTCGATAACTGAAAGGGCGCGCTCGCATAGGCAGTGAGGCTGGGCCCGTTTCGGTAGATTCCAACATTATCTGATTTTTTCGCACCTTTAGAAATAATGATCGTTTCGATGAAGGTTACTCTTCCATATTTGCAATAAAAAATTCACGAAAAAAAATTGTAAACGAAATTACCGATATTATTATAAATATGAACGAAAACGGAAACTATTGTTAAATATATAAGTCAGTATAACATATATTTCATATCCTATACTTGTTTCGATACAAAACCATTCCAAAACATCTCTAAGTGAAACGTGCCGGGTGCACTGTCACCTGAACATAGCCTCCGGTGTTCATACGTATCGAATAAAGCCCAAGGCCCTGACTGGACACGGTACAGTTGGCAGGGGCGGGAGAGATGTTTGTGTTGAAGGGTAAAAGACTGTGCCTGGTGTTCACGTTTCTTTGCTGCACCGGTTCTGCTTATTCCGCGACCAGAAGCGACAACAATCCAGATTCCCGTAAAAGAGCCTCCGCCGCTGTGAAGCCGGGCGTTTCAGCACCTATCCCGAAAGTGGCTGCTTCCGTGCAGGGCGAAAAGCCCGCGGTAAAAAAAAACATTCTGCGTAAAAGCGCGCCGGAGAGCATCGACGTGACGGCGCAAAAACACGCCAGAAACTTCCATAAAGACCCGAGCTCGGTCACAGTCTTTTCGTCCAAGCAACTTGCCAATCGTCATGTCGTCTCGCTCACCGATCTCGGCGACGGCTCTATTCCCTCACTGCGTATCGCCCAGTTCTCAGGCCGGAATTCGGCGCTGGTCGTCAATATCCGAGGGGTTGGCGTGCTGGGTGACAGTAATCAGCCCGCGCGCGATCAGGGCGTGGGTGTGTATATCGATGGCGTGTATGTGGCGCGTCCCCAGGCACTCGGTACGGCGCTGTTCGATGTCGAGAGCATGGAGGTCTCAAAGGGCCGCAGGGCACGCTTTTCGGACGGAATACTGAAGCAGGCGCGCTCAACATCATTACGCGCAGGCCGACCGGCAAATTCGGTATGCGTCTGCTCGGCGGCTTCGGCAATTACAACAGCAACAAGGGTGAGCTGCATCTCGACCTTCCGGCCTTTCATGATCTCGCGATCAAGATCGATGCGGTTGAGGCGCATCGTGCGGCGCTGGTCAAAAACCCGATGCCCGATACGGGCGGGTTCAACCAGTATGACAAGCATGGTTTTCACGTCGAGGCGATGTATCACCCGGTCGATAATTTCACCGCCGACTACGCCTATGACAATTCCTATGACAGCACGACCACGCTGTGGATGCAGTTGCTGAAACCGGGCACAAACAAGCTGGCTCAGGTCGCGCAGCTACAGACGACCCGCGCCAAGCGCGCCTTCGTGGGCGTGCCGGAAGAGCCGAGCATCGGCAAGACCAATGGCCATCGCATGACGCTCGATTACAAGGCCATTCCGCAATATCTCTCCTTCAGATCCATCACCGCCTATCGCGAACTGAGCCAGAGCCAGTTCGATAACGGCATGGCTGCGGGGAGCATGTCCAACACGACAGGCAATTTCACCGGAACGAGCTTCGCTCGTAACTCGCTTGCCGGTTTCTGGCAGAACCAGATCAGTCAGGAAATTCAGGCTTTTGGGCATACCAAGCGTCTGAAATACCAGGGCGGGTTCATCTATTTCCGCGAGCACGCTTCCGATAATGCGCAGGCTTTCTACACCAATCAGTTCACCAATGCGGCAGGCAGCGACTACAAGCTGCTTACGGGCCCGGCTTATGACGATTGGGGGCTGCAACCAATCGATCGCGCCAGCCAGGTTACATCGAAAAGCTGGGGTGTTTATGGCAATGCGGTCTATACGCCGCCCATCCTCTACGACAAGCTGCATCTGACAGCAGGGCTGCGCTGGTCGCATGACGGCAAGCATGGCACGCTCACGACGGTCAATAACAAGGCCCCGGTCAACACCGCGGGCGTGTCGGGGCCGATCGATTTCGATGCCGGATGGTCGCGTGTCGATCCGCTGCTTGAAGTCAGTGGCGATCTGACGAAGCGTGTGCTGCTCTATGGAAAATGGAGCACAGGCTACAAGCCGGGCGGCGCCAATTCCCGCGCGCAGGATTATGAGGCTTTCGGTCCTGAATCGGTCTCGATGTTCGAATTCGGTTCCAAAACCGAGTTTTTTGACCAGCGCGTGCGGTTCAATGTCGCGGGATATTGGGGCGATTATAAAGATATCCAGGTCGATTTCAGCAAGCCTTACCAGATCGGCAATCAGCTCACGACGCGCACCACGACCTCAACCATCAATGCGCCCGGTCATGGTGATCTGAGCGGTGTTGAGGCCGAGCTGAATGTGTCGCCCATGCGCCATCTGACAATCGGCTTTTCCTACGCCTATAATTACGTCCATATCCCGCCGACGGCGAACCCGTATCAGAACTCGGCCGGTATCATCAGCTCCATGCTTGTACCAATCTACCAGAACTACACACCGGCGCATTCGGGCAGCTTCCAGGTCGATTACACACGGCCCCTCCATGGTTTTACGCTGCTCGCGCATCTCGATGGCAATATCGATAGCGGTTATTACGCCAATACGACCGATCCGGTTTATCTGGGCGTCGGCAATGGGAAGAACGTCTATCAGCCGAAGGGAGATAGCGGTCTGATCGTCAATGGACGTATCGCCATTTCGAATGTTCAGCTTGGCAATGCCGGAACCCGGGCTACCTTCTCGCTCTGGTCGCGCAATCTGTTCGCCGAGCAGCACGCTTATTTCAAGTCGCTGGGCGTCACCACAGGGTTGCAGAGCTATTTCAACGAACCGCGCCAGTTCGGCGGACAGGTTGAACTGGCCTTTTGATCGACTGTAGCAGGATCGGATCGGGAAAACCCGGTCCGATCCTCATGTCGAAGGGATCAGGAGACGATCGATTCTTTCAAGCGGCTACAGCGCGAGGCCTCAAGCCTCGGGAACATCTTCCGAAAGCGCCTCGGCCTGCGCTTTCAACCGATGAAAGCTGCGACGGCTGAAAGGCAGGATCAGCAGATAGATCAACCCCGCCGCCGCGAGCGCCAGCCAGGGGTCGGCTACAAGAATCGCAGCATAGAGCAGCGTGCCGAGCATCAGCGGCAGCACATAGCGAGCGGCGATCTTGAAGTTCTTGAATGACCACACAGGTAGGGTCGAGACGAGAAGGGAAGCCGTCAGGATCAGCGCCCCCGCTGCCAGTATGGGAGAGCGAGCGATGGAGTCGAGCAATGGCCAGTGCATTTTCTCGGCTTCGAGCCCGAGAAAGATCGGAAACAACACGATACCGGCACCCGCCGGGGCGGGTACGCCCGTGAAGAAGTTATAGGAATATTCGGGCTTTTCCTCATCGTCGAGGCTGGCATTGAAGCGCGCCAGACGCAGCGCCATGCAGACCGTGAACAGAATGCAGGGCACATAGCCGTATCGGCCACCCGTACCGTGCAGCGTCCATAGATAGAGCAGGAAAGGCGGCGCCACGCCAAAACACACGAAATCCGACAGCGAGTCGAATTCGGCGCCAAAGCGCGACGTGCCGTGCAGAAGCCGCGCGATACGACCGTCAAGTCCATCGATACAGGCTGCAATTACCAGTGCTACGGCGGCATAAGCGAATTGCTGTTCCAGCCCGTAGCGCAGGCTGCTCAGCCCGGCGCAAAGCCCGAGCATGGTCAGCAAATTCGGGATCAGTCGGTTGAATGACGGTCCGCGCACGCGCACGCGCCTGGGGCGGATGCGCCTCAGACGACGGCGCTTGCGCCCCGGACGCGAGGTCGCGCCTTCCGGGGTGTCAGATCGGGGCGCCGAGACATTCGGCGCGGGCGTGAGGGGCGCTTCCGACACAGCGACCGCGGATCAGAGATGGGCGATGACGGTTTCGCCACCGACCATGATTTGGCCGGTGCTGACCAGAGGCGTCACGTCGGGCGGCAGATAAAGATCGGTGCGCGAGCCGAAGCGGATCAGACCGAAACGATCGCCGGGTTCGACGGCACTGCCTTCTTCCACATAGCAGACGATACGGCGCGCAATCAGTCCGGCAATCTGCACGATGGCCATATGACGGCCATCTTCAAGCGTCAGGCGTACTTCATTGCGCTCATTCAGGTCGGAGGCCTTGTCGAGGCTGGCGTTGAGAAACTGTCCGGCATGATAGGCGATCTTTGTCACCGTACCCGCGGCAGGCATGCGGTTGATGTGCACGTTCAGCACCGACAGGAAGGTCGCCACGCGCCAGACCGGATCGCTGCCCATGCCAAGGGCCGCGGGCGGCGTGGCAAGTTCGACCGACACCACGCGGCCATCGGCCGGAGCGAGCGCCAGATCGGTCCGCGCCGGGGGGAAACGCTTCGGATCGCGGAAGAAATACAGGCAGAAAGCAAATCCGCCCAGTGCCACATTGCCGATCAGGCGCGTGGCCCGCCAAGGCGTCGCACGGCCCAGAACGGTCAGGCCGCCTGTCAGCGCGAGAAACGGGATGGCAGCGCGATGCGGCGGGGCCAGAACGGATTTGATCGATTGAATCAGGGACATGAGCGCAGTCTTACGACACCAAGGTTTCGGGTCAAGCTTTTGGGTTGCGGGGCCGGGATTTCGGCCCTTCGGGCAGGTTCGGATACCCGCCTGCCGATCCTGCCAGACTGGTCACGCGACGCGTGAAATTCAGCGCCGCTCGCTCGGCTTCGACGGGCATGCCAGAATAGAGATCCTTGCACGCCGTCACCAGATGCACACCGCCAAGCGCCGCCCAAGCATGCTGAACAGTCTGTCACCCATGAAGCCTGCTCTCTCGTCGAGCGAGAGCAGCCCGAGCGGTGCACTGAGAGCGGTGGATCCTGACTCAGCGCGAAAAAGAGCACGTTGCAGGACGCGGTCCAGCTGCCCTGTCGAAAAGGGGCTTCCATGCCCGAAAGGCAGGGTGTCGTCTTTTGCGGCAAGGCCGGTGCGATTGGGCACCACCAGGATGAGGCGCCCATGATCGGAGAGAACCTTCCAGATCATGCGCAGCAGGGGATGCGGGTCGACGATTTCCAGCCCGTGCATCAGCACCACTAGATCGATGCTCAGATCGTCGAAAGGCAGGCTGTCGGGCGCGACGAGGCAGCTGGGCCATTCTTTGGCGGAGGGTGGCACGATGCCCCGTCTTCTGGTCATCGGGGTGTCGAGCTGCGCAGACGCGACCCAATGAGCCATGCCAAGGGCGCCCCATTGCGATAGAACCGGTGCCGCATAGCCAAGGCCCAGAACCCGCAACCCTTTCGGGTCCGGCAGGAGAGGCAGCAGCCGCGACATCAGAAGCGATATCACCTGCTCTCCACGTCGGCTGGCATAAAACCCGGCAGCGTCGGACGGCACGGGCAGGGGAGGACGCGTCTGCATGGGGCCACGCTAACCCGAACGGCGGGTATGGGCCAGAGCTGGGGCGCAAGGGCCTGTCGCAGGCGTAAGCGTGATCGACAGATCGGCAGGCGGCGAGTGCGTTCGGGAGTGAACGGGCGTAGCGTCTATAGAGTTAAGACCAACGACAGAACGGTTCGAAAAAAGAGGAGCATAGCACCATGAGTCTGGCAGTGAGGGCAATTCCCTATGCACGGGATAATTATGCATGGCTTCTGACCAATCCGCAGACGGGTGTCGTTGCCATTATCGACGGGTGAGGCCGAGGCGGTCAGTGCCGTGATCGGCGAGGGGCGTCTGGATCTCATTCTCCTGACCCATCACCATGCCGACCATATCGGTGGTGCCGAGGCCCTGCGCCAGAAATACGGGGCGCGTATCGCCGGGGCTGAGTGCGATTCCGCCCGTCTGCCGCCGCTCGACCTGCTGCTGCATGATGAAGATCGTATCGCCATCGGCCATGACCTCGGTGAGGTGATCGCAACACCCGGTCACGCACGCGGACACATCGCTTTCTATTTCCGTTCGGTGCCTGCGCTGTTCTGCGGCGATACGCTGTTCAGTCTCGGCTGCGGGCGCCTGCTCGAAGGTACGGCAGAAGAGTTGTTCACCAGCCTGCGCCGGTTTGATTCGCTTCCCGATGAAACACTGATCTGCTGCGGCCATGAATACACGGCGGCCAACGCGGAATTTGCACTCTCACGCATGCCGGAGAATGCAGAATTGCAGCGCCGTGTCGCCGAAATCCGCGCCTTGCGAGCGCAGGGCAAGCCGACCCTGCCCGTCGCGCTGCGCGTCGAGCGTCAGACCAATCCGTTCCTGATGGCGCCCGACGTTGAGACCTTTGCTACGCTGCGCAAGGCCAAGGATAATTTCTGAAGAAAGGAGGAATTCCGATGCCCGATTTCACTCTGGCCGATCATGATTTCGATGCGATCATTTTTGATTGCGACGGCACGATCGCCGACACCCTTCCCGTGCATTATCTTACTTTCAAGGAGGCGCTGGGCGAGTACGGCCATCCGCTCGAGGAAGACTGGTATCGTGCGCGGACAGGGCTTTCGAGCGGCAAGCTGTTCGACGCGTATGAGCAGGCATACGGCGTGACGCTTGACAGCGATGCTTTACTCAAGCGTAGCAGTGGCTTGTACGAGAACCATCTCGACACGCTGCGTGAGCACAGCTTTGCAGCCGATATCGCCAGAAGCCAGTTCGGTCATGTACCGATGGCCGTGGCGTCCGCCGGACAGAAAGCGGTTGTGAAAGCCACGTTGCAGACGCTGGATCTGCTGGAATTGTTCGAGCATGTCGTGACGGTCGAAGATGTCAGCCATCCCAAACCTGCGCCCGATCTCTATCTGCTTGCGGCAGAGAAGCTAGGGGTCGCCCCGCAAAGATGTCTCGTCTTCGAAGACACCGATGAGGGACTTCAGGCGGCTCTCGCCGCCGGGATGGACGCGGTTGACGTCCGCCCCTTCACCATTGGTGAAAAATAACGATCTTGATTGCGGTCGCGACCACGGCAAGGGCCGCGACCCCGCCTGCCCAGAGCCCGACGAACCAACCGAGACGGGCCAGGAAGGAAGAAGGTGCCGTTGTGGCAGGCATGGTCAGGCTCCCTTAGTGATAGTGGTGTTCAGCGGTCACGGTGCCGCGGAAGACCCAATAGGAATAGATCGTGTAGGCGAGAATGATCGGCAGCAGGATCGAGGCCCCGGCCAGCAGGAAAAGCTGGCTCTCAGGCGGTGACGAGGCCGACCAGATCGTGACCGTCGGCGGCACGATATAGGGCCAGACATTGATTCCAAGCCCCGAGAAGCACAGGAAGAACCAGCCCAGCGCGCAGAGAAACGGCGTCAGACGCGTGGCTGATTTGCGCAGCGACAGGAAGAACAGCGCCGCTAGAACGATCACGGCGACAGGCACTGGCGCTACCCAGATGATCTCCGGGAAATCGGTCCAGCGATGCATGTACGTGGCATGCAGATAAGGCGTCCAGACCGAGACGATGGCGATCAGCACCAGCATGGCCAGGCCGAGCGGTGCCGAAAGACGCTGCATGACAGCCTTCAGATCGGTCTCGGTGCGCCAGACCAGCCAGGTCGCGCCAAGCAGCGTATAGCCGACGGCGACAGCAAAGCCGCAGAAGAGCGGGAAGGGGGCGACCCAGTCCCAGGCGCTGCCGACGAACACGTTATTCTCGACCTTCACGCCCATGATCAGTTCACCAAGAATGACGCCCTGCATGATCGAGGCCACCAGTGAACCGACGCAGAAGGAGCGATCCCAGAAGGTCGTGCCGAAAACGCCACTGGCCTTCACGCGGAACTCGAAGGCGACGCCACGCAGAATGAGCGCGAGCAGCATGAACAGGATCGGCAGATAGAGCGCGGGCAGGATCGTGCCATAGGCAACCGGAAACACGCCATAGAGCGTGGCACCGCCAAAAATCATCCAGGTTTCGTTGCCGTCCCAGACAGGGGCGATCGTATTGACCATGACATCGCGGTGATCCTTGCGATGCTCACCGAGAAACAGGATGCCGATGCCCAGATCGAACCCGTCGAGGCAGACATAGATGAAAATGGCGAGGGCGGCGAGTGTTGCCCAGATGATGGGCAACCAATAGGCGAGGGTGTTCATCGAGACGCTTACTCCGCCGGGTGATGAGAGATTTGGGTGATGCCAGCGGCACGATGCGGCTGGTCACGCGGGGGCTCGTGCTCGTCCGTGCTGGGCTCCTTGGCGAAATCGCGCAGGAGAATGCCGATACCGGCCGTAAAGACGATGAAATAGACGATGACGAACGCCACCATCGATATCTCCATGTTCGGCAGCGTCACGGGGGATACGCTGTCGACCGTACGAAGCAGTCCGTAGATCGTGAAAGGCTGGCGGCCGACTTCAGTGGTGACCCAGCCGCAAAGCAGGGCGATAAACCCGGCTGGCGTCATGAGCAGCGCACCGCGCAGCAGGATCGGGTTGGTGTAGAACCCGCCCTTCCAGCGCAGGAACAGCGAGAAGAAGCCGAGCAGCGCCATCAGGCTGCCAAGGGCGACCATCACACGGAAGGTGTAGAACACCACATACATCGGCGCACGCTGGTCCTTGGGGAAATCCTTCAGACCCGGCACCTTGCCATCAAGGCTATGCGTCAGGATCAGCGAGCCGACGAGCGGAATGCCGATCTTGTAGCGGGTCACCTCATGTTCCATGTCCGGCACGCCGAACAGCAGTTCAGGGGCGCGGCCTTCTGATTCCCAGTCGCCTTCCATCGCGGCGATCTTGGCAGGCTGGTATTTTAGCGTGTTCAGACCATGGGCGTCACCGGCCAGAATCTGGAGCGGCGCCACGATGGCGGCCATCCACATAGCCATCGAGAACATGACCTTGACCGCATCGGTCGGCGCACGGTTCTGGCGCTTGGCCTTGAGCAGATGCCAGGCGCCGACACCGCCAACGATGAAGGCCACGCACAGGAAAGCGGCCAGCGCCATGTGCACCAGACGGAACGGGAAGGACGGGTTGAAGACGATCGCAAACCAGTCAGCCGGCAGGAAGCGGCCCGTGGCAGCGTCGATCTTGTAGCCCTGCGGTGTCTGCATCCACGAATTGGATGCCAGAATCCAGCTCATGGAGATCAGCGTGCCGATCGACACCATGCAGGTGGCGGCGAAATGCAGATGCTTGCCCACGCGGTTGAGGCCGAACATCATCACACCCAGGAAGCCCGCTTCGAGGAAGAAGGCGGTCATGACCTCATAGGCGAGCATCGGGCCGAGGATCGGTCCCGCTTTTTGCGAGAATTGCGACCAGTTGGTGCCGAACTCGTAGGACATCACCAGCCTGAGACGACGCCCATGGCGAACACGACCGAAAAGACGCGCAGCCAGTATTTGAAGAGGTCGAGATAGACGGGTTTGTCCGTCTTGAGCCAGAGGCCTTCGAGCACGGCCAGAAACGCGGCCAGGCCGATGGAGAAGGCTGGGAAAACGATATGAAATCCGACGGTAAACGCGAATTGCAATCGTGCGAGGAAGAGGGCACTCAAATCGGGCATTGCAGTGATCCGCGGCCATCAAGGCCAGTCGTGAAGGGGAATTGGAAACAGCCTCCGCCATAAGGCGTCAGCCTCCCCTCCGGTTCATCGAGAATGCCCTGTTAATATCGCGAAGATGTGATTTTGCAATAAAATGTCATTCCTACCCACTGGAAAAGGCAGATCGAGCTGGTCCGGTATCCTTGCCGTTTGTTCATCGAGCGTCTTGAAGATCCCTGCGTAATCCGGATTCACGCGCAGCGATTCAGGGGCATGGGCGATTCCGTAACGAACAAAGCCCTGCAAGCCTGAGAGATGCGCCAGAGTGTCCCTTCCCCGTCATGAGAGAGATTACCGCGCGCGACGCAGGAAAGGGGGCCGAGTTCGAAGGAAGCGGTCTGTATTAAATAGCGTCCATTTCCCATGTCATGGTCGATTGTGGCCCTGACTCGTGAGTGTCGCCCTTCAGTGCCGTGACGATCAGGTGCAGGTCGCGCGGCGGTGGCAGCAGGGCGAGAAGCGTTTTCAGACGATTGCCCGTCATGCCTTGGGTCGTGGCGGGTGTGAGCTGATCAGGCGCAATCTGGCTGGCTGTGGACTGGTCGTTCACGAACTGGGGCAGCACCGTCTTCGCACGCAGTTCGACAGCCCATGCAGGGGCGTCGTGCCCGTTCTCGATGCCGGGGATCAGCCTCGCGGTGAAGCTCTGGAGCGAGAGCTCCTCGACCCCTTCGATAGGCGCCCCAGCAACCGTGACCGTTTCCGAAGTCAGTGTTGCAATGCGTGAGGAGGTGGCGAAGCGGCCACTCAATGCGCCCGTCATCAGCGAAAGGCGTTCACCGAGCCTGACGATCTGAGTGCCCTTCGCGTAGAAAGACAATGACAAGGGGTGGAACGGGCTTGTGACGATGCTGAGCTGCATGCCCGCCCAGAGCCGGTTCTGAGGCCCCGTGAGTACCGGCCGGGTAAAGACGATCTGAGCCCCCCAGGGGCGCCAAAGGACGCGCTTATCCTGCCAGGCAAGGTTCCAGCCCCTGGATTCGAGTTGAGCAGGCAGAGCGGTGAGGGCGCGGTCGAGCCGGACAAGGCGCCATGACGCGGCCCCGATCAGGGAGAGTAACAGAACCGTAACAGCGATCGCTGCAAAGAACAGGGCTTTTCTCACCGGAGTAAACCTCCGCCATTACTGCGCAAGCCGGGATTTCCACAGGCCGATTTCACACATTTAATGAGAAAGAGCACAATTTATCCCCAGAGGTGACACGGAGCTTGCGATGGAACGAAAAAGACTCTTCGACAAGGGCTATGAAAGCGCAAATGCCTGTGTTAGATGCCCCAACCGCTCATTTCTGCCGGAACAATATAGGGACAAAACCCAGCATTTAAGGCGATTGTCCCTTGACTCGCCTTCCGGCCAGCCAGTTCAGGCACTTAGGGAGCAAGCAGCGGGTCATCCCCAATCGATACCCGGCTTCTGCACAGGAAAGCCTCTGATCATCGAGGCGAGTCCACAGAGTTATCCACAGGGTGCGGTAAACCGTTTTCCACACAAAGCTTGTCCCAGGATTTGTAGATCGAGTCGATGAGGGAAAGCCGCCCGGCATTGGCTGGAAGAGGGCATCCTACGGCGATAATGATCTCGCCGGGGCGCATCATCCATCCTCGACGCGGCCAGTGCAGCCCGGAATTTGTGGCAACAGGAATAACTGGAGCTGCGGCCTGTTTGGCCAGTGCCACGATGCCCGGCTGCAACGCCACACGTTCGCCGGGCAGGGTGCGCGTGCCCTCCGGGAAGATGATGATCTGCCGTCCTTCGTCGAAATGGGCCTGTGTCGCTTTCATGAGCGCGCGCAGGGCTTTGGCGCCTGCTGCCCGCTCTACGGGCACCATGCCCGAAAGCAGCAGCATGGGGCCGATGAACGGAATTTTCGTGAGTTCCTGCTTGATGACATAGGCAGGGCGCTTCGCCAGTATCATCCAGATGAAACCATCGAAATAGGCCTGGTGCTGCGAGGCGATCAGGCAGGCGCCCTCTGGCAGGTTCTCCGCCCCGGTAACGCGTACGCTGACACCGCAGAAGACTTTCAGCCCCCAAAGTGTGAGCGATGACCAGAGCTGCGCGTAGCGTAACGCTGCCTCATGGCGGCGGAGGGCACGTATCGGCATGGCCCCTAAGCCCATGATCAGAGTCAGGATCACAAAATAGATGATGAAGAGAAGGGCGCGTATCCGGTTCATGAATTCCCCCAGTTCCGGCTCTGTTTCCGATCCTCACCAGAGCCCTGTTCATGTGCGCTGGCTTGCAGCTCGGAAGCCAATCTTCTGAATGGGCGCCCCGATCCGGTCGGTCGATTCTGTTTGGTCCGAGAAGCTCTAGAGCAACAGGCGCCCCGATGGAATTCGACGGGACGGGCTCCGCTTGAATAAAGGCGCAATCCGTCCCGATCATGTCTTTCCTGGTGGTCGCTGTGTCAGGCTGGCGGCGTCAGATTGATTCCGCGCGACAGGCCTAGATGAGAGCCGATCCATTTCATGTACTCATGGAACAAGAGTCTGAACGTCGCGCGATCGGGGCTGCGCCTCAGGGCGGGCGATCGTACCGGGTAGGGATGCAGCGTCAGACCGGGTGCCGCGCGGTGCAGCTCGAGCATGGCACGTCTGATATGATAGCCCGCCGTGACGACAAGCAGGGAGTGGATCCCGTTCTGGGCGGCCCATTCTGCCGTTTCGGAGCCATTGCCGATGGTGGAGACTGCTCTGCGCCCGAGCGTGATGCGTGAAGTCAGGTCCGGGCTGAGGGCGATGGGGGCGTGTTCGGCGAGCTGTGTCAGCGTGGCATGGGGCCCGACGCCCGAAATGAGCAGTTTTCTGCCCACGCCCTTGTCGAGCAGCGACAGCGAGGCCTCTATCCTGTCGCGACCTCCAGTCAGGGCGACGATCCCGTCGCAATGGACCGGATTCGACACCGGGTGAAGCGCATCGACACAGAACCACGCAAAGCCAGCGCACCAAGAGAGGGCCAGAACGAGAATCAGGAATGGCACCGCAAGCCAGAATTTCACGGCAGTCTCCGCAGCCACAGCCGCACCGTGTATTGGGCCACTGCAAAACTCAGCAAGGCCACCAGAACCGGCACGCAGGCCAGAGACTGCCATAAGGCCTGCGGCAGGCTGACCCAGATAGAAAGCCACTCCGACACGCCATGAGGCCAGAGGGAGAGTCCGGCGTTGTGCTGATCCATGAAAGGCAGAATGAGCCTGTGCAGAACTGCAAGCGTCGCACCACCGAGAATCGTACCGAGAACGCCGCCTGCAAGGCCGAGCCCTGCGCTGCGCCAGGCGATTCGTCGCGCAATCAGGCTGTCACGCGCGCCAAAGCCATGCAGGATCTCGATCGTGCGGCGTCTGGCGATCAGGGTCATGCGCACCGAGAGCGTCGTTACTCCGGCTGTGGCGAACCCGGCAAGGAGCACGGCCAGCCAGGCGCAAGCCTGAAGGCTGTGGCCCAGAAGCGTGAGCCTCTCGCCCCATTTGGCATTTTCTTCAAAAATGGCAGAGGGGGCGACTGTGTCGAGTATGGCAGGAAAATCGGTTGCAGGGGCTCCGCTTTTCCGCGTGACGGCCAGCACGACGGGCAGATCGGAAAGCTCGCCCTGCATCGTCCCGAGCCATGGCCGCAGAATAGCCCGTATCTGTGTCTCAGGCAGTGTTTCGACGGTTGCAATGCCCGGATCGCTACGTAGAACGGCGCTCAGTCTGTTCGCGGTTGACCCGGCGTCGCCGGTAAAGTCGGGAATTTCGATCGTGACATGCTGCGCCGCGCCATTTTCCCACTCACGCGAGAGGCTGCGTGCTGCGTTCCACCCCCCAAGAGCGAGGGCGGCTATGGCAGCAACAGCCGCAATGACGGGAATCAGCCCATGGTCGCGCCTGCCGAGATGCAGGCCATCGGGCAGGGCTCGGCTCATCGCAGCGGCATCCCCGCAAGGCGTCCGTTTTTCAGCGCTATGCTTGGATACTCTACAGCACGAAGCAGGGCTTCGTTATGGGTTGCGACAATGACGGTAGTACCCGAACGGCTCAGTGCCTGAAGAGCTTCGACAAGCTGCCAGCTTTGCCCTTCGGCCAAGGCGTTCGTCGGCTCATCGGCCAGAAGAAGGGAGGGGCGCATGACGAGGGCACGCGCGATGGCAACGCGCTGACGTTCGCCGCCCGAAAGCTGGTCGGGCAGACTGTGCTTCTTGCTGATCAGGCCGAGCCAGTCGAGAATCGACACGATCTCACCTTCGATCGTTCCACGCGCAGCGCCTGCAAGTCGCAAGGGGAGAGCGATGTTGTCGAAAACATCCAGTTCGGAGAGCAGACGGAGGTCTTGCGGAATGAAACCGATTTTCTGTCTTAGCTGGGCGCGTTGTCGCCGCTTGGCGCTCTTGATGTCGACACCCAGAATTTCGACCTGCCCCTCATCGGGCAGGGACTCTAGATGCATCAACTGCAGAAGGCTCGATTTGCCGGCGCCCGATGGGCCAGTCAGCCAGTGGAAGCTGCCTTGGGGAATATCGAGGGTGATTGCCTCAAGAACCGGGCGCCCCTGAGCCCGGCGGCCTCTTTCATGTCTATAGCTCACATTGCGAAACCGGATCATGAACGCTCCCGGATCATGAACGTCTTGAACGGGAAATTACATATTGCGGGCGGCCACGGCCGAGATCGTTGCACCGACCGCCGCGATGGCCATGAGCAGGAAGCCGTCGAAAATCAGGCCGCCCGGCGTCATGACATGGCTACCGATCGTCAGGTGATCGGGGATGCTGCCGACGACATGGTTCATGACGTCCTGTGCCTGCGGATCGCTTGATGCACTGCCAGTCGTAATGGCGGAGAGCGCACGGGGCAGGGCCATCCAGCCGATACCGATCACGAGGCAGAGCGGGGCGAGAACTTCGGCGACCTGCTGGGCGAAATAGAAGACGAAATGGCAGATCGCCCAGAACGTGGTACGCACGAAACCGATACCGGTGGGCGTGCGGGCCTCACGATCTTCGCTTGCCTGGGCCAGACGTGACAGGGAAGGGCGGGATGGAGCTTCCATGGGGCGCTTTCAGCTTGTCGTAACGGGCACGGGAAAAAGGCGTCCAGTCGAAGCTGGCCACGTTGTCTGTCGTTGAGGTAGCTGCCAGCGCGACGAAATGCAATGATTGGCAAAAGCCGAGCCCGATAATCACCCATTCCGGACCTTGAACGGTTACAGTCGTTCCTTGAGGCGTGTATGATATGATGGACCACGACACTGCATGACCATTTCCGACACGCAACTTCCCCTCATCCTCATCGTCGAGGAATCCGACAGCCAGGCCCAGGCTCTCGTCGCACTACTCGATAATGCGGGGTTTGCCGTTCGACGCGTGGCAAGCGGTGAAGAAGCGCTTTCCTGCCTCGATGACGGTCTGCCCGATCTGGTTGTCTCGGATTATCATCTGCCCGGGATGAATGGCGGCCAGATGGCTCGTCAGTTCCGCATGAATGCCCAGACGCGCTCGATTCCGATCCTGATGCTCACCGAAGACGTGGCACCGGGGCTGGAGCGAGAGGGCCTCGAAAGCGGGGCGGATGCCTATATTTCGAAATCGGCGCATCCTGACCTGCTGGTCCTGCGCATCAGGGCCTTGCTGCGCGAAGGGTCCGATTTTCTGCAGGCTGATGAGGCCGGGCGTTTCAGGCGCGCGCGCATCGTCATCGTCACCAGCCCCAGAGGTGACGATTGTGAAGAGGAAATAAGCGAGAGCGCCAATTGGGCACGTGATGTCTCGGGGGCTTCGCTCGGTGAGCTGCTCTGGCGTGACGGGCATACGGTTACCACCGTCACGGCGTCGAGCGAGCTGATCAATGGTGCATGGCTGGGGGGCGAGGAAGGGCCGGATTGTCTCGTGCTCGACCTCACCTCGCGCCTGCTCGACGGGGTCAATTTCTGTCGTCGCCTCGATGCGCGGCGTCAGGACGTGCTCGAAGCCGGCGGCACATCCTTCCGTATCCTCGGTATCGTTGATGCAGACCGGTTCCGGCGTCATTCAGCGGCCGATCTCTTCGATGCCGGGCTCGACGATCTTGTCCCGAGCGACATCGCGCCGGATGTGCTCGCTTTGCGCATAAGGGTGCTCGTACGCCGCAAGCTGGCGCAGGACGAGATCAGGCAGCAGGAAATCAAACGTCAGGTACGCGAAGTCGCCCTTCAGACGGCCCAGAGTGAGGCGCGCGCCATCGCCGCGAAGGCGGCCATGGCCGAGGCGCTTGCTCATGCCAATGCCGAGCTCGCCGATGCCAATGCCCGTCTGATCGAAACTCAGGCCAAGCTGGTTCAGACCGCCAAGATGGCGTCGCTCGGCGAACTGGTGGCCGGTATCGCCCATGAAATCAACAATCCACTCGCGTTTACGCTGGCACATGAGGAAACGATTGCGCGCGCCCTGCGCAGGCTGATCGAGACCGAGGGGCCGCTTCAGCCTTCCCAGCTTACCCTGCTCGAAAAATGCTCCAACCGTATCGGAGCCATGAGACTGGGCCTGCAGCGCATCCAGAATCTTGTCCTGAGCCTGCGTCGCTTCTCGCGTCTCGATGAGAGCGCGTTTCAGGATACGGATGTCGTCGAGGCAATCGACACGGCGCTAGCGCTTCTGGCTCACAAATTCGGGCGCGAAATCACGGTCGAACGGCATCTGGCGGCGCCACGTATGCTGGTTTGCCAGCCCGCCCTGCTGCATCAGGTTGTCATGAATATCGTCAGCAACGCCGCCGATGCCATTCGTTCGCGTGCCGAAGTCGAGGGGCTTGAGTCCGGTGCGCCAAGCGGCAAGATCGTGATCGAGACGGTGCTCAAGCAGAATGAGCAGGGGGCAAATTACGTGATCAGCGTGGCCGATGACGGTCCCGGCGTGCCTCCCGATCTGCGCGCCAGGGTTTTTGAGCCTTTCTTTACGACCAAGCCGGTAGGAATGGGCACAGGCCTCGGACTGGCAATTGCCTATGGTGTGATCGAGGCTCATGGAGGCTCGATTGATATTGAAGATGCCAATCTCAGTGGCGGTCAGGGGGTAGGGGCGTGTTTCACACTTTCTGTTCCCGTCCGACTGACCCCGACTGGCCCGGTTACGATAGGACGCAGCGCATGAAACGCACCGAGATGTCTGTTCCCTACGGGCGCAGCCGCATTCTCATCGTCGATGACGAGGCGGAAATCCTCGTGGCGCTGACCGATCTGCTGGAAGACGAGTTCGATATTCTGTCCAGCACGGACCCTGTCGAAGCTCTGGGCTTTCTTAAGAAGTCGCCCGATATAGCCGTGATCGTCTCCGATCAGCGCATGCCCAACATGACCGGAGATGTACTACTCAGCAAAGCGCGTGAATTTTCCGACGCGCGTGGCATCCTGCTGACCGGCTATGCCGATCTTGCGGCTGTTGTGGCCGCTCTCAATCAGGGCCGCATCCAGTTTTACGCTCATAAGCCCTGGGAGTCTGATTCGCTGCGCGCAATGGTGCGCGAGGTGGCCGCCCATCACCGGCTCGAGCGGGCGCTGATGACCGAGCGCGTGTTGCTGCATGGTGCGCTGGAATCAGTTCCGATGAATGTCGTGTTCTCGGAAGCCAATGGTACGGTACTGCGCCATAATTTCGACGTCGACGCCCCCCTCAACGCCAGAGGGGATATCGAGGAAAACACGCTGTTCGAAGAAGCGCTTCGTCCTGAAATCACTGCCATGCGCGAGGAGGCAAAGGAGCATGGCGAGGTCATGCGCCTCGTTTCAGAGATCACGCCGGGGGGCACGCGCTGGCATGAGATCTCGCGTCAGACGCTACCCTGGCCGCGCAACGCTTCCGGCGTGCCGTATCCCGCCGCTCAACGTTGGCAGCTCAGTCTCGATCGTGACGTCACCGAACGCCTCGCTATGGAAGAACGCCTGCGTCAGGACGACAAGATGCACGCGCTTGGCACCTTGGCGGGTGGCATTGCGCATGACTTCAATAATCTGCTGACTGCGATGCTGGGTTCGCTCGAATTGCTGCAGGATATGACGCCTGCGAGCGATCCGATGGTGACGAAGCTTTTCGATAATGCGCTCGATTCCGCGCGGCGCGGCACTGTGCTGACGCGACGTCTCCTGGAGTTCGGTCGGCCCAAACCTGTGGCGCTGAAGCCGGTCGATCTTGTCGAGCTGATCTGGAACATGCGCGATCTGATCGTGCAGAGCCTGAGCCGCACCAGCGACCTGAGAGGCGAGACAGGCCGGTGCACCCTGGATCTCGATGCTGTGCCGCGCGATCTTCGGGTGGCGCCGGTGCTCAGCGATCCGGGGCAGCTCGAAATGGCGCTGCTCAATCTCTGTATCAATGCCCGTGACGCGATGCCTCGGGGCGGGTCGATCAGTATCCGCCTTGTCAGCGAGACCAACGTGGTTGGCGCTCCCTGTGTCATCCTCACTGTGGAAGATCAGGGCTGTGGGATGCCCCCAGAGGTGGTACGCCGCATTTTCGAGCCCTTCTTCACGACAAAGGGGCTGGGAAGCGGAACAGGCCTCGGTCTTTCGACCATCTATGGGTTCCTGCAACGCAGCGGTGGCGATATCCGGGTCGAAAGCGTGCCCGATGAAGGCACGAGCATGATCGTGACCCTTCCCGTCTGCGCGCAAGAGCAAGAGAATGAGTTGGCCCCTGACAGGGTGGACGCGCAGCCCTCGAGGCCTTTGCGTATCCTGCTAGCCGACGACGAGCCGGGCGTGCGGCTCGTGACCGAGCAGTTCCTGACACAGGACGGGCACAACGTCGTCAGCGTACCCGATGGCGCTGATGTGATCAGCTATCTCGAAAAGGGAGAGGTCGTCGATCTGGTCGTGCTCGACCTGCTCATGCCCGGCATGGGCGGGCGTGAATGCGGCTGATCGTGGCAGCGCGCTATCCCGATCTGCCGGTGCTTTATGTCAGCGGTTACGCCGATCCGCAGAATCTGCCCGCTCAGGCTTTCGTGCTCGGCAAGCCGTTCACCCCGCAGGAACTGCGCGAGGCGATCTGCGCCACGATGCGCAAGCGAGGCTGAGCCACAGCACAGCATAACATCAGACAGCTGCTCCGTCAGGCAGGGTTTCGATCTTGTCTGACGGCGCATACCGCTTATGTGTGGAAGCATGCAGAATTCTTCTTCTTCCCATGATCCTGTTGGTTGGCATGGCACCACGATCCTCTGTGTCCGTCGCGACGGACAGGTTGCCATGGCGGGCGACGGGCAGGTGACGCTTGGCCAGACCGTCATCAAGGGCAATGCCCGCAAAGTGCGACGTATTGGTCCCAAAGGCGCCATTCTGGCTGGTTTTGCCGGTGCGACGGCCGACGCCTTCACGCTGCTCGAACGTCTCGAAGCCAAACTCGAACGTTATCCCGACCAGCTGGAGCGAGCCTGTGTCGACCTGGCCAAGGACTGGCGCACCGATCGCTATCTGCGCCGGCTGGAAGCATGATGGCGGTCGCTGATGCCCATCGCTCTTTCACGCTGACGGGTAATGGCGACGTGCTCGAACCAGAAGACGGCATCATCGCCATCGGTTCTGGTGGGAATTATGCCCTTTCTGCAGCACGGGCGCTGATCGATATCGAGGGGCTGACGGCGGAAGAGGTGGCACGCAGGGCCATGGAGATTGCAGGCGATATCTGCGTTTACACCAACCATTCCGTTCGGGTGGAACTGCTCGGCGGGGAGTCGCTGTAATGGAAATTCCGAATTACTCGCCGCGCGAAATCGTCTCCGAACTCGACCGCTTCATCATAGGGCAGAACGAAGCCAAGCGTGCCGTGGCCATTGCCATGCGTAATCGCTGGCGCCGGGCGCAGCTTCCTGATGCTCTGCGTGATGAGGTCGTTCCCAAGAACATTCTGATGATTGGTCCGACCGGCTGCGGCAAGACGGAAATCGCGCGCCGCCTGGCCCGTCTGGCGCAGTCGCCTTTCCTCAAGGTCGAGGCGACAAAATTCACCGAGGTTGGCTATGTCGGGCGCGATGTCGAATCGATCGTGCGCGATCTGGTCGAGGTGTCACTTACCATGCTGCGCGAGGCGCGCCGCAAGGATGTGAATGCCAAGGCGGAGTTGGCTGCCGAAGCGCGTCTTGTAGACGCGCTGGTCGGCGAAACAGCGTCGGCAGACACCAAGACCAAGTTCCGCCAGATGCTGCGCAATGGCGAGCTTGAAGACAAGGAGATCGAGATTCAGGTTGGTCGCGAGGCGGGCCCCGGCGATATGCCGGATATGGCGGGCGGTACCGTTATGAACGCGGCGGCTTTCGGCGATCTGATGAAGAATCTGATGAATCGCTCGCCGCAGAAGCGTCGCCTGACCATTGCGGCAGCACGCCTGTTGCTGATCCGCGAGGAGGCCGACAGACTGGTCGATAGCGATGCGCTGACACAGGATGCCGTGCGCCACGTGCAGGATCATGGCATCGTCTTTCTCGACGAGATCGACAAGGTCTGTGCCCGCTCGGGTGAGGGGGGTGGCCGTAGCGGCGACATCTCGCGCGAAGGTGTGCAGCGTGATTTGCTGCCGCTGATCGAGGGTACGACGGTCACGACTAAATATGGCCCGGTGAAGACGGATCATATTCTCTTCATCGCGTCCGGTGCCTTTCACCTGGCAAAGCCTTCGGATCTCCTGCCCGAATTGCAGGGCCGTCTTCCTATCCGCGTCGAGTTGGCTGGTCTGACGCGTGACGATCTCAAACGCATTCTGCTCGAACCTGAACATTCTCTGCTCAAGCAATATGTGTCGCTGCTTGGCACCGAGAACGTCACGCTCATTTTCGAAGACGGTGCGGTCGAGGCGATGGCAGAGCTGGCGGCGGACATCAATGAGCGCGTCGAGAATATCGGTGCCAGACGTCTGGCAACGGTGATGGAACGCCTGCTGGAAGATATTTCCTTCCGCGCTTCCGATCTCGGTGGCGAAACGATCACTGTCACGGCGCAGGATGTTCAGGAGCGCGTGGCCCCCCTTGCGAGCAAGGGCGATCTCAGCAGGTTCATCCTGTGAGCGGCGCGGTACTGGCACCCTGGGTGCAGCCCGTCGACGGGTCGGCAGAAGGGGCGATTGCGGCGATCAGCGACGAACTGGCCATGTTCGATGACTGGATGGATCGCTACGAGTACATCATCGAGATGGGGCGCGGGTTACCCGCTTTTCCGACCGAATGGCAGAACGACGCCCATCGTGTGCCCGGTTGTCAAAGTCAGGTCTGGCTTGAAGCGCATGAGGCAGATGGCGCTCTGTTCTTTGCTGGTGCCTCGGACGCCGCCATTGTCAGCGGGCTCGTCGCCTTGTTGCTGCGCGTCTACTCAGGGCGCAGCACGGCAGAAATCGACGCAACGGACCCGAAATTCCTGCACGAGCTTGGTCTGGTAAAGGCGCTTTCGACAAATCGGGGTAATGGCGTGGAAGCCATGGCCCAGGCCATAAGCTCGTGCTCGCGCCTGAATGAAAAAGACCCGGCAATGCCGGGTCTTTTTTGTGCTTGATCCGTCGATCCGTCCTGCTGGGTCGTATCAGTCTTGCCGGGCGCACCGTCGGCGGGTGTAGCCGTCGGGGCAGACTTGGTATCTTCCTTGGGGGCAGCGTCAGCTTTGCACTTCATGAACTTGCCCTTGGCATCACGGCATTTCTCGGCCTTGGGCTTCTCGCACTTCGTGAATTTGCCGGTCGTCGCGTCGCGACATGGCTTGGCATAGGCGGCTGGCGCAGCCGTCGCGCCGAGCAGGAGTGTCAGGGCAAGAAAACCGCGAAGCATGGCTCAATTCCTTCGTTTGAGAGTGCTGAAACACTCTGACATTATTTGCGCAGGTGCAAGGATTTTCACCTGAGTCACAAAAGCGTCTCAACAAGAACGGCAGATACAAAAAAACCCGCTCTGAGGCGGGTTTTCCGTGCGTCTGCTGAACCGGTCAGTTCGGCAGGGCATAGGCGATGACGTAATCGCCCATCTTGGTGCCGAACGAGCCGTGGCCGCCAGCATAGGTCACGATGTACTGCTTGCCATTGGCAGAGTAGCTCATCGGGGTGGACTGGCCACCGGCAGGCAGACGGTCCTGCACAGTGTCTTGCCTGTGGTGACATCATAAGCGCGGATGTAGAAGTCCAGCGTCGAGGTCAGGAAGGCAACGTTACCCGCCGTGGTGAGCGGGCCACCGAGCTCGGTACGCCGATCTTGAGCGGCGGCAGCTGCACAGGCAGCGAGCTGCTGTAAAGGCTGTCCCGCAGCGTACCGTTGCGATGCTGCCAGATCACCTTGTTGGTGCGCAGATCGATACCGGCCATATAGCCCCAGGGCGGACGCTTGCAGGGGATGGGCAGGCCGACCTTGGTGGTGATCGGGTTCAGGAACGGGCTGAGCATGATCGCATAGGGTGCGCCATAATTGTGCTGCAGACCGGTTTCACCACCTGAGCCTTTTCTGTTGCCATCTTCCGGCCAGAGCGGATTGCCCGGACCACGGGGGACCAGCCGCGAGACGAAGGGCAGGGCGATCGGGTTCGAAATGGCGATCTGGCGCTGCGGATCGACCGCGAGGCCACCCCATTCGAAGATGCCGAGATTACCCGGGAAGATGAGCGAGCCGCGTTCGGACGGTGCAGTGAACGTGCCCTTGTAGTCGAGCTGATGGAATGCCACGCGGCAGATCAGCTGATCGAACACGGTGCCGCCCCACATATCCTTGCCCGTCAGCAGCGCCTTCGGACGAAGGGTCAGCTCGGAGAAGGCTGGGTCGGTGAAACATGGTCGCCCTTGACCACTTCCTGCGGCACGGGCAGTTCCGGTGCGCCTACGATGAGCTTGCCATCGCGACGATCGAGTACGAAGACATTGCCCGTCTTGGCCGGCGCATAGATGGCCGGGACGACAGTGCCGTCTTTCTGGGTGATGTCGACAAGGCTCATCTGCGCCGGGAGATCCATGTCCCACAGATCGTGGTGAACGGTCTGATAGCTCCAGGCCAGCTTGCCGGTATCGGCATGCAGCGCCAGTACGGCCGAAGCATAGCGCTCGGCATCCGGGGTGCGGTTGCCGCCCCACTGGTCAGGCGTCTGAACACCGGTCGGGATGTAGACGAGACCCAGATTGGCGTCATAGGACGCGGTGATCCAGGAATTGGGCGAGTTGGCCACATATTTGTGGTCGTCGCTCGGCATTTCGGTCGGGTCAGGATTGGACGGGTCGAATACCCAGACCAGCTTGCCCGTGAACAGATCGAATGCGCGCGTAACGCCCGACGGCTCCTTGGTGGAGTTGTTGTCGGTCACTGCGCCGGAAACGATGACGACCTTGTCGGTTACGACCGGCGGGGATGTCGGCTCATAGCCGCCCACATGGTCATAAGGCATATAGGGCGTGCGCAGATCGATCTCGCCGTTCTTGCCAAAGCTCGGGCAGGCCTTGCCGGTCTTGGCATCGACCGCGAACATGCGACCGTCATTGACGGGCAGGAACAGGCGCTCATGGCACTCATCCGGCGCAGGCGTGCCATCGGAGGTCACGGCGCTCGCATCGGATTTGTGGTAGGTCACGCCACGGCATGTCAGATGCTGGAAACCCGGATTGACATAGAGATGAGGGTCGAACACCCATTTCGTCTTGCCGGTCGCGCCGTCGACAGCCCAGAGCTTCTGATGAAGCGAGCAGAAATACAGCGTGCCATCGATAGCCAGCGGCGTGGCCTCGTTCGTGGCTTCACCCGGATCGTTCGGCCCCTTGAGGTCGCCGGTACGCATCGTCCAGGCAACCTTGAGCTTGCTCACATTGTCCGAATTGATCTGCGTCAGCGGCGAGAAGCGATCGCCATACTGGGTACGACCGTAAGCCTGCCAGTCGCCATCGGAACCTGCGGTGCATCGCTGCCGGCGGCGGCGATCTTGTCTGTCGGCAGGTTGCCTTCCTTGTCGCTCGGATCCTGCACGAAGGCGACGACCACGACGATCAGCGCAAGCAGGACGCTGCCAGCGAGGGGGAAGGTGGCAAGGCGGCTC
This sequence comes from Asaia platycodi JCM 25414, assembly GCF_000614545.1. GTDB lineage: Bacteria > Pseudomonadota > Alphaproteobacteria > Acetobacterales > Acetobacteraceae > Asaia > Asaia platycodi. The sequence goes on along the minus strand of NZ_BAKW01000006.1, from coordinate 48,108 downwards.
GTGGTGATCTGCCGACTGACGAAGGGCAGAAGCAGCCAGATGCCAAGAATGACGATGACGTCGCCACGCGGAACGAGCGACCAGAAATCGATGCCGATTTCGCCGATCGCCCAGGCGAGTGAGCCGAGAATGATGAGGGTGTAGAGCCAGAAAGCCGCCGGGCGGCCGGTCCAGACAAGATAGGCGGTGGCCAGAAGGGCGATACCGCAGACTGCATAATAAGGGGTGTCGCCATAGCTCAGGAGCCAGACACCGCCGAGTGTCAGATATATGCCACAAAGGGCGAATATCACGGCGGTGAGGGCTGCCCAGAACCGCGGCCGGGAAACCGTGTTCATGCGTCGTCCTATATGAGGTTTCGTGGTCAGAAACATTGTGAAAAGAGACCGCGTGGAAAAAGGCGCAAATGTTGATCTACGTCAAGAACGTCCCACATTATGGTTAAGGTCCCGTCTAACCTAAAGTAAATGTTTATGCGCGTTAAAACGGGTTGTGTAGGGCAGAGATGTCCTATAAGTGCCGCCTTTCGAACGCGCGTCCAGGCGATGGTAGGGCATGCCTGGCCGCTTGGTGGTGGTTGCGAGTGATTGCGACAAGCCGCCTGATATGTCGAGAGGAGAACGAAATGCCCAAGATGAAGACCAAGTCGTCGGTCAAGAAGCGGTTCAAGATCACCGCGACCGGCAAGGTGATGTGCGGTCCAGGCAACAAGCGCCATGGCCTCATCAACCGTCCGCAGAAAATGAAGCGCACCAATCGCGGCCCGCAGACCATGACGGACATGGATGCGAAGACCGTGAAGCAGTGGGCCCCCTACGGACTGGCTTGAGGAGCAATATAAATGGCACGTGTTAAGCGCGGCGTAACGACGCACGCCCGTCACAAGAAGGTTCTGGATCTCGCCAAGGGTTACCGCGGCCGGTCTTCTACCAATTATCGCATCGCTCTTGAGCGCGTCGAGAAGGCTCTTCGTTATGCCTATCGCGACCGTCGCAACAAGAAGCGCGATTTTCGCGCTCTGTGGATCCAGCGTATCAACGCTGCCGTTCGCGAGCAGGGCCTAACCTACAGCAAGTTCATCAATGGTCTTGCAAAGGCTGGCATCGAAATCGACCGTAAGGTTCTGGCCGCCATCGCATTCGATGACGCCGCAACCTTCGCCGAAATCGTGAAGCTGGCTCAGATGGCCCTTGATCTGCCTGCTGAGGAGCAGACGGCTCAGGCCTGATCTGCCGCTTTTCTGATTTTGCAGATTTGATAGAAAACGGGCCGTCCTGTATCAGGACGGCCCGTTTTCTTTTTTGACGGTACCACCAGACGAACGATGGGACAGGCAGTGATGGGCGATGATCTGGAAGCGCTGAGAAGCGAAACTCTCGAAGCGTTGGCGCAGGCGCAGGATCACGCCGCCTGGGATGCCATTCGTGTGGGTGTGCTGGGCAAATCGGGTCGGCTGACCCGGCTGCTCAAGGAGCTGGGCAAGATGAGCCCCGAAGAGCGCAAGGAACGCGGTCAGGCGTTGAACCGCCTGCGCGATGCGCTTAACGGCGCTGTCGAGCAGCGCGGCCAGGAAATCGCCGAGGCGGCTCTCGAATCGCGTCTGAAATCCGAACAGGTCGATGTGACCCTGCCTGCTCCGGCGACTCCGCTCGGACTCATTCACCCGATCAGCCGCACCATTGAGGAAATGACGGCTATTTTCGGCGCGATGGGCTTCAGCGTTGCCGAAGGGCCGGATATCGAATCCCAGTGGCATAATTTTTCGGCGCTCAACACGCCCGACCATCATCCGGCGCGTACGGAGCACGACACCTTTTACCTTCCGGCCACGCATGATGACGCTCCGGCGCGCGTGCTGCGCACCCAGACATCGGGCGTGCAGATTCGCACCATGCTGACGCAGGAGCCTCCGATCCGCATCATTGCGCCGGGCCGCACCTATCGTGCCGATCATGATGCCACCCATTCACCGATGTTCCATCAATGCGAGGGGCTCGTCATCGACAAGGGCATCACGCTTGGCCATCTCAAGGGATGCCTGATCGAGTTCCTGCGCGTATTTTTCGACAAGCCAAACCTGCCGGTGCGTTTTCGCGCCTCCTATTTTCCGTTCACCGAGCCCTCGATGGAAGTCGATATCGGCTGGTCGCGTCAGACCGGTGAGATCGGCGGTGGCACGGAGTGGCTGGAGGTTCTGGGTTCGGGCATGGTGCATCCGCGCGTTCTCGCCAATTGCGGCCTCGATCCTGCCATCTGGCAGGGCTTTGCCTTCGGTATGGGTATCGAGCGTCTCACGATGCTGAAGAACGGTATTCCCGATCTGCGCTCTTTCTATGAGAGCGATCTGAGGTGGCTGCGTCACTACGGCTTCTCCTCCCTGTCTTCCGCCAGCCTCGCAGAAGGAGTCTGAAACCATGAAGTTCACCCTTTCCTGGCTGCGCGAGCATCTCGATTTCACGGCCTCGCTCGATGAGATCGTCAGTGCGCTCAATACGATCGGCCTTGAGGTCGAAAGCGTCGAGAATCCGGCTGACAGCCTGCGCGGTTTCCGCGTGGCGAAAATTCTTGAAGCCCATCGCCATCCCGATGCCGATCGCCTGCAGGTCTGCGTCGTGGCGGCAGGTGGCGATTATGAAAAGGTGCAGGTGGTTTGCGGAGCGCCGAACGCGCGCACCGGACTGCATGTGATCTTCGCCCCTCCCGGCACCTATATTCCCGGCAGTGATATCACCATCAAGGCAGGCAAGATTCGCGGTCAGGAGAGTGGCGGCATGCTGTGCTCGCTGCGTGAACTGGGTCTGGGCGCCGAGTCCGACGGCATCGCCGAGCTGCCTGAAACAGTTGTGCTCGGCCAGGCCTATGCCGACTACGCAAAGCTCGATGATCCTGTGATCGATATCTCGATCACGCCGAATCGTGGCGATGCCTTGAGCGTACGCGGTATTGCCCGCGATCTGGCGGCTTTCGGCCTGGGTCATCTCAAACCCTGGCTCGTAGACACTGTTGAAGGTCGTTTTCCTTCACCGATTTCATGGAATGTTCAGTATGAGGCGGCTTGCCCCTTCGTTGCCGGGCGTCTGGTGCGTGGTGTCAAGAACGGCCCGAGCCCTGATTGGCTGCGCCAGAGGCTGGAATCGATCGGGCTGAAGCCCATCAGCACGCTGGTCGATATCACCAATTTCCTTACCTTCGATCTGGGGCGCCCGCTCCATGTGTTCGATGCAGCCAAGATCAGCGGCACGAGCCTTTCCCTGACGCGCGCAGCGCGTGAGACTTCCGCGCTCTTGACGGGCGCGATCTTATTCTGGGCATCGATGATCTCGTTATCGTCGACCAGGTAGCGTCCAGTCTCTCGCCGGGCTGATCGGCGGCGAGGCGACCGGCGTCTCCGATGAGACGGTCGACGTCTTTATCGAAGCCGCCCTGTTCGATCCGGTGCGCATCGCTCTGACCGGGCGTCGTCTGGCGGTCCATACCGATGCGCGCCAGCGTTTCGAGCGAGGGATCGATCCGGCGCTGGTTCTCTCGGGGCTTGAGGCCGCCACGCGTCTCATTCTTTCGCTATGCGGCGGCGAAGCCAGTGATGTGACGAGTGCAGGGAGCCTGCCTGAGTGGCAGCGTGAGGCCTGGCTGCGCTTCGAGCGTCTTGAAAGCCTCGGTGGGGCGCAGATCGAGTCCGACGAAGCCGTTCGTATTCTGGAGCATCTTGGCTTTGCGGTGAAGGAGCGTGACGACGCGCGCGCCTGTTTTGCCGTACCCTCTTGGCGCAACGATGTAGCGATGGGCGTGACCCTTGATCAGGCGCCGCATCTCGACCCCGATCAGGCTCGGAACGCGGCGGCCTCAGTCCACGCGATCGAGGCGGAAAACGACCTGATCGAGGAAGTGCTGCGTATCCATGGTCTGGATTCGATCCCGCCGCAGGCTCTCCCTCAGAAGACGGCCATAGCGGGTCCCGCCCTGACGCCGGGGCAGAAACGTCTTGGAGAACTGCGCCGCCTTTGCGCCATGCGTGGCCTTGTCGAAACCGTTGGGTTCTCTTTCGTCTCGCATGAAGATGCGCTTTTGTTCGGTGGCGCCCCGGAAGGCTGCGTCTGCTGAACCCGATCGCCTCCGATCTCAACCAGATGCGCCCCACGCCACTGGTCAATCTGGTGCGCGCCTGGCAGCGCAACGCGGCGCGTGGTTTTGCCGACGCGGCGCTTTTCGAGATCGGGCCGTCCTTTCATGCCGATGGTCAGAAACTGGTGTTGGCTGGACTGCGCGGCGGTGAAACGCCCCGCCGTCCGGGTGCGCGGGCTCAGGCCAGAACGCTCTGGGACGCAAGCTGATCTGATGGCCGCGCTGGACACGTTGAAGCTCCCTTCCGAGGCGCTGAGCATCACATCGGATGCGCCGGGTTATTATCATCCCGGTCGTTCGGGTGTCGTGCGTCAGGGTCCGAAAACGGTGCTGGGCTGCTTCGGCGAGCTTCATCCGCGTGTCACGAGGGCAATGGGAATCGACTCCACGCTCGTGGTGTTCGAGATCTGGCTCGATGCGGTGCCGCTACCCAAGGTGAAACGTCGTCAGGCGCCGGTTTTGTCAGCCTTCCAGCCGATCGGTCGCGATTTCGCCTTTATCGTGGCTCCCGGTGTCGAGGCACAGGCCGTGCTGAAGGCCGTGCGCGGCGCAGAGCGGACGCTCATTACCGATGTCAGCCTCTTCGATGTTTATGAAGGGACGCCGCTGGAAGCGGGTCACCGCTCGCTTGGCATCGAGGTAACGCTCCAGCCGATCAAGGCCAGTCTGACCGATGAGGAAATCGAGGCTGTGTCCGAGAAAATCATTGCTGCCGTTGCCAAGGCAACTGGCGCAGTCCTGAGGCGCTGAACGCTCATGCCCCAATCAGCCATCGCCCCTCGTGTCATCTGGCTTCTGGCAGGTGAGGCCAGCGGCGATGTGCTGGGGGCGCATCTCATGCTGGCCCTTCATGCGCGCGACCCGCATCTGATCTTTGTCGGGATCGGAGGGCCTCGTATGGAGGCCTTGGGGCTCAACAGCCTATTCCCGATGCGTGAACTGGCGGTCATGGGGCTGGTCGAGGTGCTGCCGCGCATTCGTCAGCTTTCCCAGCGTCTCAACGAGGCGGTCAATGACGTGGTTCTGCGTCAGCCGGACATGATCGTCACGATCGACTCTCCTGGTTTTGCCCTGCGCTTTCTCAAGCGCCTGCGCGATCAGAACGTTCCTAAAATCCATTATGTCGGCCCTCAGGTCTGGGCCTGGCACGAGAAGCGGGTTCACAGCTTTCCCGAACTCTGGGACAGGCTGCTCTGCCTTCTTCCCTTTGAGGTCAAATGGTTTGCCGAACGCGGGGTCGCGGTCGATTTCGTGGGTCACCCTGTGCTGCAATCCGGTGCCGATCAGGGCGATGCGAAGCGTTTCAGGCTACGCCATGGGCTGAGCGAGCAGGCGTCCGTACTAATTCTGATGCCGGGGAGCCGTCGTTCGGAGGTGCCGCGCCTTTTGCCGGTCTATGGCAAGATGCTGTCATTGCTGAAGAAGCGTCTGCCCGATATTTGCCCGGTGCTGCCGCTTTCCCCTCTCGTGGCCCAGACGGTGAAAACCGCTGTTGCGAGATGGCCGGTCAAGCCGATCATCGTAACCGAGCTGCATGACAAGCATGACGCCTTTGCCGCCGCAGGGGCCGCACTGACGAAATCAGGCACGTCGACACTCGAATTGGCTCTGGCTCATGTGCCCATGGCGGTAGCCTATCGTGTCAATCCGGTGACGGCGTTCATGGCGCGCCGTATGATCAAGGTAAAATACGTCGCGATGGTCAATCTACTTGCAGGGCGCGAGGTGGTGCCTGAGCTGCTTCAGGAACGCTGCACACCGGAGCAGCTCGCCGATTCGGCTTATGCACTGCTGACCGATCCTGTTTTGGGCGAGGCGCAAAAAAAGGCCTTCGATGCGGTGATGGCCCAGCTCAAACCTGAAGATTCTGACAAGCATAACGGCACGCCGTCCGATGCTGCAGCCGAGGCTGTGCTCCGGATTCTGAACGAGACGTCACGCAGCGCAAAGACAGACGAGGCAACAGAGCGAGGATGACGCGCGTTCAGTGGCCTTTGCCGTAAAGCGCTTCAGCTGAAATCTCCGGGGCGGTGGTGTCGCGCAGACCTTCGGGTGTGACTTCGTGATAGAAGCAGCTCCGGCGCCCCGTATGGCAGGCCACGCCTTTCTGCTGGACAAGAAGCAGCACTGCGTCGCGGTCACAATCGAGACGGGCAGAAACGAGGTTCTGCGTCTGGCCCGAGCTTTCCCCCTTGCGCCAGAGCGTGTTGCGGCTGCGTGAGAAATAGCAGACCCGCCCTGTTTCGAGGGTTTCGGCCAGCGCCTCGCGGTTCATCCAGGCGAGCATCAGGATTTCATGCGGCGCCTCGGCGGACTGGGCCATGGCTGCAATCAGTCCGTCTTTATCGAATTTGACCGTATCGAGAAGGCTATCCAGCATCTGTCGGTCGGGGGGGGCGTAGCTCATGGTGTTTCTTCTCCGAACCAGTCAGGCAATCGCGGCGTGAGGATCAGCCCTCATGCGTGATGTCTTGCGCCCAGACTTCACGTCGAAGGAGGGCAAGGCCATGCGTCCCGATGCTGCTGCGCATCTGGCCGATTTCGCGCTCGCCATCCTTCAGGATCGTGCCGGGCTGGGGCAGGGCCTGATCGCTTTGCACGGGGACAAGACGTTTCTTGACCAGACCTCGGTAATGCGTGCGCGCCGTCAGTTCCTGACCCATATAACAGCCTTTCTGAAAAGAAATGCCGTTCAGCCAGTCGAAATTGGCTTCGAGCAGCAGGGTCTTTTCGCTTTCGCAATCGCTGGAATCGGTCACGCCAAGGTTCAGGCGATGGGCATGATAGGCGTTGAGGGCATCAGCATCATTTGCGTTCCCGGCAGGGGCGATACGGCGTGAGCCGACAGCGTTCAGCCTCGGGTCGGCTCGCGCATCCTCGGCAGTCTCACTGTCCCAGAGTGCCTCGACGCCAAGAGCAGTTTCCTCGATCTGCACATCGGCACGCAGACGGAAGCGGGAGAGCCGGGTGCTCAGGAATGCCGCATGATCTGCGGGTACATCGAGAAGAAGCATCTCACCGTTACCCCAGATGAAAAAATCGGAGAGGTAGCGCCCCTGCGGTGTCAGAAAGCCTGACCAGATCAGGTTTCTGGAATCAGCCAATGTCACGTCATTTGACACGAGCCCTTGCAGAAAGCTTACCCTGTCCTGCCCGCTGACCGAGAGGACCGAGCGATCCGTGAGCCATGCTCTTGCCATTATCGTTCTCCAGTTCGGACAGTATTGGTAGGAGATGCGGGTTGCGGCGCCCGGAAACAAGAGAGAAGATGTGAACGCGACGCATCGGTTATTCGCACGTTCTGTTGTCAACGCAAGTCATTCCCCTCAGGAGGGGAGATCCTGGGAGGCGTGATTTTTGCCTGTTTCCGAGATTTTAGATCCGGCTGACCCGGAAGCCGAAACGAGAAGGCGTCGTTTGATCGAACTCGTCGCCCCCATTCTTGGGGTTGTGCTCGTCATTATCGTGATCGTTGCCGTGACGCTTCATTCCTATCAGAAGACACGTGGCGGGGTGATCGCGCTCTCCCAGGATCTGCTGCGCGAAGAGCAGAAAAACATCACCCAGCAAGTATCGGACTATCTTGCTCCGGCTCCTGCGACGGCCATCGTGGCAAGAGATGTCATCACCGATCCGGTCACGGATGCGCCGCCAAAAGTGTTTTTAGACTACGGCGCCTCGATGCTGCGGAACGTCATTCAGGTCGAGAGTTTCTATCTTGCCGATGATCGCGGCACATTCTGGTTTATTGACCGTGCGCCCAAAGACATTTCCGACGGGATGGAATGGGTACATCTGCAGCGTGACAAGAATGTCTTCAGGCATTGGTATTATGACAAGGACGGCAAGCTCGTCCGCGTTGTGGATACGCCGGGAAAGAACTACGATCCGCGTCAGCGTCCGTGGTACAAGGGCGCCTTCGAGCACCCCGACCTCAACTGGTCCGACCCTTACCCGACTGTTGCCACCGAGCAGCTGATCGTGACAGCGGCGAGTGTGCTGCACACGACTGACGGGCATCAGGCGGTCTTCGCGATCAATATCTCGCTCAACCGGCTCACCGATTTTCTGGCGGCGATCAAGATAGGCAAAAGCGGCAAGGCCATCGTCGTCGACAAGCAAGGGCGCGTGATTGCTGGCAATCACCTGCTGGACGTGGCGCGCAAGGCAAACTGGCAGTTCGACAAGATGCTGCTTGACCCTGTGACGCAGCCAGTTTTCACCCGTGCGTTGGCTTTGTTTCACATCTATGGCGCCGGTGTGCATCTCATCAAGGCACATGACACGCAATACGTCACCATCATGGCCTCGCTGCACAAGATCCGCCCGGGCTGGGTGCTGTTGCTGAATGCGCCTGAAAACGACTTCGCCGCTTTCGCCGCAGCAGCGGGAAGGCAGGGACTGCTTTTCTCGATGGTGATCGTCGTTCTGGCGGCGCTTCTCGCGGGTTTTCTCGTGCGGCAGAACCGCCGTACAGAACGTCTGCGGCGACAGATCGGCTTCGAACGGGCGCAGGTAAAGGCAGAAAGTCAGGCGCTCAACGCCATGGCAGGTACGCCCAATCTCCTCGACCCTTCGCAGGACGCCCCTTTGCTTACCCAGCGTCTGGCTGAGCTGCCAAGCGCGTCGTGTCGGGCTTTGGCGTTCGGTCGGCGAGGATGAGCGCCTGCTCTGCGAAGACTCCTATGACCGGTCGACTGACGCGCACAGCGCTGGCATGGAGCTGTCGCATAGCGATCTGAAGAATTTCTTCGCATTGCTGATGGCGGGGGACGTACTCGAGAGTGATCATGCCGCCACGCAGGAAGGGCTGCGTACGTTCCAGCGCATGGTCATGACCCAGATCGGGTCAAAGGCCGTCTATATCCAGCCCATTCTCGCGCGAGGGCTGGTGATTGGCATGGTGGTGCTCGAAGACGCAATCCGTCCTCACGCCGTCTCGCATATCATTGCCATTGTAGCCGAAATTGCCGCGGTGCGCTTTGCCGCCATGCGCGAGGATGAGAGTCGCATCGAGAAGCCTGAGCCTCGGCAGAGGGAAGAGTCGGCGGCTGTCAGAACGCGCCTGAGCGAGGGGTTCATCGCCGCCCCGACCAGAGGGGCACGGGTGCTCTCGCCTCGGGGCAATACGCGATGGTCCCGGTGGCAACAGTTCTTTTCCAGGATTCCACGTCGGAAGAGGATGTCGCCCTTATTCCGATCGTGCAGGACCTGGTGGAAAAATTCCAGGAGGTCGTCCAGCATCAGAACCTGTTTTCTGCTCAGGTGTTGGGAAGCCGGCTGGTGCTGATCGGAGGCTGCTCACAGGAACCCGACCCCGATGCGGCGCGTCGCGTGCCGATGCATTGCTTGCGTTGCGCGAACTGGCTCTGATCACACTCTCCGATGCCGATCTGACGCCCAATTTCCGTATTGGCCTCGATGTCGGTCGGGCTTTCGGCGCCATGCTTGGCAGCGAGCCGGGTGTGTTCAATGTCTGGGGCGAGGCTCCCCAGACGTCGGAGCTTCTCGCGATCAGCGCGCCCGATGCGGGTACGATCCAGGTCTCCGAGGCTGCGCACGCCTTGCTGCGTGATTACTATCTCTTCAGGCCGCGTGGCATGTTCTACCTGCCTGCTCTGGGCATCACCAATACCTACGTTCTGGCGGCGAGGCGGTGACAGAAGAGCTTCCTTTCTATCGTCGCTTTCTGCGGCGCCTGGGCGGGCTGACACGACGCCAGCTCCGCTTCACGCTCATGCTTGTCGGTGCGAGTTGGGGGGTGGTGCGTGAGGCAAGCCGTCCTACCTCATGGCGTCGTACCGTCATTTTCGAGTTCAAGAGCACATTGCGTCAGGCAGCGGGGGGCGGTCTGTTCAGCACGCTTTTTACGGCGGCCCTTACAGGGTTCGGTATTGTGGCGCAGGCCATCTACTGGCTCGGGATCGCGGGCATGGCCGACACTACGGACTCGCTTCTTGCGACTGTTCTGGTACGCGAAATTGCGCCGGTTCTCGTCGGGATCATTCTGCTTGGGCGCAGTGCCATGCTGAGCCTGACCCAGCTCGGACAACTCACGATCGGCGGCGAATTGCGCGCGCTTCAGGCGCAAGGCATCGACCCTTTCCTCACGCTCGTCATGCCGCGCACACTGGCGATGATGCTGGCCTCGTTCACGCTCGGCGTAGTGTTCAGCGTCATCGCGCTCTCGGTCGGCTATGGTGTCTGTCGCATGAATGCGGTGATCACCATGCCGCTATGGACTTTCCTCTACGACATTGTCGGGGCCATGAAGCCGATCGACTATCTGGGCATTCCACTCAAGCTGATCATCAGCGGGTTTCTGCTCAGCCTCGCTACGCAGTTGACCGGTCTTGACGCGACGCGCGCCGACACACTCGCGACGCTTATGCCACGTGGCTTTGCTCGTGGTATTCTCGTGATCATGATCGTGAATGTCGTACTCGGGGTTACCGTTGCATGAGTGACGATCTGTCTGCTGTTCTGGAATTGCGTGAGGCCCAGCCTGTCTTCGAGGAGAGTGGACTGGCATCCATTCCCTATTCCCTGCGTCTGATGCCGGGCGATTGTATGCTCATCGCGTGTCGCGACCCGTTGCGTGCGACTCGTTTTGCCGATCTATGCAGCGGACTGACACCGCTCGTGTCGGGGCATGCGCTGTGTCTCGGCCTCGATTGGGCGACTCTCGCCGAGACGCGCTCCTGGGCGCTGCGTGGCAGGATCGGACGCGTCATGCAGCAGGCGCATGGATTGATCTCTTCGGGACGGATCTGAATATTCTCGTCCAGCAGCTGCATCACACGCGCACGCCGACCCAGGATCTTATCGATGAGGCGACGGCTCTGGCACGGCGCTTCGGGCTGCCGGGCCTGCCCAGCCTGGCGCCGGGCAGGCTGAGTATGGCTGACCGAACGAAGGCGGCCTGTGTCAGGGCTTTTCTAGGCGAGCCACGTCTACTCCTATTGGAAGATCCCGTGGAACTGGAGAATGCCGATATGATGACGGCCTTTCTCGCCGAACTGACCGCAGCGCGGGAACGTGGGTGCGGAGTTATCTGGTTCTCGCGGGAGCCGGAGCTGTGGCGTGGTTATAAAGCCTTGGGCACGCAGCGTTTCAGATTGCTCGATGAGGGTTTGCTGCCAATGAAGCAGGTGATGTGATGTTCCGCGTACGCTCCAATTCCGAGGCCGATGGCCGCTCGCGACCATTGATGCGCATTCGCTATGCCGATGAATGGGTCGGCATCCTCGTGATGGCGACATTCGGGCTGTTCGTTTTTGCAATTGTTGAGGCCGGCGTGCTGCGCGACTGGCTGACCCCCTCGGGCAAGCTGCATTTCAATCTGCCGGAAAGCGGCATTGCCGGACTCGCTGTCGGTAACGACATCGAACTCATGGGTATCCGTATCGGGTCGATCCGTTCGGTAAAGATCAATCCGCATGGCAACATGTATGCGATTGCGGATATCGACCCTCAGTTCGAGCCCTATATCCGCAAGGACAGTCACGCAATCATCCGCCGCCGCTTCGTTGTGGCTGGAGCCAGCTATATCGAACTGGAGCGCAGCAAAGGGCCTTCGATGGACTGGGAGTTCGCTGAACTCGAGGCTACCGTTGAGCCCAATCCAGCGACATGATCACCAAGACGATCGCTGATATCCGCGCAGGCATGATGCCGAGCCTGCGCAATGCAGACAGGATCATGGCCGATCTGGCAACGGTGACGAATGCCATTCGTGCAGGCAAGGGATCGGTTGGCGGGATCATCATGGATGACAAGCTGCTCAACCACGCTGACGATGTGCTGAAATCGCTTCAGGACTCCATCGAACGACTCAAGCCGATTGAGGCACAGGTCTCTGGCGTGCTGAAACAGACCGAAGGCACCATGAGCAATCTGCGTTCGAGCAGTAACGACGTGAAGAAAGCCACGCCGCAGCTCAAGGAGACGATGGCGCATATGGACGAGGCGACTGCGCAGCTCCCCGCCCTGTTGACACAGGCTCAGGCGACGGCGAACAGCCTCAAGAAGCTGACCGATCAACTGCGCAGTCTATGGATTCTCGGAGGAAGTTCAGGCAAGCCGACACCGCGCAAATTGCGTGCCGGGGATATCAAGCCATGAGATATCGGGCTCATATTGCGATGACCGCGCTGGTTGCTTTGACGGCTTGCAGCGCTGGGGGCGATCATGGTGGGGTTCGCACCGATCAGGACTACGCCAATGCGATGGATGTCGGGCATGAGGCTTTCGACATGGCGCGCGCGGAGCAGGCACAGGCACAGTTTCAGACGGCTTATGATCGTGCCCTTCTGCGTGACGATGCCGGGGCTATCGGGGATGCCGGCTATGACCTGGGTGTGGCGCAGCTTGGCATGGGCGATGCGCAGGCGGCACTCGGCACCGTCGAGCGAACGCGTCATGCCTGAAGCTCCGTGGCGCGAATGCCGGGCCGGAGCTGGAACTCGTTGCCATGGCGGCTTATTATCGCCTCGGTCAGTACCGGGCGGCACTCGACGCGGGTGGACGTGTCCAGACGAGTGATCCGGCGTTGACGGAACGGCGCGCCTTTCTTATGGGGCTTGCGGCTGACGGGCTCGGTGATGAAAAGACACTGGTCGCAGCCCGCGATGCCTTACCCAATTCTGCCAAACCACCCTTGCTCGAGCAGGCCGATCGTGCGGAAATCGAGTCCCGCCTGGCCTTGCGTCTAGGGGCTTATGACAAGGCCGAGACAGAGGCCATCAGGGCCGTCGCGCTGCGTCGGGATATTCTCGACTACCGGGGGATGGCGCGTGGCCTCGATTGCGCGGCCAATGCCGCAAAGGGGGCATCTCAGTGGCATAGAGCAGCGGCCTACACACAGCGCGCTGCTGAAAGCCGGGCTCAGGCAGAGAATAAAACCTGATCCAGAAGTTTGTTGTGGTCAGCCATGTAACCTGAGGTCCTGTTCGTCCGCAGGCTTATTCTGAGCTGCGAGGCGAAAGTTCAGGCGATTTCGGCGGACTGATCTGACAATCGCTCACGCTTCATGTTCCTGATGGACATGATTGTCAGAAAACCAGAGGCAAACAGCCCAGCGATTGACGCCGACCCAAACCAGACGAGTAAGCCGGAAACCAGATCGAGCTGACAGCATAAAAATGCGGCCAGGACAGGCAGAACGATACGACAGAGATGCAGTGGTAAGCGCGGCTGTGCGGCAAGCCCCTGTATGCGAAGGAATTTGGGCTGGAGCATTGCGTGGGCGAAAAGAGCAATGCTCCAGAAGACCGTGGCAATGAGGATGATGATCATAGGGCGACGAGCCTGCGGTGAATGAAAAGGGCTGTGAGGCCGAGGCAGAAGACCGTTAAATCGACCGTTTTGTAGACATCGAATCCGTTGAGAAAACCGTTTACGCTGCGTGTCATAAGATCGAGTGGGAAAAGCGTCAGAGCGAAAGCCGCGAAGATGGTGCATTGCTCGTTCCACCCGCGCTTGGGCCGGACGCTGAAGCTGCGAATGGCTGCATGGAGTAGCGCAAGGGCCCAGACGGTAAAAAAAGTCCTGATCTCCAGGGCGCTACGCTGAGGCAGGTCTGACCAGAAGAGACGATTGGCCCAGAGATAGGCGAGGCAGGCCAGAGGCAGGCCTGTTGTGACGGCAATGGTCAACGTTTCAGCCAAGCGAAAAAGGAAATTTCGCGCCTTTCGAGGCCGATGCTTCATCAGAAACAGGATCAGGCCGCCTGACATCATGACACTGCCGACAAGGCCGGAAATAAAATAGAGCCAGCGCATCGGCAGGGGCGCCCACCGAATAAAATGCAGGCCGCGCAGCACGCCACCGATGCGATGCAGATTATCCGGGATCCGGACGACGGCAATCTGAGAGCCGTCTTTTTCAGAAAACGTCACATGGTCTCGCGACAGGGCAAATGACGCGGAATCGGCTTTCGTCATAGATACTGAGCCGCGTTCGAACATCACGAGACCGATGGTGTCGGCGCCCAGAACTGTCTCAGCCTTGTGCAGCATAGGAGCAAGAGGGGCGAGGGCAGGGGCGTCCTGCATATGACCGCCCGGCGTACCATGAGGGCGAACCGGTCGCTCGTGGCCATGATGCCCCATGCCGAACATCGGAAAGAGGCGCGGCGCGTGAATGACGGCGCCGGTATAGGCCATCATGGCCATGAACGGCAGAAAAAACAGGCCGGCCAGAATATGGGCATCCATCCAGGCGCGGGTTTTGGAGGCGAAGGGTCGAAAGAGCAGAAGATCGCTCAGGATGCTACGGAAATGAACGATAATGCCAGACACGACGGCAACGAGAAGACCGACTGCCGCAATTTCAGTAAGCATGTTCCCCCAAAAGGGGCCGTAATAAAGAGAGTGGTGCAGGTCGTAAAAAAGCTGCCCTCCGCCAGTCTCACGCGTGAGAATGGGAAAGCCGTCGACCGGATTATAAACCGTGCCGATAAAAGCATGACCATTGAAATATTGTATGCGCAGCATCGGGTCGCGCGGCGTTGGCAGGGTGATGAAGGCGTTTTCGCCCTGGCTGCGTAGATCCTGCGCCAGTTGGCCGATCCGGTTGAGCGCCTCATCGCTCAGAGCCTCTGGCTGATAGCGTGAGAGTTCTGGCTGCATCCAATGCGTCAGTTCGGTGTCGAAAAGAGCTAGCGAGCCGCCGGTGAAGACGACGACCAGAACAAGGCCACCGATAAACCCGACCCATTCGTGAAGCCATCCCATCCGGATGCGCAGCGTGTCACGCATCAGCAGAACCATCCGAGGCAAGGAGCGAGCAGGGCGAAGCTGAGCAAGATGTTACGCTTTCGGCGGGGCGGAATGGAAAAAATCACGAGCAGAAGGGCCGGCATCAGGGCGAAGGCGCAGAGAAACCCGACATTCAGGAATGGCTCTCCGCCCATATGGCGAAAGAGAGAGAGCACACCGATAGCCGCGACATAGATGAATGCCATACCGACGAGGAGCCGCAGGCTCCAGGCGCGGATCAGCTTTCTATCATGTTTCTTCTTGAGACTCTTTCGCATGTGGTTCCTGTGCAACAGGGCCTCATTTTCCTGACTAAGGAGCGTCAGGCGGGCCAAAGTTTAGTTGCGAGCGTTTCTTAATCGCGTCTATTTGACCGCGTCATTTACCCCTTGTCAATGAGATCCCCCTCTTGAACAGCTCGACCCAGATTACCTTGCTTTCCTTGCGTCAGCGCTCACAGCGCATCGCGTTTTCCGCCCTTCTGATGATGTCCGCTGCGCTCACTTGCGAGGCGCACGCACAGGATCAGACGGCAGTTCAAGCACAGACGCAATCAAAACAGGGTAAAGACGCGCAAAAACAGGCGGCTGCGTCGCCCGGGGCGGCCGCCCTGTCCAGAGACGAGCAGATCGAGGTGAAGGCGCAGCGTCAGAACCGCATGGAGGTCAAGTCTGGCGGCAATCTCGGTGCGCTGGGCAACAAGAAGGGGCTGGACGTTCCTTTCAATGTGCGCAGCTATACCTCGGCGCTGATTCTGAACCAGCAATCCCAGACGCTGGGTGACGTGTTGATGAACGATCCGACCGTTCGCACCACCTATGGCTACGGTAATTTCTCCGAGCAGTTCATCATTCGCGGTTTTCCGGTCTACGGTGACGACGTGTCGATTGACGGGCTGTACGGCATCACACCTCGTCAGCTCGTCTCCCCGCAGCTTTACGATCAGGTTCAGGTGCTCAACGGCGCCAGCGCCTTTCTGAACGGTGCTGCACCAAGCGGTACGGCGCAGGGCGGTAACATCAATCTCGAATTCAAGCATGCGGGCGACACGCCGCTCACACGTGTGACGGGCGATTACACGAGCTCATCAATGGGCGGTGGTGCCATCGACGTGGGAAGACGCTTCGGGCAGGACAAACAGTTCGGGGTGCGGATCAATGTGGCGGGACGCAGTGGCGTTTCCGCTATTGATCGCGAGAAGCGCCATCAGGTTGCTGTGGGCGGCGGGTTTGACTGGCACGACCGTTCCGAACGCACACGCGTAACCGTGGACATGGCCTATGAAACCAGGGTGTTAATGGCGGCCGCCCGGGTGTGTTGCTCAGCGGTCTGACCAGTGTCCCCAAAGTGCCGGCACCCGGCTTCAACTATGGCCAGCCCTGGACCTATACCGAGCTCAACTACATTTATGGCAAGCTCAAGGTTGAGCATGATTTTGGCAAATATCTGACAGCCTACGGCCAGTTCGGCGGTCTGGGCGGAAATGAAAAGGGCAATTACTCGTCTCTGACTGTAACCAATGCCCGAACCGGTGCGGGTACGAATGGGGCGATGTATGTGCCCTATGTGCAGACCAACAAGACCACTCAGGCCGGAGTGCGCGCTCACGTGCAGACCGGTGGCCTCAAGCATGAGATCAATGCAGGTGGGTCAGCCCTGTGGTCCGACGTGGCAACCGCCTATGCGATGACGCTCAGCCCCATCAAGTCGAATCTTTACAAACCCAATCTGACTTCTGTCGCTCCTGCCGAAACCTTTGTCGGCGGCAATATCGACAATCCTCAGCTCAATAACCACACGCGGCTATGGAGCCTCTTTTTCTCGGATACCGTTTCCGCTTTCCATGATCGCGTCGCACTGACGGCAGGGTTCCGATATCAGGATATCCAGATGATCAGCTACGGATATGGCAAAGGCGCGCCGACAGGTTACAGCACGAATGCCTTCACACCGGTCGTTGGCCTTGTTGTGCACCCTACTCGTCAGACGTCGATCTACTTCAATCGTATCGAGGGTCTGTCTCAAGGGCCTCAGGCTTCTGGCAATGTCGTCAATCTGGGCGAGATTTTCCCACCCTATCAGAGCGTTCAATATGAAGTCGGTGCGAAATACGATATCGGCCGTTTTGCGACATCTTTGGCGCTTTTCCAGATCGACAAGCCCAATGCCTATAGCGTGCCTTTTGGCAATTCCGGTCAGGCAATCTACTCGGTGGACGGATTGCAGCGTAATCGAGGCATCGAATTCACCGTTAATGGTGAGATCATCAAAGGGCTGCGTTTCAATGGGGGCGCATCGATCATCGATGCCGATCAACGCCGCACGTCGGGCGGCCTTTATGACGGTAATCGCGCCATCGGCGTGCCGGGCTACACGATCAACGGCAATCTCGAATATGATCTGCCTTCATCCGTGGCGCAACCGTCACCGGGCGTGTGATCCAGACCGGTCATCAATACGCCGACAACCTCAACAAGCTGCGCGTCCCGAACTGGACCCGTTTCGATGTGGGCGCGCGTTACAGCTTCGTGGTCGAGCACAAGGCCATCACGACCCGCCTTGGCGTCGATAACCTTGCCAATACCCGCTATTGGGAAAGCGCTTTCGGCGGCTATCTGCTTCAGGGCCTGCCGCGTACGTTCAAGTTTTCTGTCACGGCTGATTTCTGATTATCCGAAGGGGAGGGGCGCAGTAACGTGCCTTCTCCACGCGAGGGGGAGCCTCAATGGCCCCCTTCGAGAAAAAGCCAACCTCCGGGTTGGCTTTTTTGTTGCTCTCCATCTGGCAATCCACGCGTTGCGGGAAAGAGGACGCAAGCAGGATAGTCAGCGCTGGTCTTTCCGCCAGGATGCATCAAGTGCCGTGGTAGCGTGCCCGCGGGTCGCAGGGTCGAAAATATTTCAGCGACATAGTCTCAACCGACCCGGAAGGTCCTGCGCGCAATCGAACGGTCAGCCTGCAGTAATGAAACCCCCGGAGGGCGAAGACTTGTCCCTGTCAAATCAGGTCGGGAGGGGCGGAGCTTATCCCCTCTCCCGGGGTACGGGATCGAGCCCCGAGAAACATACCGATAAAAAAGGCCGGTCCCTGTTCAGGAACCGGCCTCTGCCCAATACCGACCGGGAGGTGTCAATGCCCCTCGGTCATGGGCTTCATGCCAAGCCCGCGAGCAGCTTACGGTCGCGATGCTCGGCGGGGTTGGGTGTGGTCAGCAGCTTGTCGCCGCAGAAAATCGAATTGGCTCCAGCGAGAAAGACCAGCGCATGGGCCTCGTCGCTCATCAGCTCGCGGCCTGCGGCGAGACGCACATGGCTGGCGGGCATGGTGATGCGCGCAGCGGCCACGATGCGGGCGAAAGTAATGGGATCGACGGCTTCTGCCTCGGCGAGGGGCGTGCCTTCGACGCGCACGAGCAGATTGATCGGCACGCTTTCGGGATGCTGGGGCAGGGAAGCGAGGGTGGCGATCAGCCCGGCGCGGTCGCTTTCGTCCTCACCCATGCCCACGATGCCGCCGCAGCAGACATTGATGCCAGCGTCGCGCACGTTGGATAGTGTGTCGAGACGGTCCTGATAAGTGCGTGTGGTGATGATCTTGTCGTAATACTCGGGCGAGGTATCGAGATTATGGTTGTAATAATCCAGACCGGCCTCTTTCAGGCGGCGCGACTGATCGCCATCAAGCATGCCGAGCGTGACGCAGGTTTCTAGACCGACGGATTTCACGCCTTCGATCATGGCGCAGACCGTGTCGAGATCGCGCTCCTTGGGCGAGCGCCAGGCAGCTCCCATGCAGAAGCGACCGGCGCCGGCGGCCTTGGCGGCGCGAGCTTCGGTCAGAACCTTCTCAAGCGCCATCAGACGCTCGGCCTTCACGCTTTTTTCGTGCAGGGCACTTTGCGGACAATAGGCGCAGTCTTCGGGGCAGCCACCGGTCTTGATCGAGAGCAGGGTCGAGATCTGCACGCGTGTCGGGTCGAAATAGGCGCGATGGGCCAGCTGGGCGCGAAAGATCAGCTCGGGAAAGGGCAGGTCGATCAGGGCCGCTACTTCGTCGCGTGTCCAGTCATGCCTGATCTCGGGTTTCCAGCTCGCCTGGGTGCGTATTTCGCGGGGAAGGACCGGATCTCGGGTCAGCGTATCGAGGGACATGCGGGGCATGGCTCCAAAATATTTGAAATTGAAAAGCTTCGGCAGCGATGCCACAGCAAGGGGGCGCTTGTCACGCATCTGCGCGAGATGTCTACCCAAAATGGCGCATTCATGTCATCACTGCGTCATGAAACATTGGCGCATCGATCAGATGGATTGGGATGCTTTCGATGCATCCCGTGTGGACCCGGACATCATTCCGGTCATCAAGGCAGCGGCGGTTGTCGAGCGTAACGGGCTCGATTACGCGGTCTATCTAGGCAACGTCTTCGTAGGCGACCCTGATTTTCGCCAGGCAGCGGATAACTGGGCGGTCGAGGAGGTGCAGCATGGCGATGCGCTCGGCAAATGGGCGATGCTGGCCGATCCGGGCTGGGATTACATGAAGGCGTTCGAGCGTTATCGTGCGACCTATCATATAGAACAGGATGTCGATGCCTCGATCCGCGGGTCACGCACTGGCGAACTGATCGCACGCTGTATGGTCGAGACGGGTACGTCTTCTTTCTATACGGCCCTCGCCGATGCGACGGACGAGCCGGTTCTCAAGGCCATCTGTAAACAGATCGCCGCAGATGAATACCGCCATTTCAAGCTT
This sequence comes from Asaia platycodi JCM 25414, assembly GCF_000614545.1. Classification (GTDB taxonomy): domain Bacteria; phylum Pseudomonadota; class Alphaproteobacteria; order Acetobacterales; family Acetobacteraceae; genus Asaia; species Asaia platycodi. Next base: position 28,477 of record NZ_BAKW01000006.1, on the reverse strand, counting down.
TTCTACGATCACATGCATCGCTATCTGAAGCGCGAGAAGCTGAGTGTCTGGCAGCGTACGAAGATCGCTCTTGGACGCGTGACCGAGAGTGAGGATGACGAGCTGGCGACGGCCTATTACACAACGAACATGTCGACCAGTACGCCTTATGATCACAAGAAATGCATTGCCGCCTATATGGCGCGGGCGATGGGCTGTTATCAGCTCAAGCATATCAATCGTGTAACCAGCATGATCTTCAAGACGATCGGCTTTACACCGCATTCCAGAGTTCAGGTTTGGGTCGCCAAGGCGATGTATCAGCTGATCCAGTTCAAGGCGAAGCGCTTCAGGCGGGCTCTGGCCACTTCATAACGAAAGCGTTTTCTGCCCTACAGCGAATTAAGCCGTCTCACGGTACGATCCTGATCTAAGATGGCTCAGATCTAACACCGTGGAGCGTTATGGCCGTGCTGTCTCATCTTTCACGCCTCACCCTGATGGGGGCGATCATTTCCGGTGGCGTGCTGGCGCTTGCAGCGACACCCGCCCAGGCCGATCCGTATTCTCTGCCGATTGCCTCTTCCGGGCCGGTCGTCCTGCCGCCTGTGGCCGATGACGGCACGATAGCGGCCCGCGGGCTCGCGGCTCAGGTAGGGTTGCCGCAATTCACCTCGCCAAGCTGGCGCCCCGGACTGGTGCGCCACATCGTGATGTTCCGCTATAAGGCGAGCGCGACTGCTGCAATGCGCGCCGAAGTCACGTCGCGCTTTCTGAGGCTCGTGCAGGATTCCCGCCGCCCCGATGGCACGCATCCGGTGAAGTCGATCGAGATGGGGGTGCAGAATAGCGGAGAGGGCGCCGATGCCGGTTTGCAGCAGGCTTTTGTGGTGACCTTCGCATCGGAAGGCGATCGCAATTTCTATGTGGGCAAGCCCGTGATCATGGACCCGGCTTGGTTCGATCCGGCCCATGAAGCGTTCAAGACGTTTGCAGCCCCTGCGCTCGAAAAGGTTGTCGTATTCGATTTCGATGTTCTGGTCTCGGCCAGTCAGGGATCGTCTGGGCGCAAGGGCTCTACGCTCAACGCAAACGGCCGGACTCGCCGCTGAACGAAAACTGTCATAACGTTGCGTAATGTGTCCCGCCTCATGAGAGTGCGGGACGTGAAGACTATTTATGGAAAAGGCTGCCTTGTGACCGGAAAATGAAACGCGTTTCCTCGCTATGGCTTGGCGCTGTCAGCGTTCTTGCTTTAACCGTACAGTCTGCTTCGGCCCAGACCCCGAAAGCCAAGGCTGATGATGCGAGCGTCAAGCCCTATGATCCGAGCTGGGGCTTCAACATGTCCGGAATGGACAAGGCCGTAAGGCCCGGCGACAATTTCTTTCAGTATGCCAATGGCACCTATCTGAAAAATATCGTGATTCCGTCTGATCGGGCATCATTCGGCCCGTTCATCATTCTCGCCGAGACGGCGCGTGAGCGCGTGCAGGCGATCCTGAGCGACGCGGGAAAGCATCCCTCGGCAGATCCCAGGACGACTGAAGAGAAGCTCGGCGCGTTCTACGCAACGTTCCTCGATACGGCTCAGGCAGACAAGCTGGGTGCGACCCCGCTCAAGACCGATCTGGACACGGTTCGTGGCGTAAAGGATGCGGCTTCTCTGGCGCATCTTTTTGGTCAGGCGGCTTTCGGCTTTCAGTACGCGCCGTTCTCCCTGAATATCAACGCCGATGACAACAATCCGGGCGAGTATGCGCTGCTGCTGCACCAGGCAAGCTCGGCCTGCCGGATCGTGACTACTACCTCAAGCCGGATTTCGCAGCGAAGAAAAAGGCCTATCAGGCTTATATTTCCAAGACATTGAGCATGATCGACTGGCCCGGGGCCGATCAGGAGGCCGCGAAGATCGTGGCGCTCGAAACCGAGCTGGCCAAAGCCGAGTGGTCGCGCATCGAAATGCGTGACCCTGTGAAGGTCTATAATCCGATGACCGTGGCCGAACTGGCCAAAAAGGCGCCAGGTGTCGATTGGGCCAGGTTCCTGATTTCGGCGGAATTCCCGAAGCGGGTCTGGAGAGCCGCCGTATTGTCGTGGGTGAGCCGACGGCGCTCGCCGGTATGGCCAAAGTGCTGTCAACGGCAGATTACGCTACGATCCGCTCGTGGTTGGCCTTTCATCTTGCCAGTGATGCTTCGTCTTATCTCAGTCAGGCTTTCGTCCAGAGCTCCTTTGATTTTTACGATCATGAGCTCGAAGGTTCGCCGCAGCTTCCTGTGCGCTGGAAGCAGGCTGTCAGTCATACGGAAGACGCCATGGGCTGGGCGATCGGCAAGATCTATGTCGAGCGTTATTTTCCCCCGGCTGCGAAGGCGCGCATCACTGAGCTGACGCAGGACGTCAAGGCGGCGTTTGCCAATCGTCTGGCGCATAATGCCTGGATGGCCCCTGCCACACGAGAAGCCGCAGGACGCAAGCTGCAGAATTTCGAAATTCAGGTCGGTTATCCCAATAAATGGCGCGATTATGCGGGACTCTCCGTCAAGCCGGGCGATCTCTACGGCAATGGCGCACGCGCGATCGCTTTCGAGTGGCAGTATAATCTGGGCCATCTCGACAAGAAGGTCGACCGCAACGAGTGGTTCATGACGCCGCAAACGGTCAACGCCTATAATGACCCCAATCAGGTCGAGATCGTCTTCCCGGCCGCTATTCTGCAGCCGCCTTTCTTCGACCCCAAGGGAGATTCGGCTGTCAATTACGGTGCCATCGGTGGAGTAATTGGTCACGAGATGACCCATTCCTTCGACGATGAAGGGCGTCAGTATGACGAGCATGGCCGTTTGCATCAGTGGTGGACCCCGGATGACGTCAAGCGTTTCCAGGCGCTGGCCGACCGCTACGGCAAGCAATATGATGCATTCGAGGTACTGCCCGGCGTGCATCTTAACGGCAAGCTGACCATGGGTGAAAACATTGCTGACCTCGGTGGTCTGACCTTGGCGCTGGATGCCTATCATGCATCGCTGCGTGGCAAGCCTGCCCCGGTGGTTCATGGCCTGACAGGCGATCAGCGCGTCTTCCTCGGCTGGGCACAGGTCTGGCGTCAGAAGCTGCGTGAGGATTCCATCCGCAATCGTGCCGTGACCGACCCGCATTCTGCGCCTGAAGCGCGCGTGAACCTGCCCATGCACAATATCGACGCATGGTACGCAGCTTTTGGCGTGAAGCCTGGCGACAAGCTCTATCTCTCGCCGCAGGATCGCGTTAAAATATGGTGATTATGCTTCTGATGAACGTTAAATAATCCTTATGTCGACTACCCAGTGCTGCGTCGCCAAGGCGCAGGAGGTAGCGACTGGAAAGGTTTGATAAACTTCATGTACGTTCAAGGAACGGCAAGGGAACAGTCTCCGACAGAAGAGACGACCGATCCGTTCACTCTCTGCAAGTCTGGCGTCTTATGAGGCGCCAGCACGATCTCCACGACCTTCTGACGGTTGCGGCTGCGATGGCGCGGGCACCTGCTGCCTATATTGCTTTGCCCGATGGTAATCAGCAAAATGTGGTAGCCAGTTATGGTCCGCTCCCCGAGCCTCTTTCGGTGCCGATCAGTGCGCCCAAGCAACGTTTTGTGCAGGAAGTATTGCCCCCGCTGGGCGAGCTGGCTCAAGTGCCCTGGCGTTATGCTTTTCAGACACGGGTGCCTGTGTCGCTCGTTGGGCAGTCGGCAGCAGGCACGCTTTGCTTTCTGACTTATGGTGTTCTCGACCCTGATACGGTGGCTTTCAGGGACGGTCTCGAAGCGGTGATTCGACAGATCACCCTCGTCCTGGCGAGGCCGGATGAGGACGGCTCAGCGTCTGTCCCGGCTGTCGTGCATGCACGACGGGAGGAAGTGCCATCGGTACTCCCCTCTATCGAGGATCTGCCCGGGATCGGCACGTTTGAGATCAGGTTTGGGAGCAACCTCATATCGCTCTCCGCCGAGTTGATGCGCCTGACAGGGGTCTCGACCGGCACGCAATGTCCGATTGAGCTCTTTCAGAGCTGCATGCCGGTGCCGGATACTGACTTGGTGCATTTTGCCGAAGGCTCTAGCGATGAGATCCAGTTCGCCGAGACGGATTTTGCGATCCAGAGCCTGACCGACCATACCAGAATCTGGGTGAGGCGAAGGGCTGAGATCGAGGCCGACGAAAGAGGGAGGCCCTGGCGCCTGATCGGCACGCTTGAAGATATAACGCGCGACAGAGTGGCGACCAATCGTCTCTCTGCCATGGTCATTCTTGGTGATGCCCTGCGCAAGGTCGACACCCCAACAGAGGCGTATCATGCTGCTGCATCTGCGTTGGCCGATGCTCTTGGCGCCGATCGGGCAGGCTGGGCCCTGTTCGAGGCTGGTGACGAGGCGCATTTTCGCGTCGTGCAGGACTGGCACGGTAATCACCTGACCGGGGCTGCGGGGATTTATGATCGCTCCGCCTACGGTGTGGCTTTGCATGTGCTGGAACAAGGGTTGCTGCTTTCGGTGCGCGAAGCGCATGAGAATGTCTGGTTGCCTTGCTATGCGCGAGATCACGGTTCCGAGGATCAGGTCAGGTCGCAGCTCTTGATGCCGATCATGAGTCAGGGACGCCTGACGCATTGTCTCTACGTTCAGTGCTGCTCGCCGCGGGACTGGACCGATCAGGAACTGGCGTTTCTGCGCGCTGTATCCGACCGTGCCCAGGCTGCGGCGGCGTCTCTTGAGGCGCGCGCCCACCAGCAGACAATGCATCAGGAACTGGCTCATCGCCTCAAGAACACACTTGCCCTGGTTCAGGCTCTGGCCAATCAGAGCCTGCGCGGGGTCGATAATCGTGATGCGGTGAAGGCCTTCGAAAAACGCCTCGTGGCGCTGGGCTCTGCGCATGACCTGTTGATGCGTCAGGCTTGGAAAAGTGGCGATCTCGAAACGCTTGCCCGTGAGGTTCTGGCGCGTATCGCGCCAATCGAACGCTTTCATCTGGAGGGCGTCTCTGTCTCGCTTGGACCCAATACGGCGACCACGCTCGGTCTGATGTTGCATGAACTCGGAACCAATGCGGCCAAGTATGGGGCACTCAGCGCCGAGACGGGTCGTGTAAGTCTCGTCTGGACGATCGAGGCTGAAGAGGCGCGTAGAAATCTGACGCTGCACTGGCAGGAGGAAGGGGGGCCGCCCGTTACTGCCCCTCGTTCGACCGGCTTTGGCTCGCGATTGCTTCAGGCCGGGTTCGGGCATCAGGGCTCGGCGATCGTGAGCTACCCCGAAACGGGGTGCGATGCGGTCTTCACCCTGCCGCTGCGTCAGGCACAGAGCAATTGAGCGGGATCCAGACGCGTCTGTAGAAAGGGTTGATGGCAGGGAGGGCCGACAAAAGCGTCAAAGCCGGACTATCCTCTTGCCATTCCTGCCCTGAAGTGATCGAACACAGGCAAATTGCCTGATTTTCGTTTGCTGAAGGATGCGCCATGACCACGATCTCTCTGGGCTATCTGCGTAACGCCCTGCATGCTGGCTGTGCGAGCGCGGTCGCACGCGTCCTCGATGCCCATGAGGTAGAGGTCGAGTTCGTCGACGCCGATCGGGGTGAGTTGCCTGCCCTGCTCGAAGAGGGGGCCATCGATCTTCTGGTTTCGGCCTGGCTGCCGCGCGATGCCGATCTGGTTCAGCATGGCATGCGCGTTCTAGGCACGATCTATCGCCCCTATTACTGTTGGGGCAGCTATGGCGCAGTCTCTTCACTGGATGAGCTGTCGGGCGATGTTCTGGAAACGGTGTTCGTTGCCCGCTCCGATGCGGCGAGAGTGCAGGAGGCGCTTGCTCAGACGCCAGCCCTCTCCGGTCTGGCCCCGACGCTGTGTGAAGACGAAGCCTTTTCGAGACCGTGCAGGGCGCACGCGATGCGGGCAGGAGGTTCATGGTGTTTCTGGCCCAGCCCCACGCGCTTTTTTATGACGAGGCGTTTCAGCCGGTGAGCGATCCGCGCTTTTCGGAGGAGATGGAGGCCGCGCTTCTCGTTCGTGAGGCCGTCGCCGCCTGCGCTGATCAGGACATGCTGGACGAGCTGTCCGAGATGACGCTGGGCAACAAGGTGATGAGCGCCCTCGAATACGCGATCCAGGTCGATAACATGGACCCTGAAGAGGCCGCCGAGGCCTGGCAGCGCGGGCGTCTGGTGGCACGATAAGCTGGCTCTGCCCGGTTCAGCGCATGTTCCGGGCAGGAGCCGCTAATAGGGCGGTCGGTGAGGTCTTGTCTGTCCCGCAGGGGCAATGAAACAGATATTTCTGCCCTACGCCTCTGCTGAGGCTGATGGAGACGGCCGAAAACGCGTGATTGGCGCCGGTACTTCCAATAAATACACTTTATGATCGATGAAGTTTTCATAAATCTACAGAATATAGTATAGGCAGCGCATTCGGTATTTTTGCGGGTAGTGCATGTCTTCTTATCCAGAAGCGTCAGATCTATACGAGAAATTCAGGCATTGCAGCGACGAAGCGTGGTTGCAGATACTTGTCGCCTCTCTTAAGTTGCCCGAGATCGAGGGCGTCAGGATGCCGGCTTTTCCTGACCCGTCTTTTCAGAGTGAGGTTCACGGTCATTCGGGCGAAGTGTCGCTTCACGAAGCCTTCATGTTTTTTCGTGAGATCAAGGCCTATTGCCGCTATGCGGGCAGGCCGCTCAGCGCAGAGACAAGGCTGCTCGATTTCGGCTGTGGGTGGGGGCGTATTCTTCGTATCTTCATGAAAGATATCCGGCCCGAACATCTTTTCGGGATCGATTCGACATCGCGCTTTCTGATGGAGGCACGCCGTTGCAACCCGGCGCTCGGGTTTCTTCAGACGGGGCTTGCGCCCCCGACCATGATCACGGCCGGTTCGTTCGACCTGATCGTTTCGTTTTCAGTATTTTCCCATCTGGATGAATTCATCGCGGGATTATGGATCAATGAGTTTCACAGACTTCTGCGTCCCGGTGGCCTTGCGGTCATCACGACCCAGAGCAGACGGTTCATAGCGTTCTGTGCCGAGCAGCGTCTGCGCCGTGCATCGGGCATAAGGTTGGAGCATGGGTGGTACGAAGCGTGTGCTGACAGTTTTACGGACGAGGCGCGTGCCAATGCCCGGTATGATGCCGGGCGGTTCTTGCATGCAACGCCTGTCAGGCGCCCACATCCGGGCGCGCATTATGGCGAGGCGATTATTCCGCGCGATATATCGTCCAGAAATGGGGGCATCTGTTCAGAGTTATCGAATTTCTGGATGATCCGACCCGTGTGCCTCAGGTGCTTGTGGTCTTGCAGAAGATGGAATGATGAAACGTACACTACTCGTTGGTGCTGTGTCCGGCATGATCCTCTGTGCGGCTCAGGAAAGAGCCTTGGCCCAGTCGCACCGCGAGGCGCCGGGGGAGACGATCGAGGTTACCGAGCAGGGAGCGGTGATTCTTTCGAAGCGCTATCAACGACTGGAGCGCGTGTTCAGACGCTTTGATTCCTTTCCTGCCGCTGACCGTAGCGGACTCACCTTGCATCTGCAGGCGACGCTTCAGCCTGGTGAGCGTCCCGGCTATAATGCTGGCTCATGCTCCGCGATGGGGACAAGACCATCCGGCTCATTCCAGAGCCCGGTAACGAGATCATCTTTCCGCGAAACGCAAGGTTATGGGAAGCGAACCCCCCGCTCTATGCTCGGCTGCGCACAGGAGAGACACTGAGTGTCGGATTTTTCTTTACCGTCGCGCCTGCAGATCCGATGCGCTTCACCCAAAGCGAAGCAAAACACTGGCTGACCCTGCTTGATCGCTGTGTCGAGGATGAAGGCGGTTTTCTGATCGCCCTGCTTTTGCCTGATACCCATAAGCTCACGGTCGAGGTCGCCCCAGGCAGCCGGTTCGAGGTGGTTGAGGGCGATACGACGCATCAACTGGTCGATAACAGGGGGGAGGCACCGTATCCCTTCGCTTTTCGACCGCAGGATTATCCGCATGATGCAGTTTTCAAGGCCAGCAAACCGTTTGTTCGCATCGTCATGAACCTGCCTTTTCCGCTTCATGGCGCGCTCGAACGGAAGTAACGATTTGACAGCGATGCATTGCCTCCGCCATCACCCCACCCGGAATTGCTCAAAGCTTAGGGTGAGAAAGAACTGATGTCAGTGCATGCATTCGTGTTTCCGGGCCAGGGCAGCCAGTCTGTCGGAATGGGGCAGGGGCTTTACGAAGCGTTTCCTGCCGCGCGTGAAGTATTTCAGGAAGTCGATGACGCGCTCGGCGAACATCTGTCGAAGCTGATTTTCACAGGTGACGCGGCCGTGTTGACACGCACCGAAAACGCGCAACCCGCGTTGATGGCTGTCTCGCTTGCGACTGTGCGTGTGCTTGAAACAGAAGGCGGTTTTGCCTTGGCTGACAAGGCGACGGTCGTGGCCGGCCATTCCCTCGGCGAATATTCCGCCCTGGCGGCTTCGGGTGCACTGGGTATTGCCCAGACCGCACGCCTGCTGCGTCTGCGCGGTCTTGCCATGCAGGAAGCCGTTCCGGCAGGAGAGGGCGGTATGGCGGCCCTGCTCGGTGTCGAGGCTGAACTGGCTCAGGAAATCTGCCGCGAAGCTGCATGCCTCGAAATAGAGGGTGAGGAGACCGTTCATGAGACGATCGAACTCGCCAATGATAATGGTGGCGGTCAAATCGTGATTTCGGGGCGTCTGTCGGCCATCGAGCGGGCCATCGTTCTGGCGAAGGCCAAAGGCGTGAAGCGCGCCGTGCTGCTGCCGGTTTCTGCCCCTTTCCATTCGTCACTGATGAAGTCCGCCGCCGAGAGGATGGCCGAGGCTCTGGATCGCGCCGAAATAAGGGTACCTGTCATCCCGGTCATCACCAATGTCACGGCAGGCAAAAACACCGACGCTACACGCATTGCTGAGCTGCTCGTGCAGCAGGTGACGGGTTCGGTGCGCTGGCGTGAAAGCGTTCTGGCGATGGCAGCCATGGGCGTAACCTCTCAAATCGAGTTGGGTGCAGGCAAGGTGCTGACAGGGCTGGTGCGCCGCATCGTGCCTGAAATGACGGCGCGCAATGCGGGCACCCCGGAAGAAATCGAGGCGCTGCTTAGCGACCTCTGAAACCTGGAGAAAACAACGATGTTCCATCTGCAAGGCAAGACGGCGCTCGTAACGGGCGCTTCGGGCGGTTTGGGTGCCGCTATTGCGCGCGCCCTTCACGCCCAGGGCGCCGAGCTGGTGCTTTCCGGCACGCGTGAATCGGCTCTAGCCGAGGTGGCAGCAAGCCTTCGCGAGCGCGTGTATGTCTGCGCTGCCAATCTCTCCAGCGGTGAGGAAGCTGACGCGCTGGTTGGCAAGGCCGAGACGCTGCTGGGCAAGCCGCTCGATATTCTCGTCAATAATGCCGGACTGACGCGCGATGGCCTGATCATCCGCATGAAGGATGAAGACTGGTCGCAGGTCATGACCGTCGATCTGGAATCGCCATTCCGACTGTGTCGTGCCGCCCTCAAGGGCATGTTGCGTCGTCGCGGCGGGCGCATCATCAACATCGCCTCGATCGTTGGTGTGACCGGCAATGGCGGTCAGGCCAATTATTCTGCGGCCAAGGCAGGCATGATCGGCATGACCAAGTCATTGGCACAGGAAGTTGGTTCTCGCGGTGTGACGGTCAACGTGATCGCGCCGGGCTTCGTCGAAACGGCCATGACCGCCGTGCTGCCCGATGCACAGCGCGACAAGCTGCTGGGCTCCATCCCTCTGGGCCGCATGGGCAAGCCCGAAGATATTGCTGCAGCCGTCGTCTATCTCGCCTCGGAAGAGGCTGGCTGGGTGACCGGCATGACCATGAACGTCAATGGCGGGATGGCCATGCCCTGAGGGCAAAAGCTTACTACGCACGCAAAGCTTGGCGTGTGAGGTAAAACCATGCTAAGCGCCCGCTGCTTCGTCCGAAGCGTGGGCGCTTGAGCCCGCCGGGGTCCGAACTTCGGTCCGCGATTCAGAGCACTGGCAGTAAACGCCGCCTCTGGAGTAAAGACGGGGACCGACTGGGCGACCAGACGGATGGTAAAACAGATTCGAACCGCCCGAATAAGGCACACAGGAAGCCAGAACAGATGAGCGAAATCGCCGATAAGGTTAAGAAAATCGTTGTTGAGCATCTCGGCGTTGAAGAGAGCAAGGTGACCCCTGACGCTTCCTTCATCGACGATCTCGGCGCCGACAGCCTCGACACGGTCGAGCTGGTCATGGCCTTCGAAGAAGCCTTCAGCGTCGAAATTCCTGAAGATGCAGCCGAGAAGATCGCGACCGTCAAGGACGCCATCGACTACATCGAAAAGCAGAAGGCCGCCTGATCCGGCTGCATCGGGCCATCCGGCTCGATGCAATGATCTTTCTCCGGCTCCCCCAATCAGCGGAGCCGGGACATACGACGAGATTTACAGCCGCTCCCTCATGGCAGCCCGCCGGGGAGCTGGCCTTTATGACTGGAGCTTCGTCCGCCCATGATGGCAAACCTATCGGCAATGAAAGAAAGACGCGTTGTCGTCACCGGTATGGGGCTTGTCACGCCACTGGCGGTGGGCGTCGACCAGACCTGGCAGCGCCTGATCGCCGGTCAGACGGGCATCGGCCGCATCTCCTGCTTCGACCCGAGCGATCTCCCGGCCCATGTGGCGGGTGAGGTGCCCGAAGGCCCGACGGCAGAAGGCGGTCTGACGCTCTCGGATTGGGTTCCGGCGAAGGACCAGAAGAAGATGGATCGTTTCATCCATCTCGGCATGGCGGCTGCCATCCAGGCCGTCGAGGATTCAGGCTGGAAGCCGGAGACTGAAGAAGACCGCTGCGCCACAGGCGTGATGATCGGCTCGGGCATCGGTGGTCTGCAGACGATCTATGATGCGTCGCTGACGGTTGCGAGCGGCAAGGCCCGTCGCCTCTCGCCATTTTTCATCCCCTCGGCTCTGATCAACCTGATCTCAGGGCATGTTTCGATTCGCTATGGTTTCAAAGGCCCTAATCATTCGGCCGTGACTGCCTGTGCAACAGGCGTGCATGCCATCGGCGACGCAACGCGTCTCATCATGCTCGGCGACGCTGATGTCATGATCGCAGGCGGTGCCGAGGCGGCTGTCTGCCCGCTGGGTATCGCCGGGTTCTCCTCGGCCCGCGCCCTTTCCACCGGCTTCAACGACACACCTGAGAAGGCATCGCGCCCCTGGGATCGCGATCGTGACGGCTTTGTCATGGGCGAAGGCTCGGGGATTGTCGTGCTTGAAGAATACGAGCACGCGAAAGCGCGTGGCGCGAAGATCTATGGCGAGATCATCGGTTATGGTCTGTCGGGCGACGCGCACCATATCACGGCACCGGCAGAGGGCCATGAAGCGCATTCCGCGCCATGACGGCAGCGCTGCGCTCGGCTGGCATCACCCCGGCCGATATCGATTATGTCAACGCGCATGGCACGTCGACCATGGCCGACGATCTCGAACTCGACGCTGTCGAGCGTCTTTTCGGCGACGATGCGAAGCATGTGGCGATGTCTTCCACCAAATCCGCCACGGGCCACCTTCTTGGCGCTGCGGGATCGGTCGAAGCCATGTTCTCCATGCTGGCAATTCGCGACAATGTCGCGCCACCGACACTCAACCTCGATAATCCGGCCCGCGAGAGCGTGATCGACCGCGTGGCGCATGAAGCCCAGCAGCGCAAGATCAACATTGCGCTCTCCAACAGCTTCGGCTTTGGCGGTACCAATGCCAGCCTGATCGTCAAGGGCGTCTGATCCACGCCATGAAGCCATGAAAGGGCGGGCATGAAGCGCGTCTTTCTTGCTTTTTTTTTGTTCCTTGTCCTCGCTGGGGCAGGTAGTACGGCGGCGCTCTGGCATTTTGCCCAGCGCCCCGGCCCTCTCCAGAATTCTGTCGATCATGTCGTGCCTCACGGCAGCACTGTCACGATCACCAATGATCTGGCCGATGCCGGTATCATACCGGACGGCGAGCTGGCTGGTCTCGGGTTTCGAATTCTTGCCAGGCTGACGAAATCTGACGGTGCGCTCCATGCTGCCGAACTGCATTTCGCCTCAGGCGCCTCGGCGCTGGACGTTCTCGGTGTCCTGCGTCATGGCAGTCCGGTCAGCCACCACCTGACCATTCCAGAGGGGCGCACAGCCCGGCAGATAGCGACGCTGATCGCTCAGGATCCACTGCTTTCCGGCTCCATGCCCGTAATCGCAGAAGGAACCTTGCTTCCGCAGACAATCGCGTATGAGCGTGGGGCATCGCGCACGCAGATCGTGCATCGCCTCGAAACCCTGATGACCCAGACACTCGCGCATGTCTGGGCCGGACGCGATCCTGACCCCGTATTGAAGACGCCGCAGGATTTGCTGATTCTGGCTTCTATCGTCGAGCGTGAGACAGGTGATGATGCCGAACGGCCGCAAGTGCACGCGTATTTCTGAATCGTCTGTCGCTTGGCATGAAGCTGCAATCCGACCCGACCGCCATCTATGATCTGAGCGCCGGCCTGGGTGTGCTCGATCATCCGGTTACCCATGACGAGCTGCACATGGCGGGCCCACATAATACCTATGACATTGCAGCGCTCCCGCCAGGGCCGATCTGTTCTCCCGGTCTCGCCGCACTGAACGCCGTCGCGCATCCTGCCACCGGCGACATGCTGTATTTCGTTGCAGACGGCACCGGAAAGCACGGATTTTCCCGGGATCTGCATGAGCATAATCAACGCGTTGATGCCTTGAAGGTGCTTAAGGCTGGGCGCAATGCCCCGGTCAGGGAAATCCCAAGCCCCCACCATCCCTGAAGCTACGCAGGGCGGCGCAGAATCCGCCCTGCCTCTGGCCCCTTATTTCGGAGCGGAGAGCGACTCGCTTTTCACCGCGCCATGCGATTGGCTGGTGAATGATTTGCTGCTGTCATAATTCGACGGATAGGGGCTGTTGCCCACCGTGCCGCCCGAAGGGTGAGTGCCGTGCCGGTTACGGCAGGCTGGGCGGGCGTGGCGCTTTGCTGCTGCACGACCTGCATCAGCACGCGGCGCAGCGGATCGGCGCCCGTATTGTTCACACGCATCGAAATGACGATATCTTCGGGCCCGACGGGCTGGTTGTAGAAGGCGCGATTGGCGCCACTATCGATGGTCAGCTTGGAGCCGCCGAGGGACGCCCCGGCGAACAGGCCGGAGGATTTCTGAAGGGCGAGAATATCGGTATTCGATGCACCGGCAGACCCGCTTTCGATGCCGCTGCCCATATTGGCGAATGACGCCGAAGCCCCTGCGCTGAACTTGAACTGGCTGTCGAGCAGGGCCTGGAGGCCGCGATCGGACATGACGAAGAACATCAGCTCCGAGCTTTCGACGCCAAGCTGGAGTCCCATCGAGGCAGAGCTGAGCGTGTAGAAAGCCGGGTCGGACCACGAGCCACGCGCATCACGCGAGAGCAGAAGGCAGCCACCGCCAGCGCCCCCGAAGACGATCGACATGCGAAAGACCGAAGGGCACACCATGACGGCGCGCGCCTTGGCTAGATAGCGCTGGGCGCGTGAATTGGGCGTTGTGCCCTGAAAGATATCCTGAACGGCGAGCGTCGCGCGGTCGACCAGAGCCTGTTGCGTCGAGGTGGCCATGGCAGGAAGGGCCGTCAGACCTGTAGCCAGAAGCACCGTTGAGGCAACGAGTCGGCGGGGAAAAGAAACCATGGGATAAGGGCCTCGTATCGTGAGCCGTCAAGGAATGGGAAAGGCCAGACCTGACGGGAAATTATGGCGCGAGAATGGTTGCCGTGTTGCGGAGCCGTCGTGAATCAGCCCAGGCGTAGGCCTGCTGCCCGGGCAATTGGCTGGGCCACGCCTGGTGCTGCGGCCAGAATCGAAATGCATCCGGTGAGCCCGCCATCCTGCAGGAAGGGCGAGACGCGTGCTCCGCTTTCTTCGAGCATGACCAGAGCTGCGGCGACATCCCAGAGATTGATCGCAATTTCGAGATAGCCGTCACAGCGGCCCGAGGCGACGTCGGCGAGGGCCAGCGCGCCACAGGCGCCTGTGCGCGGCGCGATGCCGAGTTCGAGAAACGCTTTCGCATGGCTGGCATAAGTCTCTGGTGAAACCTTGGCACTCCAGCCCATTTCCACCATGGCGCTGTTGGGGTCTGTGACGGGAGAAGCTGTGAGTTTTCTGCCGTTGAGCCAGGCGCCAACGCCACGCTGGGCTGTGTAGATCTCGCCCAGAGCCGGGGCATTAATGACGCCGGCAACGGGCACCGCTCCGTCCATCAGGCCGAGCGAGACGCACCACCGCTCGCGCGCGGGCATAGTTCGAGGTGCCGTCGATCGGGTCGATTACCCAGGTCAGGCCGCCCTCGCGTTGGCGGCCGCCTTCTTCACCCATGAAGCCATCTTCAGGAAAAAGCGCCTCGATCTTTTTCGAAACAAGCGCCTCAACCGCCATATCGGCCTCGGTCACATAGTCCTGCATGCCCTTCATGCTGCCGATCGGACCACCCGGTGGCGGCCTCATTGCCATGGCCATAGCAGCGGCGTCGGCGACGACGGCGCGGGCAACCTCCAGGCGTTGCGCGATGAGGCGTTGATCGGTCATGCAGGCACTCCTTATTCGACACGTCGAGCCGCACGGAGAGACGCTGTCATGGCAGGGTCTTCCAGAGCCATCAGGCGCAGCGCGGCATTATGGCCGAAAAGCTGCATCAGGGTCTTTCTGCGGGCCGTCGCCAGCTTGGCAAGCGGGCTTTCCCGGATCATGGCACATTCCGGCAGGATGGTTGAGGGGCTTTCCATCACATGCGCGACGAAGAGCCCGACATCGTCCGGGATGAGGGTTTGAGGGAAATGCTGATCGACCGCGAAATAGAGCCGGTCGCACCAGTCCCGATATTCCGGCCACTTGCGGTCTGTCAGAAAGTCGCGCGGCCCCGATTTGATCTCTATGCAATGCAGCTGCCCGCCCGCGGTGAGGGCCATGATATCGGCCCGGCGACCGGCTGCGGGAAGGGAGAATTCGTTGAGGCAGGCCCAGTTGAGATTGCGCGCCAGGCCGAGCATGGCACGCCTGATGGCAAACTGGTTTTCCGGTAGACTCAGTAATGAGCCCGTCGCGCCGGTAAGAGGCTCATTGTCTTCTTCGTAACTTTGCCTGTCGCTCACTTGTGGTTACTCATCGGACGCACCCTGCTTTCACCTGTCTGGAGAAACTCTTGCCTGACAAACGCGACAAGACCGATCGGGTTATGCCTGTTTTTGACTGGATGCGCCGGGAGAAGGCGCTGAGCTGCGCCATTTTCGGCGTTGTTTTGTTCCTGCTCGGGTTTTTATGCGGCCATCTCGATGAACGAGTGCATTTCGGGCTCGACATGCTGGCCGTCATTGCTTTTGGTGTCGCCTCTTATCTCGAGCATCAGGCAGCCCCGCGCATGGTCTGGATTCTGCTGCTGGTGGCATCGGTCGTCTTCGCGCAGATGGATTTTCGTCTGTCAAACCACCTGACCCAGACGCGCTCAGAGAGTTCGTTCGAGGCGCGCTAGAATTTCCTTGCCCCGCCGGTCGAATGACGCGGCATCGAAGCGCGAAAGAACGCGCTGGCGACCGATCTGGCCCATGGCGGCAAGACGTTGCGGCTGGCGCAGCAGGTCTGCGAGAGCGAGCGCCAGGGCTTCAGGGTCTTTGGGCGGTACGATGCGTCCGCAGGCCGCGGTGATCGTATGCGGCAACTCTCCTGCTTCAGAGGCGATCACCGGCACACCGCAGAGCAGGGCCTCATGCGCTGCGAGGCATAGCCCCTCCCAATGGGAGGGTTGCACGTATATCTGGAGCGTCGACAGAAATTGTCTTGGTTCGGCGTTATAACCGTCGAGAACGATCGGCAGTTTGTCGCGAGCGATCAGGGCCGCGAGACGATCGCGCTCCTCACCCTCACCGGCGATATGGATTTCGTATTCCGGCAGGTTGCCGATCTTGCCCAGCAGGCGCACGGCTTCGCAGAGCGTGTCATATCCCTTGACCGGATGCAGTCGTCCAAGACTGCCTATACGGATCGGCGCGGCTTCTGACCAGGGAACCGCGACTGGGAAGCTCTCACTGGCGCGAAAGATCGGCCAGCAGGTCAGCTTGTCGACGCTCAGCCCCAGCTTGCGTTCGGTTTCCTGTTCGACGCAGGTCGAGTCCGCGATCCAGAGGCGGGAAAGGCTGCGCATCAGGCGCAGCAATTTGGCATTTGCCGGTTTGAGGCGGGCCGAGTGCTGCCAGCTCACCACCGGCAGACGGCGACGCAATCCGACCAGCTGACCGAGAAGGGTGGCCCGCGTGAGCGAGGTCCAGATGAGATCGGGCTTCTGCTCACCGATTTCCCGATTGAGCCAGAGCAGAGCCGCCAAATGATCCGTCCTGCTTCCTTCACGCACATGCACCGTCAGGCCAGCCTGGAGCATGGGCTTGATGGCGCGCCCGTCACGACGCGTCAGGGCGAGCACGATCACCTCATGGCCGTTTTCACGCATGACCTGCGTGATGGCGGGCACGGGAAGGGCGGCGCCGCCGCCTTCGACCGAGTTGATCACATAAGCGATTTTCATGGGGTTTCAGCCAGCAGCTTTTCCACCAGGGTCAGATCCTGAGGCTTGTCGACATCGACTGCCGCACGTCCGTGAGCGATGGGGACGAGACTGACCCGCGCGCCGGTCAGGGCGCGAATGCGTGACGTGAGCGAGGTGCTGTCGAGGCGTCTGAACAGGGCGCGCAGCAGGGTACCGAAGCCGAGCGTACGTGCCATTTTCAGAGGGTGTTTGCGATCGCGTTCGAGCTTTTGCCATAGCTCGATCACATCGCGGGCGCGAGGTGTGCGCAGCAGGAACAGGTTGCAGCCCGAAAAACTCATGTCGCTTAATGGAATATAGGTGCGCTTTGTCCCCTCCACATCACGCTCTATGACGGGTCGCAGGGCAACACCGACGGCAAGATCACAGTCCGACGCTTCAGCGTCCCGGAGGAATTCAGTGATCCAGAGAGGCTGTAGAAGCGGGTGATCGGCTGTTGTTATCAGGAGTGGCGTGCCGATCCGGTCGAGTGCAAGGGCGACACTGCCGCTCGGGCCTTTGGCCGTTGGCACGCAGGTAAATGCCCTGTCGAGCGCGTCGAGGGCTTCGGGTGTTTCAATGCTGATATAGGCAGGGCCAAGACCCGGCGTGGTCGAGAGCGTCTCAAGCACACGGTCGATCATGGGACGGCCAGCAACCGGGAGAAGCGCTTTATGGGCGACCCCTCCGATGCGAGCCAACGGGTCCTGGGCGCCATCGCGCGACCCGGCAAGAACCAGAACGGGAAGACTCACCGTGTGCTGCTGCCGCTTCTCGCACCGTCAGGCCGTTGCTTGGGCGGTGCACCTGTGCGCTTCATCACCCAGGGATAACGCTGCGCCTCGTTTATATCGTAGCCGAGATCGAATACATGGGCGCTGCGGGCGCGGGCGCGGGCATCCTTGTAGAAGCTGCCGAACAGTCGGTCGGCAGCGTAATTCGTGATGCCGTAATTGCCGTCTTCGTCATGAAAATGATGCAACACGTGCAATTGCTTGATCTTGGCCACCCAAGCCCAGCGCGGCTTGTAGGCCAGATGCTGGATGCAATGGAAAAACTCGTAGATGCAGGTCATCACGAGACCCGTCGCCAGCGCGGCAAAAGCCGTACTGGTTCCGCCGATGCCCCACCCGATAGGCATGACGATGATCGCGATCGTCGGAACGGTGTTCAGTGGCGAGCCAAACAGCACATCAAGCAGATGAGGATCCTGATGATGGTCGAAATGCACGCGCTTCCAGAGCGAGGCCGTGATCGGATTGCGATAGAGCCAACGGCCATGAAGAATGAAGCGGTGGATAGCGTACCAGGCGAAAGGATAGATCGCCACAACAAGAACCGCGGTAACCAGCGTGGGCATGAGACGGGGAGAGAGCGCAATCGAGGCCCCGACGGAAATCAGGATCAGGGCAAAATAGAACAGGATGGTCGGGTAGGTGAGATAGGCCATCCAGAGATGAGGCAGGCTCATCTTGCCGAGATCGAAACTTCTGCCGGTACGAAGGGAGCCCTGGTTCTTCCGGGCATTCCAGAAGGCCTTCCAGAAGCCTTCGGCCTGTTCAGGATTAGAAGTGCTCATTTTTCTTCCATCTTCACAATCCATGCCCCTCCGAGGAGGAATGCCAGGGCGGGAGGCGCCGTGACGGCAATTAACGCGGGCAGGGTTCCTGCATTGCCCAGTGCCTGTATCAGGCCTTGCAGCACGATGAAACCAAAACCGGCAGCCAGCGCCGCAATCGGCAGAAGGCTGCGCGTACCGTGCGGGGAGGAATATAGATCACCGGCAGGGCGAGGAAAAGCATCGCGCAGAGTGAAACAGGCAGGGTGAAGGGCGCGAAAAGCGCCATGCGATAGGTCGCCTTGGCAGGCTCGATGCCCCGCCGCGATGCAGGATGTTCCAGAGTGACCAGAAGGAAAGTACCGGATAATTCTGCGAAAGCTGGATCAGCGTATCGGGCGTCAGGCTTGCCGGCAGAAGCGTGACATCCTTGTGCTGATCGATATCGACACGGTTGCTTCTGAGCGTAAGGCTACGCACATGAGTGGCCTGCCAGCCGGTTCGCAGGTCATAGACCAGTTCCGGTGCCGTATCGGCGGCGATCAGATCGCCGCCCTTGACGCGATGATAGACTGCCACTTTCGAGATACGCCGCCCGCCCTCGCTGAAGCTGTCGATATGCACGACGTCACCCGCTGCATGAAACCAGAACCCATGGCCGCTGCCTGCGGCATGGGGATCGGTCTTGTTCCACCATTTGGCAAGAGCCAGCTCGGCCTGGGGAGCGACGATCTCCTGCATTGCGATTCCGACCAGGCTGATAATCCCGATCGAGGGCAGGAGCAGGACAAGCAGGCGCCGTGTCGACAGCCCGGCGGCGCGCAGGCTCGCCGTCTCGCTGTTGAGCGTCATCTGCATGAGCAGAAAGAGCGCGCCGATCAGCGTGCTGAGAGGGAGTGTCTGAAAAGCGAGGCTCGGTAGTCTGAGCAGGGCATAGCGCACCAAGCCCATTGCTCCGAGATGACGCTCCAGAATAGGGGTGGTCATTTCGAGCAGGCCCAGAATTTCCATCATGGAAACCAGGATAGCCCCGCAAATCAGTGTGCGGCTTAGAAAGGATCGCGTCAGATGGGTGCGCAGCACCGAGCGGGATGCCTGGGGTTCGCTCATGATGCGCGCGCTGCTTTCTTGAGAGGGATTGCCTGGCGTCGGCGCCACGACCCGCGCGAGCGCCTGAAAATGGACGCCATACAGATCGTACAGAACAGGATTTCAGGCAGCCAGATCGCGTAGAAACCCTTCATCCGGCCTGTCGCGATCAGACCGTGGCCGAATTGCAGCGTATGATCGAAGCCGACGAGAACGATAGCCAGTGCGATGAGCCCCATGATCGGGCGACGTCGTTTGGCGCCTATGGCCAGCGCAACCGCCAGGGGCGGGATAAAGGGAATGGCGAGCGCGCGCGCCAGGCGGAAATCAAGTTCGGCACGCAGGCTCGATCGTGTGATGACCCCCTCACCGGTTGAGGCATCTGATTGATGAGAGGCTTCGAGCCGGGTCGCCAGCTCGACCAGGGTCAGTTCGCGCTCGTCGATCCCGCGTGAGCGGAAGACCGCCGTATCATGGCTCTGATCGAAAGTGCGCATGCTATGCTCGAAACGGGTCTGGTTGGCCTTGTTGCTTTCGTCGCGCGGATCGTAGACGATCACGCCATCCCATAGATCGAGGCGTGTCTGCTTGAGAGAGGGCACGGCCGTGATCAGCCCGCGATGCGCGGTGATGATCCGAACCGCGCCGTCGGGTTCACGCTGTCGGATAAAGACCTCATGCAGCACAGTGCCGTTGCGTGAAACGCGATCGGCAGTGAGCATCGAATCTCCAGACGTCGTGGCGAACATGCCTGCCTGAAGATGGGGCGCCCAGCCAGAATGGGCAGCATAATAGAAGCCGGACCGGAAATCATAGCGTGCGACGGGCTGGATATAGCCATAGAGCAGGATACTGCCGAGCCCCAGGACAACGCCCGACCACATATAGGGTCGGGCGATACGCAGCAGCGAGACGCCGCTCGCCATGAGAGCATCGATCTCGTTATTGTCGCTCATCCGCCGGATGATCAGAAAAACACTGACACAAAGGGCAGCAGGCAGCGCCAGGCCGAGATAATGCGGGAGCAGGTCCGTCAGCAGTGAGACGAACGTGGCAAGAGAGCTACCCTCTGCGGCTAGATCGTCGAACAGGACGAGCAGGCGCTCCAGCAGAAGGGCTGCCAGCACGGCGGCCAGAGAGACGATGAAGGGCGGGAGTAGCTGGGCCAGAAGATAGCGGTCCAGAGTCGGAAAATGGGGGAGACGCATCAGCCCTGCCCGTCGCGTATGAGCCAGTTACGATGTCGACTGCATCGCCATCCTGTTTCTTGCGTGAATTGACGTGTCGTCAGGTCGATCTCCCAACCGGCATCATGGCGCGCAATCGCGATCCGGTTCCAGCCACTATGGCGCCAGGGTTTCGCAGATTGCAAAGAGGCCGAGGGCACGCCGATGAGAGGAATGGACGTGCCCGGTATCGTGGAAAGCGTAGCGTCATGTGAATGGCCATGCAGCACCATGGCAGCACCGTGTTGCGCAATGATGTCGGCGACAGCCTTGAGATCGAGCAGCGATTTGCGCCAGGGCACGAGGCCAGTGCGTGGGGGATGATGGATCATGATGACGCGGCATCGGTCGCGTGTCGCGTCCAGAAGCGTGGCCAAGCGCACCCGCTGCGCTGCACCGACATGTCCGCAGGCCATGAAGGGTGGGGTCGGTACGGCACTGTTGACGCCGATAATGGCGAGATCGCCTTCTTCGCGCAGATAGGGAAATGCCCCTTCGGCACTGTTTTCCATCCAGTCAGACCATTGGGCGGTGGTTTCCTGCCACGGTTCGCGCACCATGGCGTCGTGATTGCCTGGGACGACGAGGCAGGGAGCCTTCATGGTTCCGAGCCACGAGGCCGCGTTTGAAAACTCCTCGCGCAGGCCGAAATTCGTCAGATCGCCCGTGTTGAGGATCAGATCAGGTCGGGCGGCCTGCATATCGTCGCGCACAGCATCCGAGAGGGCGGGCAGATGATGATGCACGCGATGGCGCTTCCACGAGGCCACGCTGAGGGCGCGCTTGTTCGTGAAATGAGGCCATGAAGGCAGGGGAGCAGGGGGAGGAAGATGCACGTCGGAGAGATGCGCCAGAACCAAGGAGGGGGTTTCTGTTGGAGTCATCGACCTTTCTCTTCCTTACGACAGGTCACAGGCCGGTAACGGCAAAAGTTAAAAATGACCAATCGGTTTCTGGTCCCGCTGCCTAAGTCATGCTATGGCGCCGCGCAAGGCGGACCCCAGATGATCCGCCGGGCTGAAGGGATTACCGTAACATAAATGATACTGCCGTGCGCCTAGCCCTGATCCATAACCCACGCAGTCGCAAGAACCGACGGGATGGCAGAAAATTCGCACGCCAAGCGAGTGACCTTCTGGGCGACGGGTTTCTGGTGCCCTCGTCTCATGACGAGATGCAGGAAATGGTGACTGAACTGGCGCGGCGCAATGTGCCGCTCATCGCCATCAATGGTGGAGACGGCACGGTCAGCGATGTCATGACCGCTATTGCGCGTATCTATCCAGCTGACAGCTTGCCCGACATCGCGATTTTCCCTTCGGGCAATACCAATCTGATTGCGCAGGATATCGGTTTTTCCAAGCGTGGCATCGAGA
The DNA here is from genome assembly GCF_000614545.1 of Asaia platycodi JCM 25414. Lineage (GTDB taxonomy): Bacteria > Pseudomonadota > Alphaproteobacteria > Acetobacterales > Acetobacteraceae > Asaia > Asaia platycodi. The sequence goes on along the minus strand of NZ_BAKW01000006.1, from coordinate 6,599 downwards.
CGCTTCAGCTTCTCTATCGTAACAGCGGGGTTCTGCCACGCACGAAGCGGCGCCCGCTCAAGATTTCCTGGCCTGAGGGTGAGTATGAATCTCGCCTGGGCATGTTTCAGGGCAGTTCGGGCTATGCGCGCGCTATTGCTATCGCACACTCGCCTCATGTGTTGCGCTATGCGCCGCATAATCTCGCTGTCGCGGCGACTCTGATCGGAGCTTTCGGCAGCCTGTTGTGGCGTCGTCAGCGCGAGACCTGGCTGGCAGGGGATCGGCTCACGCTTGAAAGCGAGGGCGCCACGCTGGTCGATGGTCAGAGCTTCCTTTTTCTCTCCACAGCATTGCAAAAGCTCAATCTTGGCATCTGGCCATTCTGGAATGCCGGCAAGGTGAAAGCGGGCGGGCTGTATTATCTACGCGTCGCCGATCACCCCGGAAAGCTGATGCAGGCGACCTGGGCGCTGCTTCGCGGTCGGGCGCCAGCCTGGTTGAGAGAAAGTCCCGATTATACGAGCGGCAAGGCCAAGGAACTTATCCTGACCTGTCAGGGCGATTTCGTGCTTGATGGCGAATGTTTCTCGCCAGGTGCCGATAATCGCATCGTCCTCTCCGAGGGGCCTGAATTCGGGTTCGTGCATGACTGAAGCCGATTTCGCGCTCGATCACATCCTGATCAGCGAGTTGACGACACCGGTCGATCCCCGGCTTCACGCCTTGGTCACGCAAATTCTGGGCATCACCCGGCCGCTCGGCGTGCTTTTCTACGGCTCAGGTCTGCGACAGTTCGATCCGGAAGGACTGTTTGATTTCTATATTGTGCTTGAACGCTTTTCAGACTGGCCGGCGTCGCCGCTGGCCCTTCTGGGCAACCGCCTTCTGCCTCCGAACGTTTTTTTATGCAGAGCATGAGATTGACGGACAGTTGCTGCGGGCGAAAGTGGCTCTCCTGACCTTGCAGCAATTCCGTGCAGGGGCGTCGCCCCGCTCGATTGACACCACACTCTGGGCGAGGTTCTGCCAGCCAGCGCGCCTCGTCTGGGTGAGAAGCCCCGATGCCGCCGACTCTCTTCTTTCGATTATCCGCACCTGCGTGACCACTGCTGCAGGCTGGGCAGCCCGGCTCGAAGAGGGGGCGCATCGTCCCGAGCAGTGGTGGGAGGCGCTTTTCCGACGAAGCTATCGAGCCGAATTGCGTGTTGAAAAATCCGGGCGGGGCTCCGTGATCATGCAGGGGCAGTCGGCGCGCTACGCTGCGCTTACCCGGCCGGCATGGCAAAGTGCGGGTGTCGTATTTGACGAGAAAGACGGCTGCCTCACCCCAGGCCTATCCAAAGCTCAGCGCCTGCGTGCTTTGCGACGGTGGGATCGTATGGCGCACCGTGGGCGTTGGCGTAACGTCGCCCGGCTTATCAAGGCGGCTTTTACGTTCCGAAACGGGGCTGCTTATCTCGCATGGAAAATCGAGCGTCATAGTGGCTTCGTGCTGAGGCTTTCTTCTTTTGAGGCGCGTCATCCACTGATCTGCCTGCCGAGGCTCCTCTGGCGAGCACGAAAAATCTTCCTCAGCGGCATGCGGGGCTGAAAGACGAGCATGAAAAAAGGCGAGGGTTTAGGGAACCTCTCGCCTTTTTTATGGTGTTCAGTTCGGGATCTAGCCCAGAACGTCGTTCTTCGCCTGAGCGAAGATGCTCAGTGCACGAGCGATTTCCTCGGGCGTGTGCACGGCCATGACCGAGCAGCGCAGAAGCGGATGTTCGTCAGGGGTTGCCGGGGGGAGCGACAGATTGACATAAACGCCGAGTTCCAGCAGACGATTCCAGAAAGCGAGCGCCTGCTCGACGGTTTCGAGGGTCACGGCCACAACCGGGCTGACATGAGCGCTGGTCTTCAGACCCAGTGCGTGCAAACCATGATTGAGCTGCTTGGCATTGGCGTAGAGCTGCGTACGCAGTTCGGGGCGCGCGAGCATCTCGTCAAGCGCGGCCAAAGTCGCGGCGATGATTTCCGGGGGCAGTGACGCAGTGAACATATACGGGCGAGAGCAAAGACGGATCAGCTCGAGCCCATCGAGATTGGATACGCAATAGCCGCCAACTGTGCCGAGGCTCTTCGAAAACGTGCCAACGACGAAATCGACATCGTCTTCACATCCATCGCGCTCGGCGACGCCGCGACCGTTTTCGCCCAGAACGCCGAAAGAATGAGCCTCGTCGGCAAGGAGATAAGCCCCATGCTTTTTCTTGACCTCGGCAAACTCTCGCATCGGCGCGACATTGCCGGTCATGGAATAGATGCCTTCGACCACGACCAGCTTGGCGCCCTGGTGATCTTTCAACCGCGACAGGCGGCGATCAAGATCGGCCGGATCGTTATGGCGGAAGCGGATGACCTGTGCATAGCCAAGGCGGCTCGCGTCATAAATGCTGGCATGGCTGTCAGCATCGAGAAGCAGCACGTCGTCCTTGCCGCTAGCGCCGAAATCGCCCCGAGATTGGCCTGGTAGCCCGTTGAGAAGATCATGCAGTGACGGCGACGAAAGACTTCTGCCAGACGCGTTTCAAGCTTGCGGTGAAGCGCGTAGGTGCCATTGGCGATGCGTGACCCCGTCGTGCCGACGCCTTCCCGACGCACAGTCTCGATGGCCGCCTCGGCAGCGGCCGTAGACTGGCTGAGACCAAGATAGTTGTTCGTCCCGAAAAGAAGGGTCTCACGCCCCTCGATCAGACCGACCGTGGCCGAAACAGGGTGATCGATCACGACCCCGAACGGGTTGCGCGGGGAATGTGCCGTCAGTCCGGCCGCTGCAGCCTTGAGCCCCGCATACTTGGCGAAAATATCGGTCACGAGGCGCTGCCGGCCTTGAGGGAAGCGAGGCAGACGGCAAGATCGTCGATCGTGCGAATATCAGCCAGCTTGTCGAGCGGCACGGAGACATCGAGTTCGTCTTCAATCTCCATCACGAAGTTCATGACGGCGAGAGAGTCGAAGGCGAGATCTTCCACAATCTTGCTTTCACCGGTGATGTCGCGGGGGACTTTGGGATTGGCGAGCAATTTGTCGATGATCATCGAGGCGATGGAGGCGACCGTATCGGCCATTTCAAGGTCTCCGAGTAGAGGCGTTAGGGCGCGAGGCACCCTGTGATGATGGGTCTTATGCGACAGCGCGGGCCCCGTGGCCAGAGGGCGATCTCTCGATCACGCCACGTGAGGGCGTCGTCGGAAAGAAAGGGGAGGAAACGCATCGTCATCGCCTTTCCTTCCTTGGACATCAGGCTGCGGTACGGCTGGTTTCGAACTGACCTGCCAGAAGCATCGCCTTGGCGCGGGCGCGGGTCAGTTTGCCCGAAGAGGTCTGAGGCAGGGTATGGGGCGGCACGAGTATGACGTCGACCTCTATGCCATGCTGGCGGCGGAACAGACCCGTGGTCTCCTCACGCAATCTGGTGCGATCTTCGTCAGTGGTGGCGCGGCACTGCACCAGTGCGACGACGCGTTCACCTTCGGCTTCTTCAACTGCAAACACGGCCACATCGCGCGAGCGTAGCGTCGCGATTTCATGTTCCGCAGACCATTCGAGATCCTGCGGCCAGATGTTGCGACCATTGATGATGATCAGATCCTTGGCGCGACCTGTGATGACCACCTGACCGTCCAGCATGTAGCCGAGATCGCCGGTGTTCAGCCAACCCTTGTCGTCCAGCACTTCTGCGGTTTCGGCCTCGCGACCGAAATAGCCACGCATAAGGCTCGGTCCATGCACGTAGACCATGCCTACATGGCGTTCCGGCATCAATGCGCCGTCTGCATTGCGCACCTGCGCGTCGTGCTCAGGCAGGGCGACGCCACACAGAACGAAAGTACGCAGGGCATGAGACGGATCATTGGACGGATGGGCGACGCCCTCTGTCTCGAGCTTGCGGAGGTCGATTGTGTCGGTCACGATGCCGGTATCGAGTGGAGCGAAGCTGATCGCGAGCGTGGCTTCTGCCATTCCATAGCTGGCGACGAAAGCGCGGCCATCGAAACCGTACGCGGCGAAGCGTTCCGAGAAGGTTTCAAGAATGTGGTGGCGGATCATATCGCCACCGATGCCAGCGATCCGCCAGCAGGAAAGGTCGAGGTCACCCGAAACCGGGCGACGGGCGCAAAGCTCGTAGCCGAATGAAGGACTATAGGCGATCGTACCGCGATTGCGACTGATCAGATCGAGCCAGACATGCGGGCGGCGGGCAAATTCACGTGTTGGTAGCAGATCCACCGTCAACTGACAGGTCATGGGGGTCAGGAAGAACCCGACAAGACCCATGTCGTGGTAGAGCGGCAGCCACGAGACGCAGCGGTCGCCGGTTTCCCTGACCTTCAGCCCGTTGCGTGCGATGGCGCGTGCATTGGCCATGCCCGCAGATTGCGTTACGGCAACGCCCATCGGGAAGCGGGTGCTGCCTGATGAGAACTGCAGATAGGACAGGTCTTCGGCGCCAATCGTCGGCAGCGTCTGTTCGGACGGGGCAAGCGCCAGCAATTCAGCAGGGGAGCCGCCAAAGGCCAGATTCAGCCCCTCGACGATATCGGCTGTCCAGGATCCGATCAGTTCGGGAACGACGACGGCGCGGGCGCAGAGGACGAGACCATGCCTCGCAGCGTGGAAATATAGGCTTCGCGGCCACCAAAGGCGATGGGAAGCGGCAGTGGCGCGGGGACGAGCCCTGCATACTGACATCCGAAGAAAATGCGGGCGAAATCGCCGTCACTTTCCGCAACAATGGCGACACGATCGCCAACACAGAGGCCTGTCCCGAGCAACCGACGCGCCGTCTCGAGGGCCTGCTCACGCAGAAGCCGATAGGAGAGCGCTTCGAGCAGCTGGCCACGCCCATTATAGATGTTGAACCCCGCCGTTCCCTGGGCCGCGTAGTCCAGAGCAGCGCTGAACGTCGGAAAGTCACCATGACGGCGCTTCTGGTTCGATGCAGTAGGAACGGGCGTTTGGTTAGGCGTCATAGGGATGAGTCTGCTCTGCTTTTCAATCTGTCATGGATCCGGGGGCGGGAAGATCCCGGTCTGGTCCACGCGTAATGGGTTAGGCTGCGTTGCGAAGATAATCGACAATGGCATCGGCGGCCCCAGGGGCAGTCGGGCCATCATCGGTGAATTCGAAGGTCTCTAGTATATATTGCCGTTGCGCCTCAAGGAAATCGTCATGTTTTGTCACAGCAGCATTCAGTGCCAATGGCAATGTGTCAGCGTTATCGAGCACCTGACCGAGATTCCAGAAATGGTAGTTTCTGTCAGATTGCCATGAAACGTGGTGTGCGTTGAGGAAGACGCAAGGCCGGGGGCGGACAAGAAACTCTGCGACCTGAGAACTTACGTCGCCCAGATAGAGATCGGCCGCCATGGTATAGGTCATGTCGATGCTACGCGGGCTGCCGGGATCGATCAGAAGATGATCGTGATGAGCAAAGCGGGCGACGAGTTGCTCCCCTTCCTGTCTGTGCTTGTCGAACAAGCGATAATGGGGGGCAAAGATGAGATTGTATTTGTCCTGATTAGCAAAATACTGAAGAATTTGCTCGCCCATAAGCGGCCATGACGACAGCTTCGATGAAAAATGCGGGTTGTAGAGAACGATCGGCTTGTCGTTGTCGAACAGGGCAGGGCGTGCCCGCGCCATTTTTCTGACGATATCGAATTTTGCATAGGAGCCGCGATAATAGCGCCCGGGGCTGATCGCGCCTTGTGACAAAAGCCGTTCTTCAATCTTCTTGCCCGAAAGCAGCACGAAATCGAACTCTTTGACGTCTCGCGCGAAACCGATCGCTCGATCTCCCGCACCGTGGCGGGTCCAGATCAACCTCGGCTTGCGAATGCCCATTCGACGCAGATAGAGCGAGGTACGCTCTGGCACGACAATCGCTTCGAAGCGTGAGAAATAATCACGGTTGAAAAAAAGGCTGGCCATTTTGCCCAGAACGCCCGGACCGGAATGCTCGATACGCCGTCGGAGCATCTCGGGCATTTTCAGAAGATCGAAGCGTGCCCGTGCCTGAGGGTAAAGCGCACTGAGTGTCTTGGCATAATCCAGATGCGCCTCTGTCGTACAGGCGACATGCACCTCTGTGTCGGCATGTCGAGAAGCGATCTCCATGGCGATGGGCAGGGAGTGCAGTGTCTGGTGAGGCTGCGCGATATAAGGAAAGGCGATTTTCATCATGGCTGAGGGTCAGTTACAGATGTGCTGCACGGTCGCGTGAATGGTAATCGAAAGTATCCTCACGTCCTGCGCCTCAATTTCTGACAATCGCTTAGTGCCGCCTTCACTCGAAGAAACACGGATCGGGTGTGATCCTGGGCCTGTTTTTTGTGCTTTCCCCAGCGAGTTACAAGATAGGGTATTATAAACGTGATATGGGAAAAGCTTAATTTTTCGCAATCGATGGCAACCCGGAGGCATGGTTGTGAGTGGCCTTGATGGGAAGCTGAAGAGTGTCGTGGTGATGGAGACGCATCGCGCTGACATGTCTTTGTATAGGAGGCTCGATGCGCCACCATACAACACACATTTTATGACGCATCTTTGCAGTGAGGCGCGGAACTCAGTTTTTT
>NZ_BAKW01000007.1 GCF_000614545.1 Asaia platycodi JCM 25414 | reverse complement strand
CGCAGTTTCAGATGATGCGCGCCACAATGCGTAACCCGGTCGAGGCTCTGCCCGAGGCAGCATTTCACGATCGTCTGGTCGAGCGCCGCCTGGCGCGTCAGCATATCGTCTATGTCTGTGCACCGGATCTCGTGCGCGAGGCGCTGGTGACGAACAGCGATCGTCTCGACAAGGGCGAAGGTCTGCGTCGGGCCATTGGTCCCGGCCTCGGCGACGGCCTGCTCACCGCCGAAGGCGCGCATTGGCGCTGGCAGAGACAGGCGCTGGCCCCTGTCTTTCGTGCCAGCGGTATCGGCACTTTTTTTACCCGCCATGACCAGAGCGACACGCCGCTGCGTAAAGGCCCTCACGACAGAGGGCGGCATCGTGGCTATTGATGACATCATGATGCGCCTCACTGGCCGCATCATCGTCGAGACCATGCTCTCTGCACCGGATGCAGTCGATGCCGACTCCATGGCACGCAATCTTGGCGTCTTTCTGCAACAGACGCGCTGGAGCATTTTGGGCGATCTGCTGGGAACACCGGAATGGCTCCCTCACCCTGGCAAGACGCGTGGTCTCGCCGCAGCACGAGCTCTTCGTGACGAGGCGATGGTTCAGATTGCCGCACGCAGGGCGCTCCTTGGCACCGCTCCCGAGAAAGTGCCAGACGATCTTCTGGCACGGCTACTTGCAGCGAAAGACCCGGAAACGGGCCGCGTCATGCATGACAGCGAGATCGTGGATAATCTCCTGACCTTTTTGACAGCCGGACATGAAACGACGGCTCTTGCACTGGCATGGACCTTCGACAGGCTAGGCAGACATCCGGAGATCCTGCGCGAGGTTCAGCGCGAAATCGACGCTACTCTGCCAGACGACGCGCCGACGCTGGAGCAACTCGACAGCCTTGTTCTCACGCGAGATGTACTGCGTGAGTCGATGCGCCTGACGCCACCGGCCCCAATCATCGTGCGCGAAGTGACTGAGGCATTTTCGCTCGAAGAGGTAAGGCTGGAAAAAGGCACACGCCTTATCGTGCCAATCTACGCCCTGCACCGGCATCGCGCCTTGTGGGAAGCCCCGGAAATTTTCGATCCTTCGCGCTTCGTTACGCGTCCAAGCGAGTCTCGCCCTCAGGATGATCGCTACGCCTATATGCCTTTCGGTGCCGGCCCGCGAATTTGCATCGGCGCCCGCTTTGCAGAGACAGAAGCCCTCACGGTACTTGCCATGATCCTGAAAGCCCTCACCCTGACGCCTGAGCTTCGTATTACCCCGCCCGGGAAAATGGAAATCACCCTGCGCCCGGCGAAGCCTCTGCTTATGTCCGTTCGGTCAAGAGCCTGACAGCACAAGGGGGCAGCTTTCACAGTCGCGTGCCTCAGTGTTCTTCTCGTTTTCAACACCTGAGACAGGGCGTGCCCGTTACAAAGGAGGTAACGGTACCCTGCAAAGAGGAGTGCCGTTACCTCATGTTGAAAAGAACTACAGACCGTTCAGTGGAGGGGGAACCCGGGCTGCAGCCAAGGCTGCGCTTTGGCGCTCGGCGAGGGCGACCTCGTCGAAATCGGCAATAAGTTCCTGAAACAGGCGATGCCAGTTGAGCTTGGCCTTCAGCCGCAGAAAGACGCTGCCAAGACCGATCGCTGAGCGATCCACCAGCACGAACTCCCGTGAGGGCCTCACGCCGCCAGTGCGCTTGAGCCCCTCATAAACTTTCTCAGCGATGTCCCGCCCGAAATTGGGGTCGTCGCTTTCCTGAATAAAACGCTCCCGGTCATCCATGAGCGGGCCATAGATGAACCGCGCCCATTCATTCAGAACCGATGCCGTATCGCGTGAAATCCCCTTGAAGCCCCACGCCTCATAGGCGGCAAACGCCATCTCTTCGTCGTCATTTTTGAGCGCATTGAAAAGGTCGATGATGCCTTTGATGAAATGCGGCGGGAAAATGCGAATGGCGCCGAAATCAAGCAGGTTCAGGCCCCAATCCGGACGGATGGTGAAATTGCCCATATGCGGGTCGCCATGGATGATGCCGTAGCGATAGACCGGTGTATACCATGCCTTGAAAAGAGCCGTCGCGATGGCGTTCCGCTCTTCCTGACTCGGATTGGTGTCGAGAATTTTCTGAATGCCACGCCCCGACACCCATTCCATGGTCAAAAGGCGTCTGGTCGAGAACCCCTCGACGGGCAAGGGCACTGTTACCTCGGGAATATGCTGGAGCATGTTGCGGTAGAGCCGCATATGCGACGCTTCGCGCACATAATCCAGTTCTTCGCGCAGGCGCTCCTCAAGCTCGCGCACGACCTCGTCCTGCTTGATGGCGGGTAGAAATTGCTGAACCAGCCCCACCACGACACGGAACTGGCGCAGATCGGATTCGACAGCCGCGTTCATATCTGGATATTGCAGCTTGCAGGCCACTTCCTGACCGTCAGCGGTGACGGCACGATGCACCTGCCCGAGCTCGCCGCTGCGACTGCCTGATGGGAAAACGAGCGAAACTGCCGCTCCCAGTTCGGGCCAAGCTCGGTCATCATGCGACGACGCACAAAGCTCCACGCCATGGGCGGCGCATTAGCCTGCAACTCGGCAAGCTGGTTCGCATATTCCTCTGGCAGGGCGCCGGGAATGGTCGAGAGAATCTGAGCGCCCTTCATGAGCGGGCCTTTCAGCCCGCCGAGCGCTGCGCGCAGATCATTGGCATGGATCGCCTGATTGGACTTCAAGCCGAGCTTGTTCCCAATCACGCGTGTCGCGATGCCGCCAACCGTGCTCGACGCCCGCGCCATGCGCTTGAACTCGCCAAAAATTCCCGTCTGGTCCAGATCTTTGGGGTTACTCATCGCTTATGCGCTCTTGTCCTGTTTTTCCTGAGCTTCGAGCTCATCGATGAAGCCTGAAATCACATCCAGTCCCTTGCGCCAGAAGCCCGGATCGGTGGCATCCAGCCCGAAAGGCGCCAGAAGCTCGGCATGGCGTTTGGTGCCGCCTGCTTCCAACATCGCCACATAACGATCCTGAAACGCAGCTGTTCCACCCTGCCCGTTCGTCTCGCCCTGATAGACGCCATAAAGGGCGTTCACCAGACAATCGCCGAAAGCATAGGCATAGACATAAAACGGCGAGTGCACGAAATGCGGCACATACGACCAGTAGGTATCGTAGTCAGGGCTGAACTCGAACGCCGGGCCGAGGCTGCGCGTCTGCACTTCACGCCAGATTTCACCCAAGCGCTCGGGGGACAGCTCACCCTTGCGCCGCTCGTCATGCAGCTTGACCTCAAACTGGTAGAACGCAATCTGGCGCACCACCGTGTTGAGCATATCTTCCACCTTGCCGGCCAGCATGCGGCGGCGGCGAGCCGGATCGGTCTCAGCATCGAGCAAAGCTTGGAATGTCAGCATCTCCCCGAAGACGGAAGCCGTCTCTGCAAGGGTCAGCGGCGTGGAAGACTGAAGATAGCCCTGGCGCGCTGCCAGAAGCTGATGGGCGCCATGACCCAGCTCATGCGCCAGCGTCATGACATCACGGCTGCGGCCATGATAATTGAGCAGAACATAAGGATGGGTATCGGGTGTTACCGGATGCGCGAACGCACCTGAGGATTTGCCCGGCACCGGTGCCACATCGATCCAGTCATTATCCATGAACTGACTGACCAAAGCGCCAAGGCGCGGGTCAAAGCGCGTATAGGCGTCTCGCACGATCGATTTCGCGTCTTCCCACGGGATCAGCCGATCCTCATCGCCAGGAAGCGGCGCATTGCGGTCCCAATGCTGCAACTTGTCGAGACCAAGCCAACCGGCCTTGAGGCTGTAATAACGATGGGCGAGACGCGCATAATCGGCATCGACTGCTGAGACCAGCGCCTCGACAACCTCATCCTCGACCATATTCGCGCGGTTGCGGCTGGAAGACGGACGAGCGAAACCACGCAGCCCGTCCTCAATCGCCTTATCCTTGGCGAGCGTATTCGTGATTAGCACGAGAAGACGCTGATTGGCGCCGAGCGCGCTGCTCACTTCCACTGCGGCCAGACGGCGCTTTTCGCGATCGGGGCTGGAAAGCTGGTTGAGCGCAGCTCCCACTGGGCGGGTCTCACCGTCAAGAGTAACGGTCAGCGAAGCCATGGTCTCGTCAAACAGACGGTTCCAAGAGGCGCGTCCTGTAACCGACTTCTCGACCAGCACCTGCTCGAGCTCATCGGAAAGCTGATAGGGGCGCCACACGCGCAAATCGCGTAGGAACGGCGCCCAACGGGCCAACTCAGGCGTGGTCAGACGCTGCGCCAGATCGTCTTCCTCAATGCGGTTCAGCTCGAGCGTGAAAAACAGCATATGCGACGAAATAGCTGTCAGATGCTCGGTCATACCCTGCGAAAAGCGCCCGGTCTCGGGGTCGCTCGTATGGGCGGCGAAGCTGAGTTGGGCGAAAGCCCCAAGACGCCCCATGCGCTGATCGATGCGCTCATATTCGGCAATCGCTTCTGCGAGTGCTGCGCCCGTCGCCGTGGCCAGCTTGCCTTTCCAGCGCTCAGCAAAAAGACGCGCCGCCTCATCGCAGGAAGCGAGATCCCGCTCGATGGCCGGATCGGTCAGCCCAACATAAAGATCCGAGAGATCCCAGCGAGGCAGTGAGGCGCTGTCGGCTTGAGCCATAAAACAATGTCCTTGTCTTCTTATTGGGCAAAGACTCTCTTGCGCCGGGATATTTCACCCCCGGCAGCAGGAGAGCAGCGCCCCTCTCTGGTAAGGGGCTGTGTTGGTTCAGCGGAAAGCAGGCTCGTCAAAGCCGCGCAGTTTGCGTGAATGCAGACTATCGACACCGCGCTCACGCAGCAGACGCATAGTCTCGATACCGACCATCAGATGCTGGCTGACGCGCTCGCGATAAAAGGCATTCGCCATGCCCCGCAATTTGAGTTCACCGTGAAGCGGCTTGTCGGAGACACATAGCAGCGTGCCGTAGGGCACGCGGAAGCGAAAGCCATTCGCTGCGATGGTCGCCGACTCCATATCGACAGCGATCGAGCGGCTCATGTTGATCTGGGTGAAAAGCGCCCGAAGACGCAGTTCCCAGTTGCGGTTGTCGGTCGTCAGCACGGTGCCGGTACGCAAGCGGGTCTTGATATCACGGTCTTCAAGACCCGTGACGCGCTGCATGGCCTCCTGCAAGGCCACCTGCACTTCGGCGATAGGCGGCACGGAACCCAGGTCGCAGATCGTCATCCAGAACATGATCGTCGCGCACATAGCCATGGGCCAGCACGTATCGCCAAGCAATTGCGTGCGACGCAGACCCGCGCAATGGCCGACCATCAGCAGCAATGTGGGCGCAGTACAGCCAGATGATCGGTAATGGTTTTGGCATTGGAGGCCCGACACCGATATTGATCAGCGTGATGCCGTCACCATCTTCGCGACACAGGTGATAGGCAGGCATTTGCGGCAATGAGTCGGCAGGCTGCCCCTCCTGCCCTGCCCGCGTATAAACGCCATCACCCGGCTCGACAAAGGCGTGGTATTCGCCCCCGGCGTCGATCTGTGTGCGCGCAAAATCGCGAAACCCGTCGACGTAACGCTGATAATTGGTCAGCAGAATGAAGCGCTGAAAGTGACGCGGCGCCGTACCGGTGTAATGGTGAAGTCTCGCAAGCGAATAATCGGTGCGCTCGGCTGTAAACAGAGCCAGTGCCGGGGTGCGGCGGGATCGGGTATGATCTCGCAATTGGCAATAGTGTCATCCGTCGCGTGCAGATCAGGCAGGGCATAATTATCCTGCAACAATTTGAGATCAGCCTCGGTCAGCCCGGTTACGGCGTCTTCCATCACATAGGGCAGAGGCATGGGTCGCCTGGACAGACCCACATGCACCGGCTGTCGATAACACTCGATCAGGTTTTCGATCTGTGCGCGCCAGTAGCTGCGAAACAGAGAGGGACGAGTGAGCGTCGTCCCATAAAAACCGGGCTCCAGCAGCACCCCGAAGCGGGGCTTGACGTCATGAGGGATCGACCCGCGCTGAAGCGGAAAAGCGAGATAGGGATAAAACGATTCAGCAGGCTGACGGGACGCAAAGGCATCGCGCAGACGTTTTACTCCTTCTTCGTAAAGTGCCTCGATACGGTCGAGCGCAGCTTCGGCGTCGTGAAACGGCATGAAGCCCGATCCGACCTGATCAAATAGCCTGTCCTGTTCTGCTGCGCTCATCCTGCACCTCCGGGCGTCACCGTTCGGCGACAGGCTAGCCTGTTGCGCAGACCAGTGATAGACGTCGATATAGTTATGTTATAACATAACTATATGATGTATCTTTCGTCGCGAAACACCCCCGCAGCCGCAACCAATGACGGCACCTGCCGCAAGGCACTCTGGCGCCGCTATGAGGGCGACCCCTGGGCCGCCTTCGACGCCCTGCCTGCCTCGATCCGCCATCGTCTGGCCGAACATGTCTACGATGCCTGGTCGGTAAATGCCCTCATCCTCTGGCGGCATTACAAGAGAGTGCATGGGGCGACGCCGCGGGCCGAACGCGCCATGATACGCTATCTCGATTACTGCGAGCGCCTCGAGCAGGAAGCCTTTACCGAACGCCATGGCGCCCTCGCCCATTTTGATGCAGGGGCCACGACCTTACGATACGGTGCACTACCCGTTACTGCGTAACGGACGGCACGCGAGGCTCATCACTCATTTGTCACACCCTGTTTCCGGGGCTCTCTGCCATACTGCGCAGAAGCCATGCATTACATACTTGTAAATATTTCTTTCTTCGACAGAGTTCATGTCAGAATCACTCCGGCATCGAAGCATAGGCTTTCTGGCAATACTGCAAGAGGGCCTGATGATTTCGGTACAGTCTTCTGACCACTGTTAGTTCAACTGCTGGCATGGAGCGACCACCGCTCCTCGGCGCTCCTTACATTGCTCATCACCCCATGTGGCGACGGGGTCTCTATGCCCTAATGGGTATCTTCATGCCCATTACCGCCTCGACGCAGAACTCTCTCTTCTCAGGCAATCTGGGCACCGCAGCAGGTGAAGCCGGGCTCAGCACGGCCGAGGCTACCTGGCTGGTCGCAGGTTCATCGCTGCAGCCGCTTTCGCCAATCTCGTGGTGATCAAGGGGCGTCAGCAGTACGGGATCATGTTTTTTCTCACCACCTTGCTCGGCGCAAACATCGCGACCGGGCTACTGCTTATTTTCCTCCCCAATTTTACCACGCTGATGATTAACCGTGTCAGCAACGGCTTGATGGTGTCCACCAATGTGGCAGCAGGCGTGTACTATCTCATTCAGGCCCTGCCCAAATCGCATCGTGTCGCGGCCATTGCCATCGCGATCGCCAGTCTGCAGCTCGCCAATCCCATAGCTGCGCTCATTCCAGTTGAAACCCTGACCCAATCCGGCAATTTCGGCTTTGCCTGCCTCGCAACGGGACTTTGCGCGCTACAGCTAGCGCTGGTTCTGCTCCTGCCTCTTCCGACGACGAATACCGGCCGGGTTTTCGAGCCTATGGACGCTGTTTCGGCCATCCTGATGCTAGGTGTATCAGTCTGTCTCGCCTCTGTTCTCGCTCTGGGTCGCACGATGTGGTGGACAGACACGCCCTGGATCGGCTGGCTGTTGGTTGGGCTTGTCGCTTTCGGAGCTGCGGCGCTGAGTGTGGAATTCTGCCGCAAGCGCCCGCTGCTTCAGGTCAACTGGCTCAGTACAGGCACGATCCTGCGCTTCGCCATGGTCGCCATCATGGAGCGTCTTCTGCTTTCTGAACAAAGTTCGGGGGTAATCGGCCTGTTCTCTCACGCCGGGCTGATCAACGACCAGTATCACACGCTTTACCTGTTTGTCATTCTGGGCATGGTTTCAGGCATCACTGTCATGGGCTGCACGCTCTCGCCGCGGCTCATTCCTATACAATGCATTGTAGCTCTTCTCGCCATAGCACTTGCGGCATGGCTTGATTCAGGGAGCAACGGCCTGACACGCCCGAGCGACGTTTACCTCTCCCAGACATTGCTCGGCTTCGGCACGACGCTCTTCGTCGGTCCGGCCCTGCTCTACGGAATCATTCTCGTTCTGCGGTCGGATACCAGTCATTTCATTTCGACCATCTACGTCTTCGCTATCACTCAAAGCATTGGCAGCGCTACAGGCGCCGCTCTTCTTGGCAGCATGCAATATTATTATCAGAACTACGCCATGGTCGGCTTTGCATCGCAAATGGCGAACACGGCCTCATTGTCTCTTGCTGCTGCGCATCAGGCATTTCCTCGATCTCAACGACCCTCTCCGACCAGTCGGCAATCATGGGCTATCTCAATGTCTTTGGCTTCGTAAGCATTCTTGCGCTCTGTGCCGTCGCATTGATCGCGCTCATGCTGCTCTGCAAACATCTCCTCGAATTTTCGGCAAAACACCTCTCATGACCCAGACACCCAATCCGCCTCCTGCCGACACGCATGGTGCCGAAGGCGCGGCTCCTGCCTCACCTGCCCCGGTCTGGCACCCTCCCAGACGCAATCTGCTCGTTGTTATCATCGTGTCGTTACTCGCCGTCATCGTCATCGCCTGCATTCTGGCGGCGTTCGACCTTGCCCCTCTTGGAGAGCGGGGCGTGCGCACAGATGATGCCTATATGCAGGGCCATGTGATGATCGTGGCCCCCGAAGTGCCCGGTTATATCGAGGGGGTATTCGTCACCGATTACGCCAAAGTGCAAAAGGGCCAGCTTCTGGTTCAGATCGATGAGAGCACCTACAAGGCACGCGTGGCGCAGGCGCAGGCAGATCTGGGGAGCAAGCAGGCCGCGCTGAGTAACAACAGACAGAATCAAGCCTCTGCCCGTGCCCGCCTCGACCAGCGTCAGGCGGCTCTCATGACCGCACAGGCCCATCTGACGCGCAGCAGCGCCGATCATCGCCGTCAGGCAGCTCTCGTTAGTGACCAGAGCGTCTCACGCAAGGAGTACGACGCCGGGCTCGATAGCTGGCATTCCGACGAAGCCTCGCTCCGTCAGGCGCTTGCCGATGTCCGTGCCGCTGAGGCCGATGTAAAATCTGCCGATGTTCAGGAGCAGGTCCTGAGCGCTGATGTGCGCCAGGCGGAAGCCGGTTTGCTCTCGGCACAGATCGATCTTAACCGCACCCATATCCATGCAGAGAGCGACGGGGTGATCGGTCGCACAGGAGGCACCCATATCGGTGCCTATGTCGGAGCAGGCACGGCGCTCTTCTCGCTGGTTCCGAACGAACGCTGGGTGGTGGCCGAATACAAGGAGGCCCAGACGGGCAATATCCGTGTCGGTCAGACAGCGTCCTTCACGGTCGACGGCCTCAATGGCCAGAAATTCACTGGTCGCGTTTTTCGCATTGCGCCTGCGACTGGCTCCGAATTCGCTGTGGTGAAGCCTGACAATGCGACCGGCAACTTCGTCAAGATCCCCCAGCGTATCGGCATCTATATCGCCATAGATCCCAATCAGCAATGCCGAGCGCCTCGCGCCGGGCATGTCGGTAGAGAGCTATGTTGCGACGCCTGGCGGAGGAAGCCATGATCAGGCGCAGCCTGGGGAAGCAACGCCGTGAGCGCCCGTAAACGCGCCTCTCTCATGGCGGGGCTGGCGGCCCTGCCTTTCGTTTTGAGCGCCTGCCAGACGGGCGATTTCATCATGCCCAAAGGCTCTTCCGTGACAGCGCCCCCGATATGGCGAGATGGCGATGCCGCGCAGGCCATGACGACGCTTGACCCGCAATGGTGGAGCCAGTTCGGTGACCCTGCCCTGGTGACACTTGTCACCCATGCGCTTGCCAACAACCCTGACCTCGCCGCTGCTGCCGAGCGTGTGTTGCAGGCACGCGGACAGATGCGTCTCGCCCTCAGCGCCCAGCTGCCGCATGTCGACGGTCAGGGGCTTGGCATTGGCAACGGTCATCTGATTGGACAAAATTTCAGCCAGTATATTCTGGGTGGCGGACTCACTTTCGATTTCGATCTGTTCGGCAAGTTGCGCGAGCAGACACGGTCGGCACGGGTGCAAACGCTGTCGAGCGAGGCCGACCGGGAAACGGTCAGACTTGCTCTCATCAGCGACACGGTGCGGGCCTATGTCTCTCTTCAGGCGTCACGCAGCGCACTCGCCATTCTCCAGCGCAATCTGACCGTGAGACAGGCGGAACAGGCCCGCGTGAGCCACCAGCTCAAGGCGGGTTATGAAAAGATCAGCTCGCTCGATCAGGCTGATGCGCTGGTGAGCGATGGGGAGGCGCAAATTGCCTCGACACGCCTGCAAATCGCCCAGCAGGAAGACGCGCTGGGCGTACTGCTCGGCGATCTGCCGGGCGATCAGATTGCGACCCTGACGGCGGGGCTTCCTCTCGAGGCCCTGCGGATGCCGCCTGTCATCGCCCCGGTCCCCGTCCGGCTGTTATCAAACAGACCTGATCTCGTTTCTGCCGCCAACCAGATCATCGCAGCAGATCACAGCCTCAAATCGGCAAGGGCGGCCTTCCTGCCCGATATCGTGATCAACCCGGGTGTCGGCACAGCCGGTGGGTCGGGGCCTCTGACGGGTACGGTCTGGGCGCTGGGCGGCAGTCTACTCGCGCCAATCTTCGAAGGCGGCGCCCTGCGTGCGAAAGAGAGCATTGCCGTCTCGCAGCGCAATCAGGCTGCATGGTCCTATCGCAAGACCGCCGTACAGGCCTTTCGAGAAGTGCAGGATGCACTGTCTGGTACCACCCATCTGGCGGATCAGGAGGCGAGCCTCAGACGCAGCCTGATCAGCAAACAGCATACGCTCGCCGATACGCGAAAGGAGCTTAACACTGGCTACGTCAATTATTTCGACGTCGCCAACGCCGAAAGTGTCGCGCTTTCTGCTGAGCTGCAGACCGTTCAGATCAGGGCCGCTCGTCTGGCCGAACTCGCGACACTCTATCAGGCCGTCGGGGGCGGCTATACGCCCCCTGCTGACGAGAGATAGGCAGTTACTGCACGCGTATATCGACGGCACTCCCGGCCCCGGTCGCATCGATAAGAGCGATATGGGCAAAACCGGGGCGTCTGGCGTCCATGAAGGCGTGATGCCGATGGGTGTGTCCAACGGCACGCCATTGATCAGCCAGCGATAGGGTTCGGTACCGCCACTCGCAACCAGACCAAGCGGCGTCACACGCCCGTCTTCAGCAAAGCACTCCACTCTGCCACCATTGACCGGTTGCACAATCTGGGGGCCGCGTTTTTCATCGAGCTTTTGCAGAGCGGGAGAGAGTGTCGCCTGTACCGGCATCATGTCGGCAGGCAATACGCCACTCTCGGGTAGAATATCGAAAACATGCATCAGCACGGGCGCGCTCGTACCGAGACCGGTAATGCCGGGTATTGCCGTACCATCCGGTCGTCCGCCCCAGACCACAACGGCCCAATCTCCCCGCAGACCCGCCGCCCAGGCGTCGCGTTGACCGTAGGAAGTGCCGGTCTTGAATGCCACTCTGCCCTCGCCAGTTTCGACACGCCCTTTAGGCAAGGGCGTACCACCCAGAATTGACAGGATCTGTCGGCTTGCCCGTGCTCCGATCAAACGCGTGCCCGGCGCCGTCTCGACCGGCCAGCCGAGACTGAGCGGGCGCGAGACCCCCTGATTGGCAAGAGCAACATAGAGCCTGCCGAGATCGAGCGGTGTAATACCGACGCCGCCCAGTGCAAGCGCGAGGCTCGGCGACGTATTGGGCGCAATCTCAGCCCGATACCAGCGGCCTCGAGCGTGCCTGCAAAATAGCCCGCTCCGATCATGTCCAGCGCCCTTACGGCTGGCAGATTATAGGAGCGCTGCAACGCCGTGCGCACTGTTGTCGTGCCATGGAAGATACGGTCATAGTTGCGTGGCGCGTACCCACCGAAATGGCTGGCCCGGTCCTGAATGATCGTATCCGGCGCCAGAAGACCAAGCTGGAAGGCAATGCCATAAATAGCGGGCTTCAACGCCGAACCGGGCGAACGCCACGCAGTGATCATATCGCCCGCACAACCGGAACAGCCATTACCCGCATTGCCTTGCCAGGCGGCAATACTCCCGTCACGGCGAGCCACAAGAACGGCCCAGGTTCCCCCCGGAGGCGGAGGGTTTCGCGAAGGATACCGGCAAGACTGACCTGAAGACGCCGGTCTATCGAAGACTGGAACACGCCGCGCACGCCCTTCCGCCACTGCCAGTTCAATGGTCCCGGTGCCTCATGCACCAGATGACCGATATGCAGCGCATAGGGCATCGCACCCCGACGCACCCAGCCTTCGGCGGGCTGCCTGGCCAGAAGCCGCGCCACCTGCGCGCGGGCGGCGAACGGGTGCCTGTCAGGACGCAGGCTTTCAGGGTGGCGCGCCATTACGATCAGAAGCGCGGACTCCTCGGCGCTCAGATGCAGGGGTTCGTGGCCGAACCAGAGAAGAGCCGCTGCTCTGATCCCCTCGATATTGCGGCTTTCCGGCGCAAGGGTGAGGTAAAGATCGAGCACCCCCTGTCGACCGTAACGCCATTCGAGTTGAAGCCCGCGCAGCATGTCGACAATCTTGCCTCGCATCGTGTGCCGATGCGGGGTGAGCAGACGCGCGGTCTGCATGGCCAGCGTCGAGCCGCCCGAAACGATATGACCCCGGGACGCGAGCTGAAATCCGGCACGCAGAAGAGAGAGCGGATCGACCCCCGGATGGATCCAGAAGCGCCGATCTTCCACCTGCAACAACAAGGCGAGATAGCGTGGATCGACCGCTTCGCGCTGCGTTGCAAAACGCCATGCGCCATCCGGCTTACGCGCCCGTCGAGCAGCTCGCCCCGCATATCCTGCATGAGCAGCGCCTGCTGCTCTGCACGCCGCATATCGGGCGGGAAAAGCCGGTCAGCGGCGCAGAGGCCGCCCGAGAGACAGAGCGCCGCGACGGAAACCCCACCCAGCGCGCGCCGCCATGACCGTCTGCGGCGCGAGTGCATTGGCTGGTTCGGCGCGCTCATCGTGGCGCGATGACGATCCGCCCAGCGGCGTTGCGGCCCATGAGAGCCGGGCTGAAACGATCGCGCACGACTGTTTCCGGCATCAGGAACTGACCCGGCGTGACAGCACGCACGATATAGGCGAGCCTGAATGCATTGCTTCCCAGGATACGCGGCGAAGCCGGACGATAGGTGCCCCCCCTCAGATCGAAGGCCGCGAAGAAACGATCGTCCTTGAGGGCGACAGCGCTGGTCTGGCTCGTCTCACCAAGGAAAGAAGGGCCAGCCTGGGGGTCCGGCGCATCTGAATCGTTTTCTTCCTCCCGACCGCGCACAACGCTTTCGATCTCCCAACCCGCAGGCAGCAACTGGGTCAGGACGCAATGATGCAGGTTACGGTCCTGAGACTCCCCTTCGATCACCACCATAAAGCGATCATTCTGCCTGCCCGTGGCAGGGTCGTAGGGCGTGCCGTCGAGCGTTACGGTCGAGACCCTGACCGCAAACCCGTCTGTAATCGGCTCAGGTGCTTCTTTCGGCGTGCCCGTAATTGTCACGGTCATCCAGAGCGGCACCGTGCCGGTATTGGTGAGTTTGGTACCGTCAAGCTTGGCAGCATCCGGATTGACAGCAAAAGGCAGCCCGATCGGGCGTGGCTGGTCAACACCGTTAACCGCGATACCGCGCGCCGGATCAGGTTTGTTCATGGCTGCCCCGGCCTCAAGCAGAGAGGTCGTTGTCGCATTGCTGATCCACGATACGGGAACATCCAGCAGACCGAAGCGATCGGTAAGTTTCTGCGCAAGCCCGTTATTGCCACTCTCTGCTGCCAGCGAAACCAGTCCGCCGAGATCGCGCAGATAGACCCAGTAGAAAGGGTCCATAAGCGTCGGTCGGCCGGAGCGCGTTGGGCCAAGCGCGTCAACGGCCAGACCGAAAAGCGTGTTGCTCATCGGGCGTTCATTGCCCAGAGCCAGACCGCCCGCCAGGTGACCGAGCGCCAGAGAGTCAGCAAAAACGGCCTCGCTGGCGTTGCTTCCCCAGACGATACGCTGTGTCCCACCGACAGCGCGAGACGTGGCGCTATCGCCCAGAGCGCGCAGGGCTGACGTGTCGAGACGGCCCGCACGCGCCAGAACATAAAGTGCGTAAGCCCTGGTCTCGGGCGTGACGGCATTTTCGGAGCGGTCATCATGACGGTCCTCGATGCCGGGGCTCTGCACCTGAGAGGTCACTAGCCAGTCGAGCGCGTGATCGAGCGGGTCTTGAGGAACGGCGTATCCCGCCTCTTTCGCGTGAGCCAGAAAATCGACGACATAGATCTGCTCCCAAGGGAGAAGCCGCCCATCGTTCAGCCGCCAGGAACCGAAGCGCCCTCCGGCGTCCTCGCGGTCAACGAGCATGGAAATGGCCGTATCGATCCTCTTCTGGGCGCCTTCAGGCACGGTGAGACGCGCCAGCGCATCATGCCCCTTGAACGCCAGTAGCCCACGTGCCGAGGCGGCAAGACTTGTCGTGTCATTGCCATAACCCGCTTCGAGGTTCTGGAGCAGGGCAATGGTGTTGAGCCCATGCACGCCGGAATAGCCCAGCGTGACCGCTGAACTTCCCGCTTCGAAAGGCGCAAGCAGCGAGGCCGAGGCCTGATAGCTCTGGCCCGGATCCTGCTTCTGCTCGCTCGATTGCGTGATCGGAAGATGGCCGGGGCGAACCTGCAGATCCCAGCTACGCGTCAGCATCACGCGACCCTGCTTGTCGGCAAGCCTTGCGGTCAGATGGGCAATACCCGACTCACCGGCCTGCATCGTGGTGGGGAAAGACTGGCGAGCGCCCTTTTGCAGATCGGCATCGAATGTCGCCGGTCCGGTGAGATGGATCGGCCCATTACCACTCAGTGTCACCGCATAATGGCCCGCTGCCCCTTCGGTATTGACCAGCGACACGAGACTGGTCGCGACATCGCCCGGCGCGAGGAAGCGCGGCAAGGTCACATCGGCAAAAACAGGATCGCGAACGAGCAGATCGGATTCTGCCGAGCCGAGCGCATCGTCCGACCATGCCGTCACCATCAAATGCAGGGTGCCCTCGAAATCGGGCACATCGAGCGGGATACTGGCATGGCCGCTGTCGTCGGGCGTGATGATCCCTGAAAAGAGCGAGACGATACGCGTCGAGGTAACAGACAGCCCGCCACCATCGCCCCCCTCGTCACCGCCTTCGCGCAGCAGACCCGCCTGACCGACCGGCGTCATCAGATGAGCGTAGCTGTCTTTCACATCGAGAGCGAAAGCGCGACGCCCGTAAACCAGATCGAACACATCGGGCAGCTTCCATTGCGTCAGGGCAAGAATGCCCTGATCGACAGCGGATACGACGAGATGCACATGCTTGCCACCCTGAACCGTCAGAGGCAGCGTGGTTCGCATCTGAGGGCGAATGACCGGTGGCGTTTCGATTGCCAGTTTCAGACGATGCGCCGATTGATCGAGACCGATATAGGCAAGTCCCACGGCACGCGAAGGCTCATGAGCCCGAGCCGGGGTATCGAGCGGACGAAACGCCGTAACGAGCACATAAGCGCCGCCCGGCCAGTCAGCTTGTGCCTTGACCGGGATGTCGAGCCCATTTCTGGGCAGGATCACCGTCTTTGCGCTTTGTACCTTGTCGGTCGCAATCACTATCTGTGCTTCACCGGCAAAGGGTGCCTGCACATGCACGATTGTCTGCCCACCGACCGGCAGAACCTTGTCACGCACGGACAGGCTCAAGCGATCCGGTGCATTTGGCTTCTCGCTGCTATCGGACCACCAGCCAGAGGTGAAACGCTGCGAACTCGCCGCATTCGTTTCTGGGTCTGTCAGGATCATACGATAACGGCCGCTATCGATCTCGGGGGCAAAATGCGCTCTGCCCTGCGCATCGGTCTGCACCGTGCCATGCTGGAGGGGTTCATCGATAACATGACGAACGAAATGCCAGCCGCGTGATTCCGAAATCCAGTCATAGGTTTCATTTTCGCGCACGAGCGTCCAGGTCAGGGCACGTGAGGCAATGGGTTTGTTATCGGGGTTGAGGGCAATGACGTCGACCGGCACTGGCTGGGTGGCATTCTCGCTCCCCATAGGTGGAGAGACGACACGCACCCCGATCATGGGCCGATGGCGCTGGATCGGCAGGGTGAGCGTTTTACTGACGCTGCGACCGGAGGGATCGAAAAGGCTCAGCCTGATTTCGGCCTTCAACGGCAGTGTCAGCCCCTCAGGCAGATCGGGCGAGATCTCAATCTTCGAGAGCCCGGCGTCATCCGTGTCAGGCACGGTGACGGATTGCTGATCCGGGCTGAAATTCTGGGTCGCGAGACCGAACACAAAGTCTTTCAGGCCCGGCACTGGCTCTTCATCTCGAAGGATGCGCACCAGCCTTCACCATGCAGATGTGCGGCAGGCGCGCCGTAGAGATACCTTCCCTCAAGCGCGACGGAGAGTTTCTCTCCCTCGATCAACACGTTTTTGCCCGGCTTCGCGTCAACGGCGATAGTCTGCGGCACGAAATCCTGCACAAGGACGGAAGCCCGTCCGACGGGGGGGGAGGTCGGGTCGACATAGGCCTCGAGTGACCAGCTTCCCGCTGACGCACTGGGGGAAAGGGTAAAGCTGTTGAGGAATCCCCCGTCTTCCTGCGGCTTGAGCACGAGCGTCTGCGCCTTGACGCCATCGGGACGACGCAGGATGACTGTTAGCGGCAGTGTGCTGAGCGCCTTGCCCTGCGGATCGCGCAGCAGGATGGTCGTGTTCACGCTCTCACCGGGACGATAGATTCCGCGATCGGTCACGATCGCGGCCTGCTGGGCGTCCGGTGCCTCATGACCTTCCGCCCCGCGGTCTGAAAAATCAAACCAGGCCTGTGTCAGCGAAACGGTGGTAAAATCGCCGTTCGGGCTGGTCGCGAGAAGCGAAACGGGCTGATCGGCGCCCTTCCCCCGGATCAGTCCAGCGGCAAAAACAACTTGACCCTCGCCATCGCTTACCGCCTTGCCGAGATCGTCTCCGCCCTGCGACACAAGACGCATCGTCACGCCCTTGAGCGGAAGGGCCGTCGATAACGCCCGCGCATAGACATGGAGCCCGTCCTTGCCACGCATTGTGGTAAGGGCCGTATCGCTCACATTCACCCAATGTGCAGCAATCGGCAGACCGTAATCGTCATTATCGTCTGAACCACTCGACACTTTCGGCAACGGCGCGGCAATGCGGCTGTCGCCTCTGGGCGTATGGGCGTTCTCTGCGGTTACGAGATAAAGGCCCGGCTTTTGACCCTCGATCAATTTCGCAATCGGAAAGGCCGTCACAACGCCCGCATTACGCGCGCCCTGCGTCTCGAGCGTGCCCGACCAGACCTGGCTGAGGCGAGTGCTGCGCAGCCGCTCGAATTCGTAAGTTTCGAGCGAGGTTTGGGTCGTGTCCACCCGTGGATACGAATCCTGAATGCTCATGCTCTGAGTCGCATTGGGCGACAGGCGCCAGACACTCAGGCGCACGCTTTCCATATTCACGGTCTGGACATCGAGCCCCGCAGCGCTCTTGCGCGGTAGAATGAACCCCTCACCGGCAAGGCTCAGGCTCGGCGTGCGATCACCGGTGGCCATACTCACAGAGACGGGATCGGCCAGCACACGGCCCTGCGCGTCATGAATACCGCTGCTGAGCGTGACCTTGTAGCGCGTGCTCCAGGCCAGACCGCCAAGACAGAGATCGTGATCGCTGACCTTGATATCGGGACGCAGACTGGGCGTTATCTGCACATGATCGGCATAATGCGGCCCGGCCTGACTATCGAGGGCCGTTGCGAAACGCAGACAGAATTCCGGGGTTTTACCGCCTGTGTTGAGCAGGGTGCGCCGAAACTGCATCGGCTCTGCCAGAGAGGCGGTGCTGCAAAGCAGCGTAGCCGCAAGAGGCAGGGCGACAGCGACTGCGCCTAAAGATCGTTTCTGCGCCGATTTTTTCATCAATTTTATCCAGGACCGCGAAATACCGTCCTGCCTTGATGACAATCATTCAGAAAACCGACAAGTCTCCTATGCCGTGTTTTCCGGCATTATACCCATGGATGTGATCGTCATTTGATATTTTGAAATAATAACGAAGAATAATTCTACTTTAGTTTCATATTCTATGTAATCATTAGGAGGCATTTTTCCTGTGCCCGAACGCTAGTGCATCGGTCACCAGATCGAGCGCACGCAGATCGAGAGACGACTGCCCCGCTCGAATCAGAGAGGCGAAGTGACGATAAACCTTAACATATTCGCGTGTATGCGGCAGCGCGATCTCGCTGGAACCGACACGAAGCCGCGCTCCTCCTTCTGACAGGGTAACGTTTTCTCCTTTTTCGGCATGCCACACGATTTCCCATATCTCGCTCGCCGCTTCATGCCGCCAGTCAAACTCTGCTGTCACAGGCAGGCCGGTCACGCTGCCGCGCATCGCCAGCGTAACTTGAGACGGTGCCTGCTGATCGCCGTAAAAAGACAAGAGGGCGGTCTCGTAGAGAAGTGTTTCGGGCGACACTGCACAGAGGATGGAGAGCGCATTGATCCCCGCATCGAAAACGCCCAGCGCCCCGGCACGCCATAACCAGTCGGCACCGGGATGCCATTTATCAGCATTTTCCTTCCAGACCACCGTCACGCGCTCGATGGCCAGCGCAGGCAGTATTTCCCTGAGTGCCGGAATCGAGGCCGCATAGACCGAGTGCCAAGCAGCAAAAAGGGTCAGCCCGCGCTGCTCGGCCAGACGGGACAATGATTCAGCCTGAGAGCGGGTGACGGTAGGCGGCTTTTCGAGAAGCACATGCCACCCCGCAGACAAGGCCTCATGGGCCAGCGCATAACGCAGGTCAGGCGGTGTGCAGAGCGCCACGGCATCGAGCGCCAGATGGCTCTGCCTGAGTTCGGCAAGAGACGCAAAAACCGGTACGTCCAGCGTGACTGGTGCAGGCGACACAGCAGCCACGATCTTAAAATCGGGGTCGTCTTCGAGAGCGGGAAGATGCTGCTGGCGGGCAATCTGCCCGATCCCGATAACGGCTATACGGATCATCCGCGCTTCAGTCCCCAATCGCCTCCGCCATGACCATCACCGGAGCGAGACCGTGACCCTAACCCAAGAAGGAAAGAGAGAATAATAAGGAAACAAACCCAATTCATGGGCAAATGGTTATCGATCCGTCGCAGTCGCGCATAACCCATAAAAAACGCCGGTATCGCACGATACCGGCCTTTTGCTGCATTCATGATGCTGAAGATCAGGCTGAAAGTGCCTGCGCCTCCTGCGGTACTTCATAACCGATGATGCGGGCGTAATCGCGCGGCACAACCTGCCAGAAATGCGGCAGGACACGGTCCCAGCGATGAAGCAACTCGGCGGCATAGGCGCTCCCTGTCTCATCGGCATGACGCTGCACGAGGGAGCGCAGGGTCTCTTCCCATGCGCTACCGGCCTCGACGCGGCCCCAAAGCAGGGTTTCCGGATTCACGCGCGCTTCGAAAGCCTCGTTCTTGTCGAGTACGAACGCCATACCCCCGGTAAAACCTGCCCCGAAATTATCGCCGATCTGACCGAGGATCACGATGGTACCGCCGGTCATGTATTCGCAGCCATTGGAGCCGCAGCCTTCGACCACTGCCGTGGCGCCGGAGTTACGCACGGCGAAACGCTCACCGGCCTGACCCGCCGCAAACAGCGTACCCGCCGTCGCACCGTAAAGCACCGTGTTACCGATGATGGCATTCTCTTCCGAGCGCCAGGGCGCGTCGGAGACGGACGCACCACGATGGTGCCGCCAGACAATCCCTTGCCGACATAGTCATTGGCGTCACCCACCACGTCGAGCTTGAGCCCCTGCACGGCAAAGGCACCGAGAGACTGACCGGCAGAACCGCGCAGACGCAGGGTAAGATGGCCTTCCGGCAGGGTCTTCATGCCGAATTTGCGTGTGATCAGCGAGGACACACGCGTGCCGATGGCACGATGGGTGTTCTGCACCGTGTAGTGCAGATGCAGCTTCTCGCGATGATCGAAAAGTGGCGTTGCATCGGCGATGACCTGCGCATCGAGCGTCTCAGGCACCTCATTGCGTCCCTCACGGGTGCAATAACGCGCATCTGGTCCTGGGTCGGCCTGAACCAGCAGCGAATTCAGATCCAGATCGTCAAGATAATCGGCGCCACGCGAAACCTGACGCAGCAGATCGGTGCGCCCGATGATCTCTTCCATGCTCTTGAAGCCAAGCTCGGCCAGGATGTTACGCACGTCTTCTGCGATGAAGGAGAAGAGATTGATGACCTTCTCCGGCGTACCCTCGAACTTGGCGCGCAGGGCTTCGTCCTGCACGCACACGCCCACCGGGCAGGTATTCGAATGGCACTGACGCACCATGATGCAGCCCATGGCCACGAGCGCAGCCGTGCCAATACCGAACTCCTCGGCGCCCAGCATCGCAGCCATCACCACGTCACGCCCGGTCTTGAGACCGCCATCGGTACGCAGCGTCACGCGATGGCGCAGACGGTTGAGCGTCAGCACCTGATTGGCCTCGGTCAGCCCCATTTCCCACGGCAGACCGGCATATTTGATCGAGGATTGCGGGCTGGCACCCGTGCCGCCGCAATGGCCCGAAATCATGATAGCGTCGGCCTTGGCCTTGGCCACACCGGCGGCAATGGTGCCGATGCCGGTACGGGCGACCAGCTTGACCGTTACGGTTGCTTCCGGGTTGATCTGCTTCAGATCGTAGATGAGCTGCGCCAGATCCTCGATCGAATAGATGTCATGATGCGGCGGTGGCGAAATCAGCGTTACACCCGGCGTGGCGTGGCGCAGCTTGCCGATGAGTTCCGTCACCTTGAAGCCAGGCAACTGCCCGCCTTCACCGGGCTTTGCGCCCTGTGCGACCTTGATCTCGATCTCGCTGCAATTATTCAGATACTCGGCGGTCACACCGAAACGACCCGAAGCGACCTGCTTGATCTTGGAGCTGGCATTGTCGCCATTCGCACGCGGCGTGAAGCGCGACGCATCTTCGCCACCCTCACCCGAATCCGACTTGGCACCGATGCGGTTCATGGCAATGGCGAGCGTCTCATGCGCTTCTGGCTGAGCGCCCCCAGCGAGATGCCCGGCGCCACGAGACGACGACGGATTGCGGTGATGCTCTCGACATCCTCGACCGGGATCGACTCACGAACCCGGCGGAAATCGAGCAGATCGCGCAATGCGGTTGGCGGCTGGCGACGCACGGCATCGGCATAGCGCTTGAACAGCGAGAAGCTGTCAGTAGAAACGGCAGTCTGGAGCATGTGGATCAGCTGACCACCAAAGGCGTGAACCTCGCCCTTGCGACGCAGCTTGTAGAGGCCGCCGATCGGCAACGCATCGACACCACCGGCATAGGCGGTTTCATGGGCCTTGAGCGCATTGCGCGCCAGACCCGGCAGGCCGATGCCGGAAATGCGCGAGGGCATACCGGGGAAGAACTCTGCCACCAGCGCACGGGACAGACCGATGGCTTCGAAATTATAGCCGCCACGATAGGCCGAGACGATCGAGATGCCGGATTTCGACATGATCTTGAGCAGCCCCTTGTCGAGCGCCTTGCGATAACGCTCGACCGCCTCACGCAGTGAGAGATCACCGAACAGCCCGCGCTGCAGACGATCAGCTATGCATTCCTGCGCCAGATAGGGGTTTACGGTCGTGGCGCCCACGCCCACTGTTACCGCCATGCCATGCACGTCCATCACGTCGGAGGACCGCACATTGAGCGAGGTGAAAGTGCGCAGCGACTGACGCACGAGATGGATATGGACGGCAGCAGTCGCGAGGATCATCGGGATCGCAACGCGTTCTTCATTCTGCCCCTCATCGGAGAGGAAGAGATGGGTACAGCCACCACGCACGTAATCTTCGGCTTCATGGCGGATACGGGCGATGGCATCGCGCAGTCCGGCTTCGCCATCGGCCGCACGGAAGGTACAATCGACCGTCGCGCCATCCTTGCCGCAGAAATTACGCAGCGCCTCGAATTCGCCTGTGGTCAGCACCGGGCTCGGGAGCTGAAGCAGATCGCATTGCTCAGGCGACTGGTCGAGGATGTTTCCCAGATTGCCCAGACGCGTAACGAGACTCATCACGTTCATTTCGCGCAATGAATCGATCGGCGGGTTCGTGACCTGGCTGAAGCCCTGACGGAAATAATGAGCCAGCCCGCGATAGGTGCTCGACAGCACCTGAAGCGGCGTGTCGTCACCCATCGACGATGGCCTCTGCCGAGGTCTCGACCATGGGGTGGAGAATGGTCTCCAGTTCCTCATGGGTGAGGCTCATGGCCAGCTGACGACGCCGCAGCTGATCGGGAGTGAAAAGTACCGGCTCGGCGACGTCACCACGCACCACAGAGCTGATATTGCGGATATTCTTGGTCCAGGACGTAAAATCCTGACGCTCAGCCAGAAGATCGAGCAGTTCCTGCGGCGCATAAAGCTTGGCTTCCTGCAGATCGAGACCGAGCGTTTCCCCCGGCCCGAGACGCCCCTTCATGCGGGTATTATCGTCCTTCACCCGCACCATGCCCGCTTCGGACCCGACGATCAGCAGATCGTCCTGGGTAATGGTGTAACGCAGCGGGCGCAGTCCGGCGCGGTCGAGACCTGCCACGATCCAGCGACCATCGGTCGCGCAGATGGCGGCCGGACCGTCCCAGGGCTCCATCACGGCATTGCAATAGGAGAACAGCGCACGATGCTTGTCTGTCATGGACGCACTGCCACCGGCGCTGGCCGGTACCATAAGCGTCTTGGCCATGGGGGCGTCACGACCGGCATGGGTGAGCAGCTCAAACACATTGTCGAACATCGCCGTATCCGAGCCCGCAGCCTGAACGACAGGCTTGAGGTCGTTCATATACGGGTCGAGCTCGGCATTCGCGAGACGGGTCTCATGGCTGCGCATCCAGTTCACGTTGCCCGAAAGCGTATTGATCTCGCCGTTATGCGCCAGACGACGGAAAGGCTGGGCCAGCTTCCAGGTCGGGAAGGTGTTGGTCGAATAGCGCTGGTGGTAGATCGCAAAGCGCGAGACAAAACGCTCGTCGAGAAGATCGGGGTAGAAATCCGTCAGATTCTCGGCAAGGAACATGCCCTTGTAGATAAGCGAGCGGCAGGAGAGCGAACACACATAGAGATCGACATGCGCTTTCTCGGCAGCCTTCTCGATGCGCCGACGGATCACGTAGAGATCGCGCTCGAACTCGGCCTCGGAGCGGTTGAGGCGATTACGCACCATGATCTGCTCGATCTCGGGTCGGGTCGCATTGGCCTTCTCGCCGATGCAGGCCGTATCGATCGGCACTTGGCGCCAGCCATAAATGCCATAACCGAAATCGAGAATTTCGCTCTCGATGATCGCGCGACCTTCTTCCTGCGACGCCAGATCGGTCTTGGGCAGAAAGATCATGCCAACGGCGATGCGACCCTCGATATGATCGTCACCTGCACTGTGAATGGCCTCTGCGAAGAAATCCTGCGGGATCTCGACATGGATGCCCGCGCCGTCGCCGGTCTTGCCATCGGCATCGACCGCGCCGCGATGCCACAGCGCCTTCAGTGCGGCGATACCGGCCAGAACCACATCACGACGGCGCTTGCCATCGAGAGCGGCCACGAGGCCTACGCCGCAGGCATCGCGCTCCATGGTCGGATCGTAAAGGCCTTCGAGGGCACGAACATTGTCCTGATAGGACTCGATATAGCTCTTCTCGGTCATGGCTCTTACTCCGCCGCTACCAGTCGTGCGGCCTGATCTGCTGTCGCGTTCTCTTTTGCAGAGAGGAATTGGTGCATTTCTGCTGCGGCTTCACGTCCGTCACGAATGGCCCAGACCACCAGAGAGGCGCCGCGCACGATATCGCCGCCTGCAAACACGCCCGGCACGCTGGTCTCGAAGCGACCCGGCGTGACTTTCAGCGTGCCCCATTTGGTGACGGCCAGTTCCGGCGCGTTCACTCGCCCGGCAGGTCTTCGGGATCAAAACCGAGCGCCTTGATGACGAGATCGGCCTGAATGACGAAGCTGCTATCGGGCATCGCCTCGACGGACTGACGACCCGACGCATCGGGCAGCTCAGGCGCATTTTATGAGCGCGTACGCCATTGACCGTGCCATCGCCCAGAAAAGCCTCAGGCGCGGCGAGCCAGGCGAAATTGACACCTTCTTCCTCGGCGTTTTTCACTTCCTGAACCGAGCCTGGCATGTTGGCGCGATCGCGGCGATAGAGGCAGGTCACCTTCTCGGCGCCCTGACGGATGGAGGTGCGCACGCAATCCATGGCCGTATCGCCACCGCCTATGACGACCACATGCTTGCCTCGGGCGTGCAGAACGGCGTCGTCACCGGGCGTTTCGTCGTAACCGCGACGGTTAGACGCCGTGAGGAAGTCGAGCGCCTGCACCACGCCGCCCAGACCGCTGCCCGGCACGGCAACCTCGCGCGAACGATAGACGCCCGTGCCGAGGAAAACCGCGTCATGCTTTTCGCGCAGGCTCTCGAACGATGTTTCACCCGCACCGCCGCCAATCGGCGTGGAGAGATGGAACTCGATACCCTGCGCCTCGAGCAACTCATGGCGGCGCGCAATGACGTGCTTTTCGAGCTTGAAGCTCGGGATGCCGTAGACCATCAATCCGCCGATGCGGTCGTGTCGGTCATAAACATGAACCTGATAGCCCAGAGCGCGCAGCCATTCCGCCGCTGCCAGACCAGCAGGGCCAGCGCCAACGATACCGACGCTCTGGGGGCGCTCCTGTGACGGCTGGCGCGGCTTTACCCAACCCTTGTCAAACGCCGTCTCGGTGATGAATTTCTCGACCGCACCGATGGTGACGCTTTCGAAATCCTTCTCGATGACGCAATTGC
Organism: Asaia platycodi JCM 25414; assembly: GCF_000614545.1. Lineage (GTDB taxonomy): Bacteria > Pseudomonadota > Alphaproteobacteria > Acetobacterales > Acetobacteraceae > Asaia > Asaia platycodi. The sequence goes on along the minus strand of NZ_BAKW01000007.1, from coordinate 92,924 downwards.
CTTCGCAGAGACGATCCTGCGGGCAGATGCGACCGCAGATCTCGGGAAAGGTATTGGTTGCCGAAGAGAGACGATACGCCTCTTCCAGACGGTTCTCGGCGGTGAGCTTCAGCCAGTCGGGGATATTGTTACCGAGGGGGCAGTGCACCGAGCAGAAGGGCACGCCGCATTGCGAACAGCGGCTCGCCTGCTGCTCGGCACGCTCGACCGCAAAGCCGCGATAAATTTCACCGAAATCCTCACGTCGTTCGGCGGCCGCACGCTTCTCAGGCATCTCCTGCGGCAATGAGACAAACTGCAGCATCCGTTCGGCCACGTCACGTTCTCCCTATGGGCGAGCAGGCGCAACAAGCGCCTCTCGAAAACATGACGCAGAGGTAAGACAAGGCGAAACGGGCGATAAGTCATCAATGCTGACTTATCGCCCGGCTTAATGACGTTTTCACGCGAAAAACATCGGACACCCCAGAAAAAAGGACCGATACGGACCATTTAGTTGAGAAGCGTTCTCAACACGCTGATTTGGCTCAGATATTCCGGCGCCCGATCATAAACGCTCTGCGGCACGACTCCCAGCGTTTGCAGCGTAGCAGCACCGGATGTCACGATATTATCTTGCCCGAGCATGGCGAGCTGGTCTCGCGTCAGCAACTTGCCCGGCAGATTTTCGAAGATCCGCGCCTGCGCCATCGCCACCCCGTTCAGTATCGCCAGCAGGCGCGGCTTACGTCCCACCGAGCGCGCAACAAAGGCCATGATCTCTTCCATGCTCATCTGATCGGGGCCACCCAGTTCGAACACCCTCGCGCCAGCGTCTGACGCACTGCCCTCGCCCGTCAGACACAGCCGCGCGGCCGTGGCGACGTCTTCGACGTAAACGGGCTGCAGACGGGTCTTGGGATAATAGACAGGGAGAACAGGCAAAAGCTTGGCCATCACCCCGAACATGTTCAGAAACCGGTCCTGAGGGCCGAACACCACGCTCGGGCGCAGAATCGTCGCCTCCGGAAAAGCGTCCCTCACCCGCTTTTCGCCTTCGGCCTTGCTCTTTCCGTAAAGTGACGGCGCATCCGGCGCAGCACCGATGGCTGAAACCTGAACAAAACGCGTCACCCCGGCACGGCGCGCGAGCTGGGCGACCCTGCCGGGAGCTTCGGCATTGATTGACTTGAAACGCGCCTTGCCGCTCTCAGTCAGGATGGACACGAGGTTGATAGCTGCGGTCGCACCGTTCAGCGCCGCCTCGACCGAGCTGGGATCGGTTACACTGGCATAAACGGGCAGGATCCCGCCTGATGGCCCCTGCGCCACCAGCGAGGCGGCCTTATCTGGAGCGCGCGACGCCACGCGCACCAGATGCCCTTCTGAAGCAAGCTGGCGCACAAGCTCACGACCTATAAAGCCATTCCCACCGAAAACGGTGACGACAGAGCGTTGCATGAAATTTTTCCTCTTTTTTTTAGAGGGGGTGTTGACGCCCCCGACACACACCGGTAAACGCCTCTTCACCGAACGGGATGCCGAAAAAAGCGGCGCCCCGGACAGCCTCTGAGCCCAGATGGCGGAATTGGTAGACGCGCAGGTTTCAGGTACCTGTGTCCGCAAGGACGTGGAAGTTCGAGTCTTCTTCTGGGCACCATACGAAAAACGGAAAAGCCGACGAGAAATCGTCGGCTTCCGTTTTTTCTAGCCCCAGGGTTCCCAAAACATGGCCGCACCAAGTGCTTCGATCCACCTATATGATGGTGATCTCCCCGATGATTTCGATCTGGGTCCGGTTGTCGCCGTCGATACCGAAGCCATGGGCCTCAACCCACATCGCGACCGCCTTTGCCTCGTGCAGCTCTCCGCCGGTGATGGCGAGGCGCATCTCGTGCAGATTCGCCCAAAATCGCTGGGTGGCCGCTACGAAGACTGCCCTAACCTCAAGGCCCTGATGTCGGACGAGAGCGTCACCAAGCTGATGCATTTCGCCCGCTTCGACGTGGCACTGCTTCAGCACGCACTCGGTATTACCGTCGCCCCCGTGATCTGCACCAAGATCGCTGCGCGTCTGGTGCGCACTTTCACTGATCGTCATGGCCTCGCGCATCTCTGCCGTGAACTTCTGGGGGTCGATCTGGCCAAGCAGCAGCAGACGTCAGACTGGGGTTCCGAAGTGCTCACCCCCGAGCAGCTCAGCTATGCCGCTTCTGACGTGCTGCATTTGCATGCGCTCTGGGCAAAGCTCGAGGCCCTGCTGATCCGTGAGGGCCGCCGCGAACTGGCACAGTCATGCTACGACTTCATGCCGGCTCGGGGGCATCTCGATATTCTCGGTTATGAAGAGCCCGATATCTTCTCTCACCGCGCCTGATTATTTGCCCGGGCCGACGCCAGAACCCGCATGGCTTCCCTCTCCATCCGCGCAGTGCCACAGAAAGGCCTTGCCCGGATGGAACTTCGGTGATTGACCTCAGGCCAGCAAAGCGGGAAGAGAACGCATGACCGAGCTTCCCCTATCCGGCTCCCGTCTCGTGACCGCCCCGGAAAATGGCCCCAGTTCTGCGCTGGAAAGCGCCTGCGCTACGCTCTCTGCGGAAATAGCGGGGCTTACCGCCCTGCAATCGGCGCTCATGGCGCCGGACACCCTGAGTCGTGCCTTTGCTGACGCCATCGCCCTGATCGCAGGCACCAGAGGCCGCGTTGTCGTCTCCGGCATCGGCAAATCGGGCCATATCGCCAAGAAAATCCAGGCGACCTTCGCCTCTACCGGCACGCCCGCTTTCTTCGTGCATCCTGCCGAAGCCGCTCATGGCGATCTCGGGATGATCGATACGCAGGACGTGCTGCTTCTGTTGTCGCAATCGGGCGAAACCAGCGAGCTGGCCGTCCTGCTCGAATATGCCGCACGCCATGCTTTGCCCGTCATCGGCTTGACCTCTTCACCCGACTCAACGCTCGCCCGTGCCAGCACGATCGTTCTGCACCTCCCTCGTGCGCGTGAAGCCTGCCCCATGGGGCTTGCGCCAACGACAAGCACGATCATGCAGCTGGCCCTGGGCGACGCCATGGCGATCGCCCTGCTTGAGCGACGCGGGTTTACCGCGACCGACTTCAGCGCCTTTCATCCGGGAGGCAAGCTTGGAGCCTTGCTCAAGCCTGTCAGACGGCTGATGCATGAAGGGGACGCGATGCCGCTGGGCAGGTCGGACATGACCTTGTCGAATGTCATCATGGAAATGACGCGCAAGGCGTTCGGCTGTATCGGCATCATTGATGACGACGGCGTCCTCATCGGGCTGGTGAGCGACGGCGATCTGCGCCCCGCCCTGACGCGTCATCTCGACGAGGCGACCGCAGGTGAGATCATGAACCGCGACCCGATCACCACAAAAGGAGACGTCCTCGCTCAGGAGGTCATCCATCTGATGACGGCGCGGCGGAAGGCGATCAACAGTCTTTTCATCCTCGATGAAGCTGGTCGCCCGGTCGGCATCGTGCGCCTTCACGACCTGCTGCGAACGGGGATCGCATGACACAGACCTCTCCCCCAGACGAGCGCAAAAAACCGCAACGCGAAGATTTCGCCCGTGACGCCGCCAAGCTGGCTGCCCTGCGCGACGCCATGCGCGAGCAGGGACAGGCGAGACAGCGCGCCATTCCTACCTCATCCGATCTCGCGTCCCGTCGTCGCCTGCTCGATACCGCGAAATGGGCTCTGCCTTTACTCGCCGCCCTGCTTCTGGGCTCGATTGCCGTCTGGCCCGAAATCGCACGCTGGCTCAGCGCCAATCGCGCTGTGATGCAGGAAATGGCCCAGATGCGCGTCGAAAGTGGCAATCTGGAAGGCGCGATCTATCGCGGCCTTGATGCCCATGATCGCCCCTATATGGTAACGGCTCGTATCGCCCATCAGAACGGCCCCGACCGTATCGATCTGGTCGATCCGGTTGCCGACACCCATATGGCGGGAGGCGGCTGGGCCGAGATCAAGGCGGATAAGGGCGTGTACATGCAGCATCAGCAGACACTCAACCTTACCGATCACGTCGTGCTCTATCGCGACGACGGCACACTGCTCAACGGGCTCACTGCCGATATCGACCTGCATCGCAGCGTCATTTCCTCGAATGACTGGGTGCATGCCGAAGGGCCATTTGGCATCCTCGACGCACAAGGCTATTTTATCGACCAGCACGATAATCTGCTGCAATTTGTCGGACCGCAACGCGTCATCCGCAATGATGACCGTCAGGATGCCATGCCTGCTCTTACTTCACCCGCACACAAGGCCCCATGATGCGTCGCCTCATCCCTGCCCTGACACTGACTTCGCTTCTGGTGGGTCTGCCGCTTCCCGGTGCCTCGCTTTTCGGCTTTTCCAGTTCGCAGGCACTGGCTCAGGCCATCGACATGTCTCATGGCGAGCAGGTTCAGATCAGCTCGGCTGGCCCCCAGACCTATGATCACGATGCCCAGACGGTCACTTTCGTCGATCAGGCGCGCGCCATACGCGGCGATGTGACCATCGACGCCGACCAGCTTATCGGCTTCCTGCGCAAGAAGGCTCCGGATCCGAACGCTCCGCCGCCGAACGATACCAAGACGGATGGTCAGAAGAGCGACGGCGATGGCGCCATGGGGGGCTCGATGGAGCTGTACCGCATGGAGCGATCGGGCATGTGCATATCTACACAACCACCGATCAGGCCTGGGGCGACAAAGCCCTTTACGACATCGATCAGGCCGTTCTGGTCATGACCGGCAAAGCGCTCAAACTGACTACCCCTCAGGATGTCATGACGGCGCGCGACGTGATGGAATATCATGCCAATACACGCATGTCGGTCGGGCGTGGCGATGCCACCGTCACCACCAATGACGGCAAACGCATCAAGGCAGATGTTCTGGTGGCTTTCAGCAAGCCTGACAGCGCGGCGCCTGCCCCTGCGAGGGATGCTGCCAGCCCCAACGGTGTTCCGGCACGGCGCAACGTTCGTCCAAGCTCGACCGCGCCTATGCCTGGGGGCATGTCATGCTGCGCACACCCAACGAGACCGCGACTGGCGACCGTGGTGTCTATGTGTTCGACACGCAGATGGCGCGCCTGATCGGCCATGTGCATGTAACCAGCGGCCAGAACCAGAATAACGGCGCCTCGGCCATCGTGAATATGAAAACGGGCGTTGCGATCATGAATCCGGCACCGGGCCAGCGCGTCGAGGGTATGGTCATTCCCAATGAAGCCTCGAGCAGCAAGCCCGGAGACACACATCCATGAGCGATAACGAGACCGTTCTCCTGCACGAAATCATGGACGACCCACAGGTGCAGACGGGGCTGATCGCACACGGCATCGGCAAGAGCTATAAAAAGCGCCAGGTCGTTCGCAATGTGTCGATCCAGGTGCAGCGTGGCGAGGCTGTCGGCCTCCTGGGGCCGAACGGCGCAGGCAAGACGACGAGCTTTTACATGATCGTCGGGCTTGTCCAGCCGATACCGGCACGATCACGCTGGATGGCGCCGATATCACGCAACTGCCGATGTATCGCCGTGCGCGTCTGGGTATCGGTTATCTGCCGCAGGAGGCCAGCATCTTCCGCGGGCTGAATGTCGAGCAGAATATTCTCGCCGCTCTCGAAGTGGTCGAGCCCGATTACGACCATCGCCAGACCATGCTCGACGGGCTGCTGGCCGAGTTCGGTATTTCGCATCTGCGTCATTCACCGTCTCTCGCTCTTTCTGGTGGTGAACGGCGTCGTCTGGAAATTGCGCGCGCGCTGGCCAGCCAGCCCAATTACATCCTGCTCGACGAGCCGCTTGCCGGTATCGATCCAATCGCCGTCGGTGAAATTCGCGATCTGGTGTCTCATCTCAAGGATCGCGGCATCGGCGTGCTGATTACCGATCATAACGTTCGCGAAACCCTTGAGGTCATCGACCGGGCCTATATCATGCATTCGGGCCAGGTGCTGATGGAAGGCATCCCCGAGGAGATTGTCGCGAATGAAGACGTACGCCGCGTCTATCTGGGAGAAAACTTCTCCCTCTGATTTCTGATGGCGCGCCTCTCCCTTCAGGCGCGCCAGACCACCGGTCTCGTCATGACCGGTGCGCTACAACAGGCCATAGGGTTGCTGCAGCTTTCGAATCAGGAGCTGCTTTCCGAGCTGACGCTGCTCGCCGAGTCCAATCCGCTCCTGATCGTCTCGCTTCCCGAAAACGATACACTGCCTGCTGCGGAGATCTCGCGTAACCTGCGCGACGACGACCTGCCACACGATCTCGAGCCAGAAGCACCCGAGATGAGTGACGGGTCGTGGGAGGACGACCCTCTTCTGCGTCATGGCGCCTATGACAGCGAAGAGGCTTCCTGCCGCGAGCCGGCGGCGCCCTTGCCCACGCGGCTTGATCAGTTTCTCGGCCAGATCAGACTTCGTTTTGAGACATTACAAGAGCAGGCCATCGCCCTCGCCCTCGTAGAGGCACTCGACGACTCAGGACGGCTCGAGACGCCCATCGCACAGCTCGCGACCTCACTCGGCGCCTCGCCATCCCTGATCGAATCCGTGCGCAAGGTCATGCTGCTCTTCGAACCCGTGGGCTGTTTCGCGCTGTCGCTGACCGAGTGCCTTGCCACTCAGTTTCGAGCCCGCAATCGCTATGATCCTTCCGTTGCGACCCTGCTCGATCATCTGGACTGGCTGGCGCGCGGTGAGCATGACAGAGTGAGAAAGGCCTGCGGCCTGGATGCAGAGGATTATGCGGAGCTGCTGCAGGAACTCAGGGCTTGCGAGCCACGCCCCGGCGGCGCTTCATCAGCGGGTCGGAACCGGAAACCGAGCCCGATCTCTTCATTACCCTGTCTCCGGGCGGCCCTCTCGTGTCGCTGAACCCGGCAACCTGGCCACGACTTGCGATCGACGAGGCGCTTTATCGGCGCCTACTCTCCGATCGGGAAGATACCCGTCGTTACGCGCAGGAGAAACAGGGGGAGGCTACCGCGCTGCTGCGCGCCGTCGAACAGCGCGCCCGGTCGCTCATGCTCATCTGTCTGGAAATTGCGCGTGTGCAGACCGGCTATCTGAGCGAAGGTGTTACCGCCCTGAAACCGCTCACCCTGTCGCAGATTGCCGAGAAGACCGGAATGCACGAGAGCACAGTGAGTCGCGTGACGGCTTCACGTCTGGTCGGTACGCCAAGAGGCGTCATGCCGCTGCGCAGCTTTTTCTCAACCGGGTTGGGTGAGGAAGGCGAGCAGGCCAGCGCGGACGCGATCAAGGCCCGCATAAAGCAGATCATTGGGGAAGAAAAACCCGACTCAATCCTCTCGGACGATGCGGTCACGCAGAGACTGCAGGAGGTCGGACTTTCCATTCAGAGGCGCACAGTTGCCAAATATCGAGAGGCTTTAGGCATCGCCGGGTCAGCGCAACGTCGGCGGGACCGCAAACTCAAGGCGCATCTCGCCGGGGCTGCGACGGCTTAGAAAGACCTTGACCGCAGCGCCGAAAGTCAGAGTGCCGCGACAGCCGTAATCTCTACCGTCCAATCCGCATTGACCAGTCGCGCCTCAACTGTGGCACGTGCTGGTTTATGCTCGTGATCGAGCCAGGCATCCCAAGCGCGATTCATCGAATCGATCTCTGAAATATCGGTCATGAAGATCTGGACGGAAAGCAGGCGCGTCTTGTTCGTACCCGCTTCCGCCAGAAGCGCATCAATCTGACGCAGGATATCTGCCGTCTGCCCCTCGGTATCGAGAGACGGGTCATCGGCAACCTGTCCCGCCAGATAGAGCGTATTGCCGTGACGGACGGCCCCGCTTAGGCGATGCTCTTCTGCAAAACGCAGGATATCAGGATTGGTCTGGCTCATTTCAGTGCACCCACGCTGGGACCATCTCGTGATCGACGATGGCCTCGAACGCACTCGACCGATCTTCGGCCAGCGCCATTGGTGTGCCATCGGCGGCGTGAATGGCAAAGGCAGCCTCACCCTCATAGACGACAGGTTTGACATAGGCGACCCGGCTCATGCCGAACTCCTTGAGGTCCTGATGCGTCATGCGACGCAGATCCGATACCGGTGCCTGAACCTTACCCGCTTCTTCGTCGTGGACGGTTTTGCTCATGATAACTTCTTTCTTTCGGTTCGACCCGGAAAACACGGACCGACTGGGCCTGTAGCCCGCTCTCTTCAGCTGCGCCTGCACACGCTTTGCGACGGATCTACTCGTCGTCGAGATCGCGTATGGCGCGGCTGCGGCGCGGCTTGGGCATCTCGATATGGGTTGCCCGCGACACGGGGTGGTCGCGACGCCCCACACTGATCTCTATGCGCTTGACCCGCACTTCCGGCTGGGGACGCAGCAGATCGATATGCAGCAATCCGTTATCGAGCCAGGCCTCGCCGATCTCTATATTCTCCGCCAGCACGAAGGCTTTCTGGAACTGGCGCGCCGCGATACCGCGATGCAGAAACACCCTGCCTTGACTGTCATCGGTCTGACGGCCACGGATCACCAGCTGATTATCTTCCTGGGTGATATGCAGATCATCCATCACGAAGCCGGCGACGGCCAGAGTGATGCGCAACGTGGTCTGGTTCAACTGCTCGATATTGTAGGGCGGGTAACCGTCAGACGCCGTTTTCGACGCCCTCTCGAGCATCTGCTCCAGATGATCGAACCCCAGAAACATGGGTGATGTAAACAGACGGCCTGACATGCAGCCTCCTCCATGAGCGAGACGGTAGCGCGATCGAGCCCGTAAGCGGCGCCGGATCACTTTCCCGATATGGTCATGTTTCGCCCCCTGTGCAAGCCGCCGCCATACTTCTCCGGCCTTGAAGGCGATAACGTCTGCGGGTTTTGAACTGGTTTTCTGCCCTGCGAGTCGTTACATCCCCAGCATCATGACAGCGCTCTCTTTCCTGACGGACATCGAGTCCATCGCCCCTACTCCGATTCTGGTCGCCCCCCAGCCCGTTCTGCGCGCCGTAGCGCGCGAAGTGACGGCAGACGATATGGCGCTGGTCAAATCGCACCTGCCGGCATGTTCTCGGCCATGTACAAGGCCCCCGGAATCGGTCTCGCCGCACCGCAGATCGGCCTCGGCATGCGCTTTGCTCTCGTCGACGTGGCCGATGAGGGTGAACGCAATCCTCTGGTGCTGATCAACCCCGAGATCATCGAAGAATCCGAGCAGCTTGCCGCACGCGAAGAGGGGTGCCTCTCGCTGCCCAATCAATATGCCGAGGTGGTCCGTCCGCTCAGTGTTCGCCTGCGTTATCGCACGCTCGACGGTGCCATTGAGGAAATGGAGGCAGACGATCTGCTGGCGACCTGCATCCAGCATGAGATCGACCATCTCACGGCATCCTATTTGTCGATCACCTCTCCAAGCTCAAGCGCAACATGATCATGCGCCGCCTCGCCAAGGAACAGAAAGGCGCTGACACCATGCGTCTGGTTTTCATGGGCACGCCGGATTTCGCAGTGCCGGTATTCGAGTCCCTTCGGGCCGCCGGGCATGAGATCGTTCATGTCTATACCCAGCCTCCGCGCCCCGCAGCGCGGCAAGGCGTTGCGTCCCTCCCCGGTGCAGAATGCCGCCGAACGGGCTGGCGTTGCGGTACGTAGCCTGTCAAAATAAGGAACAATGAGGAGGAGCAGGCGTTTTTCGAGTCCCTCGACGTCGATCTGGGTATCGTGGTCGCCTATGGGTTGATCCTGCCTCAGCGGATGCTCGATGCCCCCGGACGGGGCTGCCTCAACGTCCATGCCAGTCTGTTGCCCCGTTGGCGCGGCGCCTCACCTATCCAGTCTGCGCTGCTCGCTGGCGATGCCCGTAGCGGCATTTCCATCATGCAGATGGATGCCGGGCTCGATACGGGCGACGTTCTGGCCGAGGCGGCCCTCGATCTTGCCCCGGACGAGACGGCCTCTACCCTGCATGACCGCCTGTCCTTTCTCGGTGCCGAATTGCTGATCGAAACGCTACGGCGCCCCTTTGCTCCGGTGCCGCAGCCCGAGCAGGGCGTGACCTATGCCGAACGTCTGACCCGTGAAACGGGCCGTATCGACTGGCGCAACCCTGCCGAAATTCTCGACCGGCAGATCAGAGGGCTGACGCCCTGGCCCGGGGCTTTCACCACACAGGACGGTATCGTCCTCAAGATCGGGCAGGCCCGTATCGTGGAAGGCTCGCATGCGGCAACGCCGGGCGCCGCACTGGACGATTCGCTGACCATCGCCTGCGGTAGACACGCGCTCCGGATCCTGACGTTGCAGCGTCCCGGCAAGGCCATGATGGCGGCGTCCGACTTCCTGAGAGGAACGCAAGTGCAAGGGGACGATCCTTGGGGAGTGACAGCGCCAGCGAGGGCGCACGAGAGGGTCTCGCGCATGGCTACAAACGCTGGGCGCTCAAGATCGAATATGACGGGACCGGGCTGGTCGGATGGCAGAAACAGAATAACGGCCTGTCCGTGCAGGAACTACTCGAAAATGCTGCTTCCCGCCTCGTAGGCGACGCCCCCGTCATGAGCGCCACGGCAGGCCGCACCGATGCTGGGGTCCATGCCTCTGCAATGGTCGTCCAGCTCGATCTGCCCGTCCAGGAACGTCTCGATGCGCGGCAGATACGCGACGGGATCAGTTTTCATCTCAAGCCCCATCGCGTCGCGGTTCTCGATGCGGCAGAGGCCGCCGACGGCTGGCATGCCCGTTTTTCTGCCCTTTCGCGCAGCTACCGCTATAGCATTCTCAACCGACCGAGCCGGGCTGTCCTGGATGCCGATCACGTCTGGCATGTGAAGCGCCCCCTTGATGCCAGCGCGATGCACGAAGCAGCACAGACGCTGCTGGGGCGTCATGATTTCTCGTCGTTCCGCGCTGCTGCCTGTCAGGCCAACAGTCCTATCCGCACGCTCGATCGCCTCGATGTCATACGCGTTGGGCTGCATATCCATATCGACGTCGAGGCGCGCTCTTTCCTGCATCATCAGGTGCGCAATCTGGCAGGCTCGCTGCAGCTTGTCGGTAGCGGGCAGTGGCCTGTATCGAAGCTGCGCGAGGTGCTGGAGGCGTGCGACCGCCGCAAGGCTGGTCCCACAGCCCCGGCTGAAGGGCTGTGTCTTGTCGGAGTAGGCTACGCTCACGACCCGTTCGGCTGAACGGATCAGGATTTCGGCAGCGGCGCCATGATTTCGTGCAGCGCATTGTAATGGGGCGGCAAAATCGCTGCGAGAATATAAAGCGCAGCAACCGAGACATTCATCAACACGACCAGACCCGCGGCCCTGCCACCGCTGATCTCCAACCCCTTGCAAGCAATGAACCAGCCGAGCCAGAGCTCGTAGAGCTCGACACCCAGCATCACGACGCCAAGGGCCGCGGGTGTCGAACCGATGCCGGGCAGCGCAACTTCGATGATGCTGAGCGCAAACAGAGACACGACAACAGGTAGCCAGCCGCACCAGAGCAGCGCCGTAGCGTAGCGTGACCAGCCTGCCTCACGCCCCCAGAATGACGCTGCAAGCTGGGAGACCACAAGGCGGGTCAACAGGGCCGCGACCAGAATCAGGACCTTGGTGACCTGCATCGCATCGAAACGATGTGTAAGCTGAGAGAGGCCCATCACCATAAAAAGCGCAATACTCGGCGCCAAGGCCGAAAGAAGCGCCTCGGGCGTATTGCGAAAGGCCTGGATACCCTGCGCGTCGCCGCGGGCAAGCTGCAGAACACCGCGCATGATGCGCGCAGCTGCCCCTGCCGGGGTATCGCCTGGGGTGGGAGAGCCGCTTTTCACAATCCGAATGCCTCAAGAAAATCACGATAGATCAGGACCAGTGTCCGCAAATCGGCAATGGCGACGCATTCATCTGCCTTGTGCATTGTCGCGCCCACAAGGCCGAACTCAGCAACAGCGCAATACTGGGCGATGAAACGCGCATCCGAGGTACCACCGCCGGTATCCAGCTTCGGAGCGCGCCCGGTATGACGGGACACGACTTCGGAGAGAGCCGCGACGGCCGCCCCCGGCTCGGTGAAGAACGCTTCACCGCTGATACTTGCTTCGACCAGCGCGCCGGGCGCGTGAAGCGAGACGGTGTCGCGAATCCACTGTACCAGATCGTCGCCGCGATGCTCGGTATTGAACCGGATATTGAGCAGGGCCGTTGCCTTACCCGGAATGACATTGGTGGCCGCGTTGCCCACATCGACACTCACGACCTGGAGGGATGACGGGGCAAAATGGGCGTTGCCCTCATCGAGCACGCGCGACGTCAGCGAGGTGAGGATCGGCAGCAGACGATGGATCGGATTATCGGCCAGATGCGGATAGGCTACATGCCCCTGCACACCGTTGATCGTGATCCAGACATTGAGGCTGCCGCGACGACCAATCTTGATGACCTCACCGAGCTGGTCGGGATTGGTCGGTTCGCCAAGCAGGCAGAAATCGGGACAATGCCCGTTTTCCATCATCCAGGCAGAACCTCTTTCGTTCCGTACAGGGCGGGACCTTCCTCATCGCCCGTGATCAGAAGACTCACGGAGCCCTTGAGAGGCCGCTCCGTCTGCAGGGAAGCCACCGCAGCGACAAAGGCAGCAATGCCGCCCTTCATATCCGCGATGCCGCGTCCGTAGAGATTGCCATCGATACAATGGGCACCGAAAGGATCATGCGCCCAGCCTTCACCGGGCGGCACGACATCGGTATGCCCTGCAAAGCAGAGATGGGGCCCCTTGTCGCCTTTGCGTGCGAAAAGATTAGGGGTCCGGTTGCCCTCGGGACCGCAATCGACGCGCTGGGCACTGAAGCCCAGATCCGACAGGGTGCCTGCAAGGAGCGCCATTGCTCCGTCATCGGCCGGCGTGACGGAACGACAGCCGATCAGTTGACCGGCAAGGGCGACGACATCGAGAGACACGATCAGTCGCGCAGCAATTCGTTGATCGACGTCTTGGAGCGCGTGCGCTCATCGACGCGCTTGACGATCACAGCGCAGGCAAGATGCGGCGCGTCCGGCGTCCGTCCAGGGAGCGTGCCGGGCACGACCACGGAATAAGCAGGAACGCGGCCCATGAAGATCTCACCCGTTGCACGGTCGACGATCTTGGTGGAAGCGCCGATGAACACACCCATGGAAAGAACCGAGCCACGCTCGACCACGACGCCCTCGGCCACTTCGGAACGCGCACCGATGAAGCAATCATCTTCGATGATGACGGGTGCGGCCTGCAAAGGCTCAAGCACGCCGCCGATACCGGCGCCACCACTGATATGTACGTTCTTGCCGATCTGCGCACAGGAACCAACTGTGGCCCAAGTATCGACCATGGTGCCGCTATCGACGCGCGCGCCGACATTGACGAAGCTCGGCATCAGCACCACGCCCGGCGCGATATAGGCGGAGCGACGCACGATGGCACCGGGAACGGCACGAAAACCGGCTTCGGCAAAACGGAACTGGTCCCAGCCATCGAATTTCAGCGGCACTTTGTCGAAACCGGGAACGCCACTGCAAGCGCGCTCGGCGACGCGGCTGTCGGTGATGCGGAAAGAAAGCAGAACAGCCTTTTTGAGCCACTCATGCACGACCCAGCCACTTTCGCCGGGCTCGGCCACCCGCAGCCTGCCTTCATCAAGAGCCGTCAGAGCGTGCTCGATCGCTTCACGTGCCTCGCCTTCCGTATGGGCGTTAAGCGTATCGCGACGCTCCCACAAGGAGTCGATCACTGTGCGCAGGTCGGATACGGGCATCTTCAGGCGTCCTTCGGCGGGGTTGTTCAAGTGAGCGGACCATGCTCAGGACGCATCAGGAAGTCAACGAATCTTGCGCAGAACAGTCGTTAAGGATGAATTAAATACCAACCGCTATATTAGGCCGCGAGCCAGGAAACGGGACTTTGCCCAGGAACCTCTGTTAACGAGAGCGTCGCAAATCTTGCCTCTCTGCCCCCGGGAACACGCCAGATGAACGCATTCCTGTTGAACACCATGCGTTCGACGCTCTCCACTTTTATCTTCGGGAGTGGTGGAGCCTCCTCGCAGACGGGACCACGGGACTGGAAGCAGCGCGAACTCGAGTTCCAGGCCGCGCTTCTCGACACCTTGCGCGCTGCTATTTCGGTGTCTGAAGGGCTGAGGCAGGCTTTCGAGCAATTCTGCGCCCAGACAAAACCTCAGCGCGGTGTTCTCATGAGCGCGGGCGCGCTCGTCATACCGCCGCCTTCCGAGCCGCAACTGCATGTTCTTCACTCATGGCCGAAGCAGGACGGGACATCGCGTGAGGAGTTCGGCGGCCAGCGGAGCAGCACCAATCTCTGCCTGCGGGCGATCACGGAAGTACGGCATCAGGGCGAGATCGGCATCTTCGTCTATTTTCCCCATCGCTTTCCGGCTCGCGCTGCGGAGGCCTTCAGACGCGTGCTCGACACGCTGATCCATACGGCAGCTGCGATGATCGAGGTCGACCATCGCTATCGCGTGCTGATGCGTGCCCTGCCCTACGACCCTCTGACCCATCTGCCGATCTGGTCTCTGTTCCGCGAAAAAGTCGAGCGGCGCTTTCCGCGGCTCGATCGGGAGCATCTCCCCGCCACACTGATGCTCGTCAGCTTCTCCGGGTTGCTGAACACGCCACAAGGCCTGATCAACGCGGACGATGCGATCGAGCAGATCGCGCATGTTCGCGATGCCATCGCCTTTCTGCAACGAGCCATCCGTCCGACCGATCTGATCGGACAGCTGGACCGCGAAAGTTTCGTGCTCTGGCTTGATGGAGGGGACCGTTTTGCGTCGGTGGAGCGCGCCGATCAGATCTGTAAAAGGCGCTATCTCTGCTCTGCGGGCGCCAACCCCCTCGTCTCGGTCAAAATCGGCCTCGTGACACGCGAACCGCATTCAACCGACACGCTTGACGTCTTTTTCGAAAGGGCGCGCCTCGCTCTCTCGATCGCCCATGAGGAGAGCGTGGACTGGTATTTCGCCCACGAAAACGCCTGATCAGGCAGCGCGAATGAGCGTGCCTGATC
The DNA here is from genome assembly GCF_000614545.1 of Asaia platycodi JCM 25414. Classification (GTDB taxonomy): domain Bacteria; phylum Pseudomonadota; class Alphaproteobacteria; order Acetobacterales; family Acetobacteraceae; genus Asaia; species Asaia platycodi. The sequence goes on along the minus strand of NZ_BAKW01000007.1, from coordinate 77,896 downwards.
CTTTATGGGTGAAAAGCTCAAGCAGGCACGCGTGAGGCACACGACCGTCGAGAATCACGGCCGCGCTGGCCCCAGCCTTTACCGCTGCGAGGCAGGTCTCGACCTTCGGGATCATACCGCCTGAAATCGACCCGTCGGCAATGCGACGCTGGGCCTCTTCAGCCGTCAGTTCAGGGATAAGCCTGCCGTTTTCGTCAAGCACACCGGCCACATCCGTCAGCATCAACAGACGCGAGGCATTGACGCTGCCTGCAATCGCCCCGGCGGCAGTGTCTGCATTGATGTTATAGGTCTCGCCCTTTTCGCCCACCCCTACTGGCGCAATCACGGGGATAAGGCCTGAACCGAGCAGAGAGTACAGCACGCGCGGATCGATCTTTGTCGCTCGCCGACGAAGCCGAGATCCTGCACTTCCTCCAGTCCCGAACGCGCATTACGGCTGCGATGCATCAGCTTGCGCGCCTGCAACAGCCCGCCATCCTTGCCCGAAATACCCACAGCCAGAGCGCCGGCGCGGTTGATGAGATCGGCTACCTGCTTGTTGACGCTGCCGGAAAGCACCATCTCGATGACGTCGATTGCCGCCTGATCAGTGACACGAAGCCCATCGACGAAGCGGGACTCGATTTCAAGACGCTTGAGCATGGCGCTGATCTGCGGACCGCCACCATGCACCACGATAGGGTTGATGCCGACCAGTTTCAGCAGGGCGATGTCGCGACCGAAGGCGCTCGACAGATGATCCTTGCTCATGGCGTTCCCGCCATATTTCACGACAATCGTGTCACCGGCATAACGACGCAGAAAAGGCAGAGCGCTGGCGAGCAGGGCGGCCTGCTGCTGGCTTCATCATTCATGTCAGGGAGCGTGAGCTCCGCTGCGTCCTTCTTCATCCCTGCTCCCCTTCGGCTCCCTTGCCCGCACATGAGCGGGCGATCTCGGCACGCAAAATCTCGATGCCCAATCCGGTTTCGCTGCTGGTTATCACGATATGCGGAAAGGCCGCCGCATGCTTGGCCAGCACGGTCTCGACCTCGGCGATCTTGGCTTTAAGCTTGTTAGGGCCCATGCCATCGGCCTTGGTCAGCACGACCTGAAACAGCACAGCAGCGCGATCAAGCATCTCCATGACGTCGCGATCGGCCTGCTTCAACTCGATGCGTGCATCAAGCAGCAGGAAGACACGGGTCAGGGTCGGGCGACCGCGCAGATAGGCAAACATCATCGTCTGCCATTCTTCCTTCACCGACTTGGCCGCTTTCGCAAAACCGTAGCCCGGCATGTCAACCAGAGCCAGCCTGCCACCGAGATTGAAGAAATTGAGCTGCTTGGTGCGACCCGGCTCGGAAGAGGCACGGGCCAGCCTGCTACGCCCGGTAAGAGCATTGATCAGGCTGGACTTGCCGACATTGGAGCGCCCCGCAAAAGCCACTTCCGGCCCGGCGAGCGGCGGAAGCTGGTCGAGCTTCTGTGCACCAAAAAAGAATTCGCACTCCGCAGCGAAAAGCAGACGACCGTTTTCGATCTGCTCTTCGGTGAAAACGGTCGGATCTTCTTTCTGGGTCACGACTTGCTGACGGCCTTACCGCCCTTCTTTACCTTGCGATCGATCTGCACCTGAATGAGCTTCTGCTGGGCGTAGCTGAGGATGTTGTTCCAGGTGTAGTAGATGACGATACCTGCCGAGAGACGCCCTAGGAAAATCGTGTAAATGACCGGCATGAACTGCATGATCTTCTGCTGCGCAGGGTCCATGCTGACCATGCTCTGACGCTGCATCAGCCAGATGGTGATGCCGAACAGGATAGGCCAGATTCCGACATGCAGCATTTCGGGCATGAAGCTCGGATTGAACGGCAGAAGACCGAAGAGATTGAAGATAGTGGTCGGATCGGGAGCCGAGAGATCGCGGATCCAGCCATAGAACGGCGCGTGACGCATCTCGATGGTGATGTTCAGCACCTTGTAGAGGCAGAAGGCAACCGGAGCCTGAACCAGAAGCGGCAGACAGCCACCAGCCGGGTTAACACCCTCTTCCTTGTAGAGCGCCATGATCTGCTGGTTTTGGGCCAGCTGGTCACCCTTGTTATGCTCGCGGATGGCCTGGATGCGCGGCGACAGCGTGCGCATGCGCGCCATGGAGGCGAAAGACTTGGTGGCGAGCGGATACAGAATCAGCTTGATGATCAGTGTCATGATCAGCAGCGCGATGCCGAAATTACCGACCTTGTCATACAGCCAGTGCAGCACATGAACATCGGACGCGTCAGGAACGCGAACCAGCCGAAATCCACCGCCTTGTAGAAATACGGAATGTGCAGGTCATTGGTATACTGATCGAGGAGATTGACCTCCTTCGCACCGGCAAAAACCATGCTGGTCGTCTGGACCGTCGAGCCCGGCGCGATCTGGATCGGCTGACTGGACTGGCTATCGACGATATACGACCCTTCCTTGGCGTTGGGCACAAAGCGGTAATGCACCGAAACAGCGGCCTTCTGGTCGGGGATAACCGCCGTGAGCCAGTATTTGTCGGTGATACCTGCCCAACCACCCACGCCATCGGCAGACCAGGCCGAGTTATCGGGCTTGGTCGCGCCCTTGCGCATGGTTTTGTAGGATTCCTCGTCCAGTCGGTCATTTATGACCGAAAGCGGGCCTTCCTGTACGATCATCCCACCGGTTTCGAGCGGCTTGTAATCACGCTCGACACGCTGGAACGGCGTGAGCGAAACCGGCGCGCCCGCCTGGTTCTGAACGCTCTGGGTAATGGCGAACAGATAACGGCGATCCAGCTTGATCTCGATTTTGAAAATCAGCCCCTGCCCGTTATCCCACTGCATGGTGACAGGGTGATCGGGGGAAAGCGTCTTATCGTCGCTCGCCCAGTCGGTCGTCGCGTCCGGCAAATGCAGGGTCGAGCCCGCTGGCGCCTGCCAGCCCAGCTCGACAAAGCTCGGCTGCGGGCCTTCACCATTTTCAAGCAGGCGCACAAGCGGCGAGTTCTTGTCCAGCGTCTCGCGGTAATGCGTGAGCACCAGATTATCGAAACGGGCACCACGCAGGCTGAAAGAGCCCGTGGCGTCCGGCCCTTCAATCGCGATGCGACCGGCAGGGCCTGCGGCCGCAGCCGGGCCATTGGCCGGGGCGCCACCGGGCACCGCCACGGGAAGAGCGGAGACCTTGCCGCCCGCTTCGGGCGCCTTGCCCTGAGCCTGCTGATTTGTCTGGGTCTCGACGTCTTTCTTCGCGTGCTGCGGCACGAAATAATCGAAGCCGACCACAATCGCGGCCGAGAGACTGGTTGCCACGATGATGCGCTTGATATCCATCAGCCGAATACCGGTCTTTCCAATGAGAATGAAACGAATAACGAAAGCCGCAGGCCAAAGGCCGCGTCCTTAGCGGTTCAAGTGGCCGAATTCCGGTCACAAAACAATAGGCGCACGTGGAATTCGGTATTTTGTGCCTGTCAGGGCACAGGATCGACGCCCCCGCTGCAATAGGGATGGCACCGAGCAAGCCGCCTTATTGTCAACCAGAGGCCGCGCACTATGCCATGACGGGTCAGGGCTTCCTGAGCATAAGCACTGCATGACGGATGGAAACGGCAGTTCGTACCGAGCTGCGGGCTGATATAGCGGCGATAGACATGCAAAAGGGCCAGAAGGCAGGAAAGAACCAGCTTGCTACCCGATTCCATCACAGAGCCTGACCCTTTTTCAGGGCATGTTCCAGATCGGCAATGAGCTTGCCGAATGGGCGGCCTCTTGTCGAATCGCGTCCGATAAGAACGAGATCGACCGCAGAGAGATCGCTCTCAGAGGCCACATGACGCAACGCCGCCCTAAGGCGGCGACGCGTACGGTTACGCACGACGGCGTTCCCGACTTTTTTAGTCACCGTAAATCCGACGCGGGCCGGGGCTTCTTCGTCTGTTTTCAGAACCTGAAGCACGAGTCCCGATGTGGCGACCTTGCGCCCCCGGCTGGCGACCCGAAGGAATTCGGGTCTTTTCCGAAGCTTCTGGGGCTGGCCTGCCAAGTCGAAATCAGGCCGAAAGCTTCTTGCGGCCCTTGGCGCGACGGTTGTTGATGACGCGACGGCCACCGACGGTTTCCATACGGGCGCGGAAGCCGTGGCGGCGCTTGCGGACGAGCTTGGACGGTTGATAGGTACGCTTCATGGCGTCATTCCTCAAGGCAATGATTGACGGCGAGGCCGATGAAGGCCCACCCTGACAAGAAGACGACACAAGGCTGACGCCATCTTCCTCTGTGCGCGGGCTTTTACGAGCCCAGAACTGCCCTGTCAATCAAATCAAGGAGTCTGGCCATGACGCAGACACGGGATTCATCACCGGATGATGCGGAAAAGCGTCTTTCGACGCTACGGCACGATCTGCGCAACGATCTTGCAACCGCGCTGCTTGCCGCAGACCTTCTCACGAACAATGCCGATGAGACTGTCAAACGTCACGCTACGAGCATCGTGACCGCATTGGAGAAAGCAACCGAGCGCCTGAAACGCTCGAAAAAGCCCGCCTGAAAAGCGCGCGATCTGCCCGGCCAGACCTTGCCGGGCAGTATGAGCGATCAGAAACTGTCCTTCTGAATAATCTCGATCTTGTAACCATCGGGATCTTCGACAAAGGCGATGATTGTCGTGCCGAACTTCACCGGCCCCGCCTCACGCGTCACCTTGCCGCCGCCCGCGCGGATCTTTTCGACCGTTGCCGCTGCATCGGGAACGCCGATCGCGAAGTGACCGAACCCATTCCCCAATTCGTAGGGCGTTGCCTGATCCAGTTATGGGTCAGTTCGACTTCCGCCTCACCATGAGCATTGTCGTTGAAACCGAGATAGACCAGCGTATAGCGTCCGTCCGGCACTTCCCGACGACGGATCTCACGCATGCCCAGCAGCTTGTAATAGGCTACGCTTTTGTCGAGATCGTACACGCGGATCATCGTATGCAAATAGGTGGCCATGGTTTTACTCCCGAAAAATAAGGCTCAGCCAGCACCCTGAATTTCGGCGCGGCTCAAGCCGTAGAGAAACAGTCCCAACCGGTCGGCGGTTGCCTCACATTCAGCAGGATCGGTCAACAGGGTGCAGCCCGTTTCGAAGGCGATGCCACGCAAGCCCGCTGCTTGCGCATTGACGACAGTATTGGGGCCGATCGTCGGCATATCCGCTCGGGCTTCCTGACCCGGCTTGAGCATCTTGACCAGAACGCCGCCTAGCCCTGGCTGCATCAGCCGGGCGGCCCGCTCGAGCATCTGGTCCGTGCCTTCTATCGCCTCGACGGCGAGAACGAGCCCGTCCTGTACGATGCAGCCCTGACCGATATCGAGTGCGCCCAGACCGCGCACGACTGCAACCCCTCGCGTAATATCGCTCATTGCCTGCGCGTCAGGCCGCACACGTCCCAAAGCCCCTGCCCGGCCGAGAGACTGCGTCAGGAATTCATGGGCGCCGCGCACGCGGAACCCTTCCTCACCGAAGATACGCACAAGCGCCCCGAGCAGGCCGTCATCTCCCGAGAAAAGGGCGCGCCCGACACGCGCAAGCAGCCTGGCCCCTTCGGCATCGGGGCGCAGATCACGCAGCGCAGGACGGCGCACCGGGCCGATAAGCACGATATCGCCACAACCAGCCTGCCGCAATGAAGAGAGAATTTCGCCAGCCGCAGCCAGACGGATGATGCGATGAGGCCAGGAACGGATCTGGTCAAGATCGACGAAATCCTGAAACCCTACGATGAAGACTTCACGGCCCTGACGACGCACGCATTCAGCAACCTGGAAAGGAAGCGGCCCGCCACCCGCCAAAATGCCGACCGTGTTGCCCGTCACGCGCCCTCGGTTTCTGCCGAAAGCTGTGAAGGGCTCGCCGCACGCACCAGACCGCGCCGGCTCTGCACTTCCATGAACGCGATGATTTCCTGCACACGCGCGCTTTCCGAAAAGTCATGCTTGACCGCAGCGAGACGGGCCTCGAGCACGGCTTCGTTGCGTCCCGTACGCGGATAAAGGATGCGGAATGCCCGGCGCATCTGCTGGATTTCTTCAGCACTGACACCCTGACGACGCAGCCAGATCCAGTGCAGACCGACCAGACGTGCACGGTTGCCGAGCACACTGCCATAAGGAATGACATCGGCCTCGACACCGCAGACACCACCGACCAGCGCGCCGCGACCGATACGCACGAACTGATGCAACGCTGCTGCGCCCATGATGCGCGCACCATCACCAATTTCGACATGCCCACCCATGACGACATTGTTGACGATGATCACACCGTCACCGATGTCGCAATCATGCGCCACATGCGCGTTCGCCATGATCAGGCAATGCGCGCCAACACGCGTAAGGGCAGTCCCCTGCACCGTACCGCGATGAATGGTGACGTTCTCGCGAATAACCGTGTGGGCGCCGATAGTGCAGCGCGTCGGCTCTCCACAATATTTGAGATCCTGCGGTGCAAGACCGACCGTCACGAAGGGGAAGATCTCAACCTGGGCGCCGATATCGGTCACACCATCGATGATGACGCTGGCATGCAGCCTGACGCCCTCACCGAGCGAAACATCGGGACCTACCGAGCACCAGGGCCCGATAGTGACATTCTCGCCAAGAACCGCCTCAGGGGCGACAAGGGCGCTCGGATGAATGCTGACAGAGCTGGGCCATTTTGACACGGAACGATCCACGAAGCTGTTTTCAACCCATAATCATGGCGCTGAAGGTTGCCTCGGCAACCGATACGCCATCGACGCGTGCGACGCCCTTGAAACGCCAGACATTGGCGCGAGCGCGCTCCTTGACGACCGTGATATGCAACTGATCGCCGGGACCCACGGGACGACGGAACTTGGCGCCCTCTATCGTCATGAAATAGACGAGCTTGCCCTCAAAAGCGTCACCGAGCGTCAGCACGACAAGCGTGGCTGCCGTCTGGGCCATCGCCTCGACGATCAGCACACCAGGCATGACCGGCTGCGCGGGGAAATGCCCCGTAAAGAACGGCTCGTTGATGGTGACATTCTTGATGCCGGTTGCCGATTCACCCAGCTTGATATCGACCATCTTGTCGATCATCAGGAAAGGATAACGGTGCGGAATGGCCGACATGATGCGCATGATATCGATCGCCTCGATATCGACTGCTGCCGTTACGGCCGTCACTTCCTTTTTCTTCTCTTCCGCAGAGGCGTCCAATGTTCTGCTCACTTCTTGTTCCTGAACGCGATGCGAATGCCGCCGCGTTCAGCCGTCACAAAAATGACGGCAGGTTTAACGTGTCAGCCCGCTTCTAGCAAAACTCTGTAGTCGTGGCCACAGGCAGGCTGACGAGGCTCAGGCCTCGCTCTTGCCGTCTTTCTTGGCCAGGCGTCGAAGGAATGCCACGTTACGGAAGAATTCTCTGAACGGCATGGCTGGGGAGCCAATCACATCGGCACCCGCCTCGACATCGGACATCACGCCGCATTGCGCGCCGACCCGCGCCTTGTCACCGATCTTGATATGGCCGATCAGCTGCCTGAGCCGCGATGGTCACAAAATCGCCGAGCTCGGTCGAACCCGAAATCCCTGCCTGCGACACGACGATACAGCAACGTCCAAGCTGAGCATTATGACCGATCTGCACCAGATTATCGATGCGCGTACCCGCCCCGATGATGGTGTCGCGCATGGAGCCACGGTCGATCGTCGAGTTGGCACCAATCTCGACATCATGACCCAGCACGACGCGACCAAGCTGCGGGACCGTCTCAAAACCGGCGGGCCCCACCGCAAAACCAAATCCGTCCTGACCAACACGAACGCCGGGATAAAGCGTCACGCGCTCGCCAAGTATGGCATGAGACAGCGAGACATGCGCGCCGATACGGCTATGCGTACCAATCACGACACCATCGCCGATTGCGGCATGGGCCGAGATCACACTGCCAGCACCGATTTCCGCATGGGCACCGATCGTGACGAAGGGGCCGATTTCGACCCCCTCACCCAGTAGCGCCGTCTCATCGACCAGCGCAGTGGGATGCACACCGGGGCGCGACGACGCAACGGGATGGAACCGCGCGGCAATGCGCGCCCAAGCGAGATAAGGTGTCTTGCTGACGAGGCCGATCACACCCTCTGGCAGCTTATCTGTGAAAGCCGGTCCAAGTATAACGGCACCAGCCTTGGTCTCTGCCAGGAGAGGCAGATAACGTCTGTTGTCGAGAAAGCTGATTTCGTGGCTGGTGGCTGCCTGAAGAGGCGCCACACCGCGCAGGCTCACGCCGCCTGCCCCCACGTGACCGACAATCTCTGCTCCCGCGCTGGCGGCAAGCTCGTCGATGGAAAACGGTCCCTGACGATCGAAAAAACGGGGATCGCCAGGAAGAGCGTCAGGCAGGGACAAGGTCATGACAGATCAGTGCTTCCGAAGGATCGAAGCAGGCGCGGCAGGCGCCTGTGCGGCGGCTGGCTCGCCGGTCGGGCCGGGGCCAACCTGCGAAGCAGTCTCTTCATCGGCGGTCGTCGGCATCTTGCCGGACTTTGCCAGAACCTCGGGGTCGACATCCTCAGCGGGAATGAAGACATGCGGCAGGATCCTGTTCAGGACCTTTGCCGTTTCTTCCGTGATGTCCTGACCATCTACATGAAGCGCAACCTGCTCGCTGTGCAGAACCAGATTCATGTTATGCGAGGCAGCGACCTGGCGGACGATACGCACCAGTTCACGCTCGATCTGGTTAAGCGATACATTGGCCGCTTCCTGGATGATACGGGCGCGGTTTGCAAAGTCACGCTGTGCTTTCGCACGGCGCTCCTGCAGGTGACGCTCCCGAAGCTGGATCTGCTCCGAGGTCAGGGTACGGGCGCTTTCCTGCAGCTTCTGCTGCTCGACACGCCAGCCTGCCTGTTCCTTCTGGCTGCGGCTGCCAGCTTGTCACGGCGCTCGCCCAGAACACGCTGAGCCTCGGCTGCAGCGCTGGAAAGACGCATAACGGTCGGGATGCTGATAACGCCAACCAGCGCTGCCGGTGGCGGGGCGCCCTTTGGCAAATCGGGCGAATCAGGAATCGGCGGCTGCGGCAGAACCGGCGGTGCTTCAGGCTGCGGCATGGGCTCATCGCCATCCTGCTGCGGCATGGGCTGGGCAACGGGAACACGCCGCACCGCATGAGGTGCCTGCGCTGGCGCAGGCTGCGCCGTCTTGGGCACAAACCAGCCGCCATTACCGGAAGAGGACTGCGCGGCCTGGGCCTGAGCAAGGCTCGGAAGGCTGACAGAAGCGAGCAGTGCCGAAGCAGCCATGAAACGGGCTGCTGAAAAAAGGGACATAGGAACCTCTGTTCAAAACCGTCGGGTCACGAAGCCTTCGAAAGCTTATGACCGATCGGGTTAGGCTGTGTTCAGAATTGCTGTCCGAAACCGAAGCGGAGCGGGTAGAGACGGTCGTTACGCGATTTGTGAATCGGCACTGCGCCATCGATATTCACAAGACCAAACGGGCTCTTCCAAGAGATACCGATACCCGTTGTAACACGGGGGGTGAGCGTGTTGCCCGTGACCGGCGTATAATGCTCTTGGCTGGGGTTGGTGTAGAGATTCTTCACCCGGAGACCGTAAAGGCTACCGGCATCCACGAAATAACGACCGGTAATACCGACGTCCTCACCCATGGGCAGCGGGAAGTTGAGCTGCGCGGAGGCCGTGTAGATGAAGCGACCGCCGATCAGGTCTTCCTGACCGGGAAGCGGGGTACCCTTGTCAATGTGCCCAGAACGCGGGCCAGCACCCCCCTGCAGGAAGCCGCGCAGGTTTTCGCCACCGAGATAGAAATTGTCGATGATGCTGACATTGCTGCTCTTGGACCAATCGCCCATATAGCCGGCGCCGCCCTTGAACTGCAGACCCCAGTCATGATTCCCGGTGATCGAGTCCAGCGGCACATAATACTGTGCGTCGACCTTGGCGCGCAGATATTTCACATTCCCGCCAAGGCCAGCGAAATCACCGCTGACATTGATGACGAAACCCTTGCGCGGACGCATGCGGTTGTCGCGACGATCATAGGTCAGGGTCGTGCTCAGCTGCGAGAGCAGCGACCAGCCAGCCGAGTCCTGAACGTAATAGGACGGCGCATATTCATAGCCGTAAGTCGAAACTTCGCTCTGGCTGAAAATATTGCCGACGTGACGATCGATCAGCGAATAGCTCCAAGATTGCGACAGGTAGTTGTTGTACGAATAGCCCATACGCAGCGTGGCGCCATACCGACCTTCCTTATAGGACTGGTAGGTCTGGTAATTGTTTTCGATACCAAAGATATCGATACCGGCAACGATATTGCGGTTCAGGAAGTAGGGATCTGTCAGCGAGAGATCGACCTGCTTCTGGTAATACGCAACCGTTCCGGAGATACCGGCGTCCATGCCCGTGCCGAGCAGGTTATGTTGCTTGACCGAACCATTACCGAGAATACCGACGTCAGTCGAATAACCACCGCCGAGCGAGAATTCGCCCGTCGGCTTTTCAACTACATTGGCCGCGACGTTGACCTTGTCAGGCGCAGAGCCCTGGGTCTGGTCGACGGAAACCGTGCTGAAATAGCCGAGGTCCTGAAGGGCCGCCTTGGAATATTTACGATCGAACGGGGTGTATGGGTCGCCCTCTGCCATCGGCAGCGCACGACGGATGACCTTGTCCTTGGTCACCGTATTGCCGTTGATGTCGATGCGCTCGACATAGACATGCGGCCCTTCATTCACATCGAACAGCAGGTCGACGATGTGCTTCTCGGGGTTACGTGCAATTTCCGAACGCACCATGGCGAAGGGATGACCCGTTGCCTGCAGACGCTCCTGCATACCGGTCACATTGTTCTGAATCGCCGTCCCGTCGTACCATTGGTGCGGGAACAGATCGATATACTTCTTCAGATCCTTCGCCTCGACATGACGTAGGCTCGAACGCACATCCATCTTGCCGATGCGATAGCGCGGTCCTTCGTCGAGCGTGAAGGTAATGATGAAGTTCTTGCGGTCAGGCGACAATTCACCTGTCGCATTGATCATGTGGAAATCCACATATCCATTATGCAGGTAAAAACGACGCAACAATTCGGCATCGTATTTGATGCGCTCAGGATTATATTCGTCGGAAGACGAGAAGAAGCGATACCACTCGGTCTCCTTCGACGAAACGACCGACGCGAGGCGGGCTTCGCTGAAGGCTGAATTACCGACAAAAACGACCTTGTTGATAAGGGTCTGACGCGCTTCGTTGATCTTGAAAATGACGTCGACACGGTTATGCGACAGCTTGATGATCTGGGGCGTCACCGTGGCGCCAAATCGTGCCTTCGACGCGTAGAGATCGAGCAGCTTCTGGCGGTCAGCAGCAGCAGCCTGAGACGAGAACACGGCGCGCGGACGCATGCTGATCTCCTTGCGGAGATCCTCGTCCTTGACCGCATGATTGCCTTCGAAGGCGATGCGGTTGACGATCGGGTTTTCAACCAGATCGACAATCAGCGTGCCGCCCGAGCGACGCATCGTGACGTCCTTGAACAGGCCAGTCGCATAAAGGGTTTTCAACGAACGATCGAGATCGTCCTGATTGAAGCGATTGCCGGGCTGCACCACCATATAGGAGAGGACGGTGCTGGTTTCGATGCGTGTATTGCCCTTCACATCGATCGTTTCGATCACCTGCCCATCGGCGGCACGCTGATGGGTAGCATGATGGGGGGGGACACGACGGGTCTTCTGAGCCTCGGCCGTGCCTGCATACGGGGAGCATGCAGACCGAAGCAAGGAGAACGAGACGTTTACCTGACAACACGGACGTTCCTTAACTTCATCAACCCAGCGTGAAGGTTTATTTCAGACAATTTAACTTTACGCAACGAAGCCGGAGCCGCCGACCGCGTTTATCCAAATCGGACGTATCCGACTTCTACCCTGCGAGGCAAGCACCCCGCGACATGAACTGTCGTAACACTCTGTGTCAGTTCACGGGGCAGAGCGTTTTCTATTAGTGGAAGAGACCCAGATTCGACAGATCGTTAAAGGTCGAAAACAAAAACAGCGCCGCAATAATCGCGAAACCCGCCTGATAGCTGACCTCCTGCACCCGCCTGGAGACCGGTTTTCCGCGCACGGCTTCAGCCGCATAGAAAACCAGCCTGCCGCCATCGAGCAGCGGAATCGGGAAGAGATTGATCAGACCGAGATTGATCGAGAGCAGCGCCATGAATGAAAGGATGCTGGCCACGCCATAATGCGCCACCTGGCCCGACAACTGCGCGATACGGATCGTCCCGCCGAGTTCCTTGGCACTACGATGGCCCGAAAGGATCTGCCAAACGCCCTGCAATGTCTGCACCGAAACATGCCATGTCTCCTGCAGTCCCGCGCCTATAGCCTGACCGAACGGCATTGGCTTGCCGGGCACAAGCTCGGCCATGACACCGATGCTACCCGTGTCGGCAGCGCCCTTTTTGCCCGGCACCCGGTCGAGCGTGATGGGCAGGCTGAGCGTCTGGTCACCACGCCTGATCCCCAGAGTGGTCTGTGCGCCCGGCATGGCGACGGCGTGCGCCTGAATATCGGCAAAATTGAACACGTCGAGCGCGCCGAGACGCGTGATGATATCGCCCTTTTGCAAGCCCGCGCGTTCGGCAGCACTATGCGGCGTTACCTGCGCGATCTCATTCTTGAGTTCCGGCTTGCCGACTGAAACATAAAGCACGGTAAAAAGCAGGATCGCAAAAATGAAATTGAAGACCGGTCCCATCACGATAACCAGCATGCGCGAACCGACCGGCTTATCATGGAAGGTCTGGCCGGGCACCCATGCAGCCTTCTGTTCCGGCGTGGCGTCTTCAGGGTCTTCAAAACCATGCGGCTTGACGAATCCTCCCAGCGGAATGGCAGAAATACGCCATTCGGTACCCGTACGGTCGCGCCAGCGGTAGAGCGCCGGACCGAAGCCGATCGAGAACGTGTCCACCTTTACGCCGCGCCAGCGTGCCGCGAGGTAGTGACCCATCTCATGCACAAAAACGAGCACACCCAGAATCAGAGCAAAAGCCAGAATCGTGACGGCAAATTCATGCATGGAGAGACTCCGCACTTTTCAGTGAATTACTGCGCTCACGGGATACAAAAATTTCAGCCACCCGACGCGCCTCGGCGTCCCAGTGCAGCACATCGTCAAGCGTATCGAGCTTGGGCGCGCCAAGCTGCTCCATGGCATAAGCAATCGTATCGCCAATACCTAGAAAACCGATACGGCGATCAAGGAACGCTTCGACAGCGATCTCATTGGCTGCCGAAAAAACCGTTGGCGAGGCTGCACCCGCAATGAGCGCCTCACGCGCCAGACGCAGCGCGGGGAAGCGCACCTCATCAGGCGCCTCGAAATCCAGGCGCGCGAGCGAAGCAAGGTCAAGGCGTGGTGCATTGGTCTGCATACGGTCCGGCCAAGCCAGCGTATTTGCGATCGGCACGCGCATATCGGGCGCACCGAGCTGGGCAATCAGACTGCCATCACGAAACTGCACCAGACCGTGCACGGCAGATTGCGGATGAACCAGCACATCGATCTGCTCGTTGCTCAGACCGAAAATGCGCGCTGCTTCAATTACCTCAAGACCCTTATTGGCCATCGATGCCGAGTCGATCGTGATCTTCGCGCCCATGGTCCATGTCGGGTGCTTAAGGGCATGTTCGGGAGTCGCCTCACGCATGGTCTCGATCGACGCACAGCGGAAGGGACCGCCAGACGCGGTAAGAATGATCTTCTCCACGCTCTCGATCGGGCTGCCCGTCAGGCTCTGGAAAATAGCGTTATGTTCGGAATCGACAGGTAGCAATGTCGCCTTGGCAGCGGCGACTTCACGCAGCATGACATCGCCTGCGCTGACCAGCGCTTCCTTGTTCGCAAGCGCAATAGCACGACCATTGCGGGTTGCTGCCAGCGTAGGCTCCAGCCCCGCGGCGCCAGTAATGGCGGCCATCGTCCAGTCAGCTTCCATGGCAGCGGCTTCGATCACCGCCCGGCGTCCGGCAGCCACTTTCACACCACTGCCCTGCAATCTTGACCGTAGACCGTCGAGCAGGGTTTCGTCGTTGATCACGGCGACCTCTGCACGCAGAGCTCGCGCCTGCTCGGCAAGCAGCGCCACATTACGCCCTCCCACGAGCGCACGAACCTGAAAGCGCTCCGGCTCGGCCAGCAGAAGATCGATTGTGGAGCAGCCGATGCTGCCAGTGCTGCCCAGAACGGTGATGCTGCGCGGTGAGGAGGTCATGATCTCAGGATACTCCAGATCAATGCGAGAAAGCAGAGAAAGACGGAAAGAGAGGATGCAGAAGGGCGACGAGAATATCGTGGGGAAGCGCGGCCCAGAAAACCTGCCCCGGCACGGCAAGAGAGACCAGAGCCGCCAGCGGCGCCGCAGCCAGGAGCCCGTCAAACCGATCCAGAAGCCCCCCATGGCCGGGAATGAGCCAGCCGGAGTCCTTTATACCCACACGACGTTTGGCGGCGCTCTCGGCGAGGTCGCCGCATTGCGCGGCGCAACCGAGGATCATCCCCCAGATCGCGCCTCCGGGAAGCCCGCCCTGACCTGAAAGACCGGCAACTGCCATCCCGGCCAATCCTGCGGCCAAAAGCCCGCCAGCCGCCCCGGACCGGGTCTTGCCAGGTGAGATGCTGGGCGCGAGCTTCGGGCCACCGATAATGCGTCCGGCCAGATAGGCCCCGCTATCGCTGGCAATCACGACGAATATGATGAACAGCACAGGCAAAGCACCCGTGCCGGGCTGCTCTCGTAGCCACAGAAGAGACAGCCCGCCGAAACTCGCAACAGCCACACAGACCCACTGAGCGAAGCCGAAAATCGCAGCTGAAAGCGCGAGACCGAAAGCAGCTCGCCACTCGCCTTTCATGGCGACAATGAGCCCGATGATCGGCCAGAACAGCAGCAGACCGCCGCGCCAGCTGCGCTTCCCTTTTTTCCAGCTTAGCCCTGCCATGGCTGCGCCTTCATAGACGAGCCCCAGACTGACGAGCAGGATCATGATACGGTACGCCACACCACCGGACAGGATGCCTAGAAGCGCTATGGGAACGATTACGGCCGCGGAGATCAGGCGCAGGCGCAGATCGGACCAGCGCGGATTGGCGCTGCTTCCTGTCACAATGCGGAATCCGTCTCGAGACGCTTGCCGAAACGACGCTCACGCCCGGCAAAATCCGCCATTAGCGTGGCGAAATGGGTCTCGTTGAAGTCTGGCCACATCACGTCGAGAAAAGACAATTCAGCATAGGCCGATTCCCAGAGCAGAAAATTCGACAGACGCCGCTCGCCACTCGTACGCACGATGAGATCCGGATCGGGGAAAGGCGAAGTCTGCAGATAATCTCCAAAATCCTGCTCACTGAGCGAAGTCGGGTCGATCTCCCCCCGCGCTGCAGCATCGGCAAGGCGCCGCGCCGCAGCAAGCATATCCTGCGAGCTCCATAGGAGAGAGCCAGAATGAGGGTCAGACGCCCGTTGCGCGCAGTAAGAGTCTTGGCGCGTTCGATTTCAGCCCGCAATCCGGCATCGAACCGGGTCAGATCGCCGATGAATTCCAGACGCACGTTCTGTTCGTGCAGTTCGGCAACCTTGTGCCGCAGATAGAACCGAAGCAACGAAGTGAGATCGGACACTTCTTCGGTCGTCCGCTGCCAGTTCTCGGAAGAAAAAGCATAAAGCGTCAGGTAGCGCACCCCCGAGAGGATGGCCGCCTTGACGCAGCGCCTGACGGCCTCGGCCCCGGCGCGATGCCCCGCCATGACGGCCTTGCCACGCGCACGCGCCCAGCGCCCGTTGCCATCCATGATGACGGCAACATGACGCGGCACGCTGGCAGGGGCCAGCTCTGCGGTTGCGACCGGGAGAATGCGTGAAGACGACACGGTGCCTGATCAGACCTGCTTGATCTCGCGTTCCTTGTCGGCAAGCATGTCATCGACCTTTTTGACGTATTGATCCGTCAGCTTCTGCACGCCGTCGGACCAGACTTTCATATCGTCCTGGCTGATCTCGCTCTTTTTTTCATGAGTCTTGACCTGATCCATGCCATCGCGCCGCACATTGCGCACGGCAATCTTGCCATTTTCGGCATAGCGACCGGCAGCGCGGGCCAGTTCATTACGACGCTCTTCGGTCAGCTGAGGAATCGGCACGCGCACCGTCTGCCCATCAGCCGCAGGGTTGAGCCCCAGACCGGAATCACGAATAGCGCGTTCAACGGCACCCACGAGCCCGCGATCCCAGACCGATACGGTCAGCATACGCGCCTCGGGGACTGCAATCGACCCGACCTGAGACAGAGGCACGTCGCTGCCATAGGCCTCGACGCGCACCGGCTCGAGCAGGTTGGGGCTGGCACGGCCCGAACGTAGGCCGGATAAATCGCGACGGAGGCTCTCCATGGCGCCGTCCATGCGGCGGGTCAGATCTTCGAGCAGGTCATTCAGCTCAGCAGGCATTGTTCTCTCCTTTATGGACACTCAAAGGGGGACGTCTGGAGGCGTCCAGTTCAAGCCGTTTCGATAATCCGGGTGAAGCGCCCTTCGCCTCGCATCACGCTGGCAAAAGCTCCCGGTGCATGAATATTGAAAACGATGATCGGCAAACGATTTTCACGCGCGAGCGAAATAGCGGTCGCATCCATCACGTTCAGATCGCGGGAGAGCACATCCATATAGGACAGCTCGTCGTAACGCTCGGCGTCAGGCACGCGACGCGGATCCGCAGAGTAAACACCATCGACCTGCGTACCCTTGAGCAGCACATCGCATTCCATCTCATTCGCACGCAGAGCAGCAGCTGTATCGGTCGTGAAGAAGGGGTTACCCGTTCCGGCTGCGAAGATGACAACGCGCCCCTTCTCCATATGACGCACGGCGCGACGGCGGATATAGGGTTCGGCGATCGAGGACATCTGGATGGCCGACATGACGCGCGTATCGATTCCCGCTTTTTCAAGCGCGTTCTGCATCATCAGCGCGTTGATGACCGTCGCCAGCATACCGGCGTAATCGCCCTGGGCACGATCCATGCCCTTAGCGGCAGCCGCCACGCCACGGAAGATGTTGCCACCGCCAATCACGAGGCAGACCTGCACGCCGCTGCGTGAGACCAGAGCAACATCGTTTGCAATTTCTTCAACGATCTGCGGCTCGATGCCGAAAGAGCCCTTGCCCATGAGGGCCTCGCCCGAAACCTTGAGAAGAACGCGCTTGTAGCGTGCAGAAGTTTCGGTCATCGCATCCTCTTTCGTTGCAGTCTCTTGACGGCCATTTCACAACCCGCGCCCCTCTTATAGGGCGCGGCCTGTCCTCACAAGAACTTCTCAGGCGTCATCCAGACCGATCGCCCGCAGTCTGGCCTTTTCCTCATCCCAACCGGCACGCTCGCGCACGTTGAGAAAAAGATGGCAAGGCCGCTCGAGCAGACGCCCCAGATCGAGACGTGCCCGCTCGCCGATGCTGCGAATCTTGCGACCGCCCTCGCCGATCAGGATGGCCTTGTGACCGGGTCGGGAAACATAAATCGTCGCATCGATACGCACCGAACCGTCGGGACGCTCCTTGAAGCTCTCGGTCTCGACAGTGGCCTGATATGGAATTTCCTCATGCGTCTGCATGAAGATCTGTTCACGTACCAGCTCAGCCGCCAGCAGACGGTCAGGCAGATCGGTCAGATCGTCTTCAGGATAAAGATAAGGCCCCTCGGGGAGTTCCGCAGCAAGGTTATCGAGCAGATCGTCCACACCATCGCCAGAGCGGGCGCTCAGCATGAAGACATGCTCGACGGCCAGTTGCTCGGTGATCGCCTTGGTCAGGGGCAGAAGCTGCTGGGCACCGATCAGGTCGGTCTTGTTCAGTACGAGCCACACGCGGCGCTTCTGCTTGGCAAGCGTTTCAATGACGGCCTGCGATTCCTCACGAATACCAGCCTTGGCGTCGATCAGCAGAAGCGAGATATCGGCATCCTGAGATCCGGTCCAGGCGGCCGCCACCATTGCACGATCAAGCTTGCGTCTCGGCTTGAAAATGCCCGGCGTATCGACAAGCAGAATCTGCGTGGTCTGACGCATCAGGATGCCAAGCACCCTGAAACGCGTCGTCTGCGCCTTGGGGCTCACGATCGACAATTTGGTGCCGGTCATGCGGTTGATCAGAGTAGATTTTCCGGCATTCGGCGCCCCGACAAGGGCGACGAAACCACAACGTGTCGTCATCTTCTATCCTTCGTGCCTTTACGGCTACGGTTCAATCGCCGGAGGAGGGCGGTCGCCGCCTCGCTCTCGGCCTGGCGCTTGCTTCCTGCCACGCCCTCACCTGCCTCACCCATAGCAGAAACCGCAACCGTAAAGCGCGGAGCATGCGAAGGGCCTTCCATCAACAGGGTCTCGTATTCCGGCAAGGCAGAGCCGCGTGCAAGCACAAATTCCTGCAAGGCCGTCTTCGGGTCTTTGGGCGGGGTTATCTGCGAGAGAAGCAGATCATTCCATTTTTCGCGTACGAGGCGGCGCGCTGGCTCCAGCCCGCCATCGAGATAGATCGCGCCCAGCAGCGCTTCCATCGCATCGGCCTGCACATTGGCGAGGCCGCGAATATTGGCCTGCTCCTCATGCTCGGCAATACGCAGTGCCCCGGCCACGCCGACACTTTCGGCAATGGGCGCCAGCGCGTTGCGTGACACAAGGGACGCGTGACGCGGCCCGAGCGCACCCTCAGGCTCATTTGGAAACTGCTCGAGTAGCCATTCCGCCATAAGCAGCCCGAGGACACGGTCGCCGATGAATTCAAGGCGCTCATTCGAGACTGTATCGACCGACTTCACGCCACCACGCGGCGCGCGGCGCCCTTGCCGTGACGACACTGCGGAGCGATGGGTCAGGGCCTGACGCAGCAGCCCCTGATCCGCAAAGCGGTGCCCGAGAGCCTTTTGAAGCGCATCGAGATTGTCGTCATGACCACTCATGACAGAGCCTCAGTGCATCGTCGCAAAAAGATGGCTCCACCGTATCTCGAACGGCCACTGCCAGAACTGCCAGAGAGGGTGAACGGCCTCGTAGGAGAAGAACACAAAGCGTGCCTTGCCAACCAGATTGACCATGGGGACGTAACCGAGATCGACACCGTTATCGCGCTGGAACCGGCTGTCGCCGCTATTATCCCGATTATCTCCCATCGCGAAAAAATAGCCTTCCGGCACAATATATTCGCGCGTGTCGTTCTGCTCGCCCTCATCAGTCTGCTTCAGGATCTGATGCGTGACGGGGCCTGCACCCGCGCTTCCGGGAAGAGTCTCGAGATACCGTATGCCTGTCTGGGGCAAACGATTTTCGTCCATCACTGAATAGGCGCCGAGCGACTGGCGCGGCACCAGGGTCCCATTCAGATAAAGCTCGCCCGCACGCATCTGGATATGATCGCCAGGCAGACCGATGATACGCTTGATGTAATCGATCGAGTTATTCTGGGTATAACGGAACACAGCCACATCGCCGCGATGCGGTGTCGTCTCCCAGATACGACCGTCAAAAAGATGAGGCGAGAACGGCATCGAAAATCGTGACCAGCCATAATCGAACTTGGTGACGACGATGTAGTCGCCGACCTGAAGGGTCGGAATCATCGACGCGCTCGGAATATTGAACGGTTCGACAAAAACCGTTCGTATCGCCAGCAACACGATGATCCAGATCGCAACGAAGCGAACGATCTCCAGAGGGGTGTCTTCTTTTCGCTTGGAGGGCGAAGCCTCCGGATTCATTTCGGTCATTTCCGGTTCTTAGCGCAGATAGTGGGGATTTGGCGACAGCCTATCACGCTTGCTGTGAGATCGACTGCACGATCACATAGGCAATCGCATACGGAGTCTCGTCACTGAGACTCACCTGGATATCGGCGCGCTCTCCCGGCAGAGCCAGGGCGCTGAGATATTCGGCAGCCTTCCCGCTCAGATGCAGCACCGGCTTGCCGAGCGCGTCATGGCGCACTTCGATATCTGTCAGTTCAACGCCATTGCGAAAGCCGGTCCCGAGCGCCTTTGCACAGGCCTCCTTGGCCGCCCAGCGTTTGGCCAGAATGCCGAGACGCCCATCGCCCTTGCGCGTATTGGCGTAAGCTATTTCAGCGGGGGTGAAGCCGCGTTCCAGAAAGCGGTCTCCTGAGCGTTCGAGCGCGCGCGCAATGCGCCGCATGTCACACAGATCCGTGCCAATCCCCCGTATCATGACATCAGATCAGTTCTTCGTGCGCTCAACCTGCATGACACCTTGGGCAGAACGCAACGCCGCGATCATCGCAGAAAGATGCCGAACATCGCGCACTTCAAGATCAACAAGAATTTCCATGAAATCGAGCTGGCGGTTGAGAATACGCAGATTGACCACGCTGCCATTATGTTTGGAGGCCGTGTTCGTGAGCGTTGTCAGCACAGCGGATTCATTAGCCGCGATCACACTCACCCGGCCGATATGCGGGGCGCCACGCTCACCCTGCGCCAAGGCCTCGTAGTCCCAGTCGATTTCGAGAAAACGCTCGGGTGTGGAAGAGAACGCGCTGAGATTCTGGCAGTGACGCTGATGGATGGTAACGCCCTTGCCCTGCGCAATGATCCCCACGATAGGATCGCCCGGCAACGGGTGACAACATCCGGCGAAGTGAGTGGCAATTCCCGACCCGATACCATTGATGATCGAGCCGCTCTTCGCGCCATAGCGTGCCGGGGCGCCGATACCGCCACCGAGACGCCCCGATAGGCCCGGAACCATACGCGGCGCGCGGTGGGTCTGGCGCAGTTCGGGATAAGCAGCGTTGACAACGTCACGCGGCCCGAGTTGCCCCGTGCCCACGGCCACATAAAGATCTTCGATACTCGGCTGACGCAGATCACGCAGGAGGGTCTCAAGCACCTTCTCACTGCCATCGACACCTTCCTGACGAAAAGCCTTGGCCAGAGCGGTGCGCCCCGTGTCGAGATTGACCTGACGCTGCTGAAGCGCGACGTAGCGCCGGATACGCGCCCGCGCCTTGCCGGTAACCACAAAACGCTCCCATGAGGCGGAAGGCGTTCCCCCACGCGCGGTCATGATTTCGACCTGATCGCCGTTCTGCAACTCATGCCGCAGCGGCATCAATCGGCCATTGATCTTGGCGCCCACGCAAGCATCGCCCACCTGGCTATGCACGGCGTAAGCGAAATCGACTGGCGTTGCGCGGCGCGGCAGGGAAATGAGCTGGCCCTTGGGCGTAAAGCAGAAAACCTGATCCTGATAGAGCTCAAGCTTGGTGTTCTCGAGGAACTCGTCTGGCGCTTCGGAATCTTCGAGAATTTCAAGAAGATCTTGCACCCAGCGCAGCTTGTTCAACCCCAGCGCAGCGACTTCACTGCTCGAAGCCTGCGCTGCATCGCGCTCCTTATAGGCCCAATGGGACGCCACACCGTTTTCGGCAAAATCATGCATATCGGCGGTGCGTATCTGGATTTCGATCTTCTGATTGCGTGGCTGACGCAGCGTAACTCCCGTATGGAGACTCTGGTAGCCATTTGCCTTCGGGGTCGAAATGTAGTCCTTGAAGCGCCCGGCGATCATGGGATACGCGCCATGAATGGCGCCAAGCGCAGCGTAACAGGCATCACGCGACGGCACGATCACACGGAATGCCATGATGTCCGAGAGCTGCTCAAAAGCGACATTGCGCTTCTGCATTTTTGCCCAGATCGAAAAGGGCGATTTTTCACGCCCCGTTACATCGACATGGTCGAGACCGACCTCGGCACAGAGCGCTTTAAGCTCCGCGCGAATTTGCTCGATAATATCGGCACCGTGCCCGCGCAGAAAATTCAACCGTGCCCGGATCGTAGCATCGGCCTCAGGCTCCAGTTGCTCGAAAGAGAGATTCTGCAGCTCCGTCTTGACCCGATCCATACCGATGCGCTCAGCGAGCGGCGCATAGATATCCATGGTCTCGCGCGCAATACGCAGGCGTCTATCCTGACGCTGCACGTAATGCAGCGTACGCATATTGTGAAGACGGTCGGCAAGCTTGACAATAAGCACGCGGATATCGCGTGACATCGCCAGAACGAGCTTGCGGAAATTTTCGGCCTGTTTGGTACGGTCCGACTGAAGCTCGAGCCTGGTCAGTTTGGTCACACCATCGACGAGACTGGCGACCGTCTCACCAAAACGCTCCTTCAAAAACGCCTGGGTGATGCCTGTATCTTCGACCGTATCGTGAAGCAGTCCCACCACGATGGACGGCACGTCCATGCGGAAACCCGCGAGGATATTAGCGACGGCGATCGGGTGAATGATGTAGGGTTCGCCGTTATCGCGCTTTTGTTCACGATGCGCCTTTTCGGCCACTGCGTAGGCTTCTTCAACGCGAGCGAGGTCTGCGTGAGGATCGTAACCTGCGATGCGGCGCAGCAAACCGGAAATTGACGGAATTGAGGCCGGCATTTCAGCGTCAGGGAGAAGGGTGTCAGACATGCCGGTGCTCTCTCCCAGTTTCGATCAGGCCCGGATTTCGTCAGGCGCAGAAACGATACCGGACCACAAAAAGGCCCGGTATCGCAAGAGATTAGCGGCGGCCGCGCCCTCCGAATTCCGCTTCAAAGGACGCTTCCAGCTCGGCCGGGGACATCGTCTCCGCCATATGGGCATGCTCTTCCTCGGTAGAAACATCCTGCAGACCGAAAATATTCTGATCGGTCGGAATGAGATCCATGACCTCTTCGTCAACCGGCTCAGGCTCAGGCGCACGGGCAAGGGAACGTACGATACCGTCCTTGAGCGCGCCCAGATTGACTTTTTCTTCTGCGATTTCGCGCAGGGCAACCACCGGGTTCTTGTCGTTATCGCGTTCGAGAGTCATTTCCTCGCCGCGTGAAAGGCCGCGGGCGCGCTGCGCAGCAAGGAGAACGAGCTCGAAGCGGTTCGGAACCTTTTCGATGCAGTCTTCAACGGTTACGCGTGCCATAAACTTTTCCCAACCAATATACGCAGATCCACGAGAATTGCATCGGCTATCACAAATACCCGTTCCGAGCAAACATTCCCTCTATCGGACCACGCTGCGGACACAAGTGCAACGAATGCGGATTGGCAGACCAACAAAAGCGACGGGGACGATAAGATGACAAGTGGCGATAAAGCAATGATATTGCTGTATTCTCGGTTCAGAATTCGTTAAACCACAGTTTGAGATTATTTTTTCTGTGACAACCGCTAAACGTCACAGTTTTTCTGCGATAGGTAAAAGATGCTCGATAAAAATGAGAGAACTGCCGTATTTATAGATGGTTCGAGCCTATATTATACCGCCAAGACTATTGGATTTGAAGTAGACTACAGAAGATTGCTGCGTTATTTCAAAACAAATACAAAACTATTGCGCGCCTATTATTATGCCGCAATCCCGGAAACCGAGGAGTATTCGCCACTCAAACCCCTGACTGACTGGCTGGCCTATAACGGTTTCATGCTGGTTACCAAGAACGCCCGGGAATTCACCGATCAGACCGGCAGACGCCGGTTGAAGGGCAACATGGATGTCGAGCTTGCAGTCGACCTCATGGAGCTCGCTGACCGGATCGATCATGCCGTGATCTTCAGTGGTGATGCCGATCTTCGCCGCGTCGTAGAGGCCATTCAGCGGCGTGGTGTACGCGTCACAGCCGTATCGTCCCTGCGTTCCTCTCCGTCGCTCATCGGTGACGATTTACGCCGTCAGGTCGATCAGTTCATCGAGCTGGGCGACATCGCAGGTGAATTCACGCGACGCCAGGGCGATGCCCCAGCCAGAACACGCTCCGCCCCGGTACGTCACCCAGCTGATATCGTAACCGATGACGACCTTGAAGACTGATACGCTTCTTCAGGCTCGATGACCGCTTCGATATGGACAGAACAGCTTCCGGCCACGAGAAGGCCTGCATTCTCGTCGTAAGTCTCGCCGAAGTCTCACCAGGCCTGCGGGACGGAATAGAGACACAAATGTGCCGGCAGAGCGTCCGAATAATTGATACGAGGATCGTCTTTCATCATCTCGAAAGAGCGCGGTCGGACTGGTCGATCCGTTCTGCGATGCAGGATGTCGAAGCAATTAGCCTGGGCGAGTTGCTTGCATCCCTAACCAACCTGAAACTGGTGATCACGTTCGGTGTTGCAGCGCATCTTTCCACCATCAGTGCCTATGGCATGGGGTGGACTCGCGTTCCTTTCCGCCCCGGCAAAATGACCGCCCTGCCTGACGGCTGGTGCTGGCCAACCTCCCCGCCGCGCAAGGGAAACATATTGACACAATAGCAGCACTACTTGCACAAATACCCCCCGCTCTCGGAGCGGCGCTGTCGGTTTAGTCCTTCGGGCGCGCAACCTGTGTCACGTCGGTGCTTTAGTCAGCAGCACAATGCGTGAAAAGGTATGACGAGAATGACTGGACAACAGATCGGCTTTGTCGGCTACGGCGCCATGGGCGCTCTCATGGGGCAAAACCTCAGAAAGGCCGGTTTCGGCGTGAGCGCCTATACGCCGTCGGGCCGACAACAGGATGCACAGACGCCCGTGGTGAAAACGGCCTCCACACTTGCAGCGCAATCGGATATTCTCATCCTCTGCGTACCTAATGACGCCGCGGTCTTTGCATCGGTCGAAGGCGATGAAGGGATCCTTGCCGGAGCCCGCGCTGGCACGCTCGTTCTCAATACCAGTACGATTTCGCCAGAAGCGACCGACAAGCTGCACGCTCTCGCGCAGAGCACGGGATTGCGCTTTGTCGATTCTCCGATGTCAGGAAGCACCCCTGAAGCCGAGAAGGGCGAGCTTGTCATGCTGGTTGGCGCGTCACATGACGACCTTGAGGCCGCTCGTCCTGTATTGAGCGCCATCGGCAAATTGAGCATTCATGCAGGAGGGGTCGGCGCAGGAACGCGGCTCAAACTCGTCATCAACGGTATCATGGGAGCCACGCTCAATGTCATTGCCGAGGCTGTCGGATACGGACTGTCGAGCGGTCTGGATCGCGCAATGCTCTATGAGGCCCTTGCGCAGGTCGCGGTGATCTCACCTCATCACAAGCGCAAACTGGCCGGTGCCGAACGCGGCGATTTCACCGCCCAGTTTCCGACACGCCTGATGTCGAAGGATATGGGGTTGCTCGTTTCGGCAGCGCGCAGCACACACAGCTTCTGCCCTTCTATTGCTGTTGCTGATCAGGCCCTCGCGCTCTCCAGCAAACGCCACGCCAATGACGATTACGCGGCCTTGCTCGGCGCGATCGAAAAGAGTGTGGTGCACCAGCCGGATCCTTCCGGAAAAGCGTGATCACCGTCGGGCCCCGACGGGTTGACGAAACCCGTCTGGCAACATAGCTGCCTTGGGAGACCAAGCAGCTCCGCTTTGTCCCCACCATGATAGTCCAGGAGACGCACCATGCTTTCGAACTGCCGTCCCTCCCCTACCAGACCAGCGCCCTTGCCGCTTCGGGCATGTGCCAGGAAACCCTTGAGCTGCATCACGGCAAGCACCATCAGGCCTATGTCACGGCGCTGAACGGCTTTGTCGAAGCCAAGCCGGAGCTTCAGGGCAAGAGCCTCGAAGAAATCATTCTCGCCGTGAAGGGCGACGCCGCTCAGGCTCCTGTCTTCAACAATGCGGGTCAGCACTGGAACCATATCCTGTTCTGGAAGAACCTTGCCCCGAATGGCGGTCAGATACCCTCTAAGCTCGCCGCCAAGATCGATTCCGATCTGGGTGGTCTCGATGCGTTCAAGGCCGCCTTCAAGCAGGCTGCGATCTCGCAGTTCGGTTCGGGCTGGGCATGGCTCGTTCTTGGCGCCGATGGCAAGCTCGCCGTCACCAAGACCCCCAATGGCTCGAACCCGCTCGCTGAAGGCCAGGGACGCGCGCTGCTCGGCCTCGATGTGTGGGAGCACGCCTATTATCTGGACTTCCGCAATCGTCGTCCGGACTACATCACGAACTATCTCGACAAGCTCGCCAATTACGAGTTCGCCGAGGCGGAACTGCTTTCCGCCTGATCCCGCAACGGGTCAACAAAAAACCGGCTTCCTCGCGGAGGCCGGTTTTTCTGTTTCTGGTACCCGGATCTAACGTCGAGGCCAGAATTACTTGGCAGCCTTGGCACCGTCATTGGCAGGCTTTGCCGTGCTGGTCAGAACCTGCGACACGTTTTCACGCATCAGCTGGATCTTCACGCCGGGAGCGATCTCGACCTCGATCTCCTTCGTGCCGTCGCGTGAAAGCTGCACCGTACCAATAATGCCACCGCTGGTCACAATGCGGTCACCACGGCGCAGGGCATTGAGCTGGGCCTTGAGCTCTTTCTGGCGCGACTGCTGCGGGCGAATGAGCACGAAATAGAACACGACGAACACGAGGATCATCGGGAGGAATGAGATAATCCCGCTGTTGGCGAGCATGCGTTTCTTCCATATGTCGATAGATAAGGGACCGGACGCGCCCGAAAGCCAGCCCGATTGGCCCGGACCATAATAGGTCGCGCCCGCTCGTCAAGCATAGTCACGGAGCAAGGGACACACCCATGGACGTCGTTCTGATCGAAAAACTCGAGCGCATCGCCAGCGCACTCGAGCGCCTGTCTCCCGCTCCCGCCAGCCCGGCGACCCTCGAAGGCAGCGACGCCTTCATGTGGCAAGGCAGCGCCGCGACATTGCGCGCCGTCGCACAGGTTCAGGGGGTCGATCTCTCCTTGCTGCGCGGTATCGACCGACAGACAAGGCTTGTGCTTGAAAATACGCGTCATTTCGCGGCGGGCCGAAGCGGCAATAACGTCATGCTCTGGGGTGCGCGAGGAATGGGCAAATCCTCGCTAGTCAAAGCCTGCTTTGCCGAAGCCAATCGAGCGCATCCCCACGCACTGGTTCTGATCGAAATCCAGCGCGACGATCTCTCCACCCTGCCCCGACTTCTGGATATTCTGCGCGCCCAGCCCCGACGCTGTATCGTGTTCTGCGATGATCTCTCTTTCGAGACGCAGGACGCCGATTACAAATCGCTCAAATCGGTTCTCGATGGTGGTATCATGGGACGACCGGAGAATGTGCTGTTTTACGCCACTTCGAACCGGCGCCATCTGATGCCGCGCGACATGATGGAAAACGAGAGCGGCAGCGCCATCAACCCGCAGGAAGCCGTAGAGGAAAAAGTCTCACTGTCAGACCGCTTCGGGCTCTGGATCGGCGTGCATGGCTGCAATCAGGAGACCTATCTTGCCATCGTCGATGGCTATGCCGCCCATCGCAAGCTTGAAATCTCCAAGGAGGCCCTGCATCGCCACGCACTGGAATGGGCCATGGAACGCGGCGGCCGCTCGGGGCGCGTGGCTGCCCAATTCATTGATCATCTGAGCGCGACACTCGGATGAGAAGAACCGGACTGGTTTGGCACCAGCCCGGTCAGGGGCAACCCTGAAAAACATGATGCACTCACGGGGGCCGGAGAATCGGCCCCTGCACCAGCTGATATCCGATCAGAACGTCGCGTTCAGGCGACCGTAGTAATAGGCGCCATAAATCGGGACACCAGACGAGTCGGTATCGTAAATCTTCGGCCCCAGATAATTAAGTGTCGGGTTCACGTGACGCGGGCGCTGGTTGAAGATGTTGTTCGCGCCGATAGCGAAGTGCCAGTGCTCGGTAAAGCGATAACCAACTTCAAGATCGGTCAGCCAGGTCGGGGTGTTCTTGAATTCGGCCCATTCAGTATTGGAGTATTTGAGCGCAGCCGGAGCCAGATCTTCATAGGTCATCAGCGACTTGGTCTCGCCGTAACGGGTCTGACGCAGGTTCACGTCCCACTGGTGATAGGTCCAGTAAGCGTTCAGGATCAGCTTGCTGCGCGGTGAACCCGTGGTGAGATAACCCACCGTCTGGGCATTCGCGGCAGGATCGCCGAAAGCATTGGTATTGATGTGGCTGATGCGCGTGCGGTTGAGGTTGAGCATCGCGCTGAGATTAAGCGTCCCGAAGCGATGCAGATGCAGCAGATAATCCGATTGCAGATCGAGCCCCTGTGTACGCGTGCTGGCCACATTGGCAAAGTAATTCGCCGTCACGTTGTCCAGCTCGATCCCACTCGGCAGATTGACGCCGGTAAGGGCGATGGCGTCCAGCGCGGTCTGACCATTGACTGTAGCCGAGCCGATAATGCGATCGCGGATGTTGATCTGATAGACGTCAACCGAGACGTGCCAGTCCTTGAGCGGCTCGGCAATAATACCACCCTCGGCGCTGGTCGATCTCTCAGGCTTCAGACGCTGGGCACCGATAGTCTGGCCAGCAGCGCCAACCGTCTGAAGGAGACCCGAAGCACCGGTCGGCGACACGTTGAGCGCCGAATAATATTGC
Source organism: Asaia platycodi JCM 25414 (assembly GCF_000614545.1). Lineage (GTDB taxonomy): Bacteria > Pseudomonadota > Alphaproteobacteria > Acetobacterales > Acetobacteraceae > Asaia > Asaia platycodi. Next base: position 49,418 of record NZ_BAKW01000007.1, on the reverse strand, counting down.
TCGGGCATGGTCGGCGCACGGAAACCGTTGCTGATCGTGCCACGGATCGCCAGCTTGCTGGTGATGTCGTACCGCGTCGTGACCTTGCCGTTCTCGGTGTTACCCATGTCGGTGTAATGCTCGAAGCGCCCGGCAAAATCGAGATCCCAGTGCGGCAGCGGGTGGAAATCGCCGTCCAGATAACCAGCCCAGATGTTACGCTGCCACTGCCCTGCATTCTGCGGCGTAAGACCGGCAAAACCCTGCGTGCCGCCCAGCTCATACGAGGCCGGCTCGCCCGCCTTGATCTTGTACATCTCGAGGCGATGCTCGGCTCCGAAGGCCAGCGTCATCGGCACGACATCGGCAATACGGAAATTGCGTCGCGCGTCGAAATTGCTGGTCCACTGGGCGAGCGAATAGCTCTGGGCACGCACGGTGGTCGGCGAGAAGCCATACGCCTTGTAGTAATTCGGGTTGAAGGTGTTCTTGTTCCCGATATCGTCGTCATCCTGACCGTAGAGCGTACTCAGATCCCAGCTGAAGCCGAAGAGATTATCGCCCTTGATGCCCAGATTGGCCTGAAAATCATTCTCTTCAATGGTCTCGAGCGGCGAGAACCCATAAGGGAAGGCGCTCGGTGCCACGGTGGGGGTACGATAGTTTTCATAGGCCTCGGAGTGACGATGGGCATAGGTGATCAGACCATAGGTCTCGATGCCTTCCGTGATGCCCTTGCCCCATTCGATGGAGAGATTTTCGCGCGTCTCCTCGGGGTTGGAGAGAATCTTGTTCGAGTTCGCAGGCCAGCTCGAAGTCGGAGTCCAGCGATGATCGTTGGTGCTCTTGAGGTTCGAGACCCAGTGATCGGTGTGATAGACCTGACCACTCAGATGAACGAAGCCGTCATTGCCCCATTTCAGACCGCCATCGGCGCCGATCAGATACTGCCAGCCATCGCCGTTATACGCATTGGCGCCGGTCTGAGCGACGGTGTTGATCCCATGATTGGTCTTCTTGGTGATGATGTTCACAACGCCCGCAATAGCATCCGACCCATAAAGTGCGGCTGCGCCATCACGCAGAATTTCAATGTGATCGATGGCCCCTGCCGGGATCATGTTCAGATCGACGGGCGTCGAGCCCTGCTGCGGACCGTTATCGGCATAGATATTGGCGGTCGTATTGCGACGCTTGCCGTCGACCAGCACCAGCACTTCGTTCGGGTTGAGACCACGCATACGAATTGCGGAGGTCAGCGCCCCGGCATCGGCGCCATTGGCTGTGACCGTAATCGACGGATCGACACGCGTGATGGCATCGGCAAGGTTGAGCTGGCCCGAACGACGCAGTGTGGCAGCAGAAACGACCGTTACCGGCACAGCGCTGTCCCGCGCCTTGCGGTTGAACGCATGAGTGCCGGTCACAATGACGGATTCACCGCTGTCGCCGCTCGCATCGCGGGCCTTGCGTGTGCGGATTTTCGGAACCGAAGCCAGAGCCTGGCCTGAGCCGATCGACGTCCTGCTATGGGCTGTGGCGGTCTTTTTCGCTTTGGGCGTCGTCTGTTCAGCCGGCTGGGTGGCAGCCTGAGCATAAGTGAACCCGAAAGGAAGGGAGAGAAGGGTCGCTGCCGCAAGTATTCTTCGTTTTGTGAACATCGTTCGAGCTGTCTCTCCATGGGAACTTCAACAGGGGACAGTCTATGCAGTAATGAAAAATCGTTACAACATCGAAAAGGATATTTCTTTCGCTATCGGATCGATTGCGACAAAAAAAACACAGTTTGTTGCACAAAGCCAGCGTAAACCGCCTCTCTGACGCAATATTCTTTCTCTTGTCCCAACGCGCCCGCATGAAACTTGCTCGCCTCGCCCCTGTGCCATAAAGGCGCTGTTCCCCTTTGCCGCAAGCCTGCTAGTGTCGGGTTGCGTATCATCATGCACAATCTCAGGGCTGGGTTTCAGGGGACGCACCTGCCAAGGATGCCAGCCAGGAGGAGGTCACGACAGGAATACCCATGACGGAAAGCCTTACTCTCGACACCACGACCCACAAGCCGGCTGAACAACGCTGCTCAGACGCCATACGGCTGGGCAAGGACACGGTCGATCTGCGACGGGTCAAATGCGATCCGAATTACTGGTATCCTGTCGCCTGGTCGCACGAGCTCAAGAAGGGCAAGACCATCGCCACGCGCTTTGCCGGTCAGCCCATCGCGCTTATCCGCCCGCAGGAAGGCAGCGTCTTCGCACTTGAAGACCGATGCGCGCATCGTCAGGTGCCGCTCAGCAAGGGCCGTGTCGAGGGTGAGGCCGTGCAGTGCTGCTATCATGGCTGGGCCTATGGTCGCTCCGGACGCTGCATCGACGTTCCCTATCTTGGCAAGGGCAAGCTTCCAAATGGCGTGCGCACCTATCCTTGCCGCGAAGTCGAAGGCTGATTTTCGTCTTTCCCGGCGATGCCGAAAAAGCCGAAACTACGCCTTTCCCCCAGCTCGGATCGGTGGCCGATCCGGCCTACAAGACCCGACGCTTCGGTGAACAGGTGAAGTGCCATTACAGCTTCATGCATGAAAATCTGATGGATATGAATCATCAGTTCATGCACTCGAAGCAGATGGGCAAGATGAAGCCGCGCTATCTGGGCGGGGAGAACGAACCCCGCATGGTCGAGGCGCGCTACAGTTTCGCACGCGTGGGTGGTAAGCAGCCCTGGGGTGAAGCACTGATCTTCGGCGAACGTCGCGATGCGAGTGCCAAATTCGCCCATCGCGATGTCATGACGATCCGCACCGTCTATCCTTATCAGACGCTGCATATTCGCACGGAAGACGAACCGCCGGTCATGGATCTGTGGATCGTCTATGTGCCGCAGGACGAAGACCACCTGACCTGCCGCGTTTTCGGGCTGCTGTCGATTCGTCGCCCCAAGCTGAAGGGGGCGCTCGAACTCGCCTGGCCGCTTCTGGTTGGATTCACCAACCGCATCTTTGCCGAAGACCGCGAGATCGTGGAGCTTGAGCAGAATGCCTGGCGCGAACTGGGCGGGGACCGTAACCAGGAGGTCTTCCCGGTCATCAATGCGTTGCGCGATCTCTTGCGGCGCTCGGGTGTCCAGCCGGACACAGCCGCCGCGGAGTAACTCTGTAGAATGAGCCTCTCGCTCGACGTCGCCCCCTATACACTCCGCCCCCTCCGCGCCGATGATGGCGCGGCGGTGCATCGTCTGGTCAATGACTGGAGTGTGGTGCGTATGCTCAGCCACCTCCCCTTTCCCTATCCCAGGGAATTGGCCGATCAGTGGATCATGAGCACCATCGATCGCCAGACAGCGGGCACAGCCTGGCATTTCGCCATATGCGAGGGTGAGACCCTGATCGGCTGTATCGGCCTTTCGCTTGGTCATCCCAATCAGGGCGCCAGGATCGGCTATTGGGTCGGGCGTCCTTATTGGCAAAAGGGAGTCGCGACAGCCTGCGTCCGCCCGGTTGTGGACTGGGCGTTCGATACCCTGCCCGTTTCTCATATTCTCGCCGATGTTGCGGAAGATAATCTGGCTTCTATCGCGCTACTTGAAAGAATGGCGTTCGTGCGCTCGGGCACGACGCGCGTGCCGTTTCTCTCACGCGGACCGGACCCGTACCCCGTTCTGACCTATTGCAGAGAGCGCGCAACGACAATGGTCGCGAACCGAAACGATCCAGCCGCCCCGCGCATCCTGCTTGTCGTCGCTGGCGTATTGATCGACGCTGCAGGCCGCATCCTTCTGGCGCAACGACCGCCCGGGAAGCCCCTCGCAGGGCTATGGGAGTTTCCTGGTGGCAAGGTGGAGCCGCATGAGGCACCGGAACAGGCGCTGATACGCGAAATGCACGAGGAACTCGGGATCGATATCGCGTCTGGCTGTCTCGCACCTTTTACCTTCGTCTCGGAAAATATCGGCGCGCGCCATCTCCTGATGCCGCTTTATGTCTGCAGACGCTGGCGCGGCCAGCCTGCCGGTAAAGAAGGGCAAGCACTGGCCTGGGTTACCGCAGACCAGCTTGATGCTTATCCTATGCCTGCCCCTGACAGGCCTCTGATCCCGCTGCTCAAGGAGCTTCTACTAGGCTGACAGCGCGATACAATGTTGAGGCAGGCCAGCCTTATCAGCCGAAAGGTGAAAAGACTGCCAGAGCGCGGCTGGGCAGCAAGACCCTGCTCTGACACGCCCTTGCGGGCCGTCGTCACATAGGCCGTCTTGCGGTCATCACCACCAAAACACACCTTTGTTACGTTGGCTGCCGGGATGCGGATGGCGAAACGCTCTGACCCTTCCGGGGTAAAACAGCGTACATGCCCACCGCTCCATGTCGAGCACCAGACATTGCCTTCGCAATCCGCCACCACCCCATCGGGATAACCCTCCTCCTCGGGAACACGGACAAAGACCTGCTTGTTATGGAGCTCGCCTTCGGCCGTGATATCGAAGCGGTAGATCACCCCGTTTGGCGTATCACAGGCATAAAGATGCTTTCCGTCAGGCGAGACGGTCGGGCCATTCGACACGACATAGCCCGTATCGTGCTTCCTCAGTACAAATCCGCTTGCCTCATGTGTCACGCTGTAAAGCGACCCTGATGGGTCTTCTTCAGAATCGTCCATCGTACCGAACCATCCCCGCCCATGCAGATCGACGCAACCATCGTTCAGGCGGTTGCCGGGCAGCTCGGGCTCGACATCGAGCGTTTTGGTGAAGCTGCCTTCCTTGGGGTCGAAGCGATAGAGCCCATCCGGCAGCCCTGCGAGAAAGCTGCCATCCTCGACGGGCATGAGAAACGCCACCTTGCCCGGCGCCGCCCAGTGACAGGCCTCGCCCAGAACCGGGCTGAACCGATGGACCTTGCAGTCGTTGATATCGACGAAATAGACGGCATTCTCGCCAGAGATCCAGACGGGGCCCTCACCGAGTTCGGCACGGACGTCGTAAGCGCATGACGCGCAAACCTCGCTATTGGGTTCGGCCATTTCTGTTCTCCCGCGAAAAAGTCATCGATTACTAGAGGTTTAACGCAAGGCGACCCTGTATGGTTGTCGACGTTTTCATTCCTCGTCACTCAGAGGGACTTAGTCATGACTCCCACAGCCTGTCTCCTGATCATCGGCAACGAAATTCTCTCGGGCCGTACGCAGGACGCCAATATCCGTTTCATCGCTACGGGCCTAGCCCAGGCCGGAATCGCGCTTGAAGAAGTGCGCGTCATCCCGGACAAGGCCAGAAAGATCGTCGAAACCGTCGTCACATGTCGCACCCAGTTCGATCACGTCTTCACGACGGGCGGTATCGGCCCGACCCATGACGACATTACCGCAGGATGCGTCGCGGAAGCCGTCGGCGTCCCGCTCGAATGCCATGAAGAGAGTTATCAGGCGCTCGAAGCCTATCTGGGCAAGGAAAAATTCAACAAGGCCCGCCAGCGCATGGCCTGGTTGCCACGCGGCGCCGTTCCGATACGCAATACCGTCTCGATCGCGCCGGGATTCTCCATCGCCAATGTTCATGTGATGGCGGGCGTGCCCTCGATCATGCAATCGATGTTTACGGCCTTGCTACCTACGCTCCAGGGCGGTGCGCCACTCTGTTCGGTCGCCTGGCATGCTGATCTGCGCGAAGGGACGCTGGCCGAGGGGCTCGAAACCATACAGAACGATTTCCCCGAACTCGATCTGGGCTCCTATCCCTTCGAAAGGCCCGATGGGCGCCGGGGCGTGTCTCTCGTGGCCAAGGGTTATGACAGCGAAAAAGTCGAGGCCGCGGGTCAGCGCATCAAGGCACTGATCGAGTCGCTCGGTGTCACGCCAGTTGCGGGCGAACCTGCCCCCTAAAACAACAAAACGCCCGACCTGGCGGTCGGGCGTCCGGACTGTTCATCTCGAAAAGCGGATCGCCCCGCTCTTGCCTCCCTAGAGCGCCTCGCGCCCCATGGCGAGAAACTTCTCGCGGCGCTTGGCAACGAGGCTTTCGCTTTCGTACGGCAGAAGTTCGCCAAGCATATCGCCGATGGCATCGCCCACCGAGGCGATAGCCTCGTCCGGGAAGCGCTGGGCGCCTCCGATCGGTTCAGGAATGATCCGGTCGATCAGGCGCAGCTTGAGCAGATCCTGAGCAGTCAGCTTCAGCGCCTCGGCAGCGGTCGAGGCCTGCTTGGGGTCGCGCCAGAGAATCGACGCAGCGCCTTCCGGCGCGATGACCGAGTAGATGGAATGCTCAAGCATCAGCACGCGATCTCCGGCGCCCAGCGCCACGGCGCCGCCGGAGCCACCCTCACCGATGATGATCGCTATTAAAGGCACGGGAGCACGCAGGCAGCAATCGGTTGAGCGGGCAATGGCCTGAGCCTGGCCGCGCTCTTCGGCATCGATCCCGGGCCAGGCGCCCGAGGTGTCGATGAAGGTGAGAATCGGCAGACCGAATCGCCCGGCCATTTCCACAAGGCGCTGCGCCTTGCGATAGCCCTCGGGCTTGGGCATGCCGAAATTATGGCGCAGGCGCGACTCCATATCAAAACCACGCTCTGTGCCGATCACCATCACGGCCTGGCCGCGGAAGCGGGCCAGACCGCCAACGATGGCCTGATCGTCATGACCGAGGCGATCGCCTGCCAGCGGCGTGTATTCCTCAAGCAGCCCCTTGAAATAGTCGAGGGCGCGAGGGCGCTGGGCATGGCGGGCCACCATCACCTTCTGCCAGGGCGTCAGCTTGGTATAAGCTGCCCGAAGCTGCTTCTCCGCCTTGTCGGAGAGCTTGCCGATTTCGTCGGCGATGTTGATGCCTTCGCCGTCCTTCGCCATCTGACGAAGTTCGGCAATCTTGTTTTCAAGCTCGGCAACCGGCTTTTCGAAATCGAGATACTGACGCATGACCCGCCGATAGCACGGCTTCCATCCCGACAACAATCCGTTGCGTCACGAGACCGTCTCGTCTGAGAGCGGATGATGCTGGGTCAGCACCTGTCTGAGCCGCTCCTGCATCACATGCGTATAGATCTGGGTGGTGGCGATATCGGCATGACCGAGCAGCATCTGCAACGCCCTCAGATCGGCCCCACGCTCAAGCAGATGAGTCGCAAAGGAGTGACGCAGCACATGCGGCGAGACAAGATCGGGGTCGATTCCGGCCCTGATCGCAACCTGACACAGGATCTTGTCGAACCCCTGACGTGTGAGTGGTTTCGACGGATTACGCCCCGGGAAAAGATAGGGGCTCTCGATGTCCCGGTCATGATGCATCAGGCGAGCGCAGCCTCCCTCGCGGCACGGGATACGGGAATGAGCCGCTCACGCCCCCCCTTGCCTCTGATCAGCACCATGGGAGCGTCACGCATGAATACCCTTCCCGGCAGGGTGAGAAGTTCGGAAATACGCAGCCCGGTCGTGTAGAGCAGTTCGAGAGCGGCCCGGCTCACAATATCGCGTCGTGGATCGTCATGCCCGTTGCAGCCCTTGTCGATCAGGGCCGTCACCTGATCCTGCGAGAGCAATCTGGGCAAAATGCTCTGATGCCGTGGCATGACCACAGTTTCAGTCGGATCGGCGGCGCACCATCCTTCCCTCAATGCGAAACGAAAGAACTGCCTGAGACAGGAGAGCCGCCGCGCCATGGTACGCGACGAGAGCCCGGCCTGAGTCTGCAGGGCCATATAGGCAGAGATAGCGGCCCGATCGGCGTTCAGAATTGCGCCTGCGCCGCCCGGTGAAGCATGACGCAGGAAAGCGACGAAATCGTCCAGATCGGCGGCGTAAGCCTGGCGCGTGCGCAGGGCGGCATTGCGCTCAGCGAGCAACATTTCGAGAAAAGCCTCGGCCGCAGGTGGCAGGGCGGTTCCCCGTTTCGTCAAAGAGGGAGCGTTCAGTGTTGAAGCGTCGGGGCGGCGACGGGCTCCGGCATGGCCGGAAGCGGCTGACCGGCCTGCGGCGTTGCCTGATCCCGGGTCGCGGCGAATTGTGTTCCGGGAAGCTCTTTATGCACGATGGTCTGAACCGGCAGAGGCGGGTTCATGCCCAGCTTCAGAAAGGCGCCGCCCAGACCCAGCACGAGCAGAACGAGAAGGGCGAGGGCGATCCTCGGAAAGCTCAACGTGGACATGGAGGCTCCTGAACAATAGGCGCGAAAACGGAATTTCGTCACATAGCCCGACCCGCTCGGGGTCAGGTCGGTGGCGAGTGGCTTTCCTGTATGTTAGCCTTGCATGAATGTCACGCCCCACCTTTTTTTCTGATCGAAACCGAACGATGACCGACCTGCCTGATCCCGTACCGGGATCGGTCTCCCCCCAGATCGCCTCCTCGCACGGCATTATCGTCCTTGTCGGGTTGATGGGCGCAGGAAAGACGACGATCGGTCGGCGCCTTGCGGCTCGACTCGGGCTCGATTTCGTTGATGCCGATCACGAGATCGAAAGGGCTGCCGGGTGTACCATTGCAGAAATTTTCGCCCGCCATGGTGAACCCGCTTTTCGCGACGGAGAGCGACGCGTGATCCAGCGCCTGCTGCAAGGCCCGCCGAAGGTGCTGGCCACTGGCGGCGGAGCTTCATCGACTCCCAGACACGCAGACTCGTCAAGAAACATGCCCGCTCGATCTGGCTGCGCTGCCCGCTGCCCATTCTGGTCAAGCGCGTTTCAGGACGCACGGGGCGCCCGCTTCTCGACAAGGGCAATGTCGAGACAACCCTAGTGACACTTCAGGCACAGCGTCACCCTATTTATGCAGAGGCCGATATCATCGTGGATTGTGGAGATGACAGCGTCGATCACGGCGCCCAGCGTATAATCGAAGCCCTCGAATCTCATGCGCATCCGCTCAGGGTGCCTGTCACGCTGGAATCGCATCATTATGATGTGCTCATCGGTTCGGATCTGATCAGCCGCGCTGGCGCCTATTTGGCGCCTTTCCTGCCGCAGAAGCGCGTCGTAGTCGTCACAGATCAGAATGTCGCGGTCCTGCACCTGCCACGCCTCATGGCTGCTCTGGCCGAGACTGGCATCAAGGCAGAAGCCTTCATCGTGCCGGTAGGCGAGGAATCGAAATCCCTCACGCGCTATGCGCAGCTCATCAACGACATTCTTGACCATGGCATGGAGCGGCGCACGACAGTCATTGGCCTGGGCGGCGGTGTCGTAGGCGATCTTTCGGGTTTCGTCGCATCCAGCATTCTGCGCGGCGTTCCTTTTGTCCAGATCCCGACCACTCTACTATCGCAGGTCGATAGCTCCGTCGGCGGCAAGACGGGGCTGAATGCCCGCGCCGGAAAAAATCTTGTCGGCGCTTTCTATCAGCCGCAGCTCGTGCTGGCCGACAGTTCGGCACTGGCAACCCTCTCGCGTCGCGAGCGGGTCGCGGGCTATGCTGAGATCGTCAAGGCAGGGCTGATCGCAGACCCGGAACTGTTCGCCTGGTGCGAGGCTCATGGCGCCGACATACTGGATGGTGACCCCGCAGCACTTGCCGAGGCCGTTCAGCGGGCCTGCAGCTTCAAGGCGCGCGTGGTCATGGACGACGAGAAGGAAACTGCTGCCCAGGATGGCCGCGCCCTGCTCAATCTGGGCCATTCCTTCGGCCATGCCCTGGAAGCTCATTTCAACTATGACGGGCGTCTTCTGCACGGTGAGGGCGTCTCCATAGGGCTGCATCTCGCTGCGGCTCTCTCGGTTGCCTGGGGCATTGCCCCGAAAGGGACATGCAGCGCCTCGACGCGCATCTGCGCGGTCTGGGCATGCCCGCCGGTCTCGACTGGTTCGACGAAACCCTGAGCGCAGAAGAACTTATCGGTTCCATGGCCCGCGACAAAAAGGTTCAGGACGGGCGGCTGTCTTTCGTGCTGATGCGCGGAATCGGCAAGGCATTTACCAGTCGCGATGTTGAAATGGACACGGTGCGTGACGTTTTGGTGCAGGCGGGGTGCCGGGCGTAACCAAAACGGGGCTGTTTCCTGATTTTCCTTACGAATCAGTCAGTCTCCTCACGATCCGTTGATGATACGAATCAGAAAAAACCCCGTTAGAACGGGGCGCTGCATAAGAAATTGTTAATCGGACGGAATGAAGTGTTGCAGTTTGGACACGGCTACTTCGTCTAATCGTCAAATACCCATGGAACTCACTTCCTGAACCGGAACTGACGGCTCTATACGCACTTATGCATCGCGCTGAGCCTGTTGTTGCTTCGCCTCTCCGGGGGCAACGACACAGGCTTGAATGGATGAATTTATGAGGACGAAACTAATGCGTCTCCGCACGGCACTTCTGGCCATGACGTCGATGGCAGCCGCCCCGACGATCGCCATGGCGAGCACCATCACCGGCCCGTATGTCAATATCGGCGGTGGCTACAATCTGGTTCAGCAGCAGCACGCTACCTTCTCGCCGACCACGCAGGCTGACGGTGGGAACGGCGCGGGCGGCAGCAGCTCGCGCTACCGCCACAAGGACGGCTTCACGAGCTTCGGTTCGTTCGGCTGGGGCTTCGGCAACGGTCTGCGCGCTGAAGTTGAGGGTGTCTACAACTACTCCCAGATCAACCATCGTCGCCCGACCTACGCGAACGGCACGACCAGCGGTTCCGACCAGTCCTACGGTGGCTTTGTCAACGTTCTGTATGATATCGATCTGGCCCAGTTCGGCATCAACCTGCCGATCACGCCGTTCGTCGGTGTCGGTGCAGGTTACCTGTGGCAGCACTACAACCCGATCACCACGTCCTACACCAATGGCGTGACCAATCGCGTTGGCGGCACGCAGGGTGGCTTTGCCTATCAGGCATCGTCGGTGCAGCCTATGACATTCCGGGTGTTCCGGGCCTCGCCATCACCGGTGAATACCGCATGATCGGCCAGACCTTCTCGGAAGGTGCATACCGCTCCACCACGTGGAACCGCAATGGTTCGGGCCTGCACAAGGGCAACGTGAACTTTGATGACCGTTTCAATCATCAGTTCATCGTCGGCCTGCGTTATGCCTTCGACACGGCTCCCCCGCCGCCGCCGCCGGTTGCAGTTGTTGTTCCGCCCCCGGTTCAGCCTGCTCGCACCTATCTGGTGTTCTTCGATTGGGACAAGTCGAACCTGACGGGCCGCGCTCGTGAGATCGTCGCCCAGGCAGCTCAGGCTTCCACGCACGTCCAGACGACGCGCATCGAAGTCAACGGCTACACCGACAACTCTGCTGCGCACCCCGGTGCTCGCGGCCAGAAGTACAACCAGGGCCTCTCGGTCCGTCGTGCACAGTCGGTCAAGGCTGAGCTGATCCGTGACGGCGTTCCTGCCGCTGCGATCGACATCCACGGCTATGGTGAGCAGCATCCGCTGGTCCCGACGGGTCCGAACACCCGTGAGCCGCAGAACCGTCGCGTCAAATCATCCTTCGCTGATTTCGGCCTGATCTGAAGGCTGCCTTGGCAGCCTCCTGATTGGTTCAGAAAAGGCCCTTGGCAGTCATGCCAAGGGCCTTTTTGTTTGCTTGTCAGCCATGCAATTAAAACAATTCATTACTAATATGTAATCTGCGATAAAGGAGGCGTGCCACCAATCCCGTTTGAAGGGAGTTTGTCATGACCCGGATTTCACACCTTGGCGACGTGCCGAACCTTCACCGCTCTTCGCTTGATAATCGTCAGGACGGGATAGGCCTCACTATAGGCGCCATCCTTGGCGGGCTGATTGCATTCGGCACGATCGTCTTGCTCATGCTTTGAGTGGCGCCCTCTTCCCTGATCGCCGTCACAACCCACGCACGCCGGCGACAGGTCAGCCACAGGTTCATTTTCGCCGCGCCTTACGGTGAACAGCCGTCCGCCCGACAGCCATAAAAAAAGCCCCGAAAAACGGGGCTTTTTCTCCAACCCAGTGAATGTTGGTCAGGCGCTCAGGCCGATCTGCTTGATATCGTGGAAGGCGAGGTCTGCATTCATTTCGACCGTGCGACGCATCATGAAGTTGGAACTGGCAAGAAATACCGGATCGCCATCCAGATCATCGGCCATGGCCGAGCGATTGACCATCGAGAAAGTCTCGATCTTGCCTCGCTCGCCCGTTACCCACCGTGCAATAGTATAGGGCGTCGATTCAAAACCGATGGCCACACCATATTCCCCCTGAAGCCGCGATTGCAGCACGTCAAGCTGCAGCGTGCCCACTACCCCGACAATCGGCGGCAGGCCATCCTGCGGGCGAAAGAGCTGCACAACCCCCTCTTCCGCCAGTTCAACCAGAGCCTGGCGCAGTTTCTTGGCTTTCATGGCGTCGTCCAGACGGACACGGCGCAAGATTTCAGGCGCAAAATGCGGTACGCCGGTAAAGCGCAGCTCTTCACTCTCCGAAAGCGTGTCGCCGATACGCAGTGTCCCATGGTTGGGCAGACCCACCACATCTCCTGCAAATGCCTCTTCAGCGAGCTGACGGTCACGCGCGAAGAAGAATTGCGGCGTATGCAGCGCAAATTGCTTGCCAGTACGCACATGCTTCAGGCGCATGCCGCGCGTCAGCTTGCCGGAGCAGATACGCGCAAAGGCCATGCGATCACGATGGTTCGGATCCATATTGGCCTGGATCTTGAAGATCAGCGCCGTCACCAGTTCTTCATCGGCTTACCTCACGCGTTTCGCTGGGCTGTGCACGAGGCTCGGGACCATAGGCCACCAGAGCGTCGAGGAGATCGGTCACACCAATCTCCTTCATCGCACTACCGAAAAAAACAGGGGTCAAATGCCCGGCGTCGAACGACTCACGATCAAAAAGAGGCAGGGCAGCCTCGGCCAGCTCAAGCTCTTCCGATAGCGCTACCATACGGGCATCAGACTGGGCGAGCCCCGCCGCCTCACCGCGTATCTCACGCGTGCGCATGTCATAGGTACCGGCGAAGTGCCCCGCACGTCCGATCGGCCAGGTGGCAGGCGAGGTGTCGAGCGCCAGCGTCGACGCAATCTCGTCGAGCAGACCGAAGCAATCCTGCGCCTCACGATCCATCTTGTTGATGAAGGTGACGATGGGAATATCGCGCAGACGGCAGATTTCGAACAGCTTGCGTGTGCGATCCTCAATACCTTTGGCCGCGTCGATCACCATGACAGCGCAATCCACGGCGGTCAGGGTGCGATAGGTGTCTTCGGAGAAGTCCTCATGGCCCGGCGTGTCGAGCAGGTTGAAGACGCAGCCGCCATATTCGAAGGTCATGACCGAGGTAACAACCGAAATGCCACGATCGCGCTCGATGCCCATCCAGTCCGATTTGGTGCGGCGGCGTTCTCCCTTTGCACGCACATTACCAGCAAGCTGAATAGCGCCACCAGCGCGCAGGATACGCTCCGTCAGGGTCGTCTTACCGGCGTCGGGATGGGAAATGATGGCGAAGGTCCGGCGGCGCCGGATCTCGCTGGCAAGGCCGGTGGCAGAAACGGGGGCGGACGCGGCTTCGGACATCGAAAAAGACCTTCGGTAAACGTCAAATACCTGAAACGACAAATGCCGGACCGGGGGTGAACCCGATCCGGCATTGGCCAGAAACACCCGGTAGGGAAACCGGAGTTTAGCGCGAGTAGAACTCGACCACGAGGTTCGGTTCCATCTGCACGGGGTACGGCACATCGGACAGACGCGGGCTGCGAACGAACTTGCCCTTCATCTGGCGATGATCGACCTCGATGTATTCCGGCACATCGCGCTCAGCGGATTGCGCGGCGTCGAGAACAACAGCAAGCTGCTTGGACTTTTCACGAACTTCGATCACGTCGCCATCGCGAACCAGATACGAAGGGATGTTCACCTTGCGGCCATTGACCGTCACGTGACCGTGGTTCACGAACTGACGGGCAGCGAACGGGGTGATCGCGAATTTGAGGCGGTAGATCACCGCATCCAGGCGACGCTCCAGCAGGTCGATCAGGTTCTCCGACGTATCGCCCTTGCGACGCACGGCCTCATCGTAATACTTGCGGAACTGCTTCTCGCTGATGTTACCGTAGTAACCCTTGAGCTTCTGCTTGGCCATAAGCTGGATCGAGAAGTCGGAGGGCTTCTGCTTGCGGCGCTGACCATGCTGACCGGGGCCGTATTCCCGCTTGTTGACCGGCGACTTGGCGCGGCCCCACAGGTTTACGCCCAGACGGCGATTGATTTTATACTTGCTCTCTTGGCGCTTGCTCATGTGCAAGAACTCGCTTCGACTTCGGGCTGCCCTGTGCTGCGTGGCAACCGCATGTTGCACCGGTAGGCCTTCCCCCTGATTAGGAAAGACGGGCGCATCCCTCGAACCGCAACCTCGGGATGCAGATCCCGGTCTGGTTACGGCCGGAATGTCCACGTTCCCGGCAATAGCGGCGGCAGGTATAGGACCACCCTGCCCTGTCAATCGAAATCGCCCCCGCGCTCAAAAACAGCTCTTCAGGGAACGAAGCCAAAGCTGATACGTCAGCAGAAATACGACGCTCAATGCCTGTGCATCTCGTTTCCAGCCATAAGGAGCCTTTTCATGGCCATTTTCAAATTCAATCGCGCTGCGGGCCGTAAGCTTAACGACAAGGCAGAAATCGAAGCCATCAATCCTGCAGGCGCCCCTGCCCCGCGTGCGCCTCATGAGAGCCTGATCAAGAGAGCTTTCAAACAATACGGACTGTCGCAGCTCTCCGTGTCGCATATCACGGTGCGGGACACGACCATCGCGGTCAAAGCCACAGCCGAGAGCGCGGCCGAACGCGATGCCATCATTCTGGCTGCTGGCAATATCGCCGGGATCGACACGGTTCATGCCGACATCACAGTGCCGAAAGGCACACCGGCCCCGGTCTTCCATCAGGTCGCACCCGGCGAAACCCTGGCCGCCATCGCTGAAAAGACCGATGCCGACGTGACAGCGCAGGATTTGCATGAGGCCAATAAGGACGAATTGGCGCATAGCGAAGGTGTCTATCCGGGACAGACCATCCGTATCCCGGAAGCCTGAGCGACCACCTCAGGCAGGATCGACGAGCCCGTTCGCAATAGCGGGCTCGTCACCCGCAAGCTTGCGCCTGAACGTAATGACGAGGCGGATCGATAGTATAAGCGCCAGAATGCCAAGCCCGGTCGCCAGACCGATCCAGAGACCGACGGCGCCGTAACCTCCCTCGAAAGCCAGCCAGTCTCCGCCGAAAATCGAAACCGGAACATATGTCAGGACCATAAGCACCATCGGCATGAAAGTGTCGTGGCAGCCACGCAGCGCCCCTGCGCACACACACTGGACGCCATCGAGAATCTGAAAGATGCCCGCAATCTTGAGCAGCGACACCGCGATGGGCATGACCTTGGCCGCGTCCGCGCTCTGTGCATCGAGATAGAACCCGGCAATATAATCAGGAAAGAACAATAATATTGTGGCCGTAAAGCTGGTCCAGACAAGAACCAGAAACATCGCCCCGATTGTCGACCGCAGGGCAGCGCGCGGCGAGCCTGCACCCAGCCAGTAGGCAACGCGTATATTGACAGCCTGAGAGACGGCCAGGCTGATCATGAAGGCCGTGCTCGTAACGCTCAGCGCGATCTGGTGCGCCGCAGACGAAACCGCCCCCAGGGCACCCGCATGAAGCCCCGTCATCTGAAAAGCGAGCAACTCCGCACCTGTGGCGCCCATCATCGGCAGGCCAAGGCGCAGCATCTCACCCATGGCGCGCGGATCGGGACGCGCCAGACGCAGATGACGCTTCAGATGCGCCTGACGACGTGACAGCACCACCAGAAGAAGCGCCACAGACCAGCCTGTCACGATGGTAGCGCAGGCAGAGCCCCACAGCCCCATTTCAGGCAGACCGAAGCGGCCATGAATCAGTCCGGCATTCAGAAAGCCGTTCATGACTGCCATGCCCGGCATGGTCCAGAGCAGCAGGCGCTCGCTGCCGAAGGCGGGCAGGATGATCCGCAACAACCCGATGATCACAAGATTCGGCAGTAGCGCCCAGAGCAGCAGATGCATGAAGCGACTGCCCTGAATGACGATCTGTGACGGCTCGTTGAAAAACGCGAGCAACGAGCGGCGGGCAAAAGTATGGCCAGAACAGGCAGGCAGAGCAAAAGCGCGAGCACCACACCTGAAGAGACGATGCCCGAAAGATCCTCCAGCGCATCCTGTGCTGCAAAGGCGCGCCCTCTTGCCCGCGAGATCAATATGCTGGCGCCACCCAGCGCTGCCTGAAAGGTGATGAAGGTGCAAAAAAACAGATTGGTGGTCATGCCACCAACAGCAAGCGCCGCCGCGCCGAGACTGCCCAGAAGCACCGTGTCGGTAACATTCATGGCCATCTCGCTCAGCTGCGAAAAACTGAGCGGCGCGGCAATCTTGACCAGCGCGCGCAGATGCTGGCCCCATTGCGGCACCGTGATGGTAGAGCGAAGTTGTGTCATGGCGTTCTGCTTATACCACCAAGGGTAGAAAACCAGCGTTCAAAGCCGTAAAATAGAGTTGCGCTGGGCGCAGGGCTGACGCATCTACTCTGGATTATGGCCAGCCCTTCCTACTCCCTGTCCCTTCATGACAGCCAGACACGGCAGAAACAGGTTTTCACGCCGCTGGATCCTGCCAATGTGCGCGTCTATTACTGTGGGCCCACAGTGTATGACGCTGTGCACATCGGCAATCTGCGCGCCATGCTCAGCGCCGACATTCTTGTTCGTCTGCTGCGTCAGCTTTATCCGACGGTCACTTTCGTGCGTAACATCACCGATGTGGACGACAAGATCACTGCACGGGCGCAGCAGAACGGGGAAGACATCGCGAGCCTGACGGCACGCACGACCGTTGCCTTTCATGAAGATGTGGCCGCTCTCGGCATTCTGCCACCCGATATCGAACCGCGCGCCACCCACCATATCGACGATATGCTGAGCATGATCGCCCAACTCGTCGCCAATGGCCACGCCTATGAGGCCGAAGGTCACGTGCTCTTCGCCGTCGATCGCTGCGCCAGCTATGGCAGCCTCTCGGGGCGCAGCCCTGATGATCTTCTGGCAGGCGCACGGGTCGAAGTGGCGCCCTACAAGCGCCATCCGGGTGATTTCGTTCTATGGAAGCCCTCGGCGCCTGAACAGCCCGGTTGGGACAGCCCCTATGGGCGCGGTCGCCCCGGCTGGCATATAGAATGCTCGGCCATGTCGCATCGCTATCTCGGCGCGAGCTTCGATATTCACGGCGGCGGCGACGATCTGATGTTCCCGCATCATGAAAACGAACGTGCCCAGTCGCTTTGCTGCCACCCGGGCAGCAGCTTTGCGCGCTACTGGCTGCATAACGCCATGCTGCTCTCCAATGGCGAGAAAATGTCCAAATCGCTGGGTAATTTCTTCTCCATACGTGAGGTCCTGACACGTGCGCCCGCCGAGGCCCTGCGCCTGCTTATTCTCGGCACGCATTACCGCTCGGTGCTCGACTTTACGTGGGAGAAGCTGGACGAGGCCAAGCGCATTCTTGACCGCTTCTATCGTGCGCTGGAAAAGACCCCTGCAGACGCAAAGGGCACTGTACCGGACGCTTTCATGCAGGCGCTGTGCGACGACATGAACACGCCTCTCGCCCTCGCCTGCCTGCACCCCCTCGCCGATGCGGCGCTGGGTGGAGACTCACAGGCTTCTGCCTCGCTCAAAGCCTGCGGTGCCTTGATCGGCCTTCTCGAAGCCACGCCGGATGAATGGTTTCGCTCGGGCTCCGACGATGCCGCGATCGACGCGCTGATCGCTCAGCGCGTCGCCGCCAAAAGAGCCCGTGATTTCACGCTTGCCGACAGCATACGCAGCCAGCTCGCCGAACAGGGAATCATTCTTGAAGACACTGCCAAAGGCACGACATGGAGGCGCGCATGACCGGACGTGATGGCGGCGCCGATATCGGACCGATCGGGGAATTCAGCCCCGTTGTTATTCTTGTCCGTCCGCAACTGGCTGAGAACGTCGGCACCACGGCGCGCGCCATGGCGAATGGTGGGCTGTTTCACCTGCGTCTGGTTGCACCGCGCGACGGCTGGCCGCAGGAGCGCGCCTGGTATGCCTCATCCGGCGCCGATCGCATTCTCGATGCCGCACAGGTTTTCGATACTGTCGATGAGGCGGTAGCCGACCTCCACCACGTCATGGCCACCTGCCCACGACCGCGTCATATCGTGAAAACGGTCATGACCGCCCGCGGCGCAGCTCGGAGCTGCGCGCCATCGCCAACCGGGGGCTGAAAGCCGGATTGCTTTTCGGCCCCGAGCGGGCCGGGCTCGATAACGAAGACATGGCGCGCGCCGATGTGCTGATACGATATCCGCTCAACCCCGATTTCATGTCGCTAAACCTCGCCCAGGCCGTATTGATCATGGCGTATGAATGGTGGATGGCCTGCGAGACCACACCGCCACGCGCGCTCATGACAAACGAAACCCATGTGGCGACAAAAGGCGAGCTTGAGAACTTTCTCGGTCATCTGACACGCGATCTGGATGAATGCGGTTTTCTACGCAACGAGCAGAAGCGCCCCGGCATGGTGCGTAATCTGCGCCACCTCTTCCAGCGCGGTGAGGTGACGGAGCAGGAGCTGCGCACCATGCACGGTGTCGTCACCGAATTGTCCAATGGCCGCAAAGCCCGTCAGAAATAGGTCTCAGACGATGTTCACCTGCGTCCATCATATCGCGATCATCGCGTCCGATTATCAGAAGTCACGCGCCTTCTATACCGAGATCCTCGGATTTCGCATTATACGAGAGGTCTGGCGCGCCCAGCGGCAGTCATGGAAATGCGACGTCGCCATTGGCGACACGCAGATCGAGCTCTTTTCTTTTCCGACACCGCCTTCGCGCCCGACACAGCCAGAGGCAGCCGGGCTGCGTCATCTGGCGTTCGGTGTCGATAATATGCAGGAAGCCGTGCAGCATCTTGAGGGCCATGGTGTTGCCTGCGAGCCGGTACGAACCGATCCTTATACGGGCAAGCTCTATACGTTCTTCAGCGATCCCGACGGCCTGCCTCTGGAACTCTATCAAAGCTGATCGGCCCTCACTCACGACCTGAAGGAATCGCGCCCGGTCAGACGGCGCGCTCCTCCTCGCGGGCGTAATATTCCGATAGCGGCGGTGCTACTTCTTCCAGCGAGCGGTTTTCGGCATCGACCCCCCAGATCCAGGCGACCGCGCTGGCAATCAACATCAGGATCGCCGCCACGACATAGCCCATGACCAGCAGGGAAAGTCGCCCTGTGCCGATCAGATGGCCAAAGATCACCGGCGCTGCGACGCCCCCGAAAAGAGTGCCGACCGCGTAGAATACCGCGATTGCAAAAGCCCGCATTTCAAGAGGGAAAAGTTCGCTGGCGGTGAGGTAGGCCGATGATGCGGCCGCAGACGCAAAAAAGAAAATACCGCACCATGAGAGCGTCTGACTTGCGGCGGTCAGAGCGTGAATTCCCATGGCATAGGCGACAGCAATCATGAGCACACCTGAGATGGCGTAGCTCAGTCCGATCATACGCCTGCGGCCCCAGGTATCGAACCAGCGCGCCAGAATGAGCGGGCCACAAAGATTGCCTATTGCCAAAGGAAGAATATACCAGCCAACTGCACGCGGTGAGACGCCATGATATTTAGTCAGTACCATGCCGTAGGTGAAGAACACGGCATTATACAGGAAGGCCTGTGAAATCATCAGAACCAGCACATAAAGCGAGCGACCGCGATAACGCTGCACCATGATCCTGATCATTTCAGCCGGGCTGAATACCCCTGCGGGGTAGATCAGCACAGTGGGCAATTTCTGCCCCCACCCGCCGTCGGGCTCCACACAATGGGATTCCACATGGCTCACGATCGCATCGGCTTCTTCCACACGGCCATGGGTCATGAGCCATCTCGGGCTTTCCGGCACGAAAGTACGGAGAAAAAGTACCGCAACACCAAGAAGCGCCCCGAGCGCGAAAGCCACGCGCCAGGCGAGCCAGATCGGAATGATCGCCGAGTTGAGCAGCCAGACCGAGCCGATCGCCCCGAAGGCAGCACCAGCAGAACGTGCCGTTGACCATGACATCAACACGGCCACGCAGCCGTGCCGGGACAAGCTCGTCAATAGCGGAGTTGATGGCAGAATATTCGCCTCCGATACCCATACCGGTCACGAAACGGGCCACAGCGAAGCTGGTCAGATTCCATGACAGCGCCGAGGCGCCGACGCCGACAACGTAAAGAGCCAGAGTAAGAAAGAAGATCTGCTTGCGCCCCAGCTGATCGGTCATCCAGCCGAAAACCAGCGCTCCCAGCACGGCTCCCGCCACATAGGCAGATGAGGCAAAGCCTATGCCGTCGGCTGACAGGCCGAGCGTATCGCCACGCTGGAGCGAGGGAGCGAGCGAACCGATGATCGTCACTTCGAGCCCGTCGAGTATCCAGGTGATCCCGAGTGCCACGACGATCAGCATATGAAACCGCGACCAGGGTAGCCGGTCGAGCCGGGCGGGGATATCCGTATCGATAGGTCTGCCGTGGTTCTTCGTCATGCGTGGCCGCGCGTCTCGGGCACTGAAAAGCTGCAAAGGGCCGACCTCTCTTCTATTACAAAATATTTACTCTCTCATATCGACTCTGACGCGCGGAGGGGGCAAGGGTTTGCCACCTCACAATTCCCTGAGCAGGAAACACTTATTTCGGGCTGAACCAGCGACGACGAATGGCCAATCTGACGATCAGCAAACCGACAACGACCAGCGGTGCCCAAACGATGGCCTGGATCAGAAAATCCCACAGATCCGCAAGGGTTTCCGAGAAGAGAGCACCGCTCTCTTTCAGGCTCCGACGCAAGGGACCAAGATTTTCGCGAGCGGATTCATAGGTGACATCGACCTCTTCAGTCTCGACCCGACGCGACAAATCCTTTTCCTCGCGGGCCACACTCTCCAGCTCCGTCTGAGCCTCAGACAGTTCCTTCGCCACCTTGATCAGATCATCAGTCTTGCCCGCGCTCTGGGTCTCAAGCGCCTCCAGGCGGTCTCGATAGGCTGTCATCTGGACGATGCGGCGATCAACATCTGTAATCTCGTTATTCAGATCACGCTGGCTGGTACGAAGCTGTTGGGTCACCACCTTGCTTGAAGACTCGCCCGGCAGCGGAGCGGCTGCGACGGCGAGGAAGGACCCGATCTTGTCATGAGGAAGGCGCGCTGAAAGCCTGGCCGTGCGCCTGTTGTCTCCCTGCCCGCTTTCATCCGCGTCTTCCGACGCTGAAATCAGCTCGCACCCGGTTTGAGCAAGGCACTCATCGCGCAATTTCTCAAGATGGGCGCCGACCTTGCCGGACGCGACAATCAGGGAGAGACTATGCTCGTAAGCAATGGAGCCCGGCCCCATTTTACGACCGCCTGCAAAGCTGGCGGCTCGCGGCATCACGCTCAGCATGACGGGGGAGAGATCGAATCAGAGCTGGCCTCTGCGCCTCCCTGCCCGGTATGTCGGTGCTTGCACCACCCAGACTGACGACGACCACGCCAAGCGTCACCATGCCTGCGATCCGGATCGGGGCGTGCCTCACAGTCTGTCTCACCATCATCTGATTCCTTTTCCGCAATAAAGGAAAAAGACCATGAGAGTACTTTGTTGTGAAGGTCAGGCGGGAATGAGGCTGAATTGAGTTGTTTAGGGCCCTTGCCTGCTGGCACAGCGCCTTTTCAAACTTATCCCCAGATTCGAGGAACAACTCTGCGGATCAGCCTGTGCATAAGCTGTTGATGGCAGAGGATAGTTTACGTCAGACACAGATTGGATCGATCCACATGGCAGGCGTGGACCGATCCGAGACGGTAAGAATTCAGGTCGCGCGGGCGTTCAGCGAGGCGATGAGTTTGCCCATCACCAGTTCGGGCGTACCCGCACTATCCACAGTGATGACATTCTCATCCTTGCCGGGGGGCTCCAGTGTCGCAAGCTGGCTCGGCAGGAGGCTGGGGGGCATGAAATGGCCAATGCGCTGCTTCAGACGCTCGGCAATCGTGCGTTCGCTGGTTTCGAGATAGACAAAGGTCACATTGAGCCCGTTGCGCAGCGTATCCCGGTATTTACGCTTCAGAGCCGAACAGGTCAGTACGCCACCACCCTGAGCGTGCATCTTCAGCCATTCATGACAGATCTGGAGCCAGGGCGCACGGTCGGCATCGTCAAGCGGAATACCGCTATGCATCTTGGCGACATTCGCCGCCGGATGCAGATCGTCCCCTTCCTGAAAAGGCGTACCGAAATGATCGGCAAGCCCCTGGGCCACGGTCGTCTTGCCGCAGCCCGAGACACCCATGACGACGAAAAGGCCTGCACCGGCCTGAGCGATCGCCCCGCTCATGCTTTGAGCCTCTGCAAACCCGAGGCACCGGCAACCAGCACTTCGGAAGTGATATCCAGAAACAGGCCATGATCCACCACACCGGTGATCGAAATGATGTGATCGGCAAGCGCACGAGGGTCTTCGATACGCTCGTAATCGCAATCGATAATGATGTTGTGGTTATCGGTCATGTACAGTGAGCCATCGTCATTACGGCGCGGCACACAGGTTTTGGCCCCTGTCTTGCGCAGAAGGTTCTCGACACGCTCCCAGCCCCAGGGGATGATCTCGACCGGAACGGGCATATGGGTGCCCAGATCGGTCACGATCTTGCTCTCATCGACGATCACAATGAATTTGCGCGCTGACACCGCCACGATCTTCTCGCGCAAGAGCGCACCGCCGCGTCCCTTTATGAGAAAGAGCGACCCCGTCTGCACTTCATCGGCGCCGTCGATGGCGACGTCGAGATAGGGGTCATCGGCAAAATTGGTGATGGGAATATTCAGGCTCTGCGCCTGCGCCGCGCTGGCTTCCGAAGTCGGTATCGCGCGTATCTTGAGGCCCTCACGACGTACGCGCTCACCGAGCGCGTCAATCATGAATTTCGCCGTGCTACCCGTGCCGAGCCCAACCGCCATGCCATCCTGGATGTAGGAAATGGCATGGGTTGCAGCCTCGCGTTTCAACTCCGCCACGCGGGCAGCTGCGTCTTGTGCGATCTCAGCCATTCTGAAGCACTCCTGCTGCGGCCTTGTCGACCAGGAAAACAACTTCACCTTCCGAAGTGATATGCGATGCCGGAAGTGAGTCATCGCCGCCGCGTACACGCGCCAGCATTTCAGCCTTGCCTGCGCCCTCGATCAGAAAAACAACGCTGTGGCTGGAATGGATGGCCGGATAGGTGAGAGACACACGATCATGCGGGGCGTTGTCGGGCGTGCAGGCAGCGACCCATTTCGTCTTCTCCTGCAGGATCGGCTGGCGCGGAAAAAGCGATGCCGTATGGCCATCGGGGCCCATGCCGAGCATGACAACATCGAAAAGCGGCTTGCCCGGGGTCAGATGGTGGCTGCCGTAGAGATCCTGCAATGCGTTTTGATACCAGACTGCATCCTGCTCAGCCGTGCCATCGGCAGGGATGGGGTGCGCATTCTCGGCGGGCAGATCGACATGCTCGAGCAGAAGCTCATCGGTCATGCGATAATTGCTGTCTTCATGGGTAAAAGGCACATGCCGATCGTCACCGAAGAATATGTGCGTGCGGCGCCACGGGAATTTCGAAGCATATCCCGGCTCGGCCATGATCTTGAACAGGCGCTTGGGCGTCGAACCGCCCGATAGCGCCATGACAAAAGGCCCGTCGGTTTTGGCCAGAGCCTGATCCAGCAGCCATTGCGCCATCTTCTGGGCGACGGCTTCGCCGTCCTCCAGAACGACCACGCGGGCTGAAGTCACATCATGTCCACTCATCTTATCATTCCTTTGTGTCAGGCCGCACCGGGGGCCCTAGGGAGGACGAAGCGCCGCATGGCTTCTGCCCACCCGTCTGCATCATTACGCCCCGTCGTCACATGAGCATGCGCGCTGACCTCTTCGGTCGCATTGCCCATGGCGATACCGAGCCCGGCGATTCTGAGCATCGGCACATCATTGGACATGTCGCCGATGCACGCAACCTCACTCATCGGGATGCCCAGACGCTCGGCCAAAGCGCGTGCGGCGAAGCCCTTGTTGGCATCCTTGTGTGTGATGTCGAGATAGTAGTTCGCCGATCGATGAACGCTGGCCTGCCCTTTGAGCATGGCCCCGATCTCGACCTCCATGCGTTGCAGCAAGGCGAAATTGCTGCTCGCCGCCATGATTTTGCCCACGCCTTCCCGATATGGCTTGAAGTCGGGCACGACAACCGGGTCGATACCGACCGATCTGCGCTCGTGCTCGACATAAAAGGCGCCGGGATCCCGAATGAGCCACTCATGACCGCGAAACAGCCAGGTATCGACGTGGTGAACCGAAAGCGTATCGCAGGCCCCGTCTACGCAGACCGCCGGAAGCGACAAGGTCGATAAGATCTCGTCATCGGAGCCGACAATCAACCCGCCATTGAGCGCACCGAACGGCGTGTTGAGACCGAGCTCACGATGATAGCGCAGCATGCCTTCGGCCGAACGCGAGCTCACGAGACAGAGCACGATGCCTGCCTCGCGAAGCTGTCTCGCTGCTTCGAGTGTGGACTCGGCGAGGGCTTTGTCCGATCCGATCAGCGTACCGTCGATATCCGATACAACCATGCGGATGGTGGATGCCATGGGCGGCAGCGCGTCGTGAATGGCATCCAGATCATGTGTCATGAGAATTCCTGTCTTGGCGCCAGGGCGCGTCAGTTGTTCAGATCGAGCCAGCGGCGCCCGCTGCGAGCCAGCAGCTCATCAGCCTCACGCGGCCCATCCAGACCACCCGGGTAGAAGCAGAGAGGTGACTTGTCAGCTATGTTCTGGGTGAAGGCGGGCTCAACGATACGCCACCCCTCTTCAATCGTGTCAGCACGCTGGAAGAGAGTCTGATCACCGATCATGCAATCATAGATAAGTGTTTCATAGCCAGTGCTTGGCCCTTCGCTGAACCAGTCCGAATAATCGAACTTCATGCGCACGCCACCCAGACGCACTGACGGACCAGGCACCTTGGCCGAGAACTGCATGGTCACACCCTCAGTCGGCTGGATATGCAAGACCATGATATTGGGCGTGAGCTTGTCGACCGGCGTATCGCGGAAAAGTGCAAACGGCGCCTGCTTGAAGTGGATGGCAATCTCGGTCTTGCGGCGACGCAGGCGCTTGCCCGTGCGCAGATAGAACGGCACGCCAGCCCAGCGCCAGTTATCGATGCGCAGCTTCATGGCGACATAGGTTTCGGTCTGACTCCCCATGCCGACATCGGGCTCTTCACGATAGCCACGCAGAGCCTCGGCTTCATCGCCAACGCCGAATGACCCGCTGACATATTGTCCACGCACAACCTGCGTGAGATCGATTGGCTGGATAGCGCTCAACACCTTGGCCTTCTCGTCACGAACGGCTTCGGCATCGAACGAGGTAGGGGCTTCCATCGCCACCATCGACAGCAACTGCATCAGATGGTTCGGCACCATGTCGCGGATAGCGCCCGTGCTTTCGTAAAAGCGCCCGCGGCGCTCCACGCCCACAGTCTCGGCGGCTGTAATCTGCACGTGGTCGATATTCTGACGGTTCCAGAGCGGTTCGAAAAAGCCATTCGAAAAGCGCAGTGCCAGAATGTTCTGAACTGTCTCTTTGCCGAGATAATGGTCGATGCGGTAGATCTGGTTTTCATCGAGCGAACGCTGAAGACGCGCATTGAGCGCCTTGGCCGACTCCAGATCGGCGCCGAAGGGCTTCTCGATGATGACACGGCGCGAGATCGTGTCTGTCTGTTCGGCGAGACCTGATTCACCAAGAAGATCGACGATGGGGCCGAAGAAACGGGCTGCGACAGCCAGGTAGAAGACTGCCGAACGATCGCCCAGCTTTTCTTTCAAAGCCTCATAAGTCGACAGCTCTTCGAAGGAGCCACGCAGATAGGTGATGCTCTTGGAAAGACGATCCCATACGTCTTGTCGCAGCACCGTAGCGCTGGTGCCCCGCTTGCTGACGAAATCGTCGAGCGCACCGCTTAACTGTTCCAGCAGCGCCTCGGTCGTCATCTCGGCCCAGTCGACCACGATGATAGAAAAATCCTCACTGAGCAGACCGGCAGTGTCCAGATTATAGATAGCCGGAACCAGAAGACGTTTCGTCAGATCGCCGCCGCCGCCAAAAATGACCATGGAGCCCGGAGGGGCCGGGCGTACGCCACGCGGAGCCTCTGAATTGGACAATGCCGCACGCGCTGAAGCGGAAATCTCGACCATATGCCAAACCTTTTTAGTCGATAAACTGAAAGCCGGAGTGCAAGCGGGAGCATCACAGCTCCCGCTGACATTCGGGCCAAGAGTGTAGGAATAAAAAAAGGGCCGGGACCAGATGAGGTCCCGGCCCGGAATGTCACTTCTTCTCGACGTGACCGCCGAAGCCGAAGCGCATGGCAGAGAGGATCTTCTCTGCATAGTTGTTGCCGCTGCGCGAGCGGAAGCGCGTGAATAGCGATGCCGTCATGACCGGAACCGGCACCGACTCTTCGATGGCAGCTTCGATCGTCCAGCGACCTTCACCCGAATCGGCCACTTCACCCGAGAACTCGGAGAGGGATTCGTTTTTGGCGAGGGCGTCGGCCGTCAGGTCGAGCAGCCAGGACGAGACGACACTGCCGCGACGCCAGACTTCGGCGATATCGGCCATGTTCAGGTCGAAGCGCTGGTCTTCCTGCAGAACGGGCGAGTTCTTGGACTTCATGACGTCGAAGCCTTCGGCGAAGGCCTGCATCATACCGTATTCGATGCCGTTATGGACCATCTTGACGAAATGACCCGAACCGGCCGGACCACAATGCAGATAGCCTTCTTCGGCACGGGGATCGAGGCCTTCACGGTCGCGACCGATCGTACGCACCACATCGCCCTTGCCCGGCGCCAGTGCCTTGAGGATCGGATCGACATGATCGGCAGAATCCTTGGTGCCGCCATACATCATGCAATAGCCGCGATCGAGGCCCCACACGCCGCCGGACGTGCCGACATCGATGTAGTGAATGCCCTTGTCCATCAGCTCATGTGCACGACGGACATCGTCCTTGTAGTAGCTGTTACCACCGTCGATCACGATGTCGTCCTTGCCGAGCAGGCCGCGCAGTTCCTGCACGCAGGCTTCGGTGACCTCACCGGCGGGCAGCATGACCCAAACGATCTTGCGCTCTGCCGAGATCTTGCTGACGAGATCGGAAACGGAAGTAGCGGCGATCGCACGGCCCTTTTCGGCACGGTCGAACGTCTTGGTCACAACTTCCGGGGTGCGATCGAACAGCACGACATCATGCCCATGACGGGTCAGGCGCACTGCGATGTTGCCGCCCATACGGCCAAGGCCAACAATACCGATTTGCATCTTCAAAACTCCTGCACAGTTTCCCTGTGCCCTAATACATCTACCCTAAAAAACAATCCGCCCCGTCTGAGCGGGGCGGATTGCTTCAGTCTCAGACGGCCTTCTTGAGGACCGTTGCCAGTTCGGCCAGGCCAGCTTCAAGCGGGCCCTTGATGTGCACGCGCAGAGCGCGACGGCCACGCTCGGAGAGCACATCGAAATCACCGCGAGCCTGAGCAGCCTTCACCACACTGAAGGTGAAGCGCTCTCCCGGCACGGCCAGATCAGCATGATCGTCAGCTGTGATCTGCAGGAACACGCCGCTATCCGGGCCGCCCTTGTAAGCCTGACCAGTCGAGTGCAGGAAGCGCGGGCCGAACTCGGCAGCCGTTGCAACCTTCAACTGGTCGCGCAGATTGAGGCGCACGTTCTGGATCCACTCGCGCGTCTTTAGATCGCGCTCGACATAAGCCAGAACGCCCACATAATCGCCCGCCTTCACGCGGCCGAAATGCGCCTTGAGGATCGCCAGTGCATCGCCACCACCAAGAGCCTTGGCGTTGCTCGCATCGGCGAAGAACTCGAAAGCCCCCGACGTCGCGAACGGCGTCTCGGCAGGAAGCTTGCCCGTCTCGTTGAAGGCGGTCGTGAGCTTCTTGGTCTCGATCTTGCTGAATTCCACATCCGGCTGATCGAAGGGGTCGATCGCAAGAACCGAGCCGGCAACTGCCGTGGCATATTCCCAGTGGAAGAAAGCCTGAGCGATATCGAGCTTGTCAGCCAGATCGATCGTGACGACTGGCTCGCCTGCTGCCACGAGAGCGGCAATGGCCTTCTCCTGGTTCGGGCAGGCTTCACCCTTCAGACGCAGATAGGCAAAAACGCGATCCTTGCCATAGACGCCAGGGGCCCCGAGGGTCTCGTCGTCAATGGGGATCAGGCCCGTGCCCTTCTTGCCGGTGGATTCAGCAATAAGCTGTTCCAGCCAGGCACCGAGATCATAGATCGCGGGCGATGCGACGATCGTCACCTTGTCACGACCGAATTTGGTCGCGGCGGCGCCGAGGATCGCACCGAGCTGAAGTGCAGTATTCTGGGCCGGCGGCGTGCTGGCCGAGGCTTCCTTGACCGAACGCAGCGCGGATTCAAGGAAGGCGCGCACGTTCAGACCGGCAGCGGCTGCTGGAACGAGACCGAAATTGGACAGAACCGAAAAACGGCCGCCAATCTGCTTCTCACCGTAGAAGATCTTCCAGAAGCCATCTTTCTTGGCCACTTCTTCCATGTGCGAGCCCGGATCGGTCACGGCCACGAAATGCGCGCCAGGAGCCGAACCAAGTGCCTTTTCGGCCGCGGCGAAGAAATAGGCCTTCAGAATGTTCGGCTCAAGCGTGCCGCCCGATTTGGACGAGACGATGAACAGGGTCTTTCTGAGATCGACCGCGCTCTCGAAGGTCTTGACCTGCTGCGGATCCGTGCTGTCGAGCACGTGCAGCTTCGGGAAGCCTGCGATATGACCGAAGGTCTCCGCAATTACTTCCGGCCCGAGGCTCGAACCGCCCATACCGAGCAGCAGCACGTCGCTGAAGCCCTTGGCCTTCACTGCGCTTGCAAATGCCTCGAGTTCCGACACATGAGCCAGACGCTCATCGACGATATCGAGCCATTTCAGCCAGTTGCTTCGTCACCGCCGGTCCATACCGTGGCGTCCTTGGCCCAGAGCTTGCGGCCCTTGCCAGTCTTGCGCCAGTCTTCGAGCACCGCATCGGCTGCGGCTTTCAGGTCGGCTGGAAGCTCGGCCTTCTGCTCAATCAGTTTGGAACCGAGAAACGTGGCCTGCTTGTTTGCTACCGCCCCAAGCAGCTGGTCGAAAGCGTCGCAGAACGAAGCGCAGCCTTCTGTTACAAGGGTCTTGGTCACGCCATCGAGGTCGAGACCGAGCTTGGCCTGCTGCTCGAGCACCTTGAAAGCCTCTTCGACATTCTCGGTCAGGCTGGCGCGCAGCTTGCCGTGATCGCGGAAGGCATCGAAGGTTGCGGGCGGGATGGTGTTGACCGTATCGGCACCGATCAGTTCTTCAACATAGAGAACGTCGGAGAACGTCTTGTCCTTGGTGCCCGTCGAGGCCCAGAGCAGACGCTGCGGCTGAGCGCCAGCAGCAGCCAGCTTCTTCCAGCGCTCGGAAGCCGTGACTTCCAGATAATGCTGATAGGCAACCTTGGCATTCGCAATAGCGACCTTGCCGCGCAGGGCCTTCAGGGCTTCTGCGTCCTTGTCGCCTTCCTTGATGCGACGATCGATCGCACCGTCGATCTTGCCATCGATGCGGCTCACGAAGAACGAGGCGACGCTGGCGATCTTGCTGATGTCCTCACCCGCCGCATGGCGGATTTCGAGGCCCTTGATATAGGCTTCGAGAACATTCTTGTAAGCTTCAAGCGAGAAGAGCAGCGTGACGTTGACGCTGATACCTTCCGACGTGACCTCCTGAAAAGCCGGGATCCTTCGGGCGTGCCCGGGATCTTGATCATCAGGTTCTCTTCGTTGACGGCGGCCCAGAGGCGACGCGCTTCATCAGCCGTGGCCTTCGTCTCGAAAGCGAGATAGGGCGACACTTCAAGGCTCACATAGCCGTCAAGACCCTTGGTCTTCACGAAGACCGGATGCATGACCTTGGCAGTCGCCTGAATGTCGGTGATGGCGAGCTTCTCGTAGAGTTCACCGGGGGAGAGGGTTTCGGCGGCCAGCAGATCCTTGATCTGGCGTCGTAATCCGTGCCGTAGCCCATTGCCTTCTCGAAGATGGCCGGGTTTGACGTCACGCCACGCAGGCCGTCTTCGTCCACCAGCTTCTTGAGGCTGCCATCGGCAGTGTAGGATCTCTGGATGAAGTCCAGCCAGGGTGACTGGCCAAAATTGGAAAGATCACGCAGCGGTTCCCGCTCGTAGCGGCACCCTGCTTCTGTTCGACGTCCATGACGTACTCCTGTCTGTCCACCTGACGGGCTCCCTGTGGACACCCGTCTCAGCTCAGGTCGGCCTTCCGACCCTGACCTCATGAGAGGGGGCCATAGCACGCTGTGGCCCCGAGAGACCCGACCGCCGAGGAAGCGGTCAGGCCCCGGTAGTCGTCTTATTTGCGGGCAGCCTGCTCGCGGGCGGCGTCGTACACCTTTTCCGGCGTAAAGCCGAACTTGGTGAGCAGCGACTTGAGCGGAGCCGAGGCGCCAAAGCTGTTCATCGCGATGATCGAACCACCGATGCCGGTGTAACGGTCCCAGCCGAAAGCCGCAGCCTGCTCGACTGCCACACGTCCCTTGACTTCCGGCGGCAGCACGCTGTCACGATAGGACTGATCCTGCTCCTCGAAGAGATCGAAGGACGGGAAGGACACGACGCGGGCCTTGATGCCTCTGCCGTCAGCTTCTCATAAGCATCGACCACGAGAGACACTTCCGAACCCGATGCCATCAGGATGACATCCGGCTTGCCTTCACAGCTTGCCAGCACATAGGCGCCCTTGGCGAGGTTGGAGGCGCAGGCATACTTGCTGCGATCCAGCGTCGGCAGGTTCTGACGGCTCAGGATCAGCACGGCAGGCTTGTGCGTCATCGGCATCAGGGTGCGCCAAGCTTCAGACACTTCGTTGGCGTCAGCCGGACGAATGGTCATGATACCAGGCGTTGCACGCAGCTGAGCCAGCTGCTCGATCGGCTGATGGGTCGGACCATCTTCGCCGACGCCAATGGAGTCATGCGTGAAGATGTAGGTGACCGGCAGTTCCATGAGGGCCGACAGACGGATCGGAGCCTTCATGTAATCAGAGAAGATTAGGAAGCCCGAGCCATAAGCATGCAGACCAGCCAGCGCCAGACCGTTGCAGATCGACCCCATTGCATGTTCGCGAATACCGAAATGGATATTGCGACCGGCATAGGTGCCACCCCATTGCGGCGGCTGGAACGACCCTGCACCGTCAAAGGTGAGGTTGGTCTTGGTCGAAGGCGAAAGATCGGCAGAGCCGCCAAGCATCCAGGGGACGTTCTTGGCAACGGCGTTGATGACCTTGCCCGAGCTTGCGCGCGAGGCAATGCCCTTGGCATCCGCATCCCACTTCGGAATATCCTTGTCCCAGCCTTCCGGCAGGCGACGTTCGAAGATGGCGCGCAGCTCTGCGGCTTCCTTCGGATATTCGCTCGTATAGCGGTCGAACAGGGCATGCCATTCCGCACGCGCCGTTGCGCCGCGCTTGCCGAGACCTTCCTGGAAATGCTCCAGAACACCTTCGGGTACATGGAACGCATCGGTCCAAGGCCAGTGATAGGCCTTCTTGGCACCGGCGATTTCTTCTTCGCCCAGAGGCTCACCATGGGCCGAAGCCGTACCGGCCTTCTTCGGGGCACCGAAACCGATGACCGTGTGCATGATGATCAGGCTCGGACGGTCCTTGACCGAACGGGCTTCTTCGAGCGCCTTGCTTACCGCAGCAATGTCGTTGACATCGTTGACGGTGACAACATGCCATTTGTAAGCGTGGAAGCGCTCGGCAACATTCTCGGTGAAGGCAAGGTTGGTTGAGCCTTCGATCGAGATCTGGTTCGAGTCATACAGCCAGATCAGGTTGCCCAGACCCAGATGACCTGCCATGGAAGCGGCTTCGGACGAAACGCCTTCCATCATGTCACCGTCACCACAGAACACATAGGTGTGGTAATCGAACAGGTCATAGCCGGGGCGGTTGTAATGGGCTGCGAGATATTTCTCGGCCATCGCCATACCGACCGAGTTGCCACAGCCCTGGCCGAGCGGGCCGGTCGTGGTCTCGATGCCTGCCGTGTGACGGTATTCCGGGTGACCCGGGGTCTTGGAGTTCAGCTGACGGAACTGCTTGAGGTCCTCAAGGGTCAGCGACGGGCTGTCGAGAACCTTGTCCTTCACCACATCGCGAATACCGGTGAGATAGATCGTCGAATACAGCAGCATCGAGGCGTGACCGACGGACAGCACAAAGCGATCGCGTGCCGGCCAGAGCGGATCTGCCGGATCGTATTTCAGGTCATTCTGCCAGAGCGTATACATGACAGGAGCCAGCGCCATCGCCGTTCCCGGATGGCTGAATCGGCCTTTTCCACACCATCCATCGACAAGGTGCGGATAGTGTTGATGCTCAGCTGCGCGATGTCAGAGACATTGGCGCCGGCCGCTCCACCTGTTTCCGCGCCGAACGCGGACGGGTTGCTTAAAGAACGCATCAAAAATCGACCTCCGAATTAACTCTCTGCGATGGAAAACCATCCGCCGGACAGACATCAATGTTCAAGACCGGTTTGCTGCCTGAGACAACCCCACCAGGGATCCTTTTCGCATAGGCGACCACGCAGAGATGGCGACCGCTCTCACCTCGCATGGCTCAGCCACGGGGAGAAGATCACCGGAACACCCTGACCATACGCCTGCGTGATGGCGATGTTCCGCTGCGACGCACATATTGCCTCAAAATCCCGACAGCATTGACACCAAACTGAAACCTACCGGCCCGGCAATACATTGCGTTGCGCATAAGACGCCCATTGCCCACATTGTGCTAGAGCCAAATTCTTCACGAGTGCTCGACCACACGAAAATTTGCAGGATTCGCGATGAAGCTTTTTCCGAAATCGGATCATTGCGACGGCCGGAGCTTTTACAACCCGGCTTCTTATCGCCTTTCCCCTCCGCTCAATGCCCCACCGGTCCGCCCGTCGATCGAACCGGATTTTGCCACCATCCTCTCCTGGCAGAGAAGCCTGCGGCCCGGATGGCCGAGCGACATTCCAACCTGTGCCCCTGCCCCCCTCTCACAGCTGGCGCCTGGAGAGATTTCGGTCAGCTTCATCAATCATTCGAATTTTCTGATCCGTATCGGTCGTGAGGGACAGCGCCCCCTTGCCATTCTGACAGACCCGATCCTCTCCGAACGGTGTTCGCCTCTGCGTCATTTCGGCCCGAAGCGGGTCGTGCCACCGGGGCTGGCTTTCGACGCCATTCCGGCAGTCGACATCATACTCGTCTCTCATTGTCATTACGATCACCTCGATCGCCCGACACTGAGGCGGTTTGCCCGACGTGATCACCCGTTATGCATTGCTCCGATCGGCAACCGGCGGCATCTGCGCGGCCTGCCTTTTTCCGCCGTCGGCACATTGGACTGGTGGCAAGCACTTCGTTTCGACCCGATCACAATCACGGCAATTCCGGCGCTGCACGGCTCGGCGCGCACGCCTTTCGATCAGAATCGGGCGCTCTGGTGCGGCTTCCATATCGATACGGGGAAACAATCCTTGATTTTTGCTGGAGACACGGCCCACGGCCATCACTGGACCGAGATAAACCAGCGCCTGGGCGCCCCCGACCTCGCCCTGCTGCCGATCGGCGCCTATGAGCCATAACGCTCATGCAATCAGTCCACATGACGCCCGAACAGGCGGTGGAGGCTGCCTTGCTGCTGGACGCCCGCCGTGCAATTGCCATGCATTTCGGCACGTTCCGACTCACCGATGAGGGGTATTGGGAACCTGAAGGCCGGCTGAAACGCTGCCTTGCCTCTCTGAAGAGAGAGTCTTCCTGGTTCGTTCTGCCCGAGCGCGGGCAATGCCTGCGCGCTTCGTGACGGACAGAAAACACGCTGCCGGGATGGCAGAAGAAAAGAATTTCCCGAGCTTCCTGATCAAGGGCCGCTCGGCTATTCTCGGCCCGATATGACAGCTTCAGGCCCTTCCATGACCGAGATGATGCCGGCAGGCAGTTTTTCGCCCGAACAGATAACCGCGCTCTTCATTGATGCCGCGCGGCTCGGCGATACCGATATGCTGACCCAGTTTCTGGATGCCGGAATGGCGGTCGATGCGCAGGACAGCCGCGGCTATACGGCGCTCATTGTCGCCGCCTATAACGGTGTCCTGCCCGCTACCGCGCTGCTTCTGGAGCGTGGTGCCGACCCGAATACACAGGACGCCAAGGGCGCGACAGCCCTCTCCGGCGTTGCCTTCAAGGGCCATTTGGCCGTTGCCGAGCTTCTCGTGAGCGCCGGTGCGAAGCTCGATATTCCGAGCCATCTCGGGCGCACACCACTGATGTTTGCCGTCATGTTCGGCCGTGAGGACATGGTACGCCTTCTGCTGTCTCATGGTGCAGACCCGGATCAGCAAGACGCCGAGGGGCTTTCCGTTCGCGATATCGCCGAAACCCACGGCCAGAAACATCTCTTCACTTCTGATACGGCAGATTTCTCATGAGCCGCCTCTGGAATCCCCTCGTTGCAGATCTGCATCCCTATATCCCGGGCGAACAGCCGCATTTCACCGATATTCTGAAGCTCAACACGAACGAGCTTCCCTACGGCCCCAGCCTGAGCGCCCTCGCAGCGATAAAAAAAAGCCTGCGACGACACATTGCGCCTTTATCCCGACCCGACGGCACGGGACCTGAGACGCGTGATCGCCTCAACCTACGGCACGACCGAAGAGCGGGTCTTTGTCGGCAATGGCTCAGACGAGGTGCTGGCTCACGCCTTTCGTGCCCTCATCTCGCCCGACGCGCCCATGCTTTTCGCGGATGTGAGCTATGGTTTTTATCCCGTTTATTGCGGATTGTTCGGCCAACCCTATCGTGAAATTCCGCTGAATGAGCGCTTCGAGATCGACATCGAAGACTACACGATCCCTTGCGGCGGAATCGCCATCGCCAATCCGAATGCCAATACCGGCCACGCCCTGCCGCTCGAAACGCTGTCACGCCTGGCCACCCTCCAGCCGGACCGGACGATCATCGTCGACGAGGCCTATGTCGATTTCGGCGCTGAATCGGCCATCCGGCTGACTGAAGAACACGATAATATTCTGGTCGTGCAAACGCTCTCGAAGTCGCGTGCGCTGGCCGGACTTCGGGTCGGCTACGCCATCGGCCATCCCGATCTGATCGAAGGTCTCATTCGGGTCAAAGACAGCTTCAATTCATACCCGCTCAGCCGCGTTGCTCAGGCAGGGGCTGCTGCCGCCATTGCCGATGCCGACTGGCTTGCGCATACTACTGGTCAGGTCATGGCGACGCGCGGGCGTTTTGTGCAATGCATGGCCGGGTTGGGCTTTGACATTCTGCCATCCTGTGCCAATTTTGTTCTTGTGCATCACCCCGCCTGTCAGGCCAGCGCCCTGCTGGCAAGCTTGCGGGAGCGCCACATCATCGTGCGACAGCTCAGTGCGCCTCGTATCCGCGACTGGCTTCGCATCACGATCGGCACGGATGAGGAAATGGACCGGCTGATCGAGCGCTTGCCTCCATGGGTCTGATGTCGCGCTGAAACCAGGCGCGCGCCTGCCCTTCTGACATCACCGAAACCGGACCCGGCCGGGCGCTTCCCCGCGCCTGCCGGGTTCTATGCAACGACACACTCTGGCATGCTCCGGAGCAGAATAAAGAGACTCGACCATGCGCTCCTATACGGGACAGCTTTCCGATAATCAGCCGATCCGCCGCAACCTGGCAGAAAAGCAGAAGCAACTGCGCGACCTCAAGGAAACCCTGGCCACAATGAAGCCGCATACCTCTCCTTCTCTCAAGGAAAGTGTGCAGCGCCGCATTCGTGAGCTGGAAGTGGAAATCCGCACGGCGCCGCGCGACGAAAAACCTGTCAGCCGCGACAAGACGCCGCGTCAGGAACGTCCGCGTCGCGCCCCACGCCGCGCGCATCACGCCGAAACATTCGGCGAATAAGCGATCGATCAGGCGCCCGTATCGGGCCAGAACGGGCACAGCCCGCCAGGAGAAAACTGATGTCTGAAACCACCCTGCCCTTCGCCGAACGTCTCGACAGACTCGGCAAGGTTGCGATCAGAATCGGCCTCAATCTGCAGCCCGGACAAGAGCTGGTCATTTCAGCACCACTCGAAGCCGTGCCGTTGGTGCGGCGCCTGACCGAACATGCCTATCGCGCCGGGGCAAGCCTCGTCACAACGCAGTATAGCGACGACGAGACAACTCTCGCCCGCTATCGCTTCGCCTCGGATGAAAGCCTCGATACAAGTGCGGCTTGGATGGCCGACGGAATTGCCCGCGCCTATCGCGAGGGCGCGGCCCGTCTCGCCATCACCGGCGCAAACCCTACCCTGCTCAACGGTCAGGACCCTAAACGCGTCTCACGCGCCAGTCGTGCCGCCTCGCGCGCGAATCGCGAAGCGATGGAGATTATCACCCGGTTCGACACGAACTGGACCATCGTGGCCTATGCGACGGAAAACTGGGCGGCGCAGGTCTTCCATGATCTGCCCGCAGATCAGGCGCAGGCACGACTCTGGGATGCGATCTTCGCCTCATCACGCCTCGACACGCCCGATCCCGTCATCGCATGGAAGCAGCACAACGCAACACTTCGTGCGAAGGCAGCGATGCTCAACGAGCGCCGCTTCGACTCCCTTCATTTCAGCGGGCCCGGTACGGATCTTCTGGTAGGGCTTGCGGATGGCCATGCCTGGGCTGGCGGCGCAGAGCACACCACGAACGGCATCGAGTGCAATCCGAACATCCCGACCGAAGAAGTCTTTACGACTCCGCACAGCCATCGTGTGAGCGGTCATGTTGCCAGCACCAAGCCACTCTTTCACCAAGGCACACTCATCGACGATATTCGCGTCACCTTTGCCGAAGGGCGTATTATCGAGGCTCACGCATCCAAGGGCGAAGACGCGCTGAAACGCATTCTGGAAACAGATGACGGCGCAGCGCGCCTGGGTGAAGTGGCACTCGTGCCTCATGCCTCGCCCATCTCCGAGACGGGCATCCTGTTTCGCAATACGCTGTTCGATGAGAATGCCTCGAGCCACATTGCGCTCGGACAGGCTTATACAAAATGTCTATTCGACACCGAGAGCGCGACACCAGAAGAACTCGCAGCGCGCGGCGCCAATACAAGCATGATTCATATCGACTGGATGATCGGCTCGAACGAAGTCGATCTCGACGGCGTTCATCAGGACGGTCAACGCGTGCCGCTGATGCGAAAGGGAGAATGGGTCTGATGAACAAACTCGTTACTATAGCTGCGTCTGCTCTATGCCTGTGTGGCGCGCTCGCCGCTCCGGCCTTCGCCCAGACCGCTCCCGAGTTTGTACCGCAGTCGCAGCAGCAAGCCCTGTCGCCCGCCATGAGGCAGGATATCGAGGCCGGGCTGCGCTACCCGCTGCCAGCCGATTTCATGCCGCGTGCCGCCGAAACATTGCAGGCGCTTCAAGCTGCCAATATCCGCCCCCCCAACTCGACACAGCTTTCGCTTCAGCAGACGATCGGTCAGATTGCGGCGACACCCCGCGTGCCTGAGATCCTGAGCGCCCATGGATTTACGCCCGAAAGCTTTACCATGGGCATGACGGCATTCGGCATGACACTGGCAGCAACAAACGGACAGGCGCTCCCGGCCGGTTTGCCCGCGCCGAATCCAAGCAATGTAGCCCTCTTTCACGCCCATCCCGAGCAGGTGACCGCCCTCATGCAGGCCATGGGCACCCCGCCAGGACAAAACTGAGCCGGGAGCCAATCTGTCGATGAAAGAGTTCGTTCTCAATCCTGCCACCTTGCCAGCAACCGATATTCTTGAACTCGCCCAGGCAGGACTTCTTTGCCGCGCTGAACGGGAGACGCCTGGAGGAGGTATTCCGGCTTTTGTTACGCGTCAGGACTGGGACTGCCTGACCAGACGCTTCGGTCGGGAGGAAACAGCTCCAGAACGCCTCATAGAAGCAGCAGAGCGCGCCGTCTGGCGCCTCATGAGCCACGCCGCAGCCACCCTGACCAGGCAAACGCCAGGCACCGTCAGCGCGACGATGAGCGTCCAGACCGATCTTTTCTCAGACGATGGAGAGACATTTCTTTCTTTTGTACGTGACAACACTCATCCGGTCGCCTGCGTCATAATCGGCACTCGCCCCTGGAGCGAGATCGAGGCGGAGCGCCACTGCTAGCATGGCACCTCGCACCTGACCGAGGAGCAGACGGGTGACTTGGAACACGGTGCATGCCCCTCATTGTGAAGACAATTCCTCACCACGCTCTCCGGCGCCTGCCGGGCCACCCTTGGCCTGCATGAAAAGATGATAAGCCACAGCCACGTCGATCGCGACCTCTCGCTCAGCGCTGCGCGCCTTTTCGATCGCCCCCCTGGCCTCAGGGAGCCAGTTCACGAACCCCTCGACAGCCGTATCGCTGTCATTTGAGCTTAGTATCGCACGCTCAGCGCAGACAATTTTCGCTTCAGCGCTACGCCTCAGCAATCGAGCGCCAGTTTCACGGCGCAACACGGCAATCAGCGCCTGAGCCCTATCACGCAGCTCATGCCATTTCTCTATTCTCGTGTTCTGCCTGATCCGCACGGCGCTCGATCTCCGTTCTCTATCCAAAATCAGACATTGTCCACTAGGTCGAGGGCCGCAGTAATCCGTACGAATTGAGCAAAGCAACCTTGCTGAATTCTTTCCATACCAGCGGTTTGTTTTATGAGAACCCTATTGCAATACAACCTAAACGAGTATTGCATGTCACCACTGGACACCGTAAGGCCAAATCAAGGGTTTGACACGTTAATAAGCGTCAACGATTTGTCTCGACCACCTGAAGATCACTATAGAAAAAGGCACTAACACTTCAAAAACATCAGCATTTTTATTGTAAGAAACTTTAGACATCACAAGAAAATCCTAGGGCGCAAACGTTAAAAACTCGTTACTAGGTTGCAGAAATGTTTTCGGAGAAAGAAAGTATTTTTCTTGCCGACAGCAACCTTAGGTAGTACCAAACCATCATCAACCCTGGAGATTGATGAGATGCGCCTCCTTCTTGTGGAAAGCGATCAAGCTACGGCCCAAGCGCTGATCAAGACCCTGAAACAGGGCGGTATTACTGTTGATCACGCCCATACAGGGCACGAAGCGATCGATATGCTCCGCCATTACGATTACGATCTTGCCCTGACCGAACTGACTCTCGAAGATCTCGAAGGGTATGAAGTCATCAGGCGCGTTCGAAAAACTCAAATACAGACGCCGATTATTGTCCTGAGCGGGCTCAATCGAGCAGAGGCTAAAATCAAGCATTTCATGCCGGGGCTGATGACTACATCACCAAGCCCTTCGATTCAGAAGAGCTTATGGCTCGACTTCAGGCCGTCTTGCGCCGCTCGCGGGGCTTCAGCACCACTGTCATGACGGTTGGCCCCCTCGCTCTCGACCTGAATGCCAAAAGCGCCTCGGTAAATGGCAACCATGTGCAGCTCACCGGCAAGGAGTATGCCATTCTCGAACTGTTGGTGCTACGCCGTGGCAATGTGCTGACGAAAGATGCTTTCCTGAACCATCTATACGGCGGCATCGATGAACCGGAAATGAAGATTATCGATGTCTTCATCTGCAAGCTACGCAGGAAGCTGCAACAATTCGGCGCCGGACATCTGATAGGCACGGTCTGGGGGCGTGGCTATGTGCTGCGCGACGACACGAAGCCGGTGGCGCCCGGAGCATCAACAGAGCAGGGCAAACTGGCGACCTCGGCCCTTCAACCTTCGTTCTGATTCATGTGGTTCATCGGTCGGGCGTTCCCTTTCCCATAAGGCGGCGCCTGAAGGATGGCACGACGAACATAGGCCCTGCTCCGCTCGACAGCTCGCCTCACAGCTTCGCCTTGGGCGAGGCATACGGCTATAGCGCTGGCCAGAGTACAGCCAGTGCCATGCGTATGAAGGGTGTCGACCTTCGGGTCTTCAAACCGTTGCTCCTGCTGCTTCGAAAGCAAGATATCGACCACATCACCTCCGGGCAGATGGCCGCCCTTTGCCAGTATCCAGGTAAGGTCCTGGTTTCCCATGACCTCGATGGCTGCCTCTCTCATTTCCCCTGGGGTCGAAAGCGCGCGACCACTCAGTGCCTCGAGCTCAGGCAG
Source organism: Asaia platycodi JCM 25414 (assembly GCF_000614545.1). Taxonomy (GTDB): domain Bacteria; phylum Pseudomonadota; class Alphaproteobacteria; order Acetobacterales; family Acetobacteraceae; genus Asaia; species Asaia platycodi. Next base: position 9,106 of record NZ_BAKW01000007.1, on the reverse strand, counting down.
ATTGGGTGTCAACATGAAGCAATGGGCGTAAAGACGCCGGAATGCGGCCTCACCGTCTTCGGTCATCAGACGCGCTCCGCTGGTTGCAATCATCACCGGATCGATGACACAGCGTATCGTGGGGTAGCGCGCAAGCGTATCGCACACCGCCTCCATGATCTCGGCATTACCCAGCATGCCGAGCTTGATGATATCCGCGCCGATATCATCAAGCACCGCCCGCATCTGGTCAGCCACCATACCGGGCGACAGGTAAGTAATTGCACTCACCCCGCGTGTGTTCTGCGCCGTCACTGCGGTGATGGCAGTCATGGCAAAGCCACCGAAGGCACTGACCGTCTTGATGTCGGCCTGAATACCTGCACCGCCACCGGAGTCGCTCCCCGCAACGATCAGCACGCGCCCCTTCATCAGAGCGCGACCGCTTTCTGAACCGCCTCGCAGATTGAAGAGACGATCTCTTCGACCAAGGCGGGATCTTCAGCCTCTGCCATGACGCGGATCAACGGCTCGGTTCCGCTCTTGCGCAGCACCAGACGACCTTTATTGCCGAGCCGTGCTTCGGCCGACCGCCTTGCCTCGGCGAGACTTTCCGTCTGGAGCGGATCGCCACCCTGATAGCGCACATTGCGCAGGAGCTGTGGATAAGGCTTGAACACGCGCAGGATCTCGCTCGCTGGCCGTCCTTCTTCGACAAGTACGGCCAACACTTGAAGCGCCGCGATGAGCCCATCACCCGTCGTCGCGAAATCCGACAGGATCATGTGGCCAGACTGCTCGCCACCCAGTTTGATCCCCCGCTCGCGCATTCTCTCGACAACATACCGATCGCCTACCGCCGTGCGGTGTAGGGTGATCCCATGTTCTGCAAGCTTCTTTTCGAGGCCGAGATTGGACATGACTGTCGCAACCGCATCATTGCTGCCAAGGCGCTCGTTCTTGTGCAGGAACAATACGATGAGCCCGAGAATCTGATCGCCATCGACGATCTGCCCCTTCTCATCGACGATAATGAGACGATCGGCATCGCCATCAAGCGCGATGCCGAGATGCGCCTTTTGAGCGATCACGGCCTCACGCAGGGGTTCGGGACAGGTAGAGCCGCATTTGGCGTTGATATTCACCCCGTTCGGCTCGCAGCCGATCTTGATGACCTCTGCCCCCAATTCCCACAAGGCGGTAGGGGCTACGCGATAGGCCGCGCCATTGGCGCAATCGAGAACAATACGCAGCCCTTCGAGACGCGACCCTCTGGGAAAAGACGCTTTGGCTGCTTCGATATAGCGACCAGCAGCATCGTTCAGACGGGAGGCGCGACCGACCTCCTCCGGTGGCGCCATCTGGGCCGTCAGATCCTGCCCCATCAGGGACTCGATTTCCGCCTCGACCTCATCAGAGAGCTTGAAACCATCCGGGCCGAAAAGCTTGATGCCATTATCGCCAAACGGGTTATGCGAGGCCGATATCATCACGCCCAGATCGGCGCGAAGCGAACGGGTCAACATCGCTATGGCTGGCGTAGGCAACGGACCAACGAGAATGACGTCCATACCGGCAGAGAGAAATCCCGATACCAGTGCGCTTTCAATCATGTAGCCCGACAGACGCGTATCCTTGCCCAGCACGACACTATGACGATGCGCCCCACGACGGAAATAGAGCCTGCGGCCTGACCCAGACGAAGCGCCACATCGACTGTCATCGGAAAACTGTTGGCGGTGCCTCGAATACCGTCTGTGCCGAACAGCTTACGCTCTGCCTTGCGCTCTTTACTCATGACCGTCCCTCTTTCCGCGTACCCGTATCGTAGCACGTCGCTCTTCAAGCATACCCCGCATTACGAAAAAAGGGGGGCTCATGCCCCCCTAACTCTCTCAGTCTTGACCTTGGCTCACCCCGCCTGAGGCGACGGATCGAGAGCCTCTGTCCCTGCCGCAGGCTCAGGCTTCACTGTCGGCACGGAGGCGCGGCGATTATCGGGGGCGGAATCATCGACCGCTACCCGCTCTACCGGTTCACCACGAATGACCTTGCCAACTTCATCGCCCGTGAGCGTTTCAAACTCGAGCAACGCATTTGCAAGACGATGCAAATCGTCGATATGCTCCAGAAGGAGCGCATGAGCTCGGCGATACGCTTCGTCGACAAGCTCCTTTACTTCACGGTCGATCTCACGTGCAGTCTGTTCGGAAACGTTCTTGTTCTGCGTCACCGAATGCCCAAGGAAAACTTCCTGTCCGTTGTCGCCATAGGCAATCATCCCCAGCTTGTCGCTCATGCCCCATTCGGTGACCATGCGACGGGCCAGATTAGTTGCCATCTTGATGTCACCTGAAGCGCCTGTGCAGACATTCTCGGCACCGAAGATGAGCTCCTCAGCAACGCGACCGCCCATCGCCAGAACCAGATCGGCTTTGCACTGCGCCTTGCTCTTCGAATAGCGATCACCCTCCGGCAGGCTCATGACCATGCCGAGAGCGCGACCACGCGGGATGATTGTCGCCTTGTGCACAGGATCGCATCCCGGCGTCAGGATTGCGCAGATTGCGTGACCGCCCTCGTGGTAAGCCGTGTTTCTCTTCTCTGCGTCGCTCATCACCAGCGAGCGGCGTTCGGCACCCATGAGCACCTTGTCCTTGGCATTTTCAAATTCGAGCATGGCAACCGTGCGCTTGCCCAGACGGGCAGCGAGCAAAGCGGCTTCGTTAACAAGATTGGACAGATCTGCACCCGAAAAACCGGGGGTACCACGGGCGATAACCTTCGGATCGACGTCGGAAGCAAGAGGCACCTTGCGCATGTGAACACGCAGGATTTTTTCACGGCCGGCCACATCCGGGTTGGGAACCACAACCTGACGGTCGAAACGGCCGGGACGCAGAAGGGCGGGGTCGAGCACGTCGGGGCGGTTGGTGGCGGCAATCAGGATCACGCCTTCATTGCTCTCGAACCCATCCATCTCGACCAGCATCTGGTTAAGGGTCTGCTCACGCTCATCATTACCGCCACCCAAACCGGCGCCACGGTGACGACCGACCGCATCGATTTCATCGATAAAGATGATGCAGGGAGCCGATTTCTTGCCCTGTTCGAACATGTCGCGAACACGAGACGCGCCGACACCCACAAACATCTCAACGAAATCAGAGCCTGAGATCGTGAAGAACGGCACGTTTGCCTCGCCGGCGATGGCACGGGCCAGCAGGGTCTTACCCGTACCCGGCGGGCCGACCAGGAGGGCTCCCTTGGGAATCTTGCCACCGAGACGCGTGAACTTCTGAGGATCCTTTAGAAATTCCACAATCTCTTCGAGTTCGGCCTTCGCTTCGTCGATGCCTGCGACATCATCGAACGTGACGCGGCCCTGCTTCTCCGTCAGCAGACGGGCTCGGGACTTGCCGAAACCCATTGCACGTCCGCTACCGGACTGCATCTGACGAAAGAACAGAATGCCGATGCCGAGCAGAAAGATCATCGGCAGCCAGCTCGTGACCGCACGCAGAATCGGGCTGCCATCGGCGTCGAGCGGCTTTGCGACAACCTCGATCCCCTTGCCCGTCATGCGCGGCACGAGGCCTGGATCCACGGGGGCATAGGTCTCGAAAGACGTTCCGTCCCTGAGCGTACCGGTGATGTTCTGGTTCTGAACCACCACCGAGCGCACCTTGCCCTGATCGACATCAGTGACGAAATCGGAATAGGCGAGTTGCTGTGAAGCGTGCTGGTTTCCACTCGGCTGAAACGCCAGGAAAAGCAGCAGCGCCAGAACGATGATGATCACCCAGAGTGCCAGGTTACGGCCGAAATTGTTCATCACTGTCTCTATTGTTTCCAAACTTTGAGGCGAAGACTGACCGACGACGACACGACAGCCCCTGGTTCTCTGCCAGGGACCGGCAGCAACCACACTTTGCGAACTAACATAAGCATTCGGCAGTATGTTCCCACCCCCTTACGATCAAGTTTTCACTGTTTCGCGGTATTCCGGCCAGAATGAGGGGTCGCTCAGGAGCACAGCCGGACTGAAAGAGAACGCCAGCCCTGCCCAGAGGGGCCCGGCAAAGACGCCGAGCTGGGGAACGGCCATCACGTGCCCCCCCAACCAGAGTGCGGGAAGCCCCCTCAACACAATGGCGGGCAATGCATGGCGACGAAAATGACGGGCATTGTCACCGAGCGCCGCAATCTCTCCCCCCTGCTCGGGCACTTCGCCTGAAAAGGAGAACCGTCCGTCCCACAAGACACCAGGCTGTGCCGCGATCCGCCCTGCCACAGCCGACGGCTCCCTCAGTAACAGCCAGCCACTCCCAAGCCGTCCGGCAGCACATAGCTGCGCGCCCGCCATCGTCACTGGCTTCGGCAGTGCAATAAGGTTTTCGAGAAAAACGGGAGACGGCGGATAGGCCGCACCTGAGACACCCTGCCAGATACGGCCCAGCAGAGCCGGGTCGTCGGGTAATGTCGCCATGACAGCAAAGCCAAGCGGATCGACATGCAATTTCGCGAGCGCTTGAGCGCCTTTTGAAGCGTTCTCGTTGCGCTGAAGCGCGTGCAAGGCAAGCTGGCCGCGCCCCGCCATGTAGCTGGCTTCGTCAAGCGAGAGACGGATGCGGACCCGCTCGAAGAGGCGATTACGGTTGCTCGGATCCTCAACCAGACGATGCCCTGTTCTCTTAACGTCGCTCTCAAGCGCTCCGGCGCGATCTCAAGCAATGGCCTGATATGGCGCAGTTGCGGCGTCTCGCGCGAGAGGGCCATGGCGGCGAGCCCATGAGGCGAACTCCCATGAGCCTTGCGAAGAAGAAGCGTTTCAACCTGATCGCGCTCATGATGGCCTAAAGCCAGATCGAGAATGCCGCGCGAGAGGCAGGCTGCTGTGAGCGCCTGATAGCGTGCGATACGAGCGTTCTTCTGTAAGCTCCCCTTTCGATCGATTGTATCAAGCTTGAGGATGACAGAAGGAATATCGAGTGCCTTGAGTCTGGACGCTGTTTCTGCGGCCTCGGCAGCAGAGTTCTCACGCAGGCCATGGTCTACGATCAGCGCCAGAACCGCACGGCGCCAGCGGCGCAATAACCAGGCAAGGCAGAGACTATCTGCCCCGCCAGACACAGCAACAGCGACGGGAAAGCGGGGCAGATCAGGGATGAAAGGTCCGAAGACAGACATCAGATCGGCGAACTCACTCTCGCCGATCGGCTGAGCCTCTCTCAATGGCAGCTTGCACGCCCCTTGAATGTCGTGACAGCAGCCTTCACACGCGCTGTGGCTGAGGGGAATTCAGCATCGAGCTTCTGCAAGGCCTGACAAGCTGAATTCTTGTCACCGAGCGCGAGCATCGAGCGGAAACGCCAAGGAGAGCCTCCGGTGCACGGGGCGATTTCGGCGCGCGGTTGTAAGCATCGTAATAGGCCAGTGCCGAGTCACGATATTGCTTTTGCCCGGCGAGCGACTGGGCGAGCAAAAACTGCGATTCGAGTTTTCCATTCGGCGTTTTGGCGAGTTTCAAAGCCTGGCTTGCATCACTCTGCGCCGTTGCATAATCGCGGCTCTTGAGGCTGCCTGCCCGGTCTTGAGCAGTTCGAGCGCTGTTACCGGCTTGTCCGTCGCTGCTGGTGCCGCAGGGGCCGCGGCTGGCGCATCGGATGAAGGCGGAGCTGAGGGCGCTGCGCCACCGCCACCGTTCTGGGCCGCAAACTGCATGTCACCGATCTGCTTGGTCAGCGTCGCGTTTTGCGTCTGGACCTGGTTCGACAGCTGGTCCAGCTCGCCGCGCATCTCGCGGTTCTCGTTTTCGAGGGTCGAGACACGCTGAAGAAGTTGCGACACCAGATCGCCATTGCCTGCCGAAACGGACGGCGCCGAACCGCCGGAAGCCGGTGCGCTCTGCGCGCTGGACTGAACCTGCTGAAGCTGCTCGCTGAGCTGCTGGATCTGGTTCTGAAGCGTAATCCCCTCGCGGCTCGTGACCTGAGCCTTCGCGGCGGACGCGCCCAGCACGGACAGCAGAGAAACGGTCGAGAGGATGAAGAACCGGGAAACTCGGGCACCGCGCATGGCGCATCCTTCAGTCAAATCGTGGGTGCGGGCAGAATGCCACGCAAAATCGCATTCACCATAAAACAAAACCGGCTGACGCATAAGCGCCAGCCGGTTTCGAAGCTTTGCTCGTCGGGCACCGTACCAGACCGGCAAACGGACTGGTACGGAGCGCTTCTCCCCGTCCCGCTCTAGAGAGACGATACAACGTCAGATGTCGGAAGCGGGAGCGCCCTTTCGAGCGACGAACCGATTACTTGACCGAGGTGATCCCGTTACGATTCTGAGCCATGCCTGCTCATCGTCACCATCGGCAGTCGGACGATCCTTACCATAGGAAATCGTCGAGATGCGCGAAGGGGCAACGCCTTTGGCGACCAGATAGTCGCGAGCGGCGTTCGCACGACGCTGGCCGAGAGCAATGTTGTACTCTTCCGTGCCACGGTCATCGCAGTTACCGGCGATCTGGACGCTAACCTGCGGATAGCGGGCGAGCCATGCTGCCTGCTTGTCGAGGGTTGCCTGGGCGTCGCTCGAGAGCGTGTTGCGGTTCAGGTCGAAGAAGACGCGATCGCCGACATTGGCGACCAGATCGGCTTCGCTACCGGGCGCAGCGCCCGTTTCCTGAGCCGTTGCGCCTGCACCGGTCGATGCACCCTTGTTTGATTCGTCCGAGCAGGCAGCCAGAACGACTGCCAGACCAAGCGCACCGAGAAGCTTGAAATTCATTTTTGCCAACCCTGAATATAGTCCCCATCCGGGACCAGGAAGCGTGACGACAACTAATTACGAAGGCCGGAGTTCCCGTTTTGCTTGCTGGTTACCAGAACCATTGGGCCTCACCGATACCGACGACCAAGATCGGCCATACTCATTCCCGAGAACTGCGGTCAAGCGGGATGATAACCATCACGAGGCAAGTCGCGCGGAATTCATGAGAAAGTCAGAAATTAGTGTCTCCAACGCCACAAAACGCGGCGTCAGAGACACGATACTCAGCCTTGCAGCGGCGACCAGGCCGGATCGGACGCGCCGGTTTCGGTGCGAATGGGGCGCTCATGGAAGCCAGTGATATCGATCGTCCCGATTCCGCTCGAGAATCCGGCGCCGCCCGCTCCTGCTGCCGACTGGCGGCAGAAGGCGATGACGCGACCATTAGGGCAGAAAGTGGGGCTTTCGACCGTGAAACCCTCGGTCAGGATACGCTCGCCCGTACCGTCTGGCCCCATGACGCCAAGAGAGAATCGCCCACCGGAAAGGCGGGTGAACGCAATCTGATCGCCACGCGGTGACCATACGGGCGAGCCGTAAGTGCCGTGACCATAAGAAATGCGACGTACGCCGCCCCCGGACGCGCTCATCATGTAGAGCTGCGGCGAACCGCCACGATCGGAATTGAAGACGATCTGGCTGCCATCGGGGCTGAAGCAGGGGCTGGTATCGATCGCGCCTGAATTGGTGATCTGGCGCTTTGCCCCCGACCCCAGATCGACCACAAAAATGTCTGAGCCGCCGCCGCGCGTAGCAGACAGCACAACCTGGCTGCCATTAGGCGAGAAACGCGGCGCGAACGAAATGCCGTCGAATTCGCCTAGCATGCGCTGGCTGCCGGAACCCAGATCGAAGGTATAAACGCGAGGACGGTTATTCGCGTAAGACATGAACGCAATCTGATCGCGCACCGGATTGAAGCGCGGCGTCAATGTCAGCCACTGGCCGGAGGTCAGGATGTGGTTATTGGCCCCATCCTGATCCATGACGGCAAGGCGCGTGATCTGATGATGGCGCGGACCCGTCCGGGCAATATAGGCGAGGCGGGTATCGAAATAACCCTTCTCACCCAGCATACGCTCATAAATCACGTCAGCGATTGTGTGCGCAATTCGGCGCCAGTTCGCCGCCGAGGCCGTGTAAGCGGTACCCTGGATCTGCTCGCCGGTCAGGACGTTCCACAGACGCATCTCCACACGGGTGCTGCTCGATCCTGCGGCGCTACCGGTTACGGCGGCGCGTGCTCCCTGCGCCTTGAGCGCAGCGAAATCGGGCGTTCCTGACGTGCCGGGCAGTATGGTGAACAAACCCGTCGATTCGAGGTCGGCCGAGACCACGCCGGTGATCTGCTCGCCGAGTCCAGGCCCGAAAGAAGGGATCGAGATGGGGATGGGTGCCGTACGCGCCTGATCGACCGTAATCTCGGCTTCACCGGGCGCATTGGCGGCCTGGGCGAAAGCGCTGAGCGGGGTGGCCAGGAGGCCACCCGCAGCAATGGACGCGCCGAGAAGGGAGCGGCGGGAGAAAAAGGTGGAAAGGCTCTGTGCCTGATCGTCGGTCAACAGGGGCTTATCGACTGGCATGACTTCGCTTCTCTTGCGCTCTTTGAGGTTCATGGGCGGAACACGAATTTGAGTTCGTGCGTCTTGCCAGAAGGTTTGACGGTATGGGAAGTTTCGAACAGGTCGGGCTCAGCACGGCATCGCGTGCCCGCTCGGCCAAGGCCCGATAAGACGGGTCAGCATTTGCTTTCGCCTGTGTATCGGGAGCGAAACGCGCCATTCTTGCCTCTCCGGTCGCATCTACGGTGACGACTAGATGCGCACTAAATGAGGCATAATTACGCGCTTCGGTGTCTTCGGAGTAGCAACGCCGCACCGATCCACCGATGGCCTTCTGCTCAGCCGAGCTGAGCGCATTCGTGATGTCGCCATTCGGTGCCCCGCCGCCATTCGGCGCGCCGCCCTGCTGAGGGTTGGCACGCGCCTTCGGCGGGTGGGTCTGCTTCTGGTCCGCTCTCAGCGAGTCGAGCGTCGCCAGGAGCGAATGCGAGTCGGCCTGCGTCTTCTTCGCCGGGTTGGGCTGCGTGATATGTGAGAAAGTCGCAGTCTCAGGCAGCTTGTCGACAGGCTGTGTCTGTGGCGAGGGCGGTGCGACCTGCTTCGATGCCGAGGGCGGCGACGGCTTGGGCGGCGAAGCTTGATGGGCTCGGCCGAGTCGTCGACCATTTTCTCCGGCGTTTTCACATCGGGCAAAGGCGGCGTCCTGCTTTCCGCCGGTGGCGGAATGGGCGGCG
>NZ_BAKW01000008.1 GCF_000614545.1 Asaia platycodi JCM 25414 | reverse complement strand
TCCGGCGCCCTCTGGGGTGCAGGGCTTTTTGCTTTCAGCACTGCCTTCGACGATTCAGCCGTGCCGGACGCGCAGAGTCTTTCCCTCGGGCTGCGTCGCGCCATGGAGAAGATCGCCGGGCTCGGCAAGGCGAAAAAAGGAGACAAGACGCTCATGGACGCGCTCGAACCCCTGGTCGAGGGTTTCGAGGGCGGCCTCAGGCAGGGACTTTCCATCACAAAAGCCTGGGCTCAGGCCGCAGAAGCCTCGACCCTTGCCGCAGAGGCCACAAAGGATCTGCTCCCCCGTCTCGGTCGTGCTCGCACCCATGGCGAGCGCAGCAAGGGCCATCCCGATGCAGGCGCTATCTCAATGGCACTCTGCGCCCGCGTCATCGCCCGCGAGCTTTCCGAAAGAGCTGTCAAATAAATACCCAGCCTGTCAGCGCATAAAAAAGGGAGGAGCCGAACGCTCCCCCCTTTCTGATTCTTGTGCGCCCCTTATCCACAACCTTACCCACGAACACATCCACGAAATCTGTGGGTAATTCATACAGCCGTGACTAGGTGGGCCTCAGACGTCGCGCTTGTTGGCAAAGCTGGAATTATGGCGTGAGTAATACCAGTAGGTGACAAACCCGAGCCCGGCATAACCGAGCAGCAGCAACGCAGGCACCGGGTTACCATGCATGAGCGCCCGCGCCATATCGGCAAAAAGCGGGGCAATCATGACGACGCAAAAGAGAATACCCAGAAGCGGGGTAATGCCGATCCACCAGCCTTTGACCCTGAAACCGCCCAGCGGTACGCTGAAGCTGCGCGGCATGTCAGGATGCATGTTGCGCTGCCAGATCACGGTGAAGCACACGATACCGAACGCTGCCGCCGTACCGATGCTGACAAGATCGCTGATGACATCGATCGGCAAAGTCGCCGTGGCAAGAGCGACGATGATGCCGAGCAGGATCGTGCCCGTCCAGGGTGTGTGATAGCGCTTGTGCACGTAAGAGAAGATGGGCGGCAAGAGCCCGTCACGACTCATGGCAAAGAAAATGCGTGTCTGACCGTAGAGCAGACCGAGCAGCACTGAGCACAGACCGATGGTCGCACCGAGATTGACGAAAAGCGCGAGCCACGGCTGGTGCATCGCGCGCACGGCAATCGAAAGCGGGTCCGCGACATTGAGCTGCTGATAAGGCACGATTCCGATCAGGATGGACGCGACGCATACATAGACGAAGGTGCAGATCACGAGACTGCCGATAATGCCGATAGGCACGTCGCGACGCGGATTGCGGGCTTCCGCCGACGCTGTGGAGACGGCTTCGAACCCCACATACGCGAAGAAAATGATCGAGGCGGCACGAAACATGCCGGGGATACCATACTGAAAACCGCCACGATATTCAGGAATGAACGGGTGCCAGTACGACGGATGCAGGGCGAACAACCCGCAGGCCACGAAGAGGAAAAGAACACCGACCTTGATAAAAACGATGATCGTGTTCACGCGCGCCGATTCCTGCACACCCCGCACCAGACAGGCAGTAACAATGGCAATGGCAATCGTCGCGACCAGATCGAAACGCCACCCCGAGGTGATGGCCATGCCACCACTGCCCGGAACAGTCTGAAACGTCGCCTGACTGAGCGCGGCAGGGATATGAAACCCGAAGCTCGATAGCAGGCTGGTCGCGTAGCCTGAAAGCCCCGAAGCGACTGCTGCGCAGGATATGCCGTATTCGAGCAAGAGCAGCCAACCTACCGTCCAGGCAGCGCGCTCACCCATCGAGACATAGGCGTATGAATAGGCCGAGCCCGATACTGGCAGGCTCGAAGATAGCTCGCCGTAGGAAAAAGCCGTGAAGAGGCAGGCAAGAGCGGCGATAACGAAAGAAACAAGGATCGACGGCCCCGCATATTCCGCCGCCGCCGTGCCGGTCATGACATAGATACCGGCACCGATGGTCGAGCCGACACCCAGCATGACAAGCTGGGTTGCCGTCAGAGAGCGTTTCAGCCCGTTCGTCTCATAATCAGCCGTGACCTGCTCGAGCGTCTTGCGACGGCTCCCGACAGGAGAGGGCGAAGGTGGAGGTGCAGCCAGGTCAGGAATGGTAAAAATCGCCCATGCTCGAAAAAGCCGATCATGCCGGATCGGCCGTCAAAGTGGAAATTATTTCGTTATCAGAAGAGAACGAGTACCAGCAGCGAGAACAGGCCAGCGCCGATGCAATAGAAGGCGAAAGGCGACAGCGCCCAGCGGTCGTGATTGCGGAAATATTTGAGCAGCACCGCCGTGCTGATCAGCGCCGTGATCCCTGCGACGATGGCCGCAATGACCGAGATCTGAGCCATCTCGTGGCTGACTGTCATATGGCGCAGCTGCCATGCCTCATGCACCGTTGCTGCCAGAACGGCAGGCTGAGCCATGAGAAGCGAGAAGCGCGCCGCCGTCTCATGATCGAGCCCGCGAACCAGACCGGCATTGATGGTAGAGCCAGAGCGCGAGATACCGGGAAACAGGGCAAGGCACTGCCAGCAGCCGATGACCAGAGCGTCCCTGGCCGACATGTCCGCAATGGCGCGCTGCGGACGACGGCCCTTGTAGGAGCGCATCCACTCCGTCACGAGCAGGATGAGTCCGTTCAGGATCAGGAAAAGCGCCACCGCGACCGGCGTGCCGAAAATTACCTTCAGACGATGTTCGAAAGCTGCGCCGAAAATCACTACCGGAATGGTCGCAACGACGAGCAGAACCAGAATGCGAATGGCTTCTTCGCGACGCGCGGGGCCATGTCGTCCGATAGCGCCAGTAAAAATGGCCAGCCAGTCGCGCCAGAAAAAGCAGAACAAGGCCACCAGCGTGCCGAAATGGAGCATGGTCAGAAACGGCAGGAACAATTCGCTGCGTTCGTCCAGATTCCAGTGAAGCAAGGCCGGGAGCAGTACCGCGTGACCGAGACTGCTCACGGGGAAAAGTTCGGTCAGTCCCTGGACGATCGCCAGAACCAGTGCTTGAAGCAACGTCATGTCAGCTCAGTATGAAAGAAATGTTTCTATCTCCTGCCTCAGCGCGGCACAGACCGCAAGCCCGCGCTTGACCATGACCGCAACTCAGGCGAAGAGTTCCGCTGTTATAACAGGCAGGTGAAGCGAAGATGGCGGCAAAAAACCGGGGCGGCGCGATTTTGGCGAGTGCAATGGTGCTCGCCCTCGCGTCAGGCTTCGCCCTCTACGCCGTGGCCCAGCGTCATGGGCCTTCTGGCGACACGCAGCGCTTTCATGCCCGCTTTGTTTCAGCCAACGGGCTGAACCCGGGCGCTTCGGTCGTCCTGGCCGGAGTGCGGGTGGGCACGGTTTCGCGTATCGCTCTCGACCCGCAGACGCAGATGGCCCAGGTCGATTTTTCGATCGATCGCCATCTCTCCCTGCCGCAGGATACGATCCTGTCGATCGCCGCCCCCAGCATGACGTCAGAAAACGCGCTGGCCATCGCGCCCGGCAAGTCACGGGAACGCCTGCCGAGCGACGGGACCATCACCAACACCGAGGCGCCCAGCTCGCTCGAGCAGCAGGTCAGCAATTATATTTTCGGTTCAGGTATACAGTAGGAATCGCACAGCGGCAGGCAGGCTATCGATCTGACCCTGTCCTTCGCGCTCTCCTCGCCACGCTTTACTCAGTCACACGCTTTGCTCAGTCATTGAGCGGGTAGAGTGCAAGCAGGCGCCGCTGCTTGCGCCAGTAGCGTAGCATCGTATAGGCGCCACAAGTCTTGCGGCCACGCGCACGGTTCATGGCCCCAATGCGGAATGCCTCACGATAGTGGTAGAATTGTGCGCGATAGGCTTCCCAGAGCGTGGTTCTGGAATCCCAGATATGGGTCGCCTCCGACCCTACGCCATTCAACTCGATAATCTCGAAATCCTCGCCTCGACGCAGGGCCTCTATGGAAGCAGCCTTGACGTCGATACGACCGAAATGGAACTCGGTAACATCCCCGATGATCTCGTCCAGGCGACGCGTCAGGGCAGGGGTCGCATCCTTGCAGCCATTGCGAAAAATCGAGCCCTTGCAGTGATTACCGGTAAAAACGAGCTGCACTGGCTCGCCGGGTGCCGGAACATCGTCAAGCCGCCCCTCGAGACGGGGCAGATAGATATCGGGCAGAAGATTGGTGCGCGTGTCACGTGTGATCAGCTCGCGGATGGTCGCAAGGCCATCGCCTTCGAGAACCGGGGATTCCTTGTAGGTGATTGAAGTGATACGTCCCGACGAGGCACCAGGTTCGCGAATATAGAACAACCCCGCCTCAACGGGACCCTCGGCCAGTGCCTGGGCCAGAATACGCACGCCTGAAGGAAATTGTCTCAGGACCTGCAGGAGGTTCTGAGGGCTCTGCACGAGCTTCACCCCGGTGCCGTTACAGCCGATATCAGGCTTGACCACCACCGGGAAGGCAATGCCCTTTTCGCCCAGGGCGGCAATGACCGCCTCGGCGTCTTGCTCTCGCTGCCCCTTGCGCAGCATCTGCGTCACATAAGGGGCGATCCATCGATTGGCGACAGGTCCGGCAAGGTCGAGAATACCGCTCTTGCTCTCACCACATAGACCGCCCGTCTCGATGCAGGGATTGGCCGCGCTCGGTATGCTGAAATCGCCGTAGCGCAGCCCGAGTGCGATCCAGTAGAGCACGATAGGCGTATAAAAGATCGACCCCGGCCAGAACTCAAACAGGGAAAGCGGGTGGGGCGCCTTGCCATCCTCGTCGGGCATTTCGGGCTGCGAAGACAGGTCAGGCGAAATCTGGAGCATTGATCGATCAGTCACTGAAGGTCTGGAAGCGCGCAATGAGGCGTCCGACGAAAAGAATGGTCAGAATGAATCCCGCTATACCGAACCAACGCCAGCTCGCCATATGGGCCGACAGCCACCCCCCGACATGCAGAGAAACGCTGAAAAGGAGCGATGTCCAGATCAGTGTAGCGACAACCGCACTTGCTGCAAAAGAGCCAAACGGCGCGCGGAAAAAACCGCAGGCCGTATAGAGCGGCAGCCGCGCACCCGGGATGAAGCGACTGATGACCACGGTACGGACCACATTGCGGTGGAACCAGTTGCGCCCCTTGTCGTGGCGGGGCAGCGTCAGCCAGCGCCGTGCAGGGGGCCATTTTGCGCCGATGGCGCCAAGCCCGTAGAGGCCGAGGTCGCCAACAGCGACGCCAATATAAAGCGAGATCAGGGCCAGGGTCACTGTGATGCGCCCGTCATCGACCGCCATCGCCGCAATCATGGTCGTGGCATCTTCGAGGATGAACGTGCCAAGGATAACGGCGAGCCCCTTCGACCACCAGGCCGCTCCCGCAACCGACAGAAGATGATAAAGCGAGCTGCTATGAAAAGGGGCACCGTTTGACATGGCGCTCCATGTGCCACGGTCGGCAGAAAAACGCCAACCCGCAGCAACCGACTCTGAGCCCGGATTCTGCTCCCCGATCCGGGCGGTACATACGCACTCAGGCAGGACAGAGAATCTCGCCCCTATTGCAGATTGACGAAACACCCGCCATCGACCAGCAGCGACGCCCCTGTGACATAGCCTGCCATATCGGAACCAAGAAAAACAATCGGCCCGGCAAGATCTTCCGGAACCCCCAGTCGCCCGAGGGGAATGCGTCCGATCATGGCCTGCGCTTTGACCTCGTCGGAGAGATCTTCTTCATTGATCGCGGTGCGTATCGTACCGGGCAGAACCGAGTTGCATCTTATTCCGTATTTCCCGAGTGCTACGGCAGTGGATTGCATGAGGGAATGAACCCCGGCCTTCGTGGGAGTGTAATGCGTCTGATACGCGCCACCAACCAGCGCGGAAATGGAAGACACAGCGATGATCGCACCACCTCGTCCTTGCCGGACCATCTGATTGGCCGCAGCCTGAACCATAAAATACGCACCGAGCAGATTGACCCCTACGGTCTTGGTCAGGGTCTCGGGCGGCAAATCAAGGAAGGGATGAAACGGACAGATGCCCGCATTGCTCACGAAGATATCGAGCCCACCCAGCCCCTCGACAATGACCTCCATGAAACGGCTCGCAGTTTCGGGCGCAGAAACATCACCCTGCAGATAGACAGCCTGCCGGCCCTGCGCCCTGATCGCCTCAAGGACGGGCTGAGCGATTTCCGGCTTAACGATATCGGTTATCGCCACATCCGCGCCCTGACGCGCCGCTTCGAGCGAAGCGGCGCGACCGATACCCGACGCACCGCCAGTGATAGCGAAAATCTTGTCTTTCAACAGCATGCTGGACTCCTGACCTGTCATTCTCTTACTCGCCCAGAGGGCTTCTGTTGGGGGCAGTAACCTGTCAGAAGTCGAGATCGAGACGATAAAATCGCGCGGCAACACCGCCCAGAAGGGCGCGTTTCTCTGCGATGCTGAACGGCTCGATAAAGCGCAGCCAGGTCTCGATCGTCTGTCTTGCCGGGGCGCAAAGCAGATCGGTCGGGAAATCGCTCGCGAACATGCATCTCTCGACACCGAAGAGATCGATCACCTCGGTCAGAACTGGCGCCACATCTTCAAAACGCCAGTCACGCCTGATAAATCCGTAGCCCGAAAGTTTGACATGCACGTTGCGGCAGGCCGCCAAGGCCCTCATTCCGCTGCGCCAGCTTTCCCGACCGCCCTCATTGTCGAAAAGCGGCATGCCAAGATGATCAATGACGACCGGCATGGTTTCATGCCGTTGCAGGACAGGGGCGAGACTAGGCACCTGATCGGGAAAGCATTGCAGGTCGAATGTAAGCCCATGACGCGCCACGACGGCCAGACCGTCCAGCCACGACGGGTCACGCGTCAGATCGGGGCCAGGATAGGCGACGGCCCGATCCTTGTGCCAGTTGGCGATATGACGCACACCGCGAAAGAGCGGTGTCATCTTGTGCTGGGTCAGGACCTGGTCGAGATCGGCTGAATCGAGCCGCGCAAAACCCACGATTGCTGCGGCATCGAGATGGGCTGGCGCGCTGTCAGATGGCGCCAGCGCTGCCTGCAGAACGTGATGCGCGTAACGCACTTCACTCAGGATTTCATCCGCAACGACGCCTGAATCGACATAAACCACCCCGCGTACGCGCATCCCGTGCATATCCTTGAGATAGGACGACAGGCTGTAGGAGCGCGCTATGGCCTCTGTGCTACCGAGCGCCGCATCATGGCTGAAAGGCGGTGACAACCAGGGATAATGCAGGCGATCAATATCGATCAGATGCACATGCGGGTCGACGAAATCGATAGTCTCCATACATCCCACTTTCACGCTCTTGGCACTGCGCCCCGTGTCGTCGCGCTCTTCCGACGTCCTGTTTACCACCGTTCCTTAGGTCAGATCCCCGATCAGGGACGTGAGAGCCTGCATGGCAAGGGCAAAGGAAAGGGCGCCTGGATCGGGATAGCCCTTGCTATGATCGCCATGGGTCTTGGCGCGCCCCCTTTTGGCGGCAAAATGCTTCGTCGCCTCTGCGCCACGATGCGCCTCTTTCACCGCACGCAACCAGATTTCGGCCAAACCTTGCCCGGCAAGCCTCTCGTTTCCCAGTGTGGTGATGAAAGGGGCGAGCGCGTCGACCATGGTCTTGTCGCCAATCTCGGCCTTGCCTATCGCTCTGATGCGCTGGCCGCCCCTGATGATCCCCTGAACCAGCCGCGAGGCGTCGAAGGCACTCTCGTCATCGAGCACGGTAGAGAAGGCGAAAAGTGCTTCTCCCCAAAGCGCACCGGACGTACCGCCCGCCCGATCTCCCCAGGCATCGGCGGCAGCCTCCATTACCGTGCGGGCTCCGGCACCCGCTTCGGCAGCAGCCTGAGCGGCACGTGACGCGGCCCGCGCGCCGCGCGCCATTCCCTGTCCGTGGTCCCCGTCACCCGCAATGGCATCGATGCGGCCGAGCATGGCTTCTTCATCACGCATCGTCCTTGCCAGACAGGCCATAGCCCTGGCAACGCAGCCACCCGCATCGCGGCCTGCGACGCTCGTTGCGGGCTCGTAGCGCACAGGCAGTTCGGCAACTTCCTGTCTGGAAGCGGCGATCCAGTCACCTTTCACCTCATGACGGCACAGGGCGGGGGAGATGACAGGCGCACGCCAGAAACGCTCCAGTTCGTCATCGAGCCAGGTGATCGTCAGTGAGCAGCCATACATGTCGAGGCTGGTCGCATAGGAACCGAGCAGCGGCGCGATCAGCGTCAGTCCATCGCGCTCGAACAGGACTTCGAGTTCATTCCACAACACGAAAAGCTCTTCGGTCGTGGTGGCGCCCGCGCCGTTCAGCAATACGGCAAGTCTTCTCGCTTCAGGCGGCTTTTCTGCCATCACCCGCGCATAGAGTTCGGCAGCGATCGCCTCGGGCGCCGCCAGGACACGCTCCTCGATACCCGGCTCACCATGAATGCCGAGCCCGAGCGCCATGCGGCCTTCGGGGATAGTGAAGATCTTTTCGGGCGCACCGGGCAGAGCGCAGCCATCGAAGGCGATACCGAACGAACGCGTCTGGGCATTGGCCTTGCGAGAAACCGCCTCGACCGCGTCGATATCATAACCAGCATCGGCAGAGGCGCCCATGATCTTGAAGACGATGATATCGCCCGCCACACCACGTCGACGCTCGGGTGTTTCAGCCGGGGCGCTCGCCACATCGTCGGTCGTGACCACAATACGCGTATCGATGCCTTCGGCACGCAGGCGCTCTGCCGCAATTCCGAAATTGAGATTATCGCCCGCATAATTGCCAAACCCCATGACAATGCCGCCGCCACGATGCGCCAGACGACCAATATTGGCCACGGCCTGAATGGAGGGTGATGCAAAAATGCCGCCCATGACCACGGCGTCGGCAAAGCCCGCCCCGACAAAGCCGCAGAATGTCGGATAATGACCCGACCCGCCCCCCACCAGAACCGTTACCTTGCCGTCGGGGCCGGGCTGGGCGCGCAGGGCTCCGCTGCGCACGGGACGCACAATATCCTGAAAGACGTGATTAAAGGCGCGAAGACCATGCGTGGCAAAATCGTCTTCATTACCGCAGATATCGACCATGATTTTCTGTTCCGTATGACGGCCCTTACGGGCTTATTGCAGCAGGGGGTCCGTGACCTGGAGATCTGCCTCGAGCAAACGCCTCGGGGCCAGGCCACGCGAGAGGAGTTCCTCATGATAGATGCTGACTGCCTCTGACGGCGTCAGACGGCGCTCGACCACCGCACGCATCATCGCCACCATGGCAGGCGGGTCTTCCGCGTCCAGAATCTTGCGCCCGAACAGCGCGGCGCGCGCACCGCCAAGCTGCGCCTGATGCAGGAGTTCGAGGCAGTCACGTGTCGTGCCGCTGCCTCCGCCCATGATGCCGACGACGAGAGACGGGTCGTAGCGGCAGAAACTCTCCAGCGCATAAGCCCCATTGAAGGCGAGCTTGAGAAAAACCGGTCGCTCGCTCTCATGCATGCCTGCCAGGGCACGACTGACCATATCGTTGAGGAAACTGCCGTAATCGGCCTTGTCGAGCAACGGATGCGTCGGATTGAAGACTTCGAGAAAATGCGAAATTCCTGCCGCCTGCGCCTCAGCCCGGAAGTCACGGTACCGGAAAAGCGTATCGGCATCTTCACGCGCGTCGCCACTGAACGTCATGGAGTAAAGGCCGAATTTCACCGGCACCAGATCGGGGCGGGCGGTTCTGAACGGAATGGAAGGCTGCCTGCCATAGTCCGCGCCGCGTATGCGCCATAGATCCGTCGTATCGTTGAGCCTCACAGCCTGCCTGATCGCACTTCCCTCGAACAAGCCCTGCTTGCCGAGACGCCCCAGCGTCGATACCGAGGCCAGAAGAATATCGACGAGATCCTGACGCACGATCTCTGTAATCGCGGCGTCGAATTCGGCCAGCGTTGCGGGACATTGGGTAACCGGGTTGATGCCGAGCGCCGAAAGGCCTCCTGCCATATCGGCATCCTTGGCATCGGCAATGATGAAATCGGCAGGGCCATCCGTGCCTGCGTTCATCCGGGCCAGCTTCTGGTCGAAGCGCATGCGAACGGGCGCCTCGTTATAGGGTTGATAGCTCATAGCGGCAGGATCCTGCGAATATAGTCCCGGTTACGGGCGGCAACACTCAACCCGTCGCCGCCATAATGCTCGACCAGAAACGGGCTCGCGTAGCCATGTTCCAGAGCCATCGCGATGGCGGCGCGATAGCTGATCACGCCCTGCTCCATTGGCGCAGGCGCTGTGACCACCATGCCGGTCGTGGCGTCCTCGGTGCGCAGATAGTTCTTTACGTGCCAGTAGCGCAGATAGGGGGCGAGCTTGACCATCATGTCGCGCCAATGTTCCATCGGGCGGTGCAGCCGCACCAGATTGCCTATATCGGCATTGATGCCGCAGGCAGGATGATCGACGTCACGCACGAAGCGCACCGCTGAATCTGCCGAGCCGAGATAGGTGTCCTCATACATCTCCAGCGAGAGCACCACCCCGACGCTCTGGGCATGATCGGCCAGTTCGCGCATACGCGACACCGCTTTTTTCCACACCTCCGGGTCGTCAGGATCGCAATGGCCGGGTGCCGTCCAGAACCAGAGCGCCTTTCTCTGTGCTTCGCTCAGCGCA
Organism: Asaia platycodi JCM 25414; assembly: GCF_000614545.1. Taxonomy (GTDB): domain Bacteria; phylum Pseudomonadota; class Alphaproteobacteria; order Acetobacterales; family Acetobacteraceae; genus Asaia; species Asaia platycodi. The sequence continues at coordinate 104,827 of NZ_BAKW01000008.1, read as the reverse complement.
GCTGCGAAACCAACGGCGATTTCACGGGCCCCAATTTCTGCTGCTGTATCGATTACCCGATGGATATAGGCCATCGAGCATCTGCCTTTTCAGGATCGGGATCGATCACCGAGCGACGAGAGGTCGATATGGCCGGAATGCTCAATCCATGATCGGCACAGACCGATAGGAATTCAAGCCGTCGGGACGCAGAGAGATCGGCCACACGCAACCAGCAATCGGTCGGATCGAGTTCGGTGAACCCGGCGCGCTGCACCTCGGCAAGCGTTGTCGCCCAGCCTCGGCCTTCTGGTCCTGCACAGAACTGCCATCGGGCAGGATCGCCGGATACTGGATCATGGCGGCGGCAATAGGCCAGCTCTGGGCTGTCCAGGGCAGTGTCCGGGGAACGATCCCGTCACGCCGGGTTGCCTCATCGTGCCCGATCGGTGCCGCCCGGACCCGCCCAGCCGCGATCGAAGCGGGTGAGGCATCATGCATCTTTCCGCCCAGATCATCATCGATATGAGCCCGTATGATGTCTTCAAACGATTCATCGGCGGTAAAACCGAGGCTCAACGCCCAATGCGTGTCGAACGCCTTGGGCCAGCTCGAAACGAAATGCTGAACAAAAGGGTCGGGCTCGTCTCGAATGAGGGCCACGGCCCGGTTACCCGCCACAGAACGCAGCGCCTCGATCTGCTCTTCCACCGTGACACTCAGAGCAGGAAGAGTGAAAACAGGACGATGACGAATAGCTTCGTAATCGATTTCAGCAGCATGTCTCAGGGCTTTTACAGCGGCACGCGGGCTCGCCAGCCAGTGACGTGTCTCTCTGGGCACCGGCAACACGGCTTCCCGACCGATCAGCGGCTCTCGGATTATGCTTGAGAAAAAACCCGAAGCCGCGGCATTTGACGTACCTGGGCGCACGCAGATCGTGGGTATGCGCGGGGCCAGGCCATCGAAAATGCCACGACGCGCATAATCGCTGAGCAGTAGCTCGACCATTGCCTTTTGCACGCCGTAGCTACTTTCCGGCGTCGGGATCTGACTGTCGCAGATCATGTCTGGCAAGGGGCGCCCGAACACACCTATGGACGAGGCAAAGACCAGGCGCGGCTTGTAGCCTTCCCGCTCATGTAGGTCCGTATGGCTTCAAAAAGCCCGCGCGTTGCATCGAGATTGACCCGATATCCCAACTGCATGTCCCGTTCGGCAGCGCCCGATACGACAGCGGCGAGATGGAAGATGACGTCAGGTCGTTCTGCGAGCAGCGTCTCGGCAGTGCCTGCCGCGGAGAGATCTGCGGCGACACAACTGACCGTACCGCCAACTCCCTGAGGCATCGCAGGGGCCACAAGATCGGCAAGAATGAGCTGCGAAGGCCCGGGAAATGTTCCGCCGGGCTTCTCAACAAAACTCTCTGTCAGCTTTCGGCCCAGCATACCCGCTGCACCAAGGATGAGAACGCGCATGATTGCTCTTTCTCCTTGTCGTTACATGATCGATGCGCTGAGGAAGGACGAGGGGAGCAGTAAAGTCGATGAGACTTACTTGATGACGCTATCGGATAACCCGATAGCCCGTATTTTTATTTCGTCAGAAAGATAGGCTACTGCGGGCGTAGGAGGCCTGTCACGCAGACGCATCAAGGAATAAGGAGAGAGAAGATCGGGCAGGATTACAGGCAATTCCCGCAATATCTCGGTCTTTGCCAACAGATTGAAGACCGATCTCGGTAGTACTGCGAGAAGTGTGGATTGCTGCAGAAGGTCGATTGTTGCATAGATTGACGTCAATTCGACCGGAAAAAGTGGCAGAGGTAATCTCGCATCGTGAATGCCGCCTCGATCGCCTGACGCATCGGACTTGGCGTCGTATGGACGATCCATCGCGCTTCGGTGAGTTGGGCGAGGCTCGTAGGAGGATTCTGCAGGATAGGATTCTGTGCACCCGCCACAATGACGAGCCGTTCCGGAGCCAGTTCCTCGACAATCAGCAGATCTGCCGCAATCCCGTCTACGGGGCGGCCCACGGCCAGATCGATGCGCCCCGCCTGCATCATCTCCATGAGATCATGACTGGTATTGACGTGCAGCGTCACGCTTATATCGGGCTGGGCCTCGGCGAGATCGGCGAGAATAGGCAGGATGATTTCATGAAGGGGCGCGCTGATTGCCCCGATCGAGACCGTCCCAGACAGACCCTGTCGAACGGCTTGGAGATCATGACGCAATCGACCCAGATCGGCCAGTATCTGCCTCGCGTGACGGATAGCGACCGACCCGGCACGCGTGGGTGTCAGTCCATGGGCGTGACGCTCGAAAAGCTGCGCCTCAAGATCCGTCTCCATATCCTGCAGAAGCTTCGACGCAGTCGGCTGCGATAGGTTGAGCGAACGCGCTGCCCTGTTGAGTGAGGGTTCCAGATCGATCTGGCGTAGCAAAAGCAACTGCCTGAATTTTAGGCGAAATATCAGATTGTCGGTCATGACCCGATGGTGGCGTCGATCGACGCGCCTGTCACTTCACGTCTGTCAAAGCACAGCGTGAATCTTCAGACCTATGGCGTCTACCTGCGGCTTGTCAGCCTGCAAATTGGTGCGCCAGATATGCTGATAATCGGGCTGGATCGATACGCCGCGAAAGGCATGAAAATTATACGTCAGCTCAAACGTCATGAGATGGCTCTGCGGATAGGTCGCATTACCGGGCAGGGAGAGATTCTTGCGGTAGCGTATCCATTGCGATGCGACGAGATCGCGGCTGGCAAAGGTTTCCGACCATTCGACGCCGAATGTGTCCTTGGGCCGCGCCTTGATCAGCCCCCGATCGACGATGCCAGCATAGACCTGCCAGTCATAAGGGCTGTTCTCCCCCTGGCTCTTCGTCGCTCCGGCCAGGGCATACAGGCCCTGCAGCGGGCCTGACCCGTTGCGTACCAGCATCTGGTCACCCTGAAGCCAGATCTGTGTCTTGCCGTTGGTCCAGCCATAGGGCAGGCCCGTCGCCGCAGCGGGGTTGCCGTTCATGTCGCGATACAGGTCGCGGTAGTTGGATGAATCATACGCGACGCCGAATTTATAGTGCCCGACAAGGTTATTCCTGCCGAATGACGGAATGAGACCAATTTCTGTCGGGATATACACGCCCGTATAAAGCTCGGTACCCATGCGAAAACCGGTACGATCATATTGATTGGTATTGAGATAAGGATTGACCCCGTAAAGCCCGGTCTGAACATAGACGCCGTGGAGCGGCCAGTAGCGCAGCCTCGTCCCCCAGGTCGAACCCGGATAAGTGCCGTAACCTGCCGCAGTGCGCGTGAGCGATTTCGGGATGCCGCAATTCGATTTGTTCATAAACGTGCAGAACAGCGGCGAATTTGCAAAATCGATATTCACCGGCATCTTGCCGAGCGCGATCTGCATACGGTTCTTGAGCAGGTCCTGCGTGCCATAGACATAGACGAGATGCACGCCGACATTGCCTCCACCACCATAAATCTCCTGAAACCCGTTCAGAGACCGCTCGCCAAGATCGGAAGCAAGATTATGCCCGGCGCGATTGACAATTACGGCATGGGTAATGAAACCGCGCCAGCCGACCAGCCTGGACCAGTCGAGATCAAGTTCGACACCGATCTGATGCGCATACCCGGCATCGCCGGCGTGGCCAGCATTAAGCACCATGCACTCTCGCTCGTATAGTCGACAACGATACCGACGCCCTTGCGGTTGAGCTTTTTCACCAGCCGGTCCCAGGCCGGGATCATGCTCTCCACAGGCGGGGTGAACGGTGTATTGGCGTAGGAAGTTGGCGTATCGAGCGCGAAAAGCGGCGCCGTCTCCGAAATCGGCCCGCGATACTGGGCCCGTGCCGCAGGCGTGAGGGCGCATAAGGCGCCCAACGTGGTCAGGGCCGTAATGGAAAGCCTGTTTTTCATGGTCAGTTAACCCTGAAATGCACTTCTTGCGTCAGGGCGTCTGGCCGGAAGGCCAGAACACCGGGGGTCAATCCCCCAAAAGTTAGATCGTCACAGGTGTCAGAAGCGGCCGACCTGCGAAATGAGCGGCAAGATTGTCGAGAACAAGCTTGCCCATGGCCTGGCGCGTTTCGAGCGTTGCCGAAGCCCTGTGCGGCTGCAGCACGACATTGCTCATTGTCCTGAGTGCATCGGGCACGTTGGGCTCATCGACGAAGACATCGAGCGCGGCCCGACCCAGCTGCCCTTTCTGAAGGGCAGCAACCAGCGCCTCCTCATCCACAACGGTGCCGCGGGCGACATTGACCAGAAGCCCGTTCGGCCCCAGCGCCTCGATCACCTCGCGATTGACCAGATTGCGCGACTGGGTACCGCCAGAAGCCGCAACCACCAGAATATCGCTCTGTGCCGCAAGCGCCACAAGATCGTTAACGAAAGGAGTGAAGGGCAGATCGAGATTGCGTCGGCTAAAATATGAGACCTGCATGGAGAATGCCTGCGCGCGCCGGGCAATAGCCTGACCGACCTGTCCCATGCCGACAATGCCAAGCTTCGCCCCGGAGACCTTGCGGGCGAGCGGAAGAGCCTGCTTGCCCCACAAGCCGTCACGCACAAGGCGATCTCCTGGCAGCAGGTCACGCAAGGCGGCGAGCATAAGCGTCATCGCAAGATCGGCGACATCATCGGTCAGCACGTCACGAGTAACCGTCACGGCGATACGACGTCGGGCCGCCTCTACCAGATCGACGGCGTCAGTACCGATACCATTGATGGCAATCACCTCCAAATCAGGCAACGCATCCATCACCGCACGCGGCACGCCTGTTCCACCGCCCGTCGCGATGGCGCGAATGGCCACATCGCCGGGAAGCGTGTCTTTCTGCCAGCGATGCACCGTGTAAGCCGCATCGAGCGCAGTCTCGATTTCGGTCATCATAGGTTCGATCAGAAGAAGATGGGGCTTCATGAAGATAATCTCTTTTCAGGAAAGTGTCGGGTCAGGGCAGGATGACGGAAACCGGGGCGAGAGAGGCGATCTGCGCGGTAGCTGTCGTGCCGGGGGGTACGAAAATCGTGTCAGTCATCGAGCCGGTCGTAACAACGCATCCGGCCTTGAGGGGCATGCCGCGCGCGCTGGCATGATTGGCAAGCCAGACGAGCAGACGCCTTGGGTCGCCCGCAGAATTGCCCCCGATATGCTCGATCACGCGGCCATCGCTCAGGACGAGATGCACCGTCTCGGAAACCGGGCTGAGGCGACGCCATGCCATTTGCCCCTCACCAATGATGAGAGCCCCGTGGCTTCCCTGATCGGCAAGATGCGCCAGACGCGGCTGGGAGTTTGGGCGTTCGAACCGCGTGTCGATGATCTCGATTGCAGTATGCACTGACCCGACGGCGTCCAGCACCTCGTCAAGCGACCACAGGCGTTCACGTGGCAGCAGATCGCGCGCAAAACGATAGACGATTTCCGCCTCGACGCCGTAATGGCGCAATGTCCCGGCAGGAATTCGGGTATCGCCAAAAAACAGCGTTGCTTCATGCAAAGGCGCGGCGAAAGGCGTTCCCTCATGGGAAGGGGCGCCGATCTTCCACCCCGTTACCTCTCCGAGCATTGATCGCAGACCGCGCGCGACCTCGTCCTGCACGCCATAGGCTTCGGCTTCGCTTTGCGGAACGAGCCCTGGCTCAAGCCCTGCGAGAGGGGACGCGCCATGACGCACGGCCAGGAGACGATCGGCGAGGGGGGGAAAGCCGGTGGGGGCATCACCCGTCGAATTGGGGCAGTCGAGATAGCTCATGACGGCAACGCCTTGTGCAGGAAGTGAAGGAAGTTGCCCCGAGATCCGCGAGTCAGGACAGGAAAACGAGGCAAGGCTCAAAGCGCGTCTTCCTGCGCCATGAGATCACGCCCCTTGGTCTCGGGAATGGCGAAAGTCGCGACGATGGCAAGGCAGGCTAGGAACACCACGTAGGTTGCGAGCGGGATCCAGGCATATTTGCCGCTGCTCACCCCACCAATATGGAAGCGGGCAAACATCGCGATCAGAAACTGCCCGACCATCGGAGACACCCCCCCCGCAATCACGGAAGAGAATTCGCGGGTGAACGAGACAGCCGTATAGCGATGGCGCAGCCCGAACATCTCCGGCAGCAATGCGCCTTGCGTGCCGAACATGCCCCATGTCGCAACCCCAAGCGCAAACGACAGGGCGATGGACGACGCCAGAGGATTACCCTGGCTGAACACGTACCAGACTGGCAGCGCGCTCACAGCCTGGAGAATGGCAAACCCACGATAGACACGCACGCGACCGAAGCGATCGCTCAGCAATCCCGCAACGGGAATGGTCACGCCACCCACCACAGCGGCCCCGATCAACACGAGAGTGCCCCACTGGCTGCTCATACCGACGGTGTGCACCAGATAGCTGATTGCCAGCACCTGATAGATGGACGACCCCCCATTCTCCGCCATGCGAAGCCCGAGCCCGGCGAGGATCGGACGCCATGAGGTCGTGAGTGTCTCACGAATGGACATTACCTCTTCATGACGCTCGTCGTCCTGAATTTTCGCGAAAGTCGGTGACTCCTTGAGTCGCAGGCGCATGTAGAGCGCGATGACCAGCAACAACGCACTGCCAATGAAAGGCACGCGCCAGAGCATGGTCTGGGTGATGTCGGGCACACCGGTCAGCATGGAATAATAAATCAGCCCAGCCGCAACCGTACCGATCTGGATGCCGAGAAAGGGCAGGGCTGCATAATAGCCCCGGCGCTTTCTCGGGGCTGACTCGGTCATCATCACGGCCGCACCGGCCTGTTCAGCACCTGCTCCGAAGCCCTGGGCCATGCGCAGAAAGACCAGCAGCAGCGGCGCCGCGATACCAATACTGGCATAGGACGGAATAAAGCCGATCAGCGCACTGGCCAGCCCCATCAGGGTGACGGTCAGCAGGAGCACTCTCTTTCGGCCGTAGCGATCGCCCATACGCCCAAAGAAGATGCCGCCGATGGGGCGCACGGCAAACCCGATGAAATAAGTAGCAAAGCTCGCAACCAGACCGAGACCGGGAATATTGCTGGGGAAAAAGAGCGGACCGAAGATCAGGCAGAAGCGAGGCTGTAGAGCGCGAAATCATAGTATTCCATCGCGCTGCCGATAGAGCAGGTCCATGCGGCACGACGCAGCTCGGACACGGGCATTTCGGGACGTGAAGCGGCCTCGGCAGCGGCTTCGCAAGCGCCGATTCCACCACGGGGATTCTGTCCGCGCAGATCGTTCTGTCCCTTGTTCATGACGAGTGAGATCATGACCACACCTTCGTCTCAGAAAGAGCGGAAAAGCACCGTAGCGGTGTACCGTGTGAACGGGAGGCGAAGCGCCTGACCGCCATGAGAACCGTATCAACCATCATCACAAACCGCCTTGAACCCGGGACAGTCAGGTTCTGCTTGAGTAATTAGATCGATCTAAAAGCCTTCCGGAGAAATGTGCCGAAGAAGTATACGGCGCAAAAGGGCAGGGAAGGAAAGAAGGCTGGCGAACAGATCTAAACAAACTGTAATGACAACAAAACGCTCATTTGAAACAAAAGTCACATGTTTTATGTGATGCAAATGTCACTCTTATGTGATGGCCCATTTACACCTGACCAGCCTAAGCCCGCGTACTGTCGCGCAATACAAGCTCGGGTGTGATGACATGACGCTCAGAGGCCCGCTCGGGCCTGGCCAGACGCTGTTGCAGCAGCCCTGCAGCCACAGAACCGATCCTGTGAGGCATGGTGGCGATTGTGGTGAGAGAGGGAAAGGCAGCAGCAGCCTGAGGCAGGTCATCCATGCCGATTACGGCAAAATCAATTCCGACGATCATGCCGCGCCGACCCAGATGATGAAAAAGCGAGAGGGCGATGATGTCGTTGTAGCAAATGGCAGCATCCGGGGGATCGCCTGAGGCAAAGAGGCGATCAAGCGCCTCTTCGTCATAGCGATTATCGCGGGTACCCGCGATCACAGGCATGGAGGTCAGCCCGAGGCGCCTGATGGCTGTTGTGTATCCATCGAGACGGGCCAATGCGGCAGAATGCATTTCCATCGAACCGATGAAGACAATTCTCTTTCGGCCCGTCTCGACGAGATGAGCCATCGCCTGCTCGATGCCCGCCGCATAATCGGCGGTCACGACGTCGCCCCGGCCGTTGGGAATCTCACGCAGCACCTGCACGTAGGGCAGGCCGAGCCTCTCAAGCTCGTCGATAAGCGCCTGGTCACTGCCGATGGCAGGGCAGATGATCAGCCCGTCGACATTATGCTCGCGCAGACGCCGTATCTGACGGTTCTGCCTCTCGGGCGATTCCGCCGTATTCGCAATCAGGCAAATCGCCTCCGACGTGTCATTGGCCTGTTCCACCCCCGCTGTCAGCGTGCTGAAAAACGGATTGGCGATATTCGATAGAACGAGGCCTATGGTTCCGGTGCGGTTCTGTCGCAGATTAGCGGCGCCGCGATTATAGATGTAACCGAGCCGCTGCATGGCCTCCTTGACGCGCTCTCGTGTCGGTTCAGCCACGAGAGGACTGTTGCGCAGCACGAGAGACGCCGTCGCGCGCGAGACACCGGCCTCTTTCGCAACGGCGAGCAGGCTGACCGCGGTAGAGGCAGCGGGTTTTTTCATACGATGACGCCAACTAAACAGGGGATATGATCACGAACAAGCCAGATCATAGTGAAGCAAATCGTACCCTATCCTTTTCCTGTGGCTATCGGCAAAGACCCTGCTGTCACGCTTCATCAATCCTTGGCGCCATATCTTCAAACAGGAGGTATGTTTCAGACCCGCCACTTGCTGGTCTTGGGATCGCACCGTTATTCTTCCACGAAATATTCGTTAATCCTTGGGTCAGCCCATAGTTTGTCACTGGACGCTTTTCGGGCTGGAGCCTAGAACCGGCCCCAACGTTCCAAACCCGAATATGTCACAATGTCACATCGCAGCGCTGTAACGTGATCATTTTGTCTGTTTTTTAAGTATAAACTCAGGCGAAACAGCAATATAGCAACGCTACGACCCGCATAATTCAGTCAACATCGATGGGCTTCGAGGGATTATCTTCCCGAGAGTGGCCGATCGGCCACCATGCTTTACATCGCATCTAGGGAATCCACTCTTGGCGAAAACAGTACGACCGCGAGCGACCTCCGCGAGAAAAAGAAAACCGTCTACCGCGCAGTCTGACGCAGAAAAGGACGTTCTGTCTCCACAGCAGGAGACGGCAATATCTTCAGAAGAAAGCCTGCCCGCGCAGAACGAGGCGCCGCATGAAGACGGGTCCGCAAAGGCAGATGAAGATACAAGGTCGACCTCATCTCCTTACCCGGTCCAGGCACTTTATTTCGACGCGACATGGTATCTGGCGACCTATCCAGATGTAGGGGCTTGCGGGATCGATGCGGTCGAGCATTTCATGACCCATGGTTATCTTGAGGGTCGTGACCCGAATGGCGCTTTCAGTGTCTCCGAATATATCGCGGCAAATCCCGACATTCCCTTGACGATCAACCATTCCTGCACTTCATCATGCATGGTGCCGCTGAAGGTCGTCCGCTTCGCCGCTGAGGCGGCCTTCTGGTGACCAACAGGACCGAACAGGCAAGGATGACATCGTGCTGACTCGACGCTCGCTCATGGCCGCCGCTGCTGCGGCCGCTCCCGCTCTCTGTGGGAGCAGTGTTGCGCGAACGCTCAGCCATCCGGCAAAGCCTGCTGCCCATGGCAGCTACGGTGTCTTTCTCAACACGCTTCGCGCCGAGGCCCTGAGCAAGGGCATTTCCGCCAGCACGCTCTCACGCGCTTTCGCGCTCACGACTGAACCTAACGCGAAAGTTATCAAGCTCGACAGGCATCAGCCGGAATTCACGCTGACCTGGGCGCAGTATCGCGAGCGCGTGATCAGCGGCACGCGCATCAGCCAAGGCAAGGCGGCGCTGCAACAATATGGCAAGCTCCTCAACGCCTCAGGGGCGCAATATGGTGTCGACCCGCGCGCCATCATGGGGATATGGGGGCTTGAATCGGGTTTCGGTCGCAAGATCGGCACGTTCTCGGTTATCGATTCACTCTCGACCCTTGCCTATGACGGGCGCCGCGCCAGCTTCTTCCGCGGCGAACTGTTCAAGGCGCTTCAAATTCTCGATCATGCGATATCGCGCCCGAGGCAATGCTGGGCTCCTATGCCGGGGCGATGGGTCAGCCGCAATTCATGCCCAGCGCCTATCTGCGCTATGCGGTCGATGCCGATCATGATGGCCGGCGCAATATCTGGTCGAGCGAGCAGGATGTCTTCGCTTCGGTCGCCAATTATCTGCATGGCTCGGGCTGGCAAGCCGACGAGCCCTGGGGCCAGCCGGTCAAACTGACTCAGGATATTCCCCAGACCCAGCTCGGCCGTGGAAACAAGCAAAGTCTCGCTGCCTGGTCGGCGCTCGGTGTGCGTCGTGCAGACGGCTCGACCTTCTCCCGTCGGGATGTGACGGGTGCCGTGCTGCGCCCGGATGGGCCTGGCACGGAATCATTCATGGTCTATCGTAACTTCGATGTGATCCGACGCTATAACCCGTCAGATTTTTATGCGCTCGGTGTGGGATTGCTCGGCTATGAAATCGGTTAAGGCGTTCGTTTCTTTTCTCGCAGCAGGAGCGGGCCTCGCCGGGTGCCACCATCAGGAAGTGGCCAGGCAAGCCAGCCCTCACTACATCGTGGGACAGGCCTGGCAGGGCAGTGAGTCGTGGTTCTATCCCGCCGAGCGTTTCGGCATAACGGAAACAGGGTTGGCTGTCATCCAGCCTCCTCCAAAGGGCGGTCTCACTGCTGATGGCGAGATCTGGTCGGCACAGGCCATGACCGGCGCACATCAGACATTGCAGCTTCCTTCGATTGTAAGCGTACATAATCTTGCCAATGGCCGGATTGTGAAAATCAGGCTGAACGATCGCGGGCCTGCAGCGGCAGGGCGCATGCTGGCGGTAACTCCACGCGTTGCGAGCCTGCTCGGCATGAGTGATGCGCCAACCCCCGTTGAGATCATCGAGGATGAAGCGCTCAGCCGTCAGATTGCCGAGTCCAATCCCGATGCACCGAAACTTGACATCGCGGCAGCCCCGCGTGAGGCGATCGTCGCGCAATCGCTCGATGATGGCAGCACACGCACGCTGGGCATGAAACCGGGCGACACCCAGACAGGCGCAAGAACTCTGCTTTTGCCTGAAATGCCGCAAACGATCATGCAGGGCGTGGCAGAGACGCCGCTCTATCATATCGAACTCGGCAGTTTCTCGGGTCATGCCGCAGCCGCACGTGTTGCCGCACAATGCGGGGCAGAGATCACCCAGGAGACTGGCGGCGCGGGCACTTTGCCGTGGATGGTTTCACTCGGCCCCTTCACAACCGTGCCCGAGGCGGATAGGGCATTAGCTCAGGCGCGCCAGTGCGGTGGTACGGGCGCACATATCGTGGCCAAATAAGGTGTTGACGTGCGGACAAGACGTTTTCTGCTCTCGGGTGCGGCTGGGTTAGCCGTTTCAACTCAGTTTGCTTTCGCACGCCCGCGACGCGGAAAAGTCGCGGCGAGCGCGGCGGCAGCCTCATCCGGCAGCCCCAGCATGCCGAGTGCCTCGCCTGCCACCACCCCGATCGGCCCGCTCGATACGGTTGCCCGCTGGGCGTGCATCATCGATTTCGACACAGGCGCAACCCTGCTCGAAAAAGCGGCCGATGAACACATGCCGCCTTCGTCACTGACGAAGATGATGACGGCTTATGTGACGTTCGGCATGCTGCGCGCCGGACATCTGACGCTCACCCAGTCCCTGCCGGTCAGCGAAAAGGCATGGCGCACGCAGGGATCGAAAATGTTCGTGCCGCTCGGTCAGAGCGTCACAGTGTCCGATCTGATCGAGGGCATGGTCATCCAGTCGGGCAATGACGCCTGTATCGTGCTCGCTGAGGGCATTGCCGGATCTGAAGAGCAGTTCGTCAATCTGATGAACCAGACCGCTGCCAAGCTTGGCATGACGAACACCCATTTCATGAATTGCACCGGCCTGCCGGATGAATCGCAATATATGAGCGCACGCGACGTCAGCCGTGTCGCCATGCATCTGATCCGCGACTACCCCGAATTCTATCATCTCTTCTCGGCCACCGAGTTCACCTACAACAATATCAAGCAGGGCAATCGCAACGTCCTGGTCGATAAGGGCCTCGCAGATGGTCTCAAGACCGGCCATACCGACGCTGGTGGTTTCGGACTCTGTGCCAGTTCCAAGCGTGATGGCCGACGCATCATCATGACGATCAACGGTACAAGCTCGATGAATGAACGTGCCCATGAGGGCGAGCGCCTGCTCGGCTGGGCCTTCGCCAATTTCGAGAATGTCACCCTGTTCCATCACGGTCAGGTAGTCGATCACATGCCGGTCTATATGGGTGAGGCCGCCGAGGTTGCCCTGGTTGGCACGCGCGATATCGTACTGACCCTGCCGCATGGCTGGCAGCAGCGCAGCAGGATCAGCGTCGAATATCCGTCTCCTGCCATTGCGCCTGTCATGGCGGGTCAGACCATCGGCGCACTCGTGCTCCAAAATCAGGGCATGCCTGATATCCGTCTCGATCTGGTTGCCGCCAGCGCCGTGCCGCGCCTCGGTCTGGTCGGGCGGGCTCTGGCGCGTCTTGGCCATGGCCCCAAACCCGTGCCGCATAGCTGAGGCGTGAGCGGGCTTTTCATTACCTTCGAGGGCGGAGAAGGGGCGGGCAAATCGACCCAGACCCGCCTGCTCCATGCGACACTCACAAAGAGGGGTCACATGGTGCATCTCACACGTGAGCCCGGCGGGTCAGCCGGTGCAGAGGCGCTGCGTGAGCTGATCCTGTTCAGCGAGGCGCCCCTCTCCCAGCGTGCTCAGGCGCTTGCCCATATGGCAGCGCGAGCCGACCATCTCGACAGCCTCATCCTGCCGGCACTTGCGCGTGGCGAGATCGTGATCTGCGACCGTTTTCATGATTCGACGCTCGTCTATCAAGGCTACGGTCTGGCACGCGGCGATGCAGCGAGCCTCGATTTCATTCGCTCGCTGCGTGGGTTGCTGGCTTGCGAGCCCGATCTGACGCTGATGCTCGATGTACCGCCCGAACTCGGAGCGGCTCGCGTAGCGGCAAGAGGGGGCAAGCTCGACCGCTACGAGCAGGAAGAGGCGGCGTTTCATGAACGCATCGCCGAGGGTTTCGACAAGGTGGCGCGCGAAGCACCTCAGCGCGTCAAACGTGTCGATGCGCGCCGCGCGCCCGATCAGGTGGCCGACGCTATTCTCTCTATCGTCACGCCCTATCTGCCGTCATGACGGCATCGGACCATCCTGCCGCCTTGCCTCTTTTCGGCCACGAGGCCGAGCTGGCCCTGTTCAGAAAGGCCTATGAGTCAGGCAGGCTTCATCATGGCTGGATGATCCACGGGGAGACTGGCATCGGCAAGACACGCTTTGCCTTTGCCTGCGCGCGCCTTCTGCTGAACGGCGTAGATCTCCAGAGCCGGGCGGGCCGCCAGATCAGCGCAGGCACCCATCCCAACCTGCTACTGATCACCCGACGCATGGATGAGAAACGCAAGCGCATGCGCCAAGAGATCGTCATAGACGACGTGCGCCCGGTGCAGGATTTCCTGCATCATACCGCTGCTGACGGTGCCTGGCGCGTCGTGATCGTCGATGCGGCCGAAACGCTCAATCGTAATGCCGCCAATGCGCTACTCAAACTGCTTGAGGAGCCGCCCAACCAGACCGTCTTCTTTCTGACCTGCCCGACACCCGCGGCGCTGTTGCCGACGATCAGAAGCCGCTGTCGCCTTTTGGCGCTCGATACGCTCTCAACGGAACAGACAAGGCAGGTGCTCAGACACCATGGCCGGAGCGGTGCCGAACTCGACACGCTGGCCGATCAGGCGCATGGCGCGCCGGGGCGCGTACTGGCAACCGATCAGGGAACGGACAGAACCGCTCGCCATCTGGCCGATGCCATGCTGGAGACCGGCGAAAGCGCAGACCCGGAAGCTCTGGCAAGCCTGTTGCGTCACGATGATGGTTTTGCCGTGCTCTGTTCTTTGCTAGGAGAAGGCCTTGCGAACCGGGCCAGAGAACTGGCCGGGCAGGGGAAGCTGATCGGGGCCAGCAAGGCCGCAGAGGCGTTCTCATCCCTTCAGGCGCTTCAGCGCGAGACCGAACGGTTCAATCTGGACAAGAATCAGGCTGTCAGACAGGCAGCCGCCATAGCGAGTGCCCCATGACTTCACGGTATTACGTCACCACCCCCATCTATTACGTGAATGGCGCACCGCATATCGGCCATGCCTACACGTCTGTCGCTGCCGATGTTCTGGCGCGATTCAATCGTCTGGATGGCAAGGATGTATTCTTTCTGACCGGCACGGACGAGCATGGTCAGAAAGTCGAGCAGGCCGCGCAGACTGCCGGTGTCGATACACAGAGTTTCACGGATGGCATTGCCGCAGATTTCCGAAGCATGGCCGACGCCATGGATATCTCCTATGACGATTTCATTCGTACTACCGAACCGCGTCACAAGCAGCGGCTCAGGCTCTTTGGGAGAAGGTCGCTGCGAACGGCCATATCTATCTCGATGCCTACGAGGCTGGTACGCCCTTCGTGACGAGTGCTTCTATTCCGAAGACGAGCTGACCTCACACGCTGACGGCCGCAAGACGGCCCCTACCGGCGCGCCGGTGGAATGGGTGCGCGAGCCCTCCTATTTCTTCCGTCTTTCTGCATTCGAAGACCGCCTGCTGGGGCTCTATGAGCAGCACCCGGAATTTCTCGGCCCGTCCGGCCGACGCAATGAAATCGTCAGCTTCGTCAAACAGGGGCTGAAAGATCTTTCCATCAGCCGCACGAGCTTCAAATGGGGCATCCCTGTCCCTAATGATCCGGGCCACGTGATGTATGTGTGGTTCGACGCTCTGACCAATTATCTCTCGGCACTAGGTTATCCCGACGAAAACGCCGAGCACATGAAATACTGGCCCGCCTCGGCGCATATCGTCGGCAAGGACATCATCCGCTTTCACGCCGTGTTCTGGCCTGCTTTCCTGATGGCCGCCGAGATCGACCTGCCACAGTCGGTCTATGCCAATGGCTGGTGGACGATCGAAGGCGAGAAGATGAGCAAATCGGTCGGCAATGTGATCGACCCACGCGATCTGGTGCAGAGCTTCGGCCTCGACCCTGTGCGCTTCTTCCTGCTGCGTGAAGTGCCGTTTGGCGGAGATTCCGATCTCAGCCGACGCTCGCTCATCAACCGTCTGAATGTCGAACTGGCAAATGATCTCGGTAATCTGGCGCAGCGCACGCTGAGCCTCATCGCCCGAAACTGCGACGCCAGTCTGCCTGCGTTCGATACGCTCAGCGAGGATGACACGACCCTGCTCGCCAGTGCCTCGCTTCTGCCCGATCTCATGCGCGGCCAGCTTGCACGCTTTGCCCTGACCGATGCGCTTGAGGAAGTCTGGAAGCTTATCCGCGCCTGCAATTCCTATATCGACCGTCAGGCTCCGTGGGCGCTCAAGAAGACCGATCTCGTGCGTATGGCAACGGTGCTGCGCGTTCTGCATGAGGCGCTGCGCCACATCGCCATCCTGCTTCAGCCCTATATGCCGGGTACGATGGACAAGCTGCTGATCCAGCTTGGGGTCGCACAGGACAAGCGCGATTTCGCCTCCCTCGCCGAGAGTCTCGAAGCTGGCATTGCCCTACCCGCACCACAGGGTCTCTTCCCGCGTTATGTCGAGCCTGAAAGCGCTGCGTGAGGGAACACCGCATGACCGGTCTGATCGACACCCATTGCCATCTCGACCGTCTAGATGACGTTCCCGCCGCCCTTGCTCTGGCAAGAGAGCATGGGCTTTCGGGCATGACGACCATCGGAACGCGGCTGTCGCGGGCACAGACCCAGATCGATCTCACGCGTTTCGATACATCCGATCTGCGTGTCTGGTGCGCCATCGGCACCCACCCCGATCATGTCGATGAAGAGACCCTGCCGGATGTCGCGACCATCGAGCGACTGGCAGAGCCTGATGGTGTCATCGGCATCGGGGAATCTGGCCTCGATTATCTGCATGGTGCCCTGCCGATGCGCGCGGCCCAGGCGGAGAGCTTTCGCGTGCATATCGCGGCGGCACGCAAGACCGGACTGCCGCTCGTCATCCACGCACGCGAAGCCGATGACGATGTTGCGGCCATATTGCGCGACGAGCATGAAAAAGCTGCTTTCCCGTTCCTGCTCCATTGCTTCGCGTCCGGCATGGCTCTCGCGCGGGCGGCCATTGAACTTGGTGGTTATATAAGCTTCTCCGGGCTGCTGACCTTTCCGAAATGCGAGACGATACGCGACGTGGCGCGCGCCATGCCGCAGGACCGGATTCTCGTCGAGACGGATAGCCCCTTTCTCGCCCCTGTGCCCAAGCGCGGCAAACCGAATACGCCGGGCTACGTCGCCTACACCGCCGCGCGTCTGGCGCAGGAGCGCGGCATGGAAATCGAGGCCCTTACCGATCTGACCACAGCCAATTTCTACACGCTGTTCAGGCGCGCCGCATGAAAGTCACGATTCTCGGCTGCGGTGGATCTGGCGGTGTGCCCATGGTCGGGGGCGCAGACGGGGCAGGGATCTGGGGCGCTTGCGACCCATCCGAGCCCCGCAATGAGCGTACACGCTCGTCCATCGTCATCGAGGCCGATAGCGGCAAGCGGCTTCTGGTCGATTCAGGGCCTGATCTGAGGGCCCAGCTACTTCGTGCGAAGATCGGTATCGTTCATTCGGTGCTTTATACCCATGAACATGCCGATCATGTTGCCGGGCTGGACGAGTTGCGCGCCATCAACCGTATGCTTGATGCGCCATTGCCGCTTTATGCCACCGAGACGGTCATGGAAGAGCTCGAAGCGCGCTACAGTTACGCTTTTCGGCCCTGGAGCGGGACCGGATTTTTCCGGCCCGTGCCTGACCCGCACCCGATTACCCTGACCGACCGACTCAACGTTTGCGATCTCGATATCCAGCTCTTCGAACAAAGGCATTATCGCATTCCGACCGTGGGAATCCGCTGCGGCAATTTCGCCTATTCTACCGATGTCGAGCATCTGAGCGAAGACTCGCTGGCCTGTCTGGAAGGCATCCGGACCTGGGTCGTCGGCTGCTTTCAATACGAGCCGCATGTGGCCCATGCCTGGGTCGATCTGGTGATCGAATGGTGCAAAAGGCTCAAGCCCGAGCGGACGATCCTGACTCATATGGGGCCCGGTCTCGATTATCAGACGCTGCGCCGCGTGCTACCCGAGGGCATCGAGCCCGGATATGACGGCATGGTTCTCAGCCTCTAAATATTTCTCCGATTAACCAGTTTTTTGTTGAAGCGCAGTTCAACATCGCGATAGCGTCATCGTATCGGGTCAGTCCGGTCCTTTTAGACATCGCGTGAATTCCCTGAAATTCCGGTATTACCGGGCCAGTCTTTTTAATGTCGGAGCAGCCCATGCCTCCGCACCTATTGTCGTCTCCCATAGCCTGACTTCCCGACTTATCGCCTGCATGTCTTTCGGTGGGTATGACCGTTTCGCCCCCCGGCCCAGTGGCAGGCTTCCATCGGAGCATATGAGTCATGAGTTCATTCTCGGACGTCTTTACGCTGGCTTCTTCCTTTCGTGAGGAACGTCGGGAAACAGAGATGTCGCTGGCTTCCTACCTGTCTCTCTGCCGTGAAGACCCCAGCAGCTATGCGAGCGCCGCGGAGCGCATGCTCAAGGCCATCGGCGAGCCGGTCATGCTGGATTCTTCACGTGACCCGCGGCTGAGCCGCATTTTCATGAACCGCACCGTACGCACCTATCCTGCCTTCGCCGATTTCTACGGTATGGAAGATGCGGTGGAGCAGATTGTCGGCTTCTTCCGCCACGCCGCTCAGGGGCTGGAGGAGCGCAAGCAGATTCTCTATCTGCTCGGCCCGGTCGGCGGCGGCAAATCCTCACTTGGCGAACGTCTCAAGACCTTGATGGAGCGCGAGCCGATCTATGTGCTCAAGGCGGGCAAGGAAATCAGCCCCGTCTTCGAAAGTCCGCTCGGGCTGTTCGACCCGGAGCGTTTCGGGGCATCCCTGCTCGATCAATATAATATTCCCCGTCGCGTTCTGACCGGCATTGCAAGCCCCTGGGCGCTCAAACGCCTCGAGGATTTTGACGGCGATATCTCGCGATTCACGGTCGTAAGGCTTAACCCGTCGAAACTGCGCCAGATTGCCATCGCCAAGACGGAGCCGGGTGACGACAATAATCAGGATGTCTCGGCGCTGGTCGGCAAGGTCGATATCCGACAGCTTGAACATTTCAGCCAGAACGACCCCGATGCCTATAGCTTCTCAGGTGGTTTGAACCGGGCCAATCAGGGACTTCTCGAATTTGTCGAGATGTTCAAGGCGCCGATCAAGATGCTGCATCCTCTCCTAACGGCAACGCAGGAAGGGAATTATGTCGGTACCGAGAATATCGGCGCTATCCCCTTTACCGGCGTAATTCTGGCTCATTCGAACGAAGCCGAGTGGCAGTCTTTCCGCAATAACCGCACCAATGAGGCTTTCCTCGACCGTGTCTGCGTCATCAAGGTGCCTTACTGCCTGCGCGTCACCGAAGAATCCAGAATCTACGAAAAGCTGATTCAGTCTTCAGCCCTCGGGGAAGCGCCCTGTGCGCCGCATACGCTGGAAATGCTCGCCCAGTTTGCCGTTCTGTCGCGCCTCAAATCACACCCCAATTCAACGCAATTCGCCAAGATGCGCGTCTATGACGGCGAGAACATCCGCGAGACCGACCCCAAGGCGCGCGCCATGCAGGAGTACAAGGACAGCGCCGGTGTCGATGAAGGGATGGAAGGCATCTCGACCCGCTTCGCCTACAAGGTGCTCTCGGCCACGTTCAATCATGACCCTTCCGAGATCTCGGCCGACCCCGTGCATCTGATGTATGTGCTCGAGCAGGCCGTGCGTCGCGAGCAGTTTCCTGCAGAGATTGAGGCCGCCTATCTGGCATCACTCAAATCCGATCTGGCTCGCCGTTATGCCGAGTTCCTGGGGAATGAAATCCAGAAAGCCTATCTGGAAAGCTATAATGACTACGGTCAGAATCTCTTTGATCGCTATCTCGATTACGCCGATGCCTGGATCGAGGATCAGGACTTCAAGGACCCCGATACCGGTCAGTTGATGAATCGCGACCTGCTGAATGCCGAACTGAGCAAGACCGAAAAAGCGGCGGGCATCGCGAACCCGAAGGATTTCAGAAATGAGGTCGTCAAGTTCTCGCTTCGCTCAAGAGCTGCAAATGGAGGACATAACCCTTCATGGACGAGCTACGAGAAAATCCGCGACGTCATCGAGAAGCGCATGTTCAGCCAGGTCGAGGATCTGCTGCCGGTCATCAGCTTCGGCTCGAAAAAAGACAGCACCAGCGAACGCAAACATGACGAGTTCGTCAGCCGTATGGCCGCGCGTGGCTATACCGAGCGTCAGGTCAGGCGTCTGGTCGAATGGTATATGCGCGTCAAGCAGTCTGCCTGATCTCTCGATAACGGAGCGTTTCATGGAAATCATAGACAGGCGCCCGAACCCGCACGGCAAGAACACCGAAAACCGCCAGCGCGTCCTGACGAGGGCGCGCCAAGCCATACAGACAGCGGTGCGAGACGCCGCGGCGCAGGGCGCATTCGCGAGATCGGGCAGGATAGCGCGGTCTCGATCCCGGCAGATGTGCTGCACGAGCCCAGTTTTCACAGGTATTTCAGTGCTGGAGCCCGTAGTTTCGTACTGCCCGGCAACAAGGAGTTCGTCAAGGGCGATCGCCTGCGCCGCCCGCCGGGAGGCGCAGGTGAGGGAGGCGGCGAGGGGAGCGGTGCCGGCGATCAGGGCGGCGGCGAGGATTCCTATCGTTTTGTTCTCTCACGCGAAGAGTTTCTCGATCTGTTTTTTGACGATCTGGAGCTTCCCGATCTCGTCAAACGTGAAGTCGCCGCGACCTCATCGCTCGCTACAAGTCGCTCTGGCCTGACGAGCGACGGCTCTCCCTCGCAGATTGATCTCGGGCGCACCATGCGACGCTCCATGGGGCGGCGCATCGGGCTCAAGCGCCCGAAACCTCAGGAACTGATCGAGATAGAAACCGAAATTACGGCACTTGAGGAAGAACGCCCGTTATCGGATACGCAATTCCTGCGTCTGCAGGAGCTGCGCGAGAGCAGAAACCTTCTGCGTCAGCGACTGGCACGTATTCCCTGGGTGGACCCGGTCGATTTGCGTTATCGCCGCTTCACGCCAGTGCCCAAGCCGACCACTCAGGCGGTAATTTTCTGCATCATGGACGTCTCGGGTTCCATGACCGAGAAAATGAAGGAGCTGGGCAAGCAATTCTTCATGCTGCTGCATGTCTTTCTCGAAAAACGCTACGAAAAGCTCGAAATCGTGTTCATCCGCCACGCCGAAACTGCGGAGGAGGTCGATGAAGACGTGTTTTTCACAGATCCGCGCACCGGCGGCACCGTTGTCTCGACAGCACTCGACCTCATGCATGACGTGCAGCACGCACGCTATCCCGCCGATAAATGGAATATCTATGTCGCGCAGGTGTCGGATGGCGACAATATTTCATCCGATATGAGCAAGGTCAACCGCTTGATGACCGAAGCTATCCTGCCGGTCGTGCAGTATTTCGCCTATGTCGAGGTCAGTATCAGCGGGGCACTTTTGCGTAGCGAGACCGATCTTTGGCGCGGTTATAAAATCATTGCCGATAGCACGCCCCACCTCGCCATGCGTCAGGTGCAGGACCGACGCGATATTTTTCCGGTCTTCAGAGATCTTTTTGCCCGTCGGACAACCGAACGGGCAGGGGAGTGAGCATGCTCTATACAGGCACCGACTGGAGTTTCCCGATCCTGCGCGACTGCTATGGCGAAATCGACCGCATAGCGAGCGAGGAGCTCAAACTCGACACCTATCCCAACCGGATCGAAATCATCACCTCCGAGCAGATGCTCGACGTCTATACCTCACACGGCATGCGATCAGCTATCCGCACTGGTCAGCGGGCAAGCGCTTTGTCTCGCATGAGAACGCCTATAAGCGCGGGCTGATGGGTCTGGCCTATGAGGTCGTGATCAATTCGAGCCCCTGCATCAGCTATCTGATGGAAGAAAACACCGCGACCATGCAGGCGCTGGTGATTGCTCACGCAGCATTCGGCCATAATCATTTCTTCAAGAACAACCGCCTGTTCCGCGAGTGGACGGATTCAACGCAGATTCTGGATTATCTCGAATTTGCTCGTGGCTATGTCGCCCGTTGCGAGGAGAGATATGGCATCAAAGCCGTCGAGCGCATTCTGGACGCTGCTCATGCCCTGCAAAACCAAGGGGTCGACCGGCACACTGGCAGCAAGCGTCTCGATCTGCGTCAGGAGCAAGAGCGCGCCCGCGAGCGACGCGCTTATGAGGATGAGCAATTCAATGATCTCTGGCGTACCCTGCCAGAGGGGCAGAAACCAGCTCATGACACCGCGGATTCAGGCGACCAGATCACGGCTCTCGGCCTGCCAGAGGAGAATATTCTCTATTTCCTGGAAAAAAATGCGCCCAGACTGGCGAACTGGGAACGCGAGATTATTCGTATCGTGCGCTTGATCTCACAATATTTCTACCCGCAGCCTCAGGCCAAGCTGATGAATGAAGGCTGCGCCACATGGGTGCATAATTTCATCATGCATCGCCTGCACGACAAAAAACTGATCGACGATGCCGCGATACTGGAGGTTATCCATTCCACCAGTAACGTCATCACCCAGAGGGGCTTCGATGAGGGGGGAGGGCCGAACTTCAATCCCTATGCGCTGGCTTCGCCATGATGACCGATATCGCCCGTGTATGCACCGATCCTACGGAAGAGGACAGGTTGTGGTTTCCCGACCACGCAGGCAATCTCGATCCGGTCGGTACGTTGCATCATGCTTGGGCAGAATATCGCGATGAGAGTTTTGTGCAGCAATTTCTCTCTCCCAAGGTCATGCGCGATTTTCGTCTTTTTCGCCTCGAAGACGATCTGTCTCAGCCTTATCTGCTGGTTGACGCGATTCACGATGAGGCGGGCTATCGTGACATACGGCGTTCGGTCGCTTCGTCATACGATCCAGGGTTGCTGGCCGAGGAGATCGAAATTGTTGGCGCCGATCTGACAGGCGACCGCATTCTGCGCCTCGAGCATCGCACGAGACCCGGCAAGCTTCTGCAACCTACGGATGCAAGGCTGACGCTGGAACATCTGGGCGCTCTGTGGGGCTACGGTGTGATCCTGAAGGAAGTCGACAGCCAGACAAGCGCAGAGCTTGGAAGCTACGCGCTGGCGTGACCGCGGAAGCCAAAATTGATGACAAACGCCATAGACAGCTTTCGGGCTGTCTATGATCCCCACACACGAGTTGGCATAATATATCTTATCGAACTTTTATTTATTCGCTTCAGAAGGGAGTTTGCCTGCCGTGCGGCAGTCCTGGCTCCAGATCAGACGACAGGAATTATCCACAAGCAGAGTCTTTCCGACACAACTCTCAACACAGCCAGAGCATGCGATTGGGCCCGGTGTGGACGATGAGTGGCCCCTTTTTTTTCACCGTCGTTTCGAGCCGATCAACACCCGTAGATCCTGCAGACGCTCAGATGTCCAAAATTCTCGCCCCGCTCCGCCCAGCAGAAGTCGGTCGAGCCAGCAGACTGGCCAAGATCATCGGTTCATGAAGGTAAAACTACATCGCCAGTGATCATGACGTTTTTCGCGGCGAGATATGTGCAGATGCGGCGCATCCGTTCTACTGCTCGTGATCAGTCGGGTTTGGCGTCCTTATCGCCTGATCTGATGAGTTCACGCGCCGGGATGAAAGGCTCCTTGTTTCCGCCGAGCACCAGAGACAGCTTGTGCCCTTCAACGAGACGCGCCTCTGCGCGCTCATCGATCGTGCGGCGCACAATCGGATATTCCTCGACCAGACGCATGAACAAATTCGACGGGATGGCCAAGAGATGACAGAATTGCATCGTCCGAACCGTGCCACGCGACTGCGTCTGGTTGATGAGCGACGCTGCCCCGATCAGATCCCCTGCCCCGAACTGCACATCCTGCTCAGCGATGTGCACCTCGGCGAGACCCGCCACCACGGCATAAATCACCTTGATCTTGCCGTTGCGGCGCAGAAGCACCTCACCGGGTGACGCAAAACGCAGGGAAATATTCATCGCCAGATCGTGCAACACCCCGTCGGGCACGCCACGAAAAGCCGGAAAAGAACGAAGCCGCTGCTCGATGCCGCTCTTGATATTGAAGCGTAGCGGCTTCTCGAGGCGCTCCTGACGCTTTTCGACATCTTTCAGCAGCTCACGATACAGCTCTTCACTGACGAGATTATCGGAAAGGAGTTCGTCGTATTCCTCTTCCTCAAGCCGCAGTGCAATCTGATGCAGAATGCGGCTTTCGAGCGCCTCGGAATATCCCTGATAATGCAGACGCATCATCTCGAGCGCATCGTCTAGCATGCGACGCTGACGCCCCAGAACCTCGGAGACAATCTCACCAATACGGTTGCCCAGCGTCGGCTCCAGACGCTCATGCATGAAGCGCATGAGCGAGAGCGAGACCAGATGGGCGATAACCAGCATCTCGAAGCGCTCCGACATGCAGTACATCAGCGGCTTGTCGATATGAAAACGCTGATGCAGCATCTGGGCCACGCGAAAGCGCATCGTCGGACGCAAACGGCGACGCAGGGCACGCACATAGCCATAGCGCCCTTCAAGCCTCGCCCCATCTACCATCGCCTCGGACGAGCGCAGAAGCGTTTCCATAACGCGTCGCGACAGCCCGCGAATACGGAACAGGTCAAGCAGAAGCGAGCGTTCCCGATTGGCAATGGTTATCAGGGCGAGCGTCACACGCTGCCTGTCTCCAAGTGCCGTATCAAATGTATTGGCCTCGCTCTCTTCCTGCGCGCGACGCTCGATCTGCCCGATAATGGTCTGCTGTGTGCCAGAACCGAAACCGAGTTCATCGGCGAGCGCATGGGTGCGCTCGGCCACCTGAGCGAGACCGCTGCTCAACACCTGATGACGCATGGCCTGATCGATGGCCGGAAGCTGATCGAGCTTGAGAAACACCACGAGATAGCGCAGCGTCGTCCCATTGACGAGCAGCGTGATCAGCACGAAACCAGTCGCGATGATCCCGATGAAATGGGCCGTCGAGGTCGAGACGCGCTGATTTTCAGTAACCGCCAGTGCCAGAGCGAGCGTGATGGCGCCGCGTAACCCGCCCCAGACCATGGTGGTCTTGAACGGTGCGGGTACTGGGGGCGAAAGCTTGGCAGCGGCAAGGATCGGCAGCAGCCCGAACACTACCGCCCCTCGGGCGAGAAGACCGGCGACCGTTGCAATGAGAATAAGCACGCAGTCCCAGCGCGTCATACCAATCAACAGACGCGGCACAAGCATCGAAGCCAGCACGAAAACGAGTGAGCCCGCCCAGAAGACGAGTTGCACCCAGAGCTCGTTGAGAAAACGCCAGACCTGCGGCCGGAACGTGGAAGGCCCATAAACCGAGAGCGTCAACCCGGATGCTGCCGTTGCCACCACACCGGAGAAACCGAGAAATTCATCGCAAATGATGTACACGACATAAGGCAAAGCGAGCGTGAGCGTGATCTCGGCCGCCACAGAGCCGCCTAGCCCTGCGATCATCAGCAGCGTTAGCCGCCCGACCGCGACACCCACCACGATTGCCCCGCCAAATGAGGCCAGGAAGTCGATAACTGTCTCGCCGAGCTCGATATGACGATGCGATGTGACGGAAGCCAGAAGAATGGAGAATATGGCAATAGCTGCAGCGTCATTGAGCAACGCCTCCCCTTCGACCAGTCTGGTCAGACGCGATGCGGCGCCGATCTCACGAAAGATCCCGGCCACGGCTGACGGGTCGGTGGTCGCAACGATCGAGCCAGAAGCAGGCAGACCACCATGGACTGACCAGCAAAGGGATAAAGCGCACCGCCAATGGTCAGGGTCGAGACAAGCACCGCCACGACGGCAAGGAGCAGTACTGTCGCTGTCTCATGTGCGAGGCGACGCACGTCGATTGCCAACGCGCCCTGAAAAACCAGTATGGGCAGAAAGATGAGGAGAAAGGCTTCGCTGTTGATCGGAAAATAGAGCAGCGTCTCGGCGGCGCCGTCAAAAATCTCGGTCAGGGAAGAACGCAGCAGAAGGTCGGCTGCCGCGCCAATGCCGATACCGGCGAGGGCAAGAAGAACGGTCTCCGATACCTCGAGCCGACGGGCCAAAGGCTGCACTGCGCTGATGAGCACCATCAAAAGCGCCAGCGCCAGAATAATGGCAGCCAGTCCCGTCACCATCATGCGCGCGTGTTCTCCCCTATTTCCTGCAAGATGAAAACTCTATACGCGAATCCTCACGACTCCGCGAGGGCGACACCCCGATTTAAAGGAAATATTACCGCTTTTCAGCCCGAACATGCCTTCAACCAAGCCTCCACCTGATTTTCGGGATCCTCCGATGCGATGAAATCGGAAACCGCCGCAACACTATCGGCACCCGCCGCGATGCAGGACGGCGCGCGGGCCTGGTAATGCCCCCAATCGCGACCAGCGGCATGTCGGGGCCAATGATACGACGCCATTCTGCCAGCTTCTCGACGCCCTGAGGTTCCCAGATCATCTTCTTGAGCTTCGTCTCCCAGATCGGGCCGAGAGCGACATAGTCGGGTCGGACAGACAAGGCGCGTTCGAGTTCCTGATGGGAATGGGTCGAGATACCGAAGGCAATACGGGCTGCTCTTATCTGGTCGAGATCGGTTGTATCGAGATCTTCCTGCCCGATGTGAATATAGTCGATGCCGAGTTCGAGAGCGAGTTGCCAGTAATCGTTGAGAACAAGACGCACGTTATGACGCGCAGCCGCTTCCTGACCCTCAATTACCTGTGCTCGCAAGGTTTCGGTCTCGAGGTCCTTGAGGCGCAGCTGGATGAACCGTGCACCGGCAGCACCAAGACGCTCGACCCAGCGCGGATGATCGACGACCGGATAGATCGGGGATGGGAGCAATGAACTCATGATGCGAAACTTGCCTTGCCTAAAGTGGGCGTCGAAGGAACGGCCATGTCGCGCTCGTCCATCGGGTCTGCCGCTTTTGCCAACTGCCCGACCTCGCAGGCTAGACGAAAAGCCTCGGCCATCGCGGCAGGATCACCCGCCTTTGCGACCGCCGTGTTGATCAGAATAGCGTCATAGCCCAGCTCGAACGCCGTCACCGCATGGGATGGACGCCCGATTCCGGCATCGATCACCATCGGAATTTCCGGGAAATGGGCGCGCAGGGCGCGCAACCCGAAGAGATTGTTCAGCCCCCTGCCGGACCCGATCGGTGCACCCCAGGGCATGAGCACCTCGCAGCCGGCACGCAGCAAACGCTCGGCCACAACGAGATCTTCCGTCGTATAGGGAAAGACCTTGAAGCCTTCTTCGTTCAGGATACGCGCTGCCTCGACAAGAGCGAAGACGTCGGGCTGCAGCAGATCGCCCTGACCGATAACCTCAAGCTTGACCCAGTCGGTGTCGAATACCTCACGGGCCATCTGGGCGGTTGTCACCGCCTCGCGCACCGTGTGACACCCGGCGGTATTCGGCAGAACAGGGACATTGAAACCACGTACAAGCTCCCAGAAGGCCTGCCCTGCCTGCAGACCGGCAGATTCCCGCCGCAGCGAAACCGTTACCGCGCCAGGCGACCGCGCCGTACGGAGTCTGCGAGAATGGCGGGGCTGTCATACAGCGCGGTGCCCAGCATGAGCGGCGATGAGAAATCGACGTCGTAAACACGCATGGGTCAGCCCCCCTGCATCGGCGCAAGAATTTCGAGCCTTGCCCCCTCTTCCAGCGCCTTGCCTCCCCGCGCCGAACGAGGCACGAAAACGCCGTCCACTGCTGTCGCTACTTTCGTTTCGCCATAGCCGAGCTCGATCAGCGCTTCGGAGAGGAAGCGGCTCGCAATGAGCTTCGTCTCGTCATTCACCATGATCTGCATGGCAGTTCTCTCCTATTTCTGATTGCGTCGGGCTGCCTGACTGAAACAGCCCGACGCTCCCTCGCACCGCATGAAACGCCCCTGTTGTGGCGAGGATCAGGCAGCTTGTGTAAAGATGATCTCCGCCACTTCCGCAGCTCTCGCGGGAGAAAGCAGGAAACCGTGACGATACATGCCATTGACCGACAGGTGATGGCCCTCACGATGAACGCGCGGCACATTATCCGGGTAAGACGGCCTGATACCCGCATTGGCTTCTATGATTTCCGCCTCGGCAAAGGCCGGGTGCAGCGTATAAAGCGCATTGAGCAGCTCGCTCATGGCACGCACGGTGATCTCACGCCCGTCATCGCTCTCGACCATCGTGGCGCCCACCATGAAAATACCGTGCTCACGCGGCACGATATAGATCGGGATACGCGGGTGCAGCATACGCACGGGGCGATGAAGCGTGACATCAGGGCAGCGCACGAGGATCATTTCGCCGCGCACACCCCGCAGGTCCGGCTCGGTACCGCGCGCCTGAATGCCGGTGCAATCGACCACCCAGTCGAAACTGCCCTCAACCACCGACGTATCGAGCCTGATATGACCGCCCAGCATCAGAAGACGCTCCTTAAGACGCCCAAGGGCGATACGCGGATCGACATGTCCCTCTTCAGCGAAAAACAGCGCCCGGTCGAAACGGCCGGCGAGATCGGGCTCGAGTGCGGCGATGGCCTCTGAGCCCAGCGTTTCGAAATGGCTGGTCCGCTTGCCGAAACGCGTAAGCTCCACCTGATCGCGCGGCGGTGCGACAACGAGGCTGCCATTACGGATGACACCGGGCACATGATCTGCCCACCACGCGAGTGACGCGAGCGAGTCACGGGTCACTTCTTCCGGGGCGCTTCTGCTTCGCACCAGGGGGCGAGCATACCGCCAGCAAACCACGAGGCGCCGCTGCCGATACGCGGCCCCGCTTCGTAAAGCGTTACCTGCGCGCCGCGTTCGGCAAGGGTTACGGCGGTCACGAGCCCGGCCACTCCAGCGCCCTGGATGAGTATCGTCGGTCCCGTTCCCACCATGTCGATCTTCCCTGCCCTGTTATGACGGCAGATTACTCCACGGTCACCGATTTGGCGAGGTTGCGGGGCTGATCGACATCCGTACCGCGACGCAGCGCCACTTCATAAGCGAGCATCTGCACGGGAATTGTGTAAAGGATCGGTGCCACAAACGGATCGACATCAGGCAGGATGACCATATGCTCGGCGATACCGCTCAGGCGCTGGGCGCCCTTCTCGTCGGTAAAAGCCATGATGCGACCGCCACGGGCCTTGGCCTCCTGGATGTTCGACAGCGTCTTGTCGAACAGGATGGTCGAGGGCGCGATGACGACGATCGGTACATCCTTGTCGATCAGCGAGATCGGCCCGTGCTTCATCTCACCAGCCGCATAGGCTTCCGCATGGATATAGGAAATTTCCTTGAGCTTGAGCGCCCCTTCGAGAGCGACAGGAAAGCAGATGCCGCGCCCGAGATAGAGCACATCGCGCGCCTCGGCGACGGCTGCGGCCATGGCTTGAATTGCCCCAGCCCGCGAAAAGACCTCGGCAGCGCGTGACGGCAGATCGAGCAGGCAGGCCAGCAGCTCGCCCTCCCGCTTGGCCGACATCGTATCGCGGGCGCGTGCAATAGCGATGGTCAGCACCGCGAGAACCGAAAGCTGTGCCGTAAACGCCTTCGTGCTGGCGACCGAGATCTCGGGACCTGCGACCACACCGAGCACCACGTCGCTTTCGCGCCCCATGGTGCTGCCCTCGACATTGAGGATCGAGACGATGTGCTGCGCGCGCTCGCGCAGGCTGCGCATGGCGGCCAGCGTGTCTGCTGTCTCGCCCGATTGCGAGATCATCAGCGCCATGCCCTTGGGCGTAAGCGGCGGGTTGCGATAGCGCAGCTCCGACGCGACATCGATATCGACCGGCAGACGTGCCTCGGCCTCGAGCCAGTATCGGGCAACCAGACCGGCGTAGAAAGCCGAGCCACAGGCCGTAATCACTGCACGCGGCAGCTCGGCCAGATCGAAGGGAAATGCCGGCAGATTGATCGCGCGCGTCACCGGGTCGATGATGCGCTGCAACGTCTGTCCGATGACCACCGGATGCTCGTGGAGTTCCTTCTCCATATAATGGCGATAGCCGTCCTTGCCGACCGTACCGGCCATAAGTGCGATGGTCTGGACAGGACGCTGAACCCGCAGATTGGCTGAGTCGAAAAACTCGACGCTATCGGGCTGCAACACGCACCAGTCGCCATCATCGAGATAGGCAATCTTGCGAGCGAGAGGAGCCAGAGCCAGGCTGTCCGACCCGAGGAACATCTCTCCTTCGCCGAAACCGACAGCAAGAGGTGCGCCGTGACGAGCGCCGATCATCAGCCTCATGCCCGGCGAAGATCATCGCAATCGCGTAGGCCCCTTGCAGACGGCCGAGCGTCTTGCTGGCAGCGTCACGCGGCGACATCCCTTGATCGAGGTAGAAATCGACGAGCTGCGCCACGCACTCCGTATCGGTTTCGGACGAGAACTGACGGCCCACAGCCAGCATCTCGGCCTTGAGTTCCTCGTAATTCTCGATGATGCCGTTGTGCACGATCGCCACGCGATCGGTTGCATGCGGATGGGCATTGGTTTCATTGGGCAGTCCATGCGTCGCCCAGCGTGTGTGACCAATGGCCGTCACGCCGGAAAGCGGTTGCACATCGAGAACGGCCTGAAGATTATCCAGCTTTCCTGCCGCACGGCGACGGGAAATCTGCCCGTCGACGAGGCTGGCGATACCGGCTGAATCATAGCCACGATATTCGAGGCGACGCAGCGCCTCGACGATAAGCGGAGTGGCATTCCGATGCCCGACGACGCCGCAAATTCCGCACATCAGCCTGTTCCTTCTTTGCGCGCAGCGAGTCACTGATCATGCGCCCGCGCTCCTGTTTATTCGTCTGCCTTGACCGGCCCAGGGCAAGCGCGCCGGGCTCCACATCCTCGGTAATCACGCTTCCTGCCGCGATCAGGGCATCGTCACCGATCGTGACCGGCGCCACCAGAATGGCGTCAGAACCCACAAACACGTTCTCACCGATCACGGTACGATGCTTGAAGAAACCGTCATAATTACAGGTGATGGTTCCTGCGCCGACATTCGTGCGTGCACCGATGCTGCTGTCGCCCAGATAGGACAGGTGATTGGCCTTGGCCCCATCGCCCAGCTGTGTCGCCTTGAGTTCAACGAAATTGCCGACATGCGCGCCCTTGCCGCATGTCGTACCGGGGCGCAGGCGGGCATAGGGACCAATCAAGGCGTCGCTACCGACAACACAACCCTCAAGGTGGCTGAACGCCCTGATACGCGCGCCGCTACGCACCGTCACACCGGGTCCAAACACGACATTGGGCTCGACGACAACGTCGGCCTCAAGCAGCGTGTCGGTGCTGAAAAATACCGTCTCGGGTGCGACGAGGGTTACCCCTGCCTCCATCGCAGCCAGACGAAGGCGCTTTTGCAGACTGGCCTCTGCCACGGCAAGCTCGGCACGCGAATTGATACCCGCCAGTTCCTCTGCCGGGGCCTCGACATGATGTACGCTCGCCTCTGAGGCTGCCTGTGCCACCACATCTGTCAGATAATATTCACCCTGGGCGTTTTCGTTGCGCAACGCACCGAGCCAGCGCCTCAGATCGGCAGAGTCGGCACACAGCACACCCGCATTGCACAGGGTGACAGCGCGCTGAGCCTCTGTGGCGTCTTTCCATTCCACGATTTCCTGCACGCAGCCATCGCGCTCGATTACACGTCCATAGCGACCTGGCTCAGCGGGGCGCATGGCCAGTAACGCCAGTGACGTACCCTCCTGGCGGCGTGTCGTGAGCAGGGCACGCATGGTTTCGGCGGTAATAAGCGGGTTATCGGCGTAAAGGATCGCAACATCGCCCTCGCCGAAAAAATCCTCTGCCATACGCGCCGCGTGCCCCGTGCCGAGACGGTCCGTCTGCACGACGCAGGGCCAAGGAGACGCAGCTTTTTCAAGCACTGCCATATCGGGGCCGACCACCACAATGATACGATCAAAAACAGATCTGGCCGTTTCGATCAGATGGGCAATCATCGGGCGCCCGCCAAGCGGATGCAGCGCCTTCGGAAGCGATGAGCGCATGCGCGTTCCGAGGCCGGCAGCCAGGATGACGGCAGTCGTGGGTTTGTGATGGCGGACGGTCTGGCCGTCGGAAAAGGAAAGTGATGTCATATCATTACGTGGCGTAGCCAACCCAGCCGAGCCCTGTCAAACGCCACCGCTGTCACTTCCGGTTGCCGATTATTGCATCCGCCTTCGATCAAAGGGAAACTTCGTTGAGCACCGAAATCAAAACCGCTGTTTTCGATCTGGATGGCACGCTCATCGACAGCCTGCCAGACCTTGCCGAAAGCGGCGCGGAATTGTTGAAATCCTACGATCTTCCATCTCCGGATGAAGCGGCCGTCAGGGCCATGATCGGCGACGGGGTACGTCGTCTCGTCGACCGCCTGCTCATTTATGGCGGCGATGAGAAGAGGATCGACCGAGACGAAGCGACCAGGCGCTTTCTCGACATCTACGAGCCCCGTGCGACGCAGAAGACCCGGCTCTTCCCCGATACGGTGAAAATACTGGAGACACTGCGTGAACGAGGCATTGCCTGCGTGATCTGCACGAACAAGCCGGTCAAGGCCGCTCAGGCGATTGCCGAACAGCTGGGTATCGCCCCGCTGATCGACGCCATTGGCGGTGGCGACAGTTTTCCCACGCGCAAGCCCGATCCCGATCATATTCGCAAGACCGTGCGCCTGATTGGTGGTGAGCCGACGCGCGCCATCATGATTGGCGACCATCAGAACGATATCAGGGCCGCTATGGGCGTACCGATGCCCTCGCTTTTCGCAAGCTGGGGCTATGGCGACCGCAGCATGGCAGCACATGCCACGGCGATTGCCGGTTGCGTCGCAGAGCTACCGCGTCTGATCTACGATCTGTCACGCCCGAACTGAGCGACTTATTGCTGCGTCGTCGGCTGCCGATCAAGCACTGCAATCATCGGGCCTAGCTTGGGGTGCTCGAATTCGATCCTCACGGCAGTCAATCCAACGCCTGGCAGGTCCTGAAACCAGGCAGCGCCGGGATGTGGAGCTTTCATGACCTCGAGATGCGATGAGTCCTTGATGAACCCCGCCTCCTGCTGCCCTACGAAGTCGCATCGAAGCGCCGTGCCGGTAAATTTCTGACCGAATGAAGACGGCACCTCGCCCTTGAAGGGACCGTGCGACGTCATGGCACTCAGCCTGAGCCCGTCGAACACCTGCGCGCTCCCATCGCATTTGCCGGTGTGACGCACATTTTCGAGCAGATAAGCCATGGCGCTCAACGTATCCATGGCGTGAGAGAGATCGCCTTGTGGCACCGCCTCCCGATCGCTTTCCGTCGGATCGAGCGTCACGATCTGCGGCATATCATTGGCATAATTCAGCACCACGTTGCGATGCTTGCCACGGGAATAGCCAGTGCTCTCATACCCGGTCGGCTGAACGTGGTCATGATCGAAGCGACCCTGTGCGGTGCTCTGGATATCCATACGAAGGAACATACTCAGAAAGCCACCGGCATGAATGGTCGTGCGGATACCATAGCCCCAGTCGGTCAGTTTGTAATCGGCGGTCGCATCCACTACGTGCAGCCCGTGATTGTATACTCGGTACACCGCCGTCGTCTGCCCGGCATTGACGGCGGTCGTCGCCGCACTGCCCTCGCCGACATTTGCCGCGTAAGCCGCGCCCCCGGTCGGCACCGTGGCAGCCAGAAGCAGGAGGGCGCCGAGTGCCTTATACGTCAAGATTGGCGACCTTCTGGGCATTACCTACGATGAAGTCACGACGGGGCTCGACCACGTCGCCCATAAGCGTCGAGAAGACCTGTCCGGCCTCTTCAACATCTCCGACCTTGACCTGAAGCAGAATACGCGTGGCCGGATCGAGTGTCGTGTCCCACAGCTGCTCGTTGTTCATTTCGCCAAGGCCTTTGAAGCGGTTGATGGCTAGGCCCTTGCGACCTTGCTGTACCACGCGATCGAAAACCATCGCCGGGCCTGTAAGTTCAGTCGCCTGGCTATCGAGAGCGAGCCTGACCACGCCGTCGAAATCATCGGCAATACGACTACCCTCACCAGCCAGCCAGCGCGCTTCTGCGGAACGAAGCAGGGCCGCATCCAGCGTATAGACCTCGCCTACCCCACGAACGGTACGCGCCAGACGCAGCCCGCCTTCTTCGGTCGGGACAACCATCCAGCCGCGCTCATTGACCGGTGACGCCGCGTCAAGGCGGGCTTGAAGCGCAGGAGCGCACGCCTGCGCTTGCTCATGACCAAGCGAGAGAGCCTTGGCGACATAGGCCTGCTCAAGCACCCATACAGGAATCTTGGAAGCAAGCGCCGTGAGCGTCTTGGCCACCTGTCCCATCGCCTTGACGCGCTCCATGAGCGCGTCACCCGCCAGCACCTGACCATCGGCCAGAGTCAGCGTGGCGTTGTTCAGCGCCTTGTCGAGCAGATACTGCTCCAGAGCGGCATCGTCTTTGAGATAACGCTCTTCATTGCCACGTTTGGCACGATAGAGCGGCGGTTGCGCAATGTAGAGATAGCCCTTCTCGATCAGCTCCGGCATCTGGCGGAAAAAGAAAGTCAGAAGCAGCGTGCGGATATGCGAGCCGTCGACGTCAGCATCGGTCATGATGACGATCTTGTGGTAACGCAGCTTCTCGACCGAAAAACCGCCCTGCTCCACATCGCCGCGGCCGATGCCGGTACCGAGCGCGGTGATCAGCGTGCCAACTTCGGCCGAGCCGAGCATACGGTCGAAGCGCGCACGCTCGACATTCAGGATCTTGCCCTTGAGCGGCAGAATGGCCTGGAAACGGCGATCGCGCCCCTGCTTGGCCGTCCCGCCCGCGGAGTCACCCTCGACGATGAAGATTTCGGCCTTGCTCGCGTCACGCTCCTGGCAATCCGCCAGCTTGCCCGGCAGCGAAGAAACGTCGAGCACACCCTTGCGGCGTGTCAGCTCACGCGCACGACGGGCGGCATCACGGGCGGCTGCCGCTTCGTTCACCTTCGCGATGATGGCTTTGGCCTCACGCGGATGAGTCTCGAACCAGTGACCGATCGAGTCAGCTGCCGTCACATGCACTACCGGCTGCACTTCTGACGAAACGAGCTTATCTTTGGTCTGCGACGAGAATTTGGGGTCGGGCACCTTGACCGAAAGGACGGCCGTCATGCCTTCGCGCATGTCTTCGCCAGTCAGTGCGGCCGAATTTTTCGACGATCCCGTCTCGGCATATTTGCCGACGATGCGTGTCAGGGCCTGGCGGAAGCCGGCCAGATGCGTGCCGCCATCGCGCTGCGGAATGTTATTGGTGAAACACAGCATCGTCTCATGAAAGCTGTCATTCCAGGTGAGCGCGAACTCGACCTTGATGCCGCTCTCGGCATGATCGATGGACCCGACGATCGGCGGGGTGACAATCGAGGTCTTGCTGGCATCGAGATATTCGACAAAGGCGCTCAGACCACCTTCGTAGCAGAACACGACTTCCTTGTTCTCGGCATGGCGCTCGTCGCGCAGCACGATTTCGAGGCCGGAGTTCAGAAACGCGAGTTCACGCATGCGGCGCTCGAGAATGCCGAACTCGAAATCGACCTTGGTAAAGGTCTGTTTGCTCGGCTTGAACGTCACCAGCGTGCCGCGCGGTTCATCGCTGGCACCGATAACGGCAAGAGCGTCGTCACGCTCGCCATGCTGGAAGCGGATGAAATGCTCTGTGCCGTTACGCCAGATGCGTACTTCCATCCACTCGGAGAGCGCGTTGACCACGGCAGCACCCACGCCGTGCAGACCGCCGGATACCTTGTAGGAATTCTGGTTGAACTTGCCGCCAGCATGGAGTTTGGTCAGAACGACTTCAGCCGCGCTGACACCCTCTTCCTCATGCAGGTCGGTCGGGATACCACGCCCATTATCGCGTACGCTGATCGACCCATCGCCATTCATCGTCAAAACGCAGCGTGTGGCATGGCCAGCCTGCGCTTCATCCACCGCGTTATCGATAATCTCGAACACCATGTGATGCAGGCCCGAGCCGTCATCCGTGTCACCGATATACATGCCGGGGCGTTTGCGTACCGCATCGAGCCCCTTGAGAACCGAGATGGATGAGGCGCCATAATCGCTTCGCCATCGAGGTTCTCAGGCAACTCGGTCGGACGGATCTGTTCGGACATGCTGGCGTGACGCTCCTACTCGCAACAAGCGCCTAACATAACCGGTCTGCCCCTCTACCGCTAGGGCGTTGCGGCGCAGCCTTTTGCGCAATCCGGTTCCTGAGCTCCTTTATCTTCCCCTGATAACGGGCGCGTATCAAGATCCGAGCGCTCTGGCGGTCAACAAATGGTCTCCTGCCCCATCTCGATAAGGCCTAGCGCGCGCCGCGTCAGGAGATCCGGGGGAAGAGCCGGCCTGGATGACGGTCAGAAAAAGAGCGTGAGACCCTGAGATCTCACGCCTTCTTCAATCACTCCACCGCTGCCGAATGACATCGGGGGCGTGGTGCACCGTCAGTCGAAATCGGCCTGCTGGCCGTTGATGACCAGTCCCCTGTCGTTGGCCGAGACATGCACAGTCTGGCCATCGAGAACCGAACCATCAAGAATAAGCCCGGCCAGCGTGTTCTGCAGGCTACGCTGGATGACCCTCTTAAGCGGACGGGCGCCATAGACCGGATCATAGCCAGCCTCAGACAGCCAGTCATCGGCTGCCTGATCCAGATCGAGCGTGATCTTACGCTCTTCAAGCAGGCTACGCAGTCGCGTGAGCTGAATCGCAACGATACGATTCATGTCGACACGCTGCAGGCGCGAGAAAAGAACGATCTCATCCAGTCGGTTAAGGAATTCAGGACGGAAGTGATTACGCACGACCGCCATGACCTGCGCCTGAACCAGATCGGTCGTTTCACCATCCGGCTGGTTGGCCAGGATATCCGAACCCAGATTCGACGTCAGGATAATGATCGTGTTGCGGAAATCGACCACACGACCCTGACCATCGGTCAGTCGCCCGTCATCCAGCACCTGCAGCAGGATGTTGAAAACATCTTCATGAGCCTTCTCGACTTCGTCAAACAGGATCACCTGATACGGCCTGCGACGCACGGCCTCGGTCAGCACACCGCCCTCCTCATAACCGACATAGCCCGGAGGCGCGCCTACCAGGCGAGACACCGCGTGCTTCTCCATGAACTCGCTCATATCGACGCGCAGCATGGCGCGATCGTCGTCGAACAGGAACTGGGCGAGCGCCTTGGCGAGCTCTGTCTTGCCCACGCCGGTCGGACCAAGGAACAGGAAAGAGCCGATCGGACGATTGGGGTCCTGCAACCCGGCGCGCGCGCGACGAACGGCATTCGACACGGCCTTGAGCGCGGGCTCCTGACCCACCACGCGTTCACGCAACGAGTCTTCCATACGTACCAGCTTGGCACGCTCGCCTTCGAGCATCCGGTCCACCGGCACACCGGTCCAGCGCGAAACGACGGAAGCAATGCCCTGATCGGTCACGGCCTCGCTGAACAGACCGGCCTGATCGGCCTCCTTCTGTTCACGCTGCTGGGCTTCCTCGATCTGGCGTTCAAGACCGGGGATGGTCGCATACATAAGCTCAGACGCCTTGCCGAGATCGCCCTTGCGCTGGGCGACTTCGACTTCTGAGCGGGCATGGTCGAGCTGCTCCTTGAGCTTCTGGATCGCGTTGACGCGATCCTTCTCCGCATGCCACGCAGCACCCAGCGTATCGGACTGTTCCTGCAGATCAGCCAGTTCGACCTCAAGTTTTACCAGACGCTCGCGGCTCGCACTGTCATCTTCCTTGCGGATCGCTTCGCGCTCGATCTTGAGCTGGATGATGCGCCTGTCGAGTTCGTCCAGCGCCTCAGGCTTGCTGTCTATCTGCATGCGCAGGCGGCTCGCCGCCTCATCCATCAGATCGATCGCCTTGTCGGGGAGAAAACGATCGGTGATGTAGCGGTTGGAGAGGGTGGCGGCCGCAACGAGCGCGCCATCGGTAATCCGCACACCGTGATGCAGCTCGTATTTCTCCTTGATGCCACGCAGGATCGAGATCGTGTCGGCAACCGAGGGCTCACCGACGAAGACCGGCTGGAAACGACGGGCAAGCGCCGCATCCTTTTCGATATATTTGCGATATTCATCCAGTGTCGTCGCACCAATGCAGTGCAACACACCGCGCGCAAGCTCAGGCTTGATGAGGTTCGAGGCATCCATGGCGCCATCGGAGCGCCCCGCGCCGACAAGCGTATGCATCTCGTCGATGAACAGAATCACCTGCCCTTCGGCGCTCTCGATCTCTTTCAGAACCGCCTTTAGGCGTTCCTCGAACTCCCCGCGATATTTTGCTCCGGCGACGAGCGCCCCCATGTCGAGAGAAAGCAGCTTCTTGTTGCGCAGTGCCTCGGGCACATCGCCATTGACGATGCGCAGGGCCAGACCTTCGACGATGGCCGTCTTGCCCACACCCGGCTCACCGATCAGTACAGGGTTGTTCTTGGTACGGCGAGCCAGGACCTGAATGGCGCGGCGAATTTCCTCGTCACGCCCGATCACCGGGTCGAGTTTGCCAGACTGCGCCACAGCCGTGACGTCGCGTGCATATTTCTTGAGTGCATCGAAACCGGCTTCAGCATTCGCACTATCAACCACCCGGCCCTTGCGTAGCTGGACAACAGCACGTTCGAGCGCCTTGGCGTCTGCTTTGCCTTCCGTCAGAGCCTGTCCTGCCGCTGATTTGGTTCCAGCAAGCGCAACAAGGAGCCTGTCCTGCGCGACAAAACTGTCACCCGAACGCTGGGCATCCTGCTCGGCGGTATCGAGCGCACGCACGAGATCGGGTGTTGCCTGTGGCTGACCAGCGCCACCACCCTGCACCTTTGGCAGCCGAGCAAGCGCGGCGTCATTCGCCTTTCGCACGATTTCGGGATCGCCACCTGCGGCGCGAATAAGACCCGAGGCAGCGCCTTCAGGGTCATCGAGCAGGGCTTTGAGCAGATGCTCAGGCGTCAGCTGCTGATGGTAATCACGCAAGGCAATCGTTGATGCCGCCTGAAGAAACCCGCGGCTTCGTTCGGTAAATTTCTCAATATTCATGATTTCGCAATGCTCCTATGCCCCGTGAAGGCGGCCAGTTGCGACGGCGCGAACCCCGTTATGGCAGTCCTCGCAATGTCATGATTTGAAGATGGGAGCGTTTATTCGAATGCCAAGGGAGCGTAGAAGAAATAACGGGCAAAAATCGGCCCGACTATAGGTGAAGCGTCGTGGCGTGTCGCCCCTCCGTATGGACGGACGACACGGTACGGGTATCGCGCAATCAGGTCAGGGCCGCGCTCGGCTTGCGCTGCTTCTCGAACTCGGCAATCGAAAACGGTCGCCCATAAATCTCGATCTGGTCAGTCTGAAGATAGACCTGCGTACCCGGCACGGTCACACGCACGAAGCGCCCCAGAACCCCCGCTTCGTCGCGCCAGTCGAATGGCGTGCCATCGAGACCACCAAAAACCGGGCCATTCCGACGGTCGATAATCGTATTCCAGAAAAAACGGTCATGCGACACTTCAACCTTGAAGCTTGACAGCCGCTCCAGCACGCCATCAAGGCGGTTGAAGATCATGATCTCATGAATATGGCTGAGCGCACCCAGATCGACCATCCACCAGGGATTGTCGCCCAGCGCGGTATGGTGCTGCGGGCGCCTGTCAGGCGACCGGAAACGGCGCGACAGGCATCTTCGTCGCGTGATCCGTCATGGAGGGTAGAACTTTGCGTTGCGCGCTTGCCGACAGACAGTAACGGCCAGATCGAGCCCGGAATGAGGGTCGTCTCGATGCCCTTGCCTATGAGCGACTTCCAGTATTCGCTCAGATAGAGATCGGTCACGGCGTTGGTGTCGGCGTGGTAGGCTTTGCGCTCATCGGCGTTTCTCTCACGCCAATGAACCTGTGCGCCGAAATCGCCCTTGCAACCGCGCTCGACCCGTCGGGCAAAATCCTGATCCGAACGGATGTTGAAGTGAGCAACATACCCTGCCTCGACCAGCCTCACACGTCGGTTATCGGCATTCAGAAATGCCCAGGCATTAGCGGGGAAATTCTCATAATATCCCTCCATCGACTCACCGAGCATATTGCAGGCGCGCAAAGGCGCGCCCAAAGCGAAGAGATCGTGATGGATGGCGACCAAAGGGTTATCATAGGACAAGCGGTAGGAAACGGCCCCCGTCTTGGCCAGAATCTTGGTGAAAGGCGACGCCCCGATTTCACGCTTCGTGTAATTGCGCAGGATGCCGTTTCCGGGTCTCTTGCTGTGGCCTGAATGACCGTAACCGCACCAGTTAAGATAAATGGCGTCGTGGTCCGCTCCGAAACGGGCGCTGACGCTGGCAATATCATTGCTGCCGGGCAGGCAGACAAACTCGTCCAGATCGAGAAACATCAGCCATTTCGTCTCATGGGCATAATGCCTGAGGAAATGGCGATACATCTGCAACTGCTCGCCCTGGTAGCGATAATGATGAAAGGTCACAAAGGGCGTAGACCCCTGCATGAAGGGCATCACGCTTCGTAGAGCGCCGAGGGATCATCGTCATTGCAGTAAAGATAGACGTGATCGAAACCGATCGACCGATGATAGCCGAGCCATTCGACAACGCTATCGGTCTCCCAACGGGCACACGCGACCAGGACATGCTGATGGCTTGGCCGCGGCCAGATACCCTTGTTTCGGGCGACGGCAAGAGGAAGCTTGCCGAAGCTCGCGAGATCCTGAGCATTGGCAGATTTTGACGGCGGCATTGTTCTTCTGATCATCCTGCTCGAGAGACTCTTCTAGTCTGTGGTCCTTGAGTCGACCCGATATTCTCGGGCCAAAAATTTTTGCTTCGCTGGTGCAGCATTGCCCATCTTAAGTTTACCCCTTCAAGAGCGACAGTGAATTCTTGTGACTTATTGATGGTAAATAACCCGTGCGAGGCGGAAGCACGGCAATCACACAGCTAAATCGCAACCCCGTCCCTCTCCCTGCGTGTTGATCAAAACGATTACTCGACAGGATGGCACAATGACCGATCTCCTCTCCCCCATGCTCCTGCCCGAAACAAGCTGGGTCCGACGCTCTGCCCATCGCCTCTGGCTCGCCGCTGAAGGGCGTCGTCTCCTGCGTTTTGCCCAGGCCTCGCGCATGGAGGGTGGCTTCGGCGCTCTGGGGCGTGACGGCTCCCTGCCCAATGATGCCCAGCCGGACGGCATTCTGACGGCTCGTATGGTCCATGCGTTCTCGATGGCGACCTTGCAGGGCATTCCCGGTTGTCTGCCGCTGGTGCGCCATGGCGTCGCCGCCCTGCTCGGCCCGCTTCATGACAAGGATCATGGCGGCTGGTTCGAAACGCCCTCGGCGCCTGATAATCGAAAGCAGGCCTATCTGCACGCTTTCGTCGCGCTCGCCGGGTCCTCTGCAACGCTGCTCGGCGTCGAGGGGGGCGAGAAACTCCTCTCCCTCGCCACCGAAATTCTAGAGACGCATTACTGGTCGGAAGAAGAAGGCGTCATGCGCGAGAGCTTCGCGCGTAACTGGAGCGATGAGGAAGATTATCGCGGGGCGAACGCGAACATGCACTCGACCGAGGCCTGCCTCGCTCTTGCAGACATCACCGGCAATGATGAATGGCTCAAGCGCGCCCATCGCATCGTCCATCGCTTCGTGCACGAGATTGCGGGCAGTCACGACTATTGCATGCCCGAGCATTTCAGCCGCGACTGGGTGCTGCTGCGCGACTACAACAAAGACAAGCCAACGGATTCATTGCGTCCCTACGGCATGACACCGGGGCACTTCGCAGAATGGGCGCATCTGACGGTCAAGGTCGAAGCCGCCCTCCTGCGCCGCGAGGGCGTTGCCCCCGGATGGATGCTGCATGATTCGCGGGCACTGCTCGATGCTGCCCTGCGTTACGGCTGGGCGCCTGATGGCAGGCCGGGCATGATCTATACGATAGACTGGGATCACAAACCGCATGTGACGGTACGTGCGCATTGGGTGCAGGCCGAAGCCGTCACTGCTGCGGTCAACCTTCTCAAACGAACGGGGAGCCCCGCCTATGAAACATGGTACCGCAAACTCTGGGATTATATCGCTGAGACGCTGATCGACCAGGAACATGGCGGCTGGCGTAACGAGGTCGATGCACAGGGACGTATCTCGGCCGAGGTCTATCCTGACAAAGCCGATCTCTATCACGCGTTTCAGGCTACGGTCGCGCCCATTCTCCCGCTCTCGCCCTGCCTCACTCTGGCATTGCGCGAATCAGACATCGTCTGAATCGAGATACCCCGCCCAAGATAGGGCGGGGTATTTTCAACCCTATTCCCCGCCGCCAGGCGCGTCGATCTGATCGTAACCGGCAGAGCCCGGTGGAGCACCACGCGGAATGAGCGGCTCGTCGGAAACATGAACTGCCTGCAACCGATCCGGCCCGAGACGACGAGCCACTACCAGCTTGCCGAAAGCGGTCTGATAACCATAGCCATCGGCATAGATAGGCGCCCCTAGAGTCAGAAAACTGGTGCGTGCGCCAGAGGCGGGTACGCGTAACACAGTGCCGTTGTTCAGCACCGCGCCGTTAAGAGCGCCGTCACCATCATGAAGCAACCTCACAATACGACCCTCTGCATTGGCTGGGGGCGCTGAAGTGACCAACTCGGGCATCGGAGAAGCGCAGAGATCCGCCTTTCCACTCAGCGCGAAGGCACGCACCAGATGCAGTGACGGCGCGACCAATCCCTTTACGACGAGCGTGACCCCTGCACGCAGATGATGGTCCTGCGCGGCGAGACCAGGCGGCATTTCGACTTCGGTGCCATCCGTCAGAAGGGCACCAACGGCATCTCCCTGGGTGCCGGGCAGCAGGCGCTCTATCTTGCCGGAGAAGCGCGGCAAACTGGCAAGATCGAACACGCAATTACCGGGCAGGACGGTATCGGCTGGCAGTGTCGTTGCGGCCGAGGCCGCACCTGTAAAGCCGCCAATAAGAGCTGCAAGCCCTATCGATGCGAAAAGACTCTGCACCCGATTACCCATTCTGCCTCCTGTTTTCGACCCGTCGCCCTGACCGTTAGTGACGGAAATGGCGCATACCGGTAAAGACCATCGCTATGCCGGCCGCATCGGCTGCATCGATCACCTCCTGATCACGGATCGACCCGCCCGGCTGAATGACAGCGACGGCACCCGCAGCGATCACGCTCTCAAGCCCGTCAGCGAAGGGGAAGAACGCATCAGAAGCTGCGACGGAACCCTGCGTCAAAGCAACGGCCTCCCCTGCGGCTTCGGCAGCGTCCAGGCTCTTGCGCGCTGCGATACGGGCTGAGTCAACGCGCGACATCTGACCGGCGCCGATGCCGACCGTCGCGCGATCCCTGGCGTAGATCACGGCGTTGGATTTGACGTGCTTGGCGACACGGAACGCGAAAAGCAGATCGGCCATTTCGGCCTCGGTCGGCGCACGCTTGGTAACGACGCGCAGATCGGCCTCCGTCACCTGCCCCGCGTCACGGCTCTGGGCGAGAAAACCGCCAGCAACCGATTTGAACGTCAGCCCCTCGGAGATCGCCGAAGGCACACCACCCGTCAGCAGCAGACGCAAATTCTTCTTGCGGCTCAGAACGGTCTTTGCGCCCTCTGTCGCATCGGGTGCGACGATCACCTCGGTGAAAATCGTCGCGATCTGCTCTGCTGTCGCCTCGTCGAGCGGGCGATTGAGCGCCACGATACCGCCGAAAGCCGAAACCGAATCGCATTTCAGCGCGGATTTCCAGGCGGCTTCGAGCGTCTCGGCACTGGCGACGCCGCAGGGATTGGCGTGTTTCACGATCACGACACTCGGCTTGTCGAACTCGGCGACGGCCTCGAAAGCAGCATCGGTATCATTGAGATTGTTATAGCTCAGCGCCTTACCCTGGATCTGGGTCGCAGTGGCAATGCCGTAACGCTTCTCTGACGTGACGTAGAAGGCCGCATTCTGATGCGGGTTCTCGCCGTAGCGCAGCAACTCGCGGCGGGCGCCGCTCACCGTCATGGTCTCGGGCAACGCGTCACCGCGCTGACCGGCAAACCATGCCGCGATCATGGAATCATACGCAGCAGTATGGGCGTAGGCGGCACCGGCCCAAAGCTGACGCTCTGCAGGGTAGAACCGCCCTGGTTCAGTGCTTCAATGAGCGCTGCATATTGTGCCGGCTCCGTCAGAATGACGACGTGATGGTGGTTCTTGGCCGCAGCGCGAATAAGGGCGGGGCCGCCGAT
The DNA here is from genome assembly GCF_000614545.1 of Asaia platycodi JCM 25414. Lineage (GTDB taxonomy): Bacteria > Pseudomonadota > Alphaproteobacteria > Acetobacterales > Acetobacteraceae > Asaia > Asaia platycodi. The sequence goes on along the minus strand of NZ_BAKW01000008.1, from coordinate 61,126 downwards.
GTCGATATTCTCGATGCAGTCCTCAACGCCTGCACCTGACGCTACTGTTGCAGCGAAAGGATAGAGGTTGACGCAGACAAGATCGATCGGAACGATGTTGTGCTGGTCCATCTGGGCAAGATGCGCCGCAAGGTCGCGACGCCCCAGAATGCCACCATGAATCTGCGGTACAAGCGTCTTGACGCGACCGTCCAGAATTTCAGGAAAACCGGTGTGGTCGGACACATCGGTCACATCGAGCCCGGCATCGCGCAGCGCCTTGGCTGAGCCGCCGGTCGAGAGAAGCTGCGCCCCCTGCGCGACGAGCGCCCTGCCGAGCGCGATCAGCCCCGCCTTGTCTGAGACGGAGAGAAGTGCCCGGCGAATGGGCAGACGATCGGGAGAGGACATGACGGGCTCCGGAATGGCTGATTTTCAGTGCTGCTCTTAGTTGCCTGAGCCCGTTTAGGCAATGAAGGCGTGGCGCTGCACTCTGTACCCGTCATGAAGCAGATTACGGGAAAGATAGTGATAGGTGACGCAACTCAGCAGACCCAGGCAGCAGACGAGAAGGAGATATTCCCTGAAACTGCCGGTCTTTGCATACGGCCAGAGCGAAACCCTGTGTTTCGATAAAGGATAAAGCGCCCAACAGCCCCCGGTCATCAGATCAGCGACAATGTGACTGAGATACCCGACGAGGAACGCACCCCACGCAGAGTATAGCGACGGCGCACCTTCGAAGTGAAGCAGCGCCCAAGCGGCGAGAACCGGCACGAAAAAGGAATGGGTAAGCGTGCGATGTCCGCACAGGCGGGAAAGCGGTCGCGAGATCCAGATCATACGGCAGCCAAGGAGCGATCTTTCCGTATCGAGATCAGGCGCAAGACTACCGAGCCCGGCTGCGCAAAGGCTCATCAATGAAAGAGGTAGATACCCCATTGACGACGCCGTGATGGCGGAGGCAACACCAAGAACGATATGAGAACGTCCGATCATGCCGCCTTATGACATCACCTTGACTCTCTCGTCTATCCCTTTGATTCTATGTCTGAGTTCTCCCGAGCGTGGTTATGCCCGGACAGACTTCGCCTGAAATAGTATAATCGTTTAAAAACAAATAATTGAAATGGAATTCTAAGATATTACCCAAGGGAAGCAGAATTCCCATTTCATAAGAGAGGATCGCTTTATCCAGTTGGTTTTAAAGAATTTTTCTCTGTGAACGCGGGGTATTCCCAGCCACCACCGAGTGCCCGGTAGAGCGAAACGAAAGACGTCGCTATCTGAATGCGATTGGCGGAGAAATTTGCTTCGGCTTCCAGCGCCGTGCTCTCGGCCATATCCACCTGAAGAAAGTCAACGGCGCCCTCACGATATTGCTGCTGGGCAATCGCGACAGCATTCCGGCTTTCCTGCCAGGCTATTTCGGTCTGGATCAGGCGCTTCTGGGCCTGCGCATAAGCCGTCAAGGCGTTGTCCACCTCGTTCCACGCTGTCATGACCGTCTGATGGAAAGCCAGTGCCGCGTCTTTCTGCTCGGCTTTCCTGAGGGCCAGCGTTCCGCGCAGGCGCCCCCCTTCAAAAAGCGGTACGGAGAGCGTTGGACCAGTGGCAAACTGGCGAGACGGAAGCGAAAAGAAATTGGCCGCTGAAAGAGTCTGGGTGCCCATCTGTCCGGTCAGGGTGATGTCAGGATAGAACGCTGCAATCGCCACCCCAACCCCGGCAGTGGCTGCATGAAGGCGTGCCTCGGCCTCGCGGATATCGGGACGCCTGCGCGCAAGCGCCGAGGGGAGCCCGATAGGGGCTGCCGGGACGACAATCGGCATCGTGCCATCACGGCGCGCCAGCTCGATAGCGAGACTGCGCGGCGGCTCATCGAGCAATAACCCGATGGCATTGATCAACGCGCTCTCGGAATTGCGCAGAGTAGGCAGGGCCGATGCCGTGTTGGCCTGTTCGGTGCGCGCCTGCGCCAGGTCAAGCGTAGTTGCAGCACCATTGCCGAAGCGGGAGCGACAAGCGCCACATCATGGTCGGCCACTGCCAGATGGCGTTCAGTAATAGCAAGTTGGTCCTGCACGCCTCTGAGCTGCATATAGGAGGTGACGAGCGTTGCAGCGTGCTTAGAGCAAGACCATGCCGCGCCTCGACCGCGGCTTCCTGCGTGGCATGCTGTGCCTCGACCGCTCGCCTGATCTGCCCGAAAAGATCGAGATCCCATGAGGCGCCCAGCGTGTTCTGGAAGAAGTCATATTCGTTGGGCGCACCCGTTCTCGGTTGCACGAGAGAGATGAATCCCGTTTCGCTCTGATGTGTGCGCGTGTACGAACCCGCCCAGCTCATATTGGGCAGGCCCTGCGCAGCGGCGATACGCGTCTGCGACCGGGCTTCCTGAATGCGCTGCATACCGCGTTGCAGGTCGATATTCTGCACCGCAAGGCGTTCGATCAACCGGTTGAGTTCAGCGTCGTTGAAAAGCTTCCACCAGGCTGTGTCGACTGGGCCGCCATAGGTCGCACCTGCCAGCCCCTGAGGCTCCTGTCCATAATGCGTTGGCGCTATGACATCGGGGCGCCTGAAATCGGGCCCCATCGTGCACCCTGCAAGCAGGGCCGTCGCGAACCACGCCGCAGTAACACGCCTAGAGCGCCTCATCGGGCCGTGATCCCCGACGCACTATGCTGCTGCTCATCAACCACGTTCTCGAGATGCGTATCGACACTCGTTTCGACCGAGAACCCCATGCGCAGCAGCTTGGCCAAAGGCTGATTGGGAGCGACAATGATCTTCACCGGCAATCTTTGCACGATCTTGGTGAAATTTCCCGTGGCATTTTCTGGTGCGATAGGCGCAAAGGCCGCGCCGGAAGCCGGAGGAATACTGTCGACAATACCGTCCAGATCCATGTCATAGGCGTCTACATGGATACGTGCATGCTGACCGGGCCGCATGTGGCGCAAAGCGATTTCGCGATAATTTGCCATGATCCAGAGCTGATCCATGGGCACGACAGCCATCAAGGCCGCGCCGGGAGCCACATAATTGCCTGACTGCACTGTCTTTTCACCGACCATACCGTCGAAAGGTGCCCGTATCTCGGTATAGGAGAGATTGAGTTCGTCCTGCCTGATGATGGCCCGGTCGATCTCGAGCGTCTTGAGCGACGCTTCGTGCCGCGCGCGCAGAATGGGAATATCGCTTCCGCCGCCGCGATACGTGCATTCATGCTGCGAAGATTGGCTTCCATCTCCCTCATGGAAGCGTCAGTCAGCTGCTTCTCCTGATTGGAGCCTGCCCCTGTCTGGGCCAGGTTATGATAGCGCTGTGCGTTCTGACGGGCATAGACAAGCTGAGCCGTGATACGCGCCGCCTCTGCCTTGCTTTCCTCGATCATGCTTGGCTGACGTTCGACCGAAGCCTGGGCATCGCTCACGAGGGCTTCGTCGTGCACAAGCTGCGCTTTGCTGCGCATAAGGGCCGTCTCATAATCGCTCGGGTCGAGCCGTGCCAGAACCTGCCCGGCCTTCACGCTCTGGTTGTCATCCACCAGCACCTCGACCACCTGCCCCGGCACACGCGGTGCGATAGTGGCGTAATGAGCCGTGACATAGGCGTCATTCGTCCAGACGTGTCGGGTCGGCAGGAAGATGATCGCCAGAACGACACCGCAGAACACCACGATGACAAGAGCCGTAACGACGAACGGCCATTTTGCCGGGGCGCTTTCTTGATCGTCAGAAGCCATGGGTCAGGACTGTTTCTTTATGAACATGAGACGGGGAGGAAAAGTACGTTGCGGCAACAGGAGAACCGACACCATCAGACAAACCGTGATGGCCGCGATGATCATGTAGGCGTCGGATAATTCCAGAACCGTCGTCTGATGCGCCAGTTGCGACTTGAACGTCACAAGAGAGTCTGCCGCGCGCGGCGTCCCATCGGGCAAAAGAGGTGCAGGTTTCTGGAGCGGGAGCGCATTCGCCTGATAGGTGCGATAGCGATCGACACCGATACGGTCGGTCAGGCGACTGGAATGCAACCCACCCCGCCAGCGATGAATAAGCTGCAGAAGCCAGATGCCGATAGCCTGTGCAACAGCACGCGGCGTGTTCACCATCGCCGCAGCAAACGGACCTTCCGCAGGGACGAGCGAATTTGTCGACATCATCAGCAGGGGCATGACAATCATGGCCTCACCTGCCCCCATGAAGATCTGCCAGAGATAGAACTCGTTGCGGTTCCACCCGACCGTCATGAAGCTGTCCCCCGCACAGGCCATGAGGATCAGCATCATACCGAGCAGACTGACGATACGGCTATCGACAGCTTTACTGTTGAGCACCAAGGCCATCAGAGGCAGCATGATCAATTGGATACAGGCTATCTCGAGCGTCACGAGATAGATCTGCTCCGGCCGATAACCGGCCACCTCCTGCAGGAAGCTCGCTGGCAGCGTCGATGAAGCGAGCGAGACCACCAGAAAAATCAGCAATGTTGAAGCGCCATAGGCAAAATTCCGTCTGCTCAGAAGCTGGAAGCGGAAAAGCGGCGTATGCTGGTTCCATTCATTGTAAACCAGCAATGGCAGGCAGATCAGAGCGACGAGCGCCAACACGCAGATCGCGGGTGAATTGAACCAGTCGAAACGGTCGCCCTGCTGCAGCATGGTCGAAAACGATCCGAAGCCGAACAGGATAAGGAGCGCGCCTTTCCAGTCGAAATAACTGAAGCGCTTGTAGTTCGGTCTTTCAGCTGGAAGCCCATACCAGAGCAACGAAATGGCCAGACTTCCGAACGGCACAGCCTGCCAGAACACGAAGCGCCAATCGACCAGATCTGTCCAGAGGCCAGCGAGAGCCGTACTCAGATTCGGAAAAAACGTAGCCGTCAGCGAATAAGCCGCAAGCCCGTATAGCCGGATCGGCGGCGCCAGAACGCGCAGTGCAATCATCAGCACAAGAGGAATGGCAAAGCCCCCGGCGAGACCCTCAACGATACGCAGCCCGTAGAGCAGCGTCAGATTATCGGTGAAAGGAATGAGCGAGGCAGAGAGGCTCGCAGTCAAGGCAACGCAGATCGCAAATCGCCGCACAACAAAAGTCAGCGCCAGCCAGGGCGCAAGCGACATGCCGAAAATCTCTGCTGAAAGATACAGACTGTTGAACCACGTACCGGCATCGTGCTCAGGCCGAGGCCGCCAAGAATATCGGGTAACGACTGTGACGAAACCTGCTCGTTCAGCTCGGTCGTCATCGCCAGAACGATAACGCCAGCCAGACCGAAATAGGAGCGCCCCTGTTTGGTCATGGGCGCGCAGCACCACCATGGTTTTTCGCGAGGGCACTTCTTGGACACATAGCGGTCTATTCCGCGATTCAAAGCGAACTTGCAATCGGGTGGACACTAAAACTTAAATTAGCGCCGCGAAAATCCTGCCATGAATGTCAGGCGAGCCTCAGCGTGTCTTCGGCCTGCCGATACGCGAAGCCCGAATTCTGCCCGATGAGTCAGGCTGTGGATGATGTCACGCGGAAGACAGAGATCTCGCGCATGACACACACCAAGTTGTGTTCTAGCGCCCGAGCGAGGAAGCGCGATGAGCACGCGACTCGATTGCCCCCGCGTCGAACGGTCCGCTCGTCAGCCATGAGCCGCCGACACAGCTCACAGCAGGCTCAGCTAGCCATTCGGCGGCATTATCCTCGCTGATACCGCCTGTCGGACAGAAGCGCGCCTTGCCAAAAACAGAGGCCAGCGCCTTCAGGCAGGCAATCCGCCATTAGCCATGGCAGGGAAGAACTTGAAGCGACTCAGCCCCAGATCGAGGCCACGCATGATGTCACCCGCATTGGCGACACCCGGCAGAAGGGGCACATCATGGCGCTGTGCTGCGGCGGCAACCTCGGACGTCAGGCCGGGGCTGACAATGAACTGCGCACCGGCATCGACGGCACGAGACAGATCGTCACCATTCAGCACGGTTCCGGCGCCGACATGAGCGCCTTCTACTTTCGACATCTCGCGAATGGCCTCGAGCGCACATTCTGTGCGCAAGGTCACTTCAAGCGTGGTCAACCCGCCCGCGACCAGCGCCTGTGCGATCGGGCGCGCCAGTGACAGATCCGGAATGACCAGAACCGGAATGACCGGACATTTGGTCATCACGCGTCCAGCATTGTCGTGTCGAGCATGCATATCTTCCTTATCGAGTTCTGCACCGTGACTATCCATCACGTCTTCCATGGCGGCGAGCATCGCCGAGCCGCCCTTTTCCGCGCTGTCGGAACGGCTGCGCATGAGGGTGAACAGCTCGCGCCCCGTGCCTGCCCCGCCCAGAGGCGGCTGTGCGGGCTTGCGCGCCTCCCATATCGCAGGATCGACCAGCGCCTCAATCTCGCCACGGCGGGCACAGATGCGCAGGATGTCGCCATCCTCAATGCAGGCAATTGGCCCGCCTGACTGCGCTTCGGGGCAGATATGAATGGCCGCAGGCACCTTGCCGCTTGCCCCAGACATGCGACCATCGGTCAGCAGCGCCACACGGTAGCCCTTGTCCTGCAATACGGCGAGCGTGGGCGTCAGACGATGCAGCTCGGGCATGCCATTGGCGTCTGGCCCCTGAAAACGAACGACCACAATCACATCGCGGTTGAGCTTTCCGGCCTTGAAGGCGGTGATGACGTCTTCCTGCGTGTGGAACACGGCAGCGGGTGCTTCGATCGTCTGACGATCGTCATCAACGGCGCTGGTCTTGTAGATACCTCTCCCCAGCGACCCCTGAACGAGACGCATGCCGCCATCCTTGCGGAACGGATCTTTCGTGTCGCGCAGCACGCCACGATCGGCAGAAGCTCGCGCAGCGCTGTAAAGCAGGGCCTCACCTTCAAGACGGACGCGGCACGCGTAATCGGCGAAGCGCCCTTGGACACGGTCATGATATCCTGATGCAGCATGCCACCATCGCAGAGCGCAGCGATGAGGGTCGGCAGCCCGCCGGCCTCCTGCATGGCATTCACGTCAGCCGAACCATTGGGATAGGCTCGGGTCAGCAGCGGCACTGCACCAGAGAGCGTGTCGAGATCGCTCCAGTCGATGCAGATGCCCGCAGCGCGCGCAATCGCCGGAAGATGAATAGCGTGGTTGGTCGAGCCACCCGTCGCGAGTAGACCGACAGCGGCGTTGACGATCGCCTTCTCATCGACAAGCTGGGCCAGAGGACGATGATCCTCACCGGGTCGCGCAATCTCGACAAGGCGGTGAACGGCCTTGCGATTGAGCGCCTGACGGATACGGCTGTTCGGATTCCAGAAGGCGGAATCAGGCAGCATCAGCCCATCAATTCAACCATCATCTGGTTGGTATTGGCCGTGCCATAGAAAGTGCAGGTACCCGCGCTGTGATAGGAGGCAGCTTCCGCCTCCATCAGCGCACTGGAATCCACCTTGCCTTCGGCATAGAGCTGGCGAACACGCTGCTTCTCTTTATTGGGCAGGCCCGAGGTCATCGGTCCGGCAGGCACAAGCAGTGCAGGCAGATGCCCGAAGCGCAGAGCCCCCATGAGCAGACCGGGCACGATCTTGTCGCAGATACCCAGAAGCGCCACGCCCTCGAACATACCGTGACTCAGACCTATGGCTGTGCCCATGGCGATATTGTCGCGAGACAGCAGCGAAAGCTCCATGCCCTCCTGCCCCTGCGTGACGCCATCGCACATCGCGGGCACACCACCCGCAACCTGCACCGTCGCACCGAGTTCGCGGGCATAGAGCTTCATCTGATCGGGGTAGCGCGCATAAGGCTGATGCGCGGAAAGCATGTCGTTATAGCTGGTGATCACGCCAAGATTGACGCCTCCCCCGCGCATGAGACGCGCTTTGTCCTCTCCTGAAGCCGCAAGGGCATGGGCCAGATTGCCGCAGGCCAGACGCGGGCGTGAGATGCCCTTCTGACGATTGCGCTCCATCAGGGCGAGGTAACGACGCCGCGACACGGCGGAGCGCTCGATGATGCGCTCGGTGACGGAAGCAACGACGGGATGAAGAGACATGGCGGCTCACCAGGGGCTGTGTTTCTGCTCGCGATTTCGCGAAGTGAGCCGTTGTAAAGTTTCTGTGATCTTGGGGTCAAGAGTGGTCGCGCAATAAAATTCCCCCGAAAGGCAAGTTTTTAAATTTTTATAACATTGGCAATGCAACTTCCTGTTGCATGCGGAACACATCGCAATGAAAATGTCACAATTACGATGAATGACGTCACGTTACGTTATTGAAACCCTTGATCACGTTGTGCCATCTCGGGGGTAATTCGGCGTTCCTTCCGCCATCATTTCTTTTCGCGAAAGTGACCAATGGCCATTTCCCGCATTCGCCTCCGCCATGCCTCGCTGCTGCTCGGTGCGACAATTCTTGCCGGCGTGAGCGTCACGGCTCAGGCAACCACAAACACGACCACCACGCAGAAGGCGGCACACAAGACCGCCACCAAGCGCAGCGCCCATGCAGCGACGAAAGCCGCGGTAGCGAGCTCAACACCCGCTGCGGTTTCGGCTGCAACGCCGGTGCGCATGCGACGCAGTGCTTTGCAAAGCCTCTCGGGCCCGGTCCCTGCGGGAAATGAGAGCATCACGGTCGTTGGCTCGGCGCTCAGCACGTCGAACAACACTAACGCCAACCCGGTCCAGATCATCACTGCCAAGCAGATCGCCCAGACAGGCGTCAATAACCTGGGTGACTACTTCATGCGCCTGCCCTCGGTAGGGTCGAGCGGCACGACCAATTCCGTGACCAATGGCGGCGGTGGTGTTTCCTGCGTCGATTTGCGTAATCTCGGCCTGTCCCGCGTACTTGTGCTGGTTGATGGCAAGCGCACCACGGTCAATGGCGCCGCCAACTGCGTCGACCTCAACGCGATCCCGATCCAGCAGGTCGCCAGCGTCGAAATCCTGAAGGACGGTGGCTCCGAGCTTTACGGTGCCGATGCTGTCTCGGGCGTGATCAACATCAAGATGCGTCACGACATCAACACCGGCAACGTCACCATGCGTGGCAGCATCTCGCAATATGGCGACGCGCCCGAGGGTATGCTTTCGGCCTTCAAGGGCTGGAACTTCGACCACGGTAAGGGCAATATCACCCTGTTCGGCCAATACCTGACCTCAACAGGCGTGATGCAGCGCAATCGCTCTTGGGCAAACCCCGTGGCGCAGACAAATCCCACCAATGGAGAGCCAGTCTTCGGCTCGGGTTATCCGACCTCAGGTAGGTTCTACCCCGATAGCAGCGCGTCGTCGTTCACGAGCCATGATAATGGCAAGACTGTCGTGCCATTCACAGCGAGTGATCGCTATGCGTTCAACCGCGATCAAAGTCTGACGAACAACTATCAGGATTCGTCGCTCTCGGGTGACACGCACTACGACGTCAACAAGCACCTCACCTTGTACGCGAACGTATTATACAGCCATCGCACGACGAACAGTTTCCTGGCGCCAGTACCTGTTACGGGTTCCATTCCGCCCAGTGCTCTGCCGAATTCAATCTACGTGCCTGGTGATTATCCTGGCAATCCATTTGGCGAAGAAACCCAGGTCTATCGTCGTATGAGTGAGTTCGGCTCGCGCCGCACCGAGCGGGCTTCCGACACGGTGACAGGCATGTTTGGGGCCAAGGGTGAGATCTACAAGGGGTGGATGTACGATGCATCCTACACCTATGGTGTAAACCGCGAGCAGGTCCGTACACTCAATGTCGGTAATTATGCCAATCTGCTGAATGCCTGGGGCCTCAGTGTTGACGAACCCGGCAACCCTGACAGCAAACTAAGCTACGACCCCTCGGTCTGTCAGGCCTCAGCTGGCTGTGAATTGTCCTCGCCCTTCGGCCGACTGTCACAACAGGGCGCAAACTACGCCAATTACACGACCGTCGAGAATATCCAGTACCAGTTCCGCGATACCAATTTCCGTGTCCACAACAACCATGTAGTCTCCATGCCGTGGAAAAACGGCGGCGATCTCGGCATCGCCCTCGGCATGGAACATCGCAGCGAGCAGGTGAGCGACAGCCCTGACCCGCTGGTTCAGCAGGGTATCGCGCTCACCAACACCCAGGCCTATTCGGGTGGCGGCTTCAACGTCTCTGAAGGCTATCTGGAAGGTAAGCTCAACCTGTTGAAAAACGCCTTTCTTGCGAAGGATCTGACGATCGACGCACAGGGTCGTTACTCGTCTTACAACACGTTCGGCGGCGCGAAGAACTGGAAGGTCGCAATCAACTGGGCGCCCAATCGCGATATCCGCTTCCGCGGCACACTGGGTACGTCATATCGTCAGCCCAACGTCTACCAGATGTTCGGTGGCCAGCAGTTGAGCTATGAATCGGCAAACGATCCTTGCTCGCAGGTCGCAAGCTACGGCGCCTCATCGGCAACTGTTGCCGCCACCTGTGCACGTCAAGGTATTCCTGCGAACTTCACCATGGTCAGCCAGGGTCAGGTGCCAACCCTTCAGGGCGGCAATGCAGCTCTCAAACCGGAAACAGGTCGTACCTATACCTTTGGGACGGTCATCACACCGCATTGGATTCCAGGTCTCTCGCTCTCTGCTGAATATTGGCATTATACTGTTAAGAATATGATCAGCGCGATCGGCACGCAGTATCTTCTCGATCAGTGCTACACGGGCGGGAATACGAATTACTGCAACAGCATTGTTCGTGCTCCGAACAACCAGATCCAGACAGCCTCAGCACTGTATGAAAACCTTGGTGGTCTGCGCACAGGTGGCCTCGATCTCGATCTGGATTATGCGTTCCGCATCACCCGCCATGATCGCCTGAGCCTGAGCAATAATTTTCAGCAGCTCATCAGCTATCAGCAACAATATGTACCGGGCGGTCAGTGGTACAATTATGACGGTCGCCTGCTTTATAACAACGGCTCCGGTCAGCCGCGCGTCCGTAACTATACGACAGCGACATGGCGTCATGATGCTTTCAGCTTCACCTACATGATGAGCTATACAGGCGGCATGGTATGGAACGACCAGACCGTTGACCTGACAAAAGCTACGGGAGGACGTTACAAGACGCCGGGCATCTTCTCGCATGACATTACCCTCGGCTACCAGCTGAACCGGTGGAGCTTTCAGGCAGGTGTACGTAATCTGTTCGACAAGAAGCCCCCTTATGTCGTGGATGGCGCCACCAACACGAACGTCTACCAATACGGCAACCTTTTCATCGGTCGTAATGTCTTCGTGCAGGCAGGTGTGGATTTCTGATCCACCGCTCCTGAAAGATGACCTCGAAACCCGGCATCCCAAGATGCCGGGTTTTTTTGTGCGATATCTCATACAGATTGAGACAGATCACACGCATTGGTGAATTGCATCCCAGAAGCTGAGTGGGAATATGACAACTTCGTAAGAGTTTGGATGAGTTCCCATGGAAGTTGTGATTGGCGTGGATGTCGGGACAGGCAGCGCGCGCGCCGGTGTGTTTTCCCTGACCGGGCAGAAGCTTGCTTCCTGTGTGATCGCAACCCAGACCTGGCGGCCTCAGGCTGATTTCATTCAGCAATCCTCCACGGATATATGGGCCGCTATCTGCAAATGCGTACGCACCGCCATGGGCGAGCTTGCCGGAAAGGCCTCCGTCGTTAGAGGCATCGGTTTCGATGCGACCTGTTCGCTCGTCGTGCTCGACCGCGAGGGCAAGCCCCTTTCCGTCGATCCGAAAGGCGCGACAGAGCAGGACGTAATCCTGTGGGCCGATCATAGGGCCATGAAAGAGGCGGACGAAATCAATGCGGGCCAGTATGATGTGCTGCGCTATGTCGGTGGGACCATCTCGCCCGAAATGGAAACACCCAAGCTGCTCTGGCTCAAGCGCAACATGCCAGAGACCTTTTCCGGGGCCAGATATTTTTTCGATCTGCCAGATTACCTGACCTGGCGCGCTACCGGCGCCGACTCCCGCAGTTGCTGCTCGACCGTGTGCAAATGGACCTATCTCGCCCATGACAAGGGTTGGGACGACAGCTATTTCAAGGCAATCGGTCTCGAAGAGCTCGTCGATGAAAAATATCGCCGTATCGGTGACACCGTGCGCTCTCTGGGCGAAGCGTCGGTAATGGGCTGAGCGAGCTCGCAGCGCAGGAACTCGGCCTCGACGCCGGCATTCCCGTCGGCGTCTCCGCAATCGATGCCCATGCGGGTGGGATCGGCGTTCTCGGCGCCGCATCGGGCGAAAGGCTCGATGACGCTGCGCTAGATCGCAGCCTCGCCTTGATTGGCGGCACGTCAAGCTGCCACATGGCCGTGTCGCGTGATGCCCGTTATGTCGACGGCATCTGGGGCCCTATTCGGAGGCAATGCTGCCGGGCATGTGGCTGAATGAAGCAGGCCAGTCTGCGGTCGGCTCGCTGGTGGATTTCGTGATCACGACCCATGCACAGGGTCCGGCCCTGGCGGAAACGGCAAAAGCCGAGGGCCGGACGGTTTATGAATTGCTCAATGAGCGTCTTGCCCAACTTGAAAAAGACACCCTACCGGGCACGCTGACGGCCGAGTTTCATGTGTTGCCCGATTTTCATGGCAACCGTTCACCTCATGCCGATCCGACACTCAAAGGCATGGTAAGCGGACTCAGTCTCTCGGCGACGATCGACGATCTGGCCAAACTCTATCTCGGCACCATACAGGCCCTGGCCTATGGCACACGCGATATCATCCGCGCCCTCAATGAAAAGGGTTACGCGATCGATACTATTTTCGCGACGGGGGGCGGCACCAAGAACCCCGTCTTCCTGCGCGAACATGCCAATGCCACGGGTTGTCGCATCATGCTGCCGCAGGAGACCGACGCCGTGCTACTGGGCTCGGCCATTCTCGGTGCTGTTGCAGGCGGCGCCTATGACGACATGCGCAGTGCAATGTCGCAGATGGCGCGTGTCGGGTCCGAGATCGCGCCGGACGAGCGCACGAAACGCTATCACGAAGCAAAATTTGCCGTGTTCCAGTCGATGCATGAAGAGCAACTGCGTCATCGTACCCTGATGCGTGAAGCGCTTTCTGCCTGAGCGTCTCTCTCCAAAAGCCGGGGACGTCCTGCAGTCAAAGGCGTTCCTCTCTTGCACCAGTGTTTTCCTTCACAGCCAGTACAGGCGGCAAGCCGCCTGCGGAGCTCGCCTATGGAAGCCGTCATTGCCTCACCGGAACGGGTGAAACGTAAATCAGGTGCGGGAGCGTTTCTCTCCCCCGCTGTGATTATTCTACTGATCTGGTCTCTGCTGCCCCTCGTCCTGACACTCTGGTATTCGTTCCAGAACTACAACCTTGTCGACCCGACGCTGAAGGGTTTCGCGGGGTTCAGCAATTATGTCTATCTGCTGACCGACCCCGATTTTCTTTATGCTCTGCTCAATACGGTCCTGCTCGTCCTGGGCGTGCTGGTCGTCAGCGTCGGGGGCGGTATTCTGCTCGCGATCCTTTACGATCAGGATTTCTGGGGGCGCGGCATCGCTCGCGTACTGGTCATATCGCCGTTCTTTGTCATGCCAACCGTCTCGGCCCTTCTCTGGAAGAACCTGATGCTGCACCCGATATACGGGGTGTATAGCGCCATGATGCGGGCTGTCGGGCTTCAACCCATAGACTGGCTCGCCCATTACCCGATGCAGACGGTCATGATGATTGTCGCATGGGAATGGCTTCCCTTTGCCGTGCTCATTCTTCTGACTGCCGTGCAGTCACTCGATCATGAGCAGAAAGAGGCAGCGCGCATGGATGGTGCCGGATCGATTGCCCGGTTTCGCTATATCATCCTGCCGCATCTAAGCCGCGCGATTACAGTCGTGATCATGATCGAGACGATCTATCTCCTGACTGTGTTTGCCGAAATCTCGGTCACGACCTCCGGTGGTCCTGGCGTTGCCTCGACCAATCTCGCCTTCCTGATCTTCTCACGCGCATTGCAGCAGTTCGATATCGGCGGTGCATCGGCTGGCGGCGTGATTGCGATCATCATCGCCAACATCATCGCGGCCTTCCTCGTTCGTGCGGTCGCCCGCAATCTGGAGGCATGAGATCATGGCAAGCAAAACGAAACGCCTGCCCAAAATCGCCCTCGGCCTCATCGGCTGGGCAGTGGCGGTGTGGATCTTCTTTCCAATCTTCTGGATGTTGCTGACGGGCTTCAAGAGCGAGATGGATGCGATCTCGACACCCCCGCACCTTATTTTTCACCCGACATTGCAGAGCTATCACGACGTTTTTGCCCAGGAAAATTACTGGCACTTCACGTTCAACACCGTGTTCATGTCGGTGCTCGCCACGGGTGGCGCGTTGCTCCTTGGCGTTCCGGCCGCCTACTCCATGGCGTTTTACCCGGGCAAGCGCACGCGCGGCACGCTGCTCTGGATGCTCTCTACCCGCATGCTGCCGCCGGTTGGCGTTCTGGTACCGGTCTATCTGATCGCCAAATCGACGGGTCTGCTCGATACGGTTATCGGTCTGGCCATCATCAACCTCCTGACCAATCTGCCGATTATCGTCTGGATGCTCTATACTTTCTTCAAGGAAGTACCGGTGCCGATCCTTGAGGCCGGCCGGATGGACGGCGCCAATCGCTGGCAGGAAATCAGCGTGGTGCTCTTGCCCCTTGCCCTGCCCGGCATAGCGTCCACCGCCTTGCTCTCGCTCATCCTATCCTGGAACGAGGCTTTCTGGTCACTCAACCTGACCTCATCCAACGCGGCGCCGCTGGCGAGTTTCATCGCCTCCTTCTCGTCGCCTGAGGGGCTGTTCTTCGCCAAGCTCTCTGCTGCGTCGACCCTTGCTGTCGCACCGATCCTCGTTTTCGGCTGGTTCAGTCAGAAGCAGCTCGTGCGTGGCCTGACCTTCGGCGCCGTGAAATGACCCCTATTGTCTGCCTCTCACGCTCTCCTGGAGTGACCCATGGCCAAAGTTGAACTGCGCGATATCCGCAAGACCTATCACGCGGAAGAAATCATCAAGGGCGTTTCGCTCGACATCAATGATGAGGAATTCGTCGTTTTCGTCGGCCCCTCAGGCTGCGGCAAGTCGACCCTACTGCGTATGATTGCTGGTCTGGAGGAAATCTCGGGCGGCGATCTGATTATCGACGGCAAACGCGTCAATGACGTCGAGCCCGCCAAGCGTGGCCTCGCCATGGTCTTCCAGTCCTATGCGCTTTACCCGCATATGAATGTCTATCAGAACATGGAATTCGGCCTGAAACTGGCTGGAATGCCCGAGGCCGAGCGACGCCAAAAGATTACCGATGTCGCTAAAACGCTTCAGCTCGATTCCTATCTCAAGCACAAACCCGGGCAGCTCTCTGGCGGCCAGAGACAGCGCGTGGCGATCGGGCGCGCCATTGTACGCAACCCCAAGGTGTTTCTGTTTGACGAGCCGCTATCGAATCTCGATGCAGCCCTACGCGGCCAGATGCGCGTCGAACTCGCCACGCTGCACCGCCGCCTGAAGGCGACGACCATCTATGTCACGCATGATCAGGTTGAGGCCATGACCATGGCTGACAAGATCGTGGTCCTGCAAAAAGGTGTGGTCGAACAGGTCGGTTCGCCACTTGAGCTCTACCACCATCCGCGTAACCTTTTCGTTGCCCGCTTCATCGGGTCGCCCCCGATGAATTTCCTGCCCGTGACCGTACGCGCCGTCAGCGGAGAAGGCATTGCTGTGGCCCTCGACCATGGCGACCCTGTCGTCGTTCCGGTCCTGCCGGGCGAGAGTGCCTCGGCAGAGGCGATGACGCTCGGAGTGCGGCCCGAGCATATCGTTCTCGATCCGAACGGACAGATCGAAGGCACCATCCGCATGGTCGAACGCCTCGGCGCCCTGACGCTCTTGCATGTCGCAATGCCCGATGGAGCGCTGATTATCGTGCAGACCGACGGCGATCATGGTGGCGAAGTAGACAGCTCCGTGCGCCTGCGCCTGCTCTCCGAAAATTGTCATCTCTTCGACGCAAGAGGGATGGCGCTGACAAAGCTCATGCGCCACCGTCTCGCCGGTTAACAAGAAAGTCTCTTCCTATGTATATGGAAAAACTGCGCCTCGACGGACGTACCGCTGTCATCACCGGTGGCGCCCAGAATATCGGTCTGTGCTGCGCGACTGCTCTGGCGGAAGCCGGCGCCCATGTGGTCATTGCCGATCTCGACGGCGCCAAGGCCGCTGAATCGGCCAAGAGCCTGACAGATCAGGCCTGAAGGCCTGCAGTGTGGCGATGGATGTCACGTCGGAAGCCAGTGTTACGCAGGCGGTCGACACCATCGTCGCAAAGCACGGCAAGCTCGACATCATGGTGGCCAACGCTGGCATGTGCATCTCGGAGGTCAAGGCCGAGGACATGACCGAAGACCAATGGCTCAAGCAGATCAATGTCAACCTGAATGGTGTGTTCCGCTGCTGTCAGGCCGTTGGCAAGGTCATGATCAAGCAGAAAAGTGGCTCGATCGTCGCCATTGGCTCTATGTCGGGTCTGATCGTGAACCGTCCGCAGGAACAGGCAGCCTACAACGCCTCCAAGGCTGGTGTGCATCAGTATATCCGGTCGATCGCGGCTGAGTGGGCACAACATGGTATTCGCGCCAACGCCGTGGCACCGACCTATATCGAGACCACACTGACGCGCTTCGGTATGCAGAAGCCCGCGCTCTACGATCGCTGGATCGACGGCACGCCGATGGGCCGCGTGGGCCAGCCGGAAGAAGTGGCTTCTGTCGTGCAGTTCCTGGCCTCAGACGCCGCCAGCCTCATGACCGGCTCGATCGTCAGCGTCGATGGTGGCTTCACCGTCTGGTAAGACGGCAAGTCGCACCTTTTCCCCTCCCCAATAAGGGGGGGGGAAACTTCAGCCCCTCGCTGACACACCCCGGCGTAGATGCACATGGTGGGCGACGCTCATCAGATTAGGCACCGTTTGAGGACAGACGATCCAGCTCAATTTTCAGATTCCGATCTGGAAGATCGTGGCTGCTCCACACGCGCCGCCCACCAAAGCCACGCGCTGCTCGCATCTAACATGGTGAGGACGCGCGAATGCGAGAGGCATCGCCTGATCAGAGATGCCGGGTCAGTTTTCTTCATATCAGGCCGCGATGTTTCAGCGTCTCGCTTCCTGCGCCTTGGCGTGGGCACGCTGTGTTGCAGGGCGGGCCTCTATGGCCTCTCGCCATGCCTTGATAGCGGGGAATGAGTCGATATCGATCCCCTGCTCTTTCCACGTGCGGGTCCAGGGGTAGGTCGCCATATCCGCAATTCCATACTCATCACCGCTGACGAAAGGATGCGCTTGCAGACGGGTCTCCAGCACCTCGTAGAGGCGTCTGGTCTCATCCTGATAACGCTTGATTGCGTATGGAATTTTCTCTGGGGCATAGAGCGAGAAATGATGGTTCTGTCCGAGCATTGGACCGAAACCGCCCATCTGCCAGAACAGCCATTCAAGCGTCGCAATCTTCTTGCGAGGGTCATTAGAGAGGAACAGCCCCGTCTTTTCTGCAAGGTAAAGCAGGATTTCGCCCGACTCAAAAACGCTCAAAGGCGCGCCATCGTCCGCCGGAGTGTGATCGACGATGGCTGGCATCTTGTTATTGGGGGATATTCTTAGGAATTCGGGCTTGAACTGGTCGCCCTTGCTGATATCAACCGGAATGATCCGGTACTCGAGCCCTGCTTCTTCGAGAAACAGGGTAATCTTATGGCCATTGGGCGTCGGCCAATAATAGAGATCGATCATTGGGCGTTATCCTGATCCGTTAGACAGATCAGGCGGTAACGCCTCCGAGCACGTAGCGTTCAAGGCCGATAGCAAATCCCTCTTCCTCACAGGAGGTGGTGACATGGGTTGCTGCGGCCTTCACTGTATCATTGGCCTGCCCCATGGCGATCGACATGCCGCTTTTTGCAAACATCAGCATGTCGTTGGGCTGATCGCCCATTGTCACCATCGCCGATGCAGGAATATCGAGCAGGGTCTCAAGCGTTGTGACGACCCCGCCTTTATTGGCGTCACGATTGGTGACGTCTACATAATAAGGCTGAGAGCAGGCCGCAGAGGCCGTTTTACCCAGAGCTGCCTGCAAATCGCGTTCGAGCTTCTTCATGAGATCGAGATCGTCGCTGACCCCGGTGATCTTGACCACATCGTCGAGATGCCGTGAGACATCATCGACGCGTGGAGCGAATTTCACAGTCCATTCCTCGCGGGAAACATGGGGAGCATCCCAGTCACCCACAAACCAGTCATGGCTGGTGTAGATCCAGGGGTCGGCCCCATGATCACGAATGATCCCGAGAACCGTGTTCACCTGGGCATGGGTGAGCCGCTTGGTGTCGATGACGCTCCAGTCCGGGTGAACCAGAACGCCACCATTGAAACCGGCGATCGGCAGATCGATCGCCAAAGGTTCAATCAGCATCGCCATGCCGCGAGGGGGGCGCCCGCTCGTGATGGCAAACCGTATACCCTTTTCTTTCAGGGCATGAACGGCGCGGATGGCTCGCGGTGTCAGGATCTTGTCCCGCGTCACCAGCGTACCGTCCACATCGGCGAGGACGAGTTGAACCGGTTCCGACATCAGCCCCTGTTCCCCTGCCATTTCCAGTTCAGGATCTCGGGCATGTCCTGACCATGCTGGGCGATGTAGCGCTTATGTTCGACGAGCTTGTCGTTGATCATCTGCGTGACATAGGCCGCATGACCCGAGAGTGACGGCACACGACGCACGGCGTTCAGAATGATGTGGTAACGGTCGAGATTGTTACGCACAGTCATGTCGAACGGCGTGGTGGTGGTCCCTTCTTCTCGGAACCCGTGAACATGGAAGTTTGCACGGTTGCTGCGACGATAGATCAGACGATGCACCAATTGCGGGTAGCCATGGAAGGCAAACAGAACCGGCTTGTCCTTGGTGAACAGATTGTCGAACATGACATCGTCCAGTCCGTGAGGATGCTCGCTCGGCGATTGCAACGTCATCAGATCGATCACGTTCACAAAGCGCACCTTGAGGTCAGGTGAGTGTTCACGCAGAAGCTGAACAGCCGCCAGTGCCTCGACGGTTGGCACGTCACCTGCAGAGGCAATCACGAGGTCGGGATCGAAGCCCTTGTCGTTGCTCGCCCATTGCCAGATGCCGATACCCTGGCTGCAATGCGCGATGGCCGCATCGATATCTAGCCATTGATGTTCGGGCTGCTTACCCGCCACAATGACGTTGATGCGATCCCAGCTCTCCAGGCAGTGCTTGGCCACATACAGCAGCGTGTTGGCATCGGGCGGCAGATACACGCGGGCGATATCGGCCTTCTTGTTCACCACATGATCCATGAAGCCCGGATCCTGATGGCTGAAACCGTTGTGATCCTGACGCCAGACATGCGAGGTCAGCAGATAGTTGAGAGAGGCAATAGGGCGGCGCCACTGAACTTCTTTTGCCGATTTGATCCATTTCGCATGCTGGTTGACCATGGAGTCCACCAGATGGACGAAGGCCTCGTAGCACGAGAAGAACCCGTGACGACCCGTCAGCAGATAGCCTTCCAGCCAGCCTGAATGGTATGCTCGCTGAGGATTTCCATCACCATACCATCGGGTGCGAGATGATCGTCGTAAGAGCGCGTCTCAGCAGTCCAGGCGCGGTTGGTCACTTCGAGCACGTCATTCAAACGGTTCGAGTTGTTCTCATCCGGCGACAGCACGCGAAAATTGCGGCTCTCAAGATTCATGTGCATGACATCGCGCAGCCACGAGCCGAGAATGCGGGTGCTCTCCCCCTGCACGGCCCCGGGGGACGGCACGGTCAGGGCATGACCTTCGATATCCGGCATACGTAGCGGACGGCGCAGTTGACCGCCATTGGCATGAGGATTGTCGCTCATGCGCAACGTGCCTTCAGGGGCGAGCGCTGCGATTTCGGCGTGGAGACGACCGTTCTCGTCGAAAAGCGTCTCCGGCTTGTAGCTACGCATCCAGTCTTCAAGGATCTTCAGATGGCCCGGCTTCTCGAGATCGGTCAGCGGCACCTGATGCGAGCGCCAGTAGCCTTCGCAACGCTGGCCGTCCACTTCCTTCGGTCCGGTCCACCCCTTGGGGGTGCGCATGATGATCATCGGCCAGGTAGGACGCTCGGCCGTATTCTCGGAGCGCGCACGCTTCTGGATTTCCGCGATCTTGTCGAAGCACTCGTCCATGGCCTTCGCCATCGCCTGATGCACGACATCCGGGTCGCTGCCCTTGACGATGATCGGCTCGTAGCCATAGCCACGGAACAGATCCAGCAGCTCGGTCTCGGGAATACGGGCCAGAACCGTCGGATTGGCGATCTTGTAGCCGTTCAGATGCAAGATCGGCAGAACGGCGCCATCATTGCGCGGGTCGAGGAACTTGTTGCTGTGCCACGAGGTCGCAAGCGGCCCCGTCTCGGCCTCACCATCACCCACAACACAGGCAACGATGAGATCAGGATTGTCGAGCACCGCGCCATAGGCATGGGAGACAGAGTAGCCAAGCTCTCCGCCCTCATGGATCGAACCGGGAGTGGTCGCTGCCACGTGGCTCGGAATACCGCCGGGGAAGGAGAACTGCTTGACCAGACGGCCAAGGCCCTCGACGTCCTGCGAAATTTCCGGGAAATATTCGCTATAGGTACCTTCGAGATAGGTCGCCGCGACAACGCCGGGCGCTCCATGGCCTGGCCCCGCGATGAAGAGCACGCTCTTCTGACGCTCCTTGATGATACGGTTGAGGTGCAGATAGAGCAGCGTCAGCCCCGGCGTCGTGCCGAAATGGCCGAGCAGGCGCGGCTTGACATGCTCGAGCTTCAGCGGATCGCGCAGAAGCGGATTATCCAGAAGATAGATCTGGGCAACCGAAAGATAATTTGCAGCGTGCCACCATTTATCGAAAAGGGCGAGTTGCGACGCGGAAAGCGGACCTTTTTCGGTCATGAGTTGTGACTTCCTTCCATTATTCTTTTTGTTTGGCGAAAGATTGTTGTTTCCTCATCCGCAGGAACAACCAGCACCATGACCCGTCCCGATCGTTGGCTGATCGTAGGACGGCCGGCAAGGTTCGCGTCTTCGCAGAGCTGCACGTCGAGCCATTTGAGCCTCTGACACACAGCGCGGCGGAAAGTGGCATCATGCTGACCGATACCCCCCGTGAAGACGATGGCATCGACCCCACCCATCTGCGCGATGAGGCCTCCTGCCTGCTGCACAAACCGTTCGACAAACATATCGAGGGCGAGTTGCACATTTTCATCAGCGTCGTTCTCTCGCAGAACGCGCATATCACTCGAAAGCCCGGAAACACCGCGTAAACCAGACTTGTAGTAGAGAGTGTCCTGAACCTCTTTCGGGGTCAGATTTTTCTGCTGAAGGAGATAGAGAACGGCACCCGGATCAATGCTTCCACAGCGCGTCCCCATCATCAGACCATCGAGAACCGTCAGGCCCATCGTCGTCGCGACGCTGCGACCATGCACGAGCGCACATAGGCTGGCGCCATTGCCAATATGGGCAACCAGGACACGCTTATGGGCGATACTCGGAAAGCGCGCCTCAAGCTCGCTTGCGATGAAATCATAGGAGAGCCCATGAAATCCGTAGACCCGCGCCCCTCCTTCCAGCAGTTCTGACGGAAGTGGGAGACGCGTCCGCACCGTCGGTATGGTGTGATGAAACGACGTGTCGAAGCACGCCACCTGCAACAGCTCGGGTTTCTGCTCTATGAGAAGCCGCATCGGCGCGATGCTGGGCGGCTGGTGCAGCGGCGCAAGCGGAATGAGCGCCTCGAGCTGTCCGATCACATCCTGATCGACACGGGTAGGGCCTTCGAAGCTCGGCCCGCCATGCACGACCCGATGGCCCACAGCGGCAATGCGGGAACCACTATCGAAGCTCTCGACGAAATTGAGCACATGTCGAATCATCTGGCCATGAGCATCGCCCTGGTTATCGCCAGATTCTATGACCATACGCTTGCTGACACCATCCGGGGTGCGTGACGTCAGGATGGCACCCCCGGCCTGGTACTCTACCAGACCTGAAAGCAATCGCTCCGACGTGCCCGCCTCGTCGAACAAGGCAAACTTGATGCTCGATGAGCCTGAATTGAGCGTGAGAATGGTTCTGCTGTGAGACACGGACTGTCCTCGAAATGCCCGGCGCCATTGCCGACATCCACGACGTTAAACCGCGTGATATCCCCCCGGTTCAAACATAACGTGTCGGTAATAGGGTACTGAGTTTGCCCCATTTGAAAATTTCTTCATGTATTTCCGCTGGTTAACGAAGGAAGTCTGTATTTTTTACACGACTTTGTGAAAATAGCTTGTTTAACTCATTCAAAAAACGGAGCATATTTTCCCACTATATGGTCATTGGCGAAATATGAGCTTCGTCATTTCTTGAAATATTAAGTCGAAGCTCAATCAAGACCCTGAAAATAAAAAGCCTCAGGCCAGTCAGGCCTGAGGCTGTCAACACGTCCATTTTATGGGTGTTTTGCTGACATTCGGTCACGACGGCAAAAATGCCGAAAGCTGAATGTCGTTATTCTATTTCGAGCGGGGACGCGACGGACGACCACCCTGCGGGCGGCTGTTACCGCCCGGACGCCCGCCTGACGGGCGACCACCCTCATTGCCGCCGCGCGGACCCGAGCCTGAACGGCCCCCACCGCCTGAGCGCTGTCCACCACCGCCACGCGGCTGATTGCGACCGCGGCCACCGCCACCCAGGACAGGCGGACGCATGGTGGAGTTCTGCGCCTCTTCGGAATGAAAGGCATGATCAGTCACGACCGGAATGGCCTTGCCAATGAGCTTTTCGATATCACGCAGCCAGGCGCGCTGCTCGGCATCGCACAACGACACAGCCCAGCCATCGCGGCCCGCACGTGCGGTACGGCCGATACGGTGCACATAGCTCTCGGCAACATTGGGAAGGTCGTAATTGAAGACATGGCTGACATCGTCAACATCGATGCCGCGTGCGGCGATGTCGGTGGCAACCAGCACCTTGACCGAACCGTCACGGAAGCCCGCCATGGCGCGCTCACGCGCACCCTGCGACTTGTTGCCGTGGATTGCCTCCGAGCGGATGCCCTCGGCGTTGAGGAAATCGGCAACCTTGTTCGCTTCATGCTTCATCAGGGTGAACACGACAGCACGCTGCACCTTGGGGTTCTTGACCAGAAGCAGCGTGGCCGCGCGCTTGTCTTCCGATTTCACGAACATCACGCCCTGACGGATGCGATCGACCGTCGAGGAAGGCGGCGTGACCTCAACCTTGGCGGGATCATGAAGAAGCGAATGCGCCAGATCCTCAATCGCCTTGGGCATGGTAGCCGAGAACAGAACCGTCTGGCGGCTCTTGGGCAGAAGCGCCACAATGCGCTTGATATCGCGCACGAAGCCCATATCGAGCATACGGTCGGCTTCATCGAGCACCAGAACCTCGAGATCGTGCAGATCGATATGACCCTGGCCAATCAGATCGAGCAGTCGACCCGGCGCTGCCGTCAGCACATCCACGCCGCGACGCATGGCTTCGACCTGACGGCCCTGCCCCACGCCGCCGAAGATAACGGCATGGCGCAGCTTCATGTGACGTGCGTAATTCTTGAAGCTGTCATCGATCTGAGCCGCGAGCTCACGCGTGGGAGCCAGCACCAGAACGCGAGCGCCTTTGGGCGTGTTCGGACGCGGATGGGTGAGCAGACGATGTAGAGCGGGAAGTGCGAATGCTGCCGTCTTGCCCGTACCGGTCTGGGCGAGACCCAGAAGGTCGCGGCCCTCAAGCAGAAACGGGATCGACCCAGCCTGAATTGGGGTCGGAGTGGTATACCCCTCCTCGGTCAGCGCACGCTGGATGGGCATTGCAAGCTGAAGATCGGCAAAACTGGTCATATAAAAGGCGCCTCCTCGGGCACGAACCACGCGTATTGTACGCAGCTCACGGGATGACGCCTCTCGGCCCGGACGTCACAAGGGAAAGAAGAGATCCGGGAATGACGAGTCAGGCTTCGCAAGAGGCGCCCGTTACCGAACGCCCGTGCCGACAGAGTCAAATCTGGACCGGGAAGGCCCCCATATAGGGAGAGCCTATCCCGGACGCAAGCAGGTTCACCGACAAAACAGCCGAAACGCTCTCAAAAGCCGTGCCTTGCGGAGATCTGCGGGGTAACGCTCTTGTGTCAGGAAAAACGGTTATGAATGATGGTTTCGCTTAACGGCAGGTGGCCACCATGGGGCGGGTATTCTGCCGCCTTCCTGCCGATCGCAACGAACATGACGACCTCATGGTCCTCGGGCAGGTTGATGAGCGAGCCCACAGCCTTGAAGTCGAACCCGTCCATCGGGCAACTCTGATAGCCATGCGCAGCTGCCGCCAGCATCAGGCGTAGGCAGCCATACCACAGGAGCGGATGCCCTCATCGCGCTGCAACTGCTCATTACCACTATAAAACTGATTGATCATGCCCTCATAGGTCGCCTGCATCTTATCAGGAGCCGCAGCCCAGTAACGCGCCGGGTTCTTTTCCCAGGCTTTGAAATCGGCGCAGAGAATGATGAGTACACTCGCCTCTTCGACCTGAGGCTGGTTCCAGGAGACTTCGCGTATCTGCTTTCTCAACGCCGGGTCAGAAACCACGACGAAGCGCCAATGCTGGATGTTGAATGCCGTAGGCGCCTTGCGCCCGGCATCAAGAATAGAGCGCAGCTCCTCCTCGGAGATGGTCACATCGGGGTCGAAACGTTTGGCTGAGCGACGTTCGGCTATTGCAGTCAGGATATCAGTCATGAAAACTCCGCTCTCCTGTTGAAGCAGGGCGTGGGGACATCTGAGACAAGGCCTCATGCAACCATGGCCCATAGCGCAAGTAAACCCTAATTTCGATCCTTATCGAAATAGGAGCGAGGTATACCTCGCTATTTGCGACGCAACAGGAAGAGCGCCTGCTCACCAAAGAGATTGGCCAGTCTGATCGAGCGTCTCCACGGCGCACGCTCGCCACCTTCATCGATCGCCAGCCAGCGGTCGACCACATACCCCTCGGCTTCGCATAGCTCGAGAAAATCCTGAATAGTACAGGGATGGATATTGGGCGTTTCGTACCACGGCGTGTGCCAGACCGAATTCATCGGCATCCGGCCGCTCAGCAAGATCTGCAATCTCAGGCGCCAATGGCCAAAATTCGGGAAGGAGACGATCGCGTGGCGCCCGATACGCAGCATCTGCCGCAACACTTCACGCGGTTTTTCGACGGCCTGCAACGTACGCTGCAACACGACATAGTCGAAGGCGTCATCGGAATAATGCGCCAGATCATGATCGGCATCGCCATGCATCACCGGCAAGCCGTGGGCGACCGAGCGCGTCACCTCACCCATATCGATCTCGATGCCGCGTGCATCGCATTGGCGCGTGCGAAACAGATAGTCGATCAGCGCCCCATCGCCGCTGCCGACATCCAGCACGCGGGTGCCGGGTGCGATCATCTCGGCAATAAGATGCTGATCAAGACGCATGACGCCCCCCAAGACCGGCCTGCTCGGCCGCACCGTTGATGAAGCCGCGCATGGTACGCTCCAGATCGGGCTCGTCGAGCAGAAAGGCATCATGCCCTCTGTCGCTTTCGATCTCGACGAACGAGACGTTCACCCCGGCCTTGTTGAGCGCACGCGCCAAAAGACGCGATTGCGACGTCGGGAAAAGCCAGTCTGACGTAAAGGAAATGATACAGAACCGCGTCGCACAATTACGAAACGGCGCCGAGAGATCACCGTCATAATCGGCACTCAGATCGAAATAATCGAGCGCACGCGTAATCGTGAGATAGGAATTGGCGTCAAAGCGCCGCACGAAGCTCGATCCCTGGTGACGCAGATAGCTCTCGACTTCGAAAATTTCGCCGAATAGAGACGTCCCGTTTGAGGCGACTTCAGGCGATGGCACGGCATCGCGCCTTGTGCGACGGCCGAATTTTTGCGTCAGGGCCTCTTCGGAAAGATAGGTGATATGCGCCATCATGCGGGCTACGGCTAGCCCTTTTGCTGGAATGGTACCCTGCGCCCAGTAACGCCCGCCACACCAGTCAGGATCGCCGCATATCGCCTGGCGACTGACCTCATTGAAAGCGATGTTCTGCGCCGAATGAAACGGGGCAGTCGCTATGGGCATGGCAGCGCCAACGCGCTCGGGGAAGCTCGCCACCCATTGCAGCACCTGCATACCACCCATGGAGCCACCTATCGCCGCAAACAGGCGCCCAATGCCCAGATGATCGAGCAGCTTGGCCTGGGCAAACACCATGTCCCGTATCGTGATGGGCGGAAAATCTGTGCCCCAGGGCTCACCGTTCCCGCGCAGCGTCTTGGGACCTGAGGACCCCAGGCATCCACCAAGTACATTGACACAGATGACATAGAAGCGATCCGTATCGATGGCGTTGCCCGGCCCGACCGCACGGCTCCACCAGCCCGGCTTGCCCGTCACCGGATGAGTCTCGGCCACATATTGATCACCTGTCAGGGCGTGACAGACCAGTATGACATTGTCGCGCTTCGGGGAAAGCGTGCCATAGGCACAGTAAGCTATATCGAGCGGCGCGATATGGACACCGCATTCGAGCGTCAGCCCCTCTTCAAGTGTAACATGAAAAGCAGTGGTCGCGCCGCCGGTGCCCTGACCACAAGGGGCCTCGGTCACGCCGGCACCCTCTGCCCCAGCCGCAGATGCGTCAGAATGATAATGCATGGCCTCTCAACTCGCATGAGCACCGACACCCCAATAGGGAACGGCCGGATCACTCGAACGCCTCGTCATGACTCCCGCAATGCCGTTCCCCGGAGCTTTGAAGCGACCCGAGGCAATGCGGGGAAGCAGATATGGCATTTGCTGAGCGTGGCCGCAATCGCTCCGAAAGCCCCGGAACATCCATACTAGGAGAGAAAGAAGACGAAATCATCTCTTGTCGAACACAAGATCTGGTCGTTTCCCGCGAAAGTATTTAATGTTTTATTAACGAATCGCCGGAGAAGCCATTCATGCCTACAATCCTCAAGACTATTGGCCACTCCGGGCTTTTTGACACGGCATTTTATCTCTCGCGCAACACGGATTTACAGGAACTCGGCAGTGGCGCCCTCCTGCATTACCATACGGCAGGCTGGCGCGAGGGACGCAAGCCGAACCCGTTTTTCGACCCGCTCTGGTATCTCGCGAGTTATCGCGACGTCACCGAAGACCCTCTGCATCATTATATCCTGCGGGGAGAGTACGAGGGCCGCCATCCGGTGCCGTGGTTCGACCCGATCTGGTATCGTCAGGCGAATCAGGTGCCGGCCAACATGAACGCCCTGGCCCATTATCTGGCCAACAGAAAAGCACCTGGCATTCGGCCCATGCCCGAATTCGACCCCGAATTCTATCTGCGCAGCTATCCCGACGTGGCCTCGTCGGGCATGGACCGGTCGAGCATTACATGGTGCAGGGCTATCGCGAGATACGTCGCCCCTTTGAGACATTCGATCCAGGCTTCTACCGCACGCGCTATTTGCGTCACCAACCTGATGCCAATCCGTTTCTGCACTGGCTGGCGCATCGACACGAGCCAGGCGTTTTCCCCAGCCTGCCTGAGCACGAAACGACCGTTGCCAGGGAGATAAGGCGACGCACCCAGCCAGGGCCTCTTTATGAGGAGCGTCAGCCCTTGCCCGAAGCCGCGTTAAGGCGCGCGCGCGTGCTGGCCTATTACCTGCCGCAATTTCATCCCAACGACGCCAATGATCGCTGGTGGGGAACCGGATTTACCGAGTGGACCAACCTCGCTCGCGGCGTGCCGCGCTTCGCCGATCACTACCAGCCGCGCACCCCGCGCGACCTGGGCCATTACAGGCTCGACGATCTGGCCACACTCTCGGCCCAGGCTCGTATGGCGCGCGAAGGCGGTATCGAGGGCTTCATTTTCTATCATTACTGGTTCAATGGGACGCGCCTGCTCGATCGCCCAATGGAAATGCTGCTCGAAGCGCCTGAGGTCGACCTGCCTTTCTGCCTGATGTGGGCCAATGAAAACTGGAGCCGTAGATGGGACGGAGGCGATCAGGACGTATTGATCTCACAGGATTACCACGAGGGTGATGATGAAGCGCTGATCGTCGATCTGGCCCGGCACATGCGGGACCCGCGCTATATCCGCATCGGTTCGCGGCCCCTTTTCATGCTTTACAGACCCGGCGCATTCCCGATGCGACCCGCCGCATCGCGAAATGGCGACGCCTTTTCCGGCAGATTGACGGACTCGACCCTCTTTTCATCATGGCTCAGGCTTTTGATGACAATGATCCAGCGGCCTTCGGTCTGGACGGCGCCATCGAGTTTCCACCGCACAAGCTCACGGTGAACTGCACCCCGATCGAAGACAGGCTGCATATCCTCGACGAAGACATGACGCTCGGGTCTATGATTATGCCGATCTCGTCGACAAGGCGCTGTCAGATCCCACGCCAGAATTTCCGCTCATACGCACCATAACGCCGTCATGGGATAATGATCCGCGTCGTCAGGGAGCCGGGCTCGTACTGCATGGTTCGACACCGCGTCTCTATGAACGCTGGCTGAACGAGACCATCGCCAAAGCCCATGCCCATCCCTTCATGGGAGAGAAGCTGGTCTGCATCAATGCCTGGAACGAATGGCAGAAGGCGCCTATCTGGAGCCTGATATCCACTATGGGTCGGCCTATCTCAACGCCACGGCACGAGCCATCACAGGGTTTCAAAGTCGTCTTGTCCCGCGGCGCCTGCTTTTGATCGGTCATGACGCTTTTCCTGCTGGCGCCCAGATGCTCCTCCTTGCCTTGGGCGCGGCCCTCAAGCGCAATCACGGTCTGGACATCGCGTTCGTCCTTCTTGGCGGTGGCGACCTGATCTCCCGCTATCGTCAGGTCGCCACCGTCGAGATTCTGAATCCCGGCACGTCCTCCTGTATCGAGCGCCTGCAGTCTCTCAACGCCGAAGGATTCACCTCCGCCATCATGAACAGCGCGGCATCGACCAGACTGGCCGACGACCTGAGCAAGGCAGCCCTTCCGTTCATCCTGCTCATTCATGAATTGCCGGGAATGATAAGTCAGTTGCGTCTGGAAGAACCTCTCGACCTTGCCCGCAAACTGGCCCGCGCCGTGGTGGTGCCGGGGGCCCAGCTGACGCGCCTGTGTCCTGAGGCAACGATCGCACCACAAGGGCTCTATCACGACATCGCCTTCTCGGAACCAGATCGTAGACGCGTGCGGCTCGCCTACGGGATCGAGGCGGAGGCGTTCGTGGTGATCGGAATAGGCTATGGCGATAGCAGAAAGGGCTTCGACCTGTTCCTGCAACTCTGGCTTATGCTGCAAAGCTCGAGCTTCGCGCCCTCACGCTCCTTATCCGAGCCTGAGACCGCACGGCGGACCATCCATTTTCTCTGGGTTGGTGCGATCGATGCAACTATGAGACGCAGCCTGCAAACCGATCTCGAAACGGCTTTAACGTCGCGCCGCTTTCATCTTCCGGGCCGGGTCGACGACGTCACTCCGTTCCTCTCAGCATCGGATCTTTTCGTTTTGAGTTCACGAGAAGACCCCTACCCTTCGGCTGCACTCGAAGCGCTCGCCTCGGGCATACCGTGCGTGGCTTTTGCCAGAAACGGCATGATCCCCGATCTTCTCACGGAATTGGCAGAGGAAGGCGACAAACGAAACCGTATTATCGAACCAGGAGACCTTCCCGCTATAGGCGCGGCGATCCTGCAAGACGCACAATGTTGCCCAGCAGATCTTAACGCGCGAGCCCGACGCGGCCGGGAACTGGCCGAGCGTTTTCCCTTTGATCGCTACGCCGCGCACCTTACCAGGCTCGCCTTGCCGGATCTGCCGTCGATTTCCGTCGTGGTGCTCTCCTATAACTACGCGCATTACCTCGCGGCGCGTCTGGCGACGATTTTCGCCCAGAATTGCCCGGTTACGGAAATCATCGTACTCGACGACGCGTCCGACGACGGGAGCGCCGCGCTTTCCGAGCGCATCGCCACATCCTTTGATCGTGCGATCAGACTTGTAAAAGGGATCAGACGCAGCGGATCGGTTTTCGCTCAGTGGCAGAAAGCGGCCAATTTGGCGACAGGCGACTGGCTTTGGATCGCAGAAGCGGATGATCTGTCAGAACCCGAGTTTCTCTCGTCCCTTTGCACCATGATCACCCAATCTCCGGACGCAGCCATGGCGTTTTGCGACAGCCGCGCCATCGATGAAAACGGAGCTGAGATCTCACCCGATTATCAGGAGTATTATCGCAGCCATGTCGGCCACGGGCTCGGTCGTGATATGCTGATCGACGGGGAGACTTTCGTGCGTGACTATCTTGGCAGGTGCAATCTGGTCCTCAATGTCAGCTCGGTCCTGTTCCGGCGCCGCGATCTGGTCGCCGCTCTCGAGACCTGCCGTCCCGACCTCGCCCGGTTCCGTCTGGCAGGTGACTGGCGTGTTTACGTCGAGCTGCTAATGCAACCGGGAAGCCAGCTGGCCTATCTGGCACGCCCCCTGAACATCCATCGCCGCCACGGACGATCAGTGACCGGATCATTCGATCAAAGAGCCCATCTGGCTGAAATTGCTCGATGCATGAGCTGATCAGCCAGCGCCTGGGTCACCCTGTCGATCTGCTCAAAGGGCAACGCGCCTATCGGGATGCATTGAAAGACCAATTCGGGTTCAAGCAGAAGCCTAGGAAGAAGCAATCGCGCTTCTCCTGATAGACGCCTACCGATCATGGCGCGACGCGGGCCGCCCCCTACTGGCTCCCTTGATAACGGATGATCGTCAGCCCCTTGACAGGCGCGGCATCAGATCGACGAAGTTGCAGGGTCGATGGCGACTGTCGAATTGCTGACAAAGGATGGAATCCCACCCATCTGCGACAGCCCCTGTCGAACCCGGCAGAGCGAAAAGGAACGTGCCCTTTGCAATGCCGCCAAGCGCGCGCGACTGGATGGTAGAGGTACCGATCTTGGCATAGGAGAGCATACGGAAAAGCTCGCCAAATCCGGGAATATCTTTCTCGATAACCCTTAAAAACGCCTCGGGAGTGACGTCCCTGGCCGTAATTCCGGTCCCCCCCCGTCGTGATGACCGCATCAATATCCTCCCGGTCAATCCACAGACGCAGACGCTCGACGATTTCACCAAGCGTATCCGGCACGAGGTCGCGCGCCACGAGGTGATGTCCGGCTTTTTCGATACGTTCAGCGAGAAGCGAGCCCGAACGATCCGTTTCCGGCGTACGCGTATCGGAAATGGTCAGAACAGCAAAATTACAGGGTCTGAAAGGCACGTCTTTATCGATTTCGGTCATGCGCGAAGTTTTTCCTCAAAACAAGAAGTATAGATTATCTCTCGATTACGCTGCGATGCACACTGGCGGCGCACATCCGGCAATGCGCTCAAGATGCACGGTTGCGGGGATCGTGACACGCCGTTAGGGTATTCATATTAATTCGAGTTCAGGTGTACGAACAGGTGGATTGTCTGGTTATTCCTGCTTTTCCTGACCGGGTAGCGCCCCTTCAGATCGGCCTCAGGGCATGAGCATGGCTCCCGCGCCATCAGCGCGCTTTTCGAAGCCTCCCGAGCGAATTGCCTTTTTGGCCTCGCCGACGGAAATCGCGCAAAAGGCTCGTCAGAAACTTATCGAGACCTACGGCGATTGTGCGCTTTGCGACGCTGAAGTCGTTGTCTGCCTTGGCGGTGACGGTTTTCTGCTTGAAGTGCTGCACAAGGTCGTTGAGCACGGCATACCCGCCTACGGGCTCAATTGCGGCTCGGTGGGCTTCCTGCTCAACACCGTTTCGGATGAAGATCTGGTCGCTAGGCTGACACGCGCCCAGGCGTCGGAACTGCATCCATTGCGCATGAAGGCCGTCGGTCGCGACGGCACCCGCCACGAAGGCATTGCGTTCAACGACGTGTTCCTTTTCCGTCAGACCCGTCAGGCTGTTAAGATCCGCATCGAGGTGGATCAGCGCGTGCGCCTCCCGGAGCTGATATGCGATGGGGTAATCGTAGCCACCCCCGCTGGATCGACCGCCTATAATCTCTCTGCTCATGGGCCGATCGTGCCATTGACGGCCAATCTCCTGCCTCTGACGCCGATATCCGCGTTCAGACCAAGAAGATGGCGTGGTGCGCTTCTGCCCTCGACGGCAACCGTCCGTTTTACCCTGCTGGAGCAGGAAAAACGTCCCTGTGCGGCAGTGGCTGACTTTCTGGAAGTGCGCGACATCGCCGAGGTCATCGTGAGCGAAGATCGCTCGATCACGGCGACCATCCTCTTCGACCCCGATCATGGGCTTTCAGAACGGATAATTGCAGAGCAATTCGCAGAATAACGCGATCAAACAACAAGAAGGCGCAGCCAATGAGCAGTCCGACGATACGCCCGACCAATACTCCCTATCGAGACTCCTTGGTAAGTGCGGCCGAGCGCCTCGCCAAAGGGGAAATTACCAGTCGGGCCCTCGTCGAGCATTGTCTCGAAAAGATCGACACCTGCGAAAACGCCCGCGCCGCCTATACGGGCGAATTCTCGGCGGACCGAGCCAGACAATATGCCGACGCCGCCGACAGAATACGTGCGAAGGGTTACGAAGCCTCACCCTGGACCGGGCTGCCCATCTCAATCAAGGATCTGTTCGATATCAAGGGCCAGGTCACCCGTGCCGGCTCGACCATTCTCTCCGACCGCCCAGCCGCACTGAATGACGCTGACGCCATCGCCCCGCTCCGTGCGGCCGGTTCATTCTGCTCGGTCGTACCAGATGACCGAATTCGCCTATTCGGGCCTTGGCCTCAATCCGCATTATCCCCAACCTTGGAACACGTTGGTTGAGGAAGGGCCTGCCATACCGGGTGGTTCAAGCTCTGGCGGCGCGGTATCCGTCGCAACCGGCGCCGCCCTTGCAGCAATCGGCTCCGATACCGGCGGTTCATGCCGCATCCCTGCGGCCATGAATGCCCTGACCGGATTCAAACCCACTGCCGGGCATATCAGCCGAAAAGGCATGATACCGCTCTCGCCGAGCTTCGACAGCGTAGGCAGCATAACCCAGACGGTCGATGATTGCGTCCTGCTCGATCATATCATGGCCAACAGAACTGCAAGCTGGGCACCGGTCGATGCGGAGGACGGGCCAATACGTCTTCTCCTACCAACCTCCATCGTGCGAAATGACGGTGATTCTCAGGTACTGGCCGTGTTCGAGACGGTCGTAAAACATCTCGAAGCAGGCGGTATAGAGATCGTGCGGCAGCCTCTGCCGATCCTCCAGGATATCATCGATCTCAATCTGCAGGGTCAGATCGTGGCCGCAGAAGCCTATCATTATTTTCACGACGATCTGATTCATCACCCCGGTGGCTTTGACCCTCGTGTGAGTGAGCGCATTGCATCCGGGGAGCAGACCAGCGTTCCTGCGCTCCGACAGCTTTACATCGAGCGCCAGAAGCTCTGCGCCAGATTCAATGCAGACATGAACGGTTTCGATGCCCTCATCTGCCCGACGTCGCCGGTTTTACCGCCTCTTATCAAGAACTGCATCAATCCAGAACGTTATGGCAGGCTCAACAGGCTCATTTTGCGCAATCCCTCTCTGGCAAATTTGCTCGACGGCTGCTCGTTCAGCTTGCCTTTTTACTGGAAAGGCTTGGCTGCAGGGCTAATGTTGACCGCCTGTCACGGTCGAGATGCCGCACTCGCGCGTATCGCCCGACGCTGCGAGCAGCGCCTCAAAGGCTGACCCGGCAATATTCCACGCTTATCCATTCAGACGCGCCGAAGCTTACGGTTCAAGCAGATCGTCACCAGAGCGTTATTTGAGCGTGTTGTCTTAGGCCGCTAGCGTGCGCCTTCTCCTCCCTGGCAAAGCCCAGCCCCGACCTGCCCTCTTATCAAAAGGGGAAAAAGGAGTGGGTTCTGGCGGCCAAGAGACAGACCGGGTGTTTTTTGATGACTGACGCGAACCGTTCCTCTGGCCACCTGCCCTTCCTGACCCTCGCTCTGGTTCTGTCCTATATGGCGGTCGCCATGCCGCTTGCCGTCATACCCCCCTTTGTCACCTCCTGGCCCGGCTATGGCAACGGCATCGCAGGCATTGCCGTGGGTTGTGCCTTCGTCTCGACCATTCTGACACGCACCCTTGCTGGCGGCTTTGCCGATCGCAGAGGTGGTCGCAGCGCGATGCGGCTGGGCCTCGTGCTCTATATGGCTGCCAGTGCGATCTGCCTTCTCTCTGCTCTCGACCTGTTCGCCAGAGGCGCCTCGCTAGGGTTGCTGATCGTCGGGCGTCTGCTTCTGGGCGTCGGTGAAAGCTACACGCTGGTGGGAATGCATGGCTGGGGCATCGGCCTGACCGGTCCAAAGGGCGCTGGCAAGGTACTCACCTGGACAGGCGCCGCAATGTATGGAGCCTTTGCTTTCGGAGGGCCGCTCGGGCTCGAATTATATCATCTTGCCGGGTTCTCAACGCTCATGGGCGTGTGCATCGTTTTACCGCTTATCGGCCTCGCGATCGTTCAAGGCGTCCCTGCCGCGCCGATCCTTGCGGGCGAGCGCGACTCATTCTGGCCCGTTCTGGGCATCATTCGCCCCTATGGAATGGTCGTTGCACTACAAGGCGTCGGGTTTGCGGTGCTGGGCGCGTTTCTCTCAGTCTATTTTCTGGCCGAACACTGGCGCTTCGGCAGTCTAGGCCTGACCTGTTTCGGCCTGGCTTTCGTCGCAGGACGCCTGTTTGGGGGGCACCTTCCAGAGCGTCTGGGCGGCGTCAAAGTCGCCATGCTATCGCTGAGCATCGAAGCGGTGGGGCAAGGCTTCATTGCGTTCGCTCCCTCACCCATCCTAGCACTGGTGGGAGCTGTACTCACCGGAGCAGGTTGCTCGCTCATCTACCCTTCAATGGGAGTGGAGGTCGTCAAGCGCGTTCCCGCATCGATCCGCGCGACCGCGCTTGGCGGGTTCGCTGCCTTTCAGGACCTCTCCTATGCCGTGAGCGGGCCGGTCGCGGGCACACTCTCGGACCATTTGGGCTACGAATCGATTTTCCTGATGGGCATGGCCTGCGCCTGATAGGCCTCTGCCTTGTGATCGTCATGCGCCGTCGCGACCGCAATTCTTCAGAACAGATGGCTCAGGCTGAAACGGTTTCTTCTGC
Organism: Asaia platycodi JCM 25414; assembly: GCF_000614545.1. Classification (GTDB taxonomy): domain Bacteria; phylum Pseudomonadota; class Alphaproteobacteria; order Acetobacterales; family Acetobacteraceae; genus Asaia; species Asaia platycodi. The sequence continues at coordinate 25,839 of NZ_BAKW01000008.1, read as the reverse complement.
CTCCAGGCGCGTCTGCGAAAGACCGTTCTTTGTCAGACCCCATGATCCAGGTGGAAAAGCGCCATGGCAAGGTTTGCTGATGCAGAATCCGGCCGGGGCACCGGTCGAGGAGCAACCTGCGCAATTGCTGCGGCAGGTCTTGGCGTTTCGGAAATCTCGGGGGATGGCTCATCAGACACCGTGGCAAGCTCCGGCATCTCGACGATGCAGAGTGGAGAATCTGCCGTGTCGGAGGGCGGAAGGAGCGCCAGAAGAGACAGGTAATCCGCTTTTTCCAGGAGAGAAGGACGTTGCCCTTTGGCACGCTGTACCAGCCAGCAGCCCAACACGTCGCTGAGTTCCGTAAGCGCAGACTCCGCGTCTCTACCTGAAAGACTACGCAAAACCCTGTCGATCTCCAGCCAGTCGGTCTCAGCGATCCGACGGGGCGCCGGGTCGCTCGGGGTTTTGATCACCCATCCCTCAACATGGCTGGCGACGGTCAGATCAGACGACACAGCATACTCCTTCAGATCGGGGTGATTACTCTCCCGCCTTTGCGACTACCGTCAAAAGCATCGGCTCCCTCTATGCCCGAGTGCGGGGCACTGCAACAAGTAGACGAAAGCCGAAAAACGCTTTGCGGAAAGCTCTATTGCTGAGGAACAATGGCGCAATACACTCGGATTGCCGCCACGAGCTTCGCCTTTTTCAGCGACGATACAGCCTGTCGTGAAACGCAGATCGCGCTATCGCATGATGTTCTGGTGGGAAAACATCACAAAATCGCGCATGAAACTTATTGTTCTGCCACCTTGAATATGAGAACTGCTCTCACGATGGGTCACGCCCTTCTGCCTCATTACAGCTGGATCATGACATTGGCACACGCTCTGACTCACCCGCGCCTGTCGGTCAAACGGATCTGGCTCCTCTCCACTGTTTTGGCCCTGTATGCCGCGCCGAGCCTTTCCGCGCGTGCGGAAGAAGCTCCTGCCAAGCCGCAGAAAAGCGAGCACATTACCGTACGCGCAACCGAACCCGAAAAACGCGAGGCCGAGCGCGGCGGCGGCTGATCAGGCCCCAGCACGAGATCCGGTCAGTGAGCAGTGTCGATAGCAGTTTCATCGCGCGACAGGCGCCGATTTCAACCGCCTATCAGCTCATCTCCCTGCTTCCCGGCGCAAATGTTGCTGCCTCAGACGCGATGGGGCTTTCACCCCAGACCACGATCTCGGTGCGAGGGCTGAACACGGATTCCATCGGTTATGTGCTTGAAGGGATGCCGCTCAACGATCTGGCATTTTATTCGGGCTATCCCAGCCAGTTCGCCGATGGCGAAAACTATCGTCAGGTGGCCCTCAGCCAGGGCGCTGCCGATCTCGACAGCCCGGTTCTGAATGCGGCTGGCGGCCTCATGAGCTTGAGCTTTCGAGACCCAGCTCGCAAAGCAGGTGGGATGGCTGAAGTTTCCTACGGCTCGTATAACAGCAACCGTGAATTCATTCGTCTCGATACAGGCTGATCGGCCAGACAGGCTTGCGCGGCTTTGTGTCCTACTCGCATACCAGCGCCGAAAACTGGCGTGGCCCAGGCCATGACATGCGCCACCATATCGATTACAAGCTGGTGCGCGATATCGGCGAACAGTCTCACGCCTCTTTGGTCGGCAGCTTCAACAGCACAGTCACAAGCTATTATCCGCAGGTTTCGAAAGACCTTTTCAGGCAATTTGGCGTGTCTGCCGGCAATGCCCTTTCGAGCCATTATGACCCGCGGAACCCGGAAGAGGCGCAGCTCTATCAGCGCCTGTGGCGCGCACCCGAACGCACGCTTTACATGGGCGCCCCTGTCAGCCTCGCTCTGACCGACCACCTCACCTTGCGCGCCACACCCTATGCCCAGGGAGCCTATGGCAACGTGCCAAGCGGTTCCACCCTGCCCTTGAGCGGCATCTATACAGGCACGCAAGCCCTGAATGACACGCTCGTCCTGCCAAGTTCACAGGACGGTCAGGCCCTCGTGCGCGCCAATTACACCCAACGCAGCACGCGCTCAGGCTTTACCTCCGAGCTTGCGTGGAAACAGGGCTGGAACGAACTGGTCTTCGGCTACTGGTTCGATTACGGCGATGATCATGAGGTGCAGTCGTTCTCATCGGTCAGCGAAAACGGGGTATCGGCAAATATCTGGGGCAATGGCACAGGTAATTTCGTCCGGCTCGCCAGTGGCAGGATGTATCTCGCAGGCGATAATCACACGATCAGCATGGCCAATGCCTTGTTTGTCGGCGACCGGATGAGTTTTCTTGCCGATCGCTTGCTGGTCGAGCTCGGTTTCAAGGAAGTCATGGTCAGCCGCAATGGCACCAATGCCGTGCCGGGGCCGCAATATCATGTGGGTAGCAACAGCGCCGTACCGCTGCCACGCCTCGGCATGCGCTTTCAGATCACGCCACAGCACCAGATCTTTCTCAACGCGACGACCAATTTCCGCGCGCCGTCCTTCACCGCGCTTTACAACTCTACGACCCGACAAGCGGAGAAACGAGCACCAATGGTGCAAGCAATCTGCGCAACGAATACTCGATTTCGGAAGAGCTGGGCTATCGCTATACCGGCCCGCTCGTGACGGGCAGTCTGACCTTCTTCAACTACAACTTCACTAACAGACAGATCGAGACCCAGATCCAGATCAACAACACGCCGATCTCCTCCACCATCAATGCCGGTGGCCAGACCTCTCGTGGTATCGATATCGAACTTGGCCTGAAGCCCTGGCATCATTTCGCACCGTATCTCTCTGGCGAATATCTTCGTGCCACCATCGATAATGACATCGCTAGCAATGGCGATCTGCTTCCGACAAGGGGCAAGACCGCCGTTCGCAGTCCAAGCCTCCAAGCCTCCGCGGGGCTGACATATGATGACGGGCGTGTCTTCGGTTTCGCCTCGGCGCATTATACCGGCAGGCAATATGCGACTTTTCTCAATGATGAGCGTATCAGCGACCACACCACGGGCGATATCGCCATCGGCTATCGTTTCAGCGATATGAGCCGCTTCAAGGCGCCATCCTTGCGGCTCAATCTCATCAACATCACCAACGAGCACTATCTGTCGGGTATCGCAGACCCCACCCTGAACGCGCGAGATGCGACGGGCCGTTATGGAACCACCATTGCCGGGTCGTCGCCCGATTACTATATCGGCGGCGGTTTTTCGGCTCTGGCTACCGCCACCGCCGGTTTCTGATGTCGGCAGGTGCCTCACCCGGTCAGTTCGGTCTTTGGGGCAAGGAGGCCAAACGCGACTGGCCCCTGATAACGCAGGAGGAAGCCGCTCACGTTCTGGGAGCGTTCGCCCTTCGCGATGTGACACCGATCGAGTGGCACAGCGCCCGTCCCTTTTCGGCGGTCTCTCGACTAAGCGACAATAGGGGCAGAAGCTGGTTTCTCAAACGCCATCACCACGCCCTGCGTGACAGCACGGCTCTGGTTGAGGAGCACAGGCTGATCGCTCATCTCGCAGAGCACGGACTGACCGTCTCCCGTCCTCTTGTGACAGAAAGCGGCGAGACAGTTCTCACGCTCGAATGCTGGAGTTACGAGTGTTTTCCTGCCCTGCATGGAAGAGATCTCTATCGTGACCGCCTGTCCTGGGAGCCATATCTGTCGCGCCACCAGGCATTTGAAGCGGGGCACGCCCTCGCGGTTTTTCATGACGCTGCCCAAAGCCATGAGGGACAGGCCAGATCGGACCGGCCACTTGTGTCAGCTCTGACGCCATTGCTCGATGAGCAAGGCCCTGAAATCGGTCTGCGTGGATGGATCTCTCGCGATGCAGCTCTACGGGGTGCGATCGAAGCGCAGGGCGGGATCGAAACCATATGCGACACGCTACAACCGCATTTCCTGCGCGTCGCTCCTTTTCTGAAACGTCCCGTCCTGCAATGGGGGCATGGTGACTGGCACGGTTCCAACCTGACCTGGCGTGGCGCGCCGGGAAGCGAGACAATCGATGCCGTTTTCGATTTCAGCATGGCCGACAGGACGACACGCGGCTTCGATATCGCCGTGGCTCTGGAACGGAGCATGATCGACTGGATGAAGCCGCAGCACGCTTCAGACGGCAGCCCTCCCGAATTTGCCAGCGAGCCCGACCAGATCGTCGCGTTCCTTGCGGGATATGAGAGTGTGCGCCCTCTCTCCCAGCTCGATCGGGGCGAGATTGCCGCGTTTCTTCCTCTCGCCCATGTCACCTTCGCCTGCTCGGAAATCTGGTATTACCAATGCTTGCTCGACGCGCCCGACCTCGCAAAAACGACGTATGACACCTATCTTCTCGGCCATGCCGCTTGGTTTTCAGCCGCTCAAGGGCAGGACGTGCTTGAGTTGATTGCCAGAGAGACGCAGAGCACTGGATGATGTCGCCTCTCGAAGCTCTGGCCGTTTTCATCACCATGACGGGCATCTGGCTCACGGCGCGCAGGCGTGTGCTCGGCTGGCCGTGCTCGCTGCTTGCCTCCTTGCTATACCTGTTCGTCTTCGCGAGAGCGCGGCTCTACGCCGATTCCGCCCTGCAGATCGTCTTCTGCCTCTTTCTTGTGAGGGGATGGTACGACTGGCATCGCTTAAGACAGGAAACCGCAGAAATAGCGGTGCAGCCCGCACAGTCTCTCGTGTTGACGCGTGATCTGCTGATCGGGGCTGGATGCAGTGTTGCTCTGGGCACGATCCTTCGGCTCTGGACGATCGATGCTGCCCCGATGACAGACGCCACGCTCAGCGTCCTGAGCATTATCGGGCAAATCTGGACGGCACGGCGGTTTCTCGCCTGCTGGCCGCTCTGGATTTTGATCGATACTGCGTATGTCGGGCTTTTCATCGCACGCGATCTCTGGCTGAGCGCAGGGCTTTACGCCGGGCTCGTTGCAATCGCGTGGTATGGTTGGACAAGCTGGAAGACCTCATTGAAAAGCCACGCCACGCATCATCGAGCCCTCTGAACGAGAAACACCTCCCGAAAACAAACACGGCTTGCATCGCATCCATCATGGCCCTACCAGCTTGTCGCCAGTTTTCCCGAACCTCGTGAAAGGCAGGGCTCACAGTGCAGAAGAAACGGATCTTCTATCCGCGAGCGCCAAAACAGCTCGTCGGCCAGTTCATGCGCTTCGGTATTATCGGGGCCATGGGGCTGGTCTGGGATATTCTGCTCGTCACCCTTCTGCGCCCCTCTCTCGGCCTGACGGCAGCGACGCTCATCTCTTATTTTGCAGTCGCCAGCCTCAACTGGCTGCTCAACCAGCTCTGGACGTTCAGAAATGTCGCCCATCGCGACCACCCCATCCTTCAATGGCTGCGCTTTCTTGCCGCCAACAGCTTCGGGTTCCTGCTCAATCGCGGCACGGTCTATGCACTTTGCTTCAGTATTCCGTTCTGTCTGCAGCATGTTGCCGTGCCGCTGGCCGCCGGCGCGCTCATGGGGCTGCTGGCCAATTTCAATCTGTCACGCAAGCTTGTTTTCCGCGCAAAAGTGCCGGAGACACCCATGGAACTGGCTCAGATGACCGTCGATCTGAACGTCAATCCGCCCGATCACGATCTGGAATCCTGAAGGCGCTCGCGCAAAACATTTCCTTTGCGGTCTCTTTGCTCTAGTGGAGATGCCATCTTCACGCCGCAATCGGGATTTTCTGCTCGCGCCATGACCACTTCGATCCATAACACCACCACAAATGAGCTGCGCAGCGCGTTTCTGAAGTATTTCGGAGACCATGGCCACAAGATCGTTCCCTCGGCCCCGCTCGTGCCGCAGAACGATCCGACCCTGCTCTTCACCAATGCTGGCATGGTACCGTTCAAGAACGTGTTCACCGGGCAGGAAACCCGTCCCTATACCCGCGCCACGACAGCCCAGAAGGTTGTTCGCGCGGGCGGCAAGCATAACGATCTGGACAATGTGGGCTACACCGCCCGCCATCTGACCTTTTTCGAAATGCTCGGCAATTTCTCCTTCGGCGATTATTTCAAGGCCGATGCGATCGAATTTGCCTGGAACCTTCTGACCAAGGGCTACGGCCTGCCCAAAGAAAAGCTGCTTGCGACGGTCTATGCCGAGGATGAAGAAGCCGCCGACCTGTGGCGCAAAATTGCGGGTCTGCCCGAAGAAAAGATCATCCGCATTCCGACCTCGGATAATTTCTGGCGCATGGGCGATACCGGCCCCTGCGGACCTTGCTCCGAAATCTTTTTCGATCACGGACGATGTCTGGGGTGGTCCTCCGGGTTCGCCCGAAGAAGATGGCGATCGCTTCGTCGAGATCTGGAATCTCGTTTTCATGCAGTATCTCGAAGGGCCTCCCGGCACGCGTGCGCCACTGCCGCGCCCTTCGATCGATACAGGCATGGGCCTGGAGCGTTTTGCTGCTGTCATGCAGGGCAAGCGCGACGTCTACGATACCGACGTGCTGCGCAGCCTGGTCGAGGCGACCGCCAATGCGCTGAGCACCGATCCCGACGGGTCGCTGCGGGCCAGCCATCGCGTCGTCGCCGACCATCTGCGCTCGACGGCCTTCCTGATTGCCGATGGGGTCATGCCCTCCAAGGATGGTCGCGGCTATGTGCTGCGTCGCATCATGCGTCGCGCCATGCGTCATCTTCAGCGTCTGGGCGCGACCGAGCCGGTTTTCTATCGCCTGCTCCCCGCCCTGATCCGTCAGATGGGCTCGGCTTACCCCGAGCTGGTGCAGCATCAATCGCTCATTGCCGAAACCATGAAGGGTGAGGAAGAGCGCTTCACTGCCCTGCTGGAGCGCGGCATGTCCCTGCTCGAAGACGAGACAGCCCGCGTGGCTGAAGGCGGCGCCCTGCCGGGCGACGTGGCCTTCAAGCTCTATGACACGTTCGGCTTCCCGCTCGATCTGACGCAGGATGCACTGCGCGAACAGGGTCGGACCGTCGATGTAACCGGGTTCGAAGCCGCTATGGCAGAGCAGCGTGCCCGTGCCCGCGCCGCCTGGGTCGGTTCGGGCGATGCGGCCGCCGAGACGATCTGGTTCGACGCCCGTGAGCGTTTCGGCGCCTCGGAATTCCTCGGCTATAATTCTGAAAAAGCCGATGCTGAAATCGTCCTGGTGGCCAAGGCCGGAGCGGAGAGCGACAGCGCGACCGTCGGCGACGACGTCGCCATCCTGCTGAACCAGACACCGTTTTACGGAGAGAGCGGCGGTCAGGTTGGCGATCATGGGGTGCTCGCAGGCGAGAACCTGCGCGTCGAGATTACTGACACCCAGAAACGCAATGGCGATCTGCTCGTCCATTATGGCCGCGTGGTCGAAGGCACGCTACGCCCCGGCCTGTCGGTGACGGCGGAAATCGATCATACGCGCCGCCAGTCGGTGCGCGGTCATCACTCGGCCACCCATTTGCTGCACGAAGCCCTGCGCCGTCAGCTTGGCGACCATGTTGCCCAGAAGGGCAGCCTGAATGCCCCGGAACGCCTGCGTTTCGATGTGTCGCAGCCCCGCCCGATCACGGCCGAGGAACTGGCTCTTGTCGAACGCGAGGTAAATGCCCGCATTCGCGAGAACAGCGCCGTCGAGACCCGTATCATGACGCCCGAAACCGCCGTTGCCGAAGGCGCCATGGCGCTGTTCGGTGAGAAATACGGCGATGAGGTGCGTGTCGTCTCTATGGGTTTGGGAGACGAGTCGCGCGGCGCCTACTCGATAGAGCTTTGCGGTGGCACCCATGTGGGCCGTACCGGCGAAATCGGCCCGTTCCGCATCGTGTCGGAAAGCGGTGTTTCAGCGGGTGTGCGTCGTATCGAGGCGGTTTGCGGTGTTGCGGCCGACCGCCTTGCCATCGAGGCCGATGACCGTCTGCGCCGCATGGCCGATCTGCTGAAAGCCACGGTTGCCGAAGCGCCAGACCGACTGGCAGCCCTCGTCGAAGAGCGTCGCAGCCTTGAGCGTCAGGTATCCGAGCTGCAGAAACGCCTGGCGACCGGACAGGCCGACTCGGCCAGCGAAACCGTCAATGGCATCACCTTCGTGCCGCGTGATCTGGGTGACGTCGCCCGCGCGAACTGAAGAACGTTGCCGAGGCCATCACCAAACAGATCGGCAGCGGCATTGTCGCCCTTATCTCGACGGCGGAGGGCAAAGGCAGTGTGGTGGTTGCCGTTACCAAGGACCTGAATGATCGATTCAGTGCGGTCGACCTCGTGCGTATCGCCTCGGCCGAAATGGGTGGCAAGGGCGGAGGTGGCCGCCCTGACATGGCGCAGGCCGGTGGCCCTAACCCCAATAGCGAGGCCGTATTCGATTCACTCAGAAAGACGCTTTCTGCCTGAGCCTTCATGACAAAGGGTGAACCATGCCGATCCGGCATGGACACCCCATCAAATCCACGGCATCGAAGTCATCTGAGTTCCAGATGTGGCAGAAAACTCACAGCAAGCCATATCCTTTTTTCAGATGAGGTCTCGATGAAAAGCGAAATCGAAAACAGCTTGATCACCCTTCTCAAGGGCGTGCAGCATTTCGACGACACGGTTTATGAAGAGCATCGTGAGCTCTTCGAGAGCCTTGCCGAAGGCCAGTCGCCTTCCACACTGTTCATCACTTGCTCCGACAGCCGTATCAACCCGAGCATGATCACCCAGACCGCACCGGGTGACCTGTTCATTGTTCGCAATGTCGGCAATATCGTCCCCCCGCATGGTGAGATGCTCGGGGCCGTTTCATCGGCCATCGAATACGCGGTGCTTGTGCTCAAGGTGAAGCACATCGTTGTGTGCGGCCATTCGAATTGCGGTGCGATGGGCGCTCTGTGCGACCTGAACAATCCGAAATTCGACACCATGCCGACTGTTCAGCGCTGGCTGCGCAACGCAGAAGCCGCCCGTGCTGCTCTCGGCCCGTTCAAGGCCGAGGATGCCGGTCCCGAAACGGTGCGCGAACTCGCGCAGCAGAATGTGCTGCTTCAGCTCGCCCATCTGCGCACCCATCCCGCCGTCGTCGGCGCACTCGCCGCAGGCGAAATTGCGCTTCAGGATGGTTCTACGATATCGGCACCGGGCAGGTTGTCGTCATCGACGAGCAGTCGCGCAAGGAGCGCACGGTACGTGATGTTCTCGGCGATCTCGGCATTACGGTCTGATCGTCTCTTCTGCCTGCTTCTTGTCGTCTGGGCATTGTCCCGAACGGCAGAAGCCGCGTCAGTCAAGATTGCCACATGGAATCTTGACTGGCTGACGCTCCTTCCTGCGTCCGCCCCCAGCCTGCCAGCCAATATTCCACATCGTGACGCGCGCGACTGGTCTGCACTGGCAGACATTGCCAGACGCCTGAATGCCGATATTCTGGCTGTTCAGGAAGTCAGCGATGACGCAGCACTCAGGCGGCTTTTCCCCTCACCCGACGATACCCGGCTCCTCACCATGGCTCCGATAGCCCAGAATATCGGGCTCGTGTTGCGTCGGCCCTGGCACATTATCGCGCATGAGGAGCTGGCATCACTCGATCGCTCTTCCGTACACGGCGGCCATGCGCTGCGCCCCGGCCTCGATGTGACCGTCAGTGACGGAAAAGTGACATTGCGCCTGCTTATCGTGCATCTCAAATCAGGCTGCTGGGACAGAGCGTGGAAGGAAAGCGGGCATTCCTGTCCGATCTTGCGTGAGCAGGTCGCGCTCGTTGCCAACTGGATGACCGAGCGCGACGATGAGGGCGAAACTTATGCCGTGCTGGGTGATTTCAACCGGCGCTTCACCCTGCATGATTCCTATTTCACGCAAATGACCGAGGGCATTGCTCCGATTCTGGTCACAAGCGGCTTTGCCAGCCCATGCGAAGGCGGCAATTACTTCATCGATCATATCCTGCTCGGCGGCGCGGCGGGAAAATGGCTCGTTAAAGACAGCCTGCGCGTTATGACCTACCGACCGGAAGATTCCGGCCTCACCTTATCCGATCACTGCCCCGTCTCGGTCAGGCTGGAGTTGCCTGATCCGGATTTCCGAAAGCCCCTTCCCGGCAGAATTTTGCGTGCAGCCGCGGCTGATCTAGAATTGCCCCTGAAATTGAGGAGGCTGATTTGCGCTATCGCTCTCTCGGGCTGTCGGGCCTGATCGTGTCGGAACTGGGCCTTGGCTGCAATAATCTGGGTGGCCGCATCGACACCGCCCAGTCCTGTCGCCTGGTCGCTTCCGCGCTGGATCTGGGCGTGACGCTATTCGATGTGGCCGATGTCTACGGCCGCCGCGACTCTCGCGCGGGAGCTTCTGAAAAAGCGCTCGGTGCCGCGCTCGTCGGCAAGCGCAACGACGCCGTCATTGCCACGAAATTCGGCATGAGCATGATCCCGGGGGCGGATGAGCAAGGCCGTGCCTCAGGCGCCTCGCGGCGCTATATCATGCAGGCGGTCGATGCGAGTCTGAAGCGGCTTCAAACCGACTGGATCGACCTCTATCAACTGCATTGCCCGGACCCACGCACGCCACTGGACGAGACGCTCCATGCGCTCGATGACCTCACCCGCACCGGCAAGATACGCTATGCGGGCGTATCGAATCTTCCCGCATGGCAGGTAGTCGATGCGTGCCACATCGCGAAGCGCGACAGACTTTACGGGATCATCTCCTGTCAGGACGAACTCTCCCTTCTCGAGCGCAAGACGCAAACCGGGCTTCTACCCGCACTCCATCAATTCGGCCTCGGCCTGCTACCCTATTTCCCGCTTGCCTCCGGGATGCTCACCGGCAAATACCGGCGGGACACACCGCCACCTTCCGGAACGCGTCTCGCGGCCTGGACCTATCTTCAGGAGCGTTATCAAAGCCCGACGGTGTGGGCACTGATCGACGCGCTCACCTCGCTTGCAGAGAGGCATGAATGCAGCCTCACAGATCTGGCTTTCGGTTGGCTGCTGCGACATCAAACCGTGGCGAGCGTTATCGCCGGCGCTACTTCTGAGGTACAGATGCGGGACAATATGCGCTCCTGCGCCTTTAACATGACCGACGACCTCCATGCTGAACTCAACGCCGTGCTAGCGGCGCATGAGGGCCATTCATGAACACGACCAGACACAACTGGACACTGACTGCTCTCTCCCCGGAAGTCGTCATCACCTGTCACGAGCCTCCGGAAGTAACCGACACGGCACTCGAGCAGGGCATAGAAGCCATCTGGCAGGAGACGCGCCAGAAACACCCGAAACTCTATAATGGCCGCGTCTTCTGCCTTTCGAGCTTGTCGGAGACCGTACTCTCGGGCTTCTGGTGCGAATATCGCTGGGTGCTGGCCCAGATGCGGTCTCCCGAACTTGCATCCCGCCTGCGTCTGCGTTCGCTGGCCGTGACCGCCCTGCTGATCTGCCTGAAGGGGTCGTTTTGGGTCGTCGCAACCCCAACTCGCTCTATCTTCCGGGCTATTGGCAGGGTGTCCCTGCGGGAAGCGTCGAAGCGCGGGTTGGTGACGAGACGATTGACCTGAAAGCCCAGCTTCTCGCAGAGCTCGACGAAGAGATCGGCCTGAGCGACGGGGTGACGATCAGCGGGCCTTTTCTCGCCTGCGAGCATGACACCACCCATATTGTCGATCTTGGCTTCGCCATTCATACCGGGCAGGATTTTACCGCCATAGAGGCAGCCTGGCGCGCGCACGCCAATGACGAATATGACGCGCTCGAATGCCATCCCTGGCATGAGATCGCCCCACTCACATCGCGCGTTCTCCCGACGACGCGCGCCCTGCTGGAGCGTCTTGCCCCATGAGCGCTATCGCCCCCTTACCGCGTCAACGCTGATCGAGCATCTCGCGACCGTTGCGCCGCTGAAAGCCCGGCTCGGTGGCAACGCTGCCGACTGGACGGCGCGCGAGGTCAGTGACGGAAATCTGAATACCGTCTTCATCGTCTCTGGCCCCGCCGACAGCGTGTGCTGCAAGCAGTCCTTGCCCTATGTTCGCGTCGACCCGGCCTGGGCTATGCCTCTGGAGCGCACGCTCTTCGAGGCGCGCTGGATGCAGGCGCTCAGCCCGGCTGTGGGTCATCAGATCCCGGAGCTTTATCATCTCGATGAAGGGCTTTTCCTGATCGTGATGGAAAATCTCGCCAACCATCATGTGCTACGCAATGCGCTGATCACTGGCGTGGCGCCTGCCGGGTTTGCCGCGCGTATCGGCGAGTTCGTCGGCCATGCGAGCCATGCGACATCATGGCGCGCTCTCGCTTTCGAAGATGTCTACGCGCTGCGCGACCTGTTTTCGCGCAATCTGGCCCTGACACGCATCACGGTCGATCTCGTTCTGACAGATCCCTATCGCAGCGACTGCCCCCGCAATCGCTGGATCAGCCCCGAGCTGGACGATCTGGTGGCCGGACTTCAGGGCGACAGCGCGCTTCATTCAGCCGTAGAGCGCATGCAGGAGCGTTTTCTGTCCAGCAGCCAGGCCCTGCTTCACGGCGATCTGCATACCGGTTCGATCATGATCTCGGGAGACGATGTGCGGGTCATCGACGGCGAATTCGCACTTTATGGTCCTATCGGCTTCGATCTCGGCATGTTTCTCGCCAATCTGGTCATGAACGCCTATGCCCAGCCGGAGCATGAAGACTGGATGCGCGACGAAATCACACTGCTCTGGTCAAGCTTCCGGCACACCTATCTGGAACGATGGGAATCCGGCGCCCAGCGCGGGGATATGGGCTCACTGGCCCACCCCGCCAGTTGCCCTACCGAGCGCACAAGGTTTTTCCAGCACATACTGCATGATTGCGCGGGTTTTGCCGGGCTGGAAATGATCAGACGCACGATCGGCTTTGCGCAGATCGCAGACTATGACGCCGGTCAGGACCGCGATAGCGAGATAGAGGCGCGCCGCCGCGCCTTGATGACGGGTCGCTCCCTTATTCAGAGGGCCTTTCAGATCGACACAATCGACGCGCTGCTCGATCAGATCTGACGGATTTCCCCGTCCGTCGCCGGGTCAGGCCCGGCGATAGGCTCGGTCGAACCAGACCAGCCCCTTGGCTTCCTCACGGGTAAACTCGGCACAAAGCGGTTCGACGAAGAAAACGCTGTGAGTACCGATCTCCTGTGTCAGCTGATACGGCATTCGAGCGACACCAGAGCCCCCTCGAGCAACGGCATACCGATTTCACCCGTGCGCCACTGCCCGGCCGCGAAACGCGCTTCCATATCGTAGCGTGAGCTACCGAATAGCGTTGAGAGCGCTCCTGCTCATGGGCCAGAATATTGATCGCCAGCAGGCCGTGACGCACGAGATGAGCGTGAGATGACGCCGTGCGGTTGACGCAGACCAGCAGTGTCGCCGGATCATCGGACACGCTGCACACCGCCGAAGCCGTAAAGCCGTGTCGCCCGTTCTCGCCGTCCGTGGTGATGATCGTCACCGCACTCGCCAGACGCGCCATGGCATCGCGAAAAATTTCCTTCGACAAGGGGGGGCGTTCAGGCATCTTCTCGGCTCCACGCTGGGTTATCAGGTCCGGTATGCAATAATTCTCCTTCGCCGCAAGAGGCGAGAGCGCAATTTCCTGAACGGGAGCGTGGATTACCGCCTTGCTCCCGCCACGGTTTCCTGAGATATAAACACACGATCATCGTGGATAGTTTATAATCCACGTAGCGAAAAGCTCAAACGAGGCGGGAGCGACCATGAAACGGGCGATACGCATAGGCGCTGGCGAAGCACTCGTGCTGACAGCCAACAGATTGCTCGACGGGCTTATCGTCTGGCGCGATGCCAAAGGCATCTGGCAGCGTTCCATCGCCCACGCTGCCATTCTCTCGCCCGAAGACTACGAATCGGCGCTCGAAGCTGCCACAAAATCGGCCCAGAATGATGGTGTGGTCGGCGTCTACGAGGTTGTGGTCCGCCCCGGCCCCGTCGCAGCGCCGGTGAGCGTCAGGGAACGGATCAGGGCCTTCGGCCCAACGGTGCACCCGCAATTTGCCACGGAGTTGGATGCATGAACGCGCCTGTCGGACTTTACCAGTATCAGACGGCAGATCGTGAGTTTCTCGCCTCGCGCATTGCCGAATTCGAAGGTCAGGTTCAGCGCCGTCTCAGCGGCGAGCTGTCCGAAGATGAATTCAAGCCTTTGCGTCTGATGAACGGGCTCTATCTCCAGCTCCACGCCTATATGCTGCGCGTTGCCATTCCCTATGGCATTCTGGACTCCCGCCAGATGCGCAAACTAGCCCATATCGCCCGGCACTACGACCGCGACTACGGTCACTTCACCACGCGACAGAATATCCAGTTCAACTGGATCAAGCTGGAAGAGACCCCGGAAATTCTGCGGCAGCTCGCCGATGTCGATATGCATGCCATCCAGACCAGCGGAAATTGCATTCGCAACGTGACGTGCGACCAGTTCGCCGGTGCAGCTGCCGACGAGCTGATGGATCCGCGCGTTCATGCCGAGATCCTGCGTCAATGGTCCACGCTGCACCCGGAATTCACTTTTCTGCCGCGTAAATTCAAGATTGCCATTTCCGGCAGTCCGCATGACCGCGTGGCGGCGCGTTTCCATGATATTGGGATCCTGGCGCGCCCCGGCGAGAACGGACCACTCTTTCGCATCTTCGTCGGTGGTGGATTGGGGCGGACGCCTCTGGTCGGGCACGAACTGTTCGATTCCGTGCCGGAAGCCGATCTGCTGATGACGCTCGAAGCCGCTTTGCGCGTCTATAACGCCTACGGCAGACGCGACAATATCTACAAGGCACGCATCAAGATTCTGGTTCAGGCGCTGGGTATCGACGGCTATCGCAAGGCGGTCGAGCACGAATTGTCACTGATGGACCCCGCACATTACCGCCTTGCGCCCGAAACGGTTGCTGCCATCCAGGCGCGTTTTGCCGCCCCCGATCTGACGGCAGCCCCTGATGCCGAAGCGCGCCTGAAAAACGACCGACAGAGCGACATCGCCTTTGATCGCTGGGTGCGTAGCAACACCCATCCTCATTTTGCACCCGGCCGTATTGCCGTAACGGTATCGATCAAACCTGCAGGCGGTATTCCGGGCGACGCGACATCGGACCAGCTCGACCGGCTTGCCGATCTGGCCGACCAGTTCTCGTTCGGAGAGTTGAGGATCACCCATCTCCAGAACGTGGTTCTGGCTCATGTGGCTCAGGACCGACTGCTGGAGCTCTGGCAGGCCCTGAACGATATCGGGCTTGGCGATGCCAATCACGAGTTGATTGGCGATATTGTCGCATGCCCCGGCCTCGATTACTGCGCGCTGGCCAATGCTCGTTCAATTCCGATCGCGCAGAAGCTGAGTGCCCGTTTCGGCGATAATGCGTTGCAGGAAGAGATCGGCAAGCTGCGCATCAACATCTCGGGCTGCATCAATGCCTGCGGACATCACCATGTCGGGCATATCGGCCTGCTGGGTGTCGACAAGCGCGGCGAGGAATTCTTTCAGATCACGCTGGGTGGGCGCGACGATGCGCTCTCCCGCACCGGCGATATTCTCGGCGCGGCCTTGCCGGAAGACGACATGGTCGATGCCATCGCCCGCATCGTCGATCGTTATCTGAGCATACGCGAAACAGGCGAGCAGTTTCTCGACACCCTGACGCGCCTTGGCGACGCCCCCTTCAAGGAAGCAGCCTATGAAACAGTTTGACCTCGCCCCGGCCCGGCATCCGGCCCCGGCGAGTCTCGAAATCGTGCCGGTCGCCGAGATGACCGAGACGACTCGTGCCATTCGTCTGACACCGGAATTCGACGTCGAAACGCTCGGCACCGCGCTCGATCATCTCGATCTGATTATCGTCACCTTCCCGATCTTCAGAGATGGGCGCGGCTTGACCCAGGCCCGCGCCCTGCGCGAATATTACGGTTTTTCTGGTGAAATACGCGCCGAAGGCCATCTGATCCCCGATCAGGCGCAATTCCTGCGCACATGCGGCGTCGATTGCGTTCTGCTGGAGGACGATGCCGATACCACTCCGTGGCTGCGCGCGCTCTCCCTGTTTCCCGTCACCTATCAAAATCGTCTCGGCCTGCGCTGAATTCCCGATACCGTCGTTACGCTCCGCCGCTGTGGCGTTCGACGCGATCAGAAGCGGTAATTCGCCCAGCCGGCCACGAAATCCGAGCTGCTATAGCCTGCACGCGTCAAAGCAGGGCCTGCTTGCAGATGCTCGTATCGCGCGGTGAAGCCCAACCTTGGCGTCCACGTCCAGACGCCCTGCACACGGTCGATTGGGCCACACGCCGCGCATGCGTTTTTTGCGTGCCTGAAAACGCTGTGCCGTTGGCACGGTAAACAGCGTCCGTAAGGCTGGCGCGCCAGGCAAACTGATGCTCGAATGTCAGACGCAGGCTTTCGATAGGCGAAACAGTGACGTTCGGTGCCAGCGCAATCAGATTGGTGGGCGTCAAGAAGAGCTGGTAGCTGTAGTAGATGTTGTTGCCAAAGGGTGCGAATGCATTGCGCAACGTCCCCTTGCCGAAAGCGCCGCCACCGCTCGCGTAATCACCATGAAAGCCGATGCGTGGCGCCGTGCGTGACGAGCCGAGCCGATAGGTCTGGGCGAGAAAGACCTGAAACGCCTCGATACGCCGATCATCGTAGTGACCGCCCTGATAATTGGCGACCCAATCGACCGTCAGTCGATCAACGTCGCCCCAAAGCCGCGCCCCGTAATAAAGTCGGTCCTCGCGCGCAGGACCGCTGCCCCAGACGGCACGCCTGTTGCGTAAACGCCAGACGAACGGGTCAAGAAACAGCTTCGACTTACCCAGAAAGCTGGTCGGAATCACGATGCCAGCCGTCCCCCCCGAGAACCGGATGCCCCGGTCGATCACGTCGTCACGTGCGCCGCCTCGGCCCAGCTGCGTATAGTGAAAATCAAAGAAATCGCCACGGATCCTCTTGCCGCGCAGCCAGAAACGCGTGCCATTCAGCACAAAACGCAGCGTATTGTTGTCTCGCTGCGACGTCATAAGATTGGCGCCGTCGGTGAATTCCTGACGACCGTAACGCACACCTGCATTGAGATTGGGCAGTGGGGCGTCGGCTTCAACAAAATATTGCTGCAACAGCAACTTGTTGCGCATGCTCGCGGCTGGAACGCCGATATTCGGCCCGGAGACACCACCATGCGCGAGTTCGCCGAACGCACGGAAATAGCGCGTGATATGCAGATCAGCCCCGCCAACCAGACGCATGATATCCTGACGCTGGGCCGGACCCTTCTTCAGATTGGGGTTGCCTGTCTGATTCAGACGCAGCCGCATCTCACCAGAGAAAGTCAGGTACACATTCTGCGATCGGTTGAGCGGGATGAATTTGAGACGGTCGAGAAAATCACGGCGATTTTTCGCATCGCGCATTTTCGTCCAGTCCTCAGCCCAGCGTGAGAGGTTATAACCCGACGTCGTCAGACCGTCTCCCGCAGCCGGTGCCGGATAGGTGCTGACCGAAGGCTCGGCAGGCGCACGGGTTTGCGAAACCGGGTCGGGCGCCGGATTGTGCCCCTGCTGGGCAAGCACCTGCGGTGTCGTGCCCCACAGACAAAGAGCGGTCGTTGCCGTCCCAAGAGACAGGAGACGCGCGTGGGGCAAAGTGCGATATGCCATGGTTTCAGATCCCGTCTTTCACTCGGGAATGACAGGGGGAGCGGCGAGGCCTGCGCCGCGACCAGCCAGAGCGTGGTCAAGCTGTTCACGATTGAGGACGCCTTCCCATCGTGCCACGACAATGGTGGCAACTGCATTGCCGATGAAATTGGTCAGGCTGCGGCATTCACTCATGAAGCGATCGACGCCCAGAATGAGCGCAATACCGGCAACGGGTATCGTGGGCAAAATGGACAAGGTGGCCGCAAGGGTGATGAAGCCGGCTCCAGTCACCCCGCTGCGCCCTTTGACGACAGCATTGCCATGCCGAGCAGCAGGATCTGCTGGCCGAAGCTCAGATGGATATCATAGGCCTGGGCGATGAAGAGCGCCGCAAGAGTCATGTAGATATTGGTGCCATCGAGATTGAACGAATACCCCATCGGCACAACCAACCCGACTATGCTCTTGGGGCAGCCTGCCTGCTCCATCTTGGCCATCAGGCTGGGCAAGGCGCTCTCTGAAGAAGACGTACCGAGGACCAGCAGCAACTCGGCGCGCAGATAGGCAATCAGGCGCAGAATGGAGAATCCCGCCAGGCGACCGACAACGCCCAGAATGACCACAACGAAAACGATCGCGGTCAGATAGAAGGTCACCACCAGTGTGGCGAGGTCGGCGAGGCTGCTCGCGCCATATTTCCCGACCGTGAAGGCCATGGCGCCAAAAGCTCCAATAGGCGCAGCTTTCATCAGAATAGCGACAATACGGAACGCGACCGCCGAGATTTCTTCGAGCACCTCGTAGACGCGCGTCCCGCGTTCGCCCATCAGGCGAGGCCGACGCCAGTCAGAATAGCCACGAACAGTGCCTGAAGGATATTGCCTGTTGTCAGCGCCGATACGAAAGTATCGGGAATGATATTCATCACGAATTCGATAATGCTGCTCTCGTGCGCCTTGCCAATATACCCAGCGACGCTGGCACTGTACTCACCCGGTGCACCAATCTTCGCATGAATGCCCGCACCCGGTCGGATGACATTGGCGGTAACAAGCCCGACGATAAGAGCAAGCGTCGAGAAGAACAGAAAATACCCGAAGGTCTTACCCGCCACGCGTGCTACCGCACGTAGATCGCGCATGCCTGCAATGCCGGTCACGATGGTGAGGAAGATCACGGGGGGGATGATCATCTTCACCAGTCGGATGAAGCCATCACCGAACGGGCGTAGAGCCTGCCCCGTCTGGGGGGCGAAATGGCCGATCAGTGACCCAACGACGATCGCGAACAGAACCTGAAAATAGGTGTGGGTATAAAAGGGCTTACGTCTGGCATCTACGCGCGGCGCCTCTTGCCCCTCTGTGGTCGGAACGATTTTCATGTCTGGCCTTTATGTCCGATCACGCCCGAATTGCTGCGCTTAGGTTACATTATTGTAATTATTATTGGTGTAAGCAAAGATTGCCGTTACGCAAAAGCACATTTTCTTGACGGCAGGCAAGCCGCCTCGAGGAAAAGTAACGGCGGCTCTCTCGAAAGACCCAACAACGACGAAAGCCCGGCCAAATGCCGGGCTCTACAACGGGGAACCGCTCGTATTTTTTTGTGTGACTGTGAGGTTACTCGACCATAATGGCTGAAAACCCAAGAACACTCTCTCGCAGCTTGACGACGTCTTTTCAGCAAAGGGGCTCGCGCCCCTGCTGCGGTCTCAGAGCTGTGGATGGTCCGAGGCGAAAGCGGCGGCTGCACCGAACAGGCCGGGCTGCGGATGGGTGATGATCTTTACCGGCATGTCGCCCATCATGCTTTCAAAGCGGCCCTTCGCGACAAAACGCTCGGCAAAGCCCGAATGCGGCAGCTTGTCGGCCACGCGCAGGCCCAACCCGCCGGCAATAACAACGCCCTGCGCGCGATGAGCCAGCGCCAGATCGCCCGCAACCGCACCCAGCGACAGGAAGAAACGCTCGAGCGCGGCCGCCGCCATTGAATCACGGCCTTCCATCGCCATTTCCCAAAGCGCCTTGTTGTCGCGCATGGTGATGGGCAGGCCCTGCATCTCGGCAATAATTTCATAAAGATTGGTCAGGCCGGGGCCGGAGACGATCCGCTCGGCCGATACGCGGCGAAAGCGGCGGCGCAGCGCACGCAGGATCTTGTCTTCGAATTCATCGAGCGGGGCGAAGTCGATATGGCCGCCCTCCGTCTCGATCACGAAATACTGGCCCTTGCGTCGCAGCAGACAGGCAGCCCCAAGGCCCGTACCTGGCCCCACGATGGTAGTCGTGCCCTCGGTGGGCAGAGGGCGGTCAGGACCGCAGAGATGCTCGAGATACTGATCGTCGATCTGGCCACGGCATGACCGACCGCGCCAAAATCATTGACTAGGGTGAAATCTTCGAGATGCAGACGCTCCGCCAGCATGGCGGGCTGGATGATCCAGGGGTTATTGGTCATCTTGAGCGTTTCGCCCTGTATCGGGCAAGCGATGGCGATACCGGCATAGCGCGGCAATTCGCGATCTATCGCGCGACCGAAAGCCTCCCAGGCGAGAGCGAGGCTCGCATGATCTGCCGTGCGAAGAGTCGTCGCTTCACCCAGCTCGACAACACGCCCCTGATCGACCTTGGCGATCGCGAAACGCGCGTTCGTGCCTCCAATATCGACGGTGACAATATCCTGCATGACGCGCTCCATTTCGCGGGGGAGATGCCCGAACCGGGCTCAGCTTCGGCTGAAAATCAGACGTTTCTCGCGGAAGAAGTCGCAGGCAAACCGGCCTGCGTCAACACCCACGGCCATAATTCTCGCTTAGAGCGCCTTCTGCTTGACCCGAGCCAGACGCAACAGGCGATGAGCGATCGGACGAGGCACCAAAATCGAGACCAGCTTGAGCAGGCTGAAAAGCCGGGGGAAGATCAGCACGGCCCGTTTGCGAGCTGCCGCCTCGGCAATCAGCGCCGCCGCCTTCTCGGCAGAGACGAGAAAGGGCCTCGCGCCGTCCAGTCTGCGGCTCATCGCGGTATCGATGTAACCGGGCTCGATCAGGGTCACACCCACCTTGTGAGGTGCCATGGCCGCATGCAGACATGTGGCAAAGCGGCCGAGACCGGCCTTGGAGCTGCTATAGGCCGAGGCGAAAGGCAGGTCGTGATGCGCCGCGACAGAGCCGATCAGCACGATGCGTCCATTTCTTCTCGGCGCCATGACAGAAGCTGCCTCGGTCGCCAGCGTGACGGGGGCAGCATAATTGACCAAAGCCGCCTCCTTCACCGCCTCGACTGTCTCGGTTAACGCGCCCTCGGGACGGATATCGGAAACACCGGCGTTCAGCACGAGCAGATCGACGGGTTTTTGCGAATCATCGTCCCTGAACAGGGCGATCCCGGCATCGAGATCGGTCAGGGCAAGAACATGGCATGTCACCGTACTGCCTTGCTGACGGCAGGATACCGCAACAGCCTCCAGCCTCTGCTCGTTGCGCCCCCAGAGCGTGAGATGCGTGCCGATCGGGCATAATGCAGTGCCAGTGCCCGGCCCAGCCCCCCGGATGCCCCGGTGATAAGGGCATGATTGGGCACATACTGTGCCTTTGCAAACCGTTCTGGACGTGACATTCACCGCGCTTTCGTCAATTAAGGTATGTTCCGGTTAAGCCATAAGGACCGACCGGCCTATTGCAATAGAGAGTTCACCTTGCCGGACGCAGCAGATTCCCGCCAGAATGTCACCGACGCGCTTGTCGCTGACCGAGTGGTCACTCCCCGCTCCGTCATCGAGCCACGCCAGACCGATCAGCACAACGACGATTCAGGCAGCCTTCTTGCTTTCGACCGCTCAGAGACAGCGGCTGTCATAACCGTCAGGCCGGTCATCTCACGCAAGGAACTCAAGCTTTTCACACAGCTCCCCCGCGTCCTTTACAAGGGATTCGAAGGCTACATGCCGCCGCTCGACATGGAGCAGAATGATCTGCTCAATCCCAAGCGCAACGGTATTTTCCGTCATGCCTCGGTGCGTTATTTCATGGCCTGGCGCGATGGCGTGGCGGTGGGGCGCATTTCTGCCGTCGTCGACGGCAAGGCGCTCGAAGCCTGGGATGAGAAAATCGGCTGGTTTGGCGCGCTTGATGCCCTGCCCGAGAAGCCTATCGTCAAGGCGCTGCTCGACACGGCAGAACTCTGGCTGCGCGATCAGGGTATGGCCCGCATGCGCGGCCCCGTGACGCTAGGCTATCATGGGGAGTCTGGCCTCATGATTGAAGGCCAGACAGAAGCCCCGATGATCGGCACGCCTTGGCATCCTCCTGAACTGCATGGTGTGATCGAATCCCTCGGCTTCGAGACAGGTCGCGATCTACTCACCTTCAAGCTCGACCTCACCGACGATCTCGACGACAGGCATATCGTGCCAGGCGCCCTCAAGCCCGGCCAGGGCAAACTGGGCGAAGTGACCGTGTCGCATCTTTCGAAAAAGCAGATTACCGCTCAGGGCGAGGTCCTGCGTTCGCTCTATAACGACGCCTGGGCTGACACCTATAATTTCGTGCCGCTTCAATCCTATGAGATGACGGGGTTGATCGAACAGCTGAAGCTCGTCCTCCGTCCCGAGCACTACGTGCAAATCGACCATGCCGGCGAGCCTGCTGCCATGGCGCTCATGGTGCCCAATATTTTCGACATCGTGCGTGACATCGATGGTGCGCCGTCTCCCCTTGGCTGGGCAAAGCTCGGCGCGCGCCTTCTCTCGCATCGTTTCGAATCAGCGCGCGTAATCCTGCTCGGCGTCTCTCACAAGGTACGTGGTACCCTGCTCGGGGCGCTCATGCCCTCTCTGGCAATCGACGAGCTGATCCGCCGCCGGGCGACGCTTCCCTATAAATCGGTCGAGCTGGGATGGATTCTCGACACAAACACCCCGATGCTCAATCTGGTGAAGCGCCTGGTACCGGAACCGAACAAGATCCATCGTATCTATGAGAAGGAGATCGATCAGACAGGGCTCTGAAAGCCCATTCAGTCT
Organism: Asaia platycodi JCM 25414; assembly: GCF_000614545.1. Taxonomy (GTDB): domain Bacteria; phylum Pseudomonadota; class Alphaproteobacteria; order Acetobacterales; family Acetobacteraceae; genus Asaia; species Asaia platycodi. The sequence goes on along the minus strand of NZ_BAKW01000008.1, from coordinate 3,222 downwards.
CGCAACTGAGAGAAGGCCCCCCTGAAGGCCCGGCCTTCTCTGGCTCAGAAATGCTGCCATCCCTGACGTGACAGTTTGACCTCACGCCGCGCACTGTCGAGCACAACCACGCCGTGCCCGACAGTAACACGACCGATACGGGTCACGGGCAACCCGATCGCTTTCCCGGCTGCGATGATTTGTGCAGCGCGCATTTGAGGGGCCGTAAACAGAAGCTCGTAGTCATCGCCGCCCGTCAGGCAGGTTTCGAGCCAGGCCGGACCAGCCGCGCGTGCCTGCGCAGACAGAGGAACCGCCTCGGCTTCAATCTCGATGCCGACGCCGCTTTCATGAGCCAGATGCCGGGCATCCTGCACCAGCCCGTCAGACACATCCATGCCCGCACTCGCCAGATCCTGAAGCGGGAAACCCACGCGAGGCTGGGGCAGACGATAGCGCCCGGCCAGGAAGCCCTCCGGGTCGGTTATCTCTCCAAGGAGAGCCTGCAGACCCAGCGCCGAGTCACCGATCGTGCCGGTGACCCAGAGATCGTCGCCTGCCCTGGCCCCTGCCCGGCTAACAGCCTTTCCTCGTGCCACTTCGCCGAGAATTGTCAGACCGAGCACAAGCGGACCGCGTGTGCCGGTCGTATCTCCTCCCAGTAAACGCACACCGTACTGGGCCTGATCGAGCGCAAGCCCGGTGCTGAAACTTGCGAACCACTGGTCGTCAAACGACGCAGGACGGCTGATATTAAGCAGATAAGCCTTCGGCACAGCGCCCATGGCCGCACAATCGGACAGACTGACGCGCAATAATTTGCGGCTGACCGTCTCGGCCGGGTCGTCAGGCAGAAAATGTACGGCCTCGACCAGCGTATCGGTCGAGAGAATCAGCTGCCTGTCCGACGGCACATCGTACAGGGCTGCGTCATCACTCAGCCCGAGCGCCCCTTCACCCGCGAGCGGCTTGAAGAAGCGCTCGATGAAATCGAACTCGCCGCCGCTCATCTCAGCCAGCGTCGGGCTCGTTCGGCCCGGTGGCCTCTTTCGCAGCGCCACGGTTCCTGCTGATGCGTCGAGCACGCCATTCACAAGGCGTGCCTCATCGCCCGAGAAGAACCCGTGAGCGACATCGAGATATTCGTTGATCACGACACGTGCAGGCGTATCCTCACCCAACTCCCACAGCGCTGCGCGCAGCAGGGCGCGCAGAACCGGATCGAGACGGGAAAGCGGCCAGTTTGCCGGAAGTGCGCCGACCAGCGCTTCGTCGATACAATCCTGAGCGAGCGTCGTGCCCTTCACAATCAGGCCGAAAAGACGGAAATCGGCATCGGGCACATAGCCTTCTTCAAAACCGTCTTCCTGGCTCGATCCAAGACGATGGCGCTGGAACTGGTTGATGACCGTCTCGGCATTTTCGCCGCCCTGCTCGCACTGGAACAGCGCCTGAACAGCCGCAACGCGTGCAACAGTGCGCGAACGCTTGGGCGGATTCTTGGTCTGGGCTTGGTCGGTCATTTTCCTGTTTCCTTGTCTTTCTCGCGCTCACCGGGAGCAGGCAGGAGCCCTCCCTCCTCACCGGGACGCATATCCGTCAGGAGCTTCGAGAAAGCCTCTACTTCGCGAAAATCGCGATACACACTTGCAAAGCGCACATAAGCGACACCGTCGATGCTGTGCAATGCATCCATCGCCAATTCGCCGATGCGAGACGAAGAAATTTCTGCCTCGCCCGAGGCTTCGAGCTGGCGCACCAGCCCGTTCACGATGCGCTCCTGCCGTTCTTCTTCAACCGGGCGCTTACGCAGTGCAATACGGATCGAGCGCGCCAGCTTGTCGCGGTCGAAAGGCACTCGGCGGCCATCCATCTTGGTCACCACGAGTTCGCGCAATTGAACACGTTCTATCGTCGTGAAACGCTGGGCGCATCCGGCACAGACGCGACGTCGACGTATTGCCGCACCATCATCAGTCGAACGACTATCCTTGACCTGCGTATCTTCATGGCCGCAGAACGGACAATTCATGAGAGTTTTCCCCTGATGGGCAGATGATGGCACGAACGGCCGATCGGACCGGGGGCAGAAAGGAGCGTATCGGTGAAAAGAGTGCAAGCTATTCTGGCATCGCTCGTGACAGTTTGTATGACAGGCGCGGCGCTGGCCCTGCCTGAAGCGCACGCCCAGACAGACGATAATAACCTGCCCGGGCAGAAAAACGCCAATCGCGATATCTCCATTGAGGGCTGGATACGGCGTGCGCCCCGGTATCCCACTCTTGCAGCGGCTTATTTCACAATCGTCAACAAGGGTCACGAGGCCCATCTGATCTCGGGCGTGACCTCACCGGATTGCAGCGACATCGAGGCTTTTCACAGCGAGCAGGAAGTGACGAGCCACACGGCCAATCTCTTTTCGCACTTCACCATCCCCGGTGACATGACCATGGTCTTCCCCGAGGGTGGTTACCACCTGATCTGCCGCAACTTCCCTGATACGATAAAGGCTGGCGACACCGTGCCTCTTACATTCAAATATCTCGGCGGCTCAAGCACGACTGTGAACTTCAAACTTCACGACTGACCCTGCGATGCCATCAGCGCCTGAACCGCAGCGTCATCAGAGGGAACGGGACTGGCTCGCTCTCGCTCCCTCCACCGACATCGCGGCCTTATCCCGGCACTATGAAATTCCTATAAAGCCGGGAAATACAGCCTCTTTTTCCACTATGGTGTTCCGAGCCAAAACACCCCTTCAGAACAGGGGTAAAAGCATTGACGCGCCATCTCATATCAAAACGCCGCAAAGCGATAGCAACGGCGGTAGCTGCTTTGTTCGCCACGGCCGCGATGCAGGAACCGGCCCGTGCTGAAATCGCCTTGTTCAAGACGGCTTCCAACCCCTGGTTACAGGGCGTCAACCTGTCAGGGCTTATCGAAGGCGGCATCATGGCCAATCCGGCCCGCCCCGATAACGGCATCAATTTCGGCAATTTTCTCGGCGACCATGCCAACCAGGCGCAGCTGAACCAGATCAGCCTCACCCTCTCAAAGGCCATCGATCCGACCAGATACGAATTCCAGGTCGGGTTCATGCTTGAGGCGCTTTACGGCTCCGACGCCCGTTATTACCACCTGCTCGGCCTGTCGAACAAAATGACGAGCGACCGCTATCAGCTTCTTCCAGCTCAGGCCCATGTCGATGTTCACGCACCGATCCTCTCAAAGGGCGGCATCGAT
>NZ_BAKW01000009.1 GCF_000614545.1 Asaia platycodi JCM 25414 | reverse complement strand
CGGCATGAGCGGCATGAGCGGCATGAGCGGCATGAAATCGTCGGACGCTGCGTCGTCAACCCCCGAAAAACCAGCGCCCGCCGCGCCTCCACTCGTCGTGGATGATCCTGGCCCACCATCCAAAAACGTCGAAAACCAGAATGTCGCCGTGAATCCTGTCGACCGTCTGGCCGAACCCGGAGACGGGCTGGAACATAACGGACGCAAGGTTCTGAGCTACGCCATGTTGCGCGCACTCAAACCCGCCCCTGACCTGCGGCCGCCCAGCCGCGAAATCGTGCTGCATCTTACCGGCAACATGATGCGGTATATCTGGGGCTTCGATGCAAAGAAGTTTTCAGAGGCAGGACCGATTCATCTTGCACTCAATGAGCGGGTAAGAATGACGCTCATCAATGACACGATGATGGAGCATCCTATCCATCTGCACGGGTTCTGGAGCGAGCTTGAAAACGGCCAGGGGGATCTACGCCCAAACAAGCACACGATCATTTCGCAACCCGGCTCGAAACTGAGTTATCTCGTCACGGCAGACACGCCCGGCATGTGGGCGTTTCACTGTCATCTGATCTACCACATGCATCTCGGCATGTTCAGAACGGTGGTGGTGTCATGAGCGGTATCACGCGAAAATCGCTTCTGGTGGCTCTGACTCTTGCAGGCATGAGCCATGCCAGGGCCGAAACCGCTTCGACAACCGCCATGCAGCCCATGCCCAGCTACATAGATGGTATCATGCCCGTGATGGATCAGGGCATCTGGGTTCATGGGCTGCTCAACCAGTTAGAGGGGCGCGTCGCCGGTGGGAATTCGAGCTTTCGCTGGGATGGCGAAGCCTGGGTAGGCGGCGATTACAACCGGCTCTGGCTGCGCTCTGAGGGCACACTGACCAAGGGACGCATGAGTGACGGCGATCAGGAGCTTCTTTATAGCCGCTCGATCTCGACCTATTTCGATCTACAGGGCGGCGTACGCGTCGATCTGGACAGCGGCCCGACCCGCACCTGGGGTGCATTCGGCATACAGGGTCTGGCGCTTTATCAGTTTGAAGTGCAGGCAACGGCCTATGTGAGCGATCGGGGGCGCTTTGCCGGGCGGTTCGAGGGATCGTACGATATACCATCACCAATCGCCTAATCCTTCAGCCGCAGGTAGAGCTAAACCTCTATTCGAAACAGGACAAGATACGAGGCAACGGTGCCGGGCTCTCGGAAATCGATACAGGTCTGAGACTACGCTACGAAATCTGGCGTAAATTCGCTCCCTATATTGCGATAACCTATGACGGCGCCCTTCAACAGGCACGCCGCTTTGCCCGTGAGCGCGACGATAGCGCAGGCAATCTGCGCCTCACATTCGGGATCAGAAGCTGGTTCTGATGTGCATGAGCCCTGCGGCACGCTTCCCCCACCTGCCTCGCCCTTCGGTGGGGGGCATGCGCCTTCCATCGGTGCTGACAACCGGACAGTAACGTACCATGGAAGCGGTACCTTTCACGACGCTGCTGCATGTCAGGGTGCGATTCTCTTTCGCCTGGATGCAGCCGCTTCTTACCGGGCACATAACGTGATCGGAAGAGATGATAAAAAGCGTTAAAGATACCCCTTGAGTGGTCGTATATAGTCAAAATCGGTCAATCTTTTACGATGGCCCCAGCGTAAAATTATAAGAATTTCATTTTCTATACAGATCATTATCGTGAATACGGTCAGAATTACAAATAAGAGCCGGTAAACTTTATGAATTATCGAGCCAGATCATAACTGTGGCTCAAAAATCACGGTGATTTACCCAAATCATGGGTTTCGGCGCAGAAATGTCAATCTGCTTGTCATACAATGAAATATTGATAGGACGGGGCCATTCGGCCACTCAGGGGGCCAACAATCAGACCTAAAGAGTGTGCGCGAACATGCCTGTTTCAAGAACCGGGAGGCTCCGTTCTCTCTGTGCTGCGGGAACCGTATTGGGAAGCTGCTTCCTTGGCGTCCAGGCTTTCGCCCAGACACGGAACCAGCAGACAAGCTCGAGCAATGAGACCGCGGCAACGCTCGATCCGACTGAAAAGATTTCAGCGACTACCAATTCCAAAGGGCCGGACAAGGATAGTCCCGCAAGCCAGTTCGGCAGCCCATACGATCGTTCGCAGCCCACTCTGGGCACGGTGCGCCATCCTTATATTCCCGTCCCCGGTGACGAGGCCCTTTTCCCCAAGAGTTTTTCCGACTGGTTGAAACAGCCGACCATGACAGGTGACTGGGGCGGTCTGCGCACGCGCCTGCAGAACATGGGCATCACCCCGCAGGGCCATTATCTGCAGGACTCAGCAGGAAATCCGGTCGGCGGCAAAACCCAGGTCGTACGGTATGCTCACGAAGTCGGTCTGGGCGCGGATGTCAATTTCGCCCAGTTGACCGGCCATAATTACGGCATGTTTCACATCCTCCTCACCGAGCGCGCCGGTCTGGGGATTGGTCAGAAGCTGTCGACACTGAACAGCCCACAGCAGATTTTCGGCTCTGGTGAAACCATCCGCTTCACACGCCTCTCCTGGGAAATGCAGTGGAACCGTTATGCCGATACCGAAATCGGCTGGATCAACACAGAAAACGATTTCGGCCAGTCGACCATGCATTGGGGCATGAGCCTGTATTGCCAGTTTGAATCGAACGCGATCTGCGGTATGCCTCAGGCGCTCGCCAGCAATTCAGGCTACGGTTATTACCCCACGGCGCATCCCGGTGCTTTTCTGAAGCTCTATCCGCTCGGCGACGAACGGATGCTCGTCTCAGCTGGCATCTATAACGTCGACCCGACCATTGCGAATACAGGCTATGCATGGAAGCTCGGTCTGCATAATTCGACTGGCGCCTATCTGCCTTTCCAGATCGGCTACCATTTCGGCGGGACCGACAGTAAAGGACGCTTGCCTACCAACGTGAAGTTTGGCGGTTACTGGGATACGTCCGAGGTCAAGAATGTCTATTCGCAGCTTGCCGGCTTCGAGTTGCCCAATGCTGTGCTCGGCAATCTGCCAATCGAAAAGGTGCGTGGCCGTTACGGCGGCTGGTTCATGGCCGATCAGATGCTCCAGCGCGACAAGAGCGATTCATCACGCTCAACGGTAGCGTTTCTATCCTTCACCTGGGGTGACCCGCGAACCGCGATAGCGCCTTACTTCATCACCTGGGGTATCGTGCGCAAGGGCACATTCTGGAACCGGCCAAATGACACGATCAGCCTTGGTGGCAAGTTCAACTTCGTCAATCCGAAGCTGGGCGCCTATGTGGGGGCTCTCCAGGCCCAGCAGGGTGCCAATAACGGGCTGCTGAAACCGAGCGGCGAACATGCAGGCGAACTCAACTATGGCTGGCGCCCGACCCCATGGCTGACGGTCCGCCCCGGTCTGCAATATATCTGGCATCCCGGTGGCACGAACCGCTACAAAAACGCGCTGCTGCTCGATTTCGAGACTGGCGTAACGTTCTGACGCCTCCTCGTCCTGAGGATCAACAAACGCCCCTTTCCGAAGGGGCGTTTGTTTTTTCTGCCACGCGACTAGCGCGTGCAACAATCACAAGAAATCATGCCGACCACACCCTGTTTTCACCCATAGGGCATTTCATAAAACTATCATCTTATATGTGTATCTTCTTGTTGCTGGCGCCGATAGAACGAGCCGTCATCTAGATCTACTGAGGTCACACAATGCAGCTTTCCCGTATTTTCGGCGCTCTTTCCCTCTCCCTGGCTCTGAGCTGCGGCGTGTCTCACGCGGCCACCATCACCGGGGCCGGGTCGAGCTTCGCCGCGCCGATATATGGCGCCTGGGGCGAGACGGCGCAGAAGACCATTGACACCTCGGTCAATTACCAGAGCGTCGGGTCGGGCGCCGGTCAGAACCAGGCGATCGCGCGCACGGTCGATTTCGGAGCGTCCGACAAGCCGATGGATGCGGCCAAGCTTGACAGCAACAAGCTCTATCAGTTCCCGACCGCCATGGGTGGCATCGTCGTGATCGTGAACGTGCCGGGCATCGAGCCGGGCAAGCTGAAGCTCGACGGCCCGACGATCGCCGGTCTGTATGACGGCACGATCTCAACCTGGAACGACCCGCGCATTGCCGCGCTGAACCCCGGCCTGAATCTGCCTGACTCCGATGTCGCGCCGATCCACCGCGCCGATGCCTCGGGCACGAGCTTCGTGTTCACCTCCTACCTCTCGAAGGTGTCGGCTGGCTGGAAAGGCAAGTTCGGCGCGGGCACGTCGATCGCCTGGGCTGGCGGTGCTGGCGCACGCGGCAATGACGGCGTCGCCGCAGGGGTCAAGGAATCAGAGGGTGGTATCGGCTATGTCGAATACGCCTATGCGAGCCGCAATCATCTGAACATGGCCCAGCTGCGCGACCATGACGGCGCCTATATCGCGCCGAACGCCGCGTCGTTCGCCGCGTCTGCTGCCCATGCCGACTGGGCACATGCCGATCGCTATGCCGTCGATCTGCTCGACATCGCAGGCGCCAATGCCTGGCCGATCATGAGCGCCACCTTCGTTCTGGTGCCGACCGATCCAAAGGATGCGGCTCAGGGCAAGGCCGTGAAGGATTTCTTCGGCTACGCGCTCAAGAACGGCAACCCCGACGCGGTCAAGCTCGACTATGTGCCACTGCCGCAATCGGTCAAGGACGCCGTCATCAGCGGCTGGCCGAAGAACTGACAACAGCTTGCGGACGGATAGCCTGTCCCCTCTGTGATGCTGAAAAGGGCGCTCCCGGGCGCCCTTTTCGATTCAGGATCTCAGCACATCCTAGCGGGCTGCTGCACGAACGAGATCGGGATGATCCTTGAGACGGTCCAGCTGTCTTACAAGCTCGGGAAGGCTGCCCGCTTCCATTTTGCGCATCAGATTGGCCCGTCGAACCTTGACCGTGATTTCACTCAGCTCAAGCTCGGCAGCAGTCTGTTTATTGAGTAGTCCGGCAACCACGCGCAGGGCGACGGCGCGCTCACCTTCGGTCAGGAGCGCCCACCGCCCGATAAGCGCCTCGTCCTCATGCTGACGGTTCAGCCTCGCCTCATCCATCATCAGTCCGCGATGGATGGCGTCCAGCAGCTCCAGATCGCGAAACGGTTTGGTCAGAAATTCAATAGCACCGTTTTTCATCGCCTCGACACCCATGCGATATCGCCATGTCCCGTTATGAATATCACGGGTGTCACACTTCCCTTCTCCTTAAGACGGCGATGGAAATCCATTCCCGAAAGCCCGGGCATCCGCACATCCAGCACCAGACAGCTCGGGCCGGGCCAAGGCGCCGCGCGGAGAAAGGAGTCAGCGTCGGGAAAACAGCGGACATCGTATCCCACAGACATAAGCAGATCTTCGAGGGCATGACGGATCGACGCATCATCGTCCACGACATGAACGCGTGCGCGGTTGTGAGAGGTATCGGATTGCGCGCTCACAGGCTGATTCTGACCTCCCTGCCCTTGCCGCGCCCCAAAGGTATCGCGGCCGGAATGCGGTAGCAGAAAGCAGTTCCCTTTTTCTGGTCCTGCATGACCCAGATCTGTCCTTTATTAGCCTCGATCAGATTGCGACTGATGGCGAGACCTATCCCGGTACCCTCCTCCTTGCTTGTCCAGAATGCCTCGAACAGATGCGTGACCAGACCAGGGGGGATGCCTACCCCGTTATCCTCTATCCGGCAGCAGGCATGACCTTCCTCGTACCAGATGCGCGCCTCAATGAGGCCCCCTGCCTGCTTCGTGTCGATGATCGCCTCGATGGCGTTCGCCAGAAGATTGCCCGTGACCTGCTGGATCTGAACCGGATCGGCAAAAGCCAGAACAGGCTCGTGCATTTCGACGAAGCGATAGACGATATTATGCTGGTCGAGCCTATAGCGCATCATCTGAACGACTTCGCCAACAGCTTGTCCGAGCGAAAAACGCTGCGCCTCCGGGGTGCCCCCTTTGGTCAGCGCGCGCATGCGTGTCAGGATTGCGGCAGCGCGTGTCGCATCAGCGTCGATCCGAGCCAGCGCATTGCGCGCTCGATCAAAATCGGGTGGTGAAAGCGAGAGCCAGCGCTTACAGGCCTGACTGCTCATCGTGACTGCAGCCAAAGGCTGGTTCAACTCATGCACGATGGAAGTCGTGAGCCCACTGAGAGTCTGGGCGGTGGTGATGCGTGTCAGACGCTCCTGTGTGCGCAAGGCGATATCCTTCGCCTGGAGCATTTTCAGCGCGAGCCAGGCAGTAATGACGATCGCCGCCGTGCTGAGGCCGAGATTGATCAACCCGCTGGGCACATTACCCCGCACCGTAAAGGCAAAGCTGACACCCGTAAGAGACAGGCAGATCAGCGTAAGAAACCCGATCGCACCGCGCCTGATGACAAGGGCTGCATAAAGTATCACGACCGTATAAAGCACCGGCATCGCGACTTCGTAATGGGTCAACGTGTCGGCCACGAAAATTGCGACGATGATGATCAGCAGGCAAAACGGGTGAAGATAACGGGTAACGCGCTGGTTCTTCATGCGTCCCTCCTCAGAAGTTGGTTCCGAGACTGATGACCATCTGACGGGGGGCCGAACGCTGCATGGTCTGATAATCTCCTGAGAAGGGCGCCCCATCGACATTCAGATTGCCGATCATCTTGCTGTTCATCAGATTATAGACATCGAACCGGGCAGTGATAGGAGGCACGGCCCCATGACGCTCGAATTTCCATGACGCATAAGCAGTCATGTTCCAGTAATTCGGCCCCATGATATCATTGGTGTAGGAAAAAGGCCGGTTGAGGTAGACGATATTCGTCGCCCCGATTTCCAGACGCGACACATGCAGTAGCGCGCTTGTCTGCAGGCTCAGTTCAGGATAGCCCGGCTGCGCCTTGCCTCTCAGGCCGAATGTCTCACCATCGATGGTGAGATCGCCGCCATAGCGGAAACGACTGACCGACAGAGACTGGCGTAGCGTGAAATGCTCCCCCACGGGCAAGCTCGCCGCAAGATCGCCCCCCCATATATGCGATGCCCTCACAATGCCTACGGTATTGACCGGGCTGTGCAGCGTGCCGACAGAGGCCGATACGAGGCGGTTTTCTATCTGACTGAAATAGGCATCCCATGAGAGAGACAGCCAGTGGCGGCGGATATGACCGCCCAATGTGACAGTTGTGTCGCGTTCGGGTGCGATGCGACCAAGTGCCTCGTCGAAACTTGCCTGATCGGAAGCGGACCAGATGGAGGCCGAATAACCGATATTGCCTCTTGGCGAGAGACGATAGGCGCTCTGCGTCTGTGCTGCATCGATGAACAGGTCGTCATGAGCATTATAGCGCCAGAGAGCGGAGAGATGGGGCAAAAACCCCGCCTGTGACCGTAGACGACCCCGTGGGGCATCATCTGCTCCCGTACCCCCTCCGTCGGAGACAAAATTGACCGCCTTGAACCCTGCGCCCAATGTCAACGCGTCCGTGAGTTTCCAGTCGTCATGCAGAAAGATCTGTTGCGATCTCGTCCGCCAGGTCGAGAGATTGGCCATCTGAAAGGCTGGCCCGTAAACCGTGAAAGGGCCGATGGCTTTCAGAGGCGCACCTGTTCCTAACAAGGGCTCGTTATACCAAGCCTGGTGGGCGTCAGAATAGGCGGCCTCCTGCCAGATACCAGCCGATAATGTGTGGCGCGCGATCCGATAATTCAGTTCGAAAGACCCGCCGAACCGCCTCACACCCGAATGCCAGACCTGCTCGGAAAATGGCGCGCCCGTCTCTGAAGGGGTTGTGGGGTCGGACACGCTCGCATCGGTATAGGTCGTCGCGCCATAGAAGACCGCCTTGCCGCTAAGCCTGGGTGTAATACGGAATTCATGGGCAAGCGACCCGATAAGATCGCGTGAGACCTGACCGCTATCATAAGGTGTCAGCGCCGCGCGCTCCGCACAGGTATAGGCACCACACATCTCGTTGGCGTTTTGGGGAAGCGCCGCGTGATAAGCCGCCCCATAATTGGGATAACTGTAATCCGAGCCACGCCAGCCCAGCCGATCAAGCATCTCATGCGACACATCGTTGTAGCCCCAGATCCGGGCACTGGATGCAGAGAAAAATGCATTGAGCGAGCCCCAGCTCAGATCCTGTGTCGCCTTGATATTGCCTCGTACCATGTACTGGCTGCCCGCACCCTGATACTTGTCTTTACTGATACGCTGGAAGCCGGCCATCACCTTGGGGCCATTGGTGCCGATCTGACCGGATTGTCCCACCAGGGTGGTAACAAGCGTGTTGTTGCTGCCTACCCCCTGATTGACGGACAGGGAGTGTTTCCGGCTTGGCGCCAGCAGCGTATATCTGATTTCGCCGCCATTATTGCTGTTTGAGAACAGGCTCTCTCGCGCCGTGCCTGGTGACACGTAAATCGAGCCGATCGTGTCAGGAACGCTGATATTGAGAACATTCGTGCCATTCAGCGTGCCGAAACTGGTCTCATTGAGCGGGATATTCTCGAACGATATTCCGAGCTCGTTCATGTGAAAACCGCGCAGAAAGAGGCTGGCGTCTGATTCATCGAGGCCATAGGAATCCGAGGCGGTATAGGACACACCAGGCACCTGAGAAAGAAACGCGAGCGGGTTGGACCCGCTCAGGACGCCACGCCAGTCTGAAGGAGTCAGGAGCGATCCGTTCGCCCGCATCGTGCGATGCGCCTCTCTGTCGACCTGAATCGTCTCAACAGCGGCAGGTAGTGCTTTTTGCGTTACCTTGGCGCGCCCTGTCACTTCACGCTGGGTCTGCGATGAAGGCTGCGTCGACTTGACCTTACCGTGTACGGCGCCTGCCGAGGCGGCCGACGCTGTACTCGATAAAGCCGCGCACAAAATCAGGATCAATCCCGAAGGCCATGCGGAGAACCCATTCGAATAAGAAAAAGGGACGGTGATATGGTACCGCGTCGAATGATTTGAGTGAAATTGCATGCCGAGGCCCTCCTGTGCGGAGGGTCGTAATAGACACAGCAAAACCCTGCCATATTCTCTTTGGTACTTATGAGTATACTTTCGTATATATCATGTTTTCCGACCTCTCATTACTGTCGTCATAAGCACTCTTATCAGCGGAGAATCATGCGCAAGTTCGGAAAGGCGCTCCCTTTCGGGAAAATCACAAACTGATGTTCTAAATAAACAAACTTTGGTTACTTATACAAGTTATATAGTTATCTATTTTTGATCTATATCAATTTTGTTTTTCTGTGCAATTTATTAACTTTATAAGTATTGACGATCGGTACAGCCAGGTGCATCGTCACGGTGTCGCGTGAACCGGCTCTTTCTCGAGGGCCTTGAAGAGCCAGAGCAAAGCCGGTTCGCCGACAGATCCTAAGGAAAAGGAGATCGCACAATGAGATGGTGGGGTCAGATACACGAACATTATGCCATGACAGACATGCAGTCCCTCGCGCTCAGTATCGCTGCGACTGTGGTCATTGTCTCTTTTGCGAGCCTGAGCATCAGGGCAATGAAGAAACGGCGCCTTCACGTTACGCATCTGAAGCAACTCTGAAAACGCTCTCTGGTCCGATCAGCCGATCAGGGGGCGCAGCCCCCTGACGAAAGCCGCGAGGCCGATAAGCAAGAGAGCGACAGCCATGAGGGGCAGGCTCGCTATGGAGACATGGGTCAGAGCCAATCCCCCCAAAAGACCACCGAAAGAAACGGCCAGATTCCACGCCGTTGTTGCCATGGCCTGCGCCGTGTCGACCGAAGAGCCGCTGACATGCGCCATGGCGCTCTGCGTCAACGCAGCGAATCCCCCTGTCGTCAGCCCCCAGAAAATGATCGCGACACAGACCGGGACGGCATGAGTAAGTGCCAAGCCAAGAATGAGGCTCGCACCCGCGAAAAGGACGATACTCGCCGAAATCAGTGACGCCATACGACGGTCAATCAACAGGCCATTAGCGAACAGCCCTACCACTGAAGCGGCACCGAATAGCAGCAGAAGCGCGTCAATTCGCCCGCTCAGGCCCGACGGGGCGAGAAGCGGCTCGATATAGACGTAGAGCAGGCTGTGGGCGGAGACAAAGCTGAAAATGACCGTCAGATTGGCCATCACGCCAGGCAGGTGGATGGTTTTCAGAATACTGAAGCTGACCTCGCTTTGGCTGCCTGCAGCATCGGGCAGCACGAAAGCCGACCAGACGAGCAATATCGCTGAAAACCCGCCCAGAGCGGCAAACGCCCCACGCCAGCCGATCATCTGTCCCAGAAAAGCGCTTAATGGTGCTCCCAGCACGAGCGCCAGCGTTACGCCAGAGCCTGCAAGAGCAATGGCTCGCCCCCTTTGCCCCTCAGGTGCAAGGCGCGTTGCATAGCCAGCAAACATGGCCCAGATCAGCCCGCCGCAGCATCCGGCAATAAAGCGGATGCACAGCGAGAGGGGGAAGTTGCTTGCAAACGCGTTGGCAAAATTCACCAGAGCAAAACCTGCCAGCCCTGCAAGCAGCAGTTTCTTGCGGGCCATGCGATGGGTTAAGGCTGTCGAGGGCAGCGCCGCAGACAACGCTCCCAACGCAAAGGCGGTAATGAACTGCCCACCAACAGCCTGGGGCACCTGCAATCCGCTCGAAATGGCCGACAACAATCCGGCAGGCATGATTTCGGTCAACAAGGTGACAAATGCCGCCATGGCCAGAAGGATCATGGCGTGAAGAGGCATGCGCTGCTCGGTTGTCACCACGTGCTCCTGTTCGACCGGCATCGCTGACATCGTCTTCCCTCGCGTTGGGCAGCCCTTCATGCCTGCACGCGGTAGAAACCTCTCTGTCACGGGTAAATGACAGAGGCTGCACCGGGAGAAGAACGACCTGTTTCAATCCTAAAAGCCGATCCTTTCTCCAAATAAAGACAGGATCGGTTCAGATTGGGGCGATAACCGATCACGCGTCGATAGCCAACCCGGATAACCAAAAATGTTGACCGAAAGGCCAGAAATCCGTCCAGCCTACCGGGTCAGACGCTTATCCCTCGTCCCGCCCGAGACGCAAGACCGATGCGACCCGATCGGAGGCCCATCGGTCGCCAGTCCACGTCAGAAAGCGGCCGTCAGGCTGAGATTGAACGAGCGACCCAACCCGGCCAACGGCCCCAGGGCGCCTGTCTGCTTGTAGTCGCCGAGTGAGAGCCCGCCGAGAGGCAGGTAGTATTTCTGGTTCGTCACATTCTCGATGCTGCCATCAAGCGTGAACTTGCGCCAGCGATAGCTTGCCCCGAGGCCGAGCAAAGCGTAGCCGGGGGTTCGGGGCTCATTGCGCAGCCAGTCTACGGTCGATTTCTTTTTTACGAGCGTCACATCGACCCGACCGGTAAGGTTCTGCCAGGTCTCACGTAGACCGACCGTACCGTTGACCGGCATCTGATGATAGAGACCGGAATGCGTCACAAAATCCTGCCCGCGTACCCAGCTAAACGTGCTGACGATCTTGCCCTGACCGAAACGCGCCGTATCCCACAAGCGATACTGGCCTGAGCCATTCAATCCGTAGCTCTGTGCATTGTGATTGACGAATTGTAACATCGACAGACCATTGCTTAGCGAGCCGATGCGCATGACGTTGATGTAACCTTCGGTGTAGGTATAAAAAGGCTGGAGCTTGACGTTCCATCCCTCCCCCTTCGGATCGTGCCAGGTAATAGTCACGCTGGCCGTATTCGCAATTTCCGGGCGCAGATTCAGATTGCCGACATAGCCGTTGCCATCGCCGAACCAGCCGATCATGCGCATGGCCATAGCGCCCCGCCCCCATGCATAGCGTTCGTACAGGTTGGGAGACCTTGTCTTACGGGCATAGCCGCCTTCGATCATCAGGCTGTCGAACGCATGCCATCGCCCGGTCGCCGTGACGTCGAAATTGGTATCCGTGCGTCCACGAGATGACGCGTTGAAGCGTCTGGCCGCCATGATATCGGCCATCTGCATCATCCCCATCCAGGAATAGGGAGCGACCTTGCCTGTGTTCATCATGATCAGATCGTTGCGCAGACCAAGCTGCGTCGAGAAGCGGCGCGTCCATTGCGCGTTCCACTCGATATAATGACCCAGCCGGTCGCGATGACCGTTATTGATGTTATGGAACGTGTTCGGTCCCATCATCATGCTACCGGCAAGTGGCGGCCACCAGTCATTCAGCCCGTTATGGTCAAAGCCGCTGCCAATCTTGATGTTGTGACGCGTCGAGAGCGGTATGGTCAGGTCGATCGCATACCCCGCCGTCCGGGCATCGGTATTCATCGGCATGCCGGTGGTGGCACTATGGCCACCTTTGTCGTTCATCATGTTCATCACATGATCGGTGCGCTGCCAGAAACCGCGCACATCGAGTGTCGCCCAGTTGAATTCGCCACGATACTTGCCATTGACGAACGTCGAGCGGTTATTCGTCATATCCATATACTGGTTGGGAAATCCCTCATAAGGAATGTCCTGCTGACCGAAGGTCAGCGCCAGAAGATGATTGTCTTTCTTCAACCCCGCCGTCACCGCGTGGTTGAAAGAAAGATAACTGGTGGAGCGCACCTGACGCCCATCCCCTCCCGTATGGTAATTGCTGGCATGGGCATAAGAGCCGGTGTAGCGAATGCTGAACATGTCATTGGCAATTGTGACTGTGCCCGAAGCGCCCGAGCCGCCGCCATTGCTGCGATAATCGCCTCTGACATGTCCGGTCACGAGAATTTTCCCGCTCTTCGCAAAAAGCGGATCGCGACGCTCGACCTTGACCGTGCCGCCCGTGCTGTCGCCACCGATACTGACGGGTGTGACGCCCGCAATGGCTTCGGCTGTCGAAACGCTGTCGGGATCGATATACGACATCGCAGGATTCATGTGATTGGGGCACGCCGAAGCGATACGCATGCCATCCACAATGGTCGCCACACGATCATCGGCCATGCCATTCAAGACGGGAAGCGCCGACACGCCGCCCGCCGAATACATGCTGTAGCCCAAAGATCCTTTAAGCAGGGCCGCCGTATCGGCAGAATGGATGGCCGTGCGGCGTATACCTTCGACCTGAAGATATTCCACCTTGCTGTCTTCCTCGGATGAGGGAGCCGGTTTCGTGTCGGTCGCCGCTCGGGCGTCGAAGGCGATGCTGAGGGCAAAAACTGAGGTGCATCCGAGCGCGAGACGCGCGTGACGGAGCGACCTGCCTGAACGGGGCAAAGTCATGACAACTATTTCCTGATCGAAAACGAGACCAGCCGCTGACGCCCTTCGCCCGCTTGATGCGAAATCGTGAGGTCAGCGGCACTTGCGTGCGATCAGGTCAGTGGGGGCGCCTGGGCGGGAGGCATAACCCATCTCAGTTCCGGCGGCGCACGGCTCGGCGGCAAGAAGACGCATTGGCTAAGCTTGAGACTACGGGCGAAAGCTACCAGCAGCGCCACGGCAAGAATGAAAAACCCGAGCTGCAAAAGCGGACAAAGAGCACAGGCTGCATCGTGGTGATGGCCGGGCTTGTGGCTCCGGGGCTGGGCAGGCATGATCATGCCCGCCCCGTCGCAATCGGCCATGTTTTCGGCCATGCTCATCGACGCCATACCCGGCGAGGCGATATCGACGCCAATCAGGCGCTCGATTTCAGAACGCGGTGTTTCTTCAGGTCGTGCAAGGCTCTGAAGCATAAGCGAAGCGAGGAAAGCCAGAAGAACAGGAACAGCCACGGCAAGACGAGAGAATGTCCTGCCTTGGCTCATATTCCGTCTGTATGGCGTCGCCGCGTAAATCGCCCCGTCCCTTCACATGTCCGGTTCTGTTGGCAGTGGGTTACAACCTGAAACAGGAGACGTCCAGAGAGATAAAACAGGACCCAAATACTCCCGCTTCGTTCCGATGACAAAACCGACATCTTCGGGGCTTACCTATATTCATTCGATAATGGAAACATATTACCGCCGAGCCTAGGCTCCATACTTCCGGCAAGGACAGGCGGCGAGCGCAGCCCCCTCGCAAGGCGCAGCGCTTCGCTCTCATCGAGCCCTGGAAGCTGGACCTCAGGCTTCCATCAGGGTCTGACCGATATAGCCGCCCTGTTTTCGCCCCGGACAGGCGAAAAGCCCGCCTCCAATATGAGTGGTGTACTGGTTCATCATATCGAATTTCGACATCTTCTCGAAAATCTTCACAAACCCCGTCCTTGGATCCTGCTGCCAGCTCATGAACAAGAGTCCGGCATCCATCTCCATCCCCTGACGCCAGGGCGGCCAGCGCTCTGCTGTAAAACTCAGTCCATTATCGTAGGAATAGGCCCGCCGCAAAATCTGTGCGCCGCCATTTTCCTCAGGGGCC
Organism: Asaia platycodi JCM 25414; assembly: GCF_000614545.1. Taxonomy (GTDB): domain Bacteria; phylum Pseudomonadota; class Alphaproteobacteria; order Acetobacterales; family Acetobacteraceae; genus Asaia; species Asaia platycodi. Next base: position 98,293 of record NZ_BAKW01000009.1, on the reverse strand, counting down.
GCAAGGCGCGCATGAGAATTCTGCACCGTGATCGGATTACCATCACGATCCTTCTGCGTGAGAGTGAGCGGCTCGAATTCATCATGCCGCCAATAGGCGCGCCACTCAGTTTTTCGCGTCCCATCGTCTCCTCCTGGAAGCCGACAGGCGTGCGGTCCCAATGTTCGAGCGCGATGCGGATGATGCGTGACACGAGGTAGCTACCGCCCTGCATCCAGGCAGATCGGATTGCGCCGCCCAGATGTAGCGATCGGCTGCTGCCGGATTTTTCGTATCCGGGTTGATCGTCCCATCCTTGAAACCCATCAGGTTTCTCGGGGTCTTGCCCTTGCCGAAGCTCGGCAGGAACCCGGCCTGGGCCCAACGCGGATTGGCAATATTATAGGCCAGTCTTGTGAAGGCCCGCGAGGCATGAAGCGTGGTCTGAGGGTCATTGGCACAGCATTGCACGCACAGATCGCCACCCGAACGCGCATCGACAAGCTGATCGCCGGTAAAGCGCGGCAGATCGGCCATTGCGGCGGTCCGATGGGCGTTCAGTCCGAAACGGTCCTTGCCGTCCTTGATGAAAAGGCTTGGACCAAAGCCGATCGTGATGGTGAGATCACGATCTTTCAGCCCAGCAATCTCGCCTGAATCGACCAGACCCTCGACAGATTTCCCGGCCATCAGGCGTCTGCCGCCTCGGTCCATTTCCTGAGCAATGACGCCAGTTCTTCACGCCTCGTCGTGGTTGCCACGTCGAAGGTGATGAAATAGGCGAAAGGCTGCTGCGGGGTCAGAATGCCGGCTGATGGATGACAGCCGCCCCAGCACCAAAAGCCTGTTCGGCGAGAGGCGCAACGGTGCTCATTGCGACGGAGCTGGCAAGAAAGCCGCGCCTGCCGAGGCGAAAAGATTTTTCCGTATCGGTCATGGCTGACTCACATTCAACGTGTTCATGTCGTCTTCGACATAATAGAAGCTCTTGCCTTCGGGGGTCATGGCGAGACCGAACAGATCGCCGTTTCCCGGTGGTTGCTGTGCCTGATCCGCATCGATCCATTGGGCATAGATCTGCTTCCCGGCAGCCGGATCGATCTCGACCACCTGACCGTTTCGACCATTGGCGACGAGCAGGTGGTGACCCGGCACCCAGATCATGCGAGAGGCCAGTTCAGAAGCCCCCCCTTGGTGATGACCCTGCCAACCGCATCATTCTGCCGTGTGACCGGCTCCGTACGTGTCAGCGCGTGATCGATGGCCGTCACCTCGTCGTCGTAGCCATCGGTCACGAAAAGCGTGCCATCGTCATCGAGAGCCAGTCCCGTAGGGCCGAACAAGAAGTTGTCACGGTCGGCACGCGCCGAAAACCCGCTGGCAATGACGGTCTGTTTGTCGAGCACGGGGGGGCTGCCATCCGGGATGCTGAGTTCGAGACGCAGCACCGTCGCCTTGTGCAGGATCGGCGGATAATGCGTTTGCGGGTCGACCACGTTGGGTCCCGGCAGATCGAAACCTGTCATGGAAATGAACAGAGTTGCCTTATCGCCCTGATCGACACTCGCAATATCGCCCCATGGTGCGTTGATGAATGGCCCTTTCCAGGTGGTGATATATTTGCCGTTTGCGTCGAGCACGATGAGGCACCCATCGCCCTTGGTCGTGGTGGTACCATCCTTACTGGGGGCGCTGCCGACGATGATCCAGCCCTTTTTCAGAATGGTCAGGGCCGTTGTCAGCCCCACCCCACCCGGACAGGCCGCAAGATTACTCGGCAGATTGGCAAAGAGACGCGCATTGCCTGAAACAGGCGAGTAGGCAACGATCGTCGTGCCCGTGCCTTGGAGATTGCTGATATTGTTGAAGTTCGTGACCAGAACCTCATCCTTTTTCAGCACACCCATATCATGCGGCACGATAACCACGGCGTAAGGGTTAAGATCGCCATTGCCGGGGCTGGTCGATGCCAGGGTCGTGTGCCGATGCAGCGTTTCGAGAAATCCCTTTGGATCGGCCTTTGCGGGGAGGGCCGCAGCCACGAGCGTGAGCGCGGTGCAGGCGGCAATCGAAAATCTAGAAAACATGAATACTCTCACAGAGCGATATTGGTTCTGAAACCGAAAACGAGCTCATCGCGCAGGCGTCGGTCAGGATGGGAGGGGTTGGGAATGCCGCCACCGGGGTTGAAGATGTATTGGAAGTCGGGCTGCCACTGCATCCAGCCTGTGAACTGGTACTGATAGGTCAACTCGACATAGGTCTCGCCACCCTGTGCAGGCGAATAAGCGTCCGAATAGCGTCTGACAGCACGATCGTAATTTGCCAGCGCACCACTGACGTGGGTATAGCCCATGCCAATACCGAACACGTCGTCGGTGCGATAAGGCAACGGGTCATTGAACGTCAGGCCAAAATTGAGGCTGAAATCGATCGGCACGCGATCGGATTGCGGAGCCCCCATGGCGCGACCGAAAATGCTGATCGTCCGGTTCGGGTCGGTATGACTGCGCCAGATCATCTGATCCATCACCGCATAGAAGCTGAAGGCGCACGATGGGTGCGGGCCGTGCCATTGCTGTCGGGCGAGGCCAGAGGCACGCCCGTATTATCCCAGAACTGGTCGGCAAAGGGCTCGGAATCGTACCAGCCACCGATGCGATAGACATGGGAAAGCGGCTGAACCTCGTCGGGTGAGACCATTGCGCCCAGCGCCGGGTAGACATATTGCAACTCGGCTATAGCCAGAACACCCCGATTGAGCGGGAAGGTTGTGCCGGAAGGATTGGTTATCTGCGGGTCGCCGTCGCGATTCTTCGTAGGGCTGCCGCTATAGACGCCCCCGAGCAGGTAGAGCGGCGTCGCCAGCCAGTATTTGCCGCGCACACCGAGGGCAGAAAGCGGATAGGCCGGGCCGCCGCCGGGCATGTCGGCAGAAGGCACCATCGGCCAGCCGAACATCGTATTGGCAAAGACAAGAGCATTGCTGCTGACCATATATTCCTGATCGAGACTCTGCTGACCGATCTTGATATCGAGCTTCTGCTGATCGAGGAATTTCTGATCGTACCACAACTCCCACAAGCGTGTTGAGCGGTCGGCTTCGATGCCGCTCACTGTCTGCAGGGCCATCAGATTATCGGCGCTGAAATTGCGTCCGTGAATCTGCTCCATACTGACGTTGAACGTGCCGCCATACAAACCGACGGCACGCTGCGTATCGATCTGGAGTACGGCAACGGTCAGACCATTATAACCCGCCCCGCGATGACTACCGCCTGTCGGGTTACCGAAACTTCAGAAGTTTCCTGAATGGCAAGGACGGCGCCGTATTTTCCGAGCTCGGAACGAAGGCCCCACATATTGCCCAGAAGATTAGACGTTCGGCGCCAATTGGAGAGAAAGCCGAAAACGCCGGCGGATTCATCATCGCTCGCTCCCGCGGCATTGCCGAGATTGACTGGAGGCGGAACGGCTTGCGCCGAGAGCGGCACAGACAAGCAGTCAAACCGAGACAGGTGGCTAACATCCTCGTCCTTTGGGCCTGGGCCTTCAGGCGTCCCCGTGGTCGGAAATTACTCATTTTTTGCTCTGATTTGATGATAGTAAGAATCGTTCTCACTATTACCAGCAAATTTTTGACACGAAATGTTAATAACGATTAATAAACGAAAATGTGTTCTATACTGTATTTATACCACTATTTTATGAGATTTGTTTGTTGGTATCCAACTTTCCGATAGGGTTACATAAATTCGACTCGAAATACGTCAATAGAAATTAAGATTTCCCAATGCAGATTGGGTAGGACGAGCGACGGCGACCGCTACAAGATTTGTTATAATGTATCAATTTACACGTAATGACAGACTCCCTATCCCTGCTCAGTCTGCCCTGCTGATCCGGACTTTTTGGTTTGTCGAAATACGCTCTCCTCTTCGCTTCTCCGCTCCTCTGTGTCCTATGCACCGAGCCCGACTGCGCTCGCGCCGACAGCCGTGCCGAAACCAGTCGCATCGAGAACAAGGAGAAAACGCCGGTCACAACTCGCGCTGCGCCAACAAGGCGCGAGGTCGTGACAGTGCATCGCCATCGTGCCAATGCCGACGGCACGACCGGCAGATCCATCGGCGGGGGACTTATGCCGAGCCAGTCAGCACCACGATCGCAAAGTGGCGTAAATCGCGATTTCATTGCCAGACAATCGCCGACCCTTTCGCCGGTCGCCATGATCGCGGATCTGCCCGGCGTAATCTATTCGGGAAACGATCCGCTCGGTACGAATGACGAGCAGCAGGGACTATCAGTACGTGGCCTCGACCAGACCGAAATCGGCTATCTGTTTGAAAACGTCCCCGCAGCCCCACCGCTTTTTCTGGTGCCCTACGCCTCGGCAACCGCAGATAACGAAAACATCGCCTCGATCACGCTGGCGCAGGGCGCTGCGGAGACAGCGTCACCGCTCTATAATGCGGTGGGAGGCGAGATGTCGGTCAGGATGCGCAAACCATCGGATGAACGAGGCGGCTTCATAGGCGGATCCTGGGGGTCGTACAATCTCAATCGCGAGTTTCTGCGCCTGGAGAGCGGGCGTTGGCAATACAGGGATGAAGGGCTTCGCCTCGTTTTCTTATCGCGGTGCCGATCAGTGGCGCGGAGCGGGCACTTCGCGACGCTTTCACACGGATATGCGTCTGTTCAAAGAATGGGGTCAGAAGAGCTCGGCCTCGCTGATTTTCTCGTTCAATCGCGACCGGGGCTACTACCTGCTTCCCCCGACGCTCGCTCAATGGCAGCGCCTCGGCACAAACGCCAATTATGCCAGTGAGTATGTGCCGGGCGACAGCAGCTATTATAAATATCAGGAGAACGCCCGCGCGCAGAGTTTTCTCTCAGCCCCGGTCTCACTCCATCTCGATCGTCATCTGACCCTCGATCTCACACCCTACTTTATTTATGTCTGGGGCTATGACAGCTACGGTACGATTTTGAGCCGCACCGGTAGCTATAACGGCAACAGACCGGCGGGCGCGTTGCAGGTTCCCGCAGGCCTCGGCAACAGCTTTGCCTCGGTCGCGACGACACTTATCACCAGTCTCATCCCGGCTTGAACAGCGCGCTGCATTTTGAGACCGGGGCGAACCGCCTCTCTCTCGGCTACTGGTATTCCTATTACGATTTCTCCAGCCTGTCGCGTTATGTGCTTCCTGATACGCAAGGTGGCGTTTCTAACCAGTGGGGCGCCTTCCCCATACTTACCGCAGCCGGAACACCGCTGTCCTCGTATGACGCACGACTTCTACAACAGATCAATGCGATCTCCGTGACCGACCGGCTCCATCTTCTGGACCGGAAACTCACCCTCTCCGCGGGGCTGCGTATGGTGCTGGTCTCTCGCTCGGTGACCAATCTTCTGCCTGGGGCGCGGTTCCGCAACGGGGCCAGCTATGCCTCTCCCCTGCCCCAGTTTTCCGCGTCCTATAAACTGACGCCTCATGATCAGATCTATATCAACGGCACCACGGGATTTCGCGCGCCTTCCGGCATTTCCAGCTATCAGGACCGCTTCAGCATCTCCACCGGCCGACAAACGCGCATTGCCTCATCGGACACCAAACCAGAATACTCCATCGGCGAGGAGCTCGGTTTCCGGCATCAGGGAATGGTTACGCTCTCTCTGACGCTCTTCAACTACAATTTCACCAATCGTCAGGTCGCCACCACGACTGTCCTGAACGGTGTCATGACCAGTGAGTCGATCAATGGTGGCGGGCAAACGGCACGCGGCGCGCAATTCGAGCTTGGCCTGCGCCCCTGGCACGGGTTCAGCCCCTATCTTTCGGGACAATATATCCACGCGACGATCGATAATAACATCCAGTCAGGCGCCGATTATCTGCCAACGAAGGGCAAGCGGCCTGTGCGCACGCCGACGCTCTCGGGCTCGCTCGGCCTCTCTTATGATAACGGTCGGTTTTTCGGCCTGTTCGATGGTCACTATGTCGGTCCCACCTACGCGACCTTCATGAATGATGAGCGCATACCCGGTTTCGCAACGGCCAATCTTTCGCTCGGCTATCGCCTTCAGAAAACCACCAGACTCAAAACGCCGCAGATCCAGCTCAACCTGATCAATCTCGGTCGTTCCGGCTATCTCTCAGGGGTTAACGGCGTCTCGCTCAATCGCAACGCGACGCAGGGTGTCTTCGGTACCACAATTGCGGGCAAGGCGCCAACCTATTTTGTTGGCGGCGGTTTTGCCGGCGTGGTGTCGCTTTCTTCCGGTTTCTGAACGACAGCCGCGCGAAGCCTGGCCGGGCAAATATGACAGAATATTGCCAAATCAAATCAGTGCTTCTAATCGCGTAAATCTTATTTTATCGTTTCCGTAGTGCAACGGTCGAAAGCGGAGGTGACAAAGGCGGTCCCCGCTCGGCCCACAGGGTGCATTTGTGCAGCATCCATATCCAGCCACAACTCCGCTTTCTGTCGCCGCGGGTCAGACCCCGGCCCAAGAAGCATATCCGTTACTATATCGTTTCGATATCAGATCGTTCCGGAAAAGATTTTCAAGGGGTTTCAATGAGACGACGTGCCTCCCTGCTTACCGCCTCGCTTGGCGTTCTGAGCGCCATGGCCTGCATGCCCGATGCGCGCGCCGAAACTCTCTCCACGCACGGCAGCGCAAGCAAATCACGCGTCACACCTGTGCAGAAAGCGCCGCGAAAAGCGGCCCATCGCGCCAAGGTAATCTCTGGCGAAGAGTCGGTCATCGTGACTGGCACCCATGCCGTCAATCGCAAAGCGCGAGACAGCACGAGCCCCGTGACGGTCATTTCAGCCGCCGAACTCGCACGGTCTGGCCAGCTTAATCTGACCGACGCCCTCACCCGCGTCTATCCGGCCATCAATATCCAGACTCGTGGCAGCGATACAGGGGCGCTTACGGCGTCAATCCGCATGCGCGGCCTGAACCCCAACCAGGTGCTGGTTCTCGTAGACGGTAAAAGACGCCATGTGACCGGCAACGTAGTACAAAACCCGGGGCCGCAATTCGGCTCAACTCCGGTCGATCTCAACATGATACCGGCCAACGCCATCGACCATATCGAGGTACTGGAAGACGGTGCTGCGGCGATGTATGGCTCCGACGCTATCGCTGGCGTCGTGAATGTTATCACCAAAAAGCAGGATCATGGTCTGAATATGAGCGCCCAGACGGGCGCCAATGCCTATGCGGGTAGCGGCTGGAACTATCAGCTCAACGCCGATGGCGGCATGAAGCTCGGTCGCGACGGCTATTTGCACCTGAGCGGTCAGATCTATCACACGGATCATTCTTCACGAATACCGAAGACCACCGCCTGCTACCCTACGCGCCGCCCGGCGCCAATCTGAGCGGTTATTACGGCATCCTCCCTGGCGCCATCAAGGTGCCGTACAACTCGAACAAAATCACAAGCACGCCAGAAGAAACCCGCGAGAATCTGGGGATCGATTTTGGCAAGAAAGTAACCGAGACCATCGATTTTTATGGTCTGATCACCTACGGCCATCGTCACGCCGAAGCCATCCAGAACTATCGCGTGCCGAGTATCGCCCCTTCTCTCTATCCGTTGGGCTTCTCTCCTATCGAGACGATCGAAGAAAACGATTATCAGGCCAATCTTGGCGTCAAAGGCAGCCATCTTTTCGGTTTCGACTGGGACCTTAGCACGCTTTATGGTGCCGATGAGGAAGACATCATCACCAAGAATACGGCCAATACCGGCATGCTGGGCGCGTCGTGCCAGACCACAGATCGGAGCAAGGCCTATTTCTCGTCGCAGGGCTGCGGCTATTCGCCGACCAGCGCGCGCGCGCAGACCTATCGCAACGCGATGTGGACCAATAATCTCGATATTCGCCGCAACTTCAGGATTGCTGATGCTGTCCCCATGACACTTGCCTTCGGCGGTCAGCATCGGCTCGAGATGTACGATATCGTCGCTGGCGAAGCCCCTGCCTATGAGGCTGGCGGCACACAGGGCTATGCGGGTGCTGCCCCGCAAAATGCAGGAAGCTGGAGCCGTAATATCTGGGCGGCTTATATCGATGACGATTTCCACCCCCTGCCGAAGCTCGATGTCGATCTCGCAGGGCGGTTCGAACATTACACCGACTCAGGCAATACCGAAAACGGCAAAGTCTCGGCACGTTACGACTTCACCAGGCGCATCGCCGTGCGCGCCACCATCAGCAACGGTTTTCGCGCCCCGACCCTGGCCGAGCAGCACTACAGCGCACTCAGCGTTGGCCCGACCTCGCGTCCGGACTGTTACCCGTCGCGTCGGAAGCCGCTAAAACGCTCGGTGCAAGCGCGCTCAAACCCGAGCGGTCGACAAGCGCCAGTGGCGGCGTCGTGCTTGAGCCGCTGCCGAATTTTCATGTCGAAGCCGATGTCTATCAGATCAATCTGAGAGACCGTATCGTGCAGGGCGGCTCGGTAGTCGGCGCTCAGGCCATCACGGCCATCGAGCAAATGGGCTATACGCTCCCCGGTGGGGCGACGTTATCCAACCCCACGGGATTTTCGGCTTATTACTTCTCCAATGGTGCCAGTACGCGCACTCAGGGCATAGATATCAAGGCAGATTACCGTCTGCGCTTGCATCGCTTCGGCAATCTTCTGCTTTCGATGGGGCTGAACATCAACCGGACGCGTCTGACGCATAACGGGCTTTCGGCGACCGGTAACCCGCTTCTGAACGCGCAGACCATTTCCTATCTCACCAGCGAGTCACCGCGCAGCAAGATCGTGCTGAACGCCTATTATACGATCGGCAATTGGGACGTTAATCTGCGCCAGACCCGCTATGGCGAGACGGTGGGCATGTTGACCTATCAGGACTGGACCCCGGCGAGCGCAATTTGCCCTCTGAACGGTCGAGCGCTGCGCGGTTCGAATACCTGCTTTGCCCAATTCAAGAACACGCCGCGCTGGCTGACCGATCTTGAAGTCGGTTATCGCTTCGGCGAGCACTGGCATGTCGCTGTGGGCGCGAACAACATCTTCAATATCCGGCCTCGCAAGGTACCTGCCAATCTCGCAAACTATGGTGTCGGGATCTATGACAGCGCTTCGGCTCAGGTGCCGATGAATGGCGGTTATTATTTCGGACGTGTGAACGCCAATTTCTGACGCTTACGCTCCCATGCATAAAAAAAGGCCAGAGGCGTAAACCTCTGGCCCTTTTCTCTTTCAGACGAAGCCGATCTTACTGGAACGGCAGGTAACGCAGCGACAGGAACACCATATTGTCGTTGGTGTGCGGGGTTCCCCCCACGCCGCTGAACGAGGAAACATAGGTGTAGGAGTATTGGGCGCCGACGCGCAGCGTGCCGTAGTCGCCGTGCAGATAGGTCCACCAGAAACCAGCCGTGCCCTGAACCACACGATTGATGCTGGTCTGACACGCGCTGGAAGCACCGCCTTCGATATCGCAGCCACCAACGCTGTAAAGCGGGTTGCCATAACCGTAATGCTTGCCGCCAACGTCGAAATAGGAACGCGAACGCAGCATTTCCACACCGCCATAGGCGTAGAGCTGAAGCGCTTGGTGGCGTTACCATAAAGCCCGACGAGCACGTTCGCCGCAGGCATGGGCTTGACCTGCCCCTTCTGATCGATCGTGACATCAGGAATATTCGAAGTGCCGTAACGGCCGATACCCGTACCGACGAGCCCCGATGCCTGGAAGAAGATCTTGTGCGACTTCTCGACTGGCAGAATAAGTCCGCCACCACCGCCACCAGCAACCTTGGTGCTGCTCTGGCCTGTGCCTGTGTAGGATACGCGGCTATGCGCAAAGCGCAGCAGTCCGGTCAGCTCGTAGTGACCCCAACCCGGATCGGCTGCAAGCTTGCCAATGATGTCCGGAGCAATATCGGTCGAATAATTGGTGGACGGGTTGTTCACGTTCACACCAGCATTCTGGTACGTGCCCGAAGTCGCACCGGCAGGCAGGTACTGACCGCCTGAGCCGACCGCGATGACCTGCTGCGGGTTTTCGACGGAGACGCCAACATTGTAACGCCCGTGATCGAAGCCCTTTACCAGGCGGATCTGGGTGTTACGCGTCCAGTTGAAACCCGGGATGTACTGGGCATCGATCGAGAGCGGCACCTGTTCGTCACGGGCACGCATGCCGTGGTTGAACATGGTCAGAAGCGACCAGTTCTGCCCACCCAGAAGGGTCAGCTCGTCAGCATCGTCGATCAGCTGACCATAGAAAACGCGTTCACGAAGCACATAGGAATTCGACTGGCGGGAATTAGATGATGAACCCGAGCCTGAAAATCGGTCTCGATATAGGCCTGGGCACGGAGGTTCTTGGTGATATCGCCTTCGACGAGCGCAGCCAGTCGGCTCTGTCGCGCTGATTCATGGAACTCGTTGATATGATAGTTCGGGCTGTTCGCGAACGGAATGGAACCGAAATTCGAGGAGATGTCAGAAACGTTGTTGCGCGACCTGAACATCGTGGCGGCTTCGACATAGCCACCCAGGGTGATGCGCACGCCACCGATCTGGATCTGACCACGATGGAGCGGGCCGTAGAGATCGGTCACGCGACCGGTCGGGGTGCCGGTCAGCTGGCCATAAGGCGTGGCCGCATTGACGGGCGGCAGAAGCACATTGCTGTTCGGCCCCGGTGCGGAGGCTGTGGCGAAGCCAGCACCTGCGGCCGCGTTGCCCGAACCATGAGCCGGGGCGCCACGATAGCCGTTGCGGGTGCCGTAGGGGTCATTCTCTTCAGACTGGCGTTGCTGGGCCAACTGATCATGAATGCGCTTCATCTCGCGCTGATGCTCGCGCTTCATGTCAGCAAGCTGCGACTGCATGGCCTTGATCTGCTTCTCCATCAGACTCATCTGATCGAGGCTAGCGGCGTGCACCGGGGTCGCCATGGCGAGCGACGCCAGCGAGACCGATGCCAGCAGCAAGCGACAGGCACGGGGGAATGAGGTCATGTCAGTATCATCTTCCGATGCTGCGGTGGGTATGAGCTTCCCTTACTGATTGCCTCTCGTCACTGCCTGCGAAGCTTTGATGACTCTCATGTGACAGATATATGACAACATAAACAACAGACTGTTTTCGAACGTTTTTTCTCTAATGCTATTTTTCAGTTTATGGCTTCTATCCTACAAAGTGTGGCTGGTTGTGGTTTCGGCGACACAGATCGGCCGATGTCGTTTCGTACCCATATTGTGAATAAACCGATCTGATATCGTTCACCGATCGGCAATGAGTCAGACGCCGAAAGAAGAGGCGTTCAAGAGGGGGCCCAACCATGAAGCGACGACATTTTGCGTTGGGTGTGGGCGCCAGTGTCCTGCCCATGAGCGGCTGTGCCGCGTCGCCCTTCGCCAGCGTTGATCGGATGGTGGCGCAGGCGGTGGAGGACGGTCAGATACCGGGGGCTATTCTCGTCATCGGGCATCGCAACATCGTGGTGCATCGCTCGGTCACCGGTCACCGCGCCCTCGCACCAGAAAAGGAAAAACTGTCGCTCGACACCGTGTTCGACATGGCGTCGCTCACCAAGCCACTCATCACCGCGCTCTGCCTTATGCAATTGATAGAGGCGGGCCAACTCGCTCTCGATACGCCTGTCAGCGCGCTGCTTCCCGATTTCGCTGCGAACGGTAAAGGTGACATCACCCTTCGTCTCCTGCTGACCCACTATACAGGATTACCGCCCGACCTTCCCCTTTCAGAGCCATGGCACGGTCGGGAGGAGGCCCTTCGGCTTGCCTGCGCTTCCCCGCTTATTGCGCGACCGGGCTCAAAGTTTATCTACAGCGACATCAATTTCATCGTGCTCGGCATGATCGTCGAGATCGCCAGTGGCAACAATCTGGACAATCAGGCGGGGCGCTACGTTCTCGCGCCGCTTTCCATGACCCATAGCGACTTCCTGCCTGACCCGGCGCAACAAATGATGATCGCGCCGACGCAGTATCAGCCGGATGGGACGATGCTGCGCGGGGTCGTCCACGACCCGACGGCGAGACGGATGGGCGGGGTCGCTGGTCATGCTGGTCTTTTCGCCCGTGAAGACGATCTCGTACGCTATGTTACGGCCCTCATTGCGCGTAGATCGGGGCAGGCTAGCCCGTTTCCCCTGTCCAGAGCGGGCGTTATGATGATGACAACACCGCAGCAGCCCGCTGGGATGCATGATCTGCGCGGGCTGGGTTGGGATATCGACACACATTATTCATCGCTGCGTGGCGCAGGCTTTCCTTTGGGGTCGTTCGGCCATACGGGCTTTACCGGGCCATCGCTCTGGATCGCACCCGAAAGCGGAAGCTTCGTGCTAATTCTCACGAACCGCGTTCATCCCAATGGCGGGGTTAGCCTCGTGTCGTTAAGACGGGCTGTCTCGACTGAAGTGGCGCGCATTCTACTTACGAGGTGAAGGATCGGATCGGGCAACACCATGGCGCCGCCCGATCCGTTACGCATTCAAAGGATCGTATAGCCACCATCAATCAGAAGATCGGCGCCGTTGATCATCGCAGCCCCGGACGAGGCCAGAAAGACTGCCGCAGTCGCGATCTCTTCAGGAAGGGCAAAGCGACCTGTCGGGATACGCCGCACAGCCGCCTCGCCTTTCTCGCCGGCCCAGGCCTTCTTGCCCAGCTCTGTGAGCACGATGGTCGGTGAGAGGGTATTGACGGTAATGCCGTATTTCCCCCACTCGGCAGCAAATGTCTTGGACATGCCGATCACGCCGAATTTCGAGGCGCAATACGCAACATGCTCCTCGATCGCGACCGTCCCGGCCTGGGAAGCGAGATTGATGATGCGTCCCCCCTTACCCGCCTTGATCATGGCCTGACCCACGCTCTGCGTCACAAGGAAACTGCCTTTGAGATTGATCGCAATCGTCTTGTCCCAGTAATCGAGGGGAAGCGTCTCTGCAGGGGCGAGAAACACGACGCCGGCGCAATTGACGAGAATGCCGATCCTGCCGAACGCCGCGACTACATCCGCGACCATTTTACGCACCGACTCAGAGCTGGAAACGTCGCAGGAAAAAGGCTTCGCAGCCTCGCCCAGCTCAGAAGCCTTGGCGGCAGCATTGTCCTGATTGACATCGACAACAGCGACTTTGGCCCCTTTGCGCACATAGGCGGCTGCAATCGCTGCACCGATGCCGGAAGCCCCGCCTGTCACGAGCGCGATCTTGCCCTTGAGGCTGAAATCGAGATCGATATCGGCAGCCGAAAAACTCATCTCCATGATCACACTCCCTGTGATAAATCACAGCTTTCGTATGACATTTGTGGCAGTCGTGTAAGCGTCCTTCTCCCCGCCTCACGCGGAGTTCAGCCACCTCAGGCGTTAGTGATCGACCCACCGCCCGGTCGAAAAGCCGAAAGGTCAGACCCCAGACTATGAAATCGGTATTGGGCCAAGCGAGCGCCGTTTTCCGCGAGACGGTTTACTCACCAGGCTCAGGACACATAAGCGGAACATGACGGCTGCGGCGAAAAGGAGGAATGAACCACTATTGCCGTCCTGTACCTTGCACTCTGCATTCCGACACGATCTTGGCATAACGCCGATCTCACCGTTGCAGCGTGTCGCCGCACCCTGCAAGCGACGATTTGCGCCCATCGGGCACATGCTGCTGGAGAGGGCGTGGCACCAGGGAACATATTGCCGCGATATGCTTGACAAAGCCCCCTGTGGAACCCGTTATTATTTTCGGTTTCAGATCATTTACCGGTTATCATTCTGTCATTCGGAGGAAGAGTCGATTTGAGTTACTCTGCCACTCTCTCCGGTCAGCGTTTTGTCTTTCGCGACCTTCGTCACCTGATGGCCAGCGCATCGCCTTTACGGTCAGGCGATGCGCTGGCCGGGCTGGCAGCCCGGTCAGCCACCGAAAGAGTGGCGGCCCGCCTCGCCCTGGCCGATCTGCCACTCACGCATTTCCTGTCGGAGACGCTCGTACCTTATGAGCTTGATGACGTCACTAGGCTGATTATCGACACGCATGATCGGGAGGCTTTTGCCCCGGTTGCCTCGATGACGGTGGGCGCGTTTCGTGACTGGCTATTGTCTCACGAAGCCGACACGGCGCGACTTGCGGCCATCGCGCCGGGCGTCACACCGGAAATGGCCGCAGCCGTCAGCAAGATCATGCGCAATCAGGACCTGATCGCCGTGGCACGCAAGATCGAGATCATCACACGCTTTCGTAACACGATAGGTCAAAAAGGCGTGCTCGCATCACGCCTGCAACCCAATCACCCCACCGACGATCTGAAAGGGATCGCCCTCTCCACGCTCGACGGGCTGCTCTATGGCTGCGGCGACGCAGTAATCGGCGTGAACCCGGCCAGCGACAATGTGGAGAACGGCCTCGCTCTGCTCGACATGCTCGACACGATCTGTCAGACCTATGACATCCCGACGCAGAGCTGCGTTCTCACCCATGTGACGAACACGCTGGAAATCATCAACCGAGGCGGTGCGGTCGATCTCGTCTTCCAGTCGATTGCAGGTACCCAGAAAGCGAATGAGGGGTTCGGCGTGACGCTCGACCTCCTGCATGAGGCACATGAGGCCGCCAGAGGGCTCAACCGTGGTACACTGGGCGACAACCTCATGTATTTCGAGACCGGACAGGGCGCAGCCCTCTCCGCAGGGGCCCATCACGGGATCGACCAGCAGACCGTCGAAGCGCGGGCCTATGCCGTCGCACGGGCTTTCAATCCGCTTCTTGTCAATACAGTCGTCGGGTTTATCGGGCCCGAATATCTCTATGACGGCAAGCAGATAACGAGAGCCGGGCTGGAAGATCATTTCTGCGCCAAGCTGATGGGCGTGCCTATGGGCTGTGACGTATGCTACACCAACCATGCCGAAGCGGATCAGGACGACATGGACGCTCTGATGCTGTTGCTCGGCACGGCAGGCGTGACATTCCTGATTGGCGTGCCCGGCGCCGATGATGTCATGCTGAATTATCAGAGCCTCGCTTTCAGCGACATCCTGACCACGCGCGGCCTTCTCGGCCTCCGCCCCACCCCTGAATTTGCAGTATGGCTCGAAAAAATGGGGCTCTATGACAGCGCCACTACCCGCGCACTCACGCCGCCTCTGCGCGAGACGACCTTGTCGCGTATGATCGGTTTCGACGCATGAGCGAGCTGCCGGAAAACCCGGGAAACACTGCCGCTGTACAGGATCCATGGCAAAAATTGCGCGATCTCACTCGCGCCCGGATCGGGCTCGGTCGCACCGGCGATGCACAGACCACCCGCGATGTTCTTGGATTCCAGGCCGCTCATGCCATGGCGCGCGACGCCGTGCACAAGCCGCTCGATCTCGATCGTCTGTCGCGCGCCCTTGCACCTGCCACGCCTTTCATCGTTTCGAGTGCCGCCACCGATCGCACAATCTATCTCAGCCGCCCCGATCTCGGGCGAAGCCTTGCGCCGGAATCCCGGGCGCGATTGCCTCGGGGCGATTGGGATCTCGCTTTTGTGCTTGCGGATGGGCTTTCTGCACAGGCCGTAACGCAACAGGGGCCACCGCTTTTTCATGCCTGTCGTCAGGCGCTGCCGACATGGCGCATCGCCCCGCCAGTTGTCGCCCAGCAGGGACGCGTTGCGATTGGTGATGATATCGCCGGGGCGCTCGGCGCGCGCATGGTTGCGGTCCTGATCGGCGAGAGACCTGGTCTGAGCGTGCCGGACAGCATGGGGGTCTATCTGACCTATCATCCCGCACCGGGTTGCCCCGATTCACGGCGCAACTGCCTCTCGAATATCCACGCGCACGGCCTGGGTATCGACGAGGCCTGCGCCAAGCTTGTCTGGCTCATGCGCGAAGCACAGAAGCTGAAACTGACCGGAGTAGGCCTCAAGGAGCGGGCCCCCGGCCTCGCCGCTCTGGGCAATCCCGACACACCGCCCGCGACCGTTGCTGCGCCGCTGAAGGAAGAAGACACAAGATGAGCCAGCCTCCCCCGCAACTTGAAAAGAAGCTCGGCGCCTTTCACCTCTGGGGTATCGCTGTTGGTCTGGTCATCTCCGGGGAATATTTTGGCTGGAGCTATGGCTGGGCTACTGCCGGCACACTCGGTTTTCTAGGGGCGACCTGCCTCGTCGCCCTGATGTATACGGCCTTCATTTTCAGCTTTACCGAACTCACCTGCGCCATCCCCCACGCTGGCGGTCCCTTTGCCTATGCCCAACGCGCTCTCGGACGTGTTGGGGGTATTGTGACCGGCCTTGCCACGCTGGTGGAGTTCATTTTTGCCCCACCCGCCATCGCACTGGCCATCGGCGCGTATCTCAATGTGCAATTTCCGGGTCTGCCGCCAAAGCTCGCCGCGACGGGGGCCTATCTCGCGTTCATGACACTCAATATCGTCGGCGTGCATGTGGCGGCGACATTCGAACTTTTCATCACCATGGCTGCCATTGTCGAGTTGCTCGTATTCATGGCCGTTGTCGCGCCCTCCTTCTCATGGGCGCATTTCACTCATCAGGGATGGGGGGCTGCACCGCATTTTAGCTGGGAGGCTATGGGAGGCCTGTTTGCCGCCATACCCTTCGCCATCTGGTTCTTTCTCGCCATCGAAGGCGTGGCCATGGCAGCCGAAGAAGCCCGCAACCCCAGGCGCTCGATACCGATCGCCTATTGTGCGGGTGTGATCACACTGGTGGCACTCGCTTTCGGGGTCATGATTTTCGCAGGGGGGTCTGGCGACTGGACGAGTCTGGCCAACCTCAACGACCCGCTGCCAGAAGCCATGAAGCGCGTTGTAGGACAGCACAGCCCCTGGCTGTCGATGCTGGTCTGGCTCGGTCTTTTCGGGCTGATCGCCTCGCTGCATGGCATCATCATGGGGTTTGCGCGGCAGATCTTCGCCTTGGCCCGAGCCGATATCCTGCCCCGCTCCCTGGGCAAGCTTCATAGCCGGTTTCACACGCCCCACAGGGCCACGATCGCAGGCAGTGCCATCGGCATTATCGCCATCTACGCCGATAGCATCGTTTCCATCCATGGGCAGTCCTTGACGGCGGTACTGGTGACCCTCTCGGTTTTTGGAGCCTTGACCATGTATGGCGCGAGCATGATCAGCCTGTTCGTCCTGCGCAGACGCGAGCCTGACCTGGAACGCAGTTACAAGGCGCCGCTCTATCCGGTTCTGCCCGTCATAGCACTCATCGGCGCAGCGATCAGCTTCGTTGCTGTAACGTATTATAATTTTATACTGTTTGTAGTGTACGCAATCGCGCTCTTATCGGTGACAGCTTTTCTGATGATAAGACAAAGCGTCACAGAATAAAGTGTTAACCACTCCATTTCGTCGGCGTCATTCTGACGCGCACGGCTTTCCAGCCGCGTCGATCCCGGCCCCGCTCGTAAGCCCTGGTCTTGACGAGATGCTCCGCCTTTCCTGCGATGCGGTTTGGTCGTTCGGCACCGACACGGGTACGCACCGTGTTTAGCGCTCCTCCCTGAAATAGGGTGTTCCCAGAGCCGCGGGTGCTGCCATCAGGCGACGCATGCCGGGCAGAAGCATGGCGGGTATGATCATGAAGACGATCGTGCCGAGATAGGGCGTCATGTTGAGAATGGCGGGTGGCACGGGCCATCCCTGCGCCTGCCCGAAGAAACTGAGCGACATCACAAGGCCGAACAGAAGCGAAGAGGCGGCCGCAAAGACAGGCCGATAACCGCAGAAAATAACGAGTGCGACCGCGATCCAACCGCGCCCGGCAATCATACCCTCGGACCATACCGGCATGACCGAAAGCGTCATGTCTGCGCCCGCGAGACCGGCAAGAGCCCCTCCGATCACCACGGCTCCCAGGCGAAACCGCCTTACCGGGATGCCCACAGCGTCGGCGGCACCCGGGTTTTCGCCCACAGCCCTCAGGCTGAGACCCAGACGCGTGCGGAATAACACCCCATGACACAGCAACGGCAAAAGTCCGAATGCGAGATAGACGAACGGGCTCTGATCGAAAAGCGGTCCTACGAGCGGCAAACGCGACAGGACGGGAATGGGCCATGTGGCAAAACTCGCCGCAACCGGCAACCCGGCTACATCATGCCCGATCACCGCGCTCAATCCGAGACCAAGAAAGGTCAGCGCCACCCCGCACAGTGTCTGATTGGCAGATCCGTTGACTGTCGCAAGCCCGAGGACGAGCGCCCCGCCGGCCCCGACAGCGAGGGCGGCCAGACAACCCAGCCAGGGCGATAGAGAGGCATCGGCAACTAGAACAGCCGTCACGGCGCCTAGAGCCATCAACCCCTCGACGCCGAGATTGATCACCCCTGCCCGCTCGGCGAGAACTTCGCCCTGAGCGGCGAGGGCGAGAATGCTACCATAGGCAAGCGCGTGAAGAACGAGAGAAATCCAGAGGGTCATTTCCGCGTCTCCAGCCGCGCATAGGCTGCAAGTTCGTCGCTGACAGCAATTGCAAAGACCAGCAGCCCCGTAATAGCCAGAACAGAGGACGCACTGACCTGAAGCGTCTGCAACACAATGCCCGTATTGAGAATGACTGCCATGAGAAACGCTGCCGGGATCAGCGCCAGCGCCGATTGCCGGGCAAGCAGGGCGACCACGATGCCGAGATAGCCATAGCCATGGGCCAGACCGCCCTGCAGGCGATGCACGGTGCCGAGCGCCTCCATCATGCCTCCGAGCCCGGCAAGCGCGCCGGAGAAAACAAGCGCCAGAAAGAGGCGCGGCGCCACCGAGACCCCGGCATAATGCGCGGCCTGGGGGTTCGACCCGCTCAATGTCAGTTCATAGCCGAAGCGGCTGCGACCAAGCAGCAGCCCGAGCGCAGTGACGACGGCCAGGGCAAGCGGCCCGCCCCAGTGAACGACGCCGTAAAGGACAGGTATCGCCGCGTGAATGCGCTCGCTCGAAACTTGCGCGCCCGTCACGCGATCGGCCCAGGGGCCGGTCACAAGATAATAGACGAGATAGGACGCGATGAAATTGAGAAGCAGCGTCGTGATGATCTCGCTCACGCCGAGCCAGGCGCGCCCGGCGGCGGGAACGGCGCTCCAGCATGCCCCGGCAATCACGCCGGCAACGGCAGCAAGCGGCAGAGTGACAATTACGGGCAACGGCAGAAACAGCCCGACAGCCGTCGCTGCCGTCGCCCCGGCCAGAAACTGCCCTTCGGCGCCGATATTCCACAATCCGGCACGCAGGGCCAGCCACACGGCAGCCCCCGTCATAAGCAGCGGCGTCATGTAGAGCGCAAGGTTTTCGAGCCCGAATTCAGTGCCGAAAGTCGAGGTCAGAACAAGCGTCGCCACCATATCGAGAGGCAACCCAAGCAGCATCAGCACGAAGGCAAGCACAAGAAAGACAAAGCAAAGGGCCAGAGCCCGGCCGATGAAGATACGCCGGGGCGGAACCACCGGAAGGCGAATACGACGGCTCATGACTGCGCCTCCGCGTTCCGACCGCTCATCAACGCGCCTATACGGGCACGGTCATAGGCGCCTCTGGGCACGACCGTCATCAGCTTGCCACCGCATAAGACCGCAATGCGATCGCTCAACGCCATCAACTCATCAAGGTCTTCCGACACAAGCACCACGGCCCTGCCTTCATCACGAATTTCGGCCAGTGTGTCGCGCATCAGGCAATAGCGCCGATATCGAGACCCCGGCTCGGATAGGAAGCCACGAGCGCCCGGTGACTGATCATGCGCTCTCTCGCCAGTACAAGACGCTGCTGGTTACCGCCAGACAAGGCCCGGACAGGGGTCGAAGGATCGGCGAGACTGACCTGCGCCTGATCGAGCAACGAACAGGTGAAGCGCAGCGCCTCGGCAGCATGATAGGCCAGACGCCCGCCTATGGGACCGGCACGAAACAGACGCATGACGGCGTTTTCGGTTACACCGAGCGCAGGCGCGAGCGCCTTGTGCAGGCGGTCTTCAGGCACATAGCCAATCCCTGACTCACGAAACGCATTCGGGCCACGCCCACGCATATCCTTGCCATCCACACGGACTTGACCGGTCTCGGATGAACGCAGACCCGCCAGAAGATCGGAGAGTTCCGACTGGCCGTTCCCTGTCACCCCGGCAATGCCGAGAATCTCGCCTGACCGGATTTCGAGTGAAAGCGGGTGCAGACGGATCTGTCCCGCCCTGTCACGGCAGGACACGTTATCGAGCACGATCACCGCTCGGTCGACGAGGCGCTCTTTCTTACGCGGATAATCGCTTTTCTGCTCGACAGGGCGCCCGATCATTTCGGTCACGAGCGTTTCAGGCTCGGTCTGTGCCACAAGATGCGTGCCCGAGACCCGTCCATGCCGGAGCACGGTCACACGATCGGCGAGAGCCATGATTTCGTCGAGCTTGTGACTAATGAGAATGACGGCGCCGCCCCCGTCACGAAAGCGACGCAGCGCGGCATAAAGCTCGCCGACCTCGAGCGGGCTCAACACGGCCGTCGGTTCATCAAGGATCAGCAGCCGGGCACCTCGTGACAATACCCGCAAGATCTCCACACGTTGCTGCTCGCCCGATGTCAGGCTGTCGATGCTTGCCGCCGGCCTGATATCAAGACCGTAGCGCGTGGCCTCCGCCTCTGCACGACGTGCCATGCCGAAGCGGAAAGCCGGAAACCCGTTTCTCGCCAGCCAAGCGCCAGATTCTCCGCAACCGTGAAGCGCGAGACCAGCTTGAAATGCTGGTGCACCATGCCGATTCCGGCAGCAATTGCCGCCTCAGGGCTCTCGAAGCGCGCGCCATATCCGTCAAGGATCAACTCGCCCTCGTCCGGTTGGTAAAGACCCGTCACGATATTCATCAGTCGATTTTCCGGCTCCGTTCTCGCCAAGCAGCGCGTGAATCTCACCGGGATAGAAGTCGATCGACACATCCTTGTTGGCCACGACACCGGGAAAATATTTAGCGATGCCCGACAGCGTCAGGAGCGGCGGTGCGCCTGCAGGCAGATCTGCCGGGCGGGTCTCCGGGTGATGAAGGAAGTCAGACAAGCCCCGACACCCCCTCGACCTGCCAGCTCCAGTGAAAGATTTCCATATCGTTCATGGTCCGGCCTGCTGGCACGCGTATCTGGCCATTGGAATCCCGGATCGGCCCGACGAAGGGCGACCATCCGGCGAGCATCCTGTCGCGCGCAGCATCGGCTTCTCTCTGCACGGCCAGCGGTACGCGTGCGCCCCAGCCATCGCGATCCACTCCGTGGCCGAGCGTCAGGAATGTCCCTTGCGGGCGCCATGTCCCGGCAATACGAGCCGCAATAATCTCTCGATAATAGGCTTCGAAATTGAGCACAACCGAGCTGACATAGGCTTTTGGCCCGAATTGTCGCATATCGGTATTCCACATGGCGGCCCAGACATTACGTTCTTCTGCCACGCGCAGGTAGCCGGGGTCGTCCATAATGCCGCAAAGGAAATCACAGCCACTATCGATCAATGCCGCGCCTGCCGAAGCCGCAGCCTGCGGGTCGAACCAGGAATTGATCGAAATAACGCGCATTGTCGCTTCGGGATTGATCGAACGCGCGCCAAGCAGCGTCGCGTTGGCACTGGCGATGACCGAAGAGGTCGGGAAAGACGCCACATACCCAAGGCGTCCGTTCTGGCTCAGACGAGCCGCAGCGATACCAATCACATAGCTGGCATACCAATGGGTGATATAATACCAGGCCAGATTGCTCGTGACTGCGTTACCATCGCATTCAAGAAACCCGACATCCGGAGCCTGATCGGCAACGTCCTTGATGAAATCGCCATAATTCGATGTCGAAATCACCATCTGCGCGCCCTCGGCCACGAACTGCCGAAACAGACGCGTCGCATCGGCGGAGTAAGGCACACTTTCGACATAGAGCGAGCGCATTTTCGGAAAATGCGTTTTCAGCGCCCGTATGGCCTTGTCGTGCATCTGCGACCAGCCGCCATCGTTGATGGGGCTGGTGTGACCGAACGCCACCAGCAGATCTTCTTCTGCAATCGGCGCAAAGCGTGGCTTCGCTAGCGCCGTGAGGGGCAAAGCCGCAAGCGGGGCCGTTGCAAGGAGGGAGCGGCGTGTCAGAAGCGACCGAGGCCTCAATGACACGCGGCAATCCCGGGCATAGTGACGAAACCGGGCAATTGTCTCACCTTTCTGACGAAGCGCCTGACAGCGGGGTATAGATCCATGCCGAGACCGAGATCTCGCGCCAGACCAGCGATCGGAAACACAGTGATATCGATAAAGCCGACAGATGTGCCTGAGAGCCATTCATGCCCGTCAAGGAACGCCTTGCTCAAACGGTCTTCAAGCATGCGAAAGATGAGTGTTATGGCATCTGTCTCTGCCTTTTCAGGCATGGTCGCGCCCAAGGCCTGACGCCGCGCCTGAGCAAAACTTTCGAGCGCCTCGAGTGCCCATTCGAGGACGAGCCTTGAATCGCCTTCGGGCCAGGCACGGTCAACATTGGGCAATCGGGAAAAATGACGCAGGATTTCGTAAAGCCCGACGCAATAAACGCCTTCTTCATCGCCAAGTGTCGGGCCGAAAATCTCGGCGCGACGATCGGTCTGGATCGTGAGCGGAATAGCGAGGAGAGACGCAGCAAGACGCGCCGCATAGCTGCGCTCGTCCATCACCCAGCCATTGAGGCTCAGCATCGGATTTCTTCCATCGAATCACGCAGGTCGAGCAGCCACTCGGCTGCTTTGACGCGCGCCGACGCATCGCTCACGGCCATATGCACCATGGTAATCTCCTCTTCGGGGCTGTGCACCGCCAGAAGCCTGTCAGAAGACACGCGCCACTGCCCCGTTTCGAGAACGAGCGCCTCACGCAGCGCCGCCATTGTTGCGCGTATGGCAAGACTGCGCACGCCGTGCCAGGCGCCTTCCGCAGGAGGCACAAGCGGGCGCTTTGCGTCATTTCTCAGAGCGATCCAGATCAGGCCGGCCTTTTCCTCGACGCGGAAATTCTCTGTGCGGATGGTGGAGGGCGGATTGAGCGACGGATGCGACGGAATGGCCCGGCAGCGACCCTCATGATCGAACTGCCACCCATGATAAAGACAGGCGAGCCGGTTATTGCGGATAAAGCCAAGGCTCAGACGCACGCCTCGATGGGGGCAGCGATCCTCCCACCCATGAACGATGCCCTCTTCGTCGCGCCAGAGCACCAGCTCCTGACCCTCATGACGCACAGGAACGACATCGCCGAAAACAACATCCATCGAGAGCGCAACGGGAATCATACCACTGACTCTTGCCAGCGCGAGACAACGCAACTTGCGGGTCCGATCACGCAGGCCATGACGAACATGCTAACAAGGGCATGAGCCCCGCGCAGCAGAAAAACGATTTCGTGACCTTCCATTCGTTCCGTTGTCATGTCGATGCGCAAAAGACGAGCGCGGCTTTCGGCAAACGCCCGAAACGCAGCGACATCGAAACGACCGAAAAGATGCAACGTGATCGAACTGGTCATTCATTCTCCGGGTCGGATGCGGACATTGAAGACGATCCTGCCAGTAATAATTTTTTTGACAAGAGAAATACCGCTACTAATGTGACCGGGCACGCAACGAACAAAGGATCGGCATTATGCAGGGTTCAGAGAGCGCCGATCCGGTCTCGACACGGCAATGGTATCCTCTAGGCATGGTCGAGAGCATGACAAACAGTGTTCTGGAAACCTGTTTGCTCGGCGAGTCCGTGCGCTACCGTCTGGACGAACGGGGGCATACTGAAGCCTTTTGCCGCGACCGCAAGTTGCCGAGCCGGGCCTGCTACGGTTTTCTCTGGACCACGCTCGACACAGACGTCAGTTGCGAGGATCTCATCCCCCGAATTCCCGAAGCGGATGAGCCTGACCGGAACCTCGTCTGTTGCGGCTCGATTGCGGTCAAGGCATCAGGCCTGCGTGTGGTCGAGAATTTTCTGGACATGGCGCATTTCCCCTTCGTCCACACTGACATTCTAGCGCAGAGCCACACACAGAAGTCGAGCGCTATGCCGTCGAGACACGAGAGGAAGGTCGTGAAATCTGGGCGACCGAATGCCGCTTCTTCCAGCCTCAGGCTGCCCTCTCTGCCGAGGGCGGACTGATGACGGATTACATCTATCGCATCGCGGCGCCCTTTTCGACGCTGCTCTACAAGACCAGTCCGAACGACCCTGAACGCAAGGATGTCATCGCACTCTTTGTCCAGCCCATGACGCCCGGTACCTGCCGCGCCCATCCCGTCATGTTCCTTCTCGACAACGAGTCCAGTCATGATGCGCTGGTCGAATTCCAGCAGATGATCTTCCTGCAGGATCGGGTTATTCTTGAAAACCAGCGTCCCGTTGCCATGCCGCTCGACGCCGCAAGCGAGATTCCGACACTGGCTGACCGCTCCTCTGTCGCCTATCGTCGCTGGCTCAAGGCGCAGGGCGTCACTTTCGGCGCGGCGCCGAGCGACGCTGTCAAACCGCGCAAGGCCTCGCTCTCGCCACTGGAGGCAACATCGTGACCGCAACAGTGACGCAAGCCGATCTCGCCTTTCTGCGTGAGGCCTTCGAGGTCGCCAATCAGTCCCGCCTGGCCGGCGATCATCCTTTCGGTGCGGTTCTGGTGGACGATCAGGGCGCGCTGGTCATGAGCCAGGGCAATGGTTACAGCGCCGAGGGTCACGACATGACAGCCCATGCCGAAAGGCTTCTGGCCAGCCGTGCCAGCAAATCCTTCCGGCCCGACCGCCTGCGCGGCTTTACTCTTTATAGCTCCGCCGAGCCCTGCGCCATGTGTGCCGGCGCCATCTACTGGGCGGGCATAGGCCGCGTTGTTTACGGGCAGTCCGAGGCCCATCTCAAGGCCATGACGGGCGCACACCCCGAAAACCCAACGCTCGATCTTCCCTGTCGCCATGTCTTTGCTGCGGGCCAGACAGCAACCGAGGTGATCGGCCCTCTTCTTGAAGAAGAAGCCGCCGCGCTTCAACGCAGCTTCTGGCAGGAACAGCCCTGACCGGTTCTTCAACACGTTCCCTTGCACAATGACGCAAGCGGGGTAATCGCAGGCCCAAGACAGCCGCCTTGTTTAAAGCTCTCTCCCGCTCTCGGGATGCGTCTTCCATTTCCACTCCGCTGTTCATCACCAATGCGTATCTTCAATCTCGATCACGACCAAGAAATACCGCATGGCTGGATCAACGAGATGGTCACTTCCTGTGCGGGCTCCACAAGCACCTGTCACGCAACACATGCTCAACGCTCTTCAGCGCTTTTACAACACGCTTGATGCGTAGCTAACGTTTGAGATGTTAAGGAAGGCGCGGATGCATCGCGGGTTTCTGAAGACTTGAAATTGCTATAGACCGTGTGACGCTAAGCCTCAAAAAATTGTTGATACCTCTAGAAAATAACTTGATTGAAGTTTTTATCTTCTTGATTAATGCATACTCTCAAATGGCAACGGTTTTTTAACTTCGGAATATTGAACGTCTTTTCGAATAATTGATTTTTGTCCCATGCAAAGACCGACTATTCTCTTTAGCCAAAGACATTTCGGAACATAATTCACCCTCCCCCAGCGAAGAGATTACAATGTCCAGGAAAATATCGTTCGTAGTCGCACAGACAGACCATGGAACGATGATCGTAAACAGGAACGATTACAACGTCGATTCCTCTGGTCTTCCTTCCTATGGTGTAGGGCATGAAGTTTTAGAGAATGGATCGTTTTCCATTGAGGATGTCGACCTCCTGAAAAGGACACTTTCTGCGCAGCGACAACTACGCGGGGACGGTGTTCTCGCCTTGGACGTCGGAGCGAATATTGGCGTTCATACACTGGAGTGGGCGCGTCACATGAAAAATTGGGGGCAGGTTATATCGATCGAACCTCAGAAGGAGATCTTTTACGCGCTGTCCGGTAATGTGATCATCAATAACAACTTCAACGTCACAACACATAATGTCGCAATATCGAATTATAACGGGACTATAAAAATTCCTGCTATCGACTACACAAGGCCAGGAAGCTTCGGAAGCTAGAGCTTATAAAGAAAGAAGACACAGAATATATTGGCCAGGATCTCGATTATCAGAACGGGCAGCACGTACCAGTCCGAACCATAGATTCATTCAATCTTGATCGCCTGGATCTTCTAAAGATAGACGTTGAGGGTATGGAGATCGAGGCTCTTATGGGAGCATTGAATACTATTCAAAAACACAGACCTGTGATTTTCGTTGAGCATATCAAGATATCTCAGGATACTTTATATAAAATTTTCGCAAATATCGGTTACTTTTTCGCGGTCTTCGGAATAAACACTATAGCGTTCCATAAGGACGATACTGTAATAGATTTGCTGCGCTGAATTTCCATATAGCCCGTGGGGTCAGAGAAAAAAGCTTTTCCATCCCCACGATACAGTATTCGGCACGACCCACTGTGCTATCGATCATGTTAGCCTATCGATGTCGAGCGATCAGCTTCCCTGAGATATGAAGCATAAGCTTCAGGGCGCACAACTCAAGCGAACCTCCAATGAGGAGGATAACATGTTTTTTTGCTTTAAGTTAGCGAGAGGCGCATCACGAGGCTTACGTATGGGCTATCTATACCTCTCCTACGAAGAACCAGCGATTGCCCTCGGCCTGCCAATAGCCTCACCCCGTTTCAGACAGCCATTTCAGCCTACAGAAACTCGGCATCGCTGAGCGCCGGCCCAGGTCAGGCACATCAACGTCAATGGCCGTATTCTGTTTTCGAAAGGTCAATCCTTCCGCAGAGGGCTAATAGTATGGGTGTATGATCATGAGCACGCCCTCGCGCACAACCGCACTCCAACGAACCAGTTAAATCTTGCGTGATCTACTCAGCAAACACGAAGCCAGCCTTTAGCTCCCTCCATTGAGGGAGTTGACTGGAAAAGACGAGCAAACAAGGCGCCATCCTACATTTGCACGAAAAAACGCGTATGTGATCGATCTGGTTAGACCGTATTCCCGATGCCTTTCCCGTCTGAATGAGCAGGTTTTCCGGCGTAAACAATTGCAAATCCACTTCCGATCGATGATGTTCACGGAATAGTCCAATTTTCATCGTAGTTTCTGGATGCTGATTTCCCATGAGTCATGACACGCCCCTGATCGGTATTCTGGTTATCGGTCTCGGGCTCGCCTTCATTCTCGGCACCATTGCCCAGCGGATCCGTATCTCGCCTCTCGTCGGCTATCTGCTTGCCGGGATTGCGGTCGGCCCGTTCACCCCTGGTTTCGTTGCTGACCAGCCTTTGGCCTCCGAACTCTCCGAAATCGGCATCATCCTTCTCATGTTCGGTGTCGGGCTGCATTTCTCGCTCAAGGATCTGATCTCGGTCAGGGCCATCGCCGTGCCTGGCGCATTGCTGCAGGTAATGGCCTCAGTCGCGATCGGCGCAGGCAGTGCTTGGCTTTTAGGTATGTCTATCGGTGCCTGCCTGATTTTCGGCATCGCGCTGAGTGTTGCGAGCACGGTCGTTCTTCTACGCACGCTACAGGAACAACGCCTGATCGAAACCGAACGCGGCAGATTATCGGTAGGCTGGCTGATCATCCAGGATCTGGTGACAGTGCTCGCGCTCGTACTGCTCCCCATTTTTGCGCCGATCATGAAAAGCGGCGCGCATGAGGCCATCAATATCCCGAGCCTTGCGCTCACCATCGCCCTGACGCTCGGTAAAGTTGCCGCATTCATGGCGCTGATGCTAGTGGTCGGGCGCCGGGTCATACCGGCTATCCTCCATTACGTAGCCCATACAGGCTCGCGCGAACTTTTTCGCCTCGCTTTGCTGGCGCTCGCTCTCGGCGTCGCCTTTATCGCCACCGAGTGGTTCGATGTCAGCTTCGCGCTCGGTGCTTTCGTCGCGGGCATGGTGCTAAGTGAGTCCGAACTCTCCCATCGTGCTGCCGCCGAAACGCTGCCCTTGCGCGACGCCTTCGCAGTGCTGTTTTTCATATCGGTCGGCATGTTGTTCAACCTCTGGTGCTGATCAGACAGCCATTACCCCTGCTTCTGACCTTTCTGGTCATTCTCGTCGGCACACCGCTTATGGTGATCGTCATTCTGAGACTGCTGCGTCAGCCCTGGAACACGACGCTTTTCATCGCCAGCGGGCTAGCGCAGATCGGTGAATTCTCCTTTATCCTCGCGGCGCTGGGCATGAAAATGGGCGTGCTCGACGCTCGTGCCCAGGATCTGATTCTCGGGGCCTCGATCCTGTCCATCCTGATCAATCCGTTCATCCTGATGGCGACACAGCGGATCGAAGCCTGGATTACCCGTCATACCGTTGCGCCAGAGCTCCCCTCGCAAGATGAGGCCGGTATTCTTCTGCCGCCTCCGACCCCCACCCATCTTGAAAACCACGCCGTGGTGGTTGGCTGTGGCCGCGTGGGACGGCTGGTCGTAGAAGGGCTGATCCAGAATGGCTGGCCCGTTCTGGTGGTCGAGACCGGAAAACTGGCCGACAGCTTCACAGCCAGCGAGGCGATCGAACTTCTGGTCGGCAATGCCGCCGAGGCACGTACTGAAAGCCATGGCGCTCGACAAAGCACGGCTACTGATGGTGGCCATTCCCGAGCCTTTCGAAGCCGGTCAGATTATCGCTCAAGCAAAAGCGATGAATCCCGATCTTACAGTCATAGCCCGTGCCCATTTCGATAGTGCCGTAGAGCATCTCAAGGAGCTTGGCGCCGATCACGTTATCATGGGCGAACGAGAAATGGCCCTCGCTATGCTTGCCATGACAGCGGACGACTTGCCCTTCGACGCACGCCCTCCCCTGACCGATCCATCGTCTGATTCGGGTATGGAACCTGTTCCTGCCTGAAAGGAAACAGAAGACGTCATCCCCCCGCGCAAAGGACGCGCGAGGCGCTGCTACCAGCCCGGAACGTGACGAAATATGTCAATTGTGGCTTTTCTGACATAGTCGTCAGGATCGGAATGGGTGAGTAAAGCTTTTCACATTGCTGTCATATCTTAAGCCTTAAACAGTGCCCAACGGTGACAAATGTCACGGTTTCGCACTGACCTGATCGAGAATTCTACTCTTTCCGGATCATGAACGTGTGGAACTGTAACCAAACGTTGCTAAATTCTGATTCTGGGTTTGGAAGATCGACACAATGTTCTCACGCATGGCGCTTCTCTGCGGCACCACAGCTCTGATGGCTTCATTGCTGCCCGACGCAAGGGCTCAGGAACCCGCGCACGCTACAAAGCCGACAAAAACCCATCAAACCGCAGAGAACGCCGCGCCGCGTCCTGCCGAGGCCGCCACAACAGCGCCGTCGATGCTTGGTGCAACGTCACCGACCGATGAGCGCATTGAGGTAACGGGGCATAATTACGGCGATGGCGTCACGCGTCGCGCTTTTGGTGGCGGTCTGATGACTCCTTCAGACAGCCCGAAATCCGTTTCTGCCATTACGCGCGACTTCATTGCCAAGCAGAACCCGGCGCTCAACCCGATGCAGCTGATCGCGCTTTTGCCGGGCGCCAATGTGTCGGATACCGATCCGCTTGGCATGACGGGCGGTAATATGTCGGTGCGCGGCCTGACAGAATCCCAGATGGGCTTTACGCTCGAGGGCTTTCCAATCAACGATATCGGCAATTTCGCGGTCTATCCGCAGGAAATCGTCGACGCCGAAAACCTCAAGACCGTGCGTCTGGCGCAGGGCTCGGCCGATCTTGACAGCCCCCATATCAGCTCATCGGGGGGTGTTGTCGACATGTATATGATCGACCCCAAGAACAAGATGGGCGGCATGGTCGACATTACCTACGGGTCTTTCAATGCGACACGTGGCTTCCTGCGTTTCGATACCGGCCGCATCGGCGCCACCAATCTACGTGCCTATTTTTCCTATTCGCAGGGACGTCAGGACCATTGGCGCGGCCCCGGCTGGGATAACAAGAAGCATGGCGAGATGAAGATCGTGAATGACTGGGGCGACGGTAACCGCGTCTCTCTGGCTGTTGTCGGCAATAATATCCAGAACAACGCCTATCCAAATGTCACCAAGGCAAGCTGGGATAAATGGGGCACCGGCATAACTAATCCGGTCGGCTCCAGCGGTCTCTCGCCTACAGACCCGCCGAACACGGTCTATGAATCGAATTACTACGTTCCTGCAAAGGCCGGATCGGTCAATTACTACAAGACGCGCCCCAACCCCTTTACCAATATCTATGCCTCGATGCCCTCGACGTTCAAACTGAACGATCATCTCGTCCTGACTGAGACGCCGTATTTCTGGTACGGTTACGGCAATGGTGGCGGCGCGCAGTATACAGACATGTCCAAATTCGTTTATGGCAAGCAGACCCTTGCCGGAACGGTCGATGGCGCTGGCAAGGGCATGCAGGTGCTCTATAATCCGTCGCTCACCGAAACCTATCGCCCGGGTGCCACGACCAAGCTGACCCTGACGACAGGCGTCAACCGCCTGATGGTCGGCTACTGGTTCGAATACGCCAAACAGCGTCAGACGGCGCCTTACAGCTTTGTCGGCGCGGATGGTACGCCGCTGAGCCAGTGGGGCGACGAAAACAACGTGGTGCTGAGCAATGGCGCCAAGGCACAGTATCGCAACACCCTCACCCAGACACAGGTGCATACGCCCTTTATCGGCGACAGCCTCACGCTCCTGCATGGCAAACTCACCATTGACGCCGGGCTGAAATATTCGATCGTCAAACGCTCGGGCACTAATTATCTGCCTGACGTACGCAGCAAGTATGTCACCACCGATTATAATCAGGCTCTGCCCACAGCCGCGATACGCTACAAGATCGATCAGCATAATCAGGTCTTCGTCTCTGTCTCGACTAATTTCCGCATGCCGCAGAATTATGCGCTCTATGATTCAGGCAGCTTCAATCAGAAGACAGGCCTTTATTCCACCCTCGCAAATCCTGACCAGAAAGCCGAAATCTCGATTTCTGAAGAGGCGGGCTGGCGATATCAGGACGATCTGATTTCAACCGCCCTCACCTATTTCCACTACAACTTCACCAACCGCCTTTACACGCAATCCATCCAGGATCCTGCCTCGGGCGCTTTCTACACCACCAATATCAATGCTGGTGGCATGCACTCCGACGGTGTTGACGCAGAGTTCGGCACGAGGCCTTTCCATAATATTCGTCCCTATGTTTCGGTCGAATATCTCCATGCTGTGACAGACAGCAATATTCCTGCCGGGTCGGGCACAGGCGCCGATTACGTGCGTAGCGCAGGCAAAAAAGCGCCTCAGGCTCCTGACTGGCAGGTCGGTTTCGGGCTAGACTATGATGACGGCAAGCGTTTTGCGAACTTCAATCTGAAATATGTCGCTCGCCAATATGCCACATTCATGAACGACCAGAGCATCCCCGGCTATGTGCGCATGAATATCGGGCTCGGCTACCGCTTTCCGAAGGTCAGCATCTTCAAAAGCCCCGTGCTGCGCCTGAACCTGCAGAATATTAGCGATAACCGCTATCTGAACTGGATCCAGTCGCCGCAGGCCAATGCCAATGCGACAACCGGCGTATTCGGCAAGACGATCGCAGGTGCTGCCCCAAGCTACAAAATTGCCTCACCCTTCGCCGCACTGGCAACGTTGAGCAGTGATTTTTAATGAGGAGAGGACTTATCGAGTGCCAAATGTCGTCCCAACGGCAGTTCGGCGCTCGATTTCATCCGTCTATTCCAAGGCAGATACCGTGTGATCTGCCCCCCTATGCAGGATCATCCGGTACGCAGAGCAAGGTCGAGGAAGTTCCAAACTGCTTGGAGGCTTCCAGTAATGGCGGAACAGTCTCGACCGACGCTGCCAAATCCTCAGAATTCTGAACCGTCACCTAATCAACAAAAACAGGAGCAGTATGCCTCGAACAAACGCGGGGCGACACTTCAGGTCGATGTGGTTCGAATCCAATCTCAGCGTCAAAGTCGTTCGATTACCTCAACTTATGAACTGACGAAAACATGAAGGCATCGCGTTTAGCGCTCATGGACAAGCCGCGCCTAGACGCGCAAGATCCTTGCCAAAGGAGTTCAACATGCGCCATGACGACGAAAGCGGCATTCAGGCCGAAATCAACGAGCTGATGAGTGAGCTGCGTATCGATGTAGAGCGCCTCAATATTGCTGCAGACAGCTCGGCAACGCCCGACGACATCAAGCATATGATCGCCGCACTCGCAGACAAAATCAGCGGCATTTCGTCTCTAATGCGCTGACAAGACGGAGAAGCGACTGAACCCCGACGCTTTTCACGCTTATCTTTGCAGAAGGATTTGTCCTGCGTAAACATTGAGTATGCGGAATTTGAACGACCAGCCCCGTGCAAGAATCTGTCAGCCGACGTGTGGCTGGCAAGGAGAAACAAGAGTTCAGGGCATCAAGTTGGCCGTATCAAATGCAACCTGGATGCGATGTTCAGTCAAATGGCAGAGAGAAACGGAGCTTTACTCATCTCCCTGGTGATAGTGCGCGAGTGGTGGGCGGCAAGACACTCAACACATCCTTCTTACGCAGTCTGCATCTGCCCGAAGCACCTGCGCCTCCAAAGAGGAGGAGCAGGCTCTTTCTCATCAGTTTGTCGGGTTTTCCGGCGCATTTGGAAGCGGAGCATTTTCATTCGGCTTCGGCTTAGGTGCCGGATCGCTCGGGTCGTATGTCGGTGTCGGCTTCGCAGTCATGCAGGCTTCCCTCCGTCTTCTGGGTGATCAGGATGCTCAGGCGCGTCGTCCTGCTGCGGGCTCGTATCAGGATACGGCTCAAACGGTTCGTCGCTTCCCGGCTTGGCCGGATTTGGCTTGTCTGTCATCGTTTTTTCCCCGAGGTGAGACGACTCAAGTCGATTGATGCGTAGGAGTTGCCTCCTGATCGCGCGGGCCTCCAAGCTGCGACCTCGTTAAGCGGCTTTCTAGCCTAGGGGCCTGCGCTGACTTGCCGTCAGTGCAGACCCTGCGAGACTGGATCAGAGGGGCATGCTACGACTGTCTTCGCATATGATTCTTCGCACCGGTCCCTGCTCATGCGACGTTTCGGCGCGTCGCTTATTTCGTGTTCACGGATTGTCTATTGCGGTCAACGCTCCCAAGCACCTACGAAAGCGAATCACGCAAGATTCCCATGACGGGTCGTCCGCGGTCGACGTGACTGGACAAGTTCCGGGTCCATCAGTGCTTCTCGCACCCTGAGTCGAATGCAATTCACGCCAGTGCAGATGATGACGCCTGAGATGCCGGGCAACAGGAAACGTCGTTTAAACGCCTTGTATGATCGCGCTCGATGCCGGTCTGGATCAAGGCCTTGCGCCTGAATAGCAGCAGCAGCAGCCACCCCGGCGCAGGCGATAGTTGCGACGTAAGACGCCGCTGCACGGGCGTTCTTCAAGCACTGCTTTCGCGCCCCATTCATCACACTGACAATCCACGATACCAGCAACGACATCTCTCACGATGCCCTGTAGGCGACTGTCTGAACATCGACCGCAACGTATCTGATCGCTCTGACCGGAATCTTGAGGCTGAGGAGATCGCTGATGGATAGGCACGTTATAGGACGCGGCGGCGGCTTCGACAGGGGGCGTCCCGTCACCCTTGAGCGCAACCTAATCGTAAAATCTCCCGGCCATAAGGGGTGGCACCTGCTCTCGTCGCGATCACACTTCAGGATAGCTCAAAGGTACGACCGTATCTTGTCCTATCGCACGAAGACGCCATCGCTCCTGAATACTGCGAAAAGCATTCAGGCGACGACGTTGTCGTCGCCCTGCTCCACGAATCGGTTGTCTATGCTTTAACCAAAGGTCGTGACTGCCCGACGCGGAAGCGTATAAAAGCACGACTACCGAGCGAGGCTTAGTGCATATCAAAGCTGCGGCATGCCTCCATGGACAGGCAGAAGAGTGCCGGTGGTGTAGGTGTTATCGGGGTCTGCAAGATATACATAGGCGCCAGCAAGCTCCGCCGGCTGACCAGGGCGACCCATCGGTGCCTGCGATCCGAACTCTTTGTGTTCCCCGGAAGGCATGCCTGTAGCAATGAACGGCGTCCAGATTGGGCCCGGCAGGACCGCGTTAACTCTTATCCCCTTCTCGACGAGACTGCCTGCCAACCCCACAGTGAAATTGGCTATAGCCGCTTTTGTCATGGAGTATGGAATCAAGATCGGCATTGGTGTCCTGGTATTGACCGAGGAGGTGTTGATGATCGAAGCACCTGGCTGGAGATGTGGAATCGCTGCTTTAGTTAGATAAAACATGCCATGCACGTTTGTATCGAAATGACGGCGCCACTCCTCGTCAGATATGTCGAGAAGGCTTTCACGGGGACACTGGAAGGCCGCATTATTGACCAGAATGTCGAGCTTACCAAACGCGGCAATGGTTGAAGCCACAAGCGAGACACAGGTACCTGCGTCTCGGATATCTCCGGGCAGGAGAACACATTCACCGCCCAGCTTGTCGATCGTGACCGCGACGTCGTCGGCGTCAGCGCTTTCTTCCTCGAGGAAAGAAAGCGCTATCTGGGCTCCCTCTTTGGCATAGGCAATTGCCACAGCGCGACCGATGCCAGAATCTCCCCCGGTAATGAGCGCTACGAGCCCTTTCAGGCGACCGTTTGCCCGATAGGAGTCGACGCCATAATCGGGCTGAGGTGTCATTTCCGCAGAAAGGCCCGGAAATTCCTGGGGCTGCGTCGCAAAAGGTGGCTTGGGATGACGGGTTCGCGGATCGATGAGAGACATGCTGGACACCAACTCTGTGAGAGGAAGGCAAGCCAACGGGTTAGATCTCTCGCGGTTTGACTTAAATATTTAGCAGCCTCAGAGGGGCATATGGGCAACTTTTGTGGATCGGCAGCGCATACACGTTATTGCGCGTGTCTCTTTTCGAAAGAGACACTTCTGTACGCGCGCTCGGCAGACGAACTAGAGTAACAAGCAGGCATCTTGGGTCACGTCTATGGCGGATAGCCGGGTTGTCCT
The DNA here is from genome assembly GCF_000614545.1 of Asaia platycodi JCM 25414. Classification (GTDB taxonomy): domain Bacteria; phylum Pseudomonadota; class Alphaproteobacteria; order Acetobacterales; family Acetobacteraceae; genus Asaia; species Asaia platycodi. The sequence goes on along the minus strand of NZ_BAKW01000009.1, from coordinate 63,246 downwards.
GACCGGCTGCGGTGCCCCTTGCCGCCAGCGTCAGCAGAGCAGAAATAGACGAAAAAGGTCAAAGCTTGAAAGGTTTAGTTTCGTAAACAATAGCACGGTTGTGGTACCGTTAGACGCAATATAAGCAGCAATGGACGAGTCCGAACGGGCTATCCCAGTCGAGGCTAATTCTCAAAAAATGGCTGATTTCTGCTGGTGAGGATGGTGGGTGCGACAGGGATTGAGCCTGTGACCCATGCCGGAGACAAAACGGGTGCCGTGCTGGTCGAGGAATTGCAGGAGTGCCTTGAGCGTCTCGCACTCACCGGAGACACCGAACGGCAGATGAAGACCTCGGCGCCGGCTATCGATGCCATGCTAGAGGCCACAGAAGCCGCGTGGAAGGCAGGGAACGCCCTCTCGGGTATCCGATTACCGGCTACCAGGGTTTGAGCGACCTCCTGAGCGGTCTGAGACCGGGTGGCGTGTATGTCGTCGCGGCTCGGCCGCGCGTCGGCAAGTCGTCGCTGATGCTCGGGCTGGCCATGCGTGCAGCCCAGACCTCCGGCCGGGGCCTGATCTGGTCCGGCGAAATGTCGACCGAGGAGCTGATGAGCAAGGCAGTGGCGGGGAAGACCGGCCTTCCGGTCGATGTCGTCATGACGGGGCATTGGAAATTTCCGAACGGCGAAAGGCGGCCGGTGTCACGCGAGGACATGGATCGGATCGTCTCGGCCGGAATGGCAGCCCACGATATCCCGATGATGGTCGATGACCGCGAGGGCGCGACCGTGCAGCAGATCCTCACTCGGGCCCCGCGCATGAAGCGGCAGAAGCAGGGCCTTGCGTTTATCGCCCTCGACTACCTTCAGCTCATGGAGCCAGTGCGGCCGTGAAGCGATCAGGCAACCGCACGGCCGAAGTGACCGAGATTAGCCGCGACGTAGCCAGCATGGCCCGCGAACTGAACGTTCCGGTGATCGCCCTGTCCCAGCTAAACCGGCAGTCGGAGAACCGCGAAGACCGCCGCCCTTTTCTTGCCGATATCCGCGACAGTGGCGCGATCGAACAGGACGCCCGAGGTGTGATGGCGCTCTACCGCGAGGAAATGGCGCTTCGGCTTCTCGTTGGAGCAGATGGGCAAGTCAGCCGGAACAGCGGCGAGAGCGATGCGGCCTACGAGAAGCGCGCGGCCGAAATGACCGAACGCCTGGCCAAGTCGGCCGGCACAGCCGAGGTGATCGTGCTTAAGAACCGAGGCGGCAGGACCGGCATCGTCGGAATGCAATTCGACGGACCCTCGACCTGGTTCCGGGGCGATGATGAGCGCCAGAATAGCGCTGCCTGGTGAGTGTCGTTTTTTGTTGAAAAGCGCACGAGATCGTTGGGATAGTCTAGGCGTTCAAATCTAGAGAATTACAAATGCAGACGAAAACCTTGCGGAACGCAGCGCGCATTGACACCGAGGCTAGACTGATGCTTGGGGATAAAGCTTTTATTGATCGTCATTCTGTGGGCTTCTTTCTGCACCAGGGGCAAGAAGCTACATGCGTAAATAGCGATTTGAATGACGAAGTTGCTCTACAATTGAAAAGCGGCGATGAAGTGAGTGACTCGAGAAGTGGGTTAATAATAATTGAATATTATACCAGAGCTACGCCTGATGGCAATGTAGAAGCAGAATTCGAGTTACCTAGACAAAGCTAACATGCCACTCATCGAGTGACGATAGCCCGCCTTCCCTTCCCCACCTGGCGCGACCTGGCCGACACGCTCGCCAGCCGAGACCCCGACCAGCGCTTGACCGAAATTTATTTCCTTTTAGATGACGAAGAGTCCCACCGGCGATCCTGATTATACTGATATGTCCCCAGCATATCCGACGTCCGCTCGTCTTCCTTCGCTTGTTGGTAGCAGGTGTCTACACTTACCCCCATGGCGCGGCATTTAGCCATTTTCTCTTCGAAGCTCTCGCAAGCGGATAAGGAAATAATTATCAGACCACTTACTATAAGGCGCGTAAACATTACCGTCTTCCTCCATCGGCTATATTTCCCCTGTAATAAAGGCGGATGTTTGTAAAATAAATGGCAAATATGAGGTTGGCTGCGTAGCGTGGGATCGAGCCATAACTTGAATGGTTTTCCTGTACATCGGGCGCGGTTTTTGCGATAATCGGGGCATGCCGAAGCCAACAAATCCTGCTGATGCTACAGCGCCAAAACAGCGAAAGGCTGCGCTTGGCAGGCCGTTCCAGCGAGGTCAGTCTGGCAACCCGGCAGGCCGACCCAAAGGCACGCGAAACAAACTTTCCGAAAACTTCATCGCGGCGCTTTACGCTGACTTCGAGGAGAACGGCATTCAGGCAATCCAAGACATGCGGGTCGAGAGGCCGGGCGACTATGTGAAGGTTGTCGCAAGCCTGATCCCGGCGCAGTTCCAGCAGGTCGATGAAGACGGCAAGGTGCAGACACTTGGCGTGATCGCCCTCCCCGTCAAAGGCTCGAAGTGACGAACGTTGTCTGGTCGCCAACCGATCGACAACAGGTCTTTCTGGCAGCCGAGGAAGAGGAGGTTCTATACGGGGGTGCGGCTGGCGGCGGAAAGACAGACGCGTTCATCGTGGACGCTCTCGGACTATGGCAGAGCGCGCCTCTGGTGCCTCGCTACAAGGCTCTGATCCTTCGCCGGTCCTACCAGCAGTTGCGCGAGGTGATTGACCGTGCGCGAGCGTTGTATCCGACCATTCAGGGATTAGAAGGCGTGACGTGGAATGAGCAGAAGCACGAGTTCCGGTTTCCGTCAGGCGCCAAGGTGATCATGGGCTATGCCGAGCGGGATGCTGATGTGTTCCAGTTCCAGGGCGAGGAATTCCAGTGGATCGGCGTCGAGGAACTGACGCAGTATCCGTCTGACTTTGTCTGGACGTACCTCCGCTCACGTCTGCGTGGGACGAACCTGAAGCGGCTCATGCGGGCGAACTGCAATCCGGGCGGTATCGGCTCGAAATGGGTGCAGCAATACTGGTCTATTCCAGATGATGGGCGCGACACATGCTTGGCTTCATCGGTCGAGATCGAGGGGCAGACGATCACCGCACGGCGGCGCTTTATCGGCGCTCGTGTGACGGACAATCCGTATATCGACGTTAAATACCGGGCTAATCTCGCAACCATGCCGGAAATGCAGCGCCGGGCTCTACTCGATGGGAGATGGGAGATGGGAGATGGGAGATGGGAGATGGGAGATGGGAGATGGGAGATGGGAGATGGGAGATGGGAGATGGGATGTGCTTGACGTTCCGGGGGCGATTTACAAGGCGGAAATGGACGCCATCAAGGGCGGTGAGCAGACTCGTCTATGCCGCGTGCCTTATGACCCATCGGTGCCGGTTTACGTTTCCTGGGATTTGGGTATTGCTGACAGCATGGCGTTCTGGTGCGCCCAGATCGTCGGGCGTGAAATCCACCTGATCGACTATTACGAGGCTAGTGGTGAGGCGATCTCGTATTACTGCGAATGGCTCGACGGGCGCGGCTATCGGTATGCAGAGGATCTGTTCCCGCATGATGCCCGAGCGCGTGAGCTTGGGACCGGTAAGACGCGTGAGGAAATCGCACGAGCCAACGGGCGCAAGGTGCGGATCGTACCCCATATCGGTGTGGATGACGGAATCAATGCTGTTCGCCTGTTCCTAGCCCGGTGCTGGTTTGACGAAGATCGATGCAAGCGCGGCGTCGAGTGCCTGACGAACTACCGGCGCGAATGGAACGATAAGCTGGCGCAGTTCAAAGCCAGTCCGGTTCATGACTGGGCGTCTCATGGCTCGGATGCCTTTCGATATCTCGCGGTCGGGCTGCGTGAGCGGACGAAGATTGCGCCTCAGCAGCCAGCCCGCGCACCAGTTAGCAACTGGATGGCGCGCTGACAGCGGGTTTTGCTGTACATGCTGCGCTCACGTGAGTATTATATTACCACATGACACAGAAAGATTCAGACATCCTCACCAAGGTTGTAGAACGGCACCGACGCAGCGTTGATGTCGAGGCGTCTGCTCGCTCGAATTATCAGAGCGACCTGCGCTTTCTCTACGGCGATGCGCGCAATCAGTCGCAGTGGGACGCCGCTACGGTCATGGGCCGGACAAGCACCGGGCGCCCCTGCCTTACCGTCAACAAGACGCTCCAGCATGTGCTTCAGGTAACGAATGCCTCGCGACAACAGACCATGGGCGTCAAGGTACGGGCCACCGGATACGGCGCCTCGCAGATGGCGGCTGAACTGCTTGAAGGTGTCATTCGGCATATCGAGGCACAATCCAATGCCCAGCAGATCGCCTATGCCAACGCCATCATGGGCCAGGTTGGCGGCGGTATCGGATATGTGCATCTGACCACCGACTACGTGCGCGATGCCGACACCTTCGATCAGGATATTTTCATTGAGCCGGTCATTGACCCGCTTTGTGTCGTGCTCGACCCCGACGCCACGCAGCTCGACAAGTCGGACGCAAATTGGGGGATGATTATTGAGGCGATCCCGCGCTCTGAATGGGACCTCGCATATCCCCGTGAGAAAGACCTCGACAATACAGCGCCCTTCGACGGTGTGGGAGAGTTCGGCGAAGATTGGGAAGGCAAGGACACGGTGCGCGTCGCCCGGTATTACCGGCGCAGCGAGGTCGAAGATACGCTCTGGAACGTGCCGCCGATCCCCGATCTGCAAGTTGCGGGCGGGCCGATGCGCGAGAGCGTGATGCCGGAAGAACTTCTCGATCTTTGTCGGGAGATTGGCGCACAGTCCCGCACCGTGACGGATCACTCCGTTGAGTGGTTCCTGATCGGCGGCTCTCGAGTGGTCGACAAAGGCGATACGGTATTCAATCAGATCCCTATCGTGCCGTTCGTCGGTATCGAGGTGACGATCGATGGCAATCTCGATCGCAAGGGGCTTACCCGCTTTCTGCTCGACCCGCAGGCCATGTTCAATTACTCCGCTTCGAAGTTCATCGAGGGCTTGGCCGCGCAGACGCTGGGATCGTGGCAGGCGACTGACGCGATGGTAGCGGGCCGCGAAAACGAATGGGCCTGGCTAACGTCTCGCCGCCTGGCGTGCTGATCTCCAACAGCAAAGACCCTGACACCGGATCCGATATCGCCGGGGCACCTACGCCGGTCCCTCCTCCGCAGCTTTCGCCCGGCTACCTGCAGGCGATGCAGACATCTGAACAGCAGATGGGCATGGCGTCCGGCCAATATCAGGCCGAGTTTGGCCAGCAGAGCAACGAGGCCTCAGGTCGCGCGATAGGCGAGCGTCAGCGCCAGAGTGACACGGCAACCTATCATTTCACTGACAACCAAGGTATGGCCCTGAGACGCATCGGCGCCATGCTGATCTTTGCCATTCCGCGCGTTTATGACGTAACGCGGGCCGTTCAGGTGCTCGGTGTCGACGGCACCATGACACAAGCCGTTATCGATCCAGGACTAGCGCAAGCGCACCAGCAAATGACGCCCGACGGTCCAGTTCAATCCGACCCGTCTGCACAAGCCGAGGCTGAGCGTGCTGTGAAAGGCGCCATCCTCGCCGTTAATCCCAAAATCGGGAAATATGCAGTCGTCGCCGATGTCGGCCCGTCATGGGCGAGCCAGACGCAGGAAACGTTCAATGCTCTGATGCAGGTTGTGCAGGCAAGCCCCGGACTGATCGCGCAATGTGGCGACCTCCTGTTCCGATCTGCGCCCTTCCCGCTCGCGTCCGAGATTGCAGACAGGCTCAAGCCTGCGGCCGATAACCCCCAGGCTCAGGCGCTCCAGCAGCAGTTGCAGCAGGCCGGACAGGTTATCGAGCAGCTCAAGAAGAAGATCGCCGACAAGGATCGGGATTTCGCTCTGCGTTCGGACAAGCAGAAACACGATCAGGTCATCGACCTGATGAATGCTGATGCGAAGACCCGTGAGCAGCAAACTGACGAGATGGCAGCAATCGGTTCGATCGCCCCGATGGAGCTTCTTCCCGTACTCAGAGGCCTCGTTCGCCGCATCCTTTCGGAGCAAGGCGTACCGGACGCGCCAATCCCCCCCGAAGATCCCGAGCCCATGGGGGCTGAACTGCCCCGCATGCCATCCACGAACCCACCAGGCGGGCTCATCCATGCCCCCGATCCCGTAAACGGAGCCGTTGACGTATGAGCGAAACACTCACAGCCCCCGCCGACACAGCAGGTGATGCCGAGACGGATGACCGTTTCGCAGGGATGGAATTCGAGACAGACAGGCAGGAGCGTGAAAGTGCTCTGCCGCAAGATGACGCTGGGCAATCCGAAGAAGAAAAGCAGGACGAACAGTCTTCGGGGCAGAAGAATACCGGCACCCCGGCGCGCTTGCAGAAGAAATTCGACCGCATGACGTTCGAGCTGCGTGAGGCGGAACGTCAGGCGGCTGCGGCGCGGGAAGAGGCCGAACCAGAACCGGCGCCGCGCACCGAGCGGCAGATCGAGCAGGAAACGCGGGGGCGGGTCGAACGTGAAAGCCATGAGGCGCGCGAGATTGAGACGTTCAATCAGACGGCGCGCACGCTGGCTGAAGCTGTCGGAGCCGCATACGGCAACGATGCGATCACCGCATCGACGCATACGCTTGAACGAGAGGTCGGGCTTGATTTCAGTAATGCCGAGCACCGCCAACTCGTGACCGATATTGCGGAGCTTCCCAACGCGGCCGCAGTCTATCGCGGACTTGCTGACGATCTCGATAAGGCAGACGAGATATTCAATGCAGCGCCCCGGCGCCAGTATGCCATGCTTCAGGAATTCGCACGGTCACTCGACAAGGCGGCGCCTCCCCCGGCACCTGCACAACGCGCTATGCCTGCGCCTGTGTCCCAGGCTCCTCGTCCTGTGGCGCGCCCTCCGGCCTCTGCGCGTGCAAGCTCGCGGACTGGGTACGAGGACGAGTCATCTATGGAGGATTTCGTTGCAGCCAGAGAAAAAAGGCGGTAGCATCATACCGCAAATCATCTTTCCGTCACGGTGACGTTAAGCTGGCATGACTAGGCGGCACAGAGCCGCCCGCTCACGGGAGCGTAGCCACCCGGCTGTTGCGGGTTCTCAACCCGACATACGCGCGAGGCGCGGCATGAATGGCCCGATACGGGCAATCCGTGAGCAACCCAGGTGGCAAACAGTCTTTTAACGATCAAGATGATCACGCGCGAGGCACTGCGCGTTTTCCGCAATACCAACTCCTTCCCCAAGAACGTGGATACGCAGTATGACTCGTATTACGCACGTTCAAGTGCCAAGATCGGTCAGACCCTCAACATTCGTCTGCCGAATGACTACGTGGTCGGCTCCGGCCCCACGATCACGCCGCAGAGCACGAACGAGCGTCAGACCAGCCTCTCGATCACCAATCAGTTCAACGTGGCGATGTCGTTCTCGTCTGCGGACCGTGCCCTTTCGCTGGACGATTTCAGCAAGCGCATCATCACGCCTGCCGTAAACCGACTTGCCGGTCAGGTAGCGCGCACCCTGATGAGCACGGTCGATGCTGCAACCATGGGCGGTCAGGGCCCGGCCCAGCACTTCGTCCACAACACGGATGCAAGCAACAACACGATCTCACCGACCGCCGCGACTGTTCTCCAGGCTGGTGCGATCCTAACCAATAACGGCGTGCCGGAAGGTATCCGTCGCGTGGCCATGGTGGACCCCATGACCGAAGCGCGCCTCGTCAACGGCTTCACTGGGCTGTTCAACCCGCAGGCGAAGATCGGCGATCAGTATGAAACGGGCTTGCTCAGCAAGAACACCCTTGGATTCGACTGGTATCGCGATCAGACGATTATCAAGCATGCTACCGGCAACCTTGCGGGTGTCACCGTCAACGGGGCGGGCCAGACAGGAACCGTGTTGGCGGTGTCCGTTGGCTCTGGTGGCGCTCTGACCCTGAACCCCGGCGATGTGTTCACGATCGCAGGTGTCTTCGGCGTCAACTTCACGACTGGCGATAGCACCGGCACCGCGCGACAGTTCACCTATAACGGCACCACGCCTCTCACGATCGCTGCCGGCGCCTCCGGTTCAGTGCCGATTTATCCCGGCATCGTGCCGACGGGCGCTGGTGCGGGGTCGCAGGTTGCTTATGGCACTGTCACGACCTCTCCCGCAGCAGGCGCCGCGCTCACGCTCGCCAATGTCGCAGGCGAGACCTACCGAAGCAACCTGCTTTACGTTCCCGAAGCGTTCACCATGGCTACGGCTGACCTGCCGATGGACAGCCAGCAGGGCGTCGAAATGCACCGCGAGGCGTGGGACGGCGTGTCGATGCGTATGGCCCAGCAGTACAACATCATGACGGATCAGTTCATCACCCGTCTCGACGTTCTGTGCGGCATGGCTCTGATCCGTCCCGAGTGGGTGGTTCGTATGGCCGACGCGATCTGAGGAGAGTGAAAGATGGCCAATCCACGTTACCCCCGCGATCTCTCGCACCCCAACGGCTTTCGAACCGTTACCGTCTACTCTCCCGAGGAAGAGCGCGAGGTAAATATCGCGTTCGCCGCAGCACGCGCCGAGAACGCCGCAGCGCATGCGGCGGCTGTCGATGGGAAGAAAATCGCGCCCTCGCGTAATAGGGAGGGCGTATAATGCCTGACGCAGAAGCTACGGCCTTCGCTGGATATCCGATCAGCCGCTTTCACCCGGTTCATGGGCGGCGCGAGTTTGCATCTCCCAATGATTACGCTTTGGCAGGTGGAGACGATGGAGACTGGCGCTTCACCAGTGCAGGTGGCGCCGATCAGGCCCGCACTCATACCGAGGCGCTCCTCGTCATCCGCATGAACGAGGACCGTGCGCTCGAAGCCCTCAAGGCGGAGGGAAACGTCGTCTCCAACAGCGTGCAGGCAGATGAATCTGCGCGCTCTGGGTACCCAGAGCCTGGCGTGGTCACGCAAGGCTGATGTCAGGCTCCCAGACTAGCGCCGGGGCGCAGAATGGCACGCCCGGCACGTCTGGGTATCTGGTTTCCGATCTGGTGGGGCTTGCGCTTCGTCAGATCGGTGTCGGCACTTTGGGTACGGCGCCCAGCGCAGCCGACATCTCGGATGGAGTGATGCACCTGAACATGCTCCTCGCCAAATGGCAGCAGGAGAAGTTCCTCGTCCCAAATCTCGTAGATATCCCGCTCATGAGCACGGGGACAAGCGTCTATTATGTCGGGCCCGGCGGTGACTTCGACGTGGCAAATCGCCCAGCGCGCATTGAGGCGGCCTATGTTCGTCTGGCGACCTCTCCTGGGTTTCAGCAATCAGACCTGGGTGAATTCGCGCCAACAGACTTTTCGGGTTCGGATTTCGACACACCGAATGATGGCCTGGGTGCCAGTGGGAACCAGAGCCGCTTGATTTCCCTCTGGCGCTCATTTCCTCGTATGAAGAGTATGCCGCAATCGGTCTCAAAGGGCTGCGAACATGGCCGAGTGCAGTCTATTATTCCCCATCATTCCCTCAGGGGGAGTTGCGCTTCTTCCCAATTCCGCAGGGTTCGATGTGGGAGTTGCACATCGTTATCAAGGATCAGCTTGCGCATTCGCTGCAAGCATCCGACCCGATAAACCTGCCTCAGGAATACTGGGATTTGATCATGTGGACGCTTGCGGTTCGGCTGGCCCCATCTTACGGCCAAGAGGCCAGTCCTACCGTCGCTATGATGGCGCGTTCGGCCCTACAGGTTGTCCGAAATGCTAATCAGCAGATTCCAAGAGTTCAAATGCCCATAGCGATCGGGCCGCGTGGGAACAGCGTCGGCAACCCGTGGTGGATCTATACAGGAGGGTTTTGACCCATGCGCTTTACCTTACTTGCGCTTCTGGCGTTGGTGCCCACAGTCGCGCTGGCTCAGTCGACGCCGCAGATGGACAGGCGTGTCACATTGTCTGGGCCCACTGGCCTGAACTGGGCGATGGGTACGAAAGTCGACGTGCAGAACGGATCTCTGAAAAATCCGACCGAGACAGGCGGCACCTATGACGGCTTTACTCTTGGCGCAAACACGCCGGGCGTCGGGACTTTCAAGGCATTAACAATTCCATCTGGAGGATCGGTATCAGGTGATTTCAGCGCCGCCACACTGACACAGCCATCTAACGTTTCGAAAATGACGCTTCAGGGGTTGCTGAACAACCTCGGTATTGTCCCTGATGCGTATGTGCAAACGGGAGACAACGGGGACTGGGCATTAGCGATAAACCGCGCGTCGGTCGCCGCGTGCTCGTTAGGTGTTCCCGTTAGATTTCAGAGCCACACCTACGCGCTCGCATCCACGGCATCACCCCAGTGCGTAGGACAAATGTGGATCGGTCAGAAGTGGACGGAAAGCTTGGTACACATGGAACCTGGTTTTCGATAAGCGACCCGGCGATAAACCCGTTACAGGTGCGGTTCGGGGCGGTAGTCATTGACTCGATCGCATTCGCTCAGTCGCACCCTGCCCCCAGCGCGACATATCCCACAGCATGGCAGCCAACGACGTATCAGCCTGTCATTCAGGTGTTGGGCGCGACAGGTGTCTCACTGCGAAACATTTTTTTGGACGGTGTCTATGCCGGTATTTTTGCCGATGGTAGCGGGCGGCTTACGCTGGATAATATTTATGGGCAGGTCTTCAATAAAGGTATCGTGGTTCAGCATTCACTCGATAGCGATCATTACGGGCATATTCATTTCTGGCCATACTGGTCATCGAACCCCAACGTTCTCGCCTATACAGCGACTAACCTGGTTACATTCCTAACAGGCAGAGTCGACACAGCCTTTCTGACTGACATGTTTACCTACTCGGCGAATGTGGGTCTGGAGTTGGCAGAAGACACCGCAACATCATCTTATAGCGGTTCGATTGGCCCAACGACCAAGTTTCGCGCCCATACGGTTTCGTGCGACGGGACAAGATACTGTGTCGCTGTTGCCGGGACGGGCGTTACCGCGCACATCGATTCCATAAATGAACAGGGGCAAGATTTCGCCGCATCCGTCGGTGGACAATCACTTGCGTCCCTGACGGCTTCACAAGCTTTGCATATCGCCTCGGGGCAAGCTGTTCTCCAGATTGGAGACATTCAGGCGCAATTCATCCAGCAATCGTCCTTGGGATCGACCTCGACAACAGGGTGCTCCTATATCAAGATCGGGTCGCTGTTCGTTGACTGGAAGTATTCCGCCTCGAACCCGTATTACGTTGATGCAGTACAGTGCGCGGGCACGTCGGCATACAATACATTCCTCTTCAGCACCCCGCCTTTCGGGCAAAACTCGACTGGCACTGTTACGGGGCAGACCAGCAACGGCGGAGCTTCCCTCATGTGGGCAGCAGTGACGGCTCACTAATGACACGCATTAATTTGACCGGAGGGTCTTACAGTGCGCGCTTCGTATCGGTGGCCGCGCAGAGGTGCCTCAATCTGTATCCTGAGCCACTGCCGCAGAGCGGACAAGAGCCGGTTCCGTACGGGCATTATCCAACACCTGGTCTGGTATCGGTTGCTTCGCCAGGCGGCACTGGGCGGTGCGCATATCAGACGACGCAAGGAGATGTCATTTTCGTCATGGGCAAAAGTGTCATCCTCTTCGGACGAGACATGTCAGTCGCCACCATAGGAACTATCACCAGCAATAGCGGACCTGTCCGCATGTCGGACAATGGAACGGCGTTATTCATCGTAGATGGCGGTGTGGGGGATGGTTGGTACTGCTCGATGCCTACGAAGGCCGGAGCTGGGGGATATGGGACTTTAGCCAAGATTGTCGACCCGGCTTTTTATGGATCGAGAACGATAGCGATCCTGGATACGTTCTTCCTGTTCGTAAATCCGAACACCACGAATTGGTACACATCCCCGGCGCAATTCGAGGACGAGGCAACGACGCCATTCGACAGCTTGTACGTGGCCAGCGACTCTACAAGCCTCGCAACAATCGAGGCAATCGAAGTCGTGGGTCAGTACATCTGGCTGTTCAGTCGCAATCAGGTCGAGCTCTGGTATGATAGCGGAGCGGCTGATTTCCCGTTCCAGCGTGTTCAGGGTGTGACGGTAGAGGCTGGCTGTGTAGCCGCATTCTCCGTAGCCAAACTCCCGTCTTCGGCGTCGACACCAAACGGTGGAGTGATGTGGCTGAGCCAGGATAGGGCGGGGCAAGGCCGTGTCTATCTCGGGCAACTGACTGCTGCTGTTCCTGTCTCGTCCTATCCGGTTGAGAATGCGCTTCAGAGCATGGGTGATCTGTATGGCGCGGTCGCATCGGTCTATCAGCAGGGCGGACACGTCTTCTATGTACTGACGATACCAGGGCAGACCTCAGCGTGGGTCTACGATCTATCGACTGCGTTGTGGCACGAGCGTTGCGCCTTGGATGCGCAAGGTAACGAGGCGCAGATACGCCCGATTTTCTGGTGTAGCGCCTACGGGAGTACATGGGCATGCGATCGTGATAATGGCACCATTTACGAGGTCTCACTCGCAGCGACGGATGATGCTGGCACCCCCATCAAGCGGCAACGCTCATTTCCGCACCTTTTGTCGAACGGCACTCGGTCAATCCATCGTCAATTCATGCTCGATATGCAGAACGGGAGCGGGGCATCTATCGATGTGGACTGGAGCGACGACCGGGGTGAAACGTTCGGGCCAGCACAGACGCTGAGCCTCGGGGCGACCGGAAACGTCTGGCCAACCCTGTATCGCCTCGGTATTGCACGCGACAGGGTGTATCGCGTCACCTGGTCGGAAGCCGCGCAGACCGCTCTCATGGGGGCATTCATCGACGCCGATCCGGTGCGGACATGAGCGCACGCGATCTGAATAGCCCTATGCCAGCAGGGCGAATTGTCGATGCGGCCGGCGTTCCTACGCTGCAATTCCAAAATTTTATTCAGAGAATCTGGCAGCGCACAGGCTTTGCGCCGGGGCAGGATGTCGCATGGCTAGCCAGATTGATTGATGAAGCAGTCTTGAGCGGTGCACAGGCGCAATCAGCTGCGATAACTGCCCATCAAGAGGCTGATCAGGCGCGAATGGCTGCGCTCATCTGCCAGCAGTCAGACCTTATAGCGCGGCAGCAGGCTGCACTCGATGTCGCGATGATCGCACTCGCGAGGACGCGGGCACAGGAGCAGGATGCGAGAGCGGCGCTCAATACTGCTTTGGTAGCTCTGACCCAGGCAATATCTAAGAATAGCGTGGCGTCAAAAGCCTTGGAAATGGCTCGTGATTCCGCTATTCTCTCGCTCACGACGCGGCGAAAGTAGCGGCGGCTCAAATTTCGATTGGGATCAACCGAAGGTTGATTATTTGAAATGGCCGTTGTCTCACAGAACTTGGTCAAGGGCGCCACCCTCACCGCATCGTCTTCATCAGTTTATACAGCCGGTCAGACCGTTATGGTCACAGGCGCCACGGTCGCGAACCCGACGAGCGGATCGGTCTCCCTCTCCATTTCCATCTCTCGATCGGGCAGCTCGACGGTATCAATTGTCCCTTCGCGGGCTCTGGCTGCCAATGCGACGGATCTCGTTCCCGAGCTGATGCGCACACTCAATGCAGGCGACCAGATCATCGCGTCGGGTGCTGGGCTTGTGCTCGTGGCTGACGGGTTCGCGTTATCATGACGCCAGAGGCAATATTTGGAGCGCCGATCCCCAAAGGGGCAATCGTCCTTTCGACTGGCGCAGCCGCATCGTGCTTTATCCCTATTTCAGATGATCTGTGGGAAGCTCATTACGCTGCGCTGCCCGGTCACCGAGGCCTTAAGGCATGTGCGGACTTCAAAGGCTTCCTTCGCGATTTCTGGGCAGCAAATCCGACGGTTAAAGAGCTGATTGGAGCAATAGACGCACACAACCGGCCAGCACGCCATTTAGCGTCCCGTCTCGGCTTTTCACTCATTGAGGTTCGCCCCGTTCCTTGGCCGAACGACGAAATGCGAGAGACCGCTCATTACAGGATGACGCGCCCATGATAAGGCATCCAGCATCGCCCCAAGATCATCTTGGCCGCGCCGTATCTGACGTTTTCGGAGTTGGGCAGGGTGTTTCTGCTGCGTCCAGCCTTGCCGGGACCACTCTGCAGGTCAACGAACTCGAAAAAGCCCGAGCTGCTGCGACAAAGGCCGGACAGACCGCGTTTGGCAACATCTCGCAGGCTGGGCAGGACGCACAGAACTACTACGATCCATATGTGCAGGCAGGCACCAATTATCTCGGGTCTATGACCGGGAATACTGCGTACAACACGACCGATAACAGTTATATAAACAATGCTACGAATGCCCTGAATGAGGACACGCTCAAGCAGACGCCTGGCTATCAGTGGAACCTTTCCCAGGGCACGCAAGCGGCGACGAACAGCGCAGCAGCTCGCGGGCTGGCGAATAGCGGCGCAGCCCTCAAGGGCATCTCGACCTACGCGAGCGGGCTCGCCGACAGCACCTATCAGAACCAGTTCAATGACCAGCTTGCGGCCAACACGTCAGCACAGGGCAACCTGACGAACACCTCTGACCGGCAGAATGCGCTGCTCGGCTACGGCGTGCAGGCGGCAGGCGCGAGCGCGGCGAACAACCTCAATACATCGACTGCGGCGAACCAGGCGCTTCTGGAGGGTGCGACCGGCAGCGTTGCCGCGACCACTGGCATCGGCAACGCCTTGCAGGGTGGATTGCAGAACATGGGCAATGCGGCGTCGAATTACGGTGCGATATCGAAATATGGCGATTATCTCACGAAAATTAATGGAAAGGGATGATCGATGCCGTTCGATACCAACGCCCTCGCCAATCCGCGTATAATCGAGCCAAACAACCCATTGGCTGCTGCGTCTCAGGCTGTACAGTTCGAAGGTGCCTTACGCGGCCTTCGTGCCGAGCAGGCGCAAAGTCAGGCCCTCGCCGCCGCTACAGATGCGAACGGGAATACCGACTACGCCAAGGCCCGCGCCGCCATGGCTGCCAATCCGGATGCGCAGTTCAATCTTGCTCAGGGCTTCTCTGCGCAGAACCAGTCGCGCGGTGAAGACCTTCACAATCAGGAAGCGCAGCTCGCCTATCAGGAACACACCCGAGATGCAGCGGTTGGGGCGTTCGTTCGCCTTGCGAACAACCCAACCGACGCCAACATCAAGGTACTGCGTCTTTCATGGCCGCGCTCACGCCAAACGCGGCGAAGCAGATCCACTGGACCGCCAACAACATCATGGCCCTCCCCTCAGCAGAACAGCGCGCCGAGGCGATCAAACAGCTTGCGACCACCTCTCTCCCCGGACACGAACGCATTGCACAGGCATTCGGCACGCCGACGAGTGTGGATGATGGCCAGACGATCCAGACCGGCATTCAGGCGGCTGGGATGGATGGAGGCGCGTTCACTCCAGCAGCAGGCGTGCAGAGGCAGACCTCGCCCGATACCAATTCTACTCCCATGGACGTTATCAATCCGGACGGATCGCACAGCTATGTCCGGCGCGATCAGGTTGTCGGCGGCGGTGGCGGAAGGCCGACCGTGCCGCCTGAGGCTATGGGGTCGGGGCGTTATCCCGGATACCAAGCCGCCCCCGCAGCGGGACAGACTGAGGCGATCGCATCAACAGCGCAAGCAGGCGCACAGGGCGCCAATTCGTTGATGCAAGGGGCCAGCGGCACTCAGGACCGTCTGGGTATCCTCGGCAACATGCTGGGTGATCTGACCAAGTTTCAGAGCGGGCCGGGGTATGAACGGTTGCGGCACCTACAGGCATTTGTGAACAATGTAGTACCGGGCGCGGACTGGAACTCGGAAGGGGTGGCAGGTGCTCAGTCATTCAACAAGTTTGCCAATCAGATCGCACAGGCTCAGGCGCAGACCCTTGATGTAGGTTCGGACGCCAAGCTCGCCTCGGCCATGCACGCAAACCCGAACAGCAGCCTGCAAACCAACACCAACCGACAGATGCTCCATGTGTTCCAGGGCAACGAAGACGCCATCAAAGCGAAGGCGGCAGCATGGCAGACGTCCGGCATGCAGCCGTCTCAATATCAGCAGTGGAACCTGAACTTTAATCAGAGCTTCGACCCACGCGCTTACCAACTTCGTCGCATGTCGCCCGAGGAACAGCACAGCGTCATTGCCTCAATGAAAAAGGCTGGCGAGCTAGGCGCGTTCAAAAAGGCCTATAATGCCATGGCGGCACAGGGATTGCTGGGCAATGGCGACTGATTATGATCCCGTTTATGAGCAGGCCGGGCGATACTGGAATGTCGACCCCAACATTCTGCGGGCCGTGCATAAAACAGAAGATCCAACCGGCGACCCGGATGCGCGATCGAAGGCGGGCGCAATCGGGCATATGCAATTTATGCCCAACACAGCGCGACGGCTGAGTATCGATCCGCATGACCCTGTGCAAAGCATCTATGGTGCAGCGCGATTACTAGACGAAAACCTCCGCCGCTACGGCAATCTGAAAGACGCGCTGAGCGCCTATAACGGGGGCACCGATCGGCGTCACTGGGAGAATCCCGAGACAATGGCATACCCCGGCAAAGTGGCAGCGAATTATCAGAGCAGCAAGCAAACGGATCTGCCCGACGCTTTCGAGCGTGATTTTGGAAATGCTCGTCCATCGCACGCAGCCGATGCGCCCGAGAAAGGTGACGATCCTGACGCCTTTGATCGCGATTTCGGCCCGGTTGATGCTGAGAAAAACCAACTCCCCCCGCAGGCACGTGCGCACCAAGGTTCAATGCTTGGCAACCTCTATCAACTCTGGAGCGATGGGGTTGACGGAATGGTCGCAGAAGTTGGGAAGGGGGTTGCAAACGTTGTTGATGGCGTGACCTTGCACAAGCTGCACGGCACTGAATTTGACCCGCGCCTGTTCAAAAAAGCGGCTCAAATGGAACTGGACACGCAGCGAGATGACTGGGGGTCAGGTGCTGCTCATTTCGGGGGAGCCCTGCTGGGCGATGTGGTCATCGGAGGCGGCCTTGCGGGCGGGACGCGTGCGCTTGGTGGGCGTCTGGCACAGTCTTTGCCGGGCAATGCTGAGCGGATTGCACAGGCAGGGACAAATCTTCTTTCCGGCACTGCAGGGAATGAGCTGACGCGGGCGGCAGGAAGGTCAATTGCAGGTGCTGCGACGGCTGATCTGGCAGATCAAAATCCATTGCTCGGGGCTCTCGGTGGCACAGCAAGCGTCCCAATCGGCGCAGTAGCATCGCGTGTCGGTTCTGCCTTGCTTGGATCGGGCCGCAGGTACGGAAACGCCCTCCTCGATACCCTCGCACCAGCAGAGGCGTCAGCCCCAGCCAAAGCAACAGCCGCCGCTCAAGCTGAGGCGGCTCTACCAGAGACTGCCCCGGCTGTCATGCCGCCAAGCGATACCGCGCCGGAAGCGGTCAAACTTGGCCTTTTCGCCTCGCCAAAACACGCCGATAAGCTAGCTCAACGGGTTTGGGATGAATATCGGGCAGGTGGTCCGGTGCAAATTACGCCAAGCAAGATTCCGGACGTTCATTTGACCGCGGCACAAGCAACAGGGAACCCAGGACTTGCGCTACTGGAGCGAAACCGTAGGGCTGCCAACCCTTCTCCGTTTACGGCCCTCGATCAAAGCAACAACGCGGCTCGCAATACCTATGCGCAACAAATCATTGGCACACCGGAGCAGTTGCAGGTTGCGGAAGCTGCCCGCGACGCAGCAGAGGCTCAACTCCGGCCAAAGATTTTTGGGGCGCAGCAGCCGGTCTCTATCGAGCCGGTGCGCGAACATCTTGCGGATCTGATTGCTCAGAGCCGAGGGCGCGAAACAGTCCAGCAGCCTCTTCGGAATGTCATGGCGCAGCTTGTGGCCTCAGCCGAGGAAGACGGCACGGCCATGCCTGAGCACCTCTGGAACGTCCGCAAGTATCTGGGAGATATGGTGTCGCCTCGCGCACGCGGGACCGCAAATGACGGACAGGCAGCGGCAGCTCAGTTGCTCGATCTCAAGCCGACACTCACCGAGCAGATTGAGCAAGGCGCGCCGGGGTTCAAGGGGTACTTGGAGCAGTACGAACAACTCTCTCGGCCTATCGACGCCATGCGCTTTCTCCAAAGCCGGAACCTAACCAATGCGAATGGCGATGTGCAGCTCGGTAGGCTCGACACGTTTATCAAGGCGGCAGCGAAAGAGCGCGGCAAGCCAGGGTATCGTGAAGCAGACAGCGTGACGGACGAACAGTTGCAGGCGCTTGAGGATCTGCGAGATGACATGCGCCTTGCCTCACGCATCGATCTCGGACGCGCCCGTGGGTCAGATACGAACGTCAATCTGATGACAACCGGACGCGTGGCCGGAATGGCTCAAGGCGTCGCGCCAAAACTGGCAGCAATGACGGGCGGCAGTATCGGCGGCGCCTTGGCTGGTGGGCCACTGGCAGCCCCAGTTGGTGGTTTTATAGGCAACGCTTGTGCCGGGGCCGTTGATAGGCGACTGGTTGGACGCTTGGCGAACACGCAGGCGGCGACCTACGAGACTCTGGATAACAGGCTTCTTAATCCAGTCGGGAGAAAAAACTGACGCCGTGAAGGGTGCGCTCGATCCTGCGTTGACGATGACGACAAATGGAATAAGGCACAACCGCTAGACGGCTCATAATTACAGCCATTAAATAGACGATGGGGGTGTTGGCCTTGGGACCGCCGTCAGTATACGAGAGCCACAGCAATACTGCCCATGCAACCGGCACGATCAGCGCCGCCCAAAGCACTCCCCCTACCCAGAAATAGGCCCAGACACATAATACAGCAGCAGCGAGGAGGAAGGTCATGCGGCCACCTTCTGCATTGCAGGAGCGACCGCCGCCACGGTCATTTTCCGAATACGTCCCATTTCGTCGGCGTGACGGTAGCTCAGGGCGAAAGACGCAACGTTTGCCGAGAAAAGGCGTGTCTTGGTCCCAGAATATAATGGGTCATTCTCGTCTGCCGGAAGAACGTAGAATGTGTATTCGCGCCGACCTGGTTCGAAAGATCGTTCGGAAGGGTTGGCAGCCTTCGCGGTCTTACCGTCCAGCTCCTCGCTTATATCGAAATGCTCGGTCAGCGGTGGACGCTCCAAACCAGCGTAGATATGTCGCCCAAGTTGAACGTGATCCCCCACAATGCGGAGGCCGCCCGGATGAGCAACGTCGATGCGGATGATCTCCACGGGATCGTCGGACTGGTTGATGATATCGACTGAGAGCTTCAACACCGGAGGCGCATCGGACTTGCGGAAATCCTCCCACCCCGCGCGGGCGTAGCACTTCGGCAATCGGCGATCAGAGAATATCTTCATCGCCTCACGATATAGCACGGGAGCGCCGAGCTTCAGTAGGAAAAACGTTGCGCGCTCAAGGAATGGGGCCATGCGTTATCGGAGCAGCACGCCCGGAGTCGGGTCAACAACAGTGCCTTTTCGATTGCGGACGCGCTAGGAAAACTCTATATTAGCAATACGACAGAAGGCAGTTCTGGCGGCACAATTCGATCCCGAATGTTGCCATGCGCCGATTTCTTCTGTTGCTCCCCATTTTCGCGGCATTGCCCAGACGCAAGCGGCTGGCGCAGTAGAGCCGTTTTCGTTTGGCCAGCGTTTCGGGACGCAGGCAAACCCCATATATGCGGCGCTCTCGTCACTGATGCCTGCCGCAAATGCGGCCACGCAAGCCGCGACGCCTATCGAGCTTTTTAGCTATGGACAGCGTGTGGGCACTCAGACGAACCCGATTTATGTCAATCTCGGCAATGCTCTCGCCCCTTATATGACCCAGACCCAAGCTGCGGCGACCTATCTGCCGCTCACGGGTGGCGCGATAACTGGGAATTTGTCCGTCTCGGGCAACATCACGCTTCCTGGCAGCACCTCCATCCTGTCCCATGATATCGCGCATATCCTCGCGCTTGCAGGCGATTTCTCCACCTCGACGCAGGCGATAACGAAGTCTAACAATGTATCGCTCGTGACTTATGGAACAGGTCAGTTCGACTTCTATTCCTCAACGCTGGGGCTCATCTATTCGATCTCGTCCTCCGCGGGCCCGACAATCAAACCTCTCGCCGGTACCGGGAACACCTATGCGTGCGTTAACGCATCGGGCACCCTCTACCGCAGCTCTTCGGCGTGCCAGTAATGGGCGATGCTGAATTTATCACGCGCGGCGAGTTCTCAGAACTAAAGTCAGAGGTGCGCGGGCTCGCTCTCGACGTGCATTCGATCCGCGTCGAGAACGCTCAGACAAACAAAAAGCTCGACATGATTCTCAGCAAGCTAACGTTGAGGGCAACGATCGGCTGGGCAATTGTTACGGCGACTTCAGCGGCGGTCGTGACCATTCTAACGCACATACCTATGGCGCACTCATGAGCGGCATCGATATCGCGATCTCCCTCATCTCACGGGATGACTTCGAGGGGTTGAGCCTTAAGCCTTACCTGTGCCCCGCCAATTACTGGACGATCGGATACGGCAACCGCTTTCTGGCTGACGGTTCTCCTGTCACAGCCATCACTACGCCGATCACTGAGACTCAGGCGCTCGCTCTCCTGCGCCAGACGATCATGACGCTACAAGCCAAACTGCGATCATTCGTGACCGTCCCGCTTGCCGACTATCAGGAGGGCGCCCTTCTCTCCTGGCAATTCAATGTGGGTAGCACGGCAGCACAAGGATCAACGTTAATCCGCAGCCTCAATCAGCATCTCTACGCTGCCGCTGCACAACAATTTCTCGTCTGGGACAAGGCCACGGTCAATGGCGAGCTCATCGTCCTGCGCGGCCTCCAGCGCCGCCGCATGATCGAAAGCGACGTGTTCCTCGGGCGCGGCGTCCCTACAACTGGAGTATCCGCATGAACATCGATTGGCAGACGCTCTTTGCCCAGATCCTTCCGTTCGTTCCTGCTTCCTATGTGGGCGACCTCACGACGATCGGAACATTCCTCATCGCACTGGCCGCAGTGATTGCTCGCTTCTGGCCACGTCCATCTGACGGGTCGAAATGGCTTCCCCTCTACAATCTCATCAACAGCGTTGGCATGAACGGCAAGCACGCCGCGAATGCTGACGACACCAAGCATTGACTGACGACACCGGCAGTCGGGCCGGGATCAGTCTTCATCATCCCAAGGAGACACATTGTGTCCGATCTTAAATCACTCGCCTCGATCCAGAATATGATCGCAGCCGTCGCAGGCAAGCATGAGAGCCCTGCGATCAAGGCCGATCTCGCCATTGCCGGAAGCGCCGCTTCGCTGCTCGTGCAGACCCTCCTGCCCCGTGTTGATCCGACGCTGGATCTCGCCGGACTCGATGCCGGTCTGGCTCAGGGTTTCGACGGCTTCACCGCTGCAATCACCGCAGTGCAGGCGCCGATCGCAACGGAGGCCCTCGGCAATGCGTAAGCTCTTCGCCATTCTCAGCGTCTTCTGCCTCGCCGGGCTCACGGCCTGTGATGCCAGCCAGACCAATTTGCGCAAGGCCGGTTACGCCACCATCCAGGCGTACAATGCCACGGCCCCGCTCGCCCTCGCCTATGCCCAGCAGCCGAGCGCCGATCCGACCATCAAGGACGAGATCAAGACGGCCAGTGCCGACGCGATAAAAGTCATCACGCCACTCGGGACCGATCTCCAGTCCTCCACCCCCCTCACCGCGCTTGAGGTATCAGCTGCGACTGCCGCCGTTGCCGCACTTCAGGCCCAGATCGCCAAGGAGGCATCGAAATGAACGCAGCACTCATTGCCGCAATCGTGCAGGGCGTCGTAGCCGCCGCCGAGGAAGTGCCGAACATCATCCAGGTGATTGGGGACGCTATTGCTGCTGCCAAGTCGGGGGATGGCCCGACCACTGACCAAATCGCCGCAGCGCTCAAGCAGGCGCAGGCTACGGATGCAGCTATCGAGGCGTCGTGAGGGATAGAAGGTGCCTCAAAACTCAAAATTTAATAGGATTTGTTCTCTTTTTGTTCTATTTTGAGAATGTGTACGAAAGCGTGCACATCTGGGAGAGCATCCATGAAATTCAGATTAATGCTTTTGAGCGCAATGGTTGCCGCGACGACAGCGGCAGCATCTGCAGCAGATAGTCAGCAACACATTAGATACTATCACATGTGGGCCGATAAGACCGGCACCACGCATATTGCTACCTGCTCATTCAAAAACTTCGAGCTACAACAGCTCTCGAGTGGAGATAGCCCGCAGTACTCTGACACAATCGGGACTTCGAATGACAAGACTATATTCACAATCCAACCCTCAGGATGGACGAGTGACTGGCATAAGAACCCCGCAGTTCAGTGGGTCGTTCCTCTCAGTGGGACATGGTATGTCCGAATGAGCGACGGTCACGTACAGACGATGGGACCGGGTGATGTTGCTCTGGGTGAAGATCAGATGGCCATGCCTGCACCAAGCGGCGAGGATGCTGGAAAGACCGGGCATGCAGCTGGTAACGTAGGGCGAGAGGCAGTCAAACTCATGATCGTACAGACTGACTGGGTACCAACCGTGGGCCAACCGTGTCACGTCAAATAACAAGATAAAATAAACACCATTTCATTTATTATATTTCGACAATAATTATTATCATCGCAAATTAAGAGGCTTCTATTTTTCTGCAGGGAAATAGAAGCTTGCGCCTTATACCTCGACATATTTCCTATTTATAAAGTGTACATCACATTGCCTGTTCGGGGGCGCCATATACGTAATATAGCCACCGAAACTCTGTAATTGACGCTTTCGTCGGCATCAGCGTGAAAATGCTCCCGCTTTCACTGGCCACCTGGTTCATGATGCCAAAGTGGTAAACCGCGAGGCTTGAGTAGCCACAAACTCGCAATAAATCATTGTCAAAAAATTAACAGGAAGCAATTCGTTACATTTTGCTTCCAAAATATTTAGATAACGATTAACAGCGCCCGCATGACGAAAAACCTGATTCTCGCGGCAGTTGCTGGGTTTGTATGCCTCATCTCGACATTGATAAACAACGTCCAAGGATTAGGGAGCGCATCCGATCTTCTCGAGTGCGCGGCGCAGGCCGTATGGCTGATCTGGATGATTCACGGAATCGTTTTAATCGTTCGTTGGGCTGCTCATCGGGACTTCGCGTAGGCCATCTCTGTCCCTCCAAGCTACCGAATAATCCGGGGTTTCGTGCGGAGGCAACGGCGGACCTTGGTGCGGCCACATGTTCGACCGCCGCAGATGGGCGGTAATCCTCTGGGCCAGTCCATCAATCTCTGAGCTGCTCATCTTGGCGTTAATCCGCCGATGCCTGCCGCTATCGTCAAGCTTTAGCGCCATGAGGATCACGAAATGCACGTCTTCTTCGGTGGCTCGGGTCAGGTCTGTCATGAGTTAGAACAGAACGCGAACATGTGTGTGGAGTCAATCAAAACCGACCACATAAGCGAAGGGCGACCCGAAAGCCGCCCCTGCCTATCACCACCACGATGAGATAATGTCCCCGGTTCAGTCTTTGAAGATGCGCGACGCGCAACCCCTCTCGAACAAGGGCGCCGATAGCGACCAAGATGGCGGTCCCGACGCAAGATGGCGCGCCGTATCAGCCACGCAGAATCGCACGATCTGGCAGGTCAGTACAAGGGGAAACGACTCGCGAAAAGTGGCACGGATCTGGCACAGCTTGACACGATATGACTCGGCTTAGAACGTACCGGAATGACCCCAAACGGACGCAGGTCCAGAGTGGTCAATCTTCAAAAAACGGCTGATTTCTGCGGGTGAGGATGGTGGGTGCGACAGGGATTGAACCTGTGACCCCTGCCGTGTGAAGGCAGTGCTCTACCGCTGAGCTACGCACCCATCCTGCGGTGACGCGTCTCTAGCAAAGGGCGAGAGACGCGGCAAGATGCAAAACGAAAAAACCTGATCAGAAGCCGAACATGTGGTCGAGCGAGAAGCCCCCTGCTCCGTTTCGCTGGCCGTGATAACCAAACAGGCGGCACGACATGTCGCGGATCAGCACATAGCCCCCGATACCTGCCTCGGCGAATTTTCGGCGCCAAAAATTTCATGCGGCCAGACCATGTATGACCCCGAGGGGTTGATGCTGATCTTGCGGCGCTCAAGCTCTACACCGGCATTGGAATAAAGATGAAGGATGGTCTCCGAAGCATCGGTTCCTTCGACCGATGCCGGATGTATCAGGCAGGAGAAGCTCTCATGCCCTTCCTGACCCAACTTCAGAAAGAGACGCGTTGTCAGTCCGGGCGGCGGGCCGGAATAGGATTGCGGCTCGGAGCGCCACGTCATGAGCGTGTTGAAGATGTGACCGCCGAAGCTCGTCTCGGCTGAGTGTCCATTTTCGCGGTTCTCATAACGCATGAGGGCGTGCATCCAGCCGTCGCCGTCGCCGCCATCACGGAAATCATAGACGAGATCGGCATGGCCGGCACGATCGGTCAGTTCGTGCAAGGCGATGGCAGTCTCATGATTGCGCGGCAGATTGCCGAGAAATTTCTGCCCGATCAGCGTGCCTGATTCATCGAAAACATCCAGCCGCAACGGCAGGCTGGTGATCTTCTCCGACATCGGATTTGGCTGCACGACACTTGTGAAATGCTTGGGGTCGAGAATGGGGAATGGCAGCACAAAGCCGCGGCCCATCGATTTTGGCAGCTTGCGCAGGGACGGCTCGGGCACGAGATCACGGCGCTCGACATTGAGATGCGCAATACGCGTCAGAGCACCTTGCGTAATCTCGTAACGCGGCCTGACGAGATGATTCCCCGAGCGCAGTTCGAGCTGTGCGGGCCAAGCGATGCCGGTAACGAGCGCGCCGACATCAAGTGCATAAGTCGAGAACGGCCCCACTTCGAGGGGCATTGGGAAATGCTTTTCCTCGCCCATCTGGTTGATGGTGATCGCCCCGGCCGGGATTGGCGTCGCATGGCTGTTCTGAACCCACAGCACCAGAGTCTCACCCTCACGCGGGGCGGGAAGCGTCGCAAAACGGGGTGATGGCCAGGCATTGGCATCATGCGTGACAGACAGGCTCGGCTCGCCATTCTTGCCATAGGTGTCGAGCGCGTATTTCACAACGTCATGCCCGCGGCGCCGAGAACATGGATAAAAAGCTGACCGCAGAACGCGGGCAGATTGAACCGTTCGCGCACGACGGCGCTGTCCACCACAATACCGGCAGGTGCGTCGGGCACTTCTTCCTGCCATTCGGCAAGGATGACGCCCTTGTTGTCATAAAGCCGCATCCAGTAGCGCACATCGACTGCGTCGTAATTGCACCAGTAATTGGCCGTTACCAGACGCGTGCTGAAGCGGGAATCCTCACGGAAAAAAGCAAAATTCGTCGCAAAATTGAGCTTGTCGAGATAATTGCGCGGGTTGCTCAGCATCCAGTCAGGCAGTTTGGCGGGTTCGAGTGAGAGCACCTGCTGGCTGGAATGCGTCACGCGCGCGAGGCGTGACAGCATTTTCTCATGCTCGAATGAAAGCGCGAGCACGATTGTCGCGTCACCCGTGGCAAGGTCGGTCAGGGCCTGCTTCGTGCCACCAAGCCCGTCCGGTTGACCGACCTGCTCGCTATCATGCGTGTAAACACCGGCATTCGGTTTCAGACCAGGGTAGAGTGCGACCAGCGTACGCAACCAGTTAGCCGGGTCATAAACCGCGAAAACGCCCCCTTCTGCCAGTGTCGTTTCCAACCTCCTGAGAGCCTCGCTAGCCACCGGGTGGGCAAGAGCCTTATAGAGGATGTTTCCGCCGCCCTGAGCGTCGAAGGTGATGATATCGAGCATGGTCGTCCTGTACCCGTTTCTTCGTTGCGGACCCCGCACCCGTGTCAGAGAGCGAGACGCCGAATCATTTCATCTGCCCCTCTGTCGGTATCGTCAAGCGCCGTTACAGCCCAGGGTGCCCATTCGCCGGTGAACGGTCTGACCCTGTCGGCTTCTGCCAAAGTTTGCACAAAGGCCGAAATACGGCGTGACCGCCCCGGCAGATTGATGATCATCACCGGCGCTTCAGTCGCAGCAGCCTCAGAAATCATCGAGACACTATCGGTCGTGACAGCAATCGCATCTGCACAAGCCAGCAACCCGTGATAAGGTTCTCCCCCTGCCCGTTCCATATCCAGGCTGGATACGGTGCAAGGTGTGCTTTCAATACGGCGAGAGCTTCGCCGTCGGTACGTCGGGACGGGGTCAGAGCGACCGCCACCTCAGAGTGGCTCATGATGTCGATCAACCTGTCAGCCAGATTTTGCGCGTCCTCGACCCCGAAACTGAAACGCCCATTGGCACCGCCTATCAATACGCTCAGCAACGCCTTGCCGGGCACCGTGAGGCGTTTGTGCCAATGAGCACGGGCGACATCGAGCTTTTCTCTTGTCATCCCGTGCAGCGCCGTGCGAACCGACACGATGTTCGGCCCGGCTATGGCATCATGAACATTGGCTATGATGAGGTCGAAATGGCGCGCGGCCATGCGAGGGTTCTGGATCTGAACGAGCTTCAGCCCGGTCTGCTTCCTGACCGCCGCAGCAACGGCTCCGCCCGTTCCGCCAACGCTCACCAGCAGATCGGTGCCCGATGGCAGATCTATGGGGGCAGTCATACGCAATGGCGCGGGACAAAATCTGGTGGGGAAACGCCGCCAGATTCCTTCTATCCTTACGGGGTGGAAATGCCACGCCAGCCCGGCACGTTCGACAAGACCGCTCGCCTGGGCGCGCATTCCGGCAAAATCTTCAGCAATGATGGCTACACTCATAACTGAACAATTCCTTCACCGGCAGAACTTTGGCAAGAAGCACACATGACCGAAGCACCCTCGCCCAACACGCCGAATTTCGACCCTCTGATCATCGCCGGACTGAAACAGGTCGGTATCGACAAACCCAACGATGTGCAAAACCGTGTCTGGCCTGAGGTGCTGAGCGGCAAAGACGTGCTGCTGATTGCCCAGACCGGATCGGGAAAGACCGCAGCCTATGCAGCACCGGCCTTCCAGCACCTGCTTGCGTCGAAAGAAACGCGCCAGCCCGGCGCGCCGCGCGTGCTGATCCTCGCGCCGACGCGCGAGCTCGTCACCCAGATCGCAGGGGTGTGCCGCCAGATCGGTCGACGCCTCGCCTTTCGCACGCGGCTGCTCTGCGGCGGCCTGCCAAAAGACGCCCAGATCGAGGCCTTGGCCGAAGGCGTCGATATTGCGGTGGCCACGCCGGGTCGATTGATCGATCTGCTCATGAGCGGCGCCTGTAGACTCGACGCCACGACACTCCTCATCATCGACGAGGTCGATCAGATGCTGGATGAGGATTTTCTGACAGCGATGGACGAGATCATTCCTCATTTGCCCGACCGGCGTCAGGCCATGCTCTGCTCGGCAACGCTCCCTCCTGTCGGACGTGAATTGGCCAATCGTCTGCTCTACAAACCGGTCACACTCGAATTTGCCAGCCAGACCATCACGCCGCGCCGCATCAAGCAGCGCGCGATGTTCGTCGAGACAGAAGAAAAACTGTCCACCCTGACCCGCATCTGCGCCGAGACGCAGGGACGCCAGATCGTCTTTCTGCGTACAAAAGCCTCGGTCGATCAGATCGGCAAGCATCTACGCAAGGCCGGGCTGTCGATTGCCGTGCTGCATGGCGATCTAGCGCAGGGAGCACGGCAGAAAGCAGTCGAGGCCCTGCGCGCAGGGCGTGCACAGATCCTGCTCACCACAGATGTCGCCGCGCGTGGGCTCGATATCAATGACGTGGCGCTGGTTGTAAATTACGACCTGCCCGAGAAGGCCGAGACCTATGTGCATCGCATCGGTCGAACCGCCCGTGCGGGCAAGAGAGGGGCGGCGCTCGCCTTCTGCACACGTGACGAACGTGTGATGCTGCGGGCGATCGAAAAAGAGATCGGCTATCGCATCAGCATCGTTTCCTGATGGGGCCGCCCTTGAGGTTTGCCGTGACAGGGGTCTAAACTCCTCGTCATGACCCTCCCAAGGCCCGGCTGATGGATACCGTCGCGATTCTGGAAAAGCTCGTCTCATTTGATACGACGAGCAGAAACCCCAATGCGCCGCTGATCGAGTGGATCGAATTCTGGCTCGACGAGCATGATGTGCCCTATACCCGCCATCGTGGGCCAGAAGACGGCAAATGGAACCTGCACGCCATCCTGGGGCCGCAGCAGAAAGGCGGGCTCGCCCTCTCGGGCCATGTCGATTGCGTTCCCGTCGAGGGACAGGACTGGTCGCGCGATCCGTTCACCCTGACCGAGAAGAACGGCAAGCTCTACGCTCGTGGCGCCGCCGATATGAAGGGCTTTGTCGCCGCCATGCTGGCGGCCATCCCGTCTATCAAAGCCCGGGCTCTCGCGAAGCCGGTACATCTGTTTTTTACCTTCGATGAAGAGATCACCTGTAACGGCGCGCGTTATCTCATCGAGGACGTGAAGTCGCGCGATCTGATGCCGGATTTATGCGTAATCGGTGAACCGACGCTGCTTTCACCTGTCATCGCGCATAAGGGCCGCTTCACGATACGCGTTGATATCAAGGGCCGACCGGCACATTCCTCCCAACCGGCTCTGGGTGCCAACGCCTTGCACGCGATGGGTCGCGCCATCGCTGAAATCGCCGCCATGGCTGATGAATTCGAACGCGATGGCCCGCATGTCAGCGGCTTTCAGCCCGACCACACAACCATGCAGGTCGGGCTCGCGCAGGGCGGCAGCATTCTCAATATCGTACCCGAGCAGGCGAGTTTCGACATGGAATGGCGCGCTGTACCGGGCGACAGCAATGATGCAATTTTCGCTCGTATCCGTCATCGCCTCGCCCCAATCGACGCGTTACTGCGCGCTTCATGGCCCGAATGCGGCCTGCATTATACGGCGCTCGTCGATCTGCCCCCGCTTGCCCTGCCCGAGACGTCGCCGCTCGTTTCCCTGATTCAGCAGATTACAGGCAGAAACAGCGCAGGCTACGTTTCATACGGCACCGAGGCGGGCATTTATCAGCAGGCCGGATTACCGACCATCGTCTGCGGGCCCGGTGATATCGCTCAGGCGCACAAGCCCGATGAGTGGATTGAACGCGACCAGCTGGCCCGGTGTGAGACCATGATCGAGCGCCTTGTGCGGCAGGTCTGCCTCGATTCATGAGTTGCGGGGCTTCACCGCGGGACCATCATCCGGTGCGCAAGCGACGTCAGCGCCTGCTTCCCACTCTCGCTCTGCCCCGCCGCCTGCCCGACTTTCCCATCCTGATTGACAAGCCTGATCTCACACCGTGGAGAAAGGCAATAACGGCATCGAGGGCGTCATAGAACGCGATAGTGGGCGGCCTGGCCCTGAAATCGCGGTCGTCTCTCTCATTCACGGCAATGAATTTGCCGGAGCGGCGGCGGCAGACCGTCTGTTGCACGAAGACATCCGTCCGATTTGCGGCGTATTGCGCTTCGTCTTTGCCAACATAACAGCATTCCATCGCTTCAATCCGGAAAACCCTACAGCGTCGCGTTTCGTCGCCGAGGATCTCAACCGGGTATGGTCGCATGAGCGGTTGACCCATGCGCCCGGATCGGTCGAGATGGAACGCGCAATGGAATTGCTGCCAGTCATCCAACGGAGCGACCTGCTTCTCGACCTGCACTCCATGCTGTGGGAATCGGCACCGCTTTTCATTTCACCACAGACCGACCGCTCAATTGCGCTGGCCGGTATGCTCTCCTCGCGGTCGGACACGCAGTTTCTCACCCTGACCGATCTCGGCCATGTGGGGGGCGCCCGCTTGATCGAGCATGAGCGCTTTCTGGCTGCTTCGGGCGCGCCTGCAAGCGTCCTCCTGGAAGCGGGGCAGCACTGGCGCCCTGAGACGGTGGAAATCAGTGCCCGTGTGATCAGACAATTTGTCGAGAACGCTGCATTCTTGCATTTCGGCACGCGGCACACTGAAAACAGCGCTGCTCATCAGGCCATGGTAACCGATAATGTCGTCGCACGAAGCGCGAGCTTCGCCTTCGCCGAGCCCTATCAGGGCGGGCATGTGATTCCATCGGCGGGAACGGTCATCGCCACGGATGGCGAGGACGAAATCTGCACACCTTACGATCACTGCGTGCTGATCATGCCCAATCTCTGTGTCAGGCGTGGGCAGCTTGCGGTGCGTCTCGCACGGCTTTTCTGACAGTCGCCCCGATCACGGGGCGACTACGATGGCTCAGTCTCAGGCGCCAGGGTAGGCGACGTCGTAGATCGGGAAGCGACGGCAGAGTGTCTTGACTTCTTCATGCACGCGCTGCTCGACAGCGTCCTGTGCGTCCGTGCCGAAAGCGCTCAGCACTTCATCGATCATGCGCGCGATGGTGCGGAATTCTTCCTTGCCAAAGCCACGAGAGGTGGCAGCCGGGCTGCCCAGACGGATGCCGGATGTCACGAAGGGCTTTTCCGGATCGAACGGGATGGCGTTCTTGTTGGCCGTGATACCCGCGCGTTCGAGAGCGGCTTCTGCAATCTTGCCAGTCACTTTCTTGGGCCGCAGATCGACCAGCACCAGATGACAATCAGTGCCGCCAGTCACGATATCGAAACCACGGGCCACCAGCTCTTCAGCCAGAACGCGTGCGTTATCGGCAACGGCGGTCTGATAGGCCTTGAACTTTTCACCCAGCGCCTCGCCAAAGGCCACGGCCTTGCCTGCGATGACGTGCATGAGCGGGCCGCCCTGCAGACCGGGGAACACGGCCGAATTCACCTTCTTGGCGATATCGGCGTCATTGGTCAGCACGATGCCGCCACGCGGGCCACGAAGGGTCTTATGCGTGGTGCTCGTCACGATATGGGCGTGAGGGACAGGGCTCGGAAAGAGACCTGCAGCAACCAGACCCGCGAAATGGGCCATATCCACCATCAGATAGGCCCCGACCTCATCGGCGATGCGGCGGAAACGGGCAAAATCGATATGACGCGGATAGGCCGAGCCGCCAGCGACGATGATGGTCGGCTTATGCTCGCGCGCCAGACGCTCCATTTCTTCATAGTCGAGCGTGCCGTCTTCTGCGCGCACACCATACTGCACAGCGTTGAACCACTTGCCGGAATAATTCGGCGCCGCGCCATGGGTCAGGTGACCGCCAGCGGCCAGGCTCATCCCGAGCACGGTATCGCCGGGCTTGCCGAGCGCCATGAATGCCGCCTGGTTGGCGTTGGCACCCGAATGGGGCTGGACATTGGCGAATTCGACACCGAACAGCGCTTGATTCGCTCAATGGCAAGGTTTTCGACGCGATCGACATCGACACAGCCGCCGTAATAGCGCTTGCCCGGAAGGCCTTCGGCGTATTTGTTGGTCAGAACCGAGCCCTGCGCTTCGAGCACGGCAAACGAGGTGATGTTCTCGGAGGCGATCAGTTCGATCCCGTCCTGCTGACGTACCAGCTCGGCATTCACAATCGCGGCGACCTCTGGATCGGCCTCATTCAGGCCGCGATGAAAGAAATCGTGCTGAGCGGACATGTTCTCGCGAGTTGACATTCTTTTCTCTCCCAGAGGGGGCGCGCAGACGCACAAAATGGCGTATCACGAACGCCAATATCCCAGATTTCCCCCCGCCGCCAAGCCGTTTAGCGCGGGATACCCGTTTTAGAGGAAGACTGAATGGCCCAGCCCCTCGCCGCTCTTTGGCGACGCAAACCGATCGACAGCACCACCGACGACCCCGCCGAACACGGCATGAAGCGCGTCATCGGTCCCTTCGCCCTTATCGCACTGGGTGTCGGAACAACTGTCGGGGCCGGGCTTTTCTCTCTTACTGGCATCGCCGCAGCCCATAATGCCGGGCCGGCCGTTATCCTCGCCTTCGTGGTTGCAGCAATCGCCTGCGGGTTTGCTGCTTTCTGCTATGCCGAGCTTGCCAGTATGATCCCGACAGCAGGATCGGCCTATTCCTACACCTATGCCACGCTCGGCGAGCTGGTTGCCTGGATTATCGGCTGGGACCTGGTTCTCGAATATACGGTCGGTGCCGCAGCGGTTGCGTCAAGCTGGTCGAGCTATCTCTCTTCCATTCTCGGACAATGGAACCTCCATCCCGATCCAAGATGGATGGCGTCGCCTATGACGATGGTAACGCTGGCCGATGGCAGCACAGCCCATGGCTGGATCAACCTTCCCGCCATGGCTGCGCTCGTCTTCATCGTTCTGCTGCTACTGCGCGGCATCACTGAGTCGACGCGAATCAATGCTGTGGTGGTGGTGCTGAAGCTCTCTGTCATCGTGGCATTCATGATCTTCTGCACGCCTTACATCCAAAGCGCGCATTACACCCCCTTCATTCCCCCCAATACCGGGGAGTTCGGCCATTTCGGGCTTTCAGGGATCATGCGTGCAGCAGGCATGATCTTCTTTGCCTATCTCGGCTTCGACATCATCGCGACGACGGCGCAGGAAGCGAAACGCCTGAACGCACCATGCCGATCGGCATTCTGGGTAGCCTCGCCATCTGCACAATCATCTATATCGCCTTCGCTTTCGTGCTGACTGGCGTGGTCGATTATCGCCAGATGGAAAATGACGGCAGCCCCGTCGCTACTGCCATCGACGTCACCCATCTCTTCTGGCTTCAGGGCGCGCTGAAATTCAGCATTCTCTTCGGCTACACCTCGGTGCTGATGGGGCTCATGATGGGCCAGGTGCGCGTCTTCTATGCCATGTCGCGTGATGGCTTGCTGCCTGCCATTTTCGGTCGTCTGAGTCCACGCACCCGAGCGCCCGCTTTTTCGCATCTCATCTTTCTGGTCATTACCTGCCTGCTGGCCGGGCTGGTGCCGATCTCCGTACTTGGCAATATGACCTCCATCGGCACATTGCTGGCCTTTGTGCTTGTCTGTGTCGGTGTGCTCATCCTGCGTATCCGCGAGCCCAACCGCCCCCGTCTGTTCAAGGCGCCGGCGGATTGCTCATGCCGATCTGCGGCATTATCAGCTGTTCCGTCGTCATGTTTTCGCTTGATAGCCTGACATGGCTACGGCTCGTTCTGTGGCTGATCGCCGGGCTGGTTGTCTATGCCGCCTATGGCTACAAGAAGAGCAAACTCACCACTGGGGAGCTGTCCCGATGATTACTGGCGCCTATCCACTCAGCCGCGCGCGCCGCAACCGTTTCGACGGGTTTACGCGCAGGCTGGTCGCGGAAACGACACTCACCACCGATAATCTCATCTGGCCGATCTTCGTCTGCGATGGTCAGAATACGCGCACGCAGGTCAGCTCCATGCCCGGCGTGGAACGCGTCAGTATCGATCTGCTTGAATCCCATCTTCAGGAAGCCGTGGCGCTCGGCATTCCGGCCGTTGCCCTCTTCCCGATCACGCCGCCCGACATACGCGACTCAAAGGGGCGTGAGGCTACAAACCCGGATAATCTGATGTGTCGTGCGGCACGTGAGATCAAGCGCCTTTATCCCGATCTGGGTCTGATAGGCGACGTGGCGCTCGACCCTTATACCGATCACGGCCATGACGGGCTTATAGAGAACGGCTATGTCGTCAATGACGCCTCGGTCGAGATACTTGCCCTGCAAGCCATGAATCAGGCCGCAGCCGGCATCGACATCATCGCGCCATCCGACATGATGGATGGTCGCATCGGTGCCATAAGGGCGGCGCTCGACAAGGCGGGATATGAAAATACCCGCATCATGTCCTATGCCGCGAAATATGCCTCGGCCTTTTACGGTCCGTTCCGCGATGCGCTCGGTTCGGGCGGTCTGCTCAAGGGCGACAAGAAGACCTACCAGATGGACCCCGCCAATACTGACGAGGCCCTGCGCGAAGTGGCGCAGGACCTGCAGGAAGGCGCCGATATGGTCATGGTCAAGCCCGGCATGCCCTATCTGGACATCATCCGGCGCGTGCGAGACAGCTTCGCCGTGCCGACCTTCGCCTATCAGGTATCTGGCGAATACGCGATGCTCATGGCCGCCATACAGAATGGCTGGCTCGATCGTGACCGCGCCATCCTCGAAAGCCTGCTGGCGTTTCGTCGTGCAGGATGTAACGGGGTGCTGACCTATTTCGCCGTCGAGGCGGCACGGCTCATCGCGCGCGGCGCATGACTCTCACCCGGCAGATAAGAGGCCATGCGGCCCATTCTGCCGGGATAGACGCCGAAAGACGCAGCCGCGACTTTCTGCTGCAAAAGGGTGTTGCATTCTCGCGACCCGTTGCAGAACGCCCTATGGCGAAATCGACCTTATCGCAGCCTCTTCCGAACGCCTGATTTTCGTTGAGGTCAAGCGACGCAGGACGCTCGATGAGGCCGCGTTTTCGCTCAGCCTCGCGCAACAGAAGCGGCTTCTACGCGCGGCTGATTATCTCATCATAATAAATGACACATGGCGCAGGGAAGAAACACGCTTTGACCTCGCCCTTCATGATTTGGCAGGCGGAATGCGTTGGGTTTCTGATATCCTGCGATTCTGTTGAGCTGCAGGACCGCGTAAGCAAAACGCGAAATACGGTGTCCTGCCGGAAGACACTGCGACGATCGATCCGAAAAGGGGAAATCCGCTAACTGCGTCTAAGGCGA
Organism: Asaia platycodi JCM 25414; assembly: GCF_000614545.1. Classification (GTDB taxonomy): domain Bacteria; phylum Pseudomonadota; class Alphaproteobacteria; order Acetobacterales; family Acetobacteraceae; genus Asaia; species Asaia platycodi. The sequence continues at coordinate 28,643 of NZ_BAKW01000009.1, read as the reverse complement.
TCCCCTGAGCGGAGATCCCCTCAGGCTGTATCAGATCAGCCGTGACGGCGGGCGCGATGAGCCTTGCCGCTGGCCGGAGCCTTGGAGTGATAGACGACGGTATGCACCAGCGAGCGGCGCGAGGGCATGGCAGCGTGATGCGCAGCAGCCTGATGAATGGCGACGCTATGATGCGAATGGCTGGCAACGGTGCGGTGGTAAACCGGGGTAGCGGTCAGTGCGTCAAGGGTAAGCTTTGAGGCTTCCCAGTCGGTGATCTCTCTCGCACTTGCACCATGCGAAGCAAAAGCAGCTCCAGCAGCGACAACTGAAGTGACAAGCTTGAGAACCGTTAGACGCCGCATTTCTTCTTCCCTCTGGATGACCTGAGGCAGGGTATGCGGGAGACGCCGGAGGCAACAAGAGGCGGAGAAACAATTTTTTCAAGGGAAAGTTCAACGTTGCAATACTGCCACAGTTTGGGTCAAAACAGTGGCAGAACGCATTATTTATGGCGCGATTAAGGCAGGATCACGCCACCTTCTTGGCGATATTCTTCTCTTCGAACAGTGACTCCAGTTCGCCACTCTGGAACATGTCGGTCACGATGTCGCAGCCGCCGATGAACTCGCCCTTGACGTAAAGCTGAGGTACGGTCGGCCACTGCGAGAAATCCTTGATGCCCTGACGGATTTCAGCATTCGCCAAGACATTGGCGGTTTCGAAATCGACACCCATATGACCGAGAATCTGCACAACGCGAGCCGAAAAGCCGCATTGCGGGAACAGCTTGTCGCCCTTCATGAAGAGCATGACGGGATTAGCGTCGATAAGCTGCTGGATGTGCTGGAAAATGGCTTCAGCCATGGTTCACTCCTGTTCGCGAGAGCCGCGCTGGGTCAATAATGATTAATTATAGACAACAAGTCTCGATTGTCAGGGGGTTTGTGTTTTAAGGGCCAGAGCATGAAGCTCCGTCCCCATACGGCCACCGAACGCATCATAGACCAGCTTGTGCTGGCGCACCCGTGGCAGCCCCGCAAAAGCGGAGCTGGTCACGGTCGCAGCGTAATGATCGCCGTCCCCTGCAAGGTCTTGTATCTCGATCACAGCATCAGGCAGAGCAGCCTTGATCGTGCGTTCGATTTCTTCTGCACTCATGGGCATGGATTAGCGCTCCATCAGTTTGGGGAAGAACGCGGCATTCACCTCACGCATACGCTCGGCTGAGAGCGACATCCCGTCCTTCAGCACCAGGTTGGTGCCCCCGGTACGACCGAGATGGCGCACAGGCACATGAGCCTTTTCCGCTTCATCGATTAGAGCGGCAGCATGCTTCGTGGCAATCACGTAGCAGGCCTGGTCTTCACCGAAATAATAGGCGTGCAGGCTGGTTCCGTAATGCGGCTTGTCAAGATGGCAGCCAATGCCGCTCGCCATCACCATCTCGGCAACGGCCACCAGCAGACCGCCATCAGCGATGTCGTGGCATGCCTCGACACGGCCCTTGGCAATCATGCTGCGCACGAAATCGCCGTTGCGGCGTTCGGCGTGCAGATCGACAATCGGGGGTGCCCCCTCTTCACGGTGGCAGATCTCGCGCAGCCAGAGCGACTGACCGAGTTCGCCGCGAATTTCGCCTATCAGAACAAGCTCGGCATGGTCTGGCATGCCAAGACCGATGGCCTTGGTCACGTCCTCAATCACGCCGATTGCACCGATGGCCGGGGTCGGAAGGATCGGCTGGCTCAGCCCGCTCGGGTGGCTCGTCTGGTTATAGAGCGAGACATTGCCACTGACGACCGGGAAATCGAGCGCACGACAGGCCTCGCCCATGCCCTTGATGGCATCGGCGAACTGCCCCATGATTTCGGGCTTTTCCGGATTGCCAAAATTCAGGTTGTCCGTCACGGCCAGAGGCAGAGCACCCGTCGCTGTGATATTGCGCCAGGCTTCCGCCACGGCCTGAGCGCCACCGGCACGCGGATCGGCCTGGCAATAGCGGGGCGTACAATCCGTGGTCATGGCCAGACCACGCTTCGTTCCCTCGACACGAACGATCGCCGCATCGGCAGCGCCGGGGCGACGCGCCGTCTGGCCACCGACACCGCTGTCATACTGGTTCCACACCCAAGCTCGCGAAGCGAGGTCGGGGCAGCCCAGCAGGGTCAGCAGTGCATGCTCGACACCGACCGGATCGGCAACGGTGCCAAGACGTGCTGGCGGCTTGGCGTGGGTCATCGGGCGATGATACAGCGGCGCTTCATCGGCAAGCGGTGCCAGCGGAATATCCGCTTCCACGGTTCCGAGATGCTTGACCGTGATATGCGCGGTGTCGGTAAGCACGCCAACGATCGCGAAATCCAGGTCCCATTTCTCGAAAATGGCGCGCGCCACTTCGGTGCGTTCCGGCTTGAGAACCATGAGCATGCGCTCCTGGCTTTCCGAAAGCATCATTTCGTAGGCGGTCATGCCCGTCTCACGCTGAGGCACATGGTCGAGATCGAGCTCGATGCCCACCCCGCCCTTGCCTGCCATTTCAACGGCGGAAGACGTTAGACCCGCAGCGCCCATATCCTGGATAGCCACAATGGCATCGGTCGCCATGAGTTCGAGGCAGGCCTCGATCAGCAGCTTCTCGGTGAACGGGTCACCCACCTGCACCGTCGGGCGCTTGGAAGCCGCATGCTCGTCAAACTCTGCCGACGACATGGTGGCACCATGAATGCCATCACGACCGGTCTTCGATCCGACATAAACAACCGGATTGCCGATACCGGCAGCAGCCGACAGGAAGATCTTGTCCTGGGAGGCAATACCGACCGTCATGGCATTGACCAGCGGATTGCCGTTATAAGCCGGGTGGAAATTGATCTCACCACCGACTGTCGGCACGCCCACGCAGTTACCGTAGCCGCCAATACCACGCACAACACCATCGATCACGCGTTGCGTAACGGGTAACGACGGGTCGCCGAAGCGAAGGCGTTCAGATTGGCAACCGGGCGGGCACCCATGGTGAACACGTCACGCAGGATACCACCAACGCCCGTCGCCGCGCCCTGATAGGGCTCGATGAAAGAAGGATGGTTATGGCTCTCCATCTTGAAGACAGCCGCAAGCCCGTCGCCGATATCGACCACACCGGCATTCTCGCCGGGGCCATGAATGACCCATGGCGCCTTCGTTGGCAGCGTCTTGAGATGCACACGTGACGATTTATAGGAGCAATGCTCGGACCACATGACCGAGAAGATACCAAGCTCGGTCAGGCTCGGCACACGGCCCATGATATCGAGAACCTTCTGGTATTCCTCTGCGGAAAGACCGAAGCGCGCGGCGAGTTCAGCGTTGACGATCATGCTCATGCGACGAGACTCTTCACCAGACCCGAAAACAGCGGCACGCCGTCTGTCGCGCCGAGATCGGGATCAACCAGGTTTTCAGGGTGCGGCATCAGCCCGCAAACACGCTTGTTGGCGCTCAGAACACCCGCGATGGAACGCTGGCTACCATTGGGGTTGCTCACGCGGCTCTTCGCGTCGAGACCACCCTTGGCGCAGACATAGCGGAAAGCCACACGGTCTTCTCCTTCGAGCCGGTCAAGCTCGGCTTCGGAAGCGGTGTAGTTGCCATCACCATGGGCAAGCGGCGCGCGAAACACATCGCCCTTCGCCCAGTCACGGGTGAACGCCGTATCGTTGGCTTCAACGCGCAGAAAACCGTCCTGCGACAGGAATCGCATACCCGCATTGCGCAGAAGCGCGCCGGGCAGAAGCTGCGCCTCGGTCAGGATCTGAAAGCCGTTGCAGACGCCGAGCACGTAACCACCACGCTCGGCGAAAGCCCGCACTTCGCGCAGGATCGGCGAGTGCGCGCCCATGGCACCAGATCGCAGATAATCGCCGAAGCTGAACCCGCCCGGCAGCACGATCAGATCGAGATCGGGCAGGCTCGTGTCACGATGCCAGAGCATGGCCGGGGCCTTGCCACTGACGAGACGCAGAGCCTGCTCCATATCGCGCTCGCGGTTCGTGCCCGGAAAGACAACAATACCCGCTTTCATGGTTTGCCCCCCTGAGCCGAACACGGATAGGAATCATGCAGCGCGGCAAAAACGGACTTGCCAACCGGATATTTCAGTACGTCCTGATGCGCCTTGAGCCAGGAGATGACCTTGCCACGCATGGCATCGGTCGTTTCGGCGTCAGGCACGCAGAAACCGGCGACGGATCCTGCATCGCCGCTGCTCTTCGCATTGAGCGCAGACAGAGCGCCTGAATCGGCCATGCCCGCAATATAGGCATCGCACACGGCCTTGCCTTGCGGTTTGGAGCAGATCTGACCGAAACGGCCAGCCTGCATGGGAGAGAGACGATGCTCGTCGGCCTGCGCCACACCGGCAAGGGCGCCCATGGGCAATGCAAGCGCGATTGCCGTCAGGAGAGCCTTTTTCGGGGTCATCCAACAACCTCGACTGCAAAATCCTCGATCACCAGATTGGCGAGCAATTCGCGCGCCATGGCTTCACCCTGAGCAAGCGCGGCGGCGCGGTCTTCGGTAGCGAGTTCCAGTTCCATGGTCTTGCCTACGCGCACTTCACCTACATTGGCGAAGCCCAGCACCTCGAGCGCGTGACCGATGGCCTTGCCCTGAGGGTCAAGTACGCCTTCCTTCAGCATGACATTGACGCGAATTTTCATTGCATGACCTCCGGTCCTTTGAGATCGCTGTTGCCAGCCTCGGGCAGAATACCCAGGCGGCGCGCGACTTCCTGATAAGCTTCCTCGACACGGCCCATATCCCGGCGGAAACGATCCTTGTCGAGCTTCTCGCTCGTCTTGGTGTCCCACAGGCGGCAGTTATCGGGTGAAATTTCATCGGCGAGAACGATACGCATCTCCTCGTTTTCCCACAGGCGTCCGAATTCGAGCTTGAAATCGACAAGCTGGATGCCGATCCCCTGGAACATGCCGGTGAGAAAATCATTGGTCCGCAGCGCGTAGGCGTTGATCTCATCGAGATCCTGGGCGTTGGCCCAGCCGAAGGCCGTAACGTGCTCTTCCGACACCATCGGGTCGTTGAGCGCATCGTTCTTGTAGTAATATTCAAGAATCGAGCGTGGCAGGCGCGTACCCTCGGCAAGACCGAGACGCTTGGCGATCGATCCGGCGGCGACATTGCGCACAACCACTTCGAGCGGAATGATCTCGACTTCGCGGATGAGCTGCTCGCGCATGTTCAGACGACGAACGAAATGGGTCGGGATGCCGATTTCATGCAGACGCAGCATGAGATGTTCGCTGATACGGTTGTTCAGCACGCCCTTGCCGGTGATGATGCCTTTCTTCACGCCGTTTCCGGCTGAGGCATCGTCCTTGAAATACTGAACGAGTGTTCCCGGTTCGGGACCCTCGAAAAGGATCTTGGCTTTTCCTTCATAAAGCTGACGACGGCGTGCCATGACGATCTTTCAAAAAAGGTAAAACGGCGTTGCCACGCATATAGCAGCGCAGCCCCGCCGTTCATACCCATGATCGCGCCGTTCTGCCCCCTTGGGCGGGGGCAGGATCATTACTCGGCCGCAGCAGCCTTTTCACGCGCAATCGGAGCGAATGTTCCGTCACGCAGCGAGGCTTCGAGCTGCTCCAGAGACCGGCCACGGGTTTCGGGCACATAGCGCAGCACGAAGAAGAAGGAGAGCGCATTCACGGCGGCGAACAGCCAGAACGTGCCGCCTGCACCCAGCGCCTTCACCATGCTGAGCGTGGTGAGCGAAATGATCAGATCGGCGCCCCAGTGACTGGCAGCGACAAGGCTCATACCCGTACCGCGGCAGGAAAGCGGGAACACTTCGGCGCCCACCAGCCAGATCGCAACCGAAAGGCTGCCCACGTTAAACACAACGTAACCGACAACTGCTGCAGCCGTGACAAACGCGCCCCAACCATGGGTCTGCCCCGTGAAGAACATGAAACCAAGAAGGACGAGCGAAACGACTGCACCGGGAATCATACGCAGCATCAGCGTGCGACGACCCCAGGCATCGACTGCCCAGCCGCCAAAAGCCACCGTGCCAACCATCGAGAAGCCAACAGCCACCGAGGTCAGAAGCGCAGAGGACTGACCAAAGCCTGCATCGGCAAAGATGGTCGGGGCGTAATACATAACGGCATTGATGCCGGTAAGCTGGCAGAGCAGCGCAATACCGACCGCCGCAATCGTTGCCGGGCGAACCCAGGGCTTGAACACTTCGGAAAGCGGGGCTTTCTCGTCATGCTGATCCTGGATGTCCTGCAATTCGCGATCGGCTTCGGCGTCGGTCTTGCGCACGCTGCGCAGCACCTCGCGCGCACGCTCGAACTCGCCCTGCATGGCCAGCCAGCGCGGGCTGTTGGGAAGAAAGAGCATGCCAACAAAGAGAATGACAGCCGGAATGACACCCAGACCGAACATCAGGCGCCAGGAGTAATCCTGAAGCACATAGCCGGTAATAAACGAAATCAGCTGTCCGAACGCAATGGCGAACTGGAAGGCAACCACAAGCGACCCACGACGCTCCGGCGGTGCAATCTCGGCGATATAGATCGGCACGATCTGCGAGGAGGCGCCGATAGCAAGGCCGAGAATGAGACGCGCAAAGGTCAGAACGAAGACCGAATGGGCGAAGGTGACAATCACGGTGCCGATAAGGAACAGCGTCGCTGCTGCAATGATGGTCCGGCGGCGACCGAGCCTGTCGGAAAGAGGCGCTGCGGAGATACATCCAATGAGCGCGCCCAGGATAACCGCCGAAGTGACGATCTCGGCGCTCTCCGTGGTCAGCTGAAACTGCGGCGTGAGTTGCAGCAAAGCCGCGGAGATGATGCCGGTATCATAACCGAAGAGAAGGCCGCCAGTGGCGGCGATCACGGCAATGAAGTTCGTTAGGGCGTGCCCTCGCGGGCGTGGTTTGGAAGCCATTGCAGAGCCTTGGTTCGAAAGGTTCCCGAGTTTTCAATCGAGATTACAGCAAATTTATCCTCGCGACCACGCATCAAGGTCAACACCCAATATGTGATTTTAACCAAAAACCTTGTTGAAAATGCGGTCTATGGCAACAAGATGTCGTGTGCTGTCCATGGCATCATCGAGAATCTTCGCATCGACGCGGCCCGCAACTTCCGGATCACTATCGAGATTTTCACGGAAGCTGCGTCCGTCGGGCTGGCCGAGCTTGGTCCAGGTCTCCATCGCATTGTGCTGGACGATACGATAGGCATCCTCTCGCGAGATTCCCGAGCGGGCAAGTGCGAGCAGCACTTCACCCGAATGCACCACACCGCCAAGGGATTCGAGATTGGCCATCATACGCTCGGGATAGACCACCAGCTTGTCCATCATCCCGGCAACACGCATCAGGGCAAAGTCCAGCCCGATTGTCGCATCGGGGCCGATGTTACGCTCAACGGCAGAGTGGCTGATATCGCGCTCATGCCACAGAGCGACGTTTTCAAGCGCGGGCACGACGTGCGAACGGATCAGGCGGGCGAGACCCGTCAGGTTTTCAGACAGAACCGGGTTGCGCTTATGGGGCATGGCCGAGCTGCCCTTCTGGCCCGGATGGAAGAACTCCTCCGCCTCGCGCACTTCGGAACGCTGCAGATGACGCACTTCAACCGCCAGACGCTCGATCCCGCTGGCAATCACACCGAGCGCACAGAAAAACGCGGCGTGACGATCGCGAGGAATGACCTGCGTCGAGACATCTTCGGCAGCCAGGCCAAGACGTTCGGCCACAAAATCCTCAACGCGCGGGTCGATATGGGCATAGGTGCCGACAGCGCCGGAAATCGCGCAGATCGCTATTTCCTTGCGGGCCGCCAGCAGACGCTCACGGTTGCGGGCGAATTCAGCGTAATGCCCGGCAATTTTCAGGCCGAAGCTCGTGGGCTCGGCATGAATGGCATGCGAACGACCGATCGTGACCGTATTCTTGTGGGCGAATGCCTGCTTCTTCAGCGCCCCAAGCACCGCGTCGAGATCCTGCAAAAGAAGATCGGTCGCCTGAACGAGCTGCACCGAAAAGCAGGTATCGAGCACGTCGGAAGACGTCATACCCAGATGAACGAAACGGCTCTCCGGCCCGATCTTCTCAGCAAGCCAGGTCAGGAAGGCGATCACGTCATGACGGGTAACAGCCTCGATTTCGTCGATACGCGCCACGTCGGCGTCAGAGAAAGCGGCCATGGCGGCGTCGCCACGCTCGCGGATGACTCTCGCGGCTTCCTTGGGCATGTCGCCCAGCTCAGCCATCGCTTCACAGGCCAGCGCCTCGATCTCGAACCAGATGCGGTAGCGATTGATGGGCGACCAGATGGCGGTCATTTCGGGGCGGCTGTAACGAGGCACCATGGTCGGGCAAACTCCTTGTTAGGATCGACGCAACACGCAAGGACTGGTCGAAAAGAGGCCCCTCTTACCTCAAGATGCCGTCGGGTAACACTCTTTGATCAGGCGAAGGGCCAGCGCAGCGCGAATTGCGCTCAATCAGCGCTTTCTCTAGCATTGCGACGCACGATAAATTCTGGAGGTTGATGTGGCGCCTGATCTTACCTGGCATGCCCTGATTGCGCTTGCGCAGGTTGTTCTGATCGACATCACCCTTGCCGGGGATAACGCCGTTGTTATCGGCATGGTCGTGCGCGGCCTGCCCGCAGAACAGCGGCGCAAGGCCATTCTGGTCGGTGTTGCAGCGGCCGCCCTCATGCGGATCGCCCTCGCGCTGGTCGCCTCGCGTCTGCTCTCGGTGCTGGGCCTCACCCTCGCAGGGGGTCTGCTGCTGCTCTGGGTCTGCTGGAAAATGTATCAGGAACTGCGCCACCCCGAGGAAATGACCGGCGAAGCGAAAAGCAACTCACTATCAAAAGCGATCTTCAGAATCATCGTGGCCGATCTGTCGATGAGCCTCGATAACGTGCTTGCCGTGGCAGGCGCGGCCATGGGTCACCCCTACGTGCTTGTGACTGGCCTCGCCTTCTCCGTCGTGCTGATGGGGGCAGCGGCCACGCTGGTAGCCAATCTGTTGAACCGCTACCGCTGGATCGCGTGGCTCGGCCTCGCCATCGTTGCCTTCGTTGCGTGCGAGCTGATCTATAAAGGCAGTATGGAGGTTGTGCATCATGTCGCGGGTTAAGTCGTTTCTCCTGACCGGATCGCTGCTTCTGCTCGCCGGATGCAGCTCTCAAGCACAGGAACAGGAGAGCCCCTCAGCTGCGCCGGACGCTCTGAACCAGAGCGACAACGCTGCCGAAACTTTCACGTCGCCCTCTGTCACGGCAAGCGGCGACGTCGCATCCCGTCTCGATCAGTGGCTCGCCCTCGTTCAGGCCACTACCCCACCCAGCGCACGTGCCTATGCGGATTTTCTGGACCAGACACCGAGCTGGCCCGAACGTGCTGTCATGATGGCACGCTATCAGCAGGCTCTGGCCACGCGCACGAGCGATGCCGAGTTGCCTCAGCTCTGCCCGCGCGAGCCTCTCACCGGGGTTCAGGCCTTCATGCGCTGCGCCACGCTTTTGCCGGATGCCGCCAGCCAGGCCAGACGCATCTGGCGCAATGGCGCCGATCGCGAGACAGATTCCAGTCTGATTCTGGCGGAGTACAGCCAGTCGCTTACCCCTGACGATCACTGGGCGCGCTTCCAGCGTCAGATCCGCACCCGCCAGTTTACGGCAGCAGGCCGACAGATCTCCCTGCTCGCACCGCAGCGTCAGCCAGCGCGCCGTGTGCTGATCGCGCTACAATCCAATGCGCCAGACGCTGCCTCACTCTTCGCCGCCCTCCCAGCGGCGCAACGGGCAGAGCCGCAGATCATGATCGCACGGCTCAGGCAGCTGCGCCGCGCGCCCGATCTTGAGGCAGCCTACGCCCTTTGGCAGGAAGAAGGGTTCACCGCCCAGAAACGCGCCCCTTCTTCAGACTGGACCAGTGAGCGTCTGGGTCTCGCACGGGCGTTCCTGATCCAGGGTTCTGTGCCGCAGGCCCGCGCGCTGGCCGATGATACGACCCTGCCAACCAGCGCAACATCCCGTATGGAAGCTTCTTTCCTGCGTGGATGGATCGATCTGCGCTTTCAGAAAAATCCGTCACGGGCCCGGTCGGCATTCAGCGAATTGTCGCGACAGACCAGCCTGATCACGAGAAGCCGTGGCTTTTACTGGCTCGGCCGAAGCTTTTCCGCAGAAGGCAATACGGCACAGGCCGATGCTGCCTATCGTCAGGCAGCAGCTATGCCGACAACCTATTACGGCCAGCTTGCGCTCGCTTCGATGGGCGGGCGTGACGACACCCTGCTGCCGGGTGGCAGCGACGTGCCAGGCCTCGCCGCCGCCCTCAGCGGCCTTCCTGCGCTCTCAAGTGGCGCCATCTCCCGCGCCGATCTGATCGAGGCGGCCAGGCTGCTGCACGACCGCGGCGATGACGATCACGCCCGCGAGTTCCTGATGCTCGGCTACAGCGCGTGCAAGACGCGCCCGGTCAGGCGGCGCTTGCCCGGTTTGCGCTGTCGATCGGCTCATTTGAACCCGCCGTTTTCGCGGCTCGCCGCACGGGCAGGCTGGGCTCGGCGCTCTATCCCGAAGGCTGGCCGGTGCTCGACGCAGCTCAGGCCGAAGGGGATTCCCTTCCCTATGGTCTTGCGCTGGGGGTGGCGCGTCAGGAAAGCAGTTTCGACGCCCATGTCAGCAGCCCCGCCCGCGCCATAGGTCTTATGCAGCTTCAGACCGGCACCGCGCAGGATGTTGCCCGGCGTGCCGGATTGAGCAGTATCGACACCAGCGCCAGCGGTCTGCGTGATCCTGCGACCAACCTCATTCTCGGCCGCACCTATCTGTCTCAGCTCATGACCCGCTTCAATAATGTCGTACCGCTGGTTCTCTCTGCCTATAATGCCGGGCCGCATCGCACCGACCTCTGGCTGGCCAGCTCCCCCTGCCGCAGCCCCTGACGCAGGCAGGCATGATCGACTGGATCGAGAGTGTCCCCTACGAGGAAACGCGCTCCTATATCCAGCGCGTGGAAGAAAACATGGCGCTCTATCGCGTGCTGGAGAACGGCGCTCATGGCTGAGTCGGCATCAACCGTTCCCGCACTGAGCGACAAGGCAGCCCTTGTCCTGCAGACACTGCGTGATCGCGGCGCACGTCTCGTCACCGCCGAGAGTTGCACGGGCGGTCTCATCGCGGCGAGTTTGACGGCGATAGCCGGATCATCCGATGCCGTCGAAGGCGGGCTCGTCACCTATTCCAACGCGATGAAGATAACCGTTCTCGGTGTCGCAGAGCGAACGCTGGACACCCATGGCGCTGTCAGTGAAGCGGTTGCAGTCGAAATGGCCATGGGGGCGCTGGATTGCGCCGAAGATGCTACGATTGCGGTTGCCGTTACCGGCATTGCCGGGCCGGGTGGCGGAACGGACGCAAAACCTGTCGGCACGGTCTGTCTCTGCGTCATGCACGGCACAAAAAATCCGATGCGCGAAACCGCCTATTTCTCCGGCAATCGCGAAGCCGTTCGCCTGGCGACCGTGAACCGGGCTTTCGATATGATCCTCAACACGCTGGGTTGAGCCTCACACGCCCGGTCATGTCGACCGGACGTGGCGCATCTTGAGACGTGATGATCAGTTGTCGATCTGCTGAACCACGTCGAACCCTTCGAATACTGGCGGGCCGAGTGTCAGCGGCTTGTTGCCGCCAGCGCCGGCATGAGCCTTTCGAAACTGTTCCGACTGCGTCCAGGCCTTGAAAGCCTCGTGTGACTCCCAGACCGTATGGGAAGACCACAGAATATAATCATCCTTCACCGGGCCACGCAGCAGTGCGAAGGATTTGAACCCCGGCACGGTGGTCAGAAGCACTTCACGATCGAGCCAACGCTGACGGAACGCGTCTTCGCTCTCGGGAAGGACCTGAAACCTGTTCATTGCGATATACATCGACGATACCTTTTTGACTTTATGGTGAACCGGGCAGAATGAGATCATGGGGCAGCAGGAACGGCCGCCCCGTCTCGGCATGATGCCCCAGAACCGTATCGGAAAGGCCGAAGACGTCCGAGAGCATTCTGGATGTGATGACCCTGTCGGCAGGACCGGAATCGTAGATCCGCCCCCCTTCCATCACCACAATAGTATCGGCAAAGGCGGCCGCCCAGTTCAGGTCGTGCAGAATGGCCAGACACGCCCCGCCCTTGCCTGTATGCGCCCGAGCCAGAGACAATATCAGTCCCTGACGGGCGATATCCTGCGCCGAGACGGGCTCGTCCAGAAGCAGGTATCCGTTATCTCCGTGCCAGCGCAATTGCACCAGAATACGCGCCAGATGCGCGCGCTGGCGTTCACCGCCTGAAAGCGTGGTGACGTCCCGTTTCGCAAAGGACCCTAGCCCCACCTCTTCCAGCGTCCGGTTGACAAGCTGCGCGAGCCGCTCTCGTGCCTCACTGCCCGGTTCGTCAGCCACGCCGAAGCGGGCCAGTTCTGCAACCGAAAACCGGGCCTCCAGATTCTGGTCCTGCGTCAGCATGGCCCTTCTTGCGGCGAGCGCGCGAGGAGTGAGGCTCCCGAGAGTGCGCTTCGCAATCTCGACACTCCCCTCACAAGGGGAAAGCAGACCGGCGGCGACACGCATCATCGTGCTTTTTCCCGCGCCATTCGGGCCAATCACAGCCACGAAGGTTCCGGGCTCCACGCTAAGCGACACGTTTTCGAGCAGAATCCTCCCCTGTCGCCTGACGGTAATTTCCTTGAGCGCAAGGGTCATGACGGGATTTCCTGATCGCTTCGGCGCATCAGAAGCCAGATAAAGACAGGCGCTCCCAAACCAGCTGTCACGATGCCCACCGGCACGTCGGAGGGTATCGCGATCAGACGTGCCAGCGTGTCTGACGACACGAGGAGCAGAGCGCCCATCAGGGCGCTGCCCGGAATGAGAAAGCGGTGATCGGGCCCGCTCGCAAGCCTGACCAGATGCGGCACGATAACACCGACGAAGCCGATCACCCCGGAAAACGCGACAGCAGGGCCGACAGAAAGCGTGACCGCCAAAAGGCAGAGAAATTTCACTTGCCCGACGCGACACCCCATCAGCGCGGCATTTTCCTCCCCCAGAAGCAGCAGATTGAGTGGGCGGGCAAGCGCCATCAGCAGCGCAAGCGAGGCGAGTATGAAAGGCGCCAATATCTCGATTTCGCGCCAGCGCACCCCGGCCAGACTGCCCATCGTCCAGAATGTCAGGTCGCGCAGGGCAGCATCATTGGCGCGATAGAGCAGGATACCAGTCGCCGCAGAGGCAAGCGCGCCGAGAGCGACACCCGCAAGCACAAGGCGTGAGGTCGAAACCCTGCCCTGACGGGTCGAGAAACGGTGCAAGATCCCGGTCATGACACAGGCGCCCAGCATCCCTCCCGCCGGAATACCCCAACGCGCCATCACGCCAGGACCGAACCAGATAACGCCCTCGACGATCATCAGCGTCGCGCCAAGAGCTGCACCGGACGACACACCGATCAGTCCCGGATCGGCCAGCGGGTTTCGAAACAGCCCCTGCATCACGGCCCCGGCGGCGCCCAGACCTGCCCCGACCAGAACGGCCAGGACAATGCGGGGCAGCCGGATACCAAGCACGATCAGCCTTGTCAGCGCCGGGTCATCGACGCCGCCGGGATGAATGCCAAAACCCGTGGCGCCCGAGGCCAAAGACAGCAGCACGCTGGCAACCAGCGCGAGGAACAGGAAGGTGAAAGCCGGCAGTATGGGGAGACGCGACACACTCATGCGGGATGGGTATAGCTCACGATCTGCTGGGCCAGCTCAAGCGCAGCTTCAGCCGTGCGCGGCCCGAAACCGAGTAGCTTCTCACCCTCCATATCGATGATCGCCTTCTTCTGCCCGGCAGGCGTCAGCATGATCGCGTCATCAGCCAGAAGGGCGTCGCGCATCGCTTGCCCCCCCTGATTCATCATGAGAATGACATCGGGCTTGAGCGCAATCAGCGCCTCGCGTTCGAGAGCCTTATAGCCGTTCATGTCGGCACCTGCATTCGTCGCTCCGGCAAGAGCGATAATCGCATCGGCCGCCGTGCCGGTACCCGCGGCCATCGGGCGCCCATTGACCACTCGCATGACGAAGAGAACACGCGCCTTTTCCGGATGGAGTTCTTTCCATGCCTTGAGCGTGCGCAGCTGGTTGTCGAAGCGCACCACCATGGCGGCTCCCTTCTCTTCCTCGCCGATAATGCGCGAGAGGGTCAGCATCCGGTTGCGCACACCCTCGAGCGACGGTGTTGCATCAACATCACGATGGGCGTCGAGGACTCCATGACCTGATCGATAGCATTCGCAGGACCGGAATCGTTCATTGCCAGAATGAGATCAGGCTTGAGCGATAAAATACCTTCGGAAGAAAGCTGGCGCATATAGCCGACAGATTTCTTCTCACGCAGGGCCGAGACGGGATAGGTCGAGGTGATGTCGATTCCGACGATACGATCGGACGCGCCAAGGGCATAGAGCGTCTCGGTGATCGTGCTCCAATGGAAACGATGCGCTGCATCGACCCCAGTGTCACGCGCCTGCCCCGACAATCCTCGATCTGGATGCTGCGCTTTTCTCCGGCACGCGCCGTGCGCGCCGCCGCGCCCGTCACGCCGGTGGCAAGGGCGGAAAGCCCGAACTGACGCCGACTGAACAATCTGATGCTCATGAGCCCTCCCCCTATCCCCTGCTGACCCGGGTCCGAAGCTGTTGCTTCTTTCCCTCACCTGACGCGGCGAAGCTTTAAAGGAAGTTTTTACTCCTTGCAAGTGAGAGTCATTCTCAATAAGCACTCACAGCGTTCCATTAACGTTTCGTAGGGCCGAACCGATGATCTCAACCCGCCAGGTGCTTTCCCTGTCCTCTGCTCTTGCCCTGATCACTCTTTTTTCCGGGCCGGCCCAGGCTCAGGATCGTGACACGAGCGACAAGAACCCCTCCAAAGCCGGACAGCGCAACGAGTCTGCGCGCAGCGGCGCTCCGGGTGGGGCCAAACCGACAGGTTCGGTCAGGAAACAGGTGACAGATGCCGGCAGATCGAGCACGGGTGAGATTGCCTTGCCGAGCGTCAAGGTTCACGGCGACACCGATCTCGTCGTACCTCAGGCAAGCGCCACGTTGACGCGCAAGGACATGCTTCGCGTCAATCCGACCGAGCCCTATATGGTCCTGACCGGGTTGCCGGGCGTTTATTTCCAGAATGACGGCTCGCCCTCTCTCGCCATCTCTATTCGCGGCATGCAGGATTTCGGCCGTGTGAACGTCATGGTCGACGGTGCAAGACAGGATTTCCAGACGAGCAGTCATGGCGCGAATGGCAGCGTCTATGTCGATCCGGCCCTGCTGGCCGGTCTCGACGTCTCTCGCGGGACCGTCGCCACGGCAGATGGCGCTGGCGCCATCGCGGGTGTGGTCAACATGCACACGCTCGGTGTCGATGACATCGTGGAATCCGGCAAGCGCTACGGTGTCATGGCCCGCGCGCTGGGCGGATCGAATAATTATGACGGTTCGGGCATGGTCGGTGCCGGCATGCGCATCCGTCCCTGGCTTGGCATCGCTGCGGCCTTCAGCATGCGCAGCTCGGGCGATTATGAGGACGGGTCAAGCAATCGCATTGCCGACACCTATCAGCGCATGCAGTCTGGCCTGTTCAAGATCGATATCAAGCCGGGTATGGATCAAAGCCTGACACTCGGCACAGTTATCTATCACAACCAGTTCGGTCAGGGCACTGAAGGGATTATCGGTACCAACCAGATCCAGAACAATCAGGGGAATATCGAGTATCGCTTTACGCCGCATGACAACAAGCTCGTCGCGCTGCATGTGAAGGGTTATGTGGTCTCGACGGGGCAGGATAATGCCATGCCTTCCTATCGCGCCCTGACCGTCGCGGCGGCGAATATGACGAAATACAACCTGACGACGCTGGGTTTCGAGGCAGATAACACGTCACAATTCCCCCTCGGTCCTCTTCTCGCCAATCTGAATTACGGCGGCGAATATTATCATGACTCGGTCGATACCAAGGATCAGACGGGTTATGCAGGCTCCACCCCTTCGGGCGGGCGCGGCGTTGGCAGCGCCTTCACGCAGCTCGCGCTGAACTGGAAGATCGTCCAGCTGACTGGCGCGCTACGTTACGACAGCTATCATGCGTCTGGCAGCGGTGTGAATCTGGCCTCCGGTTTCACCTCGGTCGCAGCCGGCGCCTTCCACAGATCGAGCGGCTCGGACGCGGTCAATCCTAAAGTAACCCTCGCGGTCACGCCGGTGCGTGGGCTCCAGCTATACGGCAGCTACGGCCTTGGTTTCCGCCCGCCCGCCATGACCGAGATGTTCATGGCCAGCTCGCACCCGGGGCTCAGCTTTCTCAACTTCATTCCCAACCCTGATCTCGCGCCAGAACAGACTTACGGCTGGGAGCTTGGCGCGAAGCTTCATTATCGTGACGTGCTGATGAATGATGACAAGATCGAGTTCGACGGCGATTACTTCGATACGCGCATTAAGAACTACATCGCCCAGACACGCGTGATCGGTCGCCCGGCCGCAGGCTCCTATATTCCGACATATGGTTATTTCTATCAGAACATGGCGGGCAATACTTTCACCCACGGCTTTGAGGGCCAGGCGAAATACGACAACCGCTTCGTCTTCGCGACGCTGTCTTACACCAATACCACCACGAAATTGCCTTATGCCGACTATACCGGGTTTGGCGCGCTGCTTACCACGCCACCGCGCTCTGTTCTAGCGGGAACGGTGGGCGTGCATCTGCTTGATAACAAGCTGTCAATCGGTGGTCGCATCCGCGCGGCAACCCAGACTCTCGGACAGCCTGCAAGCAAATCAGCTCTCTATCCAAAGCAGGGTGGCTATGTGGTGTTTGATCTCTTCGGATCCTACCAGCTCACTAAGCAGATCCAGATGTTCGTCAACGCGGATAACGTGACCAATCGCCGCTATTACACCAGCGCGATTTCGAGCATTCCTAACCAGGGCCTGACGGTAATGGGCGGGCTAAGCTTCGCCCTTTCACGCTAACCGGTAACAGTTGCGTCACGCGCCCTTGTCTCGGGGAGCGTGCTGCGGCAGGTGCGGCTCCAAAGCTGAGGAATCGCACCATGCCCGCCAACGATACGCCGCAAACAGAAAACGCGCTCGAATATCGGCTTGGACACTGGGTAAGGCGCGATCTGCGCGGATTCTCGGGCATGTTTCTGCTGTTCGTGCTCAAGCAGGGCTGGGCCTGCCTGTTCGGCGGTCTCATGCTGGGCGCCATTCTCGCCACGCATCTCATCTGGTCGCCCTCCTGGCCCATCCATCGCTACGACGCATTGTTCGTCTTTGCCGTGAGCACACAAATCCTGTTTCTGCTTTTTGGCCTGGAGACGAGGCAGGAAGCTCTGATCATCCTGATCTTTCACCTGACCGGTACCGCCATGGAATGGTTCAAGGTCTCAGCAGGGTCATGGGCGTATCCTGAGCCAGGCTTCTTCAAGATCATGCATGTGCCGCTGTTTTCGGGTTTTATGTATGCCTCGGTGGGCAGCTACATGGCGCGGGTCATCAGACTGTTCGATATGCGGTTCCAGCCCTATCCGCGTTTCGACGCTTCACTGGTCCTGGCCCTGGCCATTTACGCCAATTTCTTCACCCATCACTTTCTTCCTGATCTGCGCTGGGTGCTCGTTCTGGCAACCGTGCTGATATATGGCAAATGCTGGATCAGCTACCGCGTCGTCGATGTCGACTGGCACATGCGGCTGCCCCTGGCAGCATTTTTCTCCAGCGTGGCGCTTTGGGTCGCAGAAAATATCGGCACATTTACAGGCACCTGGCTTTATGCCCATCAGCAGTTCACCTGGGTGGTGCATCCGCAGAAGCTCGTTTCGTGGTATCTTCTCCTCTATGTCGCGTTCATCACGGTAACGTTGCTTCTACGCCCGGACAGGATAGAGGCCACCCAACGATGAACCCTGTCGGGCGAGCGATCACCGGGGTCAGAATCCGCCATATCGCCACATTGACGGTCTGCGTCATCGCCGCTGGACTGATCTGCCGTCTTGCGCCGCTCGGGCTCTCACCGTGGAGCAGAAAATGGAGCGGCTCGGTTCTCTGGGGCGCTCTTTTCTGGTGCCTCGCGGCCCTCGTCACCCGTGATGACCAGCGTCGCACGCGTCTTCTGCTCGGCGCGCTCGGCACGTTCGGGAGCGAAATGCTCAAACTCGTGCATCTGGCGCCACTCAATGCTCTGCGAAAAACAGGCGCCGGTGGTTTTCTGCTAGGTAGCATTTTCAGCTGGTACGATATGGTAGCCTATATCACCGGTCTGGCGCTGATGGAGTTGACGAGCATCGCCGTGGCCACCCGGCCGAGGTAGCGAAAGTAAAGAAACACTTCTCGCACGAATATGCAAAACGATCTGCAAATCCAAGGACAAAAGACATAAATATGACAGGAAGATGACTTTTTTATTTCGAAATCGATTTAATAAAACCATAATACTTCATAACGCATTATACCGATATTTACGGCCCGTATTTCGATCACGAAGCGAAACGGCCTAATCGATGAAATTCAGAATCAGTCTTGTTCTTTCCGCCAGCCTGCCGGCTCTGGTCATTGCCGCTCATGCGTCGGACAGGGCTCTCGCTCAGGATGCTGCGCATGACCGCAAGGCTATTTCAACGGACAAGGCGCCTCATGCTGCCACACCCAGGCAGGCAGCAAAGTCGAGCAGCAAGGTCAAGCCGCCCGCGAGCGCTGTCGACGCCAAGACCCCTGAATCCATCATCGTGCTGGGCGCCGGTCAGGCGCGAGAGACACAGACCATTTCGCGCACAGCCATTCAGGAATACACACCCGGCACCAGCCCCTTCAAGGCGCTCTCGAAACTGCCTGGTGTGATGTTCACCTCGTCAGATCCTCTGGGTTCCTATGAGTGGTCGCAACAGATCATTATCCGTGGTTTCGACCAGAGCCGTCTTGGCTTTACTTTCGACGGGCTGCCTTTGGGCAATCTCGCCTATGGCAATGATAACGGTCTTTCCATCGGGCGCGCCTTGCAGACCGAAAATAACGGTCCGGCAACGCTCACACAGGGTGCCGGTGCCGTGGGCGTCGCCGCCTCGAACGATCTCGGCGGTGCGCTCCAGTTCACGTCGATCGACCCGTCCGACAAATTTGGCGCAGATGTCAGCGGCACGATCGGCTCGGCCTCAACCTGGCGAACCTTTGCCCGTATCAATAGCGGGCTGCTCAGGACTGGCGGCAAGTTCTACGTGTCCTACGACCATCAGGACGCGAATAAATGGAAGGGCGACGGCGTTCAGAGGCAGGATCAGGCCAATGCCAAATTCGTCCAGCCTTTAGGCGAGCATCTGAAACTCACCGTGTTCGGCGACTGGTCCAAGCGCGCGGAAAACGATTATCAGGATCTGTCACTCTCCCAGATCAAGACCTATGGCTATAATCTGGACAATATCACCGGCAATTACGCGCTGGCCAAGCAGATTGGCTATGCTTACCAGAACGGCACGGCATTCCCCAAAGGGATCGAGAATCAGGATACCGTTTACTATAATGCAGGCGGCTTGAGAGAAGATGCCCTCGGCTATGGCAAGCTGGACTTCAAGATCAACAACCGGCTTTCAGGCTTTGTCACGGGATATGGGCATACCAATTCGGGTGAAGGCGTCTGGGTGACCCCCTACTCCGCCACCCCGGCACAGCTCGGCGGCTCCCCTCTTTCGACACGCACCACTGAATATGACATCCACCGCGCCGGGTTTATCGGCAGCCTGACCTACAAGATTGCCAATCACAGCATTGAGGGTGGTTTCTGGTTCGAAAACAACAATTTCAACCAGGCGCGCCGCTTCTATCCGCTGGCACTGGACGGATCGCCATCGTCGACTCACTGGTACAAAAACAATGCCTTCGCGACACAGTGGCAGAGCGCGTTCAACACCAAAACCTATCAGGTCCACCTGGGCGATACATGGAAGATTACGCCCAAGCTGAAGGTCAATTACGGCTTAAAATCGCTGATCGTCGATAATACGGCCCGTGCAATGAACGGGAATTATCTCGGCGCACCTGTCGCGACAGCCTACCCGTCAGGCTCGCTGAACGCGACAAACGGGTTCCTGCCTCAAATCGGCGCCAATTACCGTTTCAACCATAATCACGAAATCTTCGTCGACTACGCGCGCAACATGGCAGCGTATGACAGTGCCCAGACCTCAGGGCCGTTTTCAACGACAGTCGCTGGCTTCCAGGCGCTTCAGGGCAAGCTCAAACCTGAACTATCCAACACCGAAGAGCTTGGCTATCGTTACCACACCAAGACGTTTCAGGCGACGGTTACGGGCTATTACGTCGAATTCGAAAACCGCCTGCTTTCGGTCACGCAGGGCGTGGGTATCCAGGGCAACGCTTCGGTGCTGTCCAATGTTGGCGGCGTGATTTCTCGCGGCATCGACACCGCCGTGAACTGGCAGTTCGCGCCCAACTGGTCGATCTTTGCTTCCTATGCCTTCAACAACTCCTTCTACCAGGACGATGTGATGGCCAACGGCAAGGTCTCGGCGGCGATCAAAGGCAAGAACGTGGTCGGCATGCCGCGCAATCTGGCCAATCTGCAGATCGGCTATGATGACGGGCAGATCTGGGGCAACGTGCTGATGCAAATCCAGGATCGCCGCTACTACACCTATACCAACGACGCCTATGTGCCTGCGAATGACGTCTTCAACCTGAATGTGGGTTATCGCTTCAAGAGCCATAATTTCTGGTTGCGCGGACTGGACACGCAGATCAACGTCTCCAATCTCTTCGACAAGCGCTATGTCGCGACAGTTGGCAGTAACGGCTTCATCAATTCCGATCCGTCGGGCTCATTTCAGACCCTTCAGGCCGCGGCACCACGCATGGTGTTCTTCACCATTCGCAAGCATTTCAACTAAGAAACGGGAGATCCGTCATGAAACCCAGCCGTCGGCATTTTCTCAATCTCGGTGCTGCCGCTCTGGCTGGGGCCATCTTGCCTGACAATCTGAGACGGGCTCTTGCCATCCCGGCCAATCGCGAAACGGGCACCATTGATGACGTCAAGCATGTGGTGATCCTGATGCAGGAAAACCGGGCTTTCGATCATTATTTCGGGACGCTACGTGGCGTACGCGGCTATGGCGACCCACGCGCCGAGCGCCAGGTGGATGGCAGTTCCGTCTTCGCCCAGAAGGATGAGAAGGGGCGCGCCATCTGGCCGTTCCTGTTCGACACGATACACACATCTGCAGCCTGCCTGAAAAGCCTGGACCATAGCTGGAAAGGAACCCAGGCTGCCTGGAATGAGTGGGATGGTTGGGTGCCGCACAAGACACCCATGACCATGGGGTATTTCACCCGTCAGGAAATTCCCTATTACTACGCTCTCGCCGATGCCTTCACGATTTGCGATGCTTATCACGCCTCGATTTTCGGCCCCACCAATCCGAACCGGCTATACTTTTTCACAGGGACCAACGGCCTCGCTGTGGGGGCAGATGGCAAACAGGCTGTCGAGAACGTCGATGACGGCAACTGGTCCGCCGACATGGCGCATGACAACCCGAAATTCACGCCGTTCGACTGGACGACCTATCCGGAACGGTTGCAGGAAGCGGGGGTAAGCTGGAAATTCTATCAGGAGTACGACAATTTCGGCGACAACCCCCTCGCCTCGTTTCGCCAGTTCCGCAATCTCGACCGCACAGGCTGGCGCTATCAGAACGCCCGTGCCATCGCTCCCGGCTCCAACAAGGACAATATGCACGAGCTCGAAGGGCGCTATCTGCTCGACGCGTTCGAGCATGATGTGGCCGCAGGCACCCTGCCTCAGGTCTCGTGGATCGTTCCGCCAGCAGCCCTGTCGGAACATCCGGAGGCACCTCCGGGTTTTGGCGAGCATCTTATCTCGAAACTCATCGATATTTTTGTCCGGCATCCCGAAACCTGGGCAAAAACCGTTTTCATTCTCAATTATGATGAAAATGACGGTTTCTTCGACCATGTCCCACCGCCCGTACCCACGCTCTCAGGTCAGGGAAGCAGCGTCGTATCCACAGCAGGCGAGAGCTATCATGGGGAAGCCGTCGGTCTCGGACCGCGCGTGCCCGCGCTGATTATTTCGCCCTGGACGAAAGGCGGGTGGGTCAATTCGCAGGTTTTCGACCACACCTCGATTCTGCAATTCCTTGAAAAGCGTTTCGGCGTGAAATGCCCCACCATCACACCATGGAGACGCGCCGTCTGTGGCGATCTGACCTCCGCGTTCGATTTTTCGAAGCCTGACGCAAAATGGTCGGCGGCGCTTCCGAACACCGACGATTATCTGCCCCAGACCAGGCTTTCCTGCGCCCATCCACCCCCGCTCGTCCCTGCGCTGGTCGATTGCCAGTTCAGGAAACGGGACAGAGGCCGAGCCGCGCGCTTCCCTATCGCTTCGCCGTCACGACCCATGCTGAGGACCCGACAAAGCTGACATTCAGCAATACCGGCAGGCAGGGTGTCGTTTTCCGCATTCGTCAGGCTGGGCTCCCGAGCCAGCATCTTACCGTACCGGCAGGCATGACAAGTCTGTTTGCCTGCGCGCCTGACGGTGTGGTTGAGATTTATGGTCCGAACGGGTTCTATCGCCTGCATCGCCCCGAAAGTGGCGTGGCCCTTTTGCAGGAAGAACAGGGGGACAAATTGCGGCTTGTCTTCTCGGTAGGGAAGCCGTCGGTCAGCAAGGCGCTCTTTACCAATCTTTATAACCGCAAGAGTGCATCGCACGCGCTCGATCCTGGTACACGTCTTGTCGATCTCGTCGATCTGGCTCCCAGCCAGAATTGGTATCACCTGGAATTGAAAGACACCGACGGCACTATCCTGCTCGCCCTGGCGGGCCATATCGAAAATGGCGCACCGAGTCATTCCGATCCCCATATGGCCCGGAGCCCGGCAAGCCCTGCCTGATAATTTCTTGTGTCGTTTGGGAGACGCGCCGCTGGGTGAAACACGCCATAGCCGCGCGCCCGATTGACAGGTCGGGCGCGCGCGCTAGGGTCGCGCCCGATGGTTCCCGCTTGCCGGGATGAAAAGGGAACATGGTCTGATGCCATGACTGCCCCCGCAACTGTAGGTGACGAGAGCAATGACGCGGGTCTTGACGGCCCGGCCACTGGGTTCATCCCCCCGGGAAGGCCAGTCATGGTTCAGTGACGCACAAGTCAGGAGACCTGCCATCATCCATGGTCACGGACGGAAACTGACGGGCGGGGTGTCCCGAAGGTGGCAGGTGCAAACCGGCCCATCGTAGTGACGTGAATAGACGGGATAGATCCGCCACCATGCGCCCTCTGCGCCCCTTCAGGTCTCTTCTTCTCGCAGGGCTTCCCCTGCTGTCCCTTCCTCAGGCTGTCGCGCAGGATCAAGCACGGGTGATGAATATATCACTGCCCATGGTCAGAGCACCGGGCTGAATGCCCGCCCGGCCATTGGCGGCAGGCTGGGCCTCAGCCTGCAACATAATCCGGCATCGATTGCGGTCATTGATCAGAAAATCATCTCTCTTCGTGGCTATGCGCAGGCCGAACAGGCTGCGGATGCCGCACCCGGCGTGACCTCCGGCGGGTCGCCGGGAAACCCGGCACAGCTCATGATGCGCGGGTTCAGCGGCAATCAGATCCTGATCCTGCGCGACGGGTTCTATTTTGGCCCCACCACCATGGTGAACCGGCCTCTGAACGCCTTCAATCTTGAGGCAGTTGAGGTGCTCAAAGGCCCCTCTTCAGTTCTCTACGGACAGGGTGCCGTCGGCGGCACGGTCGATATGCGAACACGCAGCCCCGACCCTGATCATGCGCGTCTCGATGCTCTGGTCTCCTATGGCAGCTTCAACAGCTGGAATGCCGGTATCGGCGGCTCGGTGCCCCTGTCATCGACGCTGGCGATACGCAGTGATTTCAGCCGCACGTCCTCTGACGGCTATGTCAAAGGCGCCGACCCACACAGCAATGACTGGACGACGACGCTGCTCTGGCATCCGTCGCAGAGTTTTTCGGCGCAGCTGGGCATGGATTATCTGACTGACGAACTGTCGACCTACTATGGTGCCCCGCTGGTACCCGGCTCTGCCATAAAGGATCCGGCGGGTGGGCTGCTCCATTCATCGAGCGGTCTGGTGGTCAGCAAGGCGTCTCTATGGCGGAATTACAATGTTGCCGACCCGCGCGCCACTTCGGTCAATGCAACACCGACGCTGCATCTGAACTGGATTGTGAACGACCGGCTCACGCTGCATGATAAGGCCTACTTCTCCTACGCCAAACGGCGTTGGGACAACGCTGAGACGTACAGCTATATCGGCAGCGAAGGCACAGCCGATGCGAGCGGTGCCCCCATCACGCCGGGGCGAATTGGGCGGGACCGGTTTTATGTCTATCAGAACCAGCATCAGGTGGGCGATACGATCGACGCCCGATTTAACACCACGGTTTTCGGACTGAAGAATCGTCTGGTGATTGGAGGAGACGCCTATTATCTGCGTTTTATCCGCAACCGCGGTTTTCCAGATGCCAGCTATGCTGATAGCGTTTCGCTGATCGGTCCCGACAGCGGCTTGTTGGGAAATTTTGGCGGTGAATATCCATACCGCAAATCGCCCACTACGATGGTTGATGCCGGCGTTTTTCTGGAAGACACGCTCTCACTCACGCAAAATCTGCGTCTTGTCGGTGGGTTCCGCTACGACTGGCTTTCGCTCGACCGCCAGAATTACAACCAGAATGGTCGAATCAACGCGGCGACAAGCTTCAAGGGTCATTACAATCCGGCCAATTTTCGTATCGGCCCGGTTTACGACATCCTGCCCAATGTGAGCCTGTACGGTGTTTATACAACGGCGGAAGATCCGCCGGGTTCGAACCTGTTTATCGCCAATAAGGGACAGTTCAGCCGCCTGAGCCATTCCCAACAGGGGGAGATCGGCGTCAAGGCGAGCGCGCTTTCCGGTCGGCTCGTCACGACACTTTCCCTCTTCGATATCCGGCGTACACGGGTTCTGGTCCAGACGGGTCAGGATGCTGTCTCGACAGCGGGAAGCCAACATTCACGCGGCGTGGAAGCGCAGGGCGATTGGCGCCTCGACCGCCATTGGAGCCTCTCAGGCAATGTCGCCTATACGGACGCCCATTACGGCACATTCTATCCTGACGCTGCCACAGACGCCTCGGGCAATCAGGTGCCTGACGTGCCTGCGGTTACAGCCAATCTCTGGGCAGTCTGGTCTGCCGCCTTCGATCTGCCAGTCGATCTGGGGGCAGGCATGCGCTATGTCTCGGCGCGCAAGGGGGACTTTGCCAATACGCTCTCTCTCAAGGACTACGCCCTCGTCAACGTTTTCGCAGGCTGGCATGTTCACAAGGGCATCACGCTCTACGGTCGCATCGACAATCTTGCAAACAAGCATTTCGTACAATGGGCCGACACGAGCTATCCATCCGAGGTTCTGATCGGCGCACCCCGTTCTTTTTCGATCAGCATGCAGGCGGGGTTCTGACAGCCCTTCCTGATTGCCTGAGCTTTCCTGTTCTCCGGTCAGGCAATGCAGAGGGCCGGAGAGCAGGTGCCGCCATTATTCCAGCCACGCTTGCGACCGGGCTCCTTTCAGATCGCGTCATGAGCCTCAGCAGCGTCCGGATCCGGCTTCGTTACAATGATCGGGAACAGTGACATCAGACGCTTCACTCGCCGGGTCATGCGCGGATGGCTGAGGAAGATCTCGCGACAGAACCCGGCAAAGGCGGGCATATGTTGCTCCTGAGCAGCGAAAGCCGACGGATTCATCATGTGGTTCAAACGTCTGGCACCACAGGCAAGCATCTGCAACGCAGTGAACGCCTGATTTCTGTCTTTCAAAAGGGACGCGCCTACAGCGTCGCAGCTATATTCGCGCGCACGCGAGTAGGCGGGATAGAGAAAAGGCACGAAAAAAGCCGGGTAGCGAATGAATGCCTTCATCGGATTGAGATGGCCAAGCACATGATGGGCGATCTCATGCCCGATGACGAAGCGAAGCTGAGTATCGTCCTCTGCTTCGACAAGCGCCGAGGTCAAAAGCACGTAGCGCCCGCGCGATAGCCGCAAGGCGAGTGCATTCATCATGCCATGAGCATTATAAATAAAGGCTTCCGGCGCCATTTCCAACCCGAGCTTCCGACTGACATCAAGAAAGATCGCGTAAAGCTCAGGGAATTGCTGCTCGGACAGCGCCACCATATTGCCCACCATCCACGCACGAAACAACGCCGCGATGAACTTCAACATGCCCCAGATCAGCAAGCCATAAATAGCCGCGATAATCAGTGCAGCAATCGCGTTTTTCT
This sequence comes from Asaia platycodi JCM 25414, assembly GCF_000614545.1. GTDB lineage: Bacteria > Pseudomonadota > Alphaproteobacteria > Acetobacterales > Acetobacteraceae > Asaia > Asaia platycodi. Next base: position 2,169 of record NZ_BAKW01000009.1, on the reverse strand, counting down.
GCACCAGGACACTCAGAATGATGAATAGCCATATTACGCACCCGATGACGGTCAGGGCGGCCCCATATCCGTTCTCACGGGGGTGCCTATAGATCGAAATATGGGGCGGCATGATTGATCCTCGAAAAGAAAAAACAGGTTTTCCGCAACATATCCAATAAATATCAAATATACATCATAAGAATTCAAAAGAAACATTGCTGGAAAACAGAAATAACAATCGCCTCGCTGTGCCCTTGATCTCCCACCATTTCATGCATTTTCACGTCAGGTTTGCGCTTTCTCTCCCATCCACGCTATCCTCAGGTGAAACGTTGAAAGGGTGGGTATGAACGATCTGACTGCGGTCCTGGCAGACATTGGTATTTTTGTCTGCGTCCCCTGGGTGCTCTGGCGCCTGCTTGGCCGCGTCATACCCATTGCCGTCATTCCAATTCTTATCGGCATCATGGCGGCAGTCTGGCATCTGCCGCTCAAGAGCTTGGCATACCATCCTTCTATGGTGACACCATCGGCTGGATTGCCGTGCTCGTGCTCGCCTTCACGGCGGGTATGGAGATGTGGCAGCATCCAGAAGGACACGCAGCCGAAAATGCGCTACCAAAGCCTACGCTTCCCCGCCTGCTCGGCGGAGCCGGCATCGCGCTCGGCGGGCCTTTTCTGATCGGCTCGGTTCTCGTCTATTTCTTCTTTCTGCCTCTGCCGGGTTGGCATGCTCCATCGGTCACGCCGGTCATTGCTGCGGCCTCCATTGGGCTCTGTATAGCGGTCAGCGCCCTGCCGGTCCTGATCGGTATTGTACGAGAGCTGCCGATCGCAGACAGGCCAATCGGTCAACTCGCGCTCAAACTGGCCGTGATCGATGACGCGACACTCTGGATCGGCCTTGCTCTGTTGCAATTTGCCGCTGAGCGGCAAACTGCGATGCATAGCTGGGGCTTGAGGGAGGGAGGCGCCGCACTCTTGCTCATCGTCCTGGGGGTAGGAGGATCATTGGCCTCGCGCCATTTCCGCAATCCACCGCGTTTGCTGATCTGGGCCGTAGTACCGCTCTATCTGAGCCTTGGCTCCTGGGCGAGCATGACACTTGGTCTGCATGAATTGATCGGCGCCTATTTCGCCGGTGCGTTTATGCCGCCTCATGGGTCAGGCGCCTCCCCTTTGAGACAATCTCGACCTTTGCGCTGGTCTGGGTCGCCCCTCTCTTCTTCGGTCATAGCGGAATGCGTATCAACGGCGATGCGCTGACCTGGCCGTCTGTTCTTGCCTCTCTCTCGCTCGTCGCCATCTCGATCGTGGTCAAGATCGGCTCGATCTATGTCTTCCCACCGACAACGGGCCTGTCACGGCGCCAGACACTGGGCCTTGGCGCCTTGCTGCAATGCAAAGGGCTTATGGAAATTGTCGCTGCGACCATCCTCCATGAACAGGGTATGCTGTCCGAGTTCGCGTTTGCGTCGCTCATGGTTCTTGCCGTGATCTCGACCCTGCTGACAGGCCCGCTCTTTCATCTCTTCAAGCCAAGAAGGTCTCTCGCGGCCTGACCGGCCCCGAGGAGAACGATGGCTCCTCTGCCCCGTCGGTACGTCATACATCTCTATGCCGACACAAACGCTCTGGAATGGTACCCCACAAGGACCGCAGGCATGTAGCGCTTTCCGCTCGTCAAATAGACTGCAAGCTTGACGATATCCGGCATCTCGATCAGCCGCGAGCGCAGTTTACCTGCATGTGTGGAATCGAGTTCAGGAATTCCGACGATCCTCATACGTCCAACTACGTTGCCTTTAAGGCAACGCGATTGCTCATTACCATCCAGTCGTGAAGCGTATTTTTGCTTCAAACACGCGGCGACCGCCTCATGGATTGTGTTCCAGGCGTGTTGGGCCAAGAAGTGGGGGGATCCTTAGGTCTGCCAGAAGTCCACTCGTCCGACAGCACGGGATCAACTCAACAATGGATGCCATTGCTGACGACATGTTCAATGCCTCGATGAAATGAGGACATGGCCAAGCTCGAAACGCTAAAATAGCGAGCTGGTTTTTTTCCTCAAAGACACACAGGTATCAGTGCCTTTGCTGGAGGCCGAAATCGCAACTCTACTACTGAGCGTGGGTTACACGGCCTGATTTCGGGCTGACGATTAGCAGATTATGGCTGATCCAAAGA
>NZ_BAKW01000010.1 GCF_000614545.1 Asaia platycodi JCM 25414 | reverse complement strand
AGATCCATCTCAGGTTAGGTGGTCGAACCAAAATGGCGCTATCCCCGGGACGATGCCGTTCCCTTCTTTCGGGGGGGCTAGCATATCGCTCCGTCTGGAGAATATTGCTGGAAATGAGAGCACCTCTTACGAGCGTATTCCGGGTGGTGTGACGTCGCCTGGACCTTATGATCCGACCATACACGCCAACATGCCCTGTTTTCTGGCTGGAGCAATGATACTCACGGAAGAAGGGTATCGTGCGGTAGAGACGCTGCGCGTCGAAGACAGAATAGGTGTTCTTATCGGTGGCACGTTAGCGTGGCGCCCGATCAAAACGCTTTCTATCGGGTTCTGCCGGGTGTCCAAGAGTGAGTTTCCTGACATGGCAGGATATCCTGTAGTGATCAGAAAGGATGCTCTTGGCGACAATAAGCCTGATGCAGATCTCTGGGTGACGGGGGATCATGCAATCGACTTTGATGGGAGGCTGGTGATGGCCCGAAGTCTTGTCGATGGTAAGAAAATAGCATTTGATACGAAGATCGAGTGCTATAAATATTATCACATTGATTTACACGATCATTACGTGATTGACGCCAATGGATTGCCGATAGAAAGTTTAGTTAGTAGATCTGCCCATTGTATCTTCAGAGATATGATAACCATTCATAATAAATCTTTCTTGAAGATGGGTCCAGCCCGCCAAATGACACTCTGTACCGACCCAGAAAAAATTGAGCGTATACGTAATAAATATGATCTGGATAGTTCTCCGGCTACGCTCACAGAATCTGCGCCTCTGGCGTTCCAAGTTTTCAGTGCGGATGGTCAAGAGCTTGTGAAGCGTGGTGTAAATGGTCGTACGACTTCTTTTAGGGTTCCAGCTAATATCGACACTCTGAAGATTGTTTCATCTGCGGCTCGGCCGTACGACATGGTTGGTGTTCACATTGAGGATCGACGCAGGCTTGGCTTGTTAGTTGGTAACATCACAATTTACGAGGCGTCCTCTTCATCTTCCCAGAGGAGTCATCTCGAGAACAGATACGTGCATGGGTGGTCATCGTATGAGACAGGAATGTGTCGCTGGACGGTGGGTGAAGCTGATCTCAAACTCCAACGTAACGAGCCAGCGGGAGAAGCCGTGCTTGCGATCGAGGTGCTAGATGACTGTGAGCGCTTCAGGGAACACAGGGGTAAATACTCTCTTCATTGAGGTGCGGTCGTGTGTTATCGGATCTACGCTACTCTCCCCTTATCGCCATAGCAGCCAGTCGACATAAATTCCGGTTGTCTTTACCGAGATACGATCGAATTGCTGGAAAACGCCCTAGATCGACGCGTCACGTTGCAATGGGGGGGGCGAATCGGGTGGGTGAGGTCGTGAAATGCGATAGGGCAAATGGGTTCGCGTTGCTCCTTGATGTCCTCGGACACTGGATTGGCAGCGATCACGCTTGCACACCGTGCCAAGCGGTTGATGCGACCCATTGCCATCATGTCTTTGCGTATGCTGGTGTAGGAGACTTTGGCGTGTCGTTTTCGTGGCGACGAGTTCATGTGCGTACCATGATGTAATTATGGCGGATATCGCGTCCAGATGGCTGGGGCGCTGATCAGCAGACTGCAGATCCTCTCCCGGTATCGCTGTGCCTTTCCAGTTTTGACTTCAGAAGACGTATGCCTGCACGTTGGTCTTTCGCTTTCAGATCAGTTTTCCAAACCCAGCTTGGCTGATTGCTGCATTGTCCATTAGCGGTGATTTGCGCTTCATAGGCCGAGATGCAATCGAGTACTTGTGCTCGCCCACCATAGCAAGGTCGCGGGCGGCCCACTGCAAGAGAGTAACGGCAACCCGTCCGTACACAAGGAGCTAGGCTTCATCCGTATTGCAGACATGCCCCAGCGGATGCAAGCCGCTCTCAAGCAGGAGGTGTATGATCGACGCAACGGGGGAGAGCTTGAGCAATACAGCATTAGGTTCAGGACTCGTAGCCAGAACATACCGGTAGCGGCGAGGCAGACGGCGGAAAAGAAGACGGTCGGGCATCTGTCGTAGCTCACGGACGTCGTGCTGGAATACAGGGGCTGACCCCTCTTCCTCCAGCCCGTCCCTGAACCAGTCGGTATCATAACTGCGATCATCCAGGAGCCACTTTGCAGCGGGCAGATCGTCCAGCAGGGCAGCGGTCCCGGTGTAATCGCTGATCTGGCCCGCCGTCATGAAGAATCTGATCGGGCGGCCATTCCTGTCTGTCACGGCGTGCAGCTTCGTGTTCATGCCGCCTTTGGTCCGCCCGATCAGGCGGCCTGCGCCCCCTTTTTTATTCGCAGGCTTGAGGCCGTGCGGTGCGCCTTCAGGTAGGTCGCGTCGATCATGATTGTCAGGTGATCGAGTCTGCCGGCGGCCGGAACATTCATCATCCGGGCAAAGATCCTCATGGCGCCCCAACGTTTCTAACGATTGTAGAGCGTCTTACGCGAGCCATACTCTTGCGGAGCATCCCGCCAGCGCAGCCCGTTGCGGTTCACGAAGTTGATCCCGCTTAATACACGCCGGTCATCAACACACGGTCTGCCATGACTCCATGGGAAAAACGACTCCAGACGCGCCATCTGCTCGTCCGTCAGCCAATACAGGTCGCTCATCTTCAATCTCCTCAAAGAGCCTGAATCAGCTTTACCCACCAAATCAATGGGTCCTGAGCCTAGCCAGAAGCGTGCATATACGTCCCATAACTCCGTTCCATTGATACGGACTTATGCAAGTCTACTCGGACGGAGGCCCGATCAGTAGAAGACTAAGGATCGGCTTAACTCAAACGCGTCAGATTGGAGATGGGGGCGTCCGTATGAGTCGAATAAATACCGCGTGCTTGATCGAAAAGATTTTCTTTCGAAGTGATGCCGGAGCGTTAGCAAGGTCAATGCACCATAGGTAGTTCTGCCAGAGCAGGCTTTGCATAGACGTAGCCCTGTTGCAGCGAAATCCCGATCTCAGCAAGAATACCGGCCTCCTCCGCGGTCTCCACACCCTCGCAGATGGGTATGACACCGAGCCCTTCGAGCATGGCAACCGTATGACGCATCATGACCTGTTTGACGGGAGTGCTATCGATATTGCGTGACAGCCCCATGTCGAGTTTCACATAATTGGGTTGAAACTGCGCCAGAAGGTTGAGACCAGCATAGCCGGCGCCAAAATCGTCAATAGCGGTCTTGAAACCCATCGTGTCGTAGCTTTGCAGGATATGGAGTAAATGATCCGTATCCAAAGCCTCATTTTCGCAAAACTCGAACAAGATGTTCGATGTTGGAAAATTCACGCGCTCCGCAGCCTCAAGTGTCGCACCGATGCAGGCGCTGGGCTCATAGACGGCATTCGGTAGAAAATTGATCGATAGAAGAGCCCCCTGTTCGGCAAGGCCGAGCTCTGCTGCCAGGGTAATAGCGGTCACTCGGCACTTCTGGTCGAAGGCATAGCGATTTTCCGGGGTTACTCGGGACAGAACCTCCTGCGCACTGGCGCCATTCACACCGCGAACCAAGGCTTCGTAGGCAAAGACACGGCGGTTTGTGAGATCAACAATCGGCTGAAAGGCCATGGTGATCGGCAGATCGAATCCGGTACCTTCACCGCAGCCTGTGCAGAGCTTGCGCTTACCTCGCGACCAGAATGGAGCAATCATCGAGCCAGAACCCCCGTGCATCAGATTTGCGTCTCCCGAACGCGGCAAAAGGTCACGGGTTCGTGAAACTTGCATGCAAGGTAAAAGAATCTGACTTAGGGTAAGGATGCCAGAAAACGCTGGCAGATGGTCTGTTTGAGTTTTTTGTCCGCATAAGTGTTTGTTTACGAGTAGGTATAAAATTGTTCTGTATTACTAATATGTATTTTCATTCATATTGAAAATAACAAAATAAATTGCATCCGCTATGACAATGCAATGCCATTGCTTTGACTAAAGGTTTTATTGGTTTTAATGGCGATCTTCCATTTCCGACCTTGAATAACGTGTTCTATTTTCTGAAAATTTCTGGGTATTGCAATTCTTGTTATGGCAAATACAATTTTTATGGACGGATAATCCCCACCGGTGGCCCTCGTCGCGGCTGGTCGAACGCCGCCATAGGGCAGTCAGCGAGTTGCTGTATCAGCCCCTCAAATGCGTGCGCCTTACCGTCCGAATTTGCCTGTTTTTACGGCTGCAACCTTGTTCCCCATTATGGTCATTTCATCACCGAGACACTGTCGCGCTAATGATGCGGACACCAGATCCTTGGCGGCCTGAAGATTCTCGTCCATGCCGAAAAGACGCTCGACTCTCTTTGCGCTGTTTCCGATGGGCGTCTCTACTGCGATTGTTCCGAACCCAGCGACTGGGAGTGCTTTACCCTTGAATTCGTGTGGAGCAGGGTGGTTTTCCCGCCCGGTTTGCGCGGGCTGTTTCAGATGAAAACGTCCTCAGTCCAGTAGATAGAAAGTGCAGGCGGCGACGGTGATCGTGACCGGCAGGGTGAAAATCCAGGCAAGGGCGATCTTGGTGAGCATGCGCATATTGATGCCCGAGCCCGCAGCAACCATCGTGCCCGCTACGCCTGAAGTGATGATGTGAGTGGTGGAAACCGGCAGGCCCGTATAGCCCGCAGATGCAATCAGACCGGCACCGACCAGTTCTGAAGCTGCGCCCTGAGCCGGGGTGAGGTGACGCTTGCCAATGCCCTCTCCGAGGGTTTTGACGATGCGCCGGTAGCCGATCATGGTGCCGATACCGAGGCAGAGCGCACTCAGGATCCGCACCCAATAGGGTGCATATTCGACAGTGGGACGTAGTGTCTTCGCCAGATGAGCACTCGTTTCCTTTTCGCTCACTGACGATGCCGGATTGGCGGCCGCATCTCTCAACCCGGACAGGATCTCATAAACGTCGCCGCGGATCTGCGCTGGCGTCGCAGGGCCATCCGGCCGTACGAGGTTGTCAATCGCGGCCAATGCGTCGGGCTTGAAACTGTAGCGATCGTAGTGCTCGATCAGTGGGCGTGCCTGCTGGGCTATCTGCGCCAGCTGGGCGCGATCTGCCGGGTGGTCGGGGTTCATCGCAAAGCTGGCAGGCATCAAGCCGATAATGGTCAGCATGATCAGACCGATGCTTTTCTGCCCGTCATTACTGCCATGCGAAAAGCTCACCGAGGTGCAGGTCAGGATCAGCAGAGCCCGCACGATGGGGTTGGGGCTTTCGTCCGGTTTCGGGGGCGTGAACAACGCGGGCATCTTGATCGCAAAGCGGATGATCAGATAGAGCAGCCCCGCCAGAAAGAAGCCGAGCAGGGGCGAAATTGCGAGAGCCCGAAGCACCTTCCAGATCTGCCCCCAATCCACGCTATGGCCGAGTGCACGCGCATGGACAAAGGAATCCCCGATCGCAATGCCGATCAGCGCCCCGATCGTGCAATGCGACGACGAGTTGGGGATACCAAACCACCAGGTGCAGAGATTCCACGCCAGAGCCGTGCCGAACAGGGAAACCAGCATCGGCACCGCCGGGTTGCCGTTGGGTGGTGTCAGCACATCGGGAGGCAGCAGCTCCACCAGCGTGTAGGCCACTGCGATCCCACCAAGCAGCACGCCCAGCAGGTTCATCAGTCCGGACCAGACAACCGCCACCCGTGGCTTCAGCGAGTTGGTGTAGATGACTGTGGCGACCGCATTGGCCGTGTCATGAAAGCCATTGGCAAATTCGAAGACGCAAACCAGCAGGAAGCAGATCGCCAGCATGACGAGCGAGCCGGTAGAGGAAGGAGCGAATTGAAGCATGTGTCAGACAGCCTTCGCGTAAAGACTTTCCCAACTTCCGGCATTTGCCCGCTCTCGCAAAGAGAGGCGCATCAAGTTTCGTATAATCTTCATTTTTGCTGCAGGAGGGGAGTTCTGTCCAAGCCCCCCAAAGGGCCGTCGCCCCTATTTTAGGGAATGAGCGGGATGTGCCCTTCCCGGAGCCGGGGCAGCGCCCCGCATGGATCCATTTTACAGCGATACCTGGGAAAAGCCTGTAGCTTCGCCCCAGCCCCTACCAAAGGGTTATCGCCCTTCGGTAGCGCCATTCAGGGGGATGAAAGGGGCAAGCCTCTCTCCGGGCGGGGTATAGAGCCCCGCGCAACCTCAACGTCCGAGCTTGCGGAGCTTTTCGCCAGCCATGAGACGTTTCTCGATGACTTCCAGCGACATGCCCTTGGTTTCCGGCACGAAGAAGAAGGTCAGCAGGATGAACGAGGCGTTCAGACCGGCAAAGAGCCAGAAAGTGCCTGACGTGCCGAAAGTGTTCATGAGTGTCAGGAAGCTGGCACCGACCACCATGTTGGTGATCCAGTTGGTAAGGGTCGAGAGCGAGATGCCCAGGTTACGGCCTTGCATGGGCTGGATTTCAGAGCAGAGCACCCACATGAGCGGTCCGGCCGACATGGCAAAGCCCGTGCAGAACAGCAGAAGCAGGAAGATCGCAATGAATTTCGACGTTTCGCCTGACATGTCTGTATTGAGCAGCACAGCCAGAGCGGCCATGCCGAGCGCCATGACGGAGAAGCCGATATAGAGGATCGGTTTGCGGCCCCATTTATCGACAAGACCGACCGCGATGAACGTCGCGAGCATGTTCACAAGACCGATGATGGCGGTGCACCACATCTGCGAGGTAGCATCGAACCCGGCGCTGGAGAGGATCTTCGGCGCGTAATACATGATGATATTGATGCCGGCGAGCTGCTGCATGGCTTGCAGCATGATGCCGAGTGCGATCGAGCGGCGGAAATTCGAGTTCGTCTTGAGCAGTTCGAAGCCGTGCTGCTTGATTTCAAGCTGCTCGCGAATGGCCTTGATTTCCTTGGCGGCTTCGAGCGGGTCTTCACGCAGCGACAGCAGCACTTCACGGGCTTCCTTGTGACGCCCCTGCATGATCAGCCAGCGCGGGCTGTAAGGCAGGAAAAGCACACCGATCAGGAACAGACCGGCCGGGATGGCGGCGACGCCGAACATCCAGCGCCAGTCGCCCGAATAGGAGAAATAGGTGTTGGACAGGAAGGCAATGAAGATGCCGACCGTTACCATGAGCTGATAGGTCGACACCATGGCGCCGCGGGTTGCTTCGCTGGCGATTTCAGACAGATAGAGGGGGGCCGTGAAGGCGGAGATGCCGACTGCCAGACCCATGACCACACGGAAGCAGATCATGGACGGGATCGACCAGCTGAGCGCGCAGCCGATCGAACCGATAACGAAAATCGAGGCACCGACGATGAGTGAGCGCTTGCGGCCCAGTGTGTGGGCCATCCAGCCTGCGGCGAGAGCGCCGACGGCGGCACCGGCCATCATCGAGCTGACTACCCATTCCTGGGCGAAGGTCGAGGCGTGATATTGCTTGGCGAAGAAATCGAGTGCGCCGGCAACGACGCCGATATCCAGACCGGACATCAAGCCGGCAAGGGCAGCCAGCACGCCGATGACCACGATCTTGAATTTTGTTGCGTCGAAAACCGACGCCAGTCCGCCCTCAGTGTTTCCGGCCTCTGTATCTATCGCCATGTGTTGGTCTTATCCTCTTCCGGCGGCACGTAGTGTGCCGACTTCTCGTCCGTTCCAGTTTTTCATCACCTGATGCGACAATCCGGTCAGCACGGCGCGGTCTGAGTCAGACCAGCCAGCCTCGTCGAACCCGAGCAGAAGCGAGGCCAGAGCCACCTCTGCCGCCCGGTTCGCGCCATCATCGGTCTTGATCGCAATCCCCAGCCCGAGTTCGGGCACAGACGCGACCATCACCCCTTCTGCACCCATCTTGCAAAAGATTCGGTTACCGAAATGCGCCATCAATGTCGTATCGAAACGTCCGCTCCCCGCCACCATGAAGCTCGGACGCGACAGCAGAACGCAGACGCGCGGCTGCCGACGCATGACCCGATGAAAAATTTCTTCCTGTGCCGAAACGGGCAAAACCGGTAGCCAGCGCCGAAAGCGGAATGGCGTAGGTTGGCATGGAACAGCCATCGAGACCGCGATTGTCCCCATTATGTGGGACGGAGGTGGCCATGACAAGCGCATTGGTCACCTGACGCTGCGCCCCATGGCTGGGGTCGATATAACCCGCAGGGTCAAGAGACTGGTCGATCGACAGACAGATCAGACCGGCATGTTTGCCCGAGCAGTTATTATGCAGGGCGGTCGGCCTGGCACCTGTGGCAGCGAGAGTGTGAGCAGCCTTTTCATAGGTGGGCCAGTGGGCGCCGCATTCGAGGCAGGTCAGGGTCTGACCGACTTTGGCCAGCATGGCGGCTGCGGTCTCGGCATGACGTGGCTCCCCACCATGTGACGCGCATGCCAGCGCCAATTCGGCATCGCTCAAGCCAAGGCGGTCGGCAGCGCCGGTCTCTACCAGAGGCAGGGCCAGAAGGGCCTTGACCGTCGAGCGTGGAAAGACCGGCCTGTCGATGGCGCCATGCGCCTGAACGACCCGGCCGGTATCGTCCATAACGGCGATACGGCCGAGATGAAGGGATTCGATGCGTCCGCCGCGCGTGACTTCAGCAAGGGCGATATCGTCCATGACGGGATCCTTGTATGACGATCAGGGGTAGGGACCGGCCTCAGCCGATCGGTGTCTGTCGCGACAGCAGATAGCAGGCTGCGCCAAGACGCGCACTCATATCAGGGTCATCTTCAAGCCAGGGGGCGATATGGGTCCTGCGTACGCGCAGCAGTGTCGTCTCGGTCTCGGCGGTCTCTTCGTCAGCGGCGGTGAAGAGCGGCAGAAGCGCAGGCCGTTCGCAGAACATCAGAGGCTCGCGGGCATCCAGGGTCAGCCCCTCATCCATGACCGACAACGCCCGCGCGGCAGGCAGCAGGCTGTAGAGCCAGCCATCCTCGCGCTCTTTCTCGGAGAAAGCCCGTGTCGTGACAATGAGAAGCGGGGCTTCTTCCGGCATCAGATGGGTGCGTCTGACAGGGGGTACATAGTCGAACAGGTCAGGCTGCGCGCGAGGCGCTTCTTCCTGCCTCGTGACGCGGGGCATGCGCTCGCGGCGAGAGTGGAGGGCACCGCCCACAAGCGGAAATCCGTCAGCGCGGGCCATGGCGCAGCATGCGGTCCAGAAAGGTCAGCCCTGCTGGCAAATGGCACAAAGTCCTTCGATCTCGACCGTCGATTGATGCGGCTTGAAACCGATCTTCTGCGCCGCGCTGGTGATGGCATGTGAGATTTCGCTGTCCTCCACCTCACTGACCGCCCCGCAACCGCTACAGATCAGAAACTGGGCGCGATGACCGCAACCATGGCCATGATGACACTCCAGACGATGAGCGCAGCCGATGAAGGCACTCATACGCTCGATACGGTGAATCAGGCCCTGGGCCAGAAGAAAATCGAGCGCGCGATAGACCGTGGGAGGGGCGGCGTTGCGCTGATATTGTCGAAGATGATCGAGAATGTCATACGCGCCCACGGGCTTGCTGCTTTCGAGAATCAGGCCGAGCACGAGGCGCCTGGTATCTGTCAGGCGGCTGGCACGTGTGGCACAGAACGCGGCGGCACGGTCGAGAAGCGCGAGAATCTGGGGCGAGAACGGGTCCAGTTCGGTCGTGGCCGTGCTGTTGAGCATGAAGGAATTCCTTTTCCGGCTTGTCCTGACCAGAGTTCCGCCTCTATATCGCGTATCTCAGTCGTTATAATATAACTAAAGGCGACTTTTTTGCGCCAGACCCTGTTCCTGCTGATCTGCTTTCTGACCCTGCTGGGCTCTGCCAGAGCCGAGCCGGTAAAGGTTTTCTGTGCCGAGGCGCTCTGGTGCGATCTGGCCGAAGCCCTTGGGGGCAGTGCCGTCAGCACGACGAGCATTCTCACCTCGCCGCGTATCGACCCGCATGATTTTCAGGTCACGCCCGATATGGCGCGCAAGCTGGCCGATTCCAATATCGTTCTGATGATGGGCGGTCATTATGACGACTGGGTGTCGCCTTTGCTGGCCGCCCAGCCCAGCGCGTCACGCCATGTGATTTCCGTCGCCTCGCTGGCGGGGCTGGCTCCAAACGACAATCCGCATCTCTTCGACGATTCCGAAGCGGTGAAACGCCTGGTTGCCGCGCTTTCTACCGAGCTGGCCGCGCGTCTGCCTGGTGACGCAATGTCAATCAAGGCGCGTCAGAACGATATGGATGCTGTCATCGCAGCGTTTTCCGACAGGCTGAAAAAGCTTCGGCCACAGACGCAGGGTATGAAAATTGCAGTGGCCGAGCCCGTAGGCGGACCATTGCTTCAGGCGCTCGGTATTGAGGTGGTCGACCCTGAATTCGCCCTTGCCGCCATGAATCACGACGACCCGGCGCCTCGCGATGTCGCCCGTCTGGAAGACGCGCTGCGCGACCGCCAGGTGCGGATTTTGATCGTCAATCCGGCTGTCAGAAGCCCGTCTCTGGCCCGTATCGAGGCGTTGGCGCGGGCCTCGCATGTGACTGTTGTGAGCTTCGACGAATTTCCCGAATCAGGGCAGTCCTGGCAGGACTGGATGAAAGCCCGACTCGACAGGCTGGTTGCGGCGCTGGGTGTTCATGGCTGAGACCCCTGCTGCGATCCTTCTGGATCGTGTGACGCTGAGCCATGGTACGCGCCTGCTCGTCGAAAAGGCCGATCTTGTGTTGGCGCCGGGCAGTTTCACGGTGCTGGCGGGGGCAAATGGCCACGGCAAGACGACGCTGATGCGCGCTCTGCTTGGGCTGCACCCTGCCCGCGAAGGAAAGATTACGGTGCTGGGTCGCACGCCCCGCGCCGCACGCAAATCGATCGGCTATATGCCCCAGGAGCGCCGGCTTCCTGCTCCGCAACTGACCGGACGTGCCTGATTGCCGCCTCGTGGCATGGCACGCGTTTCGGTCTGCCGGGCTGGGGGCGCAGGCTTGCAGAGGGTCTGAACGCAGCACTGGCGCTTACCGGCGCCGAGGCGCTGGCCGAGCAGCCGCTGAGTCAGCTCTCCGGCGGGGAAAGACAGAGGCTTTTTCTTGCGGAGGCGCTGCTCGACAGACCTGCCTTGCTCATTCTCGACGAGCCGCTGAGCGGCATGGATCTTCAGGGGCAGCAGAAAATTCTCGCCATGCTGCATGCGCGCTGCCGCGAGACGGGCATGGCGGTGTTGATGTCGTGCCACGGGCTGGAGGCCGTCAGACCCTTTGCCGATCACGTGCTGCAGATCTCTCGGCAGAAACTGGAGCTGCGCGATGCTGCATTATGAATTCATGCAGAATGCCTTTCTGGCATCGGGTGTCGTCGCAGTGCTGAGCGGCCTGGTGGGCTGGTTTCTGGTGCTGCGCGGCCAGAGTTTCGCTGGCCATGCCCTGTCTCATATCGCTTTGCCGGCGCGACAGGGGCTGTGCTGATCGGGTTGACGCCGCTCTTGGGCATGGCACTCTCTGCGGTCGCCGCAGGGTTGGTGCTGGGATGGGAGGCCGAGGGCGATCTGCGCGCCAATGCGGCGACGGCCAATCACCGGGACAGCGTGATCGGACTTGTGCTGGCGGCCAGTCTCGGGCTGGGGCTCTTGTTTCTGCAATGGCAGCATGCGCCGGTCAGCAGTACGACAGCGCTGCTCTTCGGGAATGTGCTGGGGGTGGATCATGCGACCCTGCGCCTGTTGTTTCTGCTTGCCGGGCTGTGTCTGGCCGGGTTGTGCCTTCTGGCACGGCCCCTGCTTTTCGCGAGTCTCGACCCCGATCTGGCGGCGGCGAAAGGCGTCAGGCTGAGGCTCGTTGCCTGCGGCTTCATGAGTCTCGTTGCACTGGCAACGGCCATCTGTTCGGAGACGACCGGCATTCTTCTGGTGTTCAGCCTGCTCGTCGGGCCAGCGGCCTGCGTGCTCCGGCTGGGTCTCGCCCCTTGGGCGGGCCTTGCCTGCTCAGCGCTGCTGGCGCTGGCGCTGTCATGGGGCGGGCTCGTTCTGTCCTGGTATACCGATGCGCCGGTATCGTTCTGGATCAGTCTCGGCGCCGCACTCAGCTATGTCGCGGCACGGTTTCTCGCCCCGGCAACGCGCTGATGGTTAGACCCGCCCTGACGGGTCGGGTGTTCTTCAGTTGAGATGCCAGTCGAGCATCATGATTCCTACGATGAAAGTCGCCAGCACGATATGCATGATGATCAACTCGCGCACATTGATCGTGGGCACGTCGGCTTTTGGCTTGGTTGGTCTGGCCATAAAAGGCTCCTTCTTCCTTTTTACCCGACTAGTTTAAACCAAATCGCAGGTATCCGGTTATATCGTCATGAAAAATAATTCAGAGACGGTTCGCCCCGAAGCGACGCATCACGACGATCATCCGATCGAGGTTTCGCCCTATGCGAAATACATCCTGATATTGGCTGCCGTCGTAGCCGCCATATGCGGTGGGCTCTACGGCTATGATACGGGCATCATTTCGGGCGCCCTGCTCCTGATCTCGGATGATTTTCATCTCAGCAGCACGATGCAGGAAATGGTGGCTTCCGCCATTCTTGCTGGCGCCATTCTGGGTGCGCTGGCAGCCGGATCGTTTTCTGAAAAATATGGACGGCGGGCCTGCGTGACTCTCGTGAGCGGCGTGTTCGTGCTGGGCGCGCTGGCCTGTGCCTTCGCTCCGAATGTGTGGTTGCTGATCGTTGCCCGCGTTTTTCTCGGGTTTGCCGTTGGCGGCTCTACCCAGGTCGTGCCGATGTACATCTCCGAACTGGCCCCTGCCGAAAAACGCGGCACGCTGGTGACCATGTTCAACGTGGCGATCGGGCTTGGCATTCTTCTGGCCAATATCATCGGGTTTACCCAGCGCGAGGCCTGGGGCTGGCGCCCCATGGTCGGACTCGCCGCCCTGCCTGCAGCCATCGTCTTCGTCTCGATGTTCTTCATGCCCAAAAGCCCACGCTGGACGGCGGAGAATGAGGGGATGAAGCGCGCGATTATCGAATTGGGGCGTATCCGCACTTCCAAGAAGGTCATCCGCAAGGAAGTGCGTGAAATGCGCGAGAACGCAGAGGCTACCGATCCGCGCAATCGTGGCTGGAAGGGACTTTTCCGTCCCTGGGTGCGTCCTGCTCTGGTGGCAGCACTCGGTGTGGCGTTCTTCACCCAGTGCGGCGGTCTGGAGATGATGATCTATTACGCCCCGACCTTCCTGCGTGATGCCGGGTTCGGTGCGTCTTCCGCGCTAATGGCGTCGCTGGGCGTTGCCATAACCTATTGCATCATGACCTTCATCGGCTGCCTGATCGTCGATCGCGTCGGGCGCCGTCGTCTCATGCTGATCATGGGGCCGGGCTCGATCGTCAGTCTGATCGGGCTGGGCATCGTGTTCGCCATGCATCCCGCACCGAACAGTGTCGGGTCTTATCTGGTGATCGTGTTCCTGCTGCTGTTCATGGCGTTCAATTCGGGCGGCATCCAGGTCTGTGGCTGGCTGCTTGGCGCTGAGATGTTTCCGCTTTCGATGCGTGGTCAGGCCACAAGCCTTCACGCCGCGACGCTCTGGGGTTCGGATCTTCTGGTAACCGGTACGGCACTGACACTGGTGCAGCTCATCACGCTGGGCGGCACGATGTGGTTCTATGCCGCCATCAATCTGGCATCGGTGCTGTTCATCTTCTTCTTCGTGCCGGAAACGGCCGGCGCCACGCTTGAGGATATCGAGCTGGCCCTGCACGAAAAGCGTTTCCGCCCGGTACGCGGCCAGACACGCATCGTATCCGAGGACGAGCAGGAAGAAGCGGCCGCCTGAACTTAACGGCTATCTTTCGATCGGGAAGCGCCCTGCAGGATGGCTCTTTCAGCGGGAGCCGCCCTTGCTTGTGGAACTGGCATTACAATCAGAAGATCGCTAAAAGCACCCTCATAGTGACTGGAGCCATCCAGACCGCAGCGTCCCGGCGCATGGGGCTTTCCGCATGCGGGACAAGCGAGAAGTAGGATCAAGATGAGCTGGCTGACCGAATACGTTCGACCGAAAATCCGTGGCCTTTTGCAGCGCGAGGTGCCTGATAACCTCTGGACCAGCTGTGACTCCTGCTCGCAGATGATTCTCATCAAGGACCTAGAGAAGGCGCAGCGCGTTTGCCCGCATTGCAACCATCATGGCAAGGCGAAGGCGACCGAACGCCTCGACTGGACATTCGACGACGGTAAATACACCAGGATCGAACTGCCCAAGGTTCCCAGCGATCCTCTCGGCTTTCGCGACCAGAAGAAATATGCTGATCGTCTGAAGGACGCCAAGACCAAGACGCATCTTGATGAGTCGCTGGCTGTTGCTCATGGCAAGATCGGTGGACACGATGCGGTCGTCGCGGTGATGGCCTATGAGTTCATGGCCGGCACCATGGGCACGGCACTGGGTGAAGCCTTTATAGCGGCCTGCCGACTTGCCGTGCTGCAAAAGGCCGCGCTTGTCATCTACACCGCCTCTGGCGGCGCTCGCATGCAGGAGGGCGT
Source organism: Asaia platycodi JCM 25414 (assembly GCF_000614545.1). Taxonomy (GTDB): domain Bacteria; phylum Pseudomonadota; class Alphaproteobacteria; order Acetobacterales; family Acetobacteraceae; genus Asaia; species Asaia platycodi. The sequence goes on along the minus strand of NZ_BAKW01000010.1, from coordinate 90,592 downwards.
TCTGTCGCTCATGCAGATGCCGCGCACGACCATTGGCGTCGAGATGCTCAAGGACGCAGGCCTGCCCTATATCGTCGTGCTGACCAACCCGACGACGGGCGGTGTGTCGGCGTCGTTCGCCATGCTGGGCGATGTCCAGATTGCCGAACCCGAGGCGCTCATTGCCTTTACCGGCCCGCGCGTGATTCAGGATACGGTGCGCGAGAAGCTGCCCGAAGGTTTCCAGCGTTCGGAATATCTGCGCGACCACGGCATGATCGATATGGTCGTGTCGCGTCATGACCTGCATGCGAAGCTTGGCAGTCTGATCGGCATGATGATGAACAAGCCTGCCATCGAGGCCGCTGTCGAAGCCGCCTGACAGAATGACTGTCCCCCGCTCTGCGTAATGGAGCGGAGGTTTTGCTACCCCTCGGATGATCTCCATGACAGCCCAAGCGCCCCCGGCCAAGCTCAGCGATGAATATGAGGGCCGGACCGGCGCCGTTCTGGCCAGGGTTCAGGCACTTTATCCCAAGCTCATAGACCTCTCTCTCGACCGTCTTCGTGCCTTGCTGGACAAGCTGGGAAACCCCGAGCGTGGCTTGCCGCCTGTCATTCATGTGGCAGGCACCAACGGCAAAGGCAGTACCTGCGCTACGCTGCGTGCCATCGCCGAGGCCGCCGGATGGTCGGTGCATGTCATGACCAGCCCGCATCTGGTTGATGTTACCGAACGCTTCCGTATCGCTGGAAAACTGGTGAGTGAAGACGCGCTTGTCGCAGCGCTCGAGGAAATCGAACGCATCAATGCGGGTCACCCCATTACCGTGTTCGAGGTGCTGACAGCGGCGGGACTTCTGCTTTTCGCGCGTAACAGGCTGATCTGGTCATTCTTGAAGTCGGTCTGGGCGGACGACTGGATGCCACCAATGTGGTGGCCAGGCCTGCGGCTTGCGTCATCACCCCCGTTGATCTGGATCATCAGGCGTTTCTGGGCGACACGCTGGCCCTGATTGCCGCAGAAAAGGCGGGCATCATCAAGCCGGGTGTGCCGGTCGTTTGTGCCGCTCAGCAGGAAGCGGCACGATCTGTGATCGAGGCTCAGGCGGAATCCTGTGCCGCGCCCCTGTGGCAGGTCGGGCGCGAGATCGTTATCGAGCAACAGGCCGATGGCACCATGTCCTATCACGATCCGTTGGGTACGCTCACTCTACCCACTCCAGGCCTCAAAGGCGTGCATCAGGCGGGTAATGCGATGCTGGCTGTTGCGGCGTTGCGCGCCAGCGGATTGCCGATGCCGGACACGGCCTGGGCCGGTATCGCCCGAACGCAATGGCCCGCGCGCCTGCAGCGTCTGGAAGGCAGGCTGGCGGCGCAATTGCCGGAAGGATGGGAGCTTTGGCTCGATGGCGGTCACAACCCCAATGCAGGCGAGGCGCTCTCTCCGACGCTCGCAGCCTGGTCGGACAGACCCTTGCATGTGATTGTGGGCATGAAGCAGAGCAAGGACGCCTCAGGCTTCCTGCGTCCGGTCCAGCGCCATGCCACGAGGCTCTATGCGGTGAGCGAAGAGGGCCAGCATCTCGCCCTGCCCGTCGAAGACATCGTAAACGCTTCTGGCGGTGAGGCACTGCCCGGTCCGACCATCGCGGCTATTCTGCCCGGCTTGCAGGGGCCACCATCCCGTGTGCTGATCTGTGGCAGTCTTTATCTGGCAGGGGTGGTGCTGAAGCAGGACGGGTCGATCCCGCGGTAATGCGTCCTCACAAGGCCTCTTGGAGTGCGACTGATCATGGAGGGATTTATCAACTCTGACACGATATGGCGGCGCTTTGTGGCGCAGCGTTATCTGTCGGGTCCCTATTGATCGGCAGGATGCTTCCCACGTTGCGCTCGTGAAGCGCGACTTCTTGCACGAGAGAGCAGCGTGTAATGCTGGCAGAAGAAGCAGTGGTTTCCGCCTGGAGCCGTCAGCAGTTTTGAAGAAATATCGTGCGGACGACGACAGGAAGCTAATTCATTAGTGAAATCGAGGAAAACACAAGAAATATTTTCGTACTATATCTCGATAACAATAATTTTCATTCCGATGTAAGAAATTTCTTGTTAAATAGATAAAGATAAAATGAATGCAGACGCTTGATCTGACGGAGAAATTGAAGCGCGCGTTGCCCTCATTGTCGGGTGAAGTGACACAGGCACTTTGATCGCGCGGTTGAAGAGGGCATGGAATGTGCATTTCCTGCCGTTCGTTCTCTCTGGCGGGTTGAATGCGTCGCCATGAATGTGAGCCATTCATATCTGGCTTCGAGAGTGGAGAGAAGGAAGCGATGCGTTATCTGGTGGCTGGTGGGGCCGGTTTTGTAGGCAGTCATGCCGTTCTCAGCCTTCTCGATGCCGGTCATGAGGTGGTCGTGCTCGATAATCTCAGCACTGGACATCGCGAGGCCATTCCCACGGCTGCAAGATTTCATCATGCCGATCTGATGGATCTCGCAGCGACTCAGGAAGTTCTGGCCAGTCAGTCTTTCGATGGGGTTCTGCATTTTGCAGCGTTGTCTCTGGTGGGCGAGAGCATGGCCGACCCGCTGCGTTATTTCGAGCATAACGGGGTTTCGTCTCTCAATCTGATCCGGGCCTGTGTCGATAACGATGTGCGTAAATTCGTCTTTTCTTCAACGGCAGCGCTGTTTGGCGGGCCGGAGCGCGATGAGCCTATTCCGCCCGACGCCCCGATAGAACCGGGCTCTCCCTATGGAGAGAGCAAATACATGATCGAGCGCGTGCTGCACTGGGCCGATCGGATATACGGCCTGCGTAGCGCCTGCCTGCGTTATTTCAATGCTGCGGGCTCAGACCCTGCAGGGCGTGCCGGTGAGGACCATCGGCCTGAAACCCACCTGATTCCGCTCACCATCGACGTGGCGCTCGGTCGCCGTCCTGCGCTCAAGGTGTTCGGCACAGATTATCCGACGCGCGATGGTTCCTGCGTGCGGGATTATCTGCATGTGGGTGATCTTGGCACGGCCTATTCTCATGCCCTTGACCAGATCGATGATAAAAGTGTCGTTTTCAATCTGGGCACCGGTCGCGGGTATTCGAATATCGAGGTGATCGAGGCGGTCGAACGTGTCAGTGGGCGCAAGCTACCCTGGGAAGCCGCTCCGAGGCGCGGGGGCGATCCGGCCACACTGGTCGCCGATCCGTCCCAATTCATGAAAGATACGGGATGGTCCCCGCATCTTTCGGCGCTCGATACGATCGTCGAAACGGCTTTCCGTTGGAGAGAATCTCATCCGGACGGCTATGGCATCGCCTGAATTCCGGGTTTGCGGGTTCTTAAAGGGGGCGTACCCTCCCCAGAGGCGCGCGTTTGACGTAACGCCCCTTGCCGCGCTCGGCGCGCAGAATGCCGTCATCCCAGACCACAACGCCCTGGCTGATCGTCTTTCTGGCCAGACCTGTCAGTGTCATGCCTTCATAGAGCGAATAATCGACATTCTGGTGCAGGGCGCGGGCCGTCATGGTTCGGCTGGCTGAAGGGTCCCACAGAACGAGATCGGCATCGGCACCCGGCGCAATGCAGCCCTTGCGCGGATAGAGATTGAAGATACGCGCGGTGTTGGTCGAGGTGATGGCCACGAATTGTTCGGCGCTCATCCGACCGCTGACCACGGCGTGATGCCACAGAACGCTCATGCGCTCCTCGATACCGGGCACGCCATTGGGGATTTTGGTAAAATCATCACGTCCGCGTAGTTTCTGATCCTGGCAGAAGCAGCAGTGATCCGTCGCCGTGGTCTGCAACTGACCGGAAACCAGTCCGCCCCAGAGCGCCTTTTGATGGGAGACCGGTCGGAAGGGCGGGCTCATGACATGGCGCGCCGCCTTCAGCCAGTCGCTGTTGCGATAGACGCTCTCGTCAAAGACGAGATGCTGCGGCAGAACCTCGCCATAAACCCTGAGCCCCTTGAGACGCGCGGCCGCGATAGCCTGCATTGCCTCATCGGTCGAGACATGCACCACGTAAAGCGGTGTGTCGTCGAGCGCGGCCAGAGTAATAGCGCGCTGTGCCGCCTCGCCCTCTATGGCGGGCGGGCGAGAGAGGGGATGGGCCTGTGGCCCCGTCTCGCCCCGAGCGAGAAGCTGCGCCTGCAAAAACGCGATGGCATCGCCATTTTCGGCGTGAACGGTGCAGAGCGCACCCAGCTCTCTTGCGCGCTGCATCGAGCGCAGAAAGACCGAATCGTCGATCATCAGCGCGTTTTTATAGGCCATGAAATGCTTGAACGAGTTCACGCCACCTTCTGTCACGAGGCGCCCCATATCCTCGTGAACCTGAGCGTCCCAATGCGTCACGGCAACATGAAAGCCGTAATCTGCGGCGGCTTTTTCAGCTTTGCCCCGCCAGTCGCGCCAGGCCTCGTAGAGAGATTGTCCCTGCTCGGGAATGACGAAATCGATGATGCTCGTCGTGCCACCCGCAAGGCCCGCCGCCGTGCCTGTGAAGAAATCGTCGCTTGCCGTTGTGCCCATGAAGGGCATTTCCATATGGGTATGCGGGTCTATACCCCCTGGCATGACCAGAAGTCCGTCTGCATCGACGATAGCACATCCTGTTGGCGCATTGAGATCGGGCCCGATCTCTGCGATCCGGCCAGCATCGTCGCACAGGATATCGGATCTGAAACGCCGCTCTGCGGTAACGATCGTCCCGCCCTTGATCAGTAGCATGTGCATGTTCCCGTCGCCGAAAGGCCCGAAACAGAATATCGTTGTATTATCGAAATCATAGGGCTAGCCTGACCATATGGTCAATCTATGGCTCGATTTCTTTCGGGATTTATTGAGGCAGGGCATCAGTTGATGACACAGCGAGAGGCAGTCTTGCCGTCAGGCCCGCTATCGAATGTCGATCTTGCCCCGGTACAGACGCGGCACTGGGCATGGCGCGATTATCTTTTTCTGTGGATGTCCAATGTCCATAGCGTCGCGGGATATCTGACGCTTGGCAGTTTCTTCACCATGGGTCTGCCTGTGGGGGCTGTGCTTGCCGGGCTGGTTCTGGCCATTCTGCTGGTGCATCTCCTGTGCAATATGGTGGCGGTGCCCAGCCAGAGCGCAGGCGTGCCCTTTCCCGTCGTGATACGTGCCGCCTTTGGCGTTTACGGGGCCATAATCCCGGCGCTGGTGCGTGGCGTGATTGCGGTCGGCTGGTACGGCATACAGACCTGGCTCGCCTCGAATGCCATCGTCCTGTTCATTCTGCATCTCTTTCCCGATGTGCTGTCCTATGCCGATCTGCATCGTCATGGGGCACTTGGTCTGTCCTTGCTTGGCTGGGGCGCTTTTCTGTTTGTCTGGCTGCTGCAACTGGCCGTGTTCTGGCGCGGAATGGAGGCCATACGTCATTTCATCGACTGGGCAGGTCCGGCCATTTATGGCGTCATTCTCGTTCTCGATGCGGCGCTGCTTTTCAAGACCCATGGGGCATGGCATTTTTCGGTTCTGCCTCATGGCGGGTTTTCGATCTATGCCTCCCTGTGGGGCACATTGGGCGTGGCGTCGCTCACCCTTGCCTATTTCTCGGCCATTATTCTGAATTTCGGCGATTTTGCCCGTTATGGCGTCACCATGGGTGATGTGCGACGCGGCAATTTCTGGGGTCTGCCCGTCAACTTCATGGCTTTCGTCCTGCTCGTGCTGACGACTATCGTTCTGACGCAACCGGCGCTTGGTCGACTTATCATCGATCCGGCTGAAACCATCATTCTGTTCGATAGCCAGACCATCCTTCTTGTCGGCATCCTGACCCTCGTAGCCGCGACGATCGGGATCAATATCTCGGCCAATTTCGTTTCTGCGGCGTTCGATTTCTCTAATATAGCTCCGGCGTCAATTTCATGGCGTCAGGGAGGTGTGATCGCCTCGATCGGGGCCATTCTGCTCACACCGTGGAATTTTTATGCCCATCCCGAACTCATCCACCTGACCCTCGATATTCTCGGGCTTTTCATCGCGCCCGTGACCAGCATCCTGCTCGTTGATTATTATCTCGTGCAGGGAAAGCAGCTCGATCCCGATGCGCTCTACAGTACTGAGCCAGGCGCAGCATACTGGTATCGCAAGGGCATCAACCCACGCGCGCTGGCAGCGCTTGGTCTTTCCGTTATCCTTGGTCTTCTGGTGGTTTTTCTGCCTGCTCTGGCTCTGCTTCAGAATTTTTCATGGGTCATCGGATTCATGACAGGCGGTATTTGTCACGCCATTCTGTCCCGCCTCAATCAGCCCGTACAAAAAGCGGCCTGATGAGCGTCATGAAGGTCGCGATTCCGGTTTCGTAATCGCTGTCGCGCAGCGTGGTGCGGTCAAGCAGGGCTTCGAACTGTACTTGCATATCGGCATAGGCCTGCGTGCCGGACCAGAGCAGGCACAGGAAATGCGTCGGGTCGATCGGGCGCATCAGCTTGTGCCTGCCAGTCAAGAAAAATCTCGGCATGACGATCGACATGAGCGCGCAGCGTTTCTCTGAGGAAGCTTGAATCATCAGACCGCCTGAAAGAAGCTCTTGCGCGAAAAGACGCGACCCTTCGGGCCGTGTGCGCGAAAAGGCCATCTTGGCGCGTATATAGCCTTCCATTCCCTCAAGAGGGTCCCGCTCCGCCGCAAGCCAGTCATCGGCGTCTGCCAGCCAGATTTCGAGTAGCCTCGCCAGAGTGGCCTGATACAGGTCTTCTTTCGTGCGGAAATAATAGAGGATATTGGCTTTGGGGATGGCGCAGAGTGCGGCAATTTCCTCGACGCGTGCGCCTTTCAGCCCGCGCGTGCCGAAAGTCCATTCTGCGGCATTTAGGATCTGCGGCAGGGTTGCGCGGCGTGGCGCGCTGGGTTTTCTGCCTTTCGTCGGCTCGCAGACATCTGTCACAGGGCGTTCGATCCTCTCGTCAGAAATCCCGCTTCACAAGGTCAGGGTGGTGGTCGAGGCACGCGCAGGCGGCAAGAAACTGTCTTCAGAACGCACGATCCGCCCGTAGCAACGCGCCGAGAAGCACATTGGCACCAGCCTCAGCCTCAGCTTCGGTAATATTTTCGGATTCGTTATGACTGAGACCGTCGCGGCAGGGAACGAAAATCATGGCCGTGGGTGCCACACGCGCCATATAGGCGGCGTCGTGACCGGGGCCGGAGACAATTTTCATGGCTTCGAAACCTGCCTCGCTGGCGGCCTCGTCGACCATTGCAACGCAGCATGGGTCGAAGGGAACGGCGGGTGCATCCCATATCTGTCTGATCGACAGCGTAACCCCCGTCGTTTCGGCAATGGTCTTGAAACGCGCTGTCATGTCCTGCTCCATCATGGCGACGGTGGTGTCGTCGGGATGGCGCAGATCGACAGTGAAAAGCGTCTCGCTCGGCACGACATTGCTGCTGTTCGGCCTGTTCTCGATCAGCCCGACCGTGCCGAGCGCCTGAGGCGCGTGAGAGCGGGCAATATCCGAAATGGCACCGATCATGGTAGCGGCCGCTAATAGCGCATCGCTGCGCAGGGTCATGGGTGTCGAGCCCGCATGAGCATCCTTGCCGGTGATCGTGACCTCATACCAGCGCATGCCCTGCACGCCGGTCACTGCGCCAATCACGCGGTTCTCGACCTCCAGAATAGGCCCCTGTTCGATATGGAGTTCGAAATAGGCCGCAATCGGCGTGGCACGGCAGGGTTTTTGTCCCCGATAGCCGATGGCGTCGAGCGCATCGCCAAAACGGATACCTGCGCGGTCATGCTTGTCGAGCACCTCCTGCTCGGTGAATGCCCCGGCATACGCGCCAGAACACATCATGGGAGGAGAGAAGCGCGACCCCTCTTCGTTCGTCCAGTTGATCAGCTCGATCGGGTGCCGGGTAACGTGCCCCGATTCATCAAGAGCCCGCAGCACGGCGAGCCCGCCGAGAACGCCTAGAATGCCGTCGAATTTTCCGCCTGTCGGCTGGGTGTCGAGATGACTGCCCATGGTGAGCGGCGGCAGGGACTCGTCCAGACCCGCACGGCGGGCGAACATATTGCCCAGAGCGTCCACGGTTATCGTACAGCCAAGGCGTGTGCAGGCAGCGGTGAACCAGTCTCGCACCTGACGGTCTTCCTCAGTCAGGGTCAGGCGTTTGATACCGCCTTTTTCGGTCCCGCCGAAGCGGGCCGTTTCCATCAGGTCGGCCCATAAGGCGGCGCCATCGATGCGGATATTGCTCATGTTCTGCCTCTCGCTTCTTACGCGTCGAGTCTGTGCGTGTTGGCCGGGTGTTCGAGCCAGGTCATCTCGCTTTCGACAGGCTGGGGCACCATAGTGATGCAGTCATCCACCGGGCAGACATGGGCGCAGAGATTGCAGCCGACGCATTCATCCTCGATCACGCTGTATTGGCGTCCTTCAGGGCCTGTCTGTCTGGCAATCGCCTGATGAGAGGTGTCTTCGCAGGCGATATGGCACAACCCGCAGCCGACGCAGCTTTTCTGGTCGATATGCGCGAGCGTACGGAAATTCATGTTGAGCTGGTTCCACGGCACGAAGCGTGAGACGGCCCTGCCGCTCAGATCGGGCAGGGTGGCGTAGTCTTTCGTATCCATCCAGTTCGACAATCCGTCGATCATGTCTTCGACAATGCGAAAGCCGTAATGCATCGCTGCCGTACAGACCTGAAGGGCATTCGACCCCATGGCAAGAAACTCGGCGGCATCGCGCCAATTGCTGATGCCGCCCATGCCGGAAATAGGCGTGCCCGCCATGTCGGGATCCCGGGCAATTTCGCCGATCATGCGCAGGGCGACAGGCTTGACCGCCGGGCCGCAATACCCGCCATGCGTGCCCTTTCCCCCCACGACAGGCATGGGCGCCATGGCATCGAGATCGACCCCGATAACCGATTGAATAGTATTGATGAGCGAGACTGCGTCGGCGCCAGCACGACGGGCCGCACGGGCCGGCATGAGGATATTGGTGACGTTCGGCGTCAGCTTGACGATGACGGGCATGCGGGTGTTCTGCTTGCACCAGCGCGTGACCATCTCGACATATTCGGGCACCTGACCGACTGCAGAGCCCATATTGCGCTCTGACATGCCATGCGGACAGCCGAAATTCAGCTCGATTCCGTCCGCGCCGGTTTCTTCGATCAGAGGCAGGATCGCCTTCCAGCGATGCTCATCGCAAGGCACCATCAGACTGACAATCAGCGCGCGATCGGGAAAATCGCGTTTGACGCGCTTGATCTCGGCAATATTGGTCGCCAGAGGCCGATCCGAGATCAGCTCGATATTATTCAGCCCGATCAGACGCTGGCCCCCAAAGGCAAGGGCACCGTAGCGCGAACTGAGATTGACCACTGGAGGATCTTCGCCAAGCGTCTTCCATACAGCGCCGCCCCAGCCTGCCTCGAAGGCGCGACGAACATTATATTCCTTGTCCGTCGGCGGGGCAGATGCCAGCCAGAACGGATTGGGTGAGGTGATCCCGGCGAAATTGGTGCGCAGATCGGCCATGGTCAGTTCACTCTCTCGTCGGAATTGCTGAAATCGGCATGAATGGCCTCAGCCGCCTCTCGCCCGTCGCGCACGGCGGCGACGGTGAGATCGTCACCCGCCGTGCAATCGCCTCCGGCATAGACGTTGTTGAGACTTGTGCGGCCTTGCGCGTCGACAACGATACGCCCGTTCTCGATCAGGATCTGGTCCTGCGCGATGGGGGTGGGAACGAAAATCTGACCGATGGCTTTCAGCACCATGTCAGCCTCGATCATGAATTCGGCGGGTGTACTGGCAGGTAGATTTCCAGGATCGGTGCGCTTGAAACGCACGCCGCGCAGCGTGCCATTCTCCGTTTCGAGGCGCAGCGGGGCCGCCCAGAGACGAAGCGTCACGCCATTGGTCTGCGCCCACTCGCGTTCGACCGAGGTGGCGGACATTGACGTTTCGCCACGGCGATAGACCAGCGTGACCTCCTCGGCACCCAGGCGTTTCGCCTGAACGGCAGCATCGATGGCAGTATTGCCGCCGCCGATCACCACAACCCGGCGCCCTACGGCGCTGGATGAGAGCGGGTGAGAACGCAGCGTCTCGATGAAAGCGACGGCGTCCTGCACGCCATCAAGGGTCTCGTGCTCCAGACCCAGCGCCCGCACTCCACCAAGACCGATGGCGAGGAACACCGCGTCAAAATCCTGCCTCAGCGTGGCAAGGCTGAGCGTTTCGCCGAGGATCGCGCCGCCCTGGAAACCGATGCCGCCGATCGAGAGCAGGAAATCGATTTCTTTCTGGGCAAAATCATCCGCCAGCTTGTAGGCCGCCACGCCATATTCGTTCAGCCCGCCCATCTTGTCGTGTCGGTCGAAAATCGTGACCTCGTGACCGTGGCGCGCCAGACGATGCGCGCAGGCAAGCCCGGCGGGGCCTGCGCCGATGATGGCAACACGACGCCCGCTTGGGGCGGCGCGCGTGAAAGGGTGATTGGTCTGCGCCATCTGCCAGTCGGTTGCGAAACGCTGCAAGGCGCCGATGCGCACAGGCTTATGGGTTTCGATGGCGGTATGAACGCATTTCTGCTCGCACAGAATCTCGGTCGGGCATACCCTGCGCAGGAGCCGCCTAGGATATTGGATTGAAGAATGGTTTTGGCCGCCCCCGCGATATTCTTCGACGCTATGGCCTTGATGAAGCGCGGAATATCGATATCGGTTGGGCAGGCCTCGATACAGGGGGCATCGTAACAATAAAAACAGCGATCGGCCTCAAGGCCCGCCTGTTCTGCGGTTAGGCCCGGATGTGCGTCGGCGAAATTCTGGCTCAGCACAGTGTCGCTCAGGCGACCGCAAGCAATGTCAGGACACATGGGCTGTTCCGTTTCAAATCATTCCACAAAAAGAACGTTACGGAAGTTTAGATCGCGAGTGCAAGTTATTTTTGACCATATGTTCAGGTTTGTGGAGCGTGCACTATCCGCCCGAAAACTGCGCGAAATCGAGACCGAAAATGCGAGATCCGATAGGGTCGCATAGAGCGGAGGCACCCCAGCCATGCGGATCGATAGTCTCTACCCACCAGAAGTCGGGCGGTCTGCGCATCATCGTTATCTGCTTCAGGCACTGAATCTGTACAATAGTGAGATACAGAAACTATCTTCGTGGTGAAGAAGCACGGCTGAGTGTCAGGAGTGCCTATCATCTTCGCGATATGTCGATTTCGGGCGGAATTTCCGTATCGGGCTGAATGGCCAAAAAATCGGTTATTTGCTTGTAAACCCGTAATCGGCGACGGTCAGTCTTTGCGTCGGGGAGTTGCGGTAGTGAAGATGATCGGGCTTTTGGGTGGGATGAGCTGGGAGAGTTCGGCGCTGTACTATCGTCTGCTGAACGAGGGGGTGAGAGAGCGTCTGGGCCCTACAGCGTCGGCACATTGTTTGCTCTGGTCGTTCGATTTCAGCGAAATCGAGGCGTTGCAGCACCGTGGCGATTGGGAGACCCTGAGCGCGCGTTTGATAGACGCTGCTGTGCGTCTACAAAATGGCGGTGCAGAATTTCTGGTGATCTGCACCAACACCATGCATCGTATGGCGTCCGCGATCCAGGCGTCGCTCGCTATTCCCCTGCTGCATATTGCCGACCCGACAGCCGAAGCCATCAGGAAGGCAGGGTTTCAGAAAATCGGCTTGCTTGGCACCGCTTTCACCATGGAGCAGGATTTCTACAAGGGGCGCCTTGCGGACAAACACGGTTTGGATGTGATCGTGCCCGATGCGGCAGATCGGGCCGAGATCCATCGCATCATTTACGAAGAGCTCGTTACGGGACGGATCAGGCCGGAATCCCGCGAGATTTATCGCAGGATCATGACAAGGCTGAACGAGGCTGGTGCCGAGGCCATCATTCTGGGCTGCACCGAAATCACCTTGCTTGTCTCAGCCAGGGACTGCGCAGTACCGCTTTTTGATACCACATTCCTTCATGCCCGTGCTGCTGTGGAAAGGGCATTAATGCGAGGATAGGGTGAGGGTCTGTCAACTCTATCAAGGCTGAACGCTCAGGCTGGTCGAGCCCCAAAGATCCGGTTGATCGCGAGGCAGCGCACACAATGAGCTGCCTTCTGCCGATCTGCTGTCATGGATCAGATTTCCGCCTCGAGGAAGCAGAAGGCGCTGAGGCCAGATCGAGCGCGCGTCTTCGGGGGTGTGATGGTCCAGTTCGTTGGCAGCGTTTCACCAGGAACAGATCGGGAGGCGCAGCATCCTCCTTCGGCAACCGGCCAATCACGTTACGTTATGGCTCCTGAACCCCGAAAATATCGGCCAGAGTTTTTTCCATGATCCCGGCGTCGAGTTTGGCGCCTACCACCAGCTCGGCACCGATGATACCCTGATTGACCAGCATGCCGAGGCCATCGAGTGTCTTGCAACCCTGCGCTTTTGCCTCACGCAGCAACCTTGTCATCGGCGGGTTGGGGATGACATCGGCGACGATAGCCGCGCTGGCCAGCGTGCTGGTATCAATGGGGGGAAGCGCCTCGTCATCGCCGAGTCCTATCGAGGTCGCGTTGATAAGCACGTCTACCCCTTCAGGGATGCGCAGCCCTTCCGGCCAGCCCTGGGCTTCGGCGTTGCACTCGGTGTGTTCGGCCAGGAGGTCGGCAATGGCCTGTGCCTTTTCCACGCTGCGATTGGCAATAGTGATGTGGCGCGCGCCGGCGAGGGCAAGTTCGACGGCTATGGCGCGCGCGGCACCGCCCGCTCCAAGAAGAAAAATGGTTTTACCTTTGGGATCGGCCAGTTTGCGTAGCGATGCGAGAAAGCCTTTGCCGTCAGTATTATTGCCGGTGAGCTTGCCGTCGCGGATCTGCACGCAGTTGACGGCGCCGATGATCTTCGCCGAGTCCGCAAGCGCGTCAAGATGGTCGAGAACGGCAATCTTGTGGGGGATCGAGCAATTGAACCCGGCCCATTCCATGGCCCTGGCGCCCGCGATTGCGGCGGCAAGGTTGTCGGGTTTGACATCGCAATTGATGTAGCGTGCATCGATTCCGCCTTGGCATAACCCGCCTCCATCATGGCGACGGTCGGGTTTTTTGCGCAGGGTGTCGAGAAAGAGCCTGTCAGGATCGAACGGAAGGAACGGTCTGTCATACGGAGCCTCCGGGGCAAAGCAGGGCTAAGTCTGCGAATTGCATAGCTATGCAATAATGCGACCTGAAGGACAATGGTTGCGTCTAAAGGTTGGATTCCCAGCCATGCTGTCCTTTGTTTACACGCTCACGCTACCTTGGTGGCAGACACTCACGAACTGTCTGAGATCTGATTCACTCTGTCCGTTTAATTAGACAGTTGAGCGAAGCGGGTATGGCGAAAAGCAATCTCAAGGGTTCGGTATGCGCGCTCATTGGTCCTGCTTTACCGTTCGCGCGCAGACGTTGAGCGCGAACCTTGCCGCGGTGGGCGTCTGGATCTGAGCCGTCGCCAGAATGGCTCAGGTCGTATAGCCGGCGCGCAGGCAGTCATCCCACCTGTCGGCTAAACCGTTTTTGCCGTGCTGCGCCGTTGAATCAGATTGGCGTCGATGACACAGGTTTCGGAATGACGCTCTTCCGGGCTCGCCAGGGATCGCGTCAGGATATCGAGAGCCGCAGCCACCAGGCGTCGGCGCGTTGGTCGAAACTGCTCAGTTGATAGCCCTGCCATGCCGATTGTGGAATATTGTCATAGCCAACCACCATGATGTTCTCAGGACAGGAGCAGCCTGGTCGATCGCGAAGGGCATCGAGCGCACCGCAGCCCATCAGATCGTTGCTGCAAAACAATCCGTCCGGGCGGTATCCTTCGGCGAGGGCTTTTGTGACGGCGTCGAACCCGCTCTGATAGCTGTCATCGCCTTCCAGCGTTGTCACGGAGAGGCCATTTTCAGCACAGCCTTCAAAAAAACCTGCTTTTCTGGCCTGGGATGCCGCATTGCGGGCCGGTCCAGCCAACCAGAACGGACGTTCGATCTTTTTGGCCACCATCATTCTGGCGACGAGGCGCCCGGATTCTTTGTTATTCGATCGCACTGATGAAATGCTTGGCCCCGTGAGGGGGGAGTTGAATGCGATGACGGGTATGCCAAGAGCCGAGAGCGCGACAGCTGTTTTCTCCAGACCAATGGCGAGTGCGGTGATGAGTGCATCCACGCGGTATCCGGCAAGCTGGTCGATCGCGGCATCGAGCGTAACGGAATCGATGACCTGAACCAGCAAAACCTGAAAACCGGCGTTGCGAATGCCTGCCGAAAGCTGTTCCAGCGCGGAGCCGTAGAGCGGATTCTGCAACCCGCCCACAATAATGCCGATCATACCGGAACGCCCTGTCAGCATGATCGAGGGGATGCGATTGGGGCGGTAATTCAGCGTCTCTGCTGCCCGAAATACACGTTCCTTTGTTTCGGGCGAAATGCTGGCTGTGGAGGAAAAAGCCCTTGAGACGGCCGATTGCGAGACGCCGGCAAGCCGGGCGACATCGATAGAGGTGATCACACGCTTGGTCATGAGACCATGATGACACGAATGCTGGCAGGCGGGCGATCACAGCATGATGGATGAGCTTCAATTGTAGCGGCATGGCTTGTTGATTTCTGGCGGGCTGGCGGACTGGATGACGAGAAGCGTTACCTCATCATCACCAACATTGCCGGCGTCATGTCCTTTCTTTCCTTTGTAAGGGCCATCTGACAGGGGGCGCACACCCTGATCTTCGCCAAAGAGGATATCGCCCGGTCCCATCTCGATGCGTGTCCCGTCCATCGCGCGCACCCACCAGCGCCCCTTGAGCGGGATGATCCATTGCGGCTTGGGATCGGGATGCCAGGCGCCGTTCCAGTGTCGCGGTTGAACGGTTATCATCAGTGTCGCTGTCTGCGGTGCCATGGGGTCCTGCCATTGCGGTCCGGCAGGGGGCGACATGCTTTTCAGGAAGAAATTCGAAACAGGGCAGCGTGTGATATGACTTATGCCGTTATTGTCGGTCCAGAGATGCTGATAGCTCCGCAAAGGTTTTTCATCTGGCTTTTCAGCCGCCTGTGCCAGCGCTGCTGCTGCGAAAAAAGCCAGCAGGAGCGGGAGAGGCCATAAATATTTCATCGATCTGACTCTCGACAATCGGGTTACGGAAGGTCACATCCCTTTGACTACGTCCGTACCTGAAAATCGTTCCGAGACCCTTAATCGTGATCAGATATTCCGCGATCTTCCTTGTCTGTGCCGTCGCCGTCTATCTTGTCGTCGCAGGTTTTCTGTACGTCAGGCAGGATAGTCTGGTCTTTCCCGCTGACTCCACGCCACTCAGCGACCCGACATCGCTCATTCCGGGCGCGCGCATGGTGACGTTGCACACGTCAGACGGCCTGGATCTCAAAGCCTATTATCGGCCGCCAGTTTCGGGGGGAGCGATCCTGATTTATCTGCATGGCAATGCAGGTTCGATCACATCCCGCGCCCGCCGCTTTGCCCTGTTAGTCCAGGAGGGAATGGGTCTGCTCGCGGTCGAGTATCGTGGCTACGCAGGTAATCCGGGTTCACCGAGCGAGGCGGGTCTCGTGCTCGACGCCGCTGCCGGACTGGGATTTGTGCAAGATCAGGCATCGCCCCAGGCAGATCGTTCTCTACGGGGAATCGCTCGGCACCAATGTCGCACTGCGCACCGCGCTTGCCCATCCGGTTGCAGGGCTCGTGCTCGACGCGCCCTATACCACCATCGCCGATGTAGCCTCGTCGCGTTATCCTTATATGCCTGTGCATTTGCTGCTGAAAAATCAGTTCGACACGCTCGGCCGCATCTCGGGTCTGAAAATCCCGCTTCTCGTGATGCGCACGCTACGCGATACAACGGTGCCTCCAGCGCAGAGCCTTGCCGTCTTCAATGCTGCCCCGGAACCTAAACAGATATGGACGACTCAGCAGGGAACGCATTCAACCTTGCTAGAGACGGGCGGTTTGGAAGTACTGAGCAACTTCGTGCACAAGATCGGCTTGGACACTCAGCATTAGGGCCGTTTCCCACAATCTGGCTCATGTGCTGAGCCGACGAAGGGGATTGCGCTGTACCGTGTAGCGCAATACAATTAGTGACTTCCGACGATGCGTTATGGATCTGGGAGCCGCAGATCGAGATATGACCTCCTAGCGGAAGGGGTACCGCCGTAGTGACTTGCCCCAGAAAATATCGGTGGTGCCCGGGCAACGCAAGCGTGGCGTGAGCTGGGCACAGCAGAAAAGTGGTCCATTCGAAAGCTTGTGGGCGTATTTTAAACAGTTGATCGCTGTTGCAACTAGGTACGTGAAAACCTAAGTGCCCGTTCTTCTCGGTTAGACATATCGTTGCAGACGCGGATTAAACTAAGTTATAACGCGCATTAAAAGAGAGACATTTTTTTGCAGTCAACGTAGGGTAAATATTGATCGATTGACGCGCCTGAGGTCTATCGAAACCCACCGCAACAGCCTTGCATCAGTCTCGAGGCCAGTTTGCATGGCTTATCTACACGATGTAAATGGGAAGCCCAGACGACTGAGGCTGCTATCACTTATATGAGATCTCAATCACTCTCCTCCTTGTTTGCGCTGCAACTCCGCGTAATTGGTGCTCTGATGATGCGCGAACTCCACACGCGTTTTGGGCGCCATGGCCTCGGTTTCCTGTGGATTATAGGCGAGCCAATCCTTTTTTGTGCTGGAGTCGCCATTGTTTGGAGCGCCATCCGTCCCGCCCATGAGCACGGATTGCCGACTACAGCTATCGTCATTACAGGATATGTCCCGCTTACAATGTGGCGCCATTGCATGGTAGAGCAGTGTTGGCCTTCGAAGCAAATGGAAGTTTACTCTTTCATAGGCAAGTAACGCCTCTAGACATTATTGTTTCCAGGACGACGCTTGAGGTGATGGGGGTAATTGGAGCAGGAATATTAGTTTCTTCGTTAGCTATAATTTTTGGTTTTATGAAGCCGCCTCATAATATAGGTTTGATTTATGTGGGCACCTTATTTCAAATACTTTTTTGTTTTGCCACAGCACTTATTGTTGCGCCGCTAACGCAAAGAAGTGAACTTTTTGAAAAATCGATCAATGTACTATCATATCTATCCCTGCCCTTGTCTGGTGCGTTCGTTATGGTAGACTGGATACCGCCGCATTATCGCTGGATTTTGTTGTTATCTCCAAGTGTCGATAGTATCGAAATGATACGGGCCGGCCAGTTTGGTTATACCGCGCACGCACATTATGATATAATATATTCTATATGGATCAATTTTGTTTTGATACTCATAGGTGTATCTTTAACATTGCGTTCGAAGAAATATATCTACATAAATTAGAAATTTGATTGACGGAAATATTAGTTCCGAAATATTCAACCTGTAATTTATAGCTATTCTCGTAAATATGCTCTTCTGTTTTGTGGTCGCGCGTCGAATTTGTTTGATTTTTCAGCAGCCATTTGCAGAGATGGACGGTAATACGGCTCTAGTGCGCGGGCTTGGGAACTTGGGTAGAGCGAAGCGACCGGATATATAGGGTCATTTGGATAAACCAAACTTCCTCATTTTACCGCTCTAACGGTGTGGGCCGTCCTAGTGTTAGCGCAGGTCGAGTCTCGCAATGTGCCTGCGAAGCGGAAATGCATCGCCATAGTCTGGGTGCGTCATCTACTAGTGCAGCGGAACGCGCTATTGCTGTTGTTGGGGAGCGCTACAGCAACACCAGCCATTATCTATGCGCCCACGGGCGATTCTAAGCGGCGTGACGCGCTCTGGTTATGTGTCATTCAGAGTTAGATCGTATAAAATATTCAAAGCTGCTCACATAACGTAATTTTAAAAACTCACATTGAATGAAAATCACCCAAAGATGTATCATCACGCAGATATAGCCTGTTGGGGCGCCAGTATAGTTGGATGAATGATGTTAGAGCTTACCTTTCATCTCCTCCTAGGTCATGTTGACAAAAGATTTATACGATCCACTTGAGATCTGATTCTCTTTCTGTCTGCGGGTCTTAAATAGAGAGAACACGTGTGGCACGATTCGAATTGGCGGATCTGGAATGGGCGATAAGTGGTCTACTTCTACCGTCTGAGCGTAGGCGGTTGGCACGTCCATCTGGAGACAAACGCCAGTTTCTGAGTGATATGCTGCATATTTTGCGAACAGGTTGCCCTTGGCGGAACATGCATAAGCGCTAAGGCAAGTGAAATTCGGTCCATATACGGTTCCGACGTTGGGCTGAACAGGCGTCTGGGATGCTCTTTTGCAAACCCTGTTAGATCTGAGGCTAGACGATGATTGGAAACATATGACCGGCAGCATCGTAGTTCGTGCGCATTCACAGGCCACTGGAGCAAAAGAGAGGCTCATTCAGGGGGGGGTACGCAGTGGCTTTGCAAGGAAAATCCATTCCCGATGTGATAATCAGGAACACTCTCTCGGCTTTGACCTTACCGGAGGGACAGGTCTTGGGACTATGAAGCCACGGACAGCCTTATGAAGCTGCCTCTTCCAAAACCCATAGCCACGCTGGCCGACCGGGGCCATGACAAAGACAATTTCCGCCGAAATCTGTTGGCCCACGGGATCCTGCCGGTCATTCTATCACGCAAAGGTCGCAGTACTCCGCACAAAACTGTCTGGCGGCGTCAAAGGTCAGTGTGTTTCATTTAACATATGCGGCGTCTGTCACGACGCCGCATATGTTAAATGTATTTAGTAGATATTTTAATTACGACCTAGCATAAATATCCTCGATCCGCACAATGTCATCTTCGCTAGATAGGGTCCTGACTGCACCTCTATTAATGTAAGAACAATCTTTCCTGGGTTTTCGAGGCGATGAATAGTCCCTAGGGGCAAGTAAATGCTCTCATTTTCCCGAACCATTATTTCATCATTATTTCGCGTAACTAGGGCGGTTCCTGCCACAACGACCCAATGTTCGGCACGGTGGAAATGCTTCTGCAAAGAGAGCTTATGTCCCGGTTCCACGTGGATACGCTTGACCTGGAAGCGATCACCATGAATGAGGCTCTCATAGAACCCCCAAGGACGATACATTCGATTATGGTTGATCGCTTCGGAACGTCCGGCAGCAGTCAATTGTGCCACCATCTTTTTGACGTCCTGAGCTTTGTCTCTGTGTGAGACCATTACAGCGTCCTCTGTGACAACGACGATTAGGTCTTCGACGCCACAGACTGTTGCGACAACTCCGTTAGACCGAACATAGCAGTTTTTAGTTCCATCTAGAAACACATCGCCATATACCGCATTCCCGTCGGCGTCTTTCGGCGAAAGCTCCCAAAGCGCGTCCCAGCTACCAACATCCGACCATTCGAAGGCTGAGGGTACCACAGCAGCTAGCTTCGTGCGCTCTGCTACTGCGTAGTCGATCGAAATATCAGGAGCCTTAGCGAAATCAGCGGCGGCAAGACGAATAAAATCTGGATCTATCTCACGATTTTTCACGGAGTTGGCAACAGCGGCATAAACATCTGGAGCGAACTCTCGGATTTCTTGCAAAATCACGGACGCACGTGCGACAAACATACCAGAATTCCAAGAAAAACGTTCGTCTTTTACTAGACTTTCTGCGCGCTCGGCATCCGGTTTTTCGATGAATTTTGAGACATGGTAGACGTTACCAACGGAGTCTATTTTGGCACCACGCTCTATATAGCCATAGCCTGTCTCTGGCTTTGTCGGGTGGATACCGAAGGTGACGATGTACCCCGCGGTGGCCGCTGTTACCGCAGCTGAGAGGGCCGCTTGCAATGCCTCTTCACCACGAATAGCAGAATCTGCCGCCATGATCCACATCACGGCATCGGGGTTGCTCTCGGCAAGCAGAAACGCGGCCGCTGCAATTGCGGGTGCGGAGTTGCGGCCGATAGGCTCGAGAACAACCTGAGCTTCCTTGATATCAGCTTCTCGCAGTTGCTCAGAAATAATGAATCTGTGCTCAGCGTTGCAGACAATGATCGGCGCCCCAAGGCCCACGTTCGCACTGCGCAGAGCGGTTTCCTGAAGCAAGGTCCTGTCCGAAAGAAAAGGCCAGAATTGCTTCGGAAAGCTCCGACGCGAGATGGGCCACAGGCGGCTACCAGAGCCACCTGAGAGTATAACCGGCACGACGGACGATGTAGGATGGGATGCGTTTGACGCTAGGGTAAAGGTAGTCATGTGAGTTCCGGCCTTCCGTCACTTGTTTGATGAGTCAAACTAACCCATCGACTATTTTCGCGTGCGCAATGAGAGTGCGATCAAAAATGTGGAGCCTGATTAGCGCCAAAAGCAGAGTTCATCCATCGCTATTTTAAGATTGATTAACAGCATATTTTTGTGGAAACTGCGCTTCTGCCTATACGCCTGTTCTCCAAATGTGAGGGGGGGGGGCGATCCTGAAAATATCGATTTAGTTCCGTCCCGTCTCGCGCGTTGATTAGTCTTGCGGCAAAGTGATGCAATTCGTGCATTCCTAGGCTATTCAATGTTAAGTAAAAAACTCAGCGTTGCTCAACAGGAAGAGAGAAGCTTTGCTGATTGCAGTAACGCTGCGCAGCATGCATAAACGTTAAGGAGGCCGCGCTTTCGTAGCATTCCTTATAGTCCTTCCTTATGGGCTATGAGAGTTGCCTAGCGGATTAGATTAGGGCAATTGGAGAGGTATGGATAACATGCCCCTTGCACGAGATCGTACTGTGAACCATCGCTCCCGCTTCGTTGACCGTGCTCTGGCCTACTTAGGTCGAAATAAGGGATTCTATGGCTTTGTCGTGGCGCCCACGTTGGCATCGGCTCTCTATTTCGTGTTTTTTGCATCACCGCAGTATGTCTCTGAGGCCCAGTTTATCGTGCAGGGGCAGCACAACCAGTCGGGCACTATGCTTGCCGGGTTGCTCGAGGCCTCAGGCGGTGGCTCCGCCAGCGAAGATACCTACGCAGTCCAGGATTACGTTACATCTCGTGACGCGGCCCAACTATTGATAAAAACCGAGGGACTCGCTGCTGCTTATAATAACCCTTCGGCAGATATTTTAGCACGCTTTCCCAATTTTTATACTGGCCGCACGTTTGAACATTTCTACAGCTATTATCGTCGTCATGTCATAGCCGAATTGGATACGACGACCGGCGTATCAACTGCAGGTCCGCACGTTTAATCCCGAGGACTCGCAACGCATTGCGAGAGCGCTGGTGGCTGCTGCGGAAAAGCTGGTAAACGAAATGAATAGTCGGCAACGTGAAAATACCATTGCAGCGGTGACCAAAGAACTCGATTTTTCCTTGAAAAAGCTCGAGGATGTTAATGCAAAAATAGACGCATATCGCAATCAGATTGCTATGCTTAATCCTAGCATGCAATCGCAACCTACACTCAAAGATATCGCAGCTCTTCAGACTGCGGTGACAACATCGCGCGTGCAACTTGCCCAGCTTCAGCATTCGACACCCAACAGCCCTCTTATTGAGGTCTATAGACGTCGCCTGTCCGCACTCGACGCAGAGATCGTTCACGCTGAGGCGGGCGTCACGGGATCGGACACGTCTTTCGTACCTAAAATAAGCGGTTATGAGAGTCTCGTATTCCAGCGCACGCTACTTGAAAAAGAAATCGCTTCTGCGGACTCGGGTGTTGCGGCCGCAAAACTTCTTGCTGCCAAACAGCAATTGTATCTAAACGAAATATCTAAACCCAACCTTCCTGACTATGCAAAATATCCGCGTGCTACTTCGAATGTTGCAGTCGTATTTGCTACCACAATGGGGATATATCTGATGGCTATGCTACTGATTAGTGGCGCGCGTGAGCACAAGCTTGTCTGATAAACCTGACATAATGCTGAACTGCGTTGATCTTGTTAAAGAGTTCTCGGCGGCTGGCGGTAGGCGCCGTATTTTGGACAAGGTCAATTTTCGTCTCGAACGAGGGCAGAAACTAGGTGTGCTGGGCCGTAATGGTGCAGGAAAATCAACTCTTATCCGTATGATAGGGGGGTAGAGCCGATAACTAGCGGCTATATAGAACAAACCATGTCTGTTTCCTGGCCTCTCGCATTTGGAGGTGCTTTCCAAGGAAGCCTGAGCGGCCTTGATAACTTGCGTTTTATTTGCCGAATTTACGGACTAGAATACGCAACAACCCGTGCCTATGTCGACGACTTCGCCGAATTAGGTTCTCAGTTAGCAGAACCTGTCAAAACCTATTCTTCCGGCATGCGTGCACGACTGGCTTTTGCCCTCTCTATTGTCATAGAGTTCGATTGCTACTTAATAGATGAAGTTATCATGGTCGGCGATGCGAGATTCCACAAAAGGTGTGAGGAGGAGCTATTTGGAAAAAGAAAGGATAGAGCGATGATACTTGTCTCTCACGACATGAATTTCATGAGAGACACGTGTGACAGGGCTGCTATCATAGATGAAGGTAAATTCACTACTTATCAAGACGTCGAAGAGGCTATTGGAACATACGAGTCGCTCTAGGACCTGTTAGGATTTGAAGATGCAGTGGGCCTGCACGGCTTGGTATGACGAGCATGATTCAGTCTTTTCATTCCCGACGATGCGCAGCCGATCCGGAAGCCTGCGATCGAGGCCGTGCGGCCCAGAGATCAAACACCATCACGTAACCTGCGCTGGACAGCATCGGCGATCTTTTGACGTCTCTAGAACGACACGAAATAGCGCCGTCTCCCCGCGGAATATGACCCTTGGTGGACCGTAGCACAGCTCTTCATTCGATGGACAAAGATCGGCGTTCTGGAACCACGTTTCGAGCGCGCAAAAGACCGAGATCCAACCATTAGAACGGTCTTTCTCGTTGGTACGAACATCAAGGGACATCACAAGGCGGCGGGAGCGGCTAAAAGGGGGGATTCCGAGAAAGTCGGAGCGGCTGTCGAGCAGTTGGCCGCTCGCGCGGAGGCACTGGCAGCAAGGTTTGCGGAAAAGCCCTGTCCATTACCCTCACGTCGGGACGGGCGTATGAATTGACACTCCACGGATGCGTTGTTGGGTATGCCGCGATGCGCCGTCTGTGACCGGGGATATCTCTCAAACCGGTTTCCTGAAGACCCTTGGAGCAGAGGCTCGGGGCCGGTCACTCTGACTAGACGGACGAGCCGTCCGAACAGGATCTCGATACGATTGCGGCGCCGATATTTGCGCTTGTCGTAACTCACGATCGGCTTGCGAGATTTCCACCCCGGGACACACGGCTTGGTCCCCTCTTCTTCCGGCCCGTTCCTGAATCAGTCAGTGCCGTAGCAGCGATCAGGCGGTCTGAGCCTCCTTTTTTACCTGCGGGCTCGACGTCGTGCCGTGTGCCTTAAGATAGGTTGCGTCGATCAGAAACATCTGGTGATCCGATCCGGTAGCGGACATGATATCCATCATCCGAGCAACGATCTACGCAGTACCCGGATACTTACTGCGATTATAAAGCGTCTTGTACGGCCCATACTTACATGGACCATCCGCGTCAGCGCGGGCCATTCCAATTGGTAAAAACGATGATACTCAGGACTCAGTTATAATCAATGCAAATGCTCGTGTGGCTCTTCGGGACGAAAGCGACAGACGGTCCATTTTTCCGTCAGGCAGAGTGAATGACTTGGTCTCTCCGTGGAGCCCCATTCGAATTATCAAAATTCAAGTTAACAGATATATGAAAAAGGGACGGTAGTAATATTTCCGAAGAGATAGGTGATTCAACAGTTTGGCTTCACTGATATCGAAGAATCCTTGGCTGGGCCGGGTGGGCTGGACGAACGGCTCTCGGCGTCTTTCCGAACAATAAATGGTACGGCATTTGAGGGTAGTTTGGAGAAGGTTCTGGCATATACAGACGGGAACAAAGAAGAGCCTTGGTCACTTGACATGGTGTCAATATTCTGACCCGTGCTGATCCAGATAGCGAATAGCGCGTAGGGGCATATGAATTTGCGTCGCCAGAGCCGGTGAATGGCATTCTATCGGTAGTCTTCTTCCAAAAACCAGACTGAACTTTTTTTGAAATATTCTGCTGTTTTGCGAAGTGGTAATTGGCTGTGAGTTCTCGCCCGACCGCTATCTGGAATCCAAGGATATTTCCTTGTCACGGCAGGATCAGATTGAGCAACTACTGATATTATGGCTTGTATACGATGTTCTTATACGGTCGTTTAATCTGACTACCGCCCAATGAGGGGGATAGAAGTTTGGCTCCGGTTTGGAGAAAATCAAATGAGTAAACTCATCGCTTTTTTTCTCATCGGCTTTAACGCCACTTTGAATCACGTTGCCAAAGCCGAGACGCAAGAACACAGAATCGTACTTGCTCAGAGTTCGGGTGGTGATGCGCAGGTGCTCAGTGTGCAATGAAAGTGAAATGCGCCAGAGAGGAAAGGGTTATCGCATTGTATTTTGGTAATTATTAACAACTCGTCCAGACATCGGTCCCAGGCGCCCGGCGAATACTTTCGGTTAGCTATAGAGAATCTCCGTAAGAGGACAGGAGATTCGGGAGATGGTTGAATATCTAGCGAGCCACCGCGCTAGCAATCTCTTTGCGTATGCTGCCCGATCCGGGAAATAATTCGTGGCGAGACAAGGTGGATCCGTTGCAACCGGGATACAGATTGGGAAGCTTCGATGCGAGCGGCGTAACACTGATGATCGGCGAAATGAAAGCGATCTGGCCAAAAAGGTACTGCTGCGAATCACCCGTAGAAGCGGCGGACGCTATAAGGTCCAGCAGACAGGTTTCCATCCTGGCGGGAGCGATCAAAGCTCGCATGATGGAGGTAGCCGAATTAACGCTGAAAAATCCCTCCCAGTGTAGCAATATTCGCATTTCTTCTGTGCTAATCGACTGTCGTCCTTCCATTGCGAAAGACACTGTGATCACGCAAACTTCGGGCTGCGGTCCGCAAGGGCATACAAGTGAAGTACCGTTTGATATGCGGCCCGCGATTATCCCGCGAGCCGTAGCGCCCTGAAAGCCTTCGCGTTACTCGCAAAAGAAATAGACTATCCGTTGTAAGCCGAAATAGAATTCTCTTGTATCCATCTCACCCTTCCCTGGGTGTTGTCCGATAGTCTCTCCTTTAACGCAAAAGTTGACTGTTACTACTCCGTTGGCACCAACTACCCCGTCGATCACGATTAATTTCTTCTGGTTTGCCTTGATCGAGATCGCCTCACGCTTCGTATCTTTATCATCTCCGAGCATCGACACATGTAGGGAGTGTTCAGTCCATGGGGGCATAACGACGTCGAGAAGAAGGCGTATGCACGTCCCCTCTTCGTAGGTCGAGGCGAATTCGAGAAACCCAGTCTTTCCTCTCATCCAAGCACCAAGGTTACGCTCCAGTGGATACCAGCTCTCCGCCAAGATGGGGCGTAGCGGCTACCTAGGTAGGAGGAAGGAATTTTCTCGCCAACGGCAAATTTCTCTGGCTCAAATACCTCGCCCGCCTTCAGCAGTTGGGACGAAAGGACGATTTCGGATATCCCCGAGGCTGTGGAGTTTTCTGACCATGTCTTCGGTCACGTCACGCCACGTTCTGGGTACAAAGTCTCGCCTTATCTGCTGCGCCCTCTCTTCTCGGTAGCCGACGCGAACGACCATATTCGAGATAGTCTCAATGCCGGATCGGATATTGAGTGGGTCGACGTAATCAACGAGATCGCCGCCCACCTCTGGCACAGACGATGTATTTGAGGCCACGCAGGGGCGTCCGTGGGCAAGACTCTCCCCAACCGGAAGGCCCCATCCTTCGACCATACTTGGAAAGACGGTAAATTCGCATGCGTGGTAAAGAGTCTCTAGATCGGCATCGGAAATGTCATGCAGGACGTGAATTCGGCCATCTAGGAAATCCGTATCCACCAAGATGGAGTGGAAATCGTTCATGCGCCAGCCGAACCGTCCGACAAATACGAGGTCTGGCACCTCCGGAAGAGTCTTGATCATCTCTTTCCAAACGTTGTAGAGGTATATATGATTTTTGCGCGCCTCGATCGTCGAAACCATCAGGACGAATTTCTTCTCCTTCAGAAATTCGATTTTCTTCCCCCAGAGATCCATATGGGAAGTCTCTCTGGGTGCTTCCGATGCATGCAGCTGGTGGGCCAGGAGCACAGGTTGCACCGGAATTTCGGGAAGATTATGCGTCGACATGAGGGCCTTCATATCGTCAGCAACAAAACTTGAGATCGTAAAGATGAAATCAAAAGAATGAAGGCCGTCGCCGAGGGCCAATGTGAATTCGCTTACAAGGCCCGCAGCGCAGTATTCTGGGTATGACACGGGAATGGTGTCGTACAGATAAACGCCCACGCAAACGCCGCACTTTTTGAGAGCAATATACCTAGCCGCATTCGCGCCGAAGCCCCAAAACGCGCCAAGTATAAGATACACCTGCCCTGATTGCGGTTCGAGAAACTCAGCGACATCTTCCGCGGCTGAGATCTTGGCCGTCAGGCAATCCTGTTCGATCTCCGGCAATGTGATATAAGTTAAGATGTCCTCTAAGCTCTTATTAGTAAGGCGCCAGAAGCCAGGTGCATTTCGGCCAGTCCTCACGAATGAGTAATTGCTTTGGTCTTTCTCATCAAATCCTAATATGCTTTTAATTATACCTATTTGTACTCTCTGTATCCCAGACGGGGTTTTATGATTTCGTAGATAGTCGAGCATATCATCTATCTCGATAATCCACTTTCCGTATTCTCGCGTCTGCTTGACACCCACGACGTCCGCATGCGCGTCCTTCAGAGCGTCTGCAAACATCTTGAGCGGGCGCAACTCATAAACCTGCTGCAGGCAAGAAACCGACTCACTTGTGCTACCCGTTACCCGTAACAGATGCAGAAAATGCTCATAGGTTTCGACATCGTCCGCATTGAGGATGAGAGCCGTTTTATAGGCATTGATAGCGCGGTGGCTGTCTCCGCTCTCCTTGAGCGCATGTCCGAACTGAACCCAGATAGCCTGATCCTGAGGGTGCTCGGCGAGGTGCTGCTGATAGTCGATGACGGCCTGCGACCAATCCTTTTGATCGCGAGCCTGATCTCCTAGCCTGCGGCTGGAAGGAGAGATAGAAAA
The DNA here is from genome assembly GCF_000614545.1 of Asaia platycodi JCM 25414. Taxonomy (GTDB): domain Bacteria; phylum Pseudomonadota; class Alphaproteobacteria; order Acetobacterales; family Acetobacteraceae; genus Asaia; species Asaia platycodi. Next base: position 63,467 of record NZ_BAKW01000010.1, on the reverse strand, counting down.
GGACCGCTTGATAACTTTTGAAAACGTTTTTCGATAATTCATCGGTCTATACCATTGCGCGAGAAGAGCTACTACTATCGTGTAAGAAAATCTACGTATTCGAGGTCAAATCTCTCTACGGGTTTTCGCGCGCCAGTATTCAACGACCTGTTCGAGGGTCAATCGCCAATCCGTAGCTGGCTCCCATCCGAGGAGCATCTTTGCCCGTTCATTGGAACCTACTGCCCTAGCGATATCCACAGGTCGCATCAGTGCCGCATCCGTCTGAACGTGGACCTTAACGCCAAACAGAGCGATCAGATCATACAGTATGCTCTCGACGCTTCTTGCCTGACCCGAACATAGATTGATGATACTACCAGAGGCAATTTCATCTCGCTTCTCGATGCAGAGCGCGTAACCTAGACAAATGTCACCCACATCAACGAAATCTCTCTCTGCGGAGAGATTTCCGACCTGAATGACTGGATGTTGGAGACCGGCCTCTATACGCGCGAGTTGTCTCGCAAATGCTGCAACAACGAAGTCCGATGATTGACCCGCGCCCGTATGGTTAAATGGTCGTAGCCTTACAACGCGAAGCCCTTGGTGTGCGAGTGCCCCAAGCGCAAGATCAGCTGCTGCTTTGGTCACGGCATAAAGGTTCGTAGGGGAAAGAAGAGCGGCTTCATCAAGTGCTCGTCCCTCACGAAACGTGTCTCCGTAAACCTCCGACGTAGAGGCGAACAAAAGCGTCGCCTCAGGATTGACCTCCCGCAAGGCTTCGCCCAGCAGCAGTGTCCCGTGAACGTTGACGTTCCACGCATTTTCCGGTCGCTCTTTCGCGCGACCGATGCTGGAAATTGCCGCGAGATGCAGACAGACCTCGGGGGAGGCCTGTCTTAGCGCAGCACGCGTCGCCTCACGATCTGCGACGTCGAAACGACTGGTTTCAATTTCCCAGTCAGGGTGGCGATCTGACAGACACTTAATCAGATGTTGCCCGACGAAACCACTCGCACCCGTTACGAAAACTCGTAGAGACATGCTGCCTCAACCCTCTGCGGACCGGATTGCCTTCCGATGTCGCGCGATGTCAGCGTCCACCATTTCGGCGATCATCTCTTCGAGCGAGGTCTTGGGCTCCCATCCAAGAGCCTGGCGAGCCTTCCCATTATTGCCTAACAGAACGTCAACTTCCGCTGGGCGGAAAAAGGCCTGATCGATCTTGACATAATCTGTGTAATCACGATCGATGCAGCCGAAGGCGATCCTGCACAAATCCCGGATGCTCGTCGTACGCTCGGTCGCCACGACGTAATCATCCGGCGTGTCCTGCTGCAGCATTAGCCACATGGCTTCGACATAATCACGCGCATGCCCCCAATCACGTGTGGCATCGAGATTTCCTAACGCCAAGCTGTCAGCTAGGCCAAGATGAATGCGCGCGACGGCATCCGTCACCTTGCGAGTCACAAACTCGATACCCCTAAGCGGGCTCTCGTGGTTGAATAAGATTCCCGAGGAAGCGTGCAGACCAAAGCTCTCGCGATAATTAACCGTCATCCAGTGCGCGTAGAGCTTCGCGACGGCATAGGGAGACCGGGGATAAAATGGTGTAGTTTCAGACTGCTTTTCTTCCTGAATTTTTCCATACATTTCCGATGAAGACGCCTGATAGAAGCGAATCTTGTCATTAACAATACGTATCGCTTCCAAGACGTTGGCAGCACCGATCGCAGTGACGTTCGCTGTCAAAAGCGGTTGCTGCCAAGACGTAGCGACGAAACTCTGCGCCGCGAGATTGTAGACCTCGTCCGGTTCGACCTGCTGTAGAATTCTGATGATGCTTGAAATATCGGTCAGATTACCGTCGACGAGTTCAACCTGTTTCTCCACCCCGAGCCAACGCAAACGGGAGTCAACAAGGTCCGACGAAGAGGAGCGTCGAACAAGTCCGACGACGCGGTAACCCTTTTCAAGAAGTAATTTGCTTAGATAGGCACCGTCCTGCCCCGTGATTCCAGTGATGAGTGCTGTCCGCATATCTTTGCTCCTACAATTCAGTGCGCGTGATCTATCTTGATAACTGCGTTTTTAATTTGGAATTTTTGTTTTTCGCCACTTTTTCCTTCGACGAAACGGTAGAAGCCACTCCTGTTGAGAGCCTTCCCTCAAGGATGCTCTGATGCAAAAAGCCATGATGTCCTGCCCTGAGAAGGAGCTTATACAGCTAATGTTAGGCTAGCATGGTGATCCAAGTTTTGAAAGTAGCCGAAGCTTTTGCGCAGCCTGTTGCGTCGTGGGGCTTCAAGTCTCCTGTCAGAAACAGCGCTCGTCCTATCGCGTCACAATGCATGAGCGTTCGATACCAGATTCCGACGCGGGAAAGTGTTATGTGAGAGGCCTCTTTCATTCAGAAAGAGACGTCTTGAAGCTTGCATCGGAAAACGATCTGATTTGCCTTTCGCAGCCTGGCGCAGAAAAAATAGCGCTGATTGTTTGACATGCTTCTAGCGGCGAATGAGCTTCTCAGCGACTATTTAGGTCGATTTTTATCTGTCTCCGACCTGGAGTCTACGGCTGTGCAATGCTTTCCTGGGAGGACGGCAAATAATTTGCAAGACCGGAAAAGCCTGAGATGATCAACGTGGATAATGCGGCGACCTTAGGTATCGCGATCGCGCAACTTAAGACTGAAGGCTAGCTGCGTGGCAGCGCAAAACTTCCTATATGAGGAACGCGATCGGGTATGAAGAAAGCAATCGGAGCGGGCCATGGCAAGTTATAACACAGCTCGCCAAGCCAGCGCGCCGATCCGAAATCAGTAAGATCGCCTATGCCACCATTGCAGGTTTATGGGCCCTGCGCGTCTTGAAAAAAGGGCAGATCAGATCCTGGCAGCACGAACTAGGACTTATCGAAGAATGGCGCCTGATAGACAGGTAACCCGGGATAGGTGCCTTTTTGGAAAGCCAAAGTCTACGTGGCTGGGCCCGCTATTCGAACACTTGCAACAAAGCCAGTCAGTTCGCCGTTATTTTCGGCGAGCAGTTTGCAATCTGAATAGATAGACGGGCTCCACGCACAAATTATAGGTAGGCGCCGACGTCGCGATTCGAGGCAAGCCTGACCGGCTAGCGTATCGGGACAGATAACGCTGGAAAAGCGGAGTTACGATACGCGCGAGGTATTTTGCTCCCTAAGTCGTTTTTATTGCATGGTGAGGCCGTTAGGCTGGAGCCTGACTCCAACGAAAGGACTGGACATGAGAAGCGATCCATACTTCCGATCCGCGATCTATCGAATTTTGCGGCAGTTGGTAGCGGTAACAGCTCTCAGCATTGCAATGCTTTCCATGCCGGAGATTGTCGTGCTGGCTGCGCCGCATAATACGATGAGCGCAGCTTGCCGCGTCTTGGACCAAATGAGAGTCGGAGATCGAGATGCTTCCTCTGCACTCGCGGCATGTATCACCTCGCAACCACCAGGCGGCGTGATAGCCCTTGCACCCGGCCGCTACCTGATCACTGCCCCGCTGCTTATCACTCAGCCAGTGTCTATCTCGACGCGAGGTATGGCGCGTTCAGCGCCGACCTGCCAAGTGCACGATCCGCGCTGCGCCACGCTGCTTCTTCAGCTTCGGCCGGATACGATCAAACCGAGATTAATGCCGGTAACGATCCGCTCTCACGGCGTCAGCTTTGATCACATCGTCTTCTCCGGGGGAGCCAATGCTCCGCTTTGTCTGGATCCGGCGAGGCGCCCTGCAGGAGGGGGGATGAGTGTCTCCGGCGATGATTTCTCGTTGACGGGCTCCGTTCTTGCGTCTTTCGCATGCTATACTGCCTTGGAATATGAAAATGGCGCGAATGGTCATATCGCTGGCAACACGATCGTGGGAAACGGCACGCATAACGTTCATCTGATGTGGTCAGACGGTTTAACTATTCACGATGCGCAGCACCTCTCTGTTGTAAGTAATCGTTTTGTCGATAATACCGATGTTCAACTGATTTTTGGCGGCTGCACTGATTGTATCGTGGCGAATAACATCTTCCGGCACAGCGGGCTCTCTGCAGGAGGGTCTTATGCGGAACTTATGGTTCAGGCTTGGCCTAAAGCGACTTCCGGTCGCTATGATGGTACGAAGGTGGTGGGTAATGATATTGACTGTGGGCACAGCGAAGCTGCGGTTTCGGACTGATGCTGGGTTCCACGCCTTGGTATGATGCGCCAACAAGCGGTGGCGTCGTCTCCGGCAACAGGATCGTCAATGCGGTCCTGCCGATAAATATTGAGGGGCTTACTGGTCATATGACCGTCTCGGATAATAGATTTTCTGGCGCGCCAGCAGGTCAGGTTAGATCAACTTGCGGCCTGTTGGACGTCAGCAGTCAGGTAAATATTGCGCCAGCATCAAGAGGATTGCTGTTGGGCAATACAGCGAAGATGGCGGGCAGTACCAGCCGCTCGTTCAAGGGATGCTTGCTTAACCCACCTTAACGGCTGCAAGCGAATGCGGGGGGGGGCACGAACGTGCCAGCCCCCCTGCGCGTCCAGCTATGACGCCTGAGTCGTTTAGCTGTCGAGCGCAGATAATTCGACAAATCGCAGCGACAGATTACGTTGATCCGTGTTCATTCCAAGATCGGCAGGCCTTACAACCGGCAGGCCGGACAGAGCGATCTGACGCACTGGACCGTCCCCTTGCGGGAGAGGAATGTGGATCGTGAATTGACCTATGCCGCCAGACGGGACGATTGTGGCGTCTACGGCTTCTCCGTCGACCGTGACAGAGATTGAGTTCATTGCACGATGCCCGAGGATATGCTCTGCCAAGACCAACACCCCGTGGGCTTGGCCTGGCTTAACCCAGAAAGACTGGGTTTCGCAGCAGCCCCACTGCCTGCCATCCTCCTCGACATCGTTCCACTTGCCTAAGGGAACATATCGCGGTGTCGTGGCGACGGACGGAGCATCAAGCGCGGCCAATTGCTGAATGGTAATCAGACCCTTATCAGTTTCTGACTTTTTAGAGGACCATACGAGCATACCTTGGCTCAACGCTTGCGGTTCGTCGTTGGGCATCACCAGTACGTCCCCCGTATCATCAATGACAAAGGGAACGGCAGCCCCGTCGAACTCGGCGGCGACAAGTTGGCGCCCCCCCCCACGAATGATTAGTACGCTATCAGCATTGACCCCGGATAGGGTCAGCCGCGCGGATATTTGCCCGCATGACCGATAAGCGATATCGGGCAACCACTCTGCGATGACGACACTTTCCCCATGCGACAGGTTTAAAGGTGCAGCCTTGTGGTCTTGCCTTATACGTAGCTTCTTGAGCGTGAATTCCTGCAAGCCGGCTTTGTGACGGACAGCCAACACTAAATTCAGTGGATCTGAAGCGCCAAGCGTATCATGAGGTAAGTTCAGCTGAACAATTGTTTCGCCTGGTTCGAGGGAGAAAGAAGAAACTGGCTCTCCATTGGCGAAGAAATCGATATCCGTTTTTTCTTTGGGGGATTGGCCGATATCGATCACCAAATCGATAATTGCATTTTCTGCCAAGCGCAGCCGCGCTGTCCCCATGGCTAGGCTCAAGATACCGTCGACCGCTACGACACCGTGGGCGGAACTGTTGCCCGAACGGATATAATCACCGATCGAAGATACCCATTGATTAGGTGGGATCGCCGTTCGCCCAGTATGGTGCGACAACATGTGAGCCAAGTCCTGCGTTACCGGAACTTTGAGCATGGCGCGGATCTCTGGCCGGGTGCTGAGGAAACGCGGCATGTCGCCTGAGGTCTCCTCTGCCTCAAGCATGAAGGCGCTCAATCCGATGCCGAGACGGCGGCTGTCCTGCGAATTGAGATCGATATCCTGAACCCGGAGCAGGACGTCTGTTTCCAAGACGATACGGACATATCCATCGTCGCGGTTCAACGCTTTGGCCGGAACACGGACACGTGCGACCGATTGAATGATCGGACTCGGTTTGGCTTCTTTGCCAAAAACGATCACGCCGCAATAAACACCGTTTACAATAACACGATAAGTACATTGGTCCGTAGCACGTTTGAGCACGCGGGCTAGGATTGAGAAAACCATGTTTCCTGCCGGCTGGCCAGCCAGCTGGAACGAGAGTACAGCCTTGGTATCACCTGACCAGACGCCCCAGGCCTCGGCGCTGTACCAGCCATCCTCAAGATAGCGAGAGGCTCCGTCGGCCGCCATTGCGACTAGCGCACCGGCCAAGTATCTGTCCGGCACTGGGCGGCGGATAGGCGTGCGCAGCGCGCGAATGATATCGTCGGTGGTCTGCGCCCAAGTTGTTACAACAAAGCGTTCGCGGATTTCCGCTTCACGCGTAGCGCGCGAAGCGGCTGAGCGGGCATAGTGCTCGATCCGCGCTGCCCAGGCAGAGCGATCCATCGGCGGCAGAAGGTCCGTCGCCTCTGGTGCGATTTCCGGCATCGAGGAGATCGCCGATGAGAGGCAGATCTTACCTCGCGACAGGCTCTCGCCGACCGGCAGTCCCCAGCCTTCGTAAAGCGAGGGATAAGCCGTCATCAAGCAATGTTCGTAAAGCCAGGCGAGCAGTTGATCGTCGACGTCGTTGAGGATCCGGATATGACTGTTGACCCTATTGTCTTCCCGAATGGCCCTGGCCAGTTCTTGGCCATTCCATGCGACCCCGCCAACGATGACGAGATAAGGTGCCGCATCTCCCATGCTTTCGGTCAGCATGGTCCAGACGTCGTAAAGCAGACCGTAATTTTTGCGTGTATGAAGAGCCCCGACGGCGAGAATGAAGGGGCGACGCGAGAACCAGTCGCGCAATGCTTGACTAGCTGGGGTGATCTCGCTCATGGCGAAATTACCAATTTCATCAGCTAACCGGATCTTGGCAAGCGCTGGTGCCTGTGTCTCCTGAGATTGACAGAAACGATTAACGTCACGCGCGGTACTATTTGAATAGACCAGTATACGATCAGATTGCGATACTACCTTGCGGCAATTTTTATCCCATATTGCAGTATATCCTGGATTGTACCAGTGCGGGAATAGATGCGGTGTAAGATCGTGCATCAGAATATTGAGATGTAAGTTATTCTCTCGTGCAAAGCCGGCGATTGACGCAGCGTAGACGGCGCTTTGCATCCAGCTGCTACCAACCGTGATAAGATCAGAATAGTCGCGCGTGTCGAACCCGATCAATGGCGGCTCGCTCAAGTTGCGAACCATCTTGACGAAACTACCGATGGAAACCTGTTCAACAACCTGGCGTGGAACTTCCACAAATCGCGCGAAATCTAGGTATAGAATGAAGCGTACAGACTGGTCATCGCGCTGAAGCAAGGCTTGCGCGATTGCGCATTCTACGCGAACAATGCCTGAGAGCGTGTCGGGGTTGTTTGCCCAAGTAGTAATATCGAAAATGATACCGCGTGGCGAGGGCAGTGCGGGGCTATGCGCCTCCGGTGTGACAACGGCAGTCTGTCGGCCCGCCACCGCTTCATAGACCGCACGGGTAGCCTCAGCATGTCTGGACCAGTCATATTGCTCGCGAACTAGGCGCCGCAGTGCTTCCTCATCGGCCTCATCCCGCGGTTTCTTCCAAGCCGCAACGATTTTTTCGCGAATTGAGGCCATGCTTCCCGGATCACAATATTGAGCATGATCACCAAAATATTCGCGTTCGCCGGAACGGTCGGATAGCACCATACGTGCGCCTGCAGCGCCGGCCTCAAGCGCGGCGAGTGGAGCGCCTTCGGCCCAGCTTGGCAGGGCGAAAACCCGCGCACCGAGGACAGCCGACGCCAACAGCGGCGATTTAGGATCGATGCGCCCGATGATATGCAGATTAGGGCCGCCGAAACGGCGTATCAGCTGACCGTATTCCTCATCAGCCTCGTGGCCAATGAGAACAAGAGGCAAGCCAGTGGATGCCAGCGCCGCAGCCAGCATTAGTTGGTTCTTGCGGTGCTCCAGGCGGCCGACGCACAGCACGTAGTCGTCCAGTCCGTATGTCTTGCGAAACAGGTCCGGATCTGCCCCTTCGAAACGCGATGCGTCCACGGGATTGCGGACAAGGAAGGAGTTGGCCGGAGGTGTTCCTACGAGGCGTTCGTACAGTCTGCGTTCCTTGTCGCTAAGGAACACCGTAGCGGCAGCTATCTCGTTGATCGCCCTCAGAGCAGCCGTATAACCGGGCTCGAAATCAACGGGCGGCTTCGTTTGCTTCACATAGGCGGAGAAAGCGTCGACGATGCGCGCCTCAGCATTTTGTGCATCACTCGCGGCACGGAAGGCACGCAGCAGATCCACTTGCCAGAAAGGCGCCTCGCTGAGATCGAGTAGAATTGGAGAAAACACAAGCGGCGTACTCTGCCGTTTGGCTTGGCAGGCCATCCGATAAGCATCGGTTGGCGCCCATATGTTGAAACCGTGCACAACATCTGACGAAGCAACATCTGTATCCAGATGCTTGCCAACCGTTACACGCAAGCCCAAACGCGTCAACTCTTCCTGCGTCCGCGGCACACGCACACTTGGCCCCCCCAGCGTGTAATCCTCAGCGCCATGAGTCAGGAGTGCTACCGAACGCACCTGATGATGCGACGCCACCGCAGCTGACGCCCCTGCTAGGGACGGCTTGTGGCGGGAGGCAAGCTCCGTAAACAGCCGGTCATGTTCTTCTACCCAGCGGGACCAAGTCATGCCGGTCACATTTTCGCGCAAGGCAAATCGCTCGGCCCGCAACCGCTCCAACACGGTGCGCAGCGATGCGGCATTACCACGCTCAAAGGCAATGTGCGGGTATTCAGCGGCCCAGCCGACATCCGACGCGATAACAGGCACGCCGCTGGCCAGGGCTTCCAAAACGCTCATTGGGCCGCCCTCATTCGTAGCGGGTACCAAGATGTAATCCATAGACCGGTAAAAGGCGGGTAGCTGGTGCTCTGCGAGATGCAAGGCCGGTCCTGGCCAGCCGCTACCCGTGAAATGCCACTCTATGTCGGGGATATCCATCACAGCGCGGACCAAGGCCTCTCCCTTGCGGCCAGTATGATAGGTCCGCCCTACCACGGCTATCTTCAGCTGTGGCCTGAACCGTTCGAGGTCCACGCCCGGCGAGATGCAGCTGCGCGTTTTGACGCCCAGCGCCGCCACCAGTCGGTCAGTGGTCTGCGACATAGAGACGGCATGATCGACGGCTTTGGCGGCATCGTCGAAGCGACGCGCTGCATTAGCCTCATCCTCGCGATGCGTGAAAAGCGCAAGTTCGATTGGGGACACACGTTTTATTCTAGAACTATACGTCATGTAATATTGAATTAAGGCACTGGCATTCGCATTCATTCCCGCGCTTACGTAAGGAAGTGTATGAACGAGATGCTGAGAAAGTTCTTCTATAATCCAGTTTTTATCACTTAAAACGATATGTACCTTCGGCGTCTTTATCGTTGAACCACGGAGAAATTTCTTAAGCAAACTCGCCACCCTTAAGCGTTACATGTCGCGGGGGGTAATTGTTAGATACTGACTGGCTTTGTTGCAAGTGTTCGAATGGCAAGCAGAGCTTCGTAGAGTGCGGCTTTCCAGAAAGTGTAGATTCCGCGCCACCCGTCTATCGGGTGCAGTTCTCTTATTGGCCCTTTTTCCTGCCGCCGAAGCTTGGTTCGCTCCTTTTCCAACCTGCGCATGCCCTCTAGACTCATGATGGTGACGTAAGCGGTCCTTAGGTTTTGAACTCGCGGATTCGCACAACCGACTATGTCAATTTATCGCGGCCCGCCTCGATCATGTTGTTCACCAGCCGCGCCCGTTCATGCTGTTGCGGATATGAGGTATTTCCCGCACATCCGTTAACTAGTGCATGATAAATTATTGGCCTTGATCGGTAATCATGGATTGGTACCCATATAATGCACCAATCCATAATCACCATAAGATGGAGGAAGGCTTTGCGCATTGGAGTGTCGACGATGGCCGAGATCCGGACTCGGTCCACGATCAGATCCTGCTATAGGTAGGAACATTTGCGATACACCAGTTATGGCGCCGTCGTGCGTGGTGGATGGTCCGTAGGCCGATTACAGGTCCGTGCCGTTGCAGCGTACCTTGTTGTTGGACCACGGAAAGCGGATGTTGCAGAAGCGATCATTTGTCGTCTCTGATTATGCGTAACCGAAAAGAAGCATCCCGCGTAAAATTCCATTCCGCCAGCAACGGACCAACCTTGGGATGAAGTCCCTCCATGATGATCAGGCTGGCAGCAGCCTAAATCGTCTGCGCGTTCAGGGTGACCGCCGGCGCAATCCGAGACTTGAACTCGATCGATTAACGTTTCTGCGCAGTCTCGCTTATAAAGCCCTTCCCTGATTCATCGCGTGAAGGTCTCATCCGCTGATCGGATCTTACGTAATACTGGAGAGAAGATGGCGGCGCTTGACGAGGGCCGCTAAAGCACAACCGTTAGACAGCATATGTTCGTGAAAGGCCCTGACATCAGCGGGCTACCATTTGCTTATCACGGCAGTGACGACAAGCTCATTGAGCAGGGCAGAGATGTGACCGCTACGGTTCACTTCGCGATGTGCTAAGCAGTCGTCACGATAGCGTTCCAATGATTGTCTGAGGGGGGGGGCTTGTCGAAAAATGATGTATTCTCGAATTAGCGTAGATCGACCTTGACACGTTTTTCGATAAATCAGCGACGAGCCGGAGCTTCCTCAAATGCGCGCAATCGCCCACTCTGCAGGGTTGTTATTGGCCGAAGCCACTGTACTAGCGTCTCTTTGACGAGATGGATGCCTCAACGTCTTGATTAGCTCGTACGAAACCTCGGATACCAAGGAAGCATATTTTCTTGGTTAGTTCAAAATCAATGACTTGGTGAATTTAGGATTTTGCTTCTAGCCGGCTGCATACCGCAGAAAACTGCGGTAAATGCCGTGGTGTCGCGTACGGGATTCGAACCCGTGTTACCGCCGTGAAAGAGCTGCAAGAACCTTTGGGATGCCTGAGGTCAAGATTACAAAACCCTGATTTCATGTGTTTTTTATCACCATAGGTCACTGCTTGTCACCCCTGATCTTCCGCCATTTGGCTCATGGCTCAGCCGCGTTTGGTTGACGTGTCTAGCATCTGACGGCTTAATAGAAGGCTTCGTTTCAGAACGCTGGACTCATGGCCGATAAACCTGAACCTCTCCGACCGGCCGTGCTGAATTGCGAGGATGCGGCGCGCTATCTGGGTATTTCCCCTGGGCGCTTACGCAATCGCAAGTGGATGGGTATAGCTCCGAAATCCATCAGCTATGGCAGACGCGACGTACGCTTTCGCGTGACGGATCTGGACGCATGGCTCGACGAGAAAGCAGGTGTGGTACCGCCACCCGAACCAGCGCGTAAACGCCCTAAAAGGCCGGGTAGGGGTGCGGCCGTCTGGCTCGTTCCAGCCCTGCTAGGTCTCATTGGCCTCATCATCTGACTGATCAGTCTGTTCCTGTAACGTATTCGGGTCTGGTCTGGTCTAATCTGACCTTTACGGCTCAAAAACGGGAGATGGTTTCACCGAGTAGGGAGCTGGAGTCTCGGCGAAGGGCGCAGCGTTTTCGCTCTCCATCTCCGCTACCAATCGTACTGCCTCAGCCGCGTCCAATTTCCTCAAAGCGGCACGTATCACGTATTTGGCCTTTTCATGATTGCCGGTCAGCTTGCATTTCATGATCTCTCCCTGTGTCTCACGAGGCAGCTTTGCTGGCGGCATCCAGATGGCCTCCAGCAGGTCCAGATCTCTCTTGGCCCTATCGCACTGGGCGACATGGCGCTCTTTCCAGACGGCGATCTCCTCCTCCCTGCGTCCATCGGCCTCGTGACAGAGCGTGACAAGCCATTCCCTGCATGTGTCCCGCCTGACGATCTGCTGAAGCAGCTCACGGTTCTCTCTCCGTAGCCGCGCATTGGTCTCTTCTCGTTCTGTCGGCACAGGCAGACAAAGCGGCTCGGGCGGCGTGGCCCGCAGGCCAAGATGCCAGAACACGGTCTGCAGAAGATAGCGCAGGATCTCGGACAGTATTTTCGAGAGCCGTTCGATCTCCTCGTCGAGATGGGAGAGGCGTTTCTTCTTCGATAGGACGAACACCCTGTCCTGCAGAGCGTCACGCTCCTGTCGTGTTTCCTGCAGCTGTTTTCCGGCCTGCCAGAGCTGCCTGCGCGTGTCTTCGATCTGCGCAAAGAGCGCTGCGCCTTGTTCATCGACAGAGCGCCGCGGGCCATACTCCAGAGGCGGTCTTGCATTCAGTACTGTGCGGCACGCTCTGGCTTCTCGTCTCCACTGCCGGATGTAGTGAGCAAAGTTCGGTGGCAGTTCGTCGATACGATCCAGAAAAACGATCTTCGGTCGTTTTTGCGAGTGCTGTGACGACCCTCCTCTGGCAGCCGCTCTGGCAAGTGTTTCCGGGTCACGCCTCAGTTCCTCGCAGGACGGCAGGAGCAGACCGCTCCGCTCTGCATAACTTTCCATCGCGGCCGTCTCCAGAGCAGCACGGTCCACGAGCGGCTTGACTGCTGCCCGGATATCTCCGCATTTCGGTCTGGTCGCTTCATCCACCAGAAGCTGGCGGAAATCCTTCATGCGTGTCTTCATCAGACGCGTGAAAGACCCGATCAGCACACCATCTGATGTCTCGATGATATGCACGTCCTTGCGGGTATCATGCCGGTCTCCGGCACGCATGACCCAGCCCGTCGTTTTCAGCAGGATGCGAAAACGATGCAGCTGATTATCCGACTGCGCCCAGAGGGGGGGCGATGACCTTCTTTGCTTCAGCAAGATCCAGTCTCTGTCGCTCGGCTATGCGCCGCGCCTGCGAAGTATAGGCTGCGCATGGAAGGGGCTGGGGTCCGCGTTTGGATGCGGATGCGGCTGGAGAGAGTTGTGTGTCAGGAGATGCAGGGGTAGAGGCGGGGAGGTTTGCACTATCGGTTGCTGGTCCCTGCAGGGTCGCCTCAACGCGTTCCGCTTCTGCCGTCTTTCCTTCCTGACGCAGGGCTTTGACAATGGCCCGGTCATGCCGACCCGGAACCAGTTGATGCCCCAGACGGATTTCCTCGAGACGGGCACATTTCTCCAGACGCTGCCAGGAAAAGCGCGAGCTCAGCATATGGTCGTCCTGCCATTCGGGCAGGAGCAGGTGACCATGGGTGTTGCCATTCTTCTGATGCACGACCAGCGTCATGCGCTCCCTATCTGCTTGCAACTCATCGCACAGCCTGGCGGCGAAAGAGGCGAGGGCCTCGTCACTCATGGGCTCGGCAGGGTTGAAGGCTATGTGACGCAGGCCGTAGCGTATGCCCTCACGTCTTGCTTCCTTCATCCAGTCCGCAAGGCACCAGTCGCTGCCAAAGAGAACGCGTATGGCTTCGTTCTTCGCGCCCCGAAGCACATGGCGTGAAACGGCCTGATGGCCGCCGCTTGTCCGGATACGGGTTTCCTGCCAGAGAGCGTCCCGTCCTTGCCTCGCTGCTAGACCGGCTCCAGCCTCACGACAGTCTAGTGGTAGTGCGTCTCGACAGGCTCGGGCGCGATGCAATCGATATGCTGCAGCTCGTCTCCGCGCTGGACGCGCGCGACGTCAGAGTGCGTATTCTTGCGCTGGGCATCGAGACGGGAACGGCCAATGGACGCCTGTTTCTCACTATCCTGATGGCGATAGCGGAGTTTGAACGCGAGCTCATTCGCGAACGTACCCGGGCGGGGATTGCGGCAGCGCGAGCGGCGGGACGTCGCATCGGACGGCCCCGTGCGCTGACACCGGCGCAGACGCAGCACGTCAGGGCATTGGCGGCACAGGGTCTGTCCATCCGGGACATCGCGTCCGTCATGAATGTCGGGCGCGCCACCGTGCATCGAGCGCTGCAGAGTGAAGCAAGACCGCAGCGGGCCGGGCCATCCTCCAGCGCTGCAGCCTGAGCTTAACGCTGGAGGCTGTCGTTGCCTCAGTGCCGAGCCCTTTGCATCAACGCGAGACCCGCCAGACCGCAGGCAGCGACAAGCGCAAGCCGGTGGTGTCACGTTAAGTGCGGCGTGTTAGACGCTGACGATGAGAACGTCATCTGTGAGCTACAATCGGCACCGTTTTCCGTGTGAACTGATAGCGCATGCGGTGTGGCTCTATTTCCGCTTTCCCCTGAGCTTTCGTCTTGTTGAAGAAATGCTGCTCGAGCGGGGTATAGTCGTCTCATATGAGACGATCCGTCGGTGGAGCCTGAAGTTCGGCACAGCTTACGCTCGCTCCTTGCGTCGCAAGGCAGCAAGACCGGATGATATCTTGCACCTGGATGAGGTGCGGGTCGTGATCCGTGGCAAGTCTCACTGGTTGTGGCGATCCGTGGATCAGGACGGGTATATTCTCGACGAAATCCTTCAGATATGACGCAACACCGAAGCCGCCAGACGCTTGCTGACACGGCTTTTGAAGCGGCAGGGGTTGCGCCCCGGTCGCCTGATTACCGACAAGCTGAAATCCTATGGAGCAGCCAGACGCAAAATGTGTCTCTCAATACGGCATCTCTCGCATAAGGGGCTGAACAACAGGGCAGAGAACAGCAATCTCCCTCTACGAAAACGCGAGCGCATTATGCAGAAATTCTGCTTTCCGGGCGGGTGTCAGCGCTTCGTCTTTGTCTTTCCGGCCATTCGTAATCTCTTCGTCCCATCCGCCTCCATCATCACCACCTTTTCCCGGCACATCCATCGCATCAGGGCCTTCGCTCAATGGGGCAGCGCGACAGCTCTCAGCGTCTGAATGTCCCTTTCACGGGCTTCAGCTAACTCACTTTAGTTGACGTGACATCACCCTTTTAAAATGAACTACATCTATATTAGTTCTTTAGCGTTTAAGTGTAATAAATAATACTCATTTGAATATTGAAAAAATTATATATTTATAAAATTAACATATAATATCAAAATCCGCATATTTTATAAATATTGTACCTCATTTGTTTTGCGTCTAGCGCTTGCCGCTCTGTATCAGGCATTGAGACGATCACTGCTGCTGCAGCATTCGCGCGTGTAACGGCAAAGCGTAACGTCTCACCTTTTGCTAGTTCAGCAGAAAGTGCCCCAATGAAAGCATCCCCCGCCCCATGGGTGCTGACAAGCCGGATCTTATGCGGTGCGAGGGCGGCTTCGTCATCGCCCGCGCAGAACGCCACACCATTGCCCCCAGCGGTCACGATCACTGCCGGAAAATCATGGGCCAACTGGCGTGCCGCCTCCTGCGCCGAGGCGAGATCGGTGACAGAACAGCTTCCCAGCCCCTCGGCTTCGAGGCTGTTGACTACAAGGATATCGATTAGAGGCTTGAGGGTATCGCACATGGGTCGGCTCGGACCGGCATTCAGAATGACCTTTGCGCCCGCCTTGCGGCCCATCTGCGCTGCAAGAATATTGATTTCTTCAGGTATCTCATTTTGCAGCACGATTATTCCCGCACTATCAAACAATGCTGTGGCCTCTTCGATCTGATTGCGTTGCATCATGGCATTGGCTGCTGAAATGATAACGGCCGCGTAGTCGCCCTCGGCTTCGGTAATCGCAATGCTGAGCCCCGTCTCCCCCTTGATAATTGCAACATGGGCGGTATCGACCCCGGCGCGCGCAAGGTTCCGGACCAGAACCTTGCCGAAATCATCCTTGCCAACACAGCCAATCATCGAGACGGCGACACCATGGCGTGCGGCATCCACTGCCTGGTTTCCACCTTTTCCACCCGCCTTGTAGTGCCAAGATGAACCCGGCAGTGTCTCCCCCAGAAGCGGAAGACGAGGGCCTGCGATCATCAGATCGTAATGAAGACTCCCAACAACAAGTACGGAGGGAAGCATGATTATTTCCTTCGTTTTTCGGAAACGGCCCCGGAGGTTTTCTGCAGATTCCGCTCGGCGAAATCGAGATTCTTCTGTGCAAGGGCCGCGAACATGGCGTCCATGATATTGAGCTGCGCAACACGCGCAGCAGCATTCTCCCCCAGCAGGGGCGAGCCGCGCGCTGTAGAGCACAGCACCAGGTCAGCCACTTCTGAGAGGGGCGATTCTGCGTAATTGGTTACTGCAATCGTGGTGGCGCCAGCCTGCCGTGCCCGGAGCATGGCATCGATTACCACACCTGTACGGCCGGAATGGGAGAAGCCGATTGCAACGTCGCCCTCGCCCAGGAGGGATGAGGACATGAGCATCATATGGGCATCGTCATAAACTGAAGCTCGCACGCCGATACGCAGCAGTTTATGCGCAACGTCACGCGCGATCTGGGCCGATCCACCAACGCCGTAGAGATCGCGGTTACGCGCCTGATGAAGGGCAGTGACCGCCTTTTCGAAACTGGCGACATCGAGGATTGCCAGGGTTTCCTGTAAAGCTTGGATCGAGGTGTTGAAGACCTTGGAAAGGATCTCCGCCGTGGAATCCTCAGGCTCAATTTCCTGAAAGAGGGCGGTGGACGGCAGGGCATTATAGGCTTGCAGGAACCGGCGGCAGTCACGATAACCTGAAAAACCGAGTTTCTGGGTGGTCTTGACCACCAGCGGCTCCGAAACCCCGATCGTCTCAGCCAGATCCTTCAGCTTGATGCTGTCGGGCATGTCGGGGCGGGTAAGCATATCGACGACCTTGAGTTCGGACGGGCTGAGACCGGGTCGCAGCATCCTGATCCTTGCTCCGATTGCATAGATATCCATTGTCTCACCGCTCATCGTCTTTCCGCCCACAAGTGTTCATGCCAAAGGTGCAGGGCAAAACGGCAGGATACGCCGTTGCCCCAGGCACAACGCCTCTTCTAGACTGCCCCCTCTTCTGTCGCCATCAAGCCCGGTGAGCCGATAGAGCTTGCTTCAAAGCCGTGCCGTCTGCAGCATCGTTTCCTGCAGGATACGGTTGGAGGAGACGGCATCCTGACGATCGATCGCATCGACCAGACCGTTACGCGCATCGAGGCGGTCGACGACATCGATCATGTGCCGGACCGTGCGAATATTAGCCTCGCATTCGGCAACAGGGTCGAGGCCCGTCACATCCGGGAAAGTGTCGAAATAGAGTGCGCCCGAATACCCGTCTTTTTTGATCTGACGCAGGAGTTCGATTGTCTGGACCGTATGAACGGCACCAACCATCAACCCGTCATCACGCTTTGAGTACCCGTCATTAAGGTGAATGCCGAGAAGCTTGCTATGCCGTGCGATCAGCGCTGCAGCGAAAGCTGGCTGTTCATCGGCATAGAGTACATGCGCGAAATCAAGCGTTACACCCAGATTGGGCAGGCCGACATCGTGGATTGCAAGCAGGGTCGTGGCCGCATCTGGCATGAGCGCATAAGAGCGTGGTTCGTTGGGCTTGTATTCGATGCTGATCATGACATCGGGATTGTGGAGCGCAACTTCACGTATCGCCTCGATTTCCGCTTCCCACGCCCGTGCGTAATCCATCTGAAACGCATAGTCGAAGCCATCCTGCCCCATCCAGAGCGTGAGATGAGGGGCATCGCACTGGCTTGCCGCATCCACGCCTTTTTTCGTCAGATCGATAGCCTGCCGCCTCACGCTGGCGTCGGGGTTCGTGAAGGCACCGAGACGGAATTGCGGCACACTGTAATAGCGCATCGCCACGCCGCTGATATCGAGCCCGGCATCGCGTATTGCACGCGCCAGTTCGACAGGGTCATGGTCGATAAAGTGATCGGGGTAGTTCAGATCAAGAACGGTAAGTCCTTCAACCGTGGCAGCACGCTGCGCCATTTGCAAAGGGGTCGGCTTACCCTTGAGATCGCTCCAGAACGCATCCGGGTTGGAAGCGAAGGAGTTGAGACGTGTCGCGAAGGGCAGATTGTGAAGATTGTGGGACATGGGAATAAATCTCCTCTCTATCTTCACGTTTATACGTTGTCTCGTGAAGTTACGAATCACGAAATCTCGTGCTTTGCGATTCCCTCTCTTTTTTGTTCCGTTTTTCTGTGACGATGGGGACGCTTCAGCCTCTTGCAGATAGTATTGTCTCAAAATCACCTAGCCACCAGCCATTTCAATTAACACCCTGAAAATACAGAAAATTACTATTAAGTCCTTTATAAAATCGCGACCTTACCCATCTGCTGGAGGCGTTATGCTCAACGGGTAGCAAACGAGCAGAGCACTTGGCTTTAATACTAAAACACCATTTTGTGATTTATAACTTCACAAATTAACATATATATAGAAATTAAAGGAGGTCAGCTTTTCGCTTCTTATAGGTCGAGGCTATCGATTGTACGGCTCACCTAAGGAAATGAATTACCGAAACGCGTTTAGAAAACGGGGGATGAGGCATTGAACGCCGAAGAAACGGCGCTTGGCCGGTATTCCGTACCGCAATCATGCCGCTTCGGAGCCGATCACCAGCATTATCCTCATTTTATTGGGCGCGTATCATGCGGAAAACGGTTGTTTCAGGTCTGACACTTAGCGCATTGCTGTCATCGAGCGTTCTCGCGGCAGATTTGTCGCCGCTCAATCCGGACAGCGAACCCGATCGGATCGCCTGGTATCAGGTCCCGCAAAAATATGGCCCCGCCCCGCATGTACAGGGTCAGAAAATTGGAGTGGTTCTCAAGACGCTGACAAATGATTTCTGGCGCCTCCTTGCCAAGGGCTACAGGACGGCCGCGGCCGATGCTGGCGCAAAAGTCGATGTGCAGGCTGCCCAAGGTGAGTCTGATCAGATGGGTCAGCTTGCCATGATGGAGAACATGATCGGCCCGCAATACAAGGCACTCATGATCTCGCCGCAGACAGATGCCAATCTTCAGCCTGCCATCGACGAAGCCGAGAAGGCCGGCATCCCTGTGATCAATGTCGATGATGCCGTGGTGAGCTCGATCGGCCATTTCGTCGGCGTCGTTCAACGCGAGAATGGCGTACGCGTGGCGAAATGGTTCATCGAGCACTACCCCAATGGGGGGGAAGTTGCGATTATTGAAGGTCAGGCGGGCGTTTTCGCTGCCCTTCAGCGCACAATCGGCTTCAAGGAAACGATTGTCGCCTCGGGCAAGCTCAAGGTTGTCGCCAGTGTTCCGGGTAACTGGGACCGCCAGCAATCCTATGATGCCGCCGTCAATATTCTCCAGACCCACCCAAAGCTTGTCGGTATCTATGCGAATAACGACACGATGGCGCTTGGGGCCGTCGAGGCGGTCAAATCGCTTGGCCTTGCCAAACAGGTGCATGTTTTCGGCACGGATGGCACTACGGATGCCTATAGTTCGATCAAGGCGGGCGACATGGAGGGGACGGTCGACAGCTTCCCAGTATTGACGGGTGAAATTGCCTTTGATGCCGCAACACGCCTGACTGTCGGGCAAAAACTACCCCGGGTTGTGGCGACGCCGCAGGTTCTAGTCACACGCGAGAACATGGCCAGGTTTACGGGCGATGAGAAAAGCGTCAGGGCCGCTCTGATAGAGGACGCCACATCGTCTCACTGACGCTGGAAGCAGGAGTTGGTCATGGACGGTTATTCCCTCCCCCGGCTGGCACTCGAAAATCTCGTCAAGTGCTACGGCGAGACACGGGTTATAGACAATGTCAGCCTTACGATCGAACCAGGCACCGCCCATGCCCTTCTGGGCGAAAACGGTGCTGGAAAATCGACGTTACTCAAAATGCTTTCTGGCGTTGTGCGTCCCACCTCAGGCGTTGTACGCGTCGATGGTACGGAACTGCCCAGCTATACCATGGCAGGAGCCCGCATGGCGGGCGTCGCATGATCCATCAGGAACTGCAACAGGTTCCGGAACTCACCGTCGCCCAGAACATGTTTCTGGGCCGCGCTTTGCGGTACGGCCCCGTCCTGGCACGCACCAAAATGGAAATTCGCGCTCAGGAGGTTCTCTCACGTCTCGACCCCTCTATCGATGTACGTGCGCCCATTCATACCTTGCGCGTAGCAAGCCGCCAACTTGTCGAAATCGCCCGGGCTTTGCTTTTCGAGGCGAAAATCATTGCCATGGATGAGCTACGTCCAGTCTCATGCCCACTGAAGTCGCGAAGCTCGAACAGGTGATTGCGGATCTGTGCCGTCAGGGCGTGTCGGTCGTGTATGTATCGCACAAGCTCGATGAGGTCATGCGTATTTGTCATCGTGGCACGGTGCTACGTGATGGCCGCCATATTTCCGAGGTCAACCTGCGGGATATGAGTGAGCGCGAGCTGGTTTCCATGATGGTCGGGCGTGAACTTTCGGCCTTTGCGCATGTGTCGTTCAGGACTGAAGAAGTCGTCCTGACAGCGCGGGATCTGTGCTGGGGCAACAAGGTGCGGCATGTCTCGCTCGATCTGCACAAGGGCGAGGTTCTCGGCATTGCCGGTTGGTGGGCGCCGGACGAACAGAATTGCTGCAATTGCTTGCTGGCGCGGAAAAGCCGGATTCTGGCGAAATCAAAGTCGGGGGCGTCGCACGTCAGTTTCGCACTACGCGTGATGCCATTGCGCTTGGCATTGGTCTGGTACCTGAGGAGCGAAAGCGTGACGGCATCATTCCACTGCGCTCCGCCCTTTCCAATACGGCAATCACCTCGCTGGGACGATTTACACGCTTGGGACATATCAAAGCCAAACAGATGCGCGCACGGATCAATTCCCTCTATAGCGATCTGCAATTGCGCCCAATGGATCCTGACAAGCCCATCCGTCTTTTCAGTGGTGGCAACCAGCAGAAAGCCATTCTGGCCCGGTGGATGCTTGCTGAAACGGAGATACTTCTTCTGGATGAGCCGACACGCGGTATCGATGTGGGCGCCAAGCAGGAGATCTATCGCCTGATCCGCATGCTCGCTGCCGAAGGCAAGGCCATCATCGTCGTTTCCTCGGAATTACTCGAGATCATGACCGTCAGTGATCGTGTGCTTGTCATGCGCACGGGCCATGTCGCGGCAACGCTCGAGCGCGACGCCCTGTCGGAGGAAACCATCGCCCATTATGCCGCAGAGACCCTGCAGACAGCCCAGACGGAGCTCGTGTCATGAGCCAACAGAAAACCCTTACCCTGCGGCCCGAAACGGGGCAGAGACTGCGCTGGCTTCCCAATCTGCGCGACGCAGGAACATTGATCGGCCTTGTGGTGATCGCCGTTGTGTTCACCCTCTCGACACCGCTGTTCATGACGGCGCACAACGCTATCAATATCCTCCAGCAATCAAGCATCAATGCCTGTGTTGCTCTTGGTATGACGTTGGTGATCGTCGCAGGAGGAATCGATTTGTCGGTCGGCCCGGTTGCCGCGCTCTCAGCCGTGATTACTGCCAGTACGCTTCATGCGGGGATACCCATTCCTCTGGCACTCTGCGCCGGGATCGGCGTAGGCCTGTTATGCGGTTTCTGTAACGGGGCGCTCGTGGCCTTTGCCGGATTGCAACCCTTCATCGTCACGCTCGGTACGCTCAGCCTCTTTCGGGCTCTCGCCCTGATCTATACGGGTGGCAATCCGATCATTGGGCTGGATCGCGGCTTCCGTACGATCTTCAACGGCACTCTCGGTCCCATACCCGTGCCTGTTATCATCGCCGGGGTGATCGGGCTGGTCGCCTGGTTTATCCTGCGCAAAATGCCGCTTGGCGAGTATATTCTTGCCGTGGGCGGGAATGAGGAAGCAGCCCGTATAGCAGGTGTTCCCATCGCCAGAACCAAGATCGCCACCTACATGATCTCGGGTTGTGTTACCTCGATTGCCGCCATGATCCTTATCGGGCGGCTTGGCGCAGCAGAACCCGTTCTCGGCAATCTTTGGGAACTCGATGCCATCGCTGCGGCTGCGATCGGTGGTGCCTCCCTCATGGGCGGTAAGGGAAGCGTTGTCGGCACGATCTTTGGCGCCATCGTGCTGGGGGAAATGCGCAATGGACTAACTCTGCTCAATGTTCAGGCGTTCTATCAGCTTCTCGCCACCGGCCTGATCATCATCGTTGCCATGCTGGTCGATCGCTTTACGAGAGGGCGCGCCTGAAGTTCTCGGTTCCTCGCTCTGTGGGGGACCACTTAAATTATGTGATTGCTGGCTACGGTATGCACAATATATTTGCGGTTCTAAAGCCTTCCGCGCTCTGATTTTTCCCAGAAAACACGGATCTTCCAGTCGATCCTGCTGTCTTCTGTCATGCACTTGTGATACAGTTCACTCGGATAAATGCCCAAAATACCCTAAAAGGCTCCGTCCCGCCCCTCACTCAGCTTTGTCTCTTTCCCGAAGAGGCCGATCTCGCGCGTATCGATGCCGCCACCAAATGCTGGCGTTTTTACCGCCTCTCCCTGCAGGAAGATCTCTTCGGCGGCACCGTCCTCATTCGTCACTGGGGACGGATCGGCACAGGTGGCCAATTTCGTATCGCACTCTATCGCGATCGGGGAGCGGCTCAGGGCGCGCTTGACGCGGTGCTCGGACAGAAGGTGGAGCGGGGGTATCGGGCCCGGAGGGAGAAAATGTGAGACAGAAAGGAATGAGGCTTTGCTCTCACACTCCCGGCAGGAGACGTGGAAATATCTGACCATTGCCGAACGCGATCGTTTCCTGAAAACGGCCGAACTGGCGCCGCGAGAGGCGCGCCGGGCGGAGATTTCGTCTACTCCGTGCCTGACTATCCGGCGCTCGTCGATGCCGGGCGTCCGGTCGGCGCCCGCGTGATTGGCATCCCGCTCGATGCGTCCCTTGGCAACGACCTGCTCGCACTCACATGTGCCGTGACTGCCGGGACGAGAGCGCTATACCTCGTCAATCCGCATAATCCGAGCGGAGTGGCGAGCGATCCGAACCACTTCGAGCGTTTTCCTCGCTGATATTTCGCGACGGACACCGGTGATCGTTGACGAGGCCTATATCGAATATGCGCCTCGGGCCCGAAGTGCGGTAGCTCTTATCCGGTCGGGGGCCAACGTCGCCGTGTTTCGCACACTAAACAAGATTTATGGCCTGGCCGGGCTGCCAATCGGCTATCTCGTCGCCCCGCCCTCACTCGTTCACGCCTTTCAGGAGGCCGGTTTCGGCGATGCACACGGTATTGGTCGGCTGCCTATCGCGACTGCCCGTGCTGCTTTGGCGGATCAAGCATGGGTGGCGCAAGTCCGGACATAGATCACCGACGGACGCATGCGCCTCACACGCACCCTTGATCAGATCGGCCTCCGCCATACAGACAGCCAAGCGAACTTCGTCTTTTTCGAGAGCCCACTCCCCGTGCCTGATGCAAGACAGGCATTCACCGATCACGGATTGCTCGTCGGCAAGCCTTTTCTGCCACTCGATCGCTGGATCCGCGTGAGCATCGGTACCGAGGAAGATGTTACTCGTACAGATCGGGCTCTACGAGAGATTCTTAGAAAGACACGATGATCGCGGCAAAATGGTTCTACCAAAGCGCGCCTTGGAAATCTGGTTGAACATGGCCGACGTGAGCAATGCCGCAATCGCTGGGCTTACAAGGATGGTTAATTGAACAATCTTGTACACACGACGCTAACCGGGAGATACATGGGAGGCGGCTTACCGTCCGCCGACCGTGGCTTCACCGACCACCGATCGAGTGGGTTTCGCATGCGGCCCTGGTTAGGCTTTCAGTAATCATTCCAGATGCCAGCTTTCAGGAATATGCCCGACCGCCATATCCGCTCGCGATTCAAGCAGACGCTGCCGTCCGGCTTGGCGCGTATCGGCATGAGTGGAAAAACGATCCGAACCGCCACAACTCGTGCCTTTGAAACAGGCTTCTGAACCCATCCGGCGCGCTCTTGCGCGCCCTGCACCTATTTCCGATAATAAGAATTATCGGAAATAGGGGAGCGATCGAGCATCTATGTTATAAGCGTCGGTTCATTCGCCTCAATTTTGTCTGCAAGTTCCTGCATGACGGGTTGATAGTATCGGTCGAGCGATGTCAGATCGCGATGTCCAGTGATACGCATCAGATCTAGGGGGTTCGCAAGATAGCGCGCGAGACGCGACGTCGCCTCATGGCGCAGATCGTGGAAGGTGAGGTTGGTCAGCCCCGCCCGCTTGGTCATCCGGCCAAAGCGGACGGAGAACGCCTTCTCATTGCCGATATTGAAGATCTTCTCGTGCGGCTCGGGCCTGTGCGGCATCTGCTTGAGTTTCTCGACGAGGAGGCGCCGTGCACCGGGTGTCAGGGGGCGCTTCTCAGGACCGAGCTCCTCCCGGTGTCGCTCGCTCTTCACTCTGATAAGCGACAGCGTGCGATTGCGGAAATCGATGTCTCTCCAGCAGAGAGAAACGGACTCCGATAGACGACAGGCTTGTTCGATCGACCATTTGACGAGCCATACATCGTCCGCATGCTCAGAGGCCGAAACAACCTCTATAAGGCGGTCATATTCACTCTGAAGATTAAGCTCATTATCTAGAATGGCCAACCGCCTGTTACGCTTCCTGTCAGCGCCTTGCGGCCGTTTTACAACCCTGCCGGAGGCATGATTGACCGTATGGATATCCCACTCACTGATCGCGTGCGGGACGATGCTGGCGAGGAGATTGAGCCGCTTGACCACCGTCGCTGGCGCATAACCGTCGGACAGCATGCGATCGCGAAAGGCCCGAACGTCAGCTGGCTGCCATTTGCTCACCATAACATTAACGACAGGGTCATCGAGCAGGGCAGGGATGTGGCCCGTACGGTCCCCCTGGCGATGGGCCATGCATTCGTCGCGATAGCGTTCCACCAATCGTCTGAGTGGTGTCTTGTCGAGGGACGATGTGTCCTTGAACTGGCGAAGATCGACCTCGGCACGTTTTTCAGTTAGCCAGCGGCGAGCCAACGCTGAGGATGCAAAGGTCTTCCTCAGGCGTTTGCCGTCGACCATCTTGCGGGCCTGATACTGGCCCGCGCCGCGGTACCAGAACCCTTTTGGGAGCGGTTTACCTGTGGCCGGATCGATGCCTGATTTTTCTGATTCGCTCATGCGAAGCCCCTGATACCAAAGAGCCATAACTTCCTGATTGGCTCAGGAATGGCTCAAAATCAATACTTTGGTAAATCAGGATTTTGCTTTTAACAGGCTACATTCCGCAGAAAACTGCGGCAAATGCCGTGGTGTCCCGTACGGGATTCGAACCCGTGTTACCGCCGTGAAAGGGCGGTGTCCTAGGCCTCTAGACGAACGGGACTGGAGGCGTGAGCGGCTGATTATCCCAGCGTTGGGGAGGGGTCAACCCTAAATCGTGGCGGCGTCCAAAATAAAAAAGCTAAGCATGTCCTGACCTTGCCATTGCTCGCAGCGCAATTGTCCGGCCACGTGCAGAACGGGCATGGACCGGTCTTCCAACAGGGCGGCATAGGCCTTGTCAGCTGCCCGAAAGACGAGGCCGCGCAGCCTGCCGCCATCTTCGCCTTGCATTATGACGCGCAGCGTATTGCCGTCGCGGCCGATGCGCTCGGTCTTGACGGCACGCACGCGGCTGATGGCAATGACCGGTTCCTCATGCCCTGCACCGAACGGCCCGAGCCGGGCGAGTTGGGTCGCAATCTCTGCCGTGGCACCGCGTAGGCTCAGAATGCCATCGATACACAGCGCGTCATGCCGTGGGCGCTGGCGTGCTTCGGCGAGTAAGTCGTCAAGGAAGGCATGAAAGGCCTGAGCCTTCTCTTGCGCGAGGGAGAAACCAGCCGCCATCGCGTGGCCGCCGCCCGTCAGCAGCAGGCCCGACTGGCTTGCACCGATAATGGCCGCGCCGATATCGATGCCGGGCACTGAGCGGCCGATCCCTTGATCAGACCCTCCTGCACTGCGCCGACCAGAACGGGGCGGTTGCACCGCTCACGTACACGGCTGGCGACAATGCCGACCACACCGGGGTGCCAGTCTTCTCCGTACAGAAACAACGCGGCATGACCTGCATCGAGCTGCGCTTCGGCCTGGTGGTAGGCCTCTGTCAGAATGTCGGCTTCGACCGTCTGGCGCTGGCGGTTGATCTCGTCGAGTTTCTCAGCAAGGGCGCGCGCTTCGAAGGCGTCGTCGCAGAGCAGAAGCGTCACGCCCAGTTCGGCTTTGGCGATGCGCCCTCCGGCATTGATGCGCGGGCCGATGCCGAAGCCGCAGGCCATGGCGCTCGCGGTCTCTTTTACGCCCGCCACAGAGGCCAGCGTCGCAAGCCCCAACCGCTCGCCTCGCCCCATCACGCGCAGACCCTGCGCTACGAAGGCGCGATTCAGATCGCGCAGCGGCATGACATCGCAAATCGTCGCAAGGGCGACCAGGTCGAGCTTGCGTAGCAGGGCAGGCTCTTCATGCGTCTCGAACCAGCCTGTCAGCCTGAGCACGCGGCAAGTGGCAATGAGGGTGAGAAAAGCGACGCTGGTGGCGCAGAGATGGCCAAGGCCGGAGTCACAATCCAGGCGATTGGGGTTCACTACGATGCATCCTGGCAGAACAGCACCGTCCGGCTTGTGATGGTCCAGCACGATGATGTCGCCATCCTCGCGTAGCCTGTCGAGCAGCGAGACTGCCGCCGTGCCGCAATCGACGCAGATCAGCAGCGTGGCGCCCTTTTCGCGCAAGCCTTGAAGAGAAGGCCCGTTTGGGCCGTAACCCTCTTTCTGTCGGTCGGGAATATGAAAATGTACGGCGCAGCCGAGATCGCGCAGGGTCTCGGTCAGGATGGTGGTGCCGCAGGCGCCATCGACATCGTAATCGCCAAAGACGCCGATCGTTTCGCCAGTCCTGACCGCTTCTGCCAGTCGGGCGGACGCCTTGTCCATGTCGCGCAGACAGGAGGGGTCTGGCAACCAGTCGCGCAGGCGCGGGTCCAGAAACGCAGCGACACGGGCAGCTTCCACGCCTCGACTATGGAGGATACGGGCAAGAATTTCAGGAATGGCGGCTCTCTGCGCCATGGCGAGAGCCTGTCTGCCATCGCCAGTGGCGAGGCTGTCATCGCGCCAGACCCAGGCCCTTCCGCTACCGCTGGAATGGACCGAAAGAACCGGTTCTGGCGAGGCGATGAGTGAGGGGGCGTCAGACATGCGCCCCCTTATAGTCTGGGTTCAGTGAGCTGCCCACGTCTTGGTGGAGAAATCGTGACGCCCTTCGATGAAGCGCACCGTCGCTGATTTCGACCGCATGACGATGGAATGCGTGCGGGCAATGGTCGGGCCGTAAAAGCGTACGCCACGCAGCAGCGTGCCGGTGGTGACACCCGTTGCCGAGAAAAGCACGTCGCCGCGTGCCATGTCGTGCAGGCCAAGCTTGCGGGTCGGGTCGTTACCCGGATCCATCGAGCGGGCGCGTTCGACCTGGCTCTCATCCTCAAACATGAGGCGGCCCTGCATCTGGCCACCCACGCAACGCACGGCAGCGGCAGCCAGAACACCTTCCGGCGCGCCGCCCGAACCGGCATAGATATCCACGCGGCTTTCGTCCATGCAGGCAGCAATGGCAGCAGCTACGTCGCCATCGGTCAGCAGCATGACGCGTGCGCCGGCTTCGCGGGCACGGGCGATCAGCTCCTCATGACGCTCGCGGTCGAGGGCGCACATGGTAATGGAGGAGATATCCTTGCCCTTGGCCTTGGCAAGATCGCGCAGCGTGGTCTCGATGGGGGCATCGATATCGATCAGATCGGGGGGAAGGTTCGGCCCGACGACCAGCTTCTCCATATAGATGTCCGGAGCGTGCAGGAAATTGCCGCTCTCAGCCAGCGCCACCATGGTCATGGCATTGGGCATGTCCTTGGCGCAGAGATTAGTGCCCTCGAGCGGATCGACGGCGATATCCATCTTCGGCCCGCCAGCGCCCACCTTTTCGCCGATATAGAGCATCGGCGCTTCGTCCATCTCACCCTCACCAATAACGACCGTTCCCTCGATCGCTACCGTGTCGAACGCAGCCCGCATGGCCTGAACGGCCGCACCGTCAGCCTCGTTCTTTTCCCCACGGCCCGTCCAAGCCGATGACGAGATGGCCGCCGCCTCTGTCACGCGAACGAGTTCGAGTGCGAGGTTGCGATCCGTCACTTTATACTTAGGAGAGAAAGGCATCCGGTAAATCCTATCTGTACTCTATCCGGCTGAGCCGGAATTGCGACACGCCCTGTTATGCCGGTAAGTGCCGTCTTTGCCACATCACACAGTCTCGATTTTCATGAGCAGAGGTGTGCCGATGACGGTTTTTAGGGGTTTCAGGGCAGTGAGGACGGAAAGCATGGCCGCTTCACTGGTTTCATGTGTGACAAGCGCAAGCGGTACAACCGTCTGTGAAGTTGCTGGCTGGACCTGTTGTTCTGCCGCGTGCTGCGAAAGCGCACGCAGCGAGACACCGTAATCGCGCAGTGCTGCCGTGATATCGGCGACGACACCCGGGCGATCCTGAACGAAGAGCCGCAGATAATAGGCGCCGCGCAGCGTCTCGCGTGGGGCGCAGGCGATCTCGGGCTGGGGCGCCATGCCCCAGACCGGCAACGCCGTGCCACGTGCCAGATCGATCACGTCGGCCAGAACTGCACTCGCCGTCGGGCCTGCACCGGCACCGCGCCCCTCGATCAGCATGGGACCGCTGAAGGCCCCTTCGGTCAGGACGGCATTGAACACGCCATCGACATTGGCGATGGGTGCCGATTGCGGCACCATGCAGGGGCGCATCGAGGCCTCGATCTGGCCTGAACCGTCGCTGCGTGCACTGCCCAGAAGCTTGATTCGATAGCCCATTTCACGGGCAAAAGCCTGGTCGCATGCGGCGATATTGCGAATACCCTCGACATGCAGGCTGTCGAAGCGCACCGGGCGCCCAAAGGCGAGGCCAGCCAGAATGGCCAGCTTGTGCGCGGCATCCCAGCCATCGACATCGGTCGAGGGATCGGCCTCAGCATAACCCAGCGCCTGAGCCTCGGCGAGGATATCGTCAAAATCGCGACCTGTCTCGCGCATAGCGGTCAGGATGTAGTTGCAGGTACCGTTCAGAATACCGCCCACGCGCAGCAGATGATCGGCCGCCAGACCTTCGCGCACCAGCTTGATCGCAGGAATGCCGCCTGCCACCGAGGCCTCGAACAGAAGCGAGGTGTTGTTCTCGCCTGCCAGTGTGGCGAGTGCGGCCCCGTGAATGGCGAGCAGGGCCTTGTTGGCGGTGACGACCGGCTTGCCAGCCTTGAGCGAGGCCTCAACCAATGCGCGAGCCGACCCTTCGGCGCCACCGATCAGCTCGAGCACCACGTCGACCTTTGGGTCCGAGGCAAGGGCGATGGGGTCGTCATGCCAGGTCAGGCCGGACAGATCGACGCCACGGTCGCGCGTGCGATCACGTGCCGAGACGGCCACCACTTCGATGCTGAGTCCGGCACGGGCCGTAATGGCCTGGGCATTTTCGCGCAGCAGACGCACCACGCCGGCCCCGACTGTGCCAAGACCAGCAATACCAAGATGAAGAGTTTGACCGTTCACGAAACTGCCTCTGCCTGTTGGACGCCATGTTTGTTGAGAAAGGTCTTGATGGCGCGTGTCGCCTGACGCAGGCGCTGCGTGTTTTCCACAAGACCGATACGCACGAAGCCTTCACCATATTCACCAAAGCCAAGACCCGGCGCGACGGCCACGCCAGCCTCTTTCAGCAGGAGCTTGCTGAAATCGACGCTGCCCATTTCGGCAAAGCGCTCGGGGATGGGGGCCCAGGCGAACATCGAGCTTGGGGCGAGGGAACATCCCAGCCTGCGGCATGCAATCCGCGGATCAGCACGTCGCGTCGCTCGCGATACATGTCGCGAATTTCGGTCACGCAATCCTGCGGCCCGCTGAGTGCTGCCACAGCCGCGACCTGAATGGGGGTGAAGGCGCCGTAATCGAGGTAGGATTTGATGCGTGTGAGCGCCTGGATCAGATGGGGGTTGCCTGCGGCAAACCCCATCCGCCAGCCTGCCATCGAATAGGTTTTCGACAGCGAGGTAAACTCGACCGCAATGTCCTTCGCGCCCGGTACCTGTAGGATCGATGGCGGCGGCTCGTCGCCGAAATAGATTTCGCAATACGCTAGGTCGGACAGGATCCAGATCTGTTCGCGACGGGCGAACGCCACCAGCTCCTTGTAGAAGTCGAGCGAGGCCGTGAATGCCGTGGGGTTGGACGGGAAGTTCACGATCAGCGCGGTAGGCTTGGGCACGGAGTGGCGCACGGCGCGTTCAAGCGCGCGCAGCATGTCCTCATCGGGCGTCGCCGGAATCGAGCGTACCGAGGCGCCAGCGATGATGAAACCGAACTGATGGATGGGATAAGAGGGGTTGGGCACCAGAATCGTATCGCCGGGGCTCGTGATGGCCGAAGACAGATTGGCCAGACCCTCTTTCGATCCGAGAGTCGCGATGACCTCTGTCTCAGGGTTCAGATCCACGCCGAACCGGCGTTCGTAATAGCCTGCCAGCGCCCGACGCAGGCCGGGAATGCCCCTGCTGACCGAATAGCGATGGCTGCGCGGGTCCGCCACGGTCTCGACCAGCTTCTTGACGATATGGGGCGGTGTGGGGCTGTCAGGATTGCCCATGCCCAGATCAATGATGTCTTCACCATGCGCTCGGGCCGCGGCCTTGGCCTTGTTCACCTCGGCGAACACATAGGGCGGCAGGCGACGGATACGGTGAAACTCTTCGGTCATTTTCTCGGCTCGGGGGCACAGGGTTGAAATAAAATTACCGGAGTCAGGGCGACTCCGACAATCTTCACTAACCCGATTCCAGAACCGGCGGAACCTTCCTCAGTAAGGCGAGCGGTCAATTCTCGCACCCCGTCCCAGCGCGCCTGCGCTGATGCGGATATGCGACGCCGGTATACCGCGCAGGATCAGGCTCTGGGCCAGCACGCGTGCCCGAAGCAGGCCGAGCTTGATGCCAAGCACCTGTTCGGAGGGCTGGAAAGAAGTGATCTCGCCAAAGCCCTTGATGAACAGCATGTCGTGCGGGCTGCCTGCGCCCAGAACCTTGCCGATCACGCCATCCTGTCCGCTCGCGATCTGGTCTGACGCCTGATTGAAGCGGATCAGCGTGCCATGCGGCTCAGTCAGATCATAGGCAGGCGGCGCGATATCGGGCAGCGCTGCATCGCGCGGGATGGCGAAGCCCGGGAAGTTGGGTGCGACGGGCGGTAGATCGCCGATTTGGGGCAGTTCGCCCGGTTTGATGGGCGGTGGGGCGAAGCGTGTCACTTCGGGCAGAGCCGCCTCAGAGGCCGGTCTGGTATCGTCCGCCGTCTTCGATCCGGCCGTCTTGGCAACGGGGGTATTCACAGTAGCAGATGGCGTGGCGGGAGGCGTCTGTCCGGGCGCGACGACGCTCATCGACGAGCCGCTCTCGCTAGTGGAAGCGCGCGGCTTGGGCGGTGGAGGCGGAGGGGCTGCAATCGTCAGCGGACCATCTGCCACGGCGACATGCTGGCTCAGATTGCGCTGAAGCGTCATGCGAGCGGTCAGAGCCTGACGGGCCTGCGCGCTGGGCAGATCGACGTTCGTCGTGGGGGTCAGTCCCACGCGTGGATAGGGGCCGTGCACGCCCGGCGCAGGGGGGCGCTGCTTGGCAATCTCGCCGCCCTGATACTGGTTGTACCAGTTGCCGACCGTGTCGACGGCGTCTCTATGCCCACAGGCGGCCAGTGTCATGATGCCCGTCATGGCAAAGCCTGTTCGCAGCCAGCCTGTTTTCTGCATGTTTTCCGATCGACTTGCGTTTCTTGTCCGGTTTTCTCGCGCTGGCGCCACCCTAACCGTTCCCGCTCTTTCTGGCGAGATGCTTGATTTGGAGCAAAAATCGGGGGGGCTCTTGTGAGGGGCGCCTATCGAGCGCAACATATAAAGGATGAACAGGCTCCACCGACATAGGAACCCCAGCATGCGTGGTACGACACCCCAGGACCTTTTCCGTCTCGCCCCGCGTCTCGACGATGAAGACCCCGATCCTCAGACCCCCGACGCGCCCGAGCAGAAAGAAGCTGTCGAGAAGCCGCCCGGCGCAGAGATCGAGGGCAAGCTGTTCGAACAGCGCAAGGTGCTGATTTTCGGCGGAATCAACGACAAGGTCGCTCGTGATGTGACGGGGCGCCTCCTTGCTCTGGCAGGCGCGTCCGACAAGCCGATCGACATCTACGTCAATTCGCCGGGTGGCCATGTCGAGAGTGGCGATACCATTCACGACATGATCCGTTTCGTGGATTCCGTCGCTCCGGTGAACATGATCGGCACAGGCTGGGTCGCGTCTGCCGGCGCCTGATTTTCGCCGCCGGTCGCCCCGAGCGTCGTCTCTGCCTGCCGAACACGCGTTTCCTGCTGCACCAGCCGATGGGCGGCGTGCGTGGCCCGGCAACCGATATCGACATTGAAGCCCGCGAAATCATCAAGATGCGCGAGCGCCTCAACCGTCTTTTTGCCCGTGAAACCGGCCAGTCCTACGAGAAGATCGCCAAGGACACTGATCGTAATCACTGGATGTCCGCCGAAGAAGCCATTGCCTATGGCCTTGTTTCGCGCGTCATCAGCAAAATGAGCGACATCAAGGAATAAGAAGAGGAAATCTCTCTCATGTCTCGTCTTGAACAACTCTACAGCCATCTTCCTGATGCGCCGTCAGACAAGACCCTGGCCAAGGCCGATTTCGAAGCCCGTCATTGGAGCAGCGCCATTCCCGGTCCGCTCAAGCCGGGCACGGAAGAACACAAGCGTGCCGTGGCCGACATGTTCAGGGAGACGTTCAACCCCTACAAACCTTCGGTCATCGAATGGCCTGAGCTGGACCCCGCAACCCTGCATCGCATCACCTCCCTGCCCATCTGGGACATTGCGGTGCAGACCGAAGGCAAGGCCCGTCTGCGCATGGCGGCCTATGCCGACATGATCGACGACCCGGACATGAAGGACGCCCTGCGTCGCAATGCCTGGGAGGAAAACCGCCACAAGGAGGTGCTCTCCAAGCTGGTCGAGGCCTACAACATCCCAATGGCCCCCGAGCCGCCCTATATCGAGCCGAAAGACACGGAATGGGCCTATCTGGTCACCGGTTTTTCGGAATGCGTCGACAGCTTCTTCGCCTTCGGTCTGTTTGCTCTGGCCGAGCGTGCCGGTCTCTTCCCGATGGAGCTGATCGAGACCTTCGAGCCGGTCATGCAGGAAGAATGCCGTCATATCCTGCTTTTTGCCAACTGGCTGGCATGGCATCGTGCTACCATGCTTGGTGGAAGCGTCCGGTGTTCGAAGCGCGCGTTCTCGGCGTTTGGGCTTTCCTCGCCTATGAGCGCATGGATCTGGCGCGCTCGATCGATTCCGAGGGCAACGAGCACACGCAGGACAATAATTTCACCGTGACCGGTGCCAAGGACATGACGGATATCGACATCAAGGTGCCCGAGCTGATGCAGCTCTGCCTTGATGAGAACGATCGCCGCTTCTCCGGCTACGATCATCGCCTGCTGCGTCCCACCACAACGCCGACTCTCGTCAAGACCGGGCTGGCTGCCTATCGTCTGTGGGGCAAGGCTTCCGGTGCGGTGCGTTCACGCCTTGGCCATAAAGCGCAGCACGCCCCTGCATGAGTATGATTGAGCCGGGATCAGAGGCGCATAAGCACTATTTCTGTCAGCAGTTTATCGACACCCATCAGGTGTTCGATCCTGAGACGCTCCCCTGGCCCGAACTGACGGAAGAAGAACTGTCCCGGCTCCGTGCGGTCCCGTTCTGGCAGGAGGTGTATCATACCGAGCGCCGGGCTGGGGCCATTGTCGACGCCTTTACGCCCCAGATCATCGACCTGAGGTGAAAGAGGCTGTCAGGCTTCAGGGCTACGAAGAGGCCCGTCATGCCGATCTGATTCGCGTCATGATCGAGCGTTACGGTCTCGATGCCGAGAAGCAGCCGATCGAGAAATTCCCTGCCGATCTCGAGAAAGCCTTCATCGATTTCGGCTTCGGTGAATGTCTCGACGCCTTTCTCGGGTTTGGCGCTTTCAAAAGTGCGCGCCAGTCGCACTTCCTGCCCGAAAAGATGTTCGAGATCTTCGATATCCTGATGTTCGAAGAGACGCGTCACATCGTCTTCTTCATCAATTATATGGCTTGGCGTGAAAAGCGTCGCGGCCTTGGCCGCGCAAGGCGGTCATTCAAATCGCTGCATTTCTACCTGCGCGCGCTCAGCCGCCTTCTGGGTATGGTGCGTCGTGGGCAGGAGCCCAATGACGGGCGCGATTTCGCCGTGACCCAGACCAATCTCTTTCTCGACGGCTTCTCTTTCCGCGGCTTCGTCGAGGATTGCTATCGCGAAAATGCCCGTCGCATGACGGCATTCGACCCTGGTCTCATGCAACCCCGGCTGCTTCCCGGCATTGCCGATCTGGCGCTGCGTGGGTTGCGCCTATGGGATAAAGGGCGCGGTCTGTCGCGTTGACAGGCATGGGGCTCTCCCCCATGCCCCGCCAAAGGGCGGTCGCCCTTTGGGCGCCCTCAAATAGGGATGAAAGGGGTGCGCCCCTTTCCGGTGATCGGGGCAGCGCCCCGCAAAATTTGCTTGTTTATTCTCCGGTCGCGCCGCCACCCGCATGACGACGATCGTAACCGCCATAGAAATGGCCGTCGGGATGCGAACCTAGCTTGGCACCGCCTGCAAGAACGCCTTCGACGGAGCCCCAGGGCTGATGTGTTTCAAGCGTGTAGCCGTGAGCGCGCAGTGTGGCCATGACCGGTTCCGCCAAGGCGCCGGGTTCTATTTCGACGGCTTCGGGCTGCCATTGTTCGTGAATGCGCGGCATGTCGACGGTTTCCTGAATGGTCATGCCGTAATCGACCACACCCAGAATGGCGGCGACGGTGATGGTGGGAATGCGGGAGCCGCCCGGGCTGCCGATGGCCATGATGGCCCTGCCATCTCTGGAGAGAATGGTGGGTGACATGGAAGAGAGCGGCGTCTTGCCGGGTGCGATGGCATTGGCCTTGCTCCCGACAATGCCGAACATGTTCGGCTCGCCGGGTTTGGACGAGAAATCATCCATTTCGTCATTCAGAAAATACCCGGCGCTGCCCGCCATGACTTTCGCCCCGAACCAGCCATTGAGCGTGTAGGTGACGGAAACGGCATAGCCCGAGTGATCCATGATCGAATATTGCGTTGTTTCGCGTTTTTCGGGCTGCGGGTCACCAGCCATGAGGCTGGCTGAGGCAACAGCATCTTCGGCAGGGATGCCAGCGCGGATTTTTGCGGCATAAGCCGGGTCGATAAGGTGGTCCACGGGGTTCTTGACGAAGGCAGGATCACCCAGATCGCGTCGATCCGAATAGGTGTGACGCATCGCCTCGACTTCCTGATGTGTCGAGAGCGCGCTGTAGAGCCCTTCGGCCTTGAGGTCGTAGCCCGACAGAATGTTCAGCATTTCACATAGCGCCACACCGCCTCCGCTTGGTGGCGGGGCGGTATCGATCTGATAGCCACGATAGGTGCAGCGTACCGGCGCCATGACACGCGGCTTGTAGGCGGCAAAATCGGCCATGGTCAGCAGGCCGCCATTCTCCTTGCTGACACGCACTGTCTCTTCAGCGATCCAGCCGCGATAAAAGACATCCGGCCCCTTATCGGCGATGGCTTGCAGCGAGCGGGCGAGGTCGGTCTGTTTGAAGCGATCGCCAACTGTAAAGGGCTGGCGGTCGGCGCGCAGAAAGATTTTCGTGGCATAGGGATCGTTGATGAAGGCCTTGGTCGAGGTGTTCAGCAGGTGAACGTCGTTCTCTTCCAGAGTGTAGCCTTCACCGGCCAGAGCGATAGCAGGGGCCATGACCTTGGCACGCGACAAACGGCCCCAGCGTTTGAGCACGAGATCAAGCCCGGCCACCGTGCCGGGCACGCCGACCGATTTCCATCCGATGGTCGAGAGCCCCTTGATGATCTTGCCCTCCTTGTCCTGATACATCGTCTCGGTAGCAGCGAGCGGGGCGTGTTCGCGGAAATCGATGAAATAGGCTTTGCCATCTGGCGTGCGCAGGGTCATGAACCCGCCGCCACCGATATTGCCCGCCGCCGGATAAACGACGGCCAACGCATAGCCCACGGCCACGGCAGCATCGACGGCATTGCCGCCGTCACGCAGGATCTTCGCCCCGACATCCGAGGCCAGATGCTGCGCCGAGACCACCATTCCATGCGCGCCCTGGGTCGAGGGAATAGGGGGGCGGCTGGTCATGGCGCCACCGAAATTGAGCGCGTCACCTCCAGGTGCCGCCTGGGCGGTTGCAAGAGCCGAGACCGACACGGCGCAGGAAACGGCAGAAGCAAAAAGACGCTGGCGCCAGCGACGGGAGGGTGAAGCGGGAAAAGCCATGGGGCGGTCCTGAAATCAGTGGGAAGAGGAGGGCGAAGTGGATGGAGGCGCCGGGCTGAGCGCGTTATTGCTGCGGTCGATATCGGGAATGGCATGATCCGGGTCGAGTGTGGCGAGGCGTACGGGGCTGCCTCCCCGGAGCGTCACCACATGGGTATTTCCGCCGCTCCAGACTTCTGTCGGAATCACGAGGCGTTCGACGCTGCCATCCTCGCGGGTGACCGCGAGTGTTACCGGCAAAGGGAGCCATCCCTTGCTGCTGATCG
The DNA here is from genome assembly GCF_000614545.1 of Asaia platycodi JCM 25414. Lineage (GTDB taxonomy): Bacteria > Pseudomonadota > Alphaproteobacteria > Acetobacterales > Acetobacteraceae > Asaia > Asaia platycodi. Next base: position 26,854 of record NZ_BAKW01000010.1, on the reverse strand, counting down.
TCAGAGAGGCGCCTTTCGCCGGGTCATGATCGGGATAATCGATCGTGTCGAGCGCATAATCGGGGCTGCGATTTTCGAAATACCATCCCCGCCAGAACCAGGAGAGATCCTCACCGGCATCGCTTTCCATCAGGCGAAAGAAATCCGACGGCGTCGGGTGTTTGAACGCCCATGCGGCGATGTAATGCCGGAAAGCGCGATCAAACCGCTCCGGCCCCAGAATCTGGCTGCGCAGCAATTCGAGCCCGTAAGCGGCCTTGAAATAGGCCATGGCATGACGGTTGCCGTGCCCCGGAATGGTGGAGGGGGTCATGAGCGGGTCATAGACCGGGTTTGTCAGGATCTTGACGATGTCATCGGCAGGCTTGCCCGTAGCGGGGGCGTATTCTCCATCCTGCTTGGGGGCGAATTCTCCCTTGTTGAAATGCTGAGAGGCAAGGGAGTCGATGAAGGTATTGAATCCCTCATCCATGAAGCCATGTCGACGCTCGTTGCTGCCGACAATCATCGGGAACCACCCATGGCCCAGCTCATGGGTGGTAATCCAGAAGAGCTTGGCATCACGGTCCTGCATGCCGTCGAAAACGATGCCGGGATATTCCATTCCGGCGCCATGACCGCCGACATTGATGGCGGTCGCCCAAGGATAGGGATACCAGCTCGACGAGAAATACTCGATGCTATGCTTCACATATTCCGTCGAGCGGTCCCAGGCCTGGGGGCCGATACCCTCTACGGGGTAAACCGACATCGCCAGTCGTGGCGCAGGTTTCAGCCCAGGGGCCGGGACAACAGGCGGCAGATCCAGCCTTGCAGCATCCCAAAGCAGGGCGGCAGAAGCGACGAAAGCTACATCGCGTGTGTTGGGCATGAAAAAATGCCAGCTCTGTGTGCCGCTGGTGAGTCTATGAGAAGCCGCTTCGATATCAGCCTGATCGCGGATCAGAACACGTTTTTCGCTGAACCGTGCCTGTGCAAGACGCTGACGCTCCTGCGCGGTGAGAACCTCGCTTTCATTGAGCAGCGCCCCCGATCCGACGACCAAGAAATTCGAAGGGACAGTGACGCGATAATCAATATCGCCGTAATCGAGATAGAATTCGCCACCCAGATAGGGGGCAGTATCCCAGCCGCGCAGATCGTCGAAAACGGCCATGCGTGGATAGAACTGCGCGATCTCGAAAATATCCCCGTTTCGCGATGGGGTAACGGCAGTGCGTCCGCCCCAGATGCCGGGCACTTCGTAATGCCACGACACATTGAATTTGATCGTGCTGGCGGGTGGCAGCGGGGCGGGCAGGGCGATCTGCATCCGTGTGTCGGAAATCAGCGGCGTGACAGTGGTTTCTTTTCCATGGGCGTCGAGCAGCGCAACATGGTCGATCTGCACACCCTCGGTGTGACCATGCGCCTTGAAGCGCGCTGGCATGGCGGCAGCGCCCCGTGATGTCTCGCGGTAGATATTCTGGTCGAGCTGCATCCACAGCACGTTCAGGCTGCTGGGGCAGTTATTGCGATAGGTGATGGTTTCTCGCCCGGTCAGGCGATGGGTGGGGGCATCGAGCGCCACTTCGATGCGGTAATCGGCCCGGTTACGCCAGTAATCGGGGCCGGGTGTGCCATCGGCAGAACGATAGCGGTTGATCGCCGTCGGATAATCGATGGGCGCGAAGATATGTGCGGGTTCCGGCCCGGTTTGGGCCGGAGGGGGAGAGGGGGCCGCCGCGACAAGGAATGTGGCCAGCCCTGTTGCAGCGCTGGCTCTGAGAAGGGGCTTTGTCGCTGCCCGATAGCGTGGCTTAGAAATTCGCATCGACACGGCCGAAATAATAGGCGCCGGTCATCGAAAGCGGAGAGGCTGAGTCGTAGATCTTCGGGCCGAGATAATTCACGACAGCCGGCACCATGCGGGGGCGCTGGTTAAAGATGTTGTTCGAACCGATCGCGAAGCGCCAGTGCTTGCTGAAGCGATAGGCCACCTCAAGATCGGTGGTCCAGACGGGCGTGTTTTCGAAGGGCAGGAAGGTGGTCGTGGAATAGCGGACAGAAGACGGTGCGAGATCTTCATAGGTGAGCAGGGTCTTGTAGGAGCCAAAACGCGTTTCGCGCAGATTGACGCCCCATTTGCCGTAATCCCAATGCGCGTTGAGGATGATTTTCGAGCGCGGCACGCCTTGGGCCGAGGCCTGGGTCTGGGCGTTGGCAAAGGGATTGTTGAAAATATTGGTGTTGAGATGGCTCACGACCGTGCGGTTCAGGTTGAGCAGCAGCGAGAGATCGAGCGAGCCATAGCGATGCAGCAGGAAGCGGTAATCGCTCTGGATATCGAGGCCCTGCGTGCGGGTGCTGGCGGCATTGGCGTAATAATTAGCCTTGATATTGCTCAGGGAAACGCCGTTGCCTGTTGCGATATCGACGCCCGAAGCCTGGATCGCCTCAAGGGCAGAGGTGCCCGCAATGCTCGATGCGGCCAGAATACGGTCACGGATATTGATCTGATAGACGTCGGCGGAGATGTGGAAACGGTCGATCGGCTCAAGCACGATGCCGCCTTCGGCGCTGGTCGATCGCTCGGGCTTGAGCTGTGACGCACCGATGGCGCGTGCAGCCGCGCTATTCGCGCCGAGCAGGCCCGACGCGCCTGTCGGCGAGACACTTAGCGAGCTGTAATGCTCTTCAGCCAGTGTCGGTGCCCTGAATCCTGTGCTGATCGTGCCGCGAATGGCGATGCGGCGTGTGAAATCATAGCGCGTGGTGGCCTTGCCGGTCTCGGTATTGCCAGCATCGGTATAGTGCTCGAAGCGACCGGCGAAATCGAGATCCCAGTGCTTCAGCGGATGGAAGTCGCCATCCAGATACCCGGCCCAGACATTGCGCTGCCACGTGCCCGCGCTGACGGGGGAAATGCCTGCATAGCCAGAGGTGCCGCCATAGAGATAGGACGCGTCATTACCCGCCCCGACATGGTACATTTCCAGACGATGCTCGGCGCCCATGGCGAAGGTCATGGGGGTGGCCATGCCGACATTGAAATTGCGGCGCATGTCGAAATTGCTCGTCCACTGGGCCATGCGATAGGTCGCAGCGCGCGTGGTTGTGGGCGAATAGCCATAGATTTTGGCATAGCTGGAATTATAGGTGTTCTTGACGCCGATATCGTCATCGTCTTCGCCGTAAAGCGTGCTTAGATCCCAGTTGAAGCCAAAAAGATTATCGCCTTTCAGGCCGAGATTGGCCTGAAAATTATTCTCGTCGATCGTTTCGAGCGGCGAGAACCCATAGGGATAGATCGTGGTCGGGGCCGAGGCGCCGGGCAGACGATAATTCTCATAGGCTTCGGCGTGACGATGCGCGTAGGTGACGAGCCCGTAGGTGCGCAGGCCCTCGACGACATCCTTGCCCCATTCGATCGAGAGATTTTCACGGGTCTCTTCGGGCGTGCTCTCGATCTTGTTCGAATTGGCGGGCCAGCTCGATGTGGCCGTCCAGCGATGGTCGCGCGTGCTCTTGTTATCGGCGACGAAATGATCGGCGTGATAGACCTGACCGGAAATATGGACAAAGCCGTCATTGCCCCATTTATGACCGCCATCGGCACCGATCAGATATTGCCAGCCATCGCCATTATAGGCGTTCGCGCCTGTCTGAGCGTAGGTATGAATGCCATGATCGGTCTTTCTGGTGATGATGTTCACCACTCCGGCAATGGCGTCCGACCCGTACATGGCGGCAGCGCCGTCGCGCAGCACTTCCATATGATCGATGGCACCCGCCGGGATCATGTTGAGATCGACCGGGGTAGTGCCTCCCGCCATATTGCCGGTAATGTTGCGTCTCTTACCATCGACAAGCACCAGAACCTCGTTGGCCGACAGCCCGCGCATACGGATGGACGAGGTCAGGGCCGCCGTGTCGTTGCCCAGCGCCGAGACGCTGATGGACGGGTCGAGGCGTGCCAGAACACTGGCGAGGTTCAACTCGCCGGTACGCTCCATCTGGGCCTGGGTATAGAGGGTGATGGGCGAGGAACTGTCACGCACGCGCTTGTTCGAAGAGCGCGTACCGGTGACGATGATTGCTTCATTGCCACCATCAGCCCCCTTCTCCGCGCCTCTTTTCCGATGCTGTGCCGACATATCTGTCCCGACAGTATTTTTCCGGTCGGTGGTTTTCTGCGATGCGGCAGGGTGGTGGCCGTGCGGTTTATGCTGGCCATGCAGGGCCTCGCCTGTGTCAGCAGCAAGAACCGGGCGTGAAAAACCCTGGAAAAGGGCAGTAGATGAAATCAGGGCCAGAACGAGGGTTTTCGGCGCAAGGGTTTTTCTGGCAGCCGGCAGTTTGCGGGGCATTCACGGGGTCTTTCAGCACGACATCATTACGATACGAATTCGTAATATCCGAGCATAAGCTGACCTTTTGGGCAATAAACGAAAAGGAAACTTTATGTAACATATTCTTTTATAACACAGATCGTCTGTGGATTATGATTTTATGATATAGGCCGTGCGCCGGGTTATATGGACTGATTTTGCGTCGGGCTAAATCCATCATTGATCCAGTAATGCCGGATCGATGATTGTCGATGGAATCTGGATTTTATTTTCGGTTATTTCTGGCGCGTTGAAAGCGATTGTCAGGAGCAGAATTGCCTGTCATCGATACCGGGTGGCCTCGTCAGCTTGCGCGGATAGCTGCGCAGCCTGACGACTTCTTTGTCATTGGGAATATTTGCTGCCCGAAGACGGGCTATTGTCCGAGCCGCCAGCAGCTCGGGCCGGGATCTGTCAGTGGGACAGGCCCAGGAATTTTTCCGTATCGGGATCGACGGGGATGCCGAGCTGCTCTCTTTGGAGGGCCTCTTCCCATTCCTTGTCGCCCGGCGCGCAGACCGGCACGCCCGGCTCTGCGACGGGCGAGGCATGAAGGAGGTCGAGATAATGGGCCATCCCGGCTTCGAAAGCCTCCTGACCGATGAAGCGGGCCGGGTCGAATGCCACCATGATATGGCCGACATTCTGTGGCTTCGGGCCTTTCTGCGCCTCAGTCGTCGAAATCATGACCGGGTCGGGATCGGCCCCTGCGAGAATAGCAGAGAGAATCGTCACCATACCGGCGAGCGCCGCCCCCTTGTGACCATAGGCCATGCCACCAAGCGGTTGCAGAAAACGTGCCTGCATGGCGTCGAGCGTGGGATGGCCTTCTTCGTTCAGGGCGACTTCGGGCGGCAGGGGCAGGCCGAGGCTGCGATAGAGCTTTACGCGGTTGAAAGGGATGGAAGATGTGGCCATGTCGAGCAGCCACGGTTTGCGGTTGCGCACGGGCGCGCCCATGGCGATGGGGTTGGTGCCATGAAACGGCGCCCGCCCTCCCGCCAGAGCCACGGCGCGGTCAGAATTGCTCAGCACCAGCGAGACAAAGCCCTGTTCGGCAGCGGCCAGCGCATAGGCGCCTCCCGCCCCGTAATGGGTGGAATGATGCACGGTCACGGCACCGATTCCCGCATGGCGCGCCAGAGAGACGGCTTCATCCATGGCCTGATAGGAAGCGGCATGGGCGAGGCCGAAATCGGCGTTGAGCCGTCCGGTCGCCGGGGCCGTCTGTTCGAAGCGGCGCTGCGGGTGCCGGTTCACGCCGCCGTTTTCGAGCATGTCGACATAATAGCCGATCAGCCTCACACCGTGGCTGTCCGTGCCCAGGCGTGACGCATGCATCAGGGCACGTACGGTTCCTGCAGCGTCTTCAGGCAAGGCGCCTGCGGCGATGAGTCTGGACTGGCAGGATTCGGTAAGAAGGTCAGCCGGATAGCGTGTGGCGTTGGTCATGAAAATCCGTCTTCAGCGGTTATTGGGAGCCGAGCATCTTCTGTGCCCGTTCGCGGTCGAGTGCGCCCTCCCATGCTGCAAGGATTACGGGCGCGACGCAATTGCCTGCCAGATTGCCGACGGCGCGCGCGATACCGCTGAACCAGTCGACGGCGATCAGCAGAACGAGGCTTGAAAGCGGAATGGAAGGGGCGGCCGCCATGGTGGCGGCCAGAACGACGATGGCAATGCCCGGCACGCCATGCGCGCCTTTCGACGTAATGAGCGCCGTTGCCAGCATCGACAGGATCTGGGTGAGGGTAAGTGGTGTGTGGGTGACCTCGGCCAGAAAGACGACGGCGAAACCGAGATAGATAGAGAGTGCGTCGAGATTGAGCGAATACCCCGCAGGCACCACCAGTCCCACGACCTGACGCGGAATGCCCATCGCTTCGAGCTTGGTCATGATGCTCGGCAGCACGGAATCGGAGCTGGTGGTTGCCGTGACGATCAGAATTTCCTCGCGGAAATAGCGCGCAAAGCGCAGCGGGTTGATGCCGCAGAGCTGTAGCAACCCGCCGAGAATGACGACGATGAACACGGCGATGGCGCTGAAATAGAGAATGACGAAAAGTGCCAGATGATCGATGGCGTCCAGCCCGTATTGGGCCACAGTCGTCGAAACCGCGCCGAACACGCCAAGGGGGGCGGTCGCGATGATGACGCGCATCATGCGCGAGAAAAGGGCCGAAAAGCTGTCGATGAGCTTCGTGATGGGCGCACCTGCCTCACCCAGTCGCGACAGGCAGCAGCCCAGCAGCACGGCGAAGAACAGGATCTGGAGAATATTGCCGTCGGCAAAGGCAGCGATCGGCGAGCGGGGAATGAGGTTGAGAATAAAGCCTGTCACGCCCTGGCCGTGCAGCGCATGGGCATTGGCGGCATAGCTTGCCACGGCATGGGCGTCTTCCACGCTAGGCGTGTAGTTCATGCCGCGCCCCGGATGGAGCAGCAGGGCAGCGCCGACGGAGAGAAGCAGCACGATCGTGGTCATGGCTTCGAAATAGATGAGCGCCCGGCTACCGAGCCGCCCGACCGCCCCCAGCGAGCCCGCCCCGGTAATGCCGCTCACGACGATGCAGAACAGCAAGGGCCCCACGATCATCAGGATGAGCCGCAGAAAGAGATCGATCAGCCATCGGCATTGATGGGCGAGATGCGGGGCAAAAAGCCCGAGAAGAATGCCGCCTATGGTGGCGATAATGACCTGAACGAAAATACCGGGGCGATATCGGGCGGGTGTCTTCAGGTCATGGGCGCTCAAATCAACTCTCCGGCCAGAAAATCTGCAGCTGGGGCGCGCAAGGCGGGCCCGGCAGTAGGAACATCAATAGGTTACGTTGATCTTGGCACCAACGAAACGGGGCAGACCGGGAATAACGCCATAGAAGGTGGCCTGCGTGCCGCCCGACAGCCAGTAGCGTCGATCGGCCAGATTCTGACCATAGACCGTCAGTGACCAATGCTGTTTGGGGGCTGCGAAGGTCAGGAAGGAATTAACGAGAAAATATGCCGGGGCGCGATAGATGCCGCCATCACCGATATGCTGGGGCTGTGTCTGCGCGCCGCGATAATTGTAATCGACGTCGAAGGTCATGCGATAATCGCGGAACATCGGCCAGGTATAGACCGCAGCCCCCGAGAGGGTGAGGTTCGCGAGGCCCATATTATAGCCGTTATAATTGGTAAACACCGGCGACCAGACGCCCGTAGAGGCGAATTGCGCTGTGGTAGCGCTGCGATTCAGGCTCTGGAACTGTGTATAGACGCCGTTCTGATAGCCGAAATTCTGCGTCAGCGTCAGACCATGGAAGGGATGCGCCTCGATGTCGAATTCCGCGCCGTAGATATAGGAGCGTGGGGCGTTCACGTAACCGCCAAGCACGCCATAAGGCGGCACCAGAATGCTGCCCAGAAGCTGCTGGTCGCGATAATCGTAATAGAACCCGGCAGCGTTGAAGCGCAGACGGCGGTCGAACAGCATCGACTTGAATCCACCCTCATAGGTCAGCACGGATTCTGGCTTGAAGGGGCGAAGCTGGTTGGCATTCTGCGTGATATTGGCCGAGAACCCGCCCGGCTTGAAGCCTTTGGAGAAGATCGCATAGCCCATGATATTGGGCGTGACCTGATATTGCAGACCCACGCGCCCGCCAAACTGGTTGGTCAGGCACCGGCGCTGCCGAAATTGGTCTGTGACGTGGCGAGGCCAGTATTGAGATTGACGTTGGTGCTGGTCAGATTGAGCATCTGGCGATCGTCTGATTCGTGATTGATCGCGCCAATCAGGGTCAGCTTGGGCAGGATGCGATAGCTGAGCTGCACATACTGATTGAAATTCTGCTGGTTCTGCCGATAGGCGGTTTCGTTCAGCGGCGTCGTGCCGGGGCGGTCGGAGCTGTCGTACCAGAAGCTCTGCGCCATGCGGGCACGGCTATAATACATTCCCGTTTCCCAATGGAAGCGTGCCTTCGGGTCGCGGGATTCCAACTTTATTTCCTGAGAGAACACGTTGGTCTGGTTGTTGCGGAACATGTTGCCATAAGACAGAACCGAGTTGGTCTGGTTGGTCAATTCATGCTCGTCCACCATCTCATAGGCGCTCTGTGTCCACAGGCGTGCCCAGTTGAATTCCTTGGTGTAGCGAATATTCGCGCCCCAGAAGAGATTATCCTCACGGGGTTTCGGGTTGTTGGCGTTGATGCCGATGATCTTGGCAAAGCGTGGGTCCAGACCCCAGGCTGTCTGATAGATATCGTTGGTAACCGGCACGCCATAGGCATTGTAGAGATTATGCCCTGACGACGATTCCGACTGGTCGGTTGTCCAGTGGCCGCCGATATCAAGACGCGAGGTCTCGTCGATCTGCCAGCGCAGCTTGCCGCGCAGGGCGCCGATATTGCTGTTGCCGTAGCCGACGCCCTGGCCGTTATGCTGAAACCCGCCGCCGGTCTGCGACTGGCCCGCGATGCGGTAGGAAACACTGCGCGAGAGCGGGCCGGAGACAAAACCCTCAACACGGTTGCGGCCATAGCTCGCGATGTCTTCTGTCAGACCGGCGTGAAAGCTCTGCGTCGGATCGCCCGTATGGAAATTAATCTCGCCACCCGTGGTGGACTGGCCATGGGTAAAGCCCGAGGCACCGGGGGCCACCGAGATATCGTCCATATCGAACAGCATACCGGTGGTCATGATGCTGACCGGATACGCCACGCCATCGACATAGGGCATGACCGAAGGCGTGTTGTTCTGGGTGAAATCCATCAGCCCACGCCACGCAGGGCAAAATTCAGCGCCGCACTGCCGAAGCTCGGCTGGATGGTCAGATTGGGGGCCACGCGCACGATATCGGTCAGCTGCCGAACGTTCCGGTTCTGCAATTCCTGACGCGACAGGATGGTTTCCGAATGGGCGTTGTGCTGCCCGGCGCTGGTTACGCCGCGACGGGCAGCAACCTGAACCGTTTCGCTGCCGCTATTAAGCGGTGCGCGTGCCTGACTCTTTTTATGTGCGGCGGGTTTGGCGTGCGAGGTGGCGGTGGCCGCCTGTGCCGATGAAGCAAGTGTCAGGAGGAGAGGCGACGCCACAATGGTCGAGACGAGCAGAACTGTCCGACAGGACATCATGCGCGAGGGGCGATGGGTCTTCAGGGGGGACATGGACGGCTCCGACAGCGATAATTCTCGTATAGGCAGGACTTGTATACTAACTAGAATACAAACTGGAACAGTTCCACGGCGAAATGAAAAATTTGTGAAATCCGCGTCTGACTGTTGCTGGTCCGATACGATGCAACCCGCTTGCCTTGGGTCTTTGCCCAGCGCATAAAACATTCATGCAGCATCAGAAACTCGACCCGGAACGTGCCAGTGGCCTCGTGATCGAAGAGCGGATCATCCATGCGGTTCTTTCAGGCCGAATCGCGCCTGGCGAGCGCTTCGGTGAGAAAGAGGTTGGCGAGATCTTCGGAGTGTCGCGCACATTGGTGCGTGAGGCGATGATACGCCTCAGCAGCCGCGGACTGGTCGATGTTTCACCGCGTCGCGGCTGGTTCGTGATCGAACCGACCGTGGCCGAGGCGCGTGAGATCATCGAAGCCAGACGCGCCGTCGAGACCGGGCTGATCATGGATCATGCGCTTGTTTCGCCCGAAGCCATTGCGCGTCTGCGTGCCCATCACATGGCCCAGCAGGGCGCCATTGCCGGGCAGGATCTGGCGAGACGCTCCTATCTGCTCGGGCATTTCCATGTGCATATCGCCGATGTGCTGGGCAACTCGGTTCTGGCCGATATTCTCGAAAACCTGACAGCGCGCACCGTGCTGATTTCGGCACTCTATCAGTCGGAAGAAGATGCGCAGCATTCCTGCAACGACCATGGTGAGCTGATTGCCGCCATGGAGCGTGGCGACAGGGACAAGGCCATACGCATCACGCAGGACCATCTGGTGCATCTCGAAAAAGCCCTGCGTAACCGCGCCCGCAGCAATCGTCATGCCGGATTGGGCGGAGCTCTCGCCGACTCATGAAAATGCCTGCCCTGTTTCCGCAGGGCAGGAAATTGGGGCTAGAGCCGCCCGTCGATCGTGAAGCCGAAAGCCCGTGGCTGGCCGATCTGGGCCTGTAGACCGGCCCAGTTGGTGCGACCGCTGAACAGGATATTCTCGTTGGTCAGGTTCTTCATATAGAAGCGGATCGTGTAATGGCGCGTGCGGTAACCCAGATGCGCATTGAGCACATTGTAGTCGCCTGCGACCAACCCCGTGCCGCTTTCGACCTGTGACGAGTAACTGCCTACACGGTTGAAATTGGCGCCCAAGAAGAAGCCGTTTCTGAAGCTTTTCTCCACGCCGATATTGAGCGTTGCCGAGGGAGCGTTGCTGAACTTCTTGCCTACGACCGAGCGGTAGGCCTCAGGCGCGTCGAGAATTTTGGTGTCCAGAAGACCGAGCCCACCGAATAGCTCGAGGCTTTTCGTGACGTGATAGATCGCTTCGAGCTCGAGACCCAGGCTGCGCCCATGCGGGATATTGACGAAGGTATAGTTCAGCAGGTCCTGATAATCATGATAGTCGTTGTAAAACAGATTGGTGTTCAGGCTGAGTTTGCGATCCAGAAGCTCGGTATGGCCGCCCAGCTCATAGGTCGTCACCGTTTCCTTGCCGTACTGGTAATAGGTGCCGTTATCCCAGTCGATGGCGCCACCGCCCGGATTATAGCCGCGTCTGACGGTAAAGCTGGCGCTTGTGACCGGGGTGAAGCTGTAGCTCAATCCACCCTTTGGCAGGAACATGGTCGTGCCCGCATTGAGGGCGACTTTTCCCCATGAGAGCGCCACATTGCGCGCCTGTTCCTCCCGTTCCACACGGCACCGGCGATCAGGCTCAGGCCGCCGATCAGGTGCAGGGTGCCATCGAGATAGCCTGCATAGGTGCGTTCGGCATCGGGGCCGTTCACGCCCATATCCGAGCGGATGGTCTGGTCGCGGTTGAAATAATAGAATCCGGCCACGCCATTGAGACGGCTATGGGCCGGGGCAAGAACCAGCCGGTCTTCAACGGTATTGTTCTGTTCGCGCAGGGCGAGATGCCCCAGGCTATTGGCACTGCCGAGGCGTTGCCCTGATGAAAGAGCGCGTTGTACCAGACATGGCCATAGGTCAGTTCGTTTGTCAGAGACGGGCTGATTCGATAGCTGGCGCGCAAACTGGCCTGATCGATGCTGGAATCCGAAATGCGCGTATTCATGTCGGGATTGTCGAAGCGATAGCGAAACAGATCGAGGCCGGTCGCGGTATAGAGATATTCGCCATGCTGCTCGCGATGCCAGCCCATGAGCGTGACCTTGAGATCGGGCAGGATTTTAGGCGTCCAGAGCAGCTTGCCGCGTATCGAGGTCTGGCTCACCTCATGCGGGTTGAAAGGCCAGCCATCGCCTGGATAGCGGATATAACTATCGCCCCGCACGCCATCGCCCGTAATGCGAAAGGCCAGCTCGTCCTTGATGATCGGGCCGGATAGAACCCCGGCAAAAACGCCCTTGCTGCCTGCGCTTTCATAGCCGCCTCTGACGCCTGCCTGCCAGTATTGCGTCGGTGCCTTCGAATTGAGCGTGATGGCGCCACCGATGGCATTTCGACCCTGCGTCGTGGCCTGTGGGCCGCGCAGGACGCTGACCTGATCCATGTCCCATGTGCCTGCATCGACATAACGCTGACCCGAATAGGTTTCGGGCAGGCCATCTATGATGGTGGCTGTTCTTGGGCGGCTGCCTGACATCAGGCTGAAAATGCCGCCAGCTGCCCCCGAGCCGGTCATACCGCGTATGGTTGGAATATCGGCGGCATTGCCGATCATGTTCGGCACGCGATTTACCACATCGTAAAGCGACCGATACTCGCTGGCGTCGAGATGACGCAGGATCGTCGTGGCGCTATTGGTGTTTTGCAGCCGGTCAAGCTTGTCGCCGACCACGATGATCGTTTCTGTCGGATTTGCGCTCTCGGCCTCGCCTCTGGCCGTTTTCGTTTTCTTCGCTGGCGTGATTGTCGTGGTGCCGGTTGCTTTCTCGGTGTCGTCAGCCAGTGCCATGTCTGGCAGGCAGAGCGATCCCGTTATCAGGGCGAGGCAGATATAACGGGTGGCTGAATCGTTTCGGCCTTGCTGGGGCGCACGCAGCGGCGATGCATAAGAGAGGGAACCTTCCAGAGACAGAAAGTTTTGTGATAATGAGAATCATTATCATTTAACAAGTAGCTACTCTCTGCTGATGAACCTGATTGATGCGGATTATCTTCACTGTGGCGGGCAAAGCACAGGGCTCTCCCTGATACGGGTAGTCCTTGAGGCTTCTCCGTCCGTTCCCAAGAGACCGTTTCAATAGGTCATGCCTGTCACTGATCCCGGAACTAACAGTTACAATGTGGTTCGGGTCAGATTGTATTCCCTTTTGTCATGACCCTGACACTCGCACGCCCCCTGTCGATCGATCCGATTGCTGCCGCCGCTCTGCCGCGGGAGCTTCTTCAGCATCCGGCTTTCGGCCGGACGCTGCGTATCGGCACGCGGGCTTCACCTCTGGCGCTTGTGCAGTCGCGCAGTTTCATGGCGCAGCTAGGGGCGGCTTATCCCTTTCTCGAGATTTTCGGTTCCTTGCAGGAATGTCCTATCTCGACACGCGGCGATCGCGATCAGGTCAGACGACTGGCCGATATCGGCGGGAAGGGACTGTTCTCGAAAGAGATCCATGAATCGCTGCGCGCAGGCGTCATCGATTTTGCCGTGCATAGCCTCAAGGATCTGGAAACCTTTTTGCCCGATGATCTGGTTCTGGACTGCACGCTCCGTCGTGAAGACCCGCGCGATGCTCTGGTGCTGCGCGACCGTGATGCTGTTGTCGCAGGAGGGGATGCCCTGGATTGTCTGCCGAAGGGCGCGGTGATCGGCTGTGCCTCCATTCGTCGTCAGGCCCAGTTGCTGGCGCGGCGCCCTGATCTGCGTTTCTGTCTGATACGCGGCAATGTGCAGACAAGACTGCGCAAGCTGGAGGAAGGGGCCTGCGATGCGACTTTTCTGGCGCTGGCCGGTCTGAATCGCCTCGGCCTCGGCTCACGCGCCGATGTCGTTTTCGAGCCGGAGACGATGCTGCCTGCCTGCGGTCAGGGCATCATCGGCATAACGTTGCGTCGGCGCGACACGGGGTTGCGGGGGCTCCTTGCTGGTATCGAAGACACGGCAACGCGCATTGCTGCAACCGCTGAGCGTGCCTTGCTTGAGGCGCTCGACGGTTCGTGCCGCACGCCCATCGGCGGCTTTGCCCGTATGGAGAAAGGCAGGTTGATCCTGCATGGGCTTATCGCCTCCGAAGACGGTGGGTGCGTCGTCAGGCGCCGTATCGAAGGCCAGCCGGGAGAGGCTGCGGCGCTGGGTGCCGAAATGGCCGCCATGCTCCGTCGTGACACGCCAGAAGCTGTTTTCGACCGTTTGATCGGCCAGCCGGGCTGGTGAGTCTCTGACCCGGTAATTCCTGTCAGAGATATAAGAACAATCGGTTGGATAAATAACAGAATGGTTTCTAGATAAAACATAACAATAATGATCTCGGCATTCGTCGTGTCATTATCATGAAATTGGGAGTATTGAAGTGAAGCTCTTGAAATGCGGTATGGCGATTCTGATTGCCACCACGACCCTGACCACCATGCCTCGTTCGGCGCAGGCTGACGGTATCGAAAAGCCCAACGAATTCTTCTGGCCGACCCGCCTCAGCCTTGCCCCGCTGCGCCTGCACGCCGCCGAGTCCAACCCTTATGGTGCCGATTTCGACTACACGCATGATTTCCAGAAGCTGGACCTGAATGCGGTCAAGGCCGATATCCGCAAGACCCTCACCCAGTCGCAGCCCTGGTGGCCTGCCGATTACGGCACGTATGCGCCGTTCTTCGTGCGTATGGCCTGGCATGCGGCGGGTACCTATCGCGCCATGGATGGCCGCGGCGGTGAAGAAGGCGGCGAACAGCGTTTCGAGCAGCTGAACAGCTGGCCCGATAATGCAAGCCTGGATAAGGCCCGCCGTCTGCTCTGGCCGGTCAAGAAGAAATACGGTCGCGACCTTTCCTGGGGCGATCTGATGGTGCTGACCGGCAATGTTGCGCTTGAATCCATGGGCTTCAAGACCCTTGGCTTTGCCGGCGGTCGCGCCGATGACTGGGAAAGCGAACTGGTTTACTGGGGCCCCGGCACCCAGTTCATGAGCTCGAACGTCGATTCGCAGATCAAGAAGTCCAGCGTTGAGCCCGGCGGTCATCTGCCCAAGCCGCTCGCCTCGACCACCAAAGGCCTGATCTACGTCAATCCCGAAGGCCCCAATGGCGTGCCCGATCCGGCCGCTGCCGCCGATATGATCCGTCTCGCTTTTGGCCGCATGGCCATGAACGATGAAGAAACCGTGGCGCTGATCGCCGGTGGCCACACCTTCGGCAAGGCACATGGTGCGGCTTCCGCCACCAAATGCGTAGGGGACGCTCCTGCAGCCGCTCCTGTCGAGCAGCAGGGTCTGGGCTGGGCCAATCACTGCGTGAAGGGCAAGCTGAAGGCGACCGACGCCATTACCAGCGGGCTTGAAGGCGCCTGGTCGGCCGATCCGATCCACTTTACCTCGCAATATCTCGATAATCTGCTTGGCCATGAATGGGTCAAGACAAAGAGCCCTGCCGGTGCCATCCAGTGGATGCCCAAGGACGCCGAGAACATCGTGCCGGATGCCAGCGACCCGACCAAGGCGCATCCGCTCATGATGTTCACGACCGATATCGCGCTGCGCACCGATCCGTCCTATCGCGCCATCATCACGCGCTGGGCGGCTCATCCCGAGCAGTTTGCCGATGCATTCGCTCATGCCTGGTTCAAGCTGACCCACCGTGATATGGGGCCGAAATCGCGTTATTTCGGGTCTGAAGTCCCGGCAGCCGATTTCCTGTGGCAGGACCCGCTTCCCGCGGCGCAGGGCGCGATGATCAACCAGGCCGATATCCGTGAGCTGAAGAAGGCGATTGCGGCATCAGGCGTTTCAGAACGCGACCTGATCAAGACCGCCTGGGCCTCTGCCGCGTCTTTCCGCACCTCCGACCATCGCGGTGGGGCCAATGGTGCCCGTATCCGTCTGGCTCCCGAGAGCGACTGGGCGGTGAATGATCCGGCCGATCTGCAGACCGTTCTGCCGAAGCTCGAAGCCGTGCAGAAGCACTTCAACAGCGCCAATCATCATGGTCGCAAGGTCTCTCTGGCCGATGTGATCGTGCTGTCGGGCAATGTCGGTGTCGAGCAGGCGGCGAAGAAGGCCGGTGTCAGCCTTGATCTGCCTTTCGCACCGGGTCGTGTGGATGCCGGGCCGGAGCAGACCGACAAGCAGAGCTTTGCCCTGCTCGAACTCAGCGCCGATGCCTTCCGCAACTACTACCGTGCGGAGCAGGATGAGAAATCGCCTACCGAAATGCTGGTCGATCGTGCGGGTAATCTCGATCTGACAGTGCCGGAAATGACGGTTCTGCTGGGCGGGCTGCGTGTGCTCGACATCAACACGGCCCATTCCGGGCAGGGTGTTCTGACAACCCGTCCGGGCACGCTGAGCAACGACTTCTTCGTCAATCTGCTCGATATGTCCACGCGTTGGGAAAAATCGGCCTCTCAGCCGGGTGTCTATGACGGTTTCGACCGTGAGACCAACAAGCAGCGCTGGACGGCCTCCTCGGTCGATCTGATTTTCGGTGCAAGCGCCGAGCTGCGCGCCGTGGTTGAGGTCTATGCCTCGGATGATGCCAAGTCGAAATTCGTCAATGATTTCGCCAAGGCCTGGACCAAGGTCATGACGCTCGACCGTTTCGATCTGCACCGCAACTGAGCGTCTGAAAACGCAAGAACCCGTCAGTGCTGCGGCGCTGGCGGGTCGGGAGAATAACCCATGTCCAGAACGATACGCGCCCTGGCGCTCTGCGCCGCCATGATGCCCCTTGCTGCCCAGGCGGCAACGGTTGAGGTCAAGATGCTGTCTCACGCCGCCAATGGCGGCAGAGGCTTCGACCCGGCTATCGTGCATATCCATCCGGGTGACACAGTCCATTTCGTGGCCAGTGATCCGGGGCACAACGCCCAGTCCATACCCGGTATGATCCTGACGGCGCGACGCCTTTCGCGGGCCAGATGGGGCATGATGTGAGCGTCACTTTTTCGAAGCCGGGCCTCTATGGCTATAAATGCCTGCCGCATTATTTTCTCGGCATGGTCGGGCTCGTCGTGGTCGACAAGCCTGTGAACGAGACGGCAGCGAAGGGAGTGCCGCAGCCGGGCGCTGCAAAGCAGCGATTCGACCAGCTCTTTACCCAGCTCGATCATAGCTGAGGGCAGGGCGTCATGAAGCAGGACGATGCACGCTATACGGTCGTTGCTTCTCTGCTCCACTGGTTGATCGCCGCGCTTATCCTGATCCAGATCGCGATGGGTCTGGTCATGGATCATGTGACGCTCGATGATATGCTGGCATTCTCCCTTTTTCAGGCCCATCGCGCTCTCGGCATCGTGGCGCTCGTTCTGATTGGATTGCGTATTCTCTGGCGTCTGGGCCACAAACCGCCGTCTCTACCGGGCTCGGTGGCACCCACTGTCAGAACGTTCGCGGCATTGACCCATTTCCTGCTTTATGTCGGGCAGGTGGCTTCGCCCCTGAGCGGGTGGGCTCTGGCCTCGACATCGAGTCTGGCGCTGCCTTTGAGCCTGTTCGGCCTGTTCGACTGGCCACTTTTTCCTTTTCCTGCCGATGGTCGTTTCGAGGCGCCACTCCGTTCGGTGCATCACTGGGCGGGATGGCTACTGGCGGCCCTTGTGGTCAGTCATATCGCGGCGGCTACCTGGCATGGCCTGATCAGGAAGGATGGCGTTTTTACCCAGATACTGCCACGCTTCCCTTTCGGAGAACGCTTCTGAAGAAAACTGCGCCTCTACGGGGTGATTCCTCGGCGGGCGGTTTGCGCGATGATCCAGTCTCCCACGACTGAAAGAGCCTCCGGGTCGATATCCTCCTCGATACGAGCATATTCCGAAACGTCGCCTGTGTTGGCTTTCTGGAAGAGATGGTTCAGACCCGGAAGCACGCTGATCGTCGCCTGGCTGTTTCGGGCAAGCGCGGCTTTCAGAGCCGGCAGGGTCTGATCGGGCGGCACCTGCCGGTCTTTCGCACCGATAACAGCGAGAACCGGGCATGTGGTCTTCGCCAGGGCAGGCGCCGGATCGTAACGATCGTAAAACCGCATCCATGGCGATGTCAGGACTTTTAGTTGCGGAGGCGGGGCGGGGCTATCCGGATGCTGGCGCGCCCAGAATGCCTGAGCCGCCTGGTCCGCGTCGGCCTGTGACTGGTCGGGAGACAGCGTGTCCATGAGGCCGTTATAGGCGGTATCAGCGGCCGCGATCGCCGCGTCGGAGTTCCCCTGCTGCCTCGCGGCATGGTCTTGCTGAGCCAGAATGATCTGCCGTCCTCTGGTTGCCGGTCCAGCCAGCAGGACGATGAAGGCTACGTTCTGGTCTCTCTGTGCAATCATCGGAGCGATGATGCCGCCTTCGCTATGGCCCATGAGCCCGATCCTGTGCGGATCGATATCCTTCCGATGCTGCAGATAGGTCAGACCCGCTTCGGTATCGTGCGCGAAATCCTGCGTGGTCGCGGTGCTGACCGGCCCGGTCGAGCCGCCTTTCTGACGGTCATCGACACGCAGCACGGCAATGCCGCGACGGGTGAGTGTGTCTGCCCAGACGAGAAAAGGCTTATGGCCAAAAATCGTTTCGTCCCGGTCCTGCAACCCTGAGCCGGTGATGAGCAACACTGCGGGAAACGGTCCTTTGCCTGCGGGCAGGGTGAGGGTGCCGGTCAGATGAGCCGGACCTGCGGGATTATCGAACGCCACCTCGTCGCTCCGATAGGGGAAAGGCGGGTGGGGGATCTGCGGGCGGCTCATTATTGGTGGAGGGGCCGGGGCCGATTGTATCAGGGTGAGGGGCAGATAACTCGTACCCTGATACCATGTCCCTTCGAGGCTGTTGTCGTGCCCATTTACCTGAGCGATGTACCGGGCGCCGAGTGTTGGCAAAGTGAGCGTGAGGGTTTTGCCGTCGAGTGTCACGTCCTGAACGGCGAGGCCAAACGCGCCTTGCATCGGGCTGTCCAGCGAGGCGCTCCAGCCTGCCCTTTTTTCCTTCATATGCAGAACGAGCGGAAGCGTCGCGCCTTGCGGCAATAAGAGCGCGCCACGCCAGTCGCCCGAGAGCGTACGAGCGCAGGCCGGTGTCAGAGCCTGGCAGGCGAGAAAAGCCAGATAGGCGTAACGACGAAAAATCATGATCAAGCCCTTTCCGATCGATGCGCCGCCTACATTTCCCCACGCTCTGTCGTAAGGCTTTGCATAAAAAAGGCCCTTTTCCCGCAGGAAAAGGGCCTCGCTGCCTCAGGCATTGAAGAGTGCCGAGATGGCGGTCTGGGCATCCTTCTGGATCTGTTTCAGATGGGCTTCGCTGACGAAACTCTCGGCATAGATCTTGTAGACATCTTCCGTGCCCGAGGGGCGAGCGGCGAACCAGCCATTATCGGTCGTCACTTTCAGGCCGCCGATGGCGGCATCATTACCCGGCGCGCGCGTCAACGTTGCCGTGACGGGATCGCCCGCCAGATGCGTCATCGAAAGTTTTTCGGGGGTGAGTTTCGAGAGAATGGCCTTCTGTTCCGGGTTCGCTGCCGCATCGATGCGCTGATAGAACGGCGCGCCGAGTTCGGCAGTGAGTGCATGGTAATGCTCTGCCGGTGTCTTGCCGGTGACAGCGGTTATTTCTGCGGCCAGAAGGCCGAGAATGAGACCGTCCTTGTCAGTAGACCAGACGCTGCCATCACGACGCAGGAAGGAAGCTCCTGCGCTTTCCTCCCCACCGAAACCAAGGCTGCCGTCATAGAGGCCGTCGACGAACCATTTGAACCCGACCGGCACTTCCACCACATCGCGGCCGATCTTTTTGGCCACACGGTCGATCAAGGCCGAGCTGACCAGCGTCTTGCCGATCTTCGCGCTGGCGGCCCAGTCCTTGCGCTGGGTGAAGAGATACCAGATGGCAACAGCGAGATAGTGATTGGGGTTCATCAGCCCGTCAGGGCGCGAGACGATCCCATGGCGGTCAGCATCCGTATCCGTGGCAAAAGCGACGTCGAATTCCGACCCCATGCCGATCAGCCGTGCCATGGCATAGGGAGAGGAGCAATCCATACGGATCTGTCCGTCCCAGTCTGCCGTCATGAAGCCGAAAGCCGGGTCGAGCTCTTTACTGACGATCTTGGCCTTGAGGTTGTATTTCTTGATGATCGCAGGCCAGTAATCGAGGGCCGCGCCACCGAGTGGATCGATGCCGATACGGATGGTGCTGTTGCGAACGGCGTCCATATCGATCACCGCACCCAGATCGTCGACATAGGGCGTGATGAAATCATGGCCGCGCACGCAATCGGCTTGGCGGGCCTCCTCATAAGGCAGGCGATGCACGTCTTTCATCCCGGCAGAGAGAAAGGCATTGGCCTGATCCTGGATCACCTTCGTGATGTCAGTATCGGCCGGTCCACCATGGGGCGGGTTATATTTGAAGCCGCCATCGATCGGCGGATTATGCGACGGGGTGATGACCACGCCATCGGCCAGGTTTTCGGTGCGACCTTTATTATACGTCAGAATGGCATGAGAGACGACCGGCGTGGGGGTGAAGCGGTCGTGGCAATCAATGCGCACTTCCATCCCGTGTGCGGCAAAAACCTCGATGGCGGAGCGTTGCGCCGGGCCTGAGAGAGCGTGGGAATCGATGCCGATAAAGAGCGGGCCGTTAATGCCCTTGTCCTTGCGATAGCGGCAGATGGCCTCGCTGATGGCCAGAATATGATTTTCGTTGAAGCTGGTATGCAGCGACGACCCGCGATGACCCGATGTGCCGAACGACACGCGCTGCGTGGCGATGGCAGGGTCAGGCTTGCGATTGTAATAGGCCGAGATCAGGGCTGGGATATCGGCCAGATCGGCTGCGGGCAGCGTCTTTCCGGCGAGGGGGCTGACAGTCGTCATGAAATCGGATCCTTGATCGTGCGGACAAACCTTATGGCGTCAGGTGAAACCGCCTGACGGCTTGAAGTCAATGTGGCGTGTCTGGTTGCCTTCTCTTTTGAGAGGTCTCCGGTGGGTAAAAACCCATCATGTGACATTCGTCACGAATGGTTGATAATAACTTGATACAAAACCGTTTTGGTCTGGATGGCCCGGCGTGGCGTTATGCTCGGTGGCGCATGCCAATGACATAGTCACACAGGACGATATGATGGACCTGAAAATGCCCCTCGCCCGCAGAGGGTTTCTGACCACGGCGCTTGGGGGAATGGCCTGTGCCGCCATCCCGGCACGCGCAGCTTCCGAAGCCACGGCCAGCCCGCCGAGCGTCATCAGCCAGCCCGTCCGTCAATGGGGCAGCGCCGCTGGACCCGCCTATTTTCCCGATCCCGACGTGCTTGCGCTCGATCCGTCCTTCAACGCCCTGACCTATTTTGCAGCGCCCATCAAACGCATCTGGGACAAGGGCATCTGGAGCGAAGGCCCGGCCTGGAGCAGTGAAGGCCGCTATCTCGTATTCAGCGATGTCGTGCAGTCCAAGGCTTTGCGCTATATCTGGGAAACGGGCGAAGTCACCGAATTTCGTGCGGACAGCTATTCGGCCAATGGCAATTGCTTCGACTATCAGGGCCGTCTGATCACCTGCGAGGATTTCTTTCGTCGCGTCGTCCGGTTCGAGCATGATGGCAGCGTCACGGTCCTGGCCGATAAATTCGAAGGCAAGGGGCTCAATTCACCCAATGATGTAGTGATTCACCCGGATGGCAGCATCTGGTTCACCGATCCGGGCTATGGCACGAATATAACCGAGGGCCATGCTGACGAGCCGGGCGGCCCGACGAATCCTGATGGCAAGATCAAATGGAAGATCGGCCGCGAGCTGATCGGCGAGATCGGTGGCACGAAGCGTCAGCAGGACCATGTGTTTCGCCTCGCCCCTGACGGTACGCTCAAGGCGGTTCTGGCAGAAAAGGATATCACCTGCCCGAATGGTCTCGTCTTCTCGCCCGATTTCAAGAAGCTCTACATCGCTTCTACCCCGGCGGGACCAGGCCAGAAAAAAGGGGGCGATCAGGCGATCCATGTCTATGACGTGCAGGGTGACAGCCTGACGAACGGCCGCGTGTTTGCCGATATGCGCTTTCATGGGGCGCAGATGAATCCGGACGGATTCCGGGCCGATGTGTTCGGCAATCTGTGGTGCGGCGTGACGGGGCCTCTTGGCCTGTGCGGCGTGTTTGTGTTCAACCCGCTCGGTGTGCTGATCGGTCGCATTCGCTTGCCGCAGGGCTGCTCGAATCTGACTTTCGCCGGGCCCAAGCGCGATCACATCATCATGTGTGCCGGTAGCGCGTTGTTCATGCTCCAGGTTGGCGTACAGGGAGCTGCACCGTCCTGATAGTGATTTCGGATAAAAAACGATTTTGAAAGTCTGCGCGCGGAATTATTTTTCCGCGTGCAATTTCCCGGATTGGTCATGTGACCTTAGGGGGGGGCTATACAGGCTAAGTGTAGGGGAAACATGGTGTCGCTTTCTGCCGCTGAGCGAAGGGCCAGATTCTCCTGCTTCGTCTGGACGTCCGGGACGGTGAGAAACGTTTACTTTCACTCGGATGCGTGCTGGCTGTTCACTCTCATCTCGTCGATCAAGCGACCTTGTTGAGTTTCCTATAAACCGGATGAACAAAGACAGAGGCGAGGATTGATCCCTGCCCCGATAAGGGAACGGGTCCGGCGTTTCCCCGTTGGGAAGTGTCGGCAGTGACGGCCCGACCGGGCCTGCCATATTGGTGCCCCTATCCCGTGTTTGCAGGGGGCGACGTGTCTCCTCAAGGCTGCTACATCTTTCATCATGATCCGCTCTTCTACCGCCCTTTCTTCCGATGCATTCCCGTCCCTGTGGCTTGCCGCCGCGTCTGACGGGGGGGGCGCCGCCACGCGCGCCAATGGGTGGCCGGGGTGGCGGCCGACCGGGCCGAAGTGGGGTCACCTCGTGGGCCGCGCTTCAGGCGCTGGCGTCAGGGTCTTGCGATTGCAACGGGCATCGTGCTGGTCGGGGTCGCGGGATCCGGCCTTTTCGTCTGGCACCAATATGAGCGGATTGCCTCTGACCTGCCGAGTGTCGATACGCTCAAGACCTATCAACCGCCGACGGTCAGCCGGATTTATACGTCAGACGATCGCATCATGGCGGAGCTTGCCGCCGAGCGACGGATCTATGTACCGATCAACGCCATTCCCGAGCGGGTGAAAAACGCATTCATCGCCCCTGAAGATCAGAATTTCTATACCCATGCGGGGCTCGATCCGCTCGCCATCATCCGTGCCGAGCTGACCAATCTGACCCATCGCAGCAAGCGCGCTCTGGGGGCGTCGACCATCACCCAGCAGGTGGCGCGCAACATGCTGCTCAACAGCAACGCGCGCACGCTTGAACGCAAGGAGAAAGAGGCCCTGCTCGCCCTGCGGATTGAGCAGACGCTCAGCAAGGACAAGATTCTCGAGATATACCTCAATGGTATCTATCTCGGTAACGGCGCCTATGGTGTGGCTGCCGCAGCGCAGACCTATTTCAACAAGCCGCTCGACCAGCTGACCGATGCCGAAGCTGCGTTTCTGGGGGCGCTGCCGAAATCGCCCGCCAATTACAACCCCTATCGCCATCCTGAGCGCGCTATCGAACGACGCAACTGGGTGCTGGATCGTATGGCCGAAATCCACGCCATCACGCGGGAGGCCGCTGAGGCCGGGCAGAAAGAGCCGCTCATCCCGCATGACGCGGTGCGCTTCGGCCCGCTGCCCAATGCGGAGTGGTTCGGCAGCGAGGTGCGCCGGCAGCTGATTGATCGTTATGGTCCCGATCGCGCCATGCAGGGTGGTCTTGAGGTGCATACCAGCCTCGACCGCAAATTGCA
Source organism: Asaia platycodi JCM 25414 (assembly GCF_000614545.1). Classification (GTDB taxonomy): domain Bacteria; phylum Pseudomonadota; class Alphaproteobacteria; order Acetobacterales; family Acetobacteraceae; genus Asaia; species Asaia platycodi. The sequence continues at coordinate 3,402 of NZ_BAKW01000010.1, read as the reverse complement.
GGACGCTGCGACACTCAGCCTGAGACAGGGCTCATGGAGTATGATCGTGGGCATAGTCGTTGGCGCGGACCGGTTACAAAGTTGCATGATGCAGGCGAGAGCTGGGCTGCTGCGCTCAAGAATGTCACGCCCCCGGCGGGAATGATCGACCAGTGGCGTCTCGCCGTTGTGCTCAACCCGGCACAGGGGCGTGTGGGCTGGCTCTCGCATGGTGAGACGCAGGAAGGGCAGGTTCTGCCCAAGGATCTCGGCTGGATGCGCAGTGGCGGTACTCTGGCCGTCGGTGACGTGATCATGATCGAACCCCAGGCCGATTCAGGGCGTGTTGCCGTGCGTCAGGTGCCGAAGGTCGAGGGCGCGCTTGTCAGCCTGGATGCGCGCACCGGACGCGTTCTGGCCATGGTGGGCGGATGGTCGTTCAAGGAGTCCCAGTTCAACCGAGCGACACAGGCGCTGCGTCAGCCGGGGTCATCGTTCAAGCCCTTCGTCTATCTCGATGCGATGGAGCAGGGCATTCCGCCTTCTGAGAAATTCGATGACGCACCGGTCTCCTACGGTGACTGGCATCCGAAAAACTACGAAGAGGATAACTGGGGGCCGACCACGCTGCATGACGCGCTGCGTGAAAGCCGCAACCTCGTCACCATTCGCCTTGCCGCTCATCTGGGCATGAAATCCGTGGCCGATATGGCCATCTCCATCGGCCTGGTCGATCAGATGCCGCATGTGTTGCCCGCAGCCCTAGGTGCGGTCGAGACAACGGTGCTGCGTGAGGCAGGAGCCTATGCCACCATCGCCAATGGCGGCAAGCTCGTCACACCGTCTCTGATCGATGCTGTCCTTGATCGCGATGGCAGCGTCCTCTGGAAGCCCGAAACTGTCGCCCTCGGCAAGACGATGCAGGCTCCGAACCAGACTGCCACGGTAGCACCCGCGATGCCGAGCGCGCCTGCGCCTGACGCTGGTGTGCCGCCCGCCACACCAGCGCTACCGGTGCAAGCGCCTGCCAGCCAGCCTGTGGCAGGCAGCGTGGAGGTGCCCCATTTGCAGGATAACCGACGCCAGGTTGCGAGCGCGGCCAGTGCCTATCAGATCACGGCGATGATGCAGGACGTCATCAGCCGCGGTACGGGCAGGATTGCAGGGCAGGGCATCACGCGCGAAATCGCAGGCAAGACAGGCACCAGCCAGGATTTCCGCGATGCCTGGTTTGCCGGATTTACCCCCGATATCGTCACGATTGTCTGGATCGGGTTCGATACCCCGCAATCACTGGGCAAGAGCGAGACGGGGGGACGAATCGCAGGTCCGATCTGGAACCGCTTCATGAAGGTCGCGATCGAGGGCCGGCCCGAACTCAAGTTCCGCGTGCCTGACGGCGTGACGCTGGCCCGTTACGATACGGGGCGTATCATGGCCGTTGACGGGTTCAAGGCCGACCAGGTGCCGGGCATGAGCATCGCGCTGCATGGCTTCGGCGCGGGCACCGAGGCGTTGACGGCCGCCGATACCGGGACCGATCTGTACGATACGGAGACCGATATGGCCGGAGCAGCCAGTCAGGCCGGTACAGGCGATCCCAATGGCGAGAATTCGGGCGCTCCGAAGAAACTTCAGGCCCCCAATGCTCAACCTCCGGGTGACATCGGCATGGGCGGGCTTTATTGAGGCACAAACCTTTTCTGGGAGCATGAACAATGTCGGCCGAAACCGAGGCCCTATCGGAGCAGATCAAGCAGTCGGTGGCACTGCTGAGGAGGCATCTTTGACTGGGATGCTGCACAGACACGACTCGCGGAACTCAATCACCGCGTAGAAGACCCCGATCTCTGGAACGATGCCGACGCTGCACAGAAGCTGATGCGCGAGCGCACGCTTCTGGCTACGCAGATCGAAGGTGTCGAGAAGATCGAGCGCGACACGGTCGATATGCTCGAACTGGTTGAGTTGGCTGAGGACGAGCAGGATCAGGACACCGTGGCCGAAGCGTGGCAACCCTGCGCAAGCTGGCCGAGCAGGCCAACGCTCGTCAGATCGAGAGCCTGCTATCGGGCGAGGCAGACAGCAATGACTGCTATATCGAGGTCAATGCAGGCGCTGGTGGCACCGAAGCTCAGGACTGGGCCGAAATGATGCTGCGCATGTACACCCGCTGGGCAGAGCAGCGTGGCTACAAGGTGACAGTCATGGAAACCAGCGAGGGCGAGCAGGCGGGCATCAAATCCGCTACGCTGCTGGTGACCGGTGCCAATGCCTATGGCTGGCTCAAGACCGAGGCCGGTGTGCATCGTCTGGTGCGCATTTCGCCCTTCGATGCGGCAGCGCGTCGCCAGACATCATTCGCATCGGTCTGGGTCTACCCGGTCGTCGACGATACGATCGAGATCGAGATCAACGACAGCGATCTGAAGGTCGACACCTTCCGAGCCTCCGGCGCGGGTGGTCAGCACGTCAACAAGACCGATTCGGCGATTCGCATCACGCATATCCCGACAGGAATCGTTGTGGCGTGTCAGACAGACCGTTCTCAGCATCGCAACCGTGCCACGGCCATGCAGATGCTGAAGGCGCGTATGTACGAGGCCGAGCTGCAAAAGCGTGAGGCCGCGGCAGCCCAGACCGAGGCGGCAAAGACCGAAATCGGTTGGGGACATCAGATTCGGTCGTATGTTCTGGCGCCGTATCAGTTGGTCAAAGATCTGCGAACGGGTGTGGAAACGGGCAATCCCGGCGCGGTGCTGGATGGCGCACTGGACAGTTTCATGTCTGCGGCGCTGGCCCAGCGCGTGGGCGCAACGCGTTCGGAGGCGAGCGCCACAGCGCAATGAGCAGGGCGCGGTTAGGGGGCTGAATCTCTTGCTGTGCAAGACTTTCGGCCCCTTTTTGCGCGTTTCACAAATATTACTCTTGCAGTGAATTAATGTTCCGTTTCACTGTGTCTCAAAGTGTCGTGTCGCTGGTATGCAAACCAACGCGATCGGGAAAACGGCATGAACGAAACGAAACTGACTTGACAGCAGTGCCTTACCTTTGCCCAATTTGCACGGGAGCCATGCGTCAGGAGCATGGTAAACATTTCGGGATGTGTCGGCCAAACTGACGCTTGACCGGAACGCAAATCGCATGAGGCGGTTGCGATAATTTCAAGTCGGTCCGCCCCTCTCGCGAGAGAGGTGTGGGGCACAGGACAGAGGGTTTGGAGTGACACAACCGATGAACTACGCCGAGCAGGAGCGACGCCCGACGAAGTACATCGTCGGCATCGCAATCGCCGTGCTCTTCCACGTCGTTGTGATCTACGCCTTGATGAACGGTCTGGGTTCGAAAATCGTCGAACAGTTCCATCCGCCGATCAAGACGAAGATCATCACGGAACCGAAGAAGCCGCCGCCGCCGCCGCCA
>NZ_BAKW01000011.1 GCF_000614545.1 Asaia platycodi JCM 25414 | reverse complement strand
CGAGCTACGCCACAGAATCGGGCCGGTTGGCCCCGGCCTGCCTGACGAGCACGAGTTTCCCGCCGATCTCTGGGCACAGATCCTGCGCCGTCAGGCACGACAGGCCCGTGGCGATGAAGCGGGGTATGGCAGCTATCATGGTGCGCGTGCTCTGCGTGAAACGCTTTGCGCGCGTCTGGCCAGCGACCGCGGTCTGACCGTCACGCCAGAGCAGATCCTGATTACCCCCGGCACGCAGGCGTCTCTCACGCTCGTCACCCAGATCATGACCGATCCGGGGGACACTATCGCGATCGAAGACCCCGGTTATGTCGGCGCCAAGGCCAGCTTTCTGGCAGCTGGCGCGACTCTCTACCCCGTGCCGGTGGATAGACATGGCATGCAGATCGAGGCGCTGCCGCAGGAAGCGCGCCTCGTTTATATCACGCCCTCCAACCAGTATCCGCTTGGCGGACGCATGGGGATCGAGCGACGCCTCGCGTTACTGGAACATGCGCGCAATCACGGCGCGCTGATCATTGAAGACGATTACGACAGCGAATTCCTCTGGCACGGTCGAGAAATCGCGGCTCTGGCCGCCCATGGCAGGGGCGCCGAATGCGTCTATCTCGGCTCAGCCTCAAAGGCGCTGCTGCCAGGCCTCAGGCTCGGCTGGATGGTCGTACCCCAAGCTTGATCGACCCGATGCGTGCGGCACATCGCAGCATGGGGTGCGCCGCCAATCTGCACGCCCAGCTGGCCTTGTCGGAATTGATGGAATCGGGCCAGTACCGCAGGCATCTGCGCCATATTGCGCGGCTCTATCAGGCCCGTGGCGAAGCGCTTTATGAGGCGCTGCGCAGCTGCGAGGGTGTCTCGGTCACCCGGCCGCGCGGCGGTGTACAACTGGGTCTGCGTTTCGAAAAAAAAGGGAGTGAATCGCGTAGTCAGAAAGCACTGGCCGAAGCGGGGTATCGCGTTGCCCGGCTTTCAGCCTTTGCCTCACCACGCCGCAGGAAGGACTCGTGATCGGTTTTGCCACACTCCGCCCGGACGACCCGGCGCGCATCGCGGCGGTGCTCGAAAAAGCCCTTTCCGCGCCGCTGCAAGCCTGACGCACAGGGAAACTCGCGGGCCAGCTAGTTTTTCTGCCACTGCCCGAGCTGGCAGAGATATTCCCACTCGCTTTCGCGCACCGGCGCTACGGAAAGACGCGACTGACGCAAAAGTGCCATTTCGGAGAGGGTTGGATCAGATTTGATCATGGCAAGCGAAACCGGATTGGCAAACGCGCCACGCGCCTTCACATCGACGCAAACCCATTTTCCGCCCTCGCCAGTCGGGTCGGGATAGGCCTCACGCACCACCTCGACCACACCGACGATCTCCTTGTCGGAGACAGAATGGTAGAAAAAGGCCAGGTCGCCACAGCGCATGGATGAGAGGTTGTTACGCGCCTGATAATTACGCACCCCTGTCCAGGGTTCGACCTCGTTTTCAACCTGCTGCTGCCAGGAAAACGTTTCTGGCTCGGATTTGATCAACCAGTATTGCATCAACGCGCCTCTTCCATCGGCCAAGCCTGTCGCGAACGGCCAGATTAATTGTTCCAGCCTGCTCCCCCCGTCGATTTTTTTGCCGTATCAAAACGAATTCCGATCGAAAAAACTGCATCGGACGGGGACGTTATCGGGCTATACCATGACCGAACGCCGCAGGAGAGAGGCCAAGAGTGACGAAAGCGACGCATCAAACCCTGCCAGGGCGGCCCGTGCAGGGAGGCTTCCTGCATCGCTTTGCCAATCCCGGTCGCTTTCTGCGTCTGTCTCGCTGGCTCTTCCCGTTTCTGTGCGTCACCTCCTGCTTTTTTCTCGCCATAGGCCTGATCTGGGCAGTGCTCTTTTCCCCCGCCGACTGGCAGCAAGGCGATGCGGTGCGCATCATGTATCTGCATGTCCCGATGGCGGTTCTGGCCTCGGCAGCTACGCCGCGCTGGCGCTGTGCGGTGTGCTGTCACTCGTCTGGAAACATCCTCTCGCCGATCTCGCCGCTGTCGAAATCGGGCCGGTCGGCGCCGTGGTGACGGCGCTCTGCCTGATCACGGGGGCTCTCTGGGGCAAGCCCATGTGGGGCGCCTGGTGGGTCTGGGACGCGAGACTGACCTCTGTGCTGGTACTGTTTTTTCTTTATCTCGGTCATATCGCGCTCATTCAGGCTTTCGACGACCCGCAACGCGGCTATCGTGCCGCCGCTGTTCTGGCGATTGCCGGAGTGATCGATCTGCCGATCATCAAGTTCAGCGTAAACTGGTGGAATACACTTCATCAGCCTGACAGCATCACCCTTACCCACGCACCGACCATGCCGTCTTCGATGCTGCTGCCGCTCTCGCTCTGCATGATCGGCTTTTCGACCGGATTTGCCGCACTCGTGACAGGGCGCGTGAAAGCCGCCATTCTCGAGACACGCGCCCAACAGATGCTGACCAGACGCGCCCGCCCTCTGAGCGATGCTGCATGATCCATAATCTTCACACCCACTGGCCCTATATCGCCGCCTCTTACGGCTTTGCGCTGCTCGCCATTCTCTGGCTGAGCGTTCAGCTTGCCCTACGCCTGCGCCGCGCTACCACGCAACTGGCCCTGCTCGAACGCCATGATGCGCGCAAAAGGCCGGGTTCATGACGTTACCCTCCTCTCCAACCGGAGCGGCACACCGCCAGACAGGCCGCCAGACACGACGTATGACCCGCAAGAGCCGCCGCCTCTGGCTGGTCCTGGCCTGTCTGGCCTCTTTCGCCGTGGCTGCCGGGCTGGTTCTGAACGCATTTTCGTCCAGCATCGTATTTTTCATGGCGCCGTCGCAGATCCTCAAGGCTCCCCCCGCCTCCGATCGGGTGATCCGTCTCGGGGGTATGGTAGTCGCAGGGTCTCTCAAGCGCAGCATCGACGGGCAGACCCCCGTCAACCTGTTCGAGATCACGGACGGGCAGGCCGCCATCGATGTGCGTTATGAGGGGATTCTTCCCGATCTTTTCCGCGAAGGGCAGAGCGTCGTAGCCCTTGGCACCTATCAACGCGGCTCCGCTTTCATCGCCTCGGAAGTTCTGGCCAAGCATGACGAGACCTATATGCCCAAGGAAGTCGCCGATGCCCTGCAACGCAGCGGCAAATGGGACCCGAGATTCGGCAAGCCACCATCGAGCGAGAGTTTGAACAGCATGGCCCGTGGGGCAACAGGTGGTTCGGGCGGTCGATGAGCAGTTTTTTTGGACCTGAACAGGGGCACTACGCTCTCGCACTCGCCTGCGTTCTGGCACTCACCCAATGCGTTTTGCCCCTCTGGGGGGCCTGGCGCGGGCAACGTTTCCTGCTCGATCTCGCGCCGCGTCTGGCCTTCGCCCAATTTCTGGCCCTGGCCTATTCTTTCATCAGCCTGATCGCCTGTGCGGTGCAGGATGATTTCTCGGTTCAGAATGTCGCCGCCAACTCAGCACTGAGCAAACCGCTTCTCTATAAAATCACCGGCGTCTGGGGCAATCACGAAGGGTCGGTGCTGCTCTGGGCCCTCATTCTCGCCCTGTGCGGCGGGGCCGTCGCCCTGCTGGGGCGGAGCTTGCCCCTGGTTCTGAAAGCGCGCGTTCTGGCCATTCTCGGCGGAGTCTCGACAGGGTTCCAGCTTTTCTGCCTGCTGACGTCGAACCCGTTTGCACGCATCTGGCCTGCACCAGCAGAAGGACAGGGCATGAACCCCCTGCTTCAGGACCCCGGCCTCGCCTTTCATCCCCCCGTTCTCTACACCGGCTATGTCGGCTTTGCTGTGCCCTTCGCCTTTGCCGTAGCCGCCTTGATCGAGGGCCGTGTCGATGCAGCATGGGGACGGTGGGTGCGGCCCTGGGCCGTCGCCGCCTGGTGCTTTCTGACCTGTGGCATCGCGATGGGCTCGTGGTGGTCGTATTATGTGCTCGGCTGGGGCGGCTACTGGTTCTGGGATCCGGTCGAGAATGCCTCGCTCATTCCCTGGCTGACCGGGACGGCGCTGGTCCATTCAGCCATCGTGGTCGAAAAACGCGACGCGCTGCGTATCTGGACCGTGCTGCTGGCCATCGCCAGTTTCTCATTTTCACTTTCCGGCACTTTCCTCGTGCGCTCGGGAATCCTGAATTCCGTTCACGCCTTCGCCAATGATCCGGCACGGGGTGTCTTCATTCTCGGCCTGCTGGCGCTGGTCATTGGCGGATCGCTTCTGCTTTTTGCCTGGCGGGCCCCCAGCCTTACAGCCGGAGGAATTTTTGCGCCCATCTCGCGAGAGGGCGGGCTGGTGCTCAACAATATCCTGCTCTGTGCGCTTTGCGCCGTGGTCGTGACCGGCACGATGTATCCACCCTTCATGCAGATCCTGACCGGGCGCACGCTCTCTGTCGGCAAACCCTTTTTTGACGCTACCACCATACCCCTGGCCCTGCCGCTGATGGGCGCCATGGCGCTTGGAACGTTGTTGCCGTGGAAGCGCGGCCATCTTCGCCCCCTGCTGCGCCGCCTGCGGATGGCAGGGGCGATCGCGCTGCTGGCGCTGATCGTCGGCAGCTTTCTGCTGAACGGCATTTTACCCGCTCTGTGCGCTGCCGCTGCCCTCTGGGTGATCATGGCGAGCGTGACCGATCTGGCCGCGCGTCTTGGCCTGCGCGATGGCGTGACCGTCATGCGCCAGCGCCTTCGCCGCCTGCCGCGCGCCATCTGGGGAAGTGCCATCGCCCATATCGGCATGGGGGTCACGGTACTGGGCATCACCGGCATGTCTCAGGCACATCACGCTGTCGTCGAGATCGGTATCGGCCAGACGCTTCAACAAGGCACGCTCGACTGGCGCCTGATGTCGGTCCGGCAAGAGACCGGGCCGAATTACAAGGCGCTCGTGGCGGATCTGACGGTTTCACGCCACGGCCATGTGATCGCCACACTGCATCCCTCGCGACGTGACTTTGTGAGCCAGCATCAGGTGACCACCGACGTCGCCATTCGCACCAATCTTCTGCGCGACCTCTATGCCGCCCTGGGCGAAAGTCACGGGTCCGGCACCGATGCGCGCTATGTGCTGCGCCTGCATAACAACCCCCTCGCTCCATGGATCTGGCTAGGCGGCGTCATCATGGCTCTCGGTGGCGCCCTCTCTCTCACCGACAGACGCCACCGCTTCGGAGCGCCGAGAAAGGCGCGTGATGGAAAAGATCCCGCTCCCATGGTTCAGGAAGGCCGCTCATGACGATTTCGACAAGGCGACGTCTGCTCATGACCCTGCCGGTCGCCGGGGCCGGACTAGCTGGTTTCGGATGCTGGAAAATGCTAACCGCCATGCAGGACGGCTCTTTCGACCCTCATGCCATACGCCGGGACAAGGGCAGCGCGATCGTGCCCGATTTCGCACTGCCCGGTCTTTCAGGCGCGGGTGACGGGTTCGATGCCGCCGCGCTCAGTCAGAATGCCAGACCTGTTCTGGTGAATTTCTTCGCCTCTTGGTGCATCCCCTGTGTCGCCGAAATGGCAGCGTTGAGGGGGATCGCGCGCCAGATCCCGCTCTGGGGCATTGCCTATAAAGACAAGCCTGAAGATGCCCGTCGCTTCATCACCCGCGACGGCTCGCCTTATACGCGGGTGGCGCTCGATCAGACCGGCATGACCGCCATCGATTGGGGGGTGAGCGGCGTTCCGGAGAGCTTTCTGATCCTGCCCGGCGGCCGTATAGCCTGGCATGGCGCTTCGGCACTCGATGAAACGCTGCTTCGTCGCGAAATCCTGCCGCTGGCGAACGCTGCCCTATGAAGAAACTCGCTGTCTCTGCCTGCCTGGCGCTCGGTCTGGGCGTTCTGGCCCTGCCCGCGCTCGCCCTCGATGATCCGTCCGAGATGTTGCCCAACCCGGCACAGGAAAAGCGGGCTGAAGCGATAGGCGCGCAACTGCGCTGCCTGGTCTGCCAAAACGAGTCGATCGAAGACAGTTCGGCGTCTCTGGCACGCGATCTGCGCCATGTCGTGCGTCAACATGTGGCTGGCGGAGAGAGCAACCAGCAGATCATGGCCTGGATGACGCAGCGTTATGGCGAATTCATCAGGCTGAAACCCCGCTTTACCGCCTCGACCCTTCTGCTCTGGGCGATGCCGGTTCTCGCTCTCGCCCTCGGAGGGATACTGGCTGCGCTGATGCTGCGCCGCCCTCGCAGCACCGAGCCCCTTGATGAAAGGGAAGAGAAGCGTCTTGCCGAAATTCTTCGCGAGCAGGATATTTCACGATGAACTGGCTCGGCTTTCTCATCCCCAGCTTCGTCATCCTGCTGCCGCTTCTGGCATTGCTCCTGCCTGGGCGAAGGGCCGTCACCGCCCCGGTCAGCGCGCGGCTTTCCGCGCTTACCCTCTACCGTCATCAGCTGCGCGATCTCGACCGCGATCGTGAAAACAGCCTGCTTGGTGACGACGAAAAAGCCCGCGCCGAACTTGAAATCCAACGACGCATTCTGGCAGCAGACCGACTTGCAGAAGCTGAGCTGACGGCACAGCCGCACCAGAAGCTGCGTTTCGCCTTGCTACTGGTGGCTCTGCCGTGCTTCGGCTTCGCGCTCTATCTCACCAATGGCCACCCCTCTCTGCCCGCTCAGCCTCACAGGGCCACGACACTCGCCGTGCCGCCCGCCATGCAGGCGCTTTTCGAGAAACTCGCGAGGCAGGTCGCAAACATGACGCCCGACGACCCCGATTATGTGCGTCAGTCTGTTCTGCTCGGTCAGGTCGATGAGGCGCTCAACCGCCCCGCTGACGCGCTGCGCGCCTATCGTCAGGCGCTGTCAGCCCACTTCATACCCGAACTGGCTGTGCAGATCGCCGAGCTTCAGACCCAGCAGGACGGCCATATCTCGGCCGACAGCCTCGCTTTGTATCGCAAGGCTCTCGACTCGGCGCCCTCCGATGCGCCTGGCGCCTAGCTGTTGAGGCCCGCATTGCCGCAGGGGAGCATGATCAGGCGCTCTGAATTTTCACCTTTCCCGAAACAGTACCGTCCGTCTTCGGAGAAAGCGTCATTGAGACATGATGGGCACGATGCTGCCATTTTGCTGTTGCAAAAACCTTTTCGATAACGGCAAGAGCGGTTCCATGGTGCGTCTCTCCCCCCTGCCCCGACAGCGATCCATTATAACCGGGAATTATCTGCCCGTGCCGCGCCCCCCCGCGCAGGAGACGATCGTGCTGTGCCCGGTTTGTCGCGGCAAGATGCAGCGCACCGACGAAGAGTGTCCTAATTGTCACGCCGTGCGCCATTTCGGTCCGACCCGGCGTGAAACCGCGCTGAGTGCCCTTATCGGTCTGGTGGGCGCCCCTTCTGTCTCCCTGCTGATCATCCGTCCATCATTCTGGACCGCCATCGTTGCTGTGGTTGGGTTACTGGGCGGGTTCTATGTCGCCCACAGTCGGCATGCGAGCGATCGATGGCTGCGTCAGCCGCACTGATCAGAAGACTTCGTAACAAGATGCAGCTTTCGGCAAGTCCGGCGAAACGCTAAGGGCAATAGTTATGTCTGCTTCGGCTTCACGCCCCCAACGTCGCCCGTATCTGCTGTTGCGCGAGCGCTATGTCCTGCGTCAGCTTTTTCTCGGATTGCTCGGCATCACAAGTGGCGCCATCGCCTCATCTGGCTGATGCAGTCGCTGCGCTTCGTATCGCTCGTGGTAGATCGTGGGCTCTCCCTTCGGGTGTTCATCCAGCTTACCTCCCTGATGATCCCGTCCTTCCTGGCTGTCATTCTGCCGATCACGACCTTTCTGGTTGTGCTGTTCGGCTATCAGCGCATGGCAGGCGATCGCGAAGTGACGGTTATGCAGGCTGCCGGATTATCGCCATTCCAGCTGGCGCGCCCTGCCATGGCCTGCGCACTCATCACCACGATACTGGGCTATATTCTCAATCTATGGCTGGTGCCCGTCTCCTACCATGCGTTCAGGCGCTATGAGTTCGAGATCCGAAATCGCATGGCAGCCTTCCTGCTGCAGGATGGCGTCTTCACCCAGTTGTCGAAAGATATGACCGTTTACGTGCGTACGCGCGACCGCAGTGGTGAGATGCATGGCGTTTTCGTCGAGGACGACCGCCTGCCGAACGCCCGCGCGACGATCATTGCCGAGCGCGGCAATATGGTGGTCATCGACAACCAGCCACGCGTCGTGCTGTTCAACGGCTCACGCCAGGAAATCGACCATCATACGGGGCGGCTCAACGTACTGACATTCGAACGAAATTCGATCGACCTCTCAAGCAGGAAACAGGCCGAAACCGAAGTGCGTGACGCTTCTGAAATGTCACTTCCCGAGCTGTTCCACCCTGACCCGCAATATGTCTCTCAGCGCGATTGGGGCAAGTTTGCTGTGGAAGGCTGGCGACGTCTGACGGCGCCACTCACAACTTTCTCGTTCAGCATGATTGCTCTTGTCGCCGTGCTGAGCGGCGCCTTTTCGCGTCACGGCAATGTCAAGCGACCTCTGGCCGCCATCCTGTCGGTCGTCGGGCTGATGGCCGCATCGTTGATGCTGCAAAATCTCGCAGGGCGTAACCTCGGCCTGGTCCCCCTGCTCTGGATCGTCGCCGTCGTGCCGGCCCTTGCATGCAGCTACTGGCTGTTTGCCTCTGAAAGCGTGAGAACCGCGCGAAAGAAGACCCATGGCACGTAGTCCCCTCGCCCTGATGAGGGGCAGTTCGGCTGGCGTATCGGTTACGCTGTCGATCTACATCTCGCGCATTTTCACGCTCTTCGCCCTGGCCATGATTGCCGCCTTGACGGGACTTGTCTCGCTTTTCGACTTTATCGATCTGCTTCGGCGCGTAGCAACAAAGCCGGATGTGCCGACCAGCCTCGTGACAGAGATCGCCGGGCTGCATGTGCCCTATTTCATGATCATGATCATGCCGTTCGGCATCCTGCTGGGTGGTATCGTCTGTTTCTGGCGTCTCACGCGATCGTCCGAACTGATCGTCGCGCGTGCTGCCGGCATCTCGGCCTGGCAGTTTCTCGCCGCACCTCTGGCCTGCGCCATTCTGATGGGCACGTTCGGCACGCTCGCGCTGTCGCCACTCTCATCGTCTATGTTTCGCAAGGCCGAACTTCTGGACGAGGCCTATCTCAAGACCGGCGGGGGGCCACTCTCGCTGAATGGAGGAGCACTCTGGCTACGCCAGCTCGACGACGATGAAGGCAGCAAGGGTGTGGCTATTCTGCATGCACGTCGCGTTTTCATGCATGATCGCAGATTGAGCATCAACGACATCAGCATCTTCCGCCTCGACACACACGATCAGCTCGTCATTCGTATCGAAGCGCCCCGTGGAGAGCTGGTCGAGGGCGCCTGGAAGCTGGAGGATGCGGCAACCGTGCGCCCCAATCACCTGCCCACACGCATCGGTGACTACCTCCTGCCGACCAATCTCTCCCTGACCCGTGTTGAACAGAGCTTCGCCTCGCCCGACACGCTCTCGGTCTGGTCCCTGCCCGGTTTCATACGCCTTCTGGAACGGTCGGGTTTTTCATCCATACGGCATCGACTGCACTTCCAGACTCTGTTAGCTCTTCCGATCCTGTGCGGTACAATGGCACTCGTCTCGGCTGGGTTCTCCATGCGCCCCTCGCGGCGCGGCGGTGTGGCGCGCATGCTTGGCTCGGGAATCGCTGCGGGTTTTGCGCTTTTCACCATTTCGAAGGTGGCAGCGCAGTTTGGTGAATCCGGTGCTCTTCCGCCTGTCATGGCGGCCTGGGCGCCGACTGGCGCAGGTCTCTGCTTGGCGGTAGCTTGCTTCTGCATCTGGAGGATGGTTGATGTCGAAACGGCGCGTTGCGCATAGAAGGCGCAAGTCCTGGCTGGCTGCGTCCATGCTGGCTGGTACCGCGACATTCGGCCTCATACCCGAAGCCGATGCAACGATGCAGCGCCAGACCGGCCCGAAAGTTGCCGTAGGCAAACCCTCTGCTCAATCCGACCCGGTTACTTACTTGGCCGATCAGGAGAGCTACACCCGCTCGGGCGTGGCGACCTGGACGGGCAATGTGCAGGTCTGGCAGGGCGAACATGCCATGCGCGCTGACAAGATCGTCTATGATCGCAATACCGGCGTCATGACGGCCACCGGCCATGTAGCCATGGTCGAGCCTGACGGCAGTACCAGCTATGCCAGCTATGTCGAGCTGAGCAACGGCATGCATGATGGTGTTGCGCGGGCGATTTTCCTGCGCATGGAAGACAATGCCAAGATGGCGGCCAATGGCATGCGCCGCACCAATGGCAAGATCAACGACATGGGCAAGGCCGTTTATACGGCCTGCGAAATTTGCGCCAAGGACCCGTCGCGCGCGCCTTTCTGGCAATTGCGCGCCTATAACGCGACGCAGGACACCGAGCACAAGCGCATCAATTTCAGCCATGCCTATCTGGATATGCTGGGCGTTCCCATCGTTTACCTGCCGATTTTCTCGATGACAGACCCGAGTGTTAAAAGACAGAGCGGCTTTCTCATGCCGGGCATCAACCCGCATGATCGCTATCTGGGCACCTATTTCACCATCCCCTATTTCTGGGCGATCGACGACCAGCAGGATCTGACCGTTCAGGGGCTGGTTTCTACCCGCACGGGGCCACAGGTAAGCGGCCAGTATCGAAACCAGCTCAATTTCGGCAAGATCAACTTTACCGGCGGTGTTGCCTACAGCACGCGCAAGGAAGGAAGCTACGTCAACACCTTTGGCAACACGGTGGACGGCACTAACGACAACGGCATTCAGGGTTATGTACGCGGCAGTGCCGTGTTCGATCTCGACGATCACTGGCGGGCTGGCGCCAACGTCAATCTGGCATCGTCGGCCAACTACATGCGTGACTACCGCATTACCGGCTACGGCAACGAAACACTGCAATCGACAGCCTATATCGACGGATTCGGGGTCGGGTCATACACCCGACTGGATGGGCAGTTCTATCAGGGCCTGAACCAGGGCGTCATCCGCAACACGAATCTGCCCTTCGTCCTGCCGCGTCTGAATTACGCCTTTCAGGCGCAGACCGATCCACTGGGCGGGACGTTCTCGCTGAACACGAACGACTTCAACGTCTATCGTCCTGAAGGCACGCGTGACCAGCGCGGGCAGATCCAGATGAACTGGAACCGCCCGTTCCATAACGTTCTTGGGCAGATCTGGCTTCTGACGGCTCGGGTGGACGCCACGGTCTATCAGGCAAGCCACCTCACCGAGCAGCCGCTCTATTATACCTCGACAGGCACGCATACGACCGGCTGGGTTCTGCCGACAGTTGCTCTGAAAATGAACTGGCCGTTCATGCGTCGCTTCGCCCACGGGCATGGCTCCCAGATTCTGGAGCCCATCGTTCAGGCGATCGCAGCTCCCAATATGGGCAACAGTGCAACCCGCATGATCCCGAACGAAGACAGCCTGCAATACGAGTTTACCGATAGCACGCTGTTCTCGCTCAACCGCTATACCGGCACGGATCGCCTTGATGGCGGGTTACGCGGCAATGTAGGCGTGCATGGCAACTGGACGTGGCGCGGTCATGTGGTCGATTTTCTGGTGGGTGAAAGCATTCAGCAGCATATTACCCATAACCGCATGGCCTATTCGGGCCTGGACCACCATCTCTCTTCGCCTGTGGCCCGTGTTCGTGTCAGCCCCAACCAGTATCTCGACCTGACAGCGCGCGGGCGCTACGATCCGTGGCGCAAGAGTTTCGATTACGGTGAAGGGCTCGTCAGCGTCGGCGTACCAGTATTCCATGTGAATGCGGGCTATATCTACGAGCCGGTCACGCCATATTATTTCTACGCGACGAATTACCGTCTGAATGGCCCCACGCAGGTCTATTATACGAAGACCAACGAAGTGACGGCTGGCGTATCGACCGCGTGGAAGCAATACCACGCCTCGGTCTATGGACGCCGGTCGCTCTCGCGCAAAGAGTTCGTCAGCCTTGGCGGCGATATCGGCTATTCGAACGACTGCTTCGGCTTGGACATCCTTGCGATCAAGCAATATACCTCGATCGGTGGCCAGCAGCGCAACACGACCGTGCTGTTCAATCTCACCTTCAAGACGATCGGTACCTTCGGAATCAATGGCTGACGGACGCGCAATGAGCTTTTCTGCCCCCATCCTTCGGGCTGCCCCGCACTCCGGTTTTTCCCGGTCGATGCGTACGACGCTTCTCGGCTTTACGGCGCTGCTCGCCTTTCCCGTGCTTGGCGCGCAGGCGGCTCCGACGCATCACGGGCAGACCCAGCGTGCACACCCGGGGCATGGCTCGGTGGTCGAGCCGGTCACTCCGCCCGAAGATGCCATTCTCGGCACGATCAATGGGCAGGTTCTGACCGAGCGCGATGTCGATAACCGTGGCAAGCTTTTCGCTCTGTCGACAGGGCTCAATATCAGCCCCGATCTGATGCAGCGTCTGCGCCCGCAGATCATCCGCCAGCTGACCGACGAGCGCATCAAGACCCAGGAAATTCTCAAGCGTCACATCAATGTCGAGCCGCAGCAGATCGCCCAGGCCATCAACAATATCGAATCCCGCAACGGCATGCCCAAGAATGCCCTGCGCGATCGACTGGCTCAGGACGGGGTGTCGCTCACCACGCTGATCGACCAGATTCGTGTCCAGATCGGCTGGATGCAGGTGTTGCGTGAGGAAATTTCAGGGCGTGGCCGCATCACGGCGCGCGAGATCGCCCAGCGCGAAGAAGCCCTTCGCGCCGAAGAGGGCCGCGCGCAGTATAATGTGAGCGAGATTTTCATTCCTGTGGCCGATCCGCGCCACTCGGAAACGGAACTCGAATTCACCAAGACGATCATTACCCAGCTGCGCAATGGTGCTCCCTTCCCAATCGTGGCGGCACAGTTCTCCCAGGCACAGACCGCACTCGATGGCGGTACGATGGGCTGGGTGCAGGAAGACAGCCTTGATCCGCCTGTGGTGGAAATCGTGCGCCAGATGCCGATCGGTGCCATTTCCAACCCGGTCAAGGTGGCGGGCGGCTATGTGATCGTCACGGTCAATGGCAAGCGCACTATCGGTCATCAGAACGTGACCATGGTGACCGTGCGTCAGGCTTTCTTCCCGTTCTCGTCGCCCCTGAACCCGCAGAATCCGACGGACCAGCAGAAGATGACGCTTCAAAAGGCGTCTTCTGCCGCGCAATCTGTCCATGGATGTGACGCGATGGAAGCGCTCAACCATTCTCTAGGGGAAAAGCATCCCTCCGATCCGGGCGGTCAGCTCGTGCTGGAACGGCTCAATCCGCAGATGCGTCAGGTTCTGTCCGACATGCCCATCGGCCAGTCGAGCCACCCGCTCGTTTCCACCGATGGTATCGCCCTGCTAACGATCTGCTCTCGCGGGCAGAAGAACATCGCCCAGCAGAGCCCGAGCGAAATCGCCGATAGCCTCATGAATGAGCGCGTCGAACAGGCGTCACGCCAGCTCGAACGCGACCTCGAGCGTCGTTCGGTGATTGAGATGCGCAAGGACGACAAGGCCGCAACCGCCAAATCGCCTGACGACGCGCCAGGCGACGACGAGGCCCCCGCCAAAAAGCCGCATGGCAAACCTGCGTCAGGTCAGGGATGACCCTTCCCAGCCTGCGCGACGCCATACGTATCCATGGCCTCGACGCTAAGAAATCATTCGGTCAGCATTTTCTTCTCGATCCGGGCATCGTTGCCCGGATCGCTTCCCTCGCGGGCGACATGGCTGGGCGTCATGTGGTCGAGATCGGCCCCGGGCCAGGCGGGCTGACAAGAGCCCTGCTCGACACCAGCAGATGCGTACATGCGGTAGAAATCGACCAGCGCGCCTGGCCTCTGCTCGATGAGCTTGTTGCTCATGCCGATGGCAGGCTGGTTCTGGTCAAGGCGGATGCCACCAGCCTCGATACGGCGACACTCTGCCCTGCGCCGCGCAAGATCGTGGCCAACCTGCCCTATAATGTCGGCACCCCCCTTCTGATCGGCTGGTTGCGTCAGGCTGCGCTCTGGGAACGCATGACGCTGATGTTCCAGCTTGAAGTGGCCGACCGCATCTGCGCCGCTCCCGACACATCGGCATATGGTCGGCTCGGCGTGATCGCCCAGTGGTGCGCAACCTGCAATGTGGTCATGAAGGTCCCTGCGGGAGCTTTTTCACCGCCCCCCAAAGTCGAGTCGGCCGTGGTCGATCTTGTACCCAAGGCGGAGCAACCCTCAGCCGCGCTGTTCAAGGCAATGGAGCATGTCACCCATCTGGCTTTCGGCCAGAGACGCAAGATGCTGCGCGCCTCTCTCAGGCCGATAGGGGGTGAGGCCCTGCTCGAAAAAGCGGGTATTCTCGCGACCCGCCGGGCAGAAACGCTTTCGATCGACGAATTCGCGACGCTGGCAAAACTGGTCTGCACGGGAAACTGATAGCGAGAGGCGCTTGCACTACCTGCCGCAAGCGCCCATACAGGACCAAGACGGGTGCACTTGCCCGAAAGGTCGAATGCATGTGGCATTTCGATTCGTTTCGCAGGAGCATGTCTGCACGCAAAATTTTTCTGCGTGCCCGTCGTACTATCAAGGAGCCTTGTTATGGCAACAGGCACCGTCAAGTGGTTCAACTCAACCAAGGGCTTCGGCTTCATCAAGCCGGATGCCGGTGGCGATGACGTGTTCGTGCACATCTCGGCAGTTGAGAAGGCCAATCTTTCCACCCTCGCAGACGGCCAGGCGCTCTCTTACGACACCGAAGTCGGCCGTAACGGCAAGACGTCGGCTGTTTCGCTCAAGCTGAGCTGAGCCGCCCCCCTCCTCGGAGGGGAGACGACGAGGAACTGTCGAAAGCGCGGCCTGGCATCCGGATGGAGCCGCAACGCGCTTTCAGCACGCTCCAAGCCTGAGAGCAGCCAGCAAAGGAGGAATGCCTCCTCTACCTCGCTGCATCAGGCTGTCGGCACTGACGGGCATTCTGCCCGGTAGCGCCCTTTTTGATACCCCCCCCAAGCGGCCACGCGCATATCAGCGCCCCATGACGAATTGGCCGAAATCAGCGCGACCAGCGCCCTCACTCCGCACCATTCGCTCTCCAAAAAAAAACCTAGAACGCAATGCTTGTCGCGACAGCGAAGCTACGACCCTGCCCCCAGCTATTGCGAAAAGCCGACCCTGTCGGGGTGATGATATAGCCCTGATTCAGCAGATTGACGGCGTTGAGTTGCAAACTGACCTGGCGTGAAAACAGTTTCGGTACTGTCCATGACGCAAAGGCATCAACCGTGCCGTAGCCCGGAACCTGAAAACTGTTGTCGAGCGTCGCCGCACGCGTGCCGACAAGCTGCACACCGCCGCCAGCCCGCATCGCGATTTTGTACCACGGCAAGGCACCGTTCCAGGTCAGGAAAATACTGCCGCTGTTCTTGGGAACACCGATCAATTGATATCCTTCTGTCTCGGGCGCGTCCCGCAAGGTCCGGGCATCTGTCCAGGCATAGGACAGGATTGCATTCCAATGGCGGGTCAGAGCGCCAGTAAGACTCGCTTCGAACCCTTTCGATCCAGCAAGCCCCGTCAGCCGCTGTATCATGTTGCCGTTGGTGTCCAGCCCTGCCGTCTGAAGCACATTCTTCTTGCGGATATGATAGAGCGCCACATCTGCTGTAAGTCCGTGATTTTCGTAGCGGGCACCCAGTTCGAACTCGCGCCCGGTTGTCGCTTGTATCCGCCCTGAAGAACCGTACCGGCAGAGAGAAGGTTGGCACCGAAAGACTGTGAATAATCGCCGTAAAGAGAAACGCTCCTGAATGGCTGCCAGACGAGCGCGGCAAAGGGCAAGGGCTTAGTGCAGGAGGCATTCGCCGTCTCTACAAAGGGAATACCGCTGCCATAGCGCAAAGCAAACCACTGATAACGCACGCCTCCGCTCGCTATCAGGCTCTTCGTGAGATGGATATTATCCTTCAGATACCCCGAGGCGCTGTTGATATTCTGCTGCAGATTGCTGCTTGCCGGGTTGAGTCGGCCTGTCGGGGCGAGGCCGCCATAGACAGGCCTGGACGGGTTGAAGCCGCCCTGATTGGCCGATTGATAGAAGGCGCCCTGATCCTGGTTGCGGTTCTCATAATCGGCCCCGGCGGTGATTTCATGCTTCATGCGCCAAAGTTCGTGGGTGCCAATATAGTCCAGTGCCGCGCTGCCATTGGCGCGTAGCGTCCCGCTATTGGAGCGATAGCGTCGCATCAGGATCCCGGTGCGCGGATTGTAGCTGGAGGGATCAGCCTGTCGATCGTGATAATCATCCCTGTTATAGCCGCCCGACAGCCTCAACCGGTCATGCGCTCCCAGCCGGTAGCCAAGATGCGAGGCAATGAGATGACGGGCGCCGAAAGAGGCCGTCCAGGCTTCGTCCAGGCGCTTCTGCGGACCGGAGACTGGGTTATTGCCAACAAACACGGCGCCACGATCCAGTACATTGTGATAATCGGCGAACTCGTAAGACAGCGCCCCGTCCCAGCGATCATGACGCCAGTTGAGCGTCGGCGCGACGAGGACCTGCTTGTTAGCGCCGAAATTACGCCAGTAATTCTCATTGCGGAAACCACCGATCAGACGAAAGGCGAAATCCCGACCAAGCGGGCCTGTGAAATCCAGATGGCCATTGCCGCCCCTTAACGAACTCCACTGCGTGCCGAAATTGGCGCCCAGCCGATGAAAGTCGGGGGCTTTGGTGATGACATTGATCACACCACCCGGCTCCTGCATGCCATAGAAAAGCGAGGCTGGCCCCTTGAGCACCTCCACGCGCTCTGTCGTATCGCCCTGATAATTGCGGCCGACCGGCATTCTCACGCCATCGCGCAGGATCGACCCATCATCGTTCGAGCCAAAGCCACGCTTGATCAGAGAGTCCTGCGTTCCGCCGAAATTATTACCGACGACCATGCCGGGAACGTATTTCGCCATGTCTTCCATGGTCTGAGGCGCGAAATCCACCAGGGTTTGATGCGTGACGACATTGGTGGTCTGCGTCTGCTCCAGAAAGGGCATGGCCCTTTTATCGCCCATACTGCTATCGGTAGCCGCGTAGGATCCGCGTTCACCGCGCACGGTGATCAGTTCCTTGCCCGCCTTGCGTCGGCTCGTGCCGGCCGGCTGGAGCGTTCCCTTTCCCCGGGACGTTGCGGCTATTACCGTTTTCGAGTCTACAGAAGGACTGCTCCGGGCAACGATACCGCCCGTCTCCGTCCCCCCTCTCTGAGCCAGAGCGTCGGGAGAGCCTGCGAAGCCGAGCGTGGTCACGCAAGAGGCAACAAGGACGGAGCGAGAGGGCCGAACCGCTCTCAGTACTTTTCTATTGCGAATAGGTCTCATTCGCTAATTGCGACACAGATCGTGACACGGCGAAACACGGAATCACGATTCCGAGAGCTTGAACTGTTACTTATCGTTACTGCTCACCCGAGCTGGACGGTTTTAGCCACCCTTCTCCCTCCCGACTGACGCCATATTCACGTTTCCAACCCCGAGGCCTTACTCGCCGCGATACTGATAGTCTCGCGTGAGTGGCACAGCATTCAGATCGGGCGAGAGCTGGATCTGGAAATTCATGTGCCCCTGCAGGCGGAAGGAGAGTTCCGCCCCTGTCAGATAGAATTCGAACATGCGACAGAAACGCTCATCATAAAGCGCCTCGATCTTCTTCCGATTGGCGGCAAAACGCTCACGCCAGATCTTGATCGTCCTGGCGTAATGCAGCCTCAGGATCTCGCAATCTGTCATCCATAACCCTGCGCGTTCTATCGACGGAAGCACCTCACTCAGCGCAGGCGAGTAGCCACCGGGGAAGATGTATTTATCGATCCAGGGATTGGTCGAACCGGGGCAGTCCATGCGGCCGATCGAGTGGATCAACGCGATACCATCGGCGTTGAGCGCTTTACGTAATGTGCGAAAATAGATGTCGTACTGACCGATCCCAACATGTTCGAACATACCGACGGAGACGATACGGTCGAATTTGCGGGTGAGCTTGCGATAATCCATGAGCAGGAACTGCACCTGACCTTCGAGACCCGCCTCGCTTGCACGCTGCTGCGCCACGTGCAATTGCTCTCGCGACAGGGTGATGCCGGTCACCCTCGCCCCGTAATCCTTCGCCAGAGTAAGCGCCATCCCCCCCCAGCCGCAGCCGATATCGAGCACTTCAAGCCCTGGCCGGTTGAGGCACAGCTTAGCCGCGATATGGCGCTTCTTGGCGCGTTGCGCCTCTTCGAGTGTCATATCTTCTGACGTAAAGTAGGCGCAGGAATATTGGCGGTCTTCGTCGAGGAAAAGATCGTAGAGCGCGCCGTTCAGATCATAGTGGTGGGCCACATTGCTGCGGGACCGACGCTGATTGTTCCACTGCCTAAAAAACCGGGTGATAAAACGCGCTTTTTCTTCCAGCCTGTTCAGGAAATGATGACTGTCATGGATGTTGAGCATCAGCACACCCAGAACATCCTCGAGCGCGCAACCGACAGCTACGATCTCGCCATCCATCCAGCCCTCGCCGAAGGCGAGTCCCGAGTTGAGCAGAAGCGCCTTGAGTGCTTTGTCGGTCTTGACGTGAATGGCAGCAGACGGCCCCGGCAGCCTGCCTTCGTAGTGCCGCTTCCTGCCACTGGCAGAATCACATCAAGAGCACCCGCCTTGATGAATCGCTTCAATACCTGATCAAGCAGAAATGCCATGGTAGACCCCGATCTTTTTCAGACAGTTCAAGTATTTGAACGTCCAAAACGGGCGGTCGTCAACAGAGGCAGACAAAACAAAACCCGGCTGCCTGAGGCCGCCGGGTTTCGTATTCAGTCGTCAAACGCGGTGTCTATTATACAGCAGCGCCTTCAACTTCACCTTCGATCGCGGATTCGTCACCCTCGACTTCGGTTTCGAGAACGTATTCGTCCTCTTCAGCGACGACGGCTTCGCCACGTGCCTGACGCTCGGCTTCTTCTTCCGAACGGGCGACGTTGACAGTTACCGGGATCGACACTTCAGGGTGAAGATCGACGCGCGCTTCGACCAGACCCAGCATCTTGATCGGCTCAACCAGAACGACCTGGTTGCGGCCGACCGTGAGGCCGGATGCGGTCACGGCAAGCGCGATATCACGCGTGGTAACGGAGCCGTAGAGGCTGCCGCTGTCACCAGCCTGACGGATGATGACGACGCTCAGGCCATGCATACGCTCAGCAAGACGCTCGGCCTCTTCACGACGCTTGAGGTTCTGAGCCTCAAGCTGCGCGCGCTCGGTTTCAAAACGCTGACGGTTCTGGGCGTTGGCGCGGAGCGCCTTGCCCTGCGGCAGCAGGAAGTTGCGCGCATAGCCGGGCTTGACGCGGACGATTTCGCCCATCTGGCCCAGATGCTCAACGCGCTGCAACAGGATGACTTCAGTCTGTGACATGCCTGTCTCCTCAGTTCATCACGTAGGGGAGCAGGGCAAGGAAGCGGGCGCGCTTGATCGCCTGCGCCAGCTCACGCTGCTTCTTGGCCGAAACCGCCGTGATGCGGCTCGGAACGATCTTGCCGCGCTCGGAGAGGAAGCGGCTCAGCAGACGCACGTCCTTGTAGTCGATCTTCGGCGCGTTGGGGCCGGAGAACGGGCAGGACTTGCGGCGGCGATAGAACGGACGACGGGCGCCGACGGCGATGCGACGGGCGGCCGGGTTGATCTCGTTGGTGTTCTCGTCAGACATCGCGATTACTCCGCATCCATCTCGGCACCCTCACGGGCGCGGTATTCTTCACGATCGTCGCCACGACGGCCGCCACGGCCGCTGTCGAAACGACCAGCAGGCTTGGAGTTGCCACCACGGAAATTGCCGCGATCGCCACGATCATCGCCCTTGCGGGACAGGATCGGAGACGGGTCCTGGGTGATCTCTTCAACGCGCAGCGTGAGAACGCGCAGAACATCTTCGTTCAGGCTCAGCTGACGCTCCAATTCGCGGATCTGGTCCGGACGGGCATTCAGGCCGAGAAGAACGTAATGGCCCTTGCGGTTCTTCTTGATGCGGTATGCGAGCGAACGCAGACCCCAGAACTCGCGCTTCTCAATGGAACCGCCATCCTGGGTGAGGAGGGTTTCGATCTGCTCGACGAGGGTTTCGACCTGCGCCTGCGAGATATCGTTACGTGCGATAAGCACGCTTTCATACAAGGGCATATGTGCTCCCTTCGGATTGCTTCAACCCAACTGTCGACCGCAACCGGTCGGGTCAGCGCCTCTTCCACAAGGCTCGGGTATAGCCGGGACGATGCCTTCGTCCGGCAGGGGAAGGCGGCATAGAGCACATTCTGCAGGAGAGGGGCAAGACAAAAGCGGCATGCCCTCCGCGAATATACGTCTGAGCGTTCAGTTCACCTGGTGACGCAGGTGCTCGGGCAGGACGAGGCCCAGATCGTCAGGGATGCTCCAATGCTCCTGTTCGACCATGATCGGCACGAAGCCAGCGGCCTTGTAGGTAGGCAGGGCATTGGGATGATCGGCCGTGCAGGTGTTGACACGTAACACACGGGTCTCTTTCTGCCACGCTTGCTGGATTGCCGCTTTCAGGAGTTTCCTGCCCAGCCCTTTGCCCTGGGCCTCGGGAACGAGGCCGAGATAGGACAGATAGGGTGTCTCCGGCTTTTCGAGGTCGAGTTCGAAAAATCCCGTCACACCTTCGGGTCCCAGCAGGCGGCAGATATAGGTATGAGATGATGCGATGATGCGGTGCAGCGTCGCTTTGGGCATCAGATAGCGCATCCACCAGCAATGGGGCGCACCAACGAGGCGGTAAAGCGCGAGGTAATCCGGGATGTCAGGATGCCATCGCTCCAGACGATAGCCCTCGGGCCAGACAACCCGGCCTGGCAGAGGCGCCTGAGGCGCTCGAGGAAGGTCACATCAACCGTCACTTCGGTTGTCGGACGCTCCGGAGCCACCTCAAGCCACTTATCCATGATCAGTTATCGTCGAGGAACGAGCGCAGCTTGCGGCTGCGGCTGGGGTGCTTGAGCTTGCGCAGCGCCTTGGCCTCAATCTGGCGGATACGTTCGCGGGTCACGTTGAACTGTTGCCCGACTTCCTCGAGCGTATGGTCGGTGTTCATGCCGATACCAAAACGCATACGCAGCACGCGCTCTTCACGCGGGGTGAGCGAGGCCAGAACGCGCGTGGTCGCTTCACGCAGATTGGTCTGGATCGCGGCGTCGAGCGGGATGACCGCTGTCTTGTCCTCAATGAAATCGCCCAGATGGCTGTCTTCCTCGTCGCCAATCGGCGTTTCGAGAGAGATCGGCTCTTTGGCAATCTTGAGCACCTTGCGCACTTTTTCAAGCGGCATGCCGAGCTTCTCGGCCAGCTCTTCGGGGGCAGGCTCGCGACCGATCTCGTGCAACATCTGACGCGAGGTACGCACCAGCTTGTTGATCGTCTCGATCATATGCACCGGAATACGGATGGTGCGCGCCTGATCGGCGATCGACCGCGTGATGGCCTGACGAATCCACCAGGTCGCATAAGTCGAGAATTTATAGCCGCGACGGTACTCGAATTTATCGACGGCCTTCATCAGACCGATATTGCCTTCCTGGATCAGATCCAGGAATTGCAGACCGCGATTGGTGTATTTCTTGGCAATCGAAATCACGAGACGCAGATTCGCCTCGATCATTTCCTTCTTGGCGCGCGTCGTATCGCGCTCACCACGAGAGACGACCGCATAGACACGACGGAACTCGCCAACCGGCAGGCCGGTGCTATGCGCCAGATCGGCCACCTGATTACGCAGATCGATAATCTGCTCGGCGTAGCGTGTGGTGAAGTTTTTCCACGATTTACCGGTCAGCGCAGAAACCGACGCCAACCAGTTCGGGTCGAGTTCGTAGCCGCGATATTTCTGCAGAAAGTCGTCACGCGACACGCGGCAGCTTTCGGCCATGCGCAGCATACGGCCTTCAAGTGTGTTCAGACGCTGAAATTGGACCTTGAGCTGGGTTACCAGCTCTTCGATCCGGTTGTTGTGCAAATGCACCTGCTCGACCATCTTGACCAGTTCGGTGCGCAGCTTCTCGTATTCAGCTTCCGAAGCGCCGGTCGCTTCGGAGCCGCTGGTCAGCGTCTCGATGCGACGCACCTGAAGCGCGCGCAGCGTGTCGTAAAGCGGCTCAATAGCTTCGAAATGGGCGAGGATCTCGGGCTTGAGCTTTTCCTCGAGCGCTGACAGCGATAGGCCGGAGCTTTCCGGGTCGCCACCTTCCTCGTTTGCGGGCTCTTCGTCGAGGTTGTCCTCGTTCTCTTCACCGTTTTCGGTCTCGGCTGTCTCTTCCTCGGAAGGGCCGCCCTGCATGGCTTCAAGATCGACGATGTCGCGCAGCAACATCTCGCCTTCCTTGAGCTTGTCATGCCAGGAGATGATGGCACGGAAGGTGAGCGGGCTCTCGCAGAGACCACCGATCATTTCATCGCGACCGGCCTCGATTCGCTTGGCGATGGCGATTTCGCCTTCACGCGACAGCAACTCGACCGAGCCCATCTCGCGCAGATACATGCGCACCGGATCATCGGTACGGCCCGCGCTTTCGCTCACATTGCCAGTAGGCGATTCTTCGGCTTCTTCGGCCTCTTCCTTTTCCTCGGCCTTTTCCTCGGCGTCTTCCGCTTCCTCGTTGTCTTCGTTCTCGACAACCTGAATGCCCATTTCGGAGAAGATGGCCATGATGTCTTCGATCTGCTCGGAAGACATCTGGTCCTGGGGAAGAACGGCGTTCAGTTCGTCAAAGGTGATATGGCCGCGCTCACGTCCCTTGGCGATAAGCCGCTTGACCGCACCGGACTGCGTGTCGAGGACATTGGTATCGCCGTCCTGGTCCTGCGCATTCCGCTCCGTTCCCGTGGCCGCTTTCGTCGCCATACCCTACTCCCTGCTCCCGCACGCCCTGTCGGGCGTAACGCTTAAAACCAGCCATGAAAGAAACGCGTCAACCCAGCGCACTGCAAGAGCAATGCGCCGCCCGACCCGGCCAGCCCACCGGCCAACCTCTCTTCCAACTGCGATCCACCAGCGTCAGCGCTAGCAATTTCGGCAGCGTGCAGGTGGGCGATCCAACGCCCGAAGTCAAGGGTCTGCCCCTCTCTTTTCGTGTCCGACCGACGCGCAGCGTCACTCCTCGTCGTCACTTTCTTCACCCCGGCGCAGACGATCGAGCGTGCGCAAACGCACCAGGAGAGCCTCTGGCAGGCCTTCGAGCGACGGGTTGGAAAGGGCTGCCTGCATGTCCTGCTCGACTTCGCGCACAAAAGCGGGATAATTCACCAGGCCGAAAAAATGCCACCATTGCTGGATGGGTTCGAGCGAGAATAATCCGTTCCTGTTCGCCTGCGTGGCAGGCAAGAGTCCGTTATTGAGCAAGCTGCGTGCCTCGTCCCCAAGGCCGCTTGCCTCAAGGGCCTCGAGACAGGATTCTGACGTCAGCCCCTCCTCAGATGACAATTCGGCAAACCAGTCCAGTATCGTGTCGCGTATTTCATCAAGCGGCGATGGCAGCTCAAGACGACCGTATTGATCCTCGATTTCCAGCAAAAGAGACGGCGTACGCAGAACCAGAACGGTCAGAAGGCGCAAGCGCTCCAGCGCGCCCGTATCGATCGCCCCACTGCGCAGCGGTGCCTTTGCACCACGCGGTTTCGCCGCCCCATTGCGGCCACCACGCCGTGAGGAGGCGAAAAACCGCTCCATCAGGGCACGGCGATATTCCGACGCGAGATCCTTGTCGGCAATCAGCGCGGCAGCCGCTTCGAGACGCTTTTTCAACGCCGCACGCTGCTCGGGCACGTCCTGTTGCACACCGGCCATCATGAGCTGAAAAAGCTCTTCAGCCAGAGAAGTCGCGCCATCAAGCACGCGTTTCATCGCCTGCGGGCCTTCGCGACGGATCAGACTATCCGGATCATCCTTTGGGTCGAGACGGCAGAAATTCAGACTGCGCTCATGCGTGAGCAGGGGCAGCGCCAGCTCTGCAACGCGCAAAGCCGCGCGCGCACCGGCAGCATCGCCATCGAGACAAAGGATCGGATGAGAGGCTTCGCGCCAGAGCAGTTCGAGCTGCTCTGCCCCCATAGCCGTTCCGAGCGGCGCCACAGCCGCCTCGAAACCCGCCTGGGCCAGGGCGATGACATCCATATACCCCTCAACCACGATCAGCTTCTGCGCCGGATCACGCAAGGCAGCACGGGCAAGATCGAGGTTGTAAAGCGCCCGCCGCTTGGAGAAGAGCGCCGTCTCCGGGCCATTCACATATTTCGGCTGGGCGTCGCCAAGCGTGCGGCCACCGAACGAGATCAACCTGCCGCGCCGGTCGCGTATCGGAAACATGACGCGAGAGAAAAACAACTCGCCCCTTGGCGCACCGCGCTCATCCACGCGCATGAGCCGGCCTGAACCAGTTGCTCCGGCGTGATGTTCTGACCGCGCAGCGCCTCGGCCAGCGCCCCGCGCCCCTCACCCGCCCAGCCGAGGCCGAAACGCTCGATGGTCGCATCCGACAATCCGCGCCGACGAAGATAGGCCAGTGCCTGACGCCCGGCAGGCTGGAAAAGCGCCTGACGATAAACTGCCTGCACGGCTTCGAGCACATCGCCGAGCGAACGCGCCTCCTGCGCACGCGCCTCCTGACGCGGGTCCTGACGAGGCATGTCGAGCCCCGCCTCGCTGGCGAGTTGCTCCACAGCTTCGGGGAAGCTGCGCCCCTCGCTCTGCATGACGAAGGAAATGACATCGCCATGCACTCCACAGCCAAAGCAGTGGAAATGGTCGTCATAAACGTAGAATGACGGCGTCTTTTCCCCATGAAAGGGGCAGCATGCCTTCCAGTGACGGCCTGAACGGCTGAGCTTTGTCCGCCGCCCGATCACCGCAGCGATCGGGGTGCGGGCGCGCAGCTCGTCGAGAAAGCCGGGGTCGAACGCCATCTCTCAGCCCGAAATCAGGACAGGCGGCCTTTGACGACCGAATTCACGCGACCCATATCGAGTGCGCTGCCGAACTTGGCCTTGAGCACGGCCATGACCTTACCCATCTCCTTCATGCTGGTGGCACCAGCCTCGGCAATGGCCGCATCGATTTCAGCCGTCAGCGCTGCCTCATCCATTTCTGGCGGGAGATAGGCCTTGATCGTCGCAATTTCGGCCTCTTCCTTCTCTGCCAGCTCGGGGCGGCCGCCCTCGCGATACATGGTGGCGGATTCGGTGCGCGACTTGATCATGCTGCGCAGCATCGGGAGAATATCCTCATCCCCGATTTCCTTGCCATTGGCGCGCGCCGCGACGTCGAGGTCCTTGATGCGGGCGGTAATGCCGCGAATCTGCGCTACACGATCCATTTCCTTCGCCTTCATGGCGGTCTTGAGATCGGTCGAGATCTGTTCTCTCAGGGACATTGTCTTTTTCCTTTTCCTGACCTGCGCCACACGAGATCGGGAATATTTTTCCCACATATCGAGCGGCGGTTGAGAGTGGGAAAAAACTTCCCAATCCCGTCTCAAAGGCTTATCTAGCATCAACACTCGCGCGTCCGAGTGGAAAAGGACGCAAGGGAGACGGGTATGGACATCGAAGAGATCATCGAGAAGGCAGGAGGCGCCGAGGCGCTGGCCAGCCTTACCGGCGTCGGCACCGAGGCCATTCGCAAATGGCGCCAGTCGCGCGCCATTCCCGGCAAGCATTGGGCGGCGCTGCTACGCCTGCCCGGCATCACTCTCTCTGACCTCGATCCGCAGACGCCTCAGGAGAAGACCCCGACCATGACCGATACCTGCCCTGAAGGCGCCAATGCCGCCCTCGTCCTTGCTGACGGGACCATTCTCTGGGGTGTCGGTTTCGCGCCCATACCGAGGGCGCCGCCATAGGCGAGCTGTGCTTCAACACCGGCATGACTGGCTATCAGGAGACGCTCACCGATCCGTCCTTCGCCGGCCAGATCGTGACCTTTACCTTTCCGCATATCGGCAATGTCGGCACCAATGCCGAAGATGACGAAGCCCAGCGCGTCGCCGCGCGCGGCGTGGTGGTGAAGGAAGATGTCACCCTACCCGCCAACTGGCGCTCGACCCAGAAATTCGCCCAGTGGATGATCGGCCAGAACCTGCCGGGCATTGCAGGCATCGATACGCGCCTCATCACCCGTCGCCTGCGCGATGGCGGCCCGCAGACCGCCGTGCTTGCCTTCCCGAAGGATGGCCAGTTCGACCTCGCTACCCTGCGCGGCCAGGCCGTCTCCTGGCCCGGCCTCGAGGGCATGGATCTGGCGAAGGACGTGACCTGCACCCAGAGCTATAACTGGGGTCTCGGCGTCTGGCAGAAGCCTGAGGCAGAGCGCAGCACACGCCGCAGGGTGGTAGCTGTCGATTATGGTGCCAAGCGCAACATCCTTCGCTGCCTCGTGACCGCTGGCTGTGACGTGACTGTCGTGCCGGCCACCGCCACGACCGAAGAGATCCTGCGGCACAACCCTGAGGGCGTGTTCCTCTCCAATGGCCCCGGCGATCCAGCCGCGACCGGCGTTTATGCCGTGCCCGCCATCAAGGGCGTGCTCGCTGCCAATGTGCCGGTTTTCGGCATCTGCCTCGGCCATCAACTTCTGGCACAGGCGCTCGGCGCCAAGACCTACAAGCTGGAGCGCGGCCATCGTGGCGCCAACCAGCCGGTGAAGGATCTCGCTTCGGGCCGCGTGGAAATCACCAGCCAGAACCATGGCTTTGCGGTGGATGACAAATCCCTGCCCGAAGACGTGATCATCACCCATACCAGCCTGTTCGACGGCTCCAATGAGGGTATTCGCAGCACGAAGCTCGATGCGTTCTCGGTGCAGTACCATCCCGAGGCGAGCCCCGGACCGTCCGATTCATTCTATCTCTTCGAGCGCTTCGTCGCCCTCATGGACAAGAAGGCAGCCTGACCCATGCCGAAACGTACAGATATCTCGTCGATCCTCATCATCGGCGCCGGCCCCATCGTGATCGGTCAGGCCTGTGAATTCGACTATTCCGGCACGCAGGCCTGCAAGGCGCTGAAAGAGGAAGGCTATCGCGTCATCCTCATCAACTCGAACCCGGCCACGATCATGACCGATCCGGGCCTGGCCGATGCCACCTATGTCGAGCCGATCACCCCGGAATTCGTCGAGCGTATCATCCTCAAAGAGAAGCCCGACGCGGTTCTGCCC
Source organism: Asaia platycodi JCM 25414 (assembly GCF_000614545.1). Classification (GTDB taxonomy): domain Bacteria; phylum Pseudomonadota; class Alphaproteobacteria; order Acetobacterales; family Acetobacteraceae; genus Asaia; species Asaia platycodi. Next base: position 76,777 of record NZ_BAKW01000011.1, on the reverse strand, counting down.
ACAATGGGTGGACAGACGGCGCTGAACGCCGCCATGGCGCTCGACAAGTCGGGCTTTCTGAAAAAGCATAATGTCGAGCTTATCGGCGCCAATGCCGAAGTCATCGACCGTGCCGAAGACCGCCAGAAATTCCGCGAGGCCATGGACGAGATCGGCGTTGAATCGCCGCGTAGCACCATCGCCCATACACTCGAAGAGGCCCGCGCTGCGCTTGAAACCGTGGGCCTGCCCGCGATCATCCGCCCGTCCTTCACCATGGGCGGTGCCGGTGGCGGCATTGCCTATAACCGCGAGGAGTTCGACCAGATCGTCGCTGGCGGTCTCGATGCTTCCCCCACCACCGAGGTTCTGATTGAAGAATCCGTGCTGGGATGGAAGGAATTCGAAATGGAAGTCGTCCGCGACAAGGCGGATAACTGCATTATCGTCTGCTCCATCGAGAATATCGACCCGATGGGTGTGCATACGGGCGATTCCATCACTGTCGCTCCGGCGCTGACGCTGACCGACAAGGAATTCCAGAACCTTCGCGACATCTCGATCGCCTGCCTGCGCAAGATCGGCGTCGAGACGGGCGGCTCGAACGTGCAGTTCGGCATCAACCCCGATGATGGCCGTATCGTCGTCATCGAAATGAACCCGCGCGTCTCGCGCTCCTCGGCGCTCGCCTCCAAGGCGACCGGCTTCCCCATCGCCAAGATCGCGGCCAAGCTAGCTGTCGGCTATACGCTTGACGAGCTTGCCAACGACATCACCGGCACGACGCCCGCCAGCTTCGAGCCGACCATCGACTATGTCGTCGTCAAGATCCCGCGCTTCACCTTCGAGAAATTCCCCGGCGCCCCTGCCCTGCTCTCGACTTCGATGAAGTCCGTTGGCGAGGCCATGTCGGTCGGCCGCTCCTTCGCCGAAGCGCTGCAAAAAGGTCTGCGTTCGATGGAAACGGGGCTTACCGGCCTCGACCCTGTCGAAGCCCCCGGCGACGGCTCGCTCGATGCCTATCGCGCCGCCCTGTCCGAGCCGCGCCCCGAGCGCATCCTGATGGCAGCCCAGGCCATTCGCGCGGGCCTGAGCCTTGAAGACATCAATGCAGCCTGCCGCTTCGAACCCTGGTTCCTCCGCCAGTTGCACGATATCGTCGTGTCCGAAAACGAGATTGCTGCCAATGGTCTGCCCAAGGATGCCCGCAACCTGCGCCGCATCAAGGCACAGGGCTTCTCCGATCGCCAGCTTGCCCGCCTGACGGGTCAGAGCATCGACGAAGTGGCGGCACTGCGCCTGAAGCTTGGTGTAACGCCCGCCTATAAGCGCATCGATACCTGCGCAGGCGAATTCGCCTCTGACACGCCCTATCTCTACTCGACCTATGAAGGCGGGTTCGGCGTGCCGGAATGCGAGAGCCGCCCGACCGACCGCAAGAAGATCGTCATTCTCGGCGGCGGCCCGAACCGCATCGGCCAGGGTATCGAATTCGATTATTGCTGCGTGCATGCCGCTTATGCGCTGCGCGAAGCCGGGTTCGAGACCATCATGGTCAATTGCAACCCCGAGACCGTCTCGACCGATTACGACACGTCCGATCGTCTGTATTTCGAGCCGCTGACCGATGAGGATGTAATTTCCCTCATCCGCACTGAACAGGCCAATGGCGAAATTCTGGGCTGCATCGTACAGTATGGCGGTCAGACCCCTCTCAAGCTGTCACGCGCACTCGAAACCGCAGGTATTCCGCTGCTCGGCACACCGGCTGACGCCATTGATCGCGCCGAAGATCGCGAGCGTTTTCAGGCTCTACTGCGCAAGCTTGGTCTGCGTCAGCCCGAGAACGGCATTGCCCGCACGCCGGGGGAAGCCGAGGCCGTGGCCGAAAAGGTTGGCTACCCTGTCGTGGTTCGCCCGTCCTATGTGCTGGGCGGTCGCGCCATGGAGATCGTGTACGATCCGGCCGGTCTGCAACGCTATCTGCGCAACACGCTGGTTCTGGCCGGTGCCGAAGTGTCCTCCGGCCCGATCCTGCTCGATCGCTATCTGAACGACGCCATTGAAGCGGACGTGGACTGCATCTGCGACGGACAGGATGTCTATGTGGCTGGCGTGATGGAGCATATCGAAGAGGCAGGCATCCATTCGGGTGACTCGGCCTGCTCGCTTCCGCCCTACACGCTTTCTCCTGCCATCGTGACCGAGCTGAAGGCCCAGACCGAAGCCATGGCGCGCGAGCTGGGCATTGTCGGGCTGATGAACGTGCAATACGCCATCAAGGACCACGAGGTTTTCGTGCTCGAAGTGAACCCGCGCGCCTCGCGCACGGTGCCCTTCGTCGCCAAGGCCACCGGTGTTCCCGTTGCCAAGATCGGCGCTTGCGTCATGGCTGGCGCCAAGCTGTCGAGCTTCAAGCTCGATGGTGACGCCATCGCTCCGCATGTGGCGGTCAAGGAAGCCGTTTTCCCCTTCCATCGCTTTGCCGATACCGACACCATCCTCGGCCCGGAAATGCGCTCGACGGGTGAAGTCATCGGTCTCGACAGCAGCTTCGAACGCGCTTTCGCCAAATCCCAGCTCGCCGCAGGCGTCGTTCTGCCGCAGGCTGGCACAGTACTGCTCTCGGTGCGTGACGGCCACAAGACCCAGGTTCAGGCACTCGGTCGCAAGCTGATCGAGATGGGCTTCAGCATCATGGCCACGCGCGGCACGGCTGCCCGCCTCGAAGAGGCCGGTATCGCCGTCAAGCGCGTCAACAAGGTGCTGGAAGGCCGCCCGAACTGCGTGGATGCCATCCGCTCCGGCGATGTCCAGCTCGTGATCAACACGGCGCAGGGTTCGCAGGCCGTGCGTGACAGCTTCGATATCCGTCGCTCATCCCTGCTCGGCGGTGTGCCGCATTTCACCACGCTGGCAGGCGCCCGCGCGGCGATCTACGCCATCTCGGCCATCAAGGATGGCGGGCTCGACGTTGCGCCGTTGCAGTCCTATTTCAAGCGGGAGTTCTAAAGGAATCGGGGCTCTGCCCCACTCCCCGGAAAGGGGCTCGCCCCTTTCATCCCCTCAAATGGGTGCGCACAGGGCGACAGTCCTTTGACGGGTTTCAGGACAGCGTCCTGAGCAACGTTCCTCTAATCCAGCGGGGAACTCGCCCCCACTCTCCAGCAGGAGGCTCGCCCCTTTCATCCCCTCAAATGGGTTTGCAAAGGGCGACGGCCCTTTGACGGGTTTCAGGGCAGCACCCTGAGACAACATTGGTAATCCCCGATCAATTCTGCATAAAACCAGGCAGAACCCTCGGCTTGCCTTGAACTTGCCCCCCGGAAGACCTAGCTTAAATGATCAATTTGCGGGCTGGGATTGTCTCAAGCCCGGTTATGCCCCGTGCAGGGCCTCGGGACAGGGTGTCCCAGAGGCTTTACGCGTGGGCCGAACTCGTTTTGGGGAATGCGCTGTGCAGAAGATTCCGATGACCGGTGAAGGTTTGACCCGTCTAGAAGATGAACTGCGTCGTCTGAAGAGCGAAGACCGCCCGGCTGTCATCCGCGCCATCGCGGAGGCCCGCGCCCATGGCGATTTGTCTGAAAACGCCGAATATCATGCCGCTCGCGACCGCCAGTCTTTCATTGAGGGGCGTGTGCTCGAGCTTGAAGAGATCATCTCCACAGCCGAAGTCATCGACCCGTCACAGCTTTCAGGTGATATGGTGAAATTCGGTGCGCATATCGAACTGGTGGATGAAGAAACCGACAAGGAGAGCGGTTACCAGATCGTCGGCATGCATGAGGCCGATATCAAGCTCGGCCGTCTGTCTGTCTCCTCGCCGCTCGCCAAGGCGCTGATCGGCAAATCGGTCGGCGACAGCGTTACCGTGCCGACTCCAGGTGGCGACAAGAGCTACGAAATCCTGACCGTCACCTACAAGTAAGTCGCGTCCTGAAACAGGGCGGGCCAATCCGGTCCGCCAACACGAAAAGAAGAACGTGTCCGAAGTTCATTCTCTCACCTTCGCCGATATTCTTGCCGCTCATGAGCGGATCGCTCCGCATATTGTTCGTACGCCAAGCATTCGATGCGCCGCGCTTTCGAAAATGACGGGCGCAGATATCTGGCTGAAGCTGGAGAACCTTCAGGCGGTCGCTTCGTTCAAGGAACGCGGCGCCGCCAACAAGCTGGCCCTCCTCAGTGAGGAAGAAAAGAAGCGCGGTGTGATTGCGGTCTCGGCTGGCAATCACTCTCAGGGCGTGGCGCGTCATGCCAGCCTTCTGGGCATTGACGCTACCATTGTCATGCCGCGTCACACCCCGTCGGCCAAGGTCGAACGCACCCGAGGGTGGGGCGCCCGTGTCGTCACGGAGGGCGAGGATTTTGCCGAGGCTCCAAGGTTGCGGAAGTGCTGCGCGAACGGGAAGGTCTGGTTCTGGTCCATCCCTTCAATGACGTCGCCGTCATGGCGGGACAGGGCACGTTCGCCGTCGAACTGATTGAAGACAGCCCGGCGCTCGATATGCTGGTGCTTCCTATCGGGGGGGGCGGGCTGATCAGCGGCTCCGCTATCGCGGCTGCTGCGCTCAGCCCCGAAACAAGGATCATCGGCGTTCAGGTAGAGAGTCATGCTTCGCTTTCCGCCTTTCCTGAGGCCGCGGTAGCTGCGCGTGGGGGCTCGACCATCGCCGAGGGGATTGCGGTCATGCAGATCGGCAATCGGTGTCTCGAAGCTGTCAGCCTGCTGCTGGATCGTGTGCTGGTCGTGACCGAGCTACAGGTCGAGTCTGCGATCGCGCATCTGGCGGAACAGGCCAAGCAGGTCTCGGAAGGAGCAGGCGCAGCAGCGTTGGCGGCCGTCATGACCTATCCGGAAATCTTCGCTGGCAAGCGTGTCGCGCTGCCGATCACAGGTGGGAATATCGGCACGCGGATTTTTGCCAATACCCTGCTTCGTGCCCTACGACGTGACGGGCGGCTTCTGTCACTGACGCTGCAGATTCCCGATCGTCCGGGTGTGCTGGCCGATATCTCGACGCGTATCGGTAACGCGGGGGGCAATATTATCGAAGTATCGCATCAGCGGCTTTTCGCAGCGCCATCGGTACAGACTGCCGAACTGGAAATCATGATCGAGGCGCGCGATGGAGACCATGCCGACGAGATTGAGGCCGATCTACGCAGCCATTATCACCTGACACGCGGCTGAGCGCTCAGCGCGCTCGACTATCGGTTGGGAAATTATCGGTCATCCAGTCTACCGCGTCGGACCGGCTATAGCCTCAGGCAGGGCATAAAGCGTGCTGAGCAGAGACTTGTCGTAGGCTGTCATGGGGCCAGTCGGACCCTGTAAAACAGATGTTTCGGTAAATCGCAGCAGGCTTGTCGCGTCATACCCGGTGCGCAGATGAGGCCCTGCGAAGGCAATCACCGAGAGAAGATCATTCAGCATTCCCCAGGGCTCGTTTTTTAACCGCGTGATGTCTACGATAATCAGCACAATCTCTATGTCACGCCGGGTCTGCTCATTGGCCACAAATGACGGGTAGCCCTGTGTCGCATAAACGATGCCGTCAGCCGTGGAGATGACGAGGGGCGGCGTGCCATCCTTACTGCGCATGGCTGAGGATGTCAGCCAGCGCACAGCCCGTGGTTTGAGAAACTCGCTGATCTCGGCCTTCGTCGCCATAACCTTGTTCTCTCTGAATTCGATCGACCTGTCTAAGCCGACAAAAAGAGTAGGGTTGAGATTCTGGATTTTCGCTGCGAGCGCGTCAGACTGATCGGTAAAGAATACGAAGAGGCGTGCGTCCTTGCATTTCTGCCTTACCTGAAGCCCAAGACCTTTGCCGACAGACTGCAAATGACCGAAGAGCGCCGAGGCAAATTGATCCTGGATGCCGTGAATATCCACGCAGACAGTCTCATGCCAGCGCGGCATGGTGTCGAATTGCCGCTCACCGAGTTCGGCCTCGATATGGTCCTCAAGAGCATCGCGGCTCATGCCACGTATCGTATAGTCTTCCTGTGCCCCGGTTTGCGCTGCACCGAAGCACAACATCAAGATGCCAATCAGTCCGGGAAATACACGCCGTATCGTTCGCGTCATGATCGTCCTTTTGGAGCAAGGGGAATCAACGCTAGCGTGCTGTTACGAATGTCACATTTAAATTAATCGAAATCATTCCCTCGGTTCTGTCGGCAAGGCGCTTTGTCGCCAACAGAACCGCAAGCAGAATCAGACCTCACCCTTCGAGAAAGCCTTCGCTCTTGAGCACTTCGATGGCGGCGCGAATGCGATGACCATAGGTATGTTCGTCCATCGTGCGCGCCTGGGCGCGGCGGGCCATTTCGATGCAGAGCGGTGTGTCATCGATATAACGCGCGACGATACGGTCGAAATCGATCTTGTTGGAGAAGGTCGGGATTTCCTCTGCCGTGAAATAGCGGCGCAGTTCGTAAGTGTCTTCGTGAAACACCTGAAAGGCCCCGGCGGCGGCTGCCTCGAAAGTACGTGGCCCGGGTGTCGACGGGGCAACCATGAAGCGCTTGTTTTCGAAATGCAGCGAACGACCCAGATTCAGCACCAGCTTCGAGCGGCGATACAACTCGATGAGCTGCGCCTTTTCGATGCGCGCATCCGAAAAGCCGATCCCGAATTCGCCCCAGCCTGGGCCGATGATCTTGACGTTCAGGTTGCGCAGGGTTGGCATCAGATTGCGCACGATATCCTTTCGGCTCGTGAATGCGACGCCGCAGAAGAGCACGTCGATGGATTTCTCCACCTCCTTCTCGATCGGCGCATAATGTAGCTTGCGGCTCGCAGCGAGCGGCAGATGGAAGACCCGTTCACGCTGATAGAAATTATGGCCCCAGCGATCGCAGGAGAAAATCACGTCGAAATCATCGGTAATCCGATAATTTGCATCCTGTTCATAGGGGTCTTCCGTCGCCAGAACACGGTGATCGCCCCGATTTTTCTGGCCTCGCGGCAGACCTCACCGAAATAGGTGCTTTCTGGCAGATAGGAGCCAATCGCGAAAACGATGGTCGGCTTCAGACGCTCGATGGACGCAGCGGCGCCGCTGATATGCACAGCGATGACATTCTCTTCGCCGAAGCACTCAGCCCAGCCATCCATGATCGATTCACGGATCTGCGCATTTGCCTGAGATTCGTAACGGCCGCCGCTACAGATGAGCACACGCTGAGTCGTGCCAGCGGCCCGGGATTTAACGTTTTTCTTACCTGCTGACATGGTCTCTCAATCCGTCTCTCTAGTGATGAGGCTGGCCCTCGGCCCCGCCCAGCCTGATATCAGATATGGCCGATAACAGAGGCCACACTGTCATTGATAATCTCTCCCAGCCTCGCTTTGAAACGGGCCGGATCGCAGTCGCGCTCGACAGCCCGAAGAGCGCCTGAACGGATCATCCTCCACTTTTCCTCGTTCTCGTAAGTCTCTGCCATGACGAGTGCAAACGCGATGGGATCTTCCGAAGAGGCGCTGACGAGCTCATACCCATCTGCCCAACCCATCTGCTTTGCAAGAAGACGGGTTGCAACCACAGGGAGACCATACGAAGCCGCCTCGTGCACCTTGTAGGGAATCCCGCCTGCATAGCGTGTCGGCGCGATAAACAAACGGTGCGTTGCGTAAAGCGCCGTCAGGTCATCGACTGGACCAAGCCAGTTCACACGTCTTGAAGCGCGCAAGGTCGACACGTCTACCGAAGGATGCACGAAACCTGCGACTGTCAACTTCACTTCTTCGGGCAAATACTCATCCAGCTCGGGCAAAACATCATGAATGAGCCAGAAGAGACTGTCGAAATTGGGAGCGTCCTCATCATGCAGCGCGCCGACGAACAGAAAATCTCGTCGCTCAGCAAAAGATTCCCGCCCCGGTCGCAGCGGCATGGAATGCCCGAGAATAGCGACATTCTCGTAACCCGCATCCCTGACAAGCGCTGCATCATGTTCGGAGACTACAACAACCTGCTGACAATACTGAGCCGATTCCAGCTCGCTCGCGACCATCTCATCCAGAGGTGCCAGCTTTTGGGCCGGGGGGTGGAACCGCGCCTTTTCGATGGTTCTCGGCGCAGCGATCACCTCTGTATCGAGGATCACGCTTTCGACCGGGAGGTGTCGGCTATGCTCGGCCAGAACCGGTAAAAGCCGGACGAGATTATGCGTCCGCCCAATCCAGACGAGATCGTAATATCCGGCGCGCTCCTCAATAAACTGATCGAGAGTCGAAAGATCGCTTCGGGTCATCACTTCGACATCGTCAGGGAAATCGGCAGCGAGATCTGCGTAACTCGCCGCGCGTGGCAAGACCGGGAAAACCGTAACCTGCAGCCCGAGCTGGCTCATCGCCCAGACAAGGTCGTTCGAGCGCACATAGCCTGAGCCGAGCGAACGCAGGGGAATACGATCCTCAATGAAAAGCACCTTGCGACGCGTGCTGCGATGCGAGCGCGCCAGGACTGCATTCCGCAAATGTCCGGGCAACTGCTTGCGCAGATAGTCCTGATGCTGACGCCCGAAAACACGATGATTGATGACCATCTGCGCTCGAGAACCTTCTGATCCCGAACTGCCGAATTCGAGATGCTCAACCATTACCGTCGGATCATAAACGACGCGCTTACCCGAACGAATCGTCCGCAAGCAGAGATCGGTATCCTCGAAATAGGCGGGTCGGTAGAGAGGATCGAAGCCATTGAGCGCACGAGCTGTTGCACTCCGAACAAGCAGAAACGCTGCCGAGCAGTAGTCGACATCGCGCGCGAAATTGGCCTCGGGGATATTGGGGTTGTCCTGACGACGATAGCCATAGGTCGACCCGTCGCGCCAGATGATAGACCTGCCTCCTGCAGCCACATATTACTTCGGATCAGCTTGGCCCCGACTGCCGCTATATCCCCTGCGCTGTACAGACGGGCAAGGGCGTTGCGCAGGGCGTTCGGATAAAGACGCAGATCATTGTTCAGATAGAGCAGAGCGGGCGCTGACATGCGCCAGCGCCTCGTTACAGCCGTCGAGATAACCTACATTATAGCGAAACCGCAGCATCTGAGCGCCGCGTACAATATGTTCGATCCGGGTTGTCTCATCGCTCGATGCGGAATCGACGAGAATAAGCTGAATACTGCCCGTGTAGTTGGCGCGCAGCGAGGCTAAGGCCTGCAATGACAGAGCATATTTATCATGGAGAACCATGATGACCGAAAGCTCCGGCACGCCATCAAAGGCAAATTCTAGACCTCCCCGGCTGACGATTTTCCGCTGGAGCGACGCCTCGGCTTCAAAATAGCGACGTGTCTGGTCTTCATCCGCCGCCGACAGATCAGCGCCCTCGCCATAACGAGCACGCTGTGCAATCCAGCAGGCGTAAAGACTGTCATAGAGGCCCGCCTTGATAAGCGCCCTGATCTCCGGCCGCTCGCCAAAGGGCTTCAGCGCGACATTCTCTATCGGGCCACGTCCCTCTGCTGCTCCGTAGCGGACGAAATGATCATAAGCGTTTCTGAAAGAACCGTTCTCGATGCTTGGCAGTACATCGCCATTGATGCGGGTGTAGTAGCCTCATCGAAAAAAGCCTGAGGGTTAAAATGCCTCGGGGTCTGGTTGGTAAGATAATGATGTAAAACAGAGCTGTACCGCCCGGCCGCTATCTCGCGCGTCACATCAGGATAGGTCTCACGATACCAGATCGGATCGAAATACCATGAAAGACGGCCCTGATCGGCAAGAGACGGTGCAAGCTCGGTAACGACACGAAACGCCCCGCTACCTGCGATCATCTCGCGCTGCGATTGATCCGTGATGGCCGCCAGACATTTAGGGTCAAGAAACCAGTGCCCGGCCAGGCCCTCGAGATCGCCTGTTTCAAGGAAATGATCATAGCCGTTGCGGAAGAAACCGTCAGCGACGATCTCTGACACCAGCGAGGCATGACGGGCACGATAATAGCTTTCCGAAAAAAGCCAGTGAGGCGCGTGGGTCGCGTAACCCTTCGCACAATAATGGTCGAAACCCGACGCCAGCTCACCCCGGCAGATCTCTGCGTAAAGTTCCGGATAGGCCTGTCGATACCAGGTCTCATCGAAATACCTGTTCGGTGAAAACCCGAAGGATTTACCTATCGCTTGATAATGCTCTGCCGCATCGTAATATCCGTTAGCAGCCATCTCCTCGGCTGCAGACGGATATTGGGCGAGATACCACGCCTCATCGACGACCTGCCATTTAGGCTTGCGCTCGCTCTGCATCAGGACGTCTCTTGGGGCTTCAGGCCATGACCGCAGGTGCGAGGCTGGACTCGATCGCTGCATTAATCTGCGCAACGACCGATTCGTCTACCTCCGCATGAGCGACCGACGCAATAACGCCTTCTGAAACGGTTACGAGAACATCGAGCGCCTTGATCCCGATCTGCTCACCGACAGTGTTGACGAGACATAGCCTGTAAACACCTTCCATATCGGCAGCATAACCCGAAGCGATTGACAGCCAGCCCTCGAATCCGACGCAAAGCGGCGCATCCGGGAAAATGGTCTTCACGTCATGGCGCAGGAAGCGGTTGAGAGCGAAGAAGAACGCCTCGTTCGTCTCTCCACCGATCAGCGCCACAGACATGGTACCCGCGCGTTCGAGCTGACGCAGAAAGCCCCAGCCGCGGATGAACAGATTGCCGTCATCCGTCAAAAGTGGTGCCGGATCGCCGATCAGTCCGCTCAGCGAGTCGATATAATGCTGGAAATCATTTTCAGCCTGATGATACCGCGCGTGAGGATGCAGGCGACTCAACTTGATACCGCGCAGATGACCGTCAGCATGCGAGATACGATCGAAGTCGCGCATGATCTGGTCATTAGACGGACGCTCTACCTGGATCTCGTTGACCTTGCCATCCTTGACCGTGATCTCGACCGACGTGACCATGAAAGCGCCTGCGCCGTTGACCACGTTAACCAGCCCGACGCGGAACGTGCCTTCGCACCATTTACCGCGCAAAGCCGCCTGACCGGCGAAACCCGCCCGACGAGGCGCATTGGGGTAAATCGACAGAACGTCACCACGTGCTTCGCGTATGCAGGGCAGGAAGACGAGCGGCGCTTTGTCGTCGCCGATCAGCACCGCGTAAATCGACCCGGCGGAGCTTACGCCCGGCAGGACATGCCACCCGCGAATATGAAATTCGTAAGATCCGGCAAAGTCTTCAGGCTCGTTCTCAGCAAACACGAAGTGGCAGACATCATCGATATAATATTCTGCGCCCTGGATCGAGAACCAGTCCGAAACCGGCTCAGGCATTTCGACCGAAAGATCGCGAATGGTCGGCGGATCGAAAATATGGCGCGGGGGTGCCTGATGACGCCACGACGCGTGCGGAAGCAGATGCACTTGTCCCGCATCAATCTGCATTTCAGCCGTACCAAGCTCACGTACGGGCGCCGCCTCGCGATAAACGTCGCGCATGTCGTTGGCGTAGGTTTCGGCCTGCGTCCAAAGCGCGGGGGAGATATTGCCCATGATCGAACGGCGTATGCCCTCCGACGAGCGCAGCAATTCGAGACGTTCGAGCACCATATTGGCACGGCCAATCGGCACCTTGAAACCATTGACGCCATCTTCCACGCGGTCGCCAAGCGCCCCCACATCGGTCACGATCGGTATCAGGCCGTTCTGCCAGGCCTCGGACAGCGAGATGCAATAGGTCTCTGGCCAGATAGACAGATTGAGCGCGACATCGGCAACCTGAAGGGCTGCAATATCGCCAGCATTGTAACGTCCGTAGACCTTCACATTAGGACGCGGCTTGCCGTTGATGACCGCATCATATTCGGGGTGAATATAGCCGAAAATATGGAACTCGATGTGATCGGGATGAGCGATCTCGATCAGATTGAGGATCGTATCGGCGCCCTTGGTACGCAGGAAATTGCCTACAATTGCCACCTTTAGCGGACGCTCGCCCAGAGGCTCATAGAGTTTGGGAACGATGGGGATCGTGTTTTCGGGTGACGGGATACCGAGGATCAGACTCTTTTTCTCATCGAGGATCGGATAGATCTCATGAGTCAGATTGCGTGAATGCTTGGTTCCGAACAGGATCATATCGACCGAATGCAGCATTTTGGCGATGAACGCGCGTCGCGTCTGCTCGCCGCCATATTCGATGTTTTCGGCAACCTTGAGGATGATATCGCTCGCAACGACCGACTTCACCTCATCCTCGATATAACGCAGATCCTGATTGAGCAGGTTGTAGCGCGACGAGATCAGCCAGAAATCATGGGCCGAGAACACCACACCGGCACCGCAGGCCTTGGCAATGATCGGCAGCGACAGGGCATGATGACCGAGATGCTGAAAATGGACGATATCGAAGTTGTACTGGCTGATCGCGTTCGAAAAGGCCATTTCCTCCGGCCCATCGCACATCGCATCCATCCAGCCCACTTCGGGCACGTCATAGCGCTCGACCTCCTGCCCATTGGCTGTGGTCAGGCGGCAATGCGTACCGCGACGCAACCAGTAGAAAAATTCGATCTCACGCCCAAGCATGGAACAAAGCGTTTGCTGATAGACCTCGACGCCACCCCATGCGGCTTCATGAATGGTCGAATGCGTGCACATGAGCACACGCAGGCGACGACGGCGCGGGGCCAACTCGGTTCCGGGCACAACGCGACCGAAATTGGCACCGGTGACTTCGGCCATACGGCGCAAACGATGCTCGTAAAGGTGCCCTTCCTGAGCTGATTTCTGCCCGGAGAGCGCCACACTGTGGCGCAAGGCACGGTCATTGAGCAGGGCAGCGACCGCGCTCACAACACCATCGACATCACGCGCAAGGAACGTGCCTTCGATCTCCGCGAAATATTTGGTGTCCATGCTGTCAGGCGCTTCAACCACCTGAGCCGCACCCGCTAGAGCCAGTTCGTAGAAGCGCGGTCCCGGAGCCGTCGCCTGACTGACATCACCATGACTCGCATAGTCACGGAACATGGTCAGCGTAACGGCACTCGCATTGGCGAAATCGATGAATGCCTCATGACTGACCGGGCGCTGGATTGCCAGTTCGGCCAGATCGGCAGGCAAAGGCGGCAGATACTCATTGCCAGGGCAGATGAGCTTCAGACGGGCCTGCGGAAAGGCGGCGATGATACGACGAAGCGTCTCGACGCGGTTCGGCACATGGTGCCGGCAAAGAAGATATCGTAATCGAGCGCCTCGCCCTCTTTCACGTCCCGCTGATGAATGGTCCGACTGGCGCCGAGGGGGAGATAATGCCCCTTGCCGCGATAATGATCCGCGCAGGAGGGATCGTTCGTGAAGACGAAATCGAAAAGATTGGAGTTCTCGACATTGAAATCCCGCATGAACGGGTCTTCGAACGTCCAGAGGATCATCGTCTTGAAAGCCGGGCGGATGCGTCGCATCAGCTGCGTGTTAATGCGCTGGCCATCAATACAGATCAGCGTGTCATGCTCGCCTGAAGCCGCAGCCTGAGCCAGAGTCATGTTATCGGCGAGCAGAACCTGATCTGCGCCAAAAAGAGCACGCGCGGCACGCTCTACCGCCAAGGTCAGATAGGAGTTGGGATTATGGGTGTAGTTCGTATTGTAAATAACAGCCATGAAGCCCCCGCAACCGCATCCTTGCAACAAGTAGGGGCAATTCCCCCTTGCCGATCAGATTGTGTCTAACCCAAACACTGGACGTGCAAAAGTCTTCAGAAGCAGATTTCGGATTAAGTTGACTGTCAGTTCAACAACAAAAAATAAAAGGGCTGCCGAAGCAGCCCTTTCATAGTGTTTCAACAAGATGACTGTTGATTACACTTCGGTATTACGGCGACGGATCGCCGCACCGAGAATGTCACCCAGCGATGCACCGCTGTCAGACGAACCGTATTCGTTGATAGCAGCCTTGTCTTCCTCGACCTCACGGCCGCGGATGGTCAGAGCGAGCTTGCGCGAAGCGCGATCGACGGAAACAACCTTCGCGTCGACCTTCTCGCCAACCGCGAAGCGCTCGGGGCGCTGCTCGGCCTTGTCACGAGCCAGTTCGGCGCGACGGATGAAGCCGGTCAGAACGTCGTCAACCTTGACTTCAATACCGTTGGTCTGAACCGACGTCACGAGGCAGGTCACGATGTCGCCCTTGTGGACGCGCGACAGGGTGTCGGCTGCCGGATCTTCCTGCAGCTGCTTGATGCCAAGCGAGATGCGCTCCTTCTCGGCGTCAACGTCGAGCACCTTGGCCTGAACAACCTGACCCTTCTCGAACTTGGCCATGGCAGCTTCGCCGGCCTCGTCCCAGGAAAGATCGGACATATGCACCATGCCATCAATATCGGCAGAGAGACCCACGAACAGACCGAATTCGGTGATGTTGCGGATTTCGCCTTCGATGGTCGAACCGACCTTGTGCTCTTCGGCGAACTGCTCCCAGGGGTTGCGCTGAACCTGCTTGAGGCCGAGCGAGATACGACGCTTGGCGCTGTCCACGTCGAGAACCATGACGTCGACTTCCTGCGAGGTCGCGACAAGCTTGCCCGGATGGACGTTCTTCTTCGTCCAGGACATTTCGGAAACGTGCACCAGACCTTCGACGCCCGGCTCGAGCTCAACGAACGCACCGTAATCGGTGATGTTCGTGACGCGACCCGAATAGCGAGCACCCTGCGGATACTTGATCGCCACGTTCTCCCACGGATCAGCCTCAAGCTGCTTCATGCCCAGCGAGATACGCTGCGTGTCGGAGTTGAAGCGGATGACCTGAACGCGAACCGGCATGCCGATCTGCAGGGCTTCGGACGGGTGGTTGATGCGCTTCCAGGCAATGTCGGTGACATGCAGGAGGCCATCGACACCGCCGAGATCGACGAACGCACCGTAATCGGTGATGTTCTTGACCACGCCATCGAGGATCATACCTTCCTTCAGGCCCTGGATCAGCTCGGAACGCTGCTCTGCACGGGTCTCTTCAAGAACGGCACGACGCGAGACAACGATGTTGCCACGGGCGCGATCCATCTTGAGGATCTGGAAAGGCTGGGGCTGACCCATAAGCGGAGCGACATCGCGCACGGGGCGGATATCGACCTGGCTGCCCGGAAGGAACGCCATGGCGCCGCCGAGATCAACCGTGAAGCCGCCCTTGACGCGACCATAGATCGTGCCGTTGACGCGCTGGTTGTTCGCGAATGCGCGCTCGAGCGAGGTCCATGCCTCTTCACGACGGGCCTTCTCGCGCGACAGCACGATGGAGCCGTCACGATCTTCATAGCGCTCGACATAAAGCTCGATCACGTCGCCCGGACGCACGTCAGGCGCAGCGCCCGGCGGTCCGAATTCCTTGAGCGAAACGCGGCCTTCGCTCTTGAGGCCAACATCAACGATCGCGAATTCATCCGTCAGGCGGATGACGCGACCGGTAACGACGGAGCCGTCAAAGCCCGTGTCCTGGCCGAGGGTCTCGTCAAGAAGAGCTGCGAAGTCTTCGACGGTGTTGGTGGCTGAAGCCATGTGTTTTCGTAATCCTGGGCCGATCGTGACGATCGGGCCAATGTCTGCGCCCGGCACACAGGTCGGACGGCGTGCTCATGAACCTCGGTCCACCCATGAGCCTTCATAAGAAAAAAGCGCCCGTTCGACAGTAGGAGAACGAGCAAGCGCAGGTGACATTACGCTGCATGACGTCAGACACCCGTGACCGGGTGCTTGTCAATAAAAACCTCAGGTCTCTTGCCGTTTAGGGCGATTCCCTGTCCGATCCTGGCCCGGAGAGGCGCTTGATACCTTAGCCTGCCCGCCCCTTAGGCTTGCGGGCAGGCTAAGGGAGCACAGCTCCTGCTGGATACGTTGCTCAGGCGATGAAGCGCGCCCTTACCACTGAGAGTGCGTGTGCCAGAACGGCCTGCGCATCAAGATGATCGGTTTCAACCAGCACCGCATCATCCGCCTTGCGCAACGGCGAAACCGGACGCTCGGCGTCCTTGCGGTCGCGTGCCTCGATTTCAGCAGCCAACTCTGCGAGCTCTGTCGGCACCGGATCAGCTGCGCCATGCATCTGCTGATAACGACGCAAAGCTCTGACCGCGGCGCTGGCCGTGACGAAGAATTTGAGATCGGCGTCAGGAAAAACCACGGTGCCGATATCGCGCCCGTCGATTACCGCCCCACTCGCCGTCGCGAACTCGCGCTGACGTTTCAGCAGCGCCGCACGGACGGGCGTCTGGGTCGCAACAGCACTTGCGCCACGATCAATTTCGGGCACACGCAGATCGTCGCGCTGAAGATCTTCAGGTTGCAGGGCATGGGCCGTCTGTTCGCCGTCATCTTCGGCCGGGTCCAGCCCGGCAAGGATCATCTGACGTGCCACGGCACGATAAAGAAGCCCTGTATCCAGATGCGGCAAACCGAGAGCGGCAGCAAGCGCCTTGGCAAGCGTGCCTTTTCCCGCAGCGGCAGGTCCGTCGACAGCGATAATGAGGCGCATCAGAGAACCGCCCCGAGGGCAGTCATAAGCGACACGAAACCTGGAAAGCTCGTATTGATGAAGCCGGTATCATCGACGATCACGGGCTTTTCCGCAGCAAGGCCGAACACGATTGCGCTCATCGCAAGACGATGATCCATCTGTGTTTCCACCAGTCCGCCGCCAAGACCTTCCGCACTGCCACGTCCTTCGATGATCATGTCATCGCCCTCGACGCGCACATCCGCCCCGTTGGCCTTGAGCAGGGCCACCGTAGCCGAGAGCCTGTCGCTTTCCTTGACGCGCAGTTCTTCCAGACCACGCAGGCGCGACGTGCCGCTGGCAAAGGCGCAGGCTACGGCCAGCACGGGGTATTCGTCGATCATGGATGGCGCACGATTGGCAGGCACATCGACACCGCGCAGGGCAGCGCCACGCACAACGAGATCGCCCACAGGCTCGCCGCCCTCGATGCGCTCATTTTCGATATCAAGAACTGCCCCCATTTCACGTAGCGTCGTGAACAACCCGGTGCGCAGCGGGTTGAGACCGACGCCCGGCAGGCGAATTTCAGACCCAGGCACGAGACTTGCCGCCACGATCGGGAATGCTGCTGAAGACGGATCGGCAGGAACGACGACATCACGTGCGACGAGGCGTGCGCGGCCTTCAAGCGTGATGATACGCCCGCCTGTCGGCGTCAGCCCGACATCCACGCCGACACCGAAATGACGCAACATGTTTTCGGTATGGTCGCGCGTTGCAACCGGCTCTTCTACACGGGTCTTGCCCTGAGCATTCAGACCGGCAAGCAGGATGGCCGATTTCACCTGAGCGGAAGCAACCGGCAGACAGTAGGAAAGCGCCGTCGCCTCACCCGTACCGATAATGGCCATGGGCAGCTTCTCGCCAAGACGCGTGGCGAAGCAGGCGCCATTACCGGCAAGCGGTTGGGTCACGCGGCGCATGGGGCGCCCGCGCAAACTCGCATCACCCGTCATGAAACTGGTAATCGCATGGCTCGACAGGATACCCGACAGCAAACGCGCTGCTGTGCCAGAATTACCCATATCGAGCACGTCTGACGGCTCTATGAGCGCCCCGACACCCTTGCCGTCGATCACCCACGATCGGCCTCACGCGTGATGGTGGCGCCGAGCGCGCGCATGGCGTCGGCGGTACGCAGAACGTCTTCCCCTTCGAGCAGCCCCGTTACGACGGTGCGTCCCTCTGCGAGAGAGGCGAGCATCAGCGCCCGGTGCTGATGGATTTGTCGCCGGGAACGCGAATCGTACCGCGAAGCGGACCGGGATTGCGCGTGACAGAGAGAGGAATGACGGGGGCAGAAGGATGATGTTCCATGATAGCGTTCATTCCGATGCAGCGCCGCAGCTGTCAATTGCCACGATCTGTTTTCCTGCTTGTTTTAACATGAAAAACCGAGGTTGCATTTGACATGGCGAACGCAAGCTGGCATGGCCCCGTGCTTCGCGGCGCAAGCCGTTCTCCTTCTTCAACCGGTTCAGGATCGACAGGTAGTCATCATGGCAAAACCAGAACTCGGTCTGAAGCGCGTATGCGTCTCTTGTAGCGCGCGTTTCTACGACCTGAATCGCGCTCCCGCGATTTGCCCGAAATGTGGCGCAGAACAGCCCAGCGATATACCGCAGCCCAAGCGCGGTAACGATATCCCTGTCGATCAGACGAAAGACGCTCCCAAGAGCGACGGGGAAGATATCGACGTCGATCTGGACTCGGATGACGATGATGACGACGACGTCATGGAAGATACGTCGGACCTCGACGACGATGACGACGATCTCGGATCGGAGATCGAAGTCACCACCGATAACGACGATAATGAAAATTGATGTTGTCGAGAAAAGCCGGTCTGACCGGCTTTTTTCTTTTGTGCATGGCGCCCTTTCCCTCCATGGCGGAAACCGCATCGCGTCTGAGCCGGGCTCTCAATGCGCAGAACAGCGCCACTAAGGTGCTGCAGGGTTACTGCCAGCATCTCTACCCCGGTGTGAAGATCACGGCGGTTGCCCTACCCACTGATCAGCTCATCCCTCCCCTTCCGCATCATGAGTTCTTCATCCTGGCGAAGGGTGAGACTATCCGCACGCGCCATGTCAGCCTGCGCTGCGGCGATCTCGCGCTCTCAGATGCGTGGAACTGGTATGTACCGCAGCGCCTGGCACCCGAGATGAACCGGGCTCTCGAAACGACCAACAGCCCTTTCGGACATATCGTCGCCCCTCTCCGCTTTACCCGCAGGCCACTTGAGAGCCGATCGACAGACCTCCCACCCGGCATTCTTCTGCGCAATCGGGCGGTGCTCCTGCGCGGCGACGGCCTGCCCTTTTCGCTCGTTGAAGAGAATTATCTCGTTTCGGGTTTTTCAGCGTTCGACGCGCTCAAACCGTAATAGCCCAGTCATTCCACACCACGCAGCGCGCGCCATTCATCGACAAGAGCACACCATCTTTCGCGCACGTCAGCAGCAATACGGTCATCCTGCTGTATGATCCTCGCGCTCTGCTCGACAAACGCGAGAGACTGGGACTGAAAGCGTCGCTCGACTTCTGTCTGCGCCACAGCAACCCCAGACAGGGCCAGAAGTCGCCTGATACCACGACGGATATCGTCGGCCAGAACGCGCACCGGCTGCGCCCCCTCGGCCTCGAAACGGGTCGTGAAGAGATCAAAGATGCCGGGATTATTATAGCGGAAATGCTTCTGTTTCAGCACACCAGTGCCGTCATTCTCACCGCGCGCGAACTTCCAGACATACTCTTCCAGCGATCGTACATGGTAATGGCATATCGAGGCGTTGATCGTCGGCCGAGCCGCGAAATTAGTGTCATGATCGGTCAGATCGCCGTTTCTCTGCCTTTCACCGTCGATCGTCATATACGACACGACTTCCCGTTCACGCGACACAGATGGTGCGCCGTAGCACCTGAGAACAGATTGGTGCGAAATGCCGTCTTGATGAGCGGATGCGTTTCCGTCTCAACGAAGCGCTCGGCAGACAAACCTGGCGCCCAGGTGAGATGACGGTTCGAGTTGAAGACGCGCCATGACATCGCCACAGCCTCGGCACCCTCGCGCTCTCTCGCCTCCAGTAGAGGAGGCAGGGAATGATCGAATTCTGCTACCGGAAGCACGACCTCGTCGAGATCGACCACGAGACACCAACGGTAATCCAGTATCTCCGGCAGGATCATCAAGGCGTGGTTATAGGCCTTGTCCTGCATGTTGATGCGCTCGGGGGCCGCACCGCTATTATCGATCCAGACAATTTCACCCGCGTCGGCGAGACACCGGAGCAACACATCTGACCCGTCTGTAAGGTCATTGGTGTAAATAAAAAACTGCTCCACACCAATGCGACGATGATGGGCGATCCATTCGAGCAGATAAACACCTTCGTCACGCGCTGTTGCCAGCAGAGCAAGTGTTTTACGCGGCGTAACGCTGCGACGCGCAGCACTCAGAAGACGGGCGCCTGGAGAGTAGAGGCTCTCTCTACGCGTATTTTCCTGATAACCCAGAAAATCGTAGCATGCTCCTGCCGACTGGACTGGGAAAAAGCGACCCGCTTGCCAGTCGCTGAGCCGCCTGAACCCGTCAGCGATCCATGCGCTGTCAGAGAGCGAAGAAAGCAGCACGGCACATTTCTGCGCGATGCTGCCCTCCGAGGTCGAAACGAACAAACCGGCAAAAACCTCAAGAACACCAGGAGCGAGAAAGTCGCACAGCATGTCGAGCAGAGGGGGCAGAAAGGAGGGCGGAAAGGCCGCCAAAGCGTCGAGAATGCGAAGAGGCGCGTCGCGTCCATCAAGAAGTACTGCGAATTGTGCCGCAAAATCCTGCAGACAAAAGCCCGGCGCGACTTCGGCTGGGACCTGTGTAAAACGCTCCCAGTCCGAGATGGCCCTGCAATCTGCGTAGATACAGCCTGTATCGATTTCGGCCCTCAAAAAGAAAGCCCCTCGAAAGCGCTTGAGGGCGATCTTGTCTTCGTGGAGTGACACCACGCTCAATGGCGCAAAACCCGGTGACCAGCCGCCGCGCCCCGTCTCAGATGGCGCGTCCGGCCACTTACCGTCCGAGGCGACAAGCAACGCAAAACCCGGCGCCGAAGACCAGCTGAGCGCCAGAGTTTCGCGCGCACTGTCTGCAGAGCGATGAGCCAGACGCTGCGTATTTGGGTCAAGATCGAGGAGGGTGTGATGATGGGTTGCGATTTTCGTGACGCTGCACGTTACGCGCGCGCCATCAGCCATACGCAACTGGAATGCGGCCATCTCGTCTGGTCCACCTTTTTTATCCTATGGGCGCCATTGTAGATGCTGACCGCCATCAAGCGCAATCATCTGCCCGGTTACCGAAGGCATACGCAGTAATGACGTCATGGCTGTGACGATTTCCTGCGGATCAGCGCCCGTATTCAGAGGCGCATTCTGACGCATCTTTGCGAAGTGCTCGTCGCTTTGCCCGACGGCTGGCAGGACAGGCCCCGGCCCGATTGCATTGACGCGAATACGCGGTGCGAGGGCCAGCGCCATGCTCTGGGTCAGGGTCCAGAGCCCTGCCTTCGACAGCGTATAGCTCACGAAATGGGGCGTCAGGTTCCAGACACGCTGATCGAGAAGATTAAGGACCATGCCCTGTGCCGTTTCTGGCAGGGCGCGGGCAAAATCCTGCATCAGTACGAAAGGTGCACGCAGATTCGTCTCAATGTGACGATCCCACGACTCACGGGTCGCGTCATGCCATTCGTCGCGCTCGAAGACCGAGGCATTATTGATCAACACGCCGAGCGGCCCAAGGGCCTTCGTGGCGTCGCCGACGAGACGCACCACTTCATTCTCGTGCGAAAGATCGGCCTCCAGCACGCAGCCGGTAACATCGAGGGTCGCCAGAAGGGCACGGGCCTCGTCGGCATGGCTACGGCAATGAAGGGCAATGGCAAAGCCTTCGCGCGCCAGAGCCTCGACCAGCGCCCTGCCGATGCGTCTGCCTCCCCCTGTCACAAGAGCGGCACGCGGCATCGAGGGAGCGATCCCGACGCCGGGCGTCGCATGCCTCACTGTGCGGGCCGCCTTGCAGAGAGAGCCGCCGCCAGCGTGCCGTCATCGAGCACATCGAGCGCGCCACCGATTGGCACGCCATGCCCGACACGCGTGACGGTCACTTCATGCTCTGCCAGTTTCTCCTGTAGCCAATGAGCCGTGCTGGCCCCTTCAACCGTCGCCCCGAGTGCCAGAATGACCTCGCGTACCTCACCGGAGGCAACACGCAACAGAAGAGACGCAGTGTTCAGATCTTCCGGCCCCGTGCCAGAGAGCGCGGAAAGGACCCCACCCAGCACCTGATACGTGCCGGGATGCAGACGCGAGCGCTCCAGCGCCCAGAGATCGCCCACCGTCTCGACCACACAGATCAGGCCGTGATCACGCGTCGGATCGGCGCAGATGCTGCACGGGTCACTACTGTCGAGTGTGCCGCAGATATGACAGCTGCGCACCGAATGCGCGGCAGCTTCCATGGCCTGAGCAAGCGGCAGGAGTCTTGTCTGGGGCGAACGCAGCAGCACGAGCGCCGCACGCCGCGCTGAGCGCGGGCCGAGTCCGGGCAGACGCGACAATAGCTGGATCAGTCTTTCGACATCGCCACCACCCATCATGGCCCTGCCTCCTACGAGACGAAATCAGAACGGGAATTTCAGACCGGCAGGCAGATCGATACCGCCTGTTACCTTGCGCATTTCTTCAGCATTGGCCGTCTCGACCTTGGCGCGGGCATCGGCGAATGCCGCGATGATCAGGTCCTGAAGCATCTCGACCTCATTCGGGTCGGCCAGTTTCGGATCGATCCTGAGGGCGCGCATGTCGCCCTTGCCGCTCAGTGTGACGCTGACCAGACCAGCGCCAGAAACGCCTTCGACCGTCAGCGCGGTCAGCGTGTTCTGCACTTCTTCCATACGCGACTGCATCTGGGAGGCCTGCTTCATCAGCCCTGCGAGATTTTTCATGCTGCTTGCTCCTTGAGACTAGAAAGACGACCCGCCACCGAAATCGTGCCAGTCATCATCATCCATCAGATCGGCATCGACAGGGGCAAAGTCCAGATCGGGGGCCGCCGGCTCTGTCGCCCAGCTTTCGGGCGATTCCAGTTCTTCGGGCGGCAACCCGTATTCATCGAGTGACAGATCCTTGGGCTCACCCACGCGCGCATCAGGGAAAACATCGAGAATGGCGCGCAAAAGCGGATGGGCGTGCAGCTCTTCACGACGCAGCGAAACGATCTCGGCGCCCTGCTCATCGAGCGTCGGCTCGCCTTCGTCCTGCGATGTCTCGATCTGCCACTGGCCCGGATAGACGCGCTCGAGCAAGGACTGAAGCCGGGTTTCGATGCGCGGCGGTGTGCCGCGCGCCATACGCAGCGCGACACGCGGTGGCTCGAAACGCACCAGATGCGCTGAATGGCGCAGAATGCCGTGCAGCATCGCCTCTGATTCACGCGCCACGAAGGCCACCATTTCGCGCCAGGAACGCAGAGGCGGCAGCGGGGCTTCGGCGCTTTCGGTCTCAGGTGGTGGCGGCGCCGGTGTCAGGATCGGAGTGGGCGCAAGGATTGGCGCTTTATAGGCCACACCGCCATTGGCGACGAGACGCAATGCAGCGCGAGGGCGGTCATCACCACCATCTGGTGCGCCCCCGACCACCGCGCCGCGAGCCGTGACACCTGATCCATCGCCAGGTACGTTACCCGGCGAAGCAGCAGAACCACCGCCTTCCTGCCCGTCTGCCGGCATCTGCATGACCAGACGCGCGAGGCGATCGGGGGTAGGCAGCGTGCTGGCATAGCATAGCCGGATCAGCACCATTTCGGCCGCCGCCCGGCGATCGGGAGCCTGCTCGACCTCCTGAATACCCTTGAGCAAAATCTGCCAAGCACGACCGAGCTCGGCGTTGGGCAGTCGATCGGCGAGAGAAGCGCCACGATCGCGCTCCGCCTCAGGCAGCTCGCGGCTATGACGCAGGCTCGCAATGGCCTTGAGGCGCGAGATGATATGGATCAGATCCAGCAAATCGGTCAGCAGAATGCCGAGATCGGCGCCTTGCGCATAAGCCTGACCGCTGATCGAAAGCGCCTGATCGGCATTGCCTTGCATCAGCACCTCGAAGAGGTCGAAAACGAGCTGACGATCTGCCAGACCGAGCATCGCGCTGACCATAGGCGCTTCGATACGCGACGTGCCTTCTCCCTCGCCCTGGGCGATTGCCTGATCGAGGAGGGAAAGCCCGTCACGCACGGAACCGTCGGCGGCGCGGGCAATGAGCGACAATGCCTCATCGGAAAACGCGACGGATTCCTTTCCGGCAATTCCGGCAAAATGCTGCATCAGCATTTCCTGCGGCACACGGCGCAGATCGAAACGCTGGCAGCGCGACAGAACAGTAACCGGCACCTTACGCAATTCGGTCGTCGCGAAAATGAACGTCACCTGCTCGGGCGGCTCTTCTAGCGTCTTGAGCAAGGCGTTGAACGCATTGCGCGAGAGCATATGGACCTCATCGATGATGAAGACCTTCATTCGCCCCTGCATGGGCCTGAAGCGCGTCGCCTCGATGATCTCGCGTATATCGTCCACACCCGTGCGTGAGGCGGCGTCCATCTCCAGCACATCAGGGTGACGATCGGCGAGAATCGCCGTGCAATTGGCGCAGACACCGCAGGGATCGGCGGTTGGACCGCCCTGGCCATCTACCCCAATGCAGTTCAACGCACGGGCAATAATTCGCGCGGTCGTGGTTTTACCGACGCCACGCACACCCGTCAGCATGAAGGCATGCGCCACACGACCGAGCTGGAACGCGCGGCGCAGAATGCGCACTGTCGCGTCCTGACCGATCAGATCGTCAAAATGCTGGGGACGGTATTTGCGCGCCAGAACACGATAAGGCCCACTACGCTCTGCTGTTTTTTTCGGCTCGGGAACCGCAACAGGCGCGGGCGCCGAAGGGGCATCGAAGAACCCACCTCTTCAATCGGGGGGAGCGGGATCTCTTCCGGCGTGGAGGTATCGTCTGAAGGGGTCATGCGCGAAAAAGCGAGACCGGCTGCTTCAGGGGGTGGGAGGCCGAACACATGACCCGAACAAAACTCACTGCGGCTGCTTCCTTCCGGACCTGACCGGGTTCGCAAGCCGTCCGTCCAAGGCCGACCTCCCGGTGCAGGGTTAACACCATTCTGCCTACTCTGCGCAAGAGGCAGGTGCAGGTTTTTTTACAACCCGCTCGCACCGCCCCCCTCATGACGACGATCCCAGCCCCCATAGAGCTTGCCGGTTACAGGCGCAGCAACCGAAGGACGGCCGAAGAGAATACCCTCGGCAACACCCCAGGGGCGATGCGGCGAAAGGGTATAACCCTCAAGTTGCAGGGCTTCCATCACGTCGGGACTGAGCGCGCGCGGCTCCAGCTCGATAGCCACCGGCTTCCATTGTTCGTGGATGCGCGGCAGATCGACCGCCTGCTGGATATCCAATCCGCCATCGATCACCCCAAGCACGACAGAAAGCACGATGGTCGGAATGCGCGACCCGCCGGGGCTGCCGATTACCATGAAGGGCTTGCCCTCATGGGAGATGATCGTGGGCGCCATGGAAGAAAGCGGCGTCTTGCCCGCCGCTATGGCATTGGCCTCCGAACCGACAATGCCGAACATATTGGCACTGCCAGGTTTGGCCGAGAAATCATCCATCTCGTCATTGAGGAAGAAGCCGGTATCGCCCCCGATCACCCCGGCACCGAACCAGCCATTGAGCGTATAAGTGGCGGAAATAGCGAAACCCGAACGATCGGCGACGGAGAACTGCGTTGTCTCGTGCTTCTCATGGGTGTCGCTCGCTGCGGGCTGGGCCGTCATGGGGAGAGCTGCACCCGCTACCAGCGCGTCGGAATTGAGCGCGTGATCGAGCGGGATGCCCTTACGGATTTCTGCGGCATAGGCCGGATCGATCAGGTGGGCGACCGGGTTTTTCACGAAATCTGGGTCACCCAGATCGCGCCGGTCGGAATAGGCATGGCGCATGGCCTCGACCTGACGCTGCACACCAGCAACGCTTCGCAGGCCGAGCGCCTTCATGTCATAGCCAGAGAGGATGTCGAGCATCTCGCAAAGCGCGACGCCGCCGCCGCTCGGAGGGGGCGCGGTATCGATATCATAACCACGATAGCTGCAATGGATCGGAGCGAATTCGCGTGGATGATAGGCCGCGAAATCGGCAAGAGTGAGAATACCGCCGCTTTTCTCGCTGGCCGCAACGACCTGATGCGCGATGGCACCCTTATAGAATTCACTTGCTCCCGACTGCGCGATGCTGCGCAGAGTCTTCGCAAGCGCCTTCTGCACCAGACGATCGCCCGCCTGAAGCGGCGTGCCATCGGCGCGCAGGAAAATGTCACGCGCATGGGCATCCTTCTGGAAGGCCTCAGTGCTTGTATGCAGCAGATCGGCATCGCCCCGCCCCAGAACGAAGCCTTTTTCGGCCAGCACTATTGCAGGCGCCATGACCTTGGCGCGGCTCAGCTTGCCCCAGCGATGATGGATTTCCTCGAGGCCTGCCACCGTTCCCGGCACACCGACAGCCCGCCAGCCCTCGATGGAGGCCTTCGGATCGACCTTGCCCTGTGCATCCTGATACATGGTGGGGGTTGCGGCTCCGGGCGCACGCTCACGGAAATCGATAAAAGTCGTCTTGCCATCGGGCAGACGCAGGGTCATGAACCCGCCGCCGCCGATATTGCCCGCTGCCGGATACACCACAGCCAGGGCATAGCCGACTGCCACAGCCGCATCGGCGGCATTACCGCCAGCAGCCAGAATCTGCCGCCCGGCTTCCGAGGCGAGATGCTGTGCCGACACCACCATGCCGCGCGTGCCTTCGACCGGTTTGGCCGGTTTCAGCTCCGGGTTCACCGTACCAAAAGCCAGCGGATCATAGGGCATGGCCGCTACTGCCGGGGCGGCAGAAGCAAGACTCGGCAACGATATACCGGCGAGAAGGAGGGACAGGGCCGCCGTCCGGGTGCAGACACGCTTCACGTGGATCGTTCCTTGCAGATCAGCCAGATCATAAGGGGGCTTGGTGTACCCAGCGGGTGAGAGCGTGAAAATCTCGCATCCATCGCGTGTCACGGCAAGCATATGTTCGAACTGGGCCGAGAGGGAGCGGTCGCGCGTGACGGCTGTCCAGCCATCTTCGAGCGTCTTGGTGCCCTCTTTGCCAAGGTTGAGCATCGGCTCGATGGTGAAGACCATGCCCTCCTGCAGCTTGAGTCCCTTGCCGGGCTTGCCGTAATGCACGACCTGCGGTTCCGCATGAAACTCGCGCCCGATGCCGTGACCGCAGAAATCGCGCACGACAGACAAACGGTGCCCCTCGGCGAAGCTCTGAATGGCATGGCCGATATCGCCCAGCGTCTTGCCGGGCGCGACTTCGGCGATACCGAGCATCAGCGCCTTGTAGGTCAGATCGACGAGATTGGCCGCCTTGCGTGGCACCGAACCCACCAGATACATGCGCGAGGTGTCGCCATACCAGCCATCGAGAATCGACGTCACATCGATATTGACGATGTCGCCATCCTTGAGGCAGCGCTCGCCCGGAATGCCGTGGCAAACAACATGATTGATCGAAATACAGCAGGATTTTGGAAAACCGCGATAATTCAGCGGCGCCGGAACCGCCCCGTGATCGAGCGTGTAGTCATGGATCAGTCGGTTGAGATCGTCGGTCTTGGCGCCGGGAACCACGTAGGGGGTGATCATATCGAGCGTCGCGGCTGCCAGTTGCCCCGCTTTTCTCAGACCGACGAAATCTTCCTCTGTGTGAAGCGGAACCCCGTGATACGACTCCATACTGCCCATGAACTGCACTCGCCTCCTGCTGAATTCTCTGATCTTGCCAAGAATTCAGAGAAAATGCGCGCCTGAGGCGTCAGGAGCAAGGTCGGGGCCGCGTTTTTTCGCAGCCCGCCAGTTCAGCTTCTGGTGACGGGATTTTTCTTTGTCGAGACGACATGGCGCGACGTCGCCATGCGTACATTGGCGCCTGCCACAACATGATGCTTGGCGCCATGGGCGACCGGCTGGTAACGGCGCGGGCCGCTGGGTGCCTCGGCGACCTCGAACACGGCGCTCGACCCGCCCGACGCATGACCACGGCGGCGCACGTTGCGCGCAAGAACGGTGGGCGGATGCAGCGGCGCCATCGGGGCTACGCCTCAGAGGCGAAACCCTGATCCAGAATATTGGCCATCATCGCATTGCGCTGCGGATTGGAGCGTGCGCCGAGCACGACGCCAACCAGACGCACATTACTGCGCTGGGCAGAAGTGATGAGGTTATGACCCGCGAGATCAGTGTAGCCCGTCTTCATGCCGTCCGCGCCCGCATAGGTCTTGAGCATCGGGTTGTGGTTCGGGATCATACGCCCGTGGAAGGCGAACATCGGCGTCGAGAAATAATGGTAATATTCAGGAAAATCCTGAACGAGATGTTGTGCCAGCATCGACAGATCGCGGGCCGTCGTCACCTGATCGGGGTCGGGCAGGCCGGAGGCATTACGGAAGGTCGTGTTCGACATGCCGAGCGCACGCGCCTGCTGCGTCATCATGTTGGCAAAACGCACTTCATCGCCGCCACCGAGCAGCTCGCCCAGCGCGCAGGCCGCATCATTTGCCGACTTTGTGACGAGCCCCAGGATCGCCTGCTGAACGACAAAGCGCGTGCCGGGCACGAGACCGAGCTTGGATGGTGCCTGGGTTGCCGCGTGAATCGACACAGGCACGGTAGTATCGGGCGTGATCTCACCCGCCTTCAGGGCACGAAACGCCATATACAGCGTCATGAGCTTGGTGAGTGAGGCCGGGTAGCGCTGGAGATCGGGATCGACCTGCGACAGCACCGCACCACTATTGACGTCGACCACATAGGAGCTGACGTGGCCGGCATATTGCGCGCGCGCCGCCTTGGGCACGCCTGCAATCCCCGCGGTCAGACAGACACCCAGCGCCGTACGCGTGAACACGACCCATTTGCGCGTCTTACCCGCATTTTTTGCCTTGGACAGGCGTTTGTTCTTTGCGGACTGCATGCAGTAGGTCACTTGTGCCCCCGGTTCTCTGGCGGTTTTCCCATCATAGACAGACGCTTTTCCTGTCGTCCACGATCATCTGCGTCAATTGCGGGAAAAATAAGGTAAACCGCGCCTTCAGCGGGATTTTGACTCTTTGTCCCGCGTTAGATCTTTGCGATCACCGTTTTCATCCCATATGCTCCTGACCATGCACTACCGCGCCACGACCACCGAGACCTTCATCTCGCCCGGCTTTCCTTCCGGCGCGTTCGCGCTCGTCTGCGCCTCGACGCCAGACGAGCCACCCGGCAAGAATGAAAGCGATGACGAATCACATATCAGCGTGGTCATTCAGGCACGACCTGAAACACGCCGCCCGGCGATGTACAAGGTTTTGATGCTGAATGACGATTACACCCCCATGGAATTCGTCGTGCATGTTTTGGAACGCTTTTTTTCCAAATCGCGCGAAGAAGCGACGAATATCATGCTCAATGTTCACAAGAAGGGCGTCGGCATTTGCGGCGTGTTCACCTTCGAAGTGGCAGAGAGCAAGGTGACACAGGTGATGGATCTCGCCCGGCAGAACCAGCACCCGTTGCAATGTATGATCGAAAAGGCCTGATTCCGCCCCTTGTCGGCAGTCAGTCCGCGAAACAACATAGAGAGTATTCTTTTTCTAAACCAAGATTAGCCTACATCCAGTCCCGTTGGCCCGTCACGCCTGACCCAAAGGAGCGCCCCCATGTTGTCTCGTATGCTCGAACAGACGCTCCATCGCGCCCTCACCCTCGCCGGGGAACGGCGGCATGAATATGCGACCCTCGAACATCTCCTTCTGGCCCTGACAGAAGACACCGACTCGGTGACAGTCTTTAAGGCATGCGGCATTGATCTCGAAAAGCTGCGCGCCGATCT
Source organism: Asaia platycodi JCM 25414 (assembly GCF_000614545.1). Taxonomy (GTDB): domain Bacteria; phylum Pseudomonadota; class Alphaproteobacteria; order Acetobacterales; family Acetobacteraceae; genus Asaia; species Asaia platycodi. The sequence goes on along the minus strand of NZ_BAKW01000011.1, from coordinate 47,232 downwards.
CACCGAATTTCTCGACAAGGATCTTGCAGGTCTCGCCTCCGAGCGCCCTACCGAGCCAAAGCCTACCGCCGCTTTCCAGCGCGTGATCCAGCGTGCCGCCATTCATGTGCAGTCTACAGGGCGTGACGAGGTAACGGGCGCCAATGTGCTGGTGGCGCTTTTTGCCGAGCGCGAGAGTCATGCAGTCTATTTCCTGCAATTGCAGGACATGACGCGTCTCGATGCGGTCAATTTCATCTCGCACGGCATCGCCAAGGCTCCCGACAAGTCAAGCCGTCGCACACCTACAGGCTCGCGTGACAAGGAAGAAGGCGAGCGTGAAGAGAAGCAGGGCAAGACCGCGAAGCCGCTAGAGGCGCTGGCCGCCTATTGTGTGGATCTCAACAAGCGCGCCGAAGACGGCAAGATCGATCCGCTGATCGGTCGCGACAGCGAAGTCGAGCGCACAATCCAGATCCTCTGCCGTCGCACCAAGAACAACCCGCTTTATGTGGGCGATCCCGGCGTCGGCAAGACGGCCATTGCAGAAGGCCTCGCCAAACGCATTGTCGAAGGCGATGTGCCCGAAGTGCTGCTCGACGCCACGATCTTCTCGCTCGATATGGGCGCGCTTCTCGCGGGCACGCGCTATCGCGGCGATTTCGAAGAGCGCCTGAAGGCTGTCGTGACCGAACTCGATCAGACGCCGGGCGGTATCCTGTTCATCGATGAAATCCACACCGTCATCGGAGCAGGCGCGACTTCGGGCGGGGCGATGGACGCCTCGAACCTGCTCAAGCCCGCCCTCGCCGCCGGTACGCTGCGATGCATCGGTTCGACCACCTACAAGGAATACCGCCAGCATTTCGAAAAGGATCGCGCCCTGGTGCGTCGCTTCCAGAAGATCGATGTGCCGGAACCCTCGATCAGCGACACAATCAAGATTTTGCGCGGGTTGAAGGGTAATTACGAACGCCATCACAAAGTGCGCTACACCGATGATGCGCTCAAGGCAGCGGTCGAACTCTCGGCCAAATACATGCATGACCGGAAGCTGCCCGATAAGGCGATCGACATCATCGACGAGGCTGGTGCGTCGCGCATGCTCCTGCCCGAGAGCAAGCGCCGCAAGACGGTCACTCTCAAGGACATCGAAGAGATTGTCGCCAAGATTGCGCGCATCCCGCCCAAATCGGTCTCGACCGACGACCGCGAGACACTGCGTCTTCTTTCGCGCGATCTCAAGAACATGGTGTTCGGTCAGGATCGCGCCATCGAGGCCCTTACCTCGGCCATCAAGCTGGCGCGTGCCGGATTGCGGGACCCGGAAAAGCCGATCGGCAATTACCTGTTCTCGGGCCCTACCGGCGTTGGCAAGACCGAAGTGGCCAAGCAGCTGGCGTCGTCACTCGGCATCGAACTGATCCGTTTCGACATGTCGGAATATATGGAGCGCCACTCGATTTCGCGCCTGATCGGTGCACCGCCGGGCTATGTGGGCTTTGATCAGGGCGGGCTGCTGACAGATGCCATCGACCAGCATCCCCACGCCGTGCTGCTGCTCGATGAAATCGAGAAGGCCCATCCCGAGCTTTACAACATCCTGCTTCAGGTCATGGATCATGGCCGTCTGACCGACCATAACGGCAAGACGATCGATTTCCGCAATGTCATCCTCATCATGACGACCAATGCAGGTGCTGCCGATCTGAGCAAGGAAGCCGTAGGCTTCGGCCGCATCGATCGCGTGGGCGAGGACGAGGACGCCATCAAGAGGCTCTTCACTCCCGAGTTCCGCAATCGCCTGGATGCGATCATTCCCTTCGCCAATCTTACGCCCGAAACTGTCGGGCGCGTGGTGGAGAAATTTGTGCTTCAGCTCGAGGCCCAGCTCGCCGATCGTCATGTCACGATCGAGATCACCTCTGCTGCCAAGGAGTGGCTGGCCGAGCGGGGCTACGATCGCCATTACGGCGCAAGGCCGTTGGGTCGTGTCATTCAGGACAATATCAAGAAGCCCCTGGCAGAGGAGCTTCTCTTCGGCGCGCTGGTCAATGGTGGCGCCGTACGCATCGGCCTGAAGGACAACGCACTTCATTTCGAGTTCCTCGAAGCCATGCCGACTGCAAGCAAGATGGGCGAGGAAGATTCCGACGAGCGCTCAGAAGCGACAAGCGACAACTGATAAGTCGTTATCAGACCTAATAGAAAAAAGGCGGTGGGGTGACCCACCGCTTTTTTTATTCGTATCGGCTGCCATCAACCTGAACATAGCCGGGGCTCGCCCAGTGGCGCCCTGTGCCATGATGGGTCCAGTCGATGCCCTGACTGCGGGCTGAGTCGAAATAATAGCGCCCTACCACGTCGACCGGATCGCCCGGCTTGACCCAAGGCCAGTCAGGTGCCTGCATACGATCGAGATCGGAGACGATGCGTATCTGATGCCCTGGCGCCACCTGCATCATGAAATAACCATGCACGCCGCTGCGCGTGCGGCGGGATCTCTGGGTCACGGAGACGACCTGACCACAGACGTGCTCGGGCAGGTCGACCCGTGTGGGGCCCGTTTGCAGAAACCCGGCCTGATCGGCGAGGAATTTCTGATTATCGCATTGCGCAGGCGCAATCTGCGCTTGAGCCGCACCAAACGACAGCATGCCCAAAAGCCCTGCCACCATCAGACCGCGTCCACTAAGCACGCAAAAGGAAAGAATACTCATTTCTTTTGAAGGGCCTCCGGCTTGTGTGCAGCTTCCGCGCCGGTCTTATCACTTTCCACGAAAATCTTGGGATCGTCTTTCGACGCCTTGATCTCGTTTTTCTTGATCTTCATGGGCTCGGTCACCGTCTTGACCACGTGACCTTCGGTCTCGCCATTGCTGGTCTTCCAGGTGACATCGTCACCCTTCTTGAAGTCTTTCGCCGACATGATGTCTGTCCTTGCTGTGTATGGCGCGAACGCGTCGACCAGCGCGCCCGTTTCCCCGCCCGTTAAGCCAGACGCATAAAAAAAGCCGCCCATAAGAGAGCGGCTTTTTCCGGCATTAACGAACCAAAGATCAGGCAGCGATGGGGCGGCTGCCGGTCTGCACGTCGAGGATCTGCTTGAGGATCAGCGGAAACTCGGAGAGATGACCGATGCGCAGCAGGCCGGGCCAGCTCGGCGCAGGCTTGTCGAGATCACGCAGCAGAACGCAGGCCATGCCAGCGCGGCGGGCGGCTTCGGCACCGGTGTCTGAGTCTTCCAGCACGATGCAATGCTCGGGGCCGACACCTTCAAGCTCTGCGGCATGCAGATAAAGGTCAGGGCGCGGCTTGGGCATGTCGAGATCGCGACCGGAATGGATACGCTCATCCTCAAGCAACTCGTCCAGACCGGTGCTGGAGAACTTGGCTTCCATCTCCGCGCCCGAAGAGTTCGAGCCAATACGAATTGGCAGACCCAGATCATGGACGCGCTGCAGCATCTCATGCGCACCGTCGATGGTCTCGGCTTCGGTTTCCATCATTTTGACAATGCGATCCTGCATCATCATATCCCAGTCGGCGGGCATTTCCTTGCCGGTCTCGCGACCGATGCGCTCGCCGATCTTGACCAGTTCGCCGCCGGTGAAAATCTTGTGGGCCTCTTCATCCGAAAGTTCCCACCCGTGATGACGGGCCTCTTCTGCCATTTTGGCGGTCGAGAGATGTTCGCCATCGACGAGCACGCCGTCGCAATCAAATATGACGAGTTTCAGCGAGCCGTCTTCGCGGATAGCAGCAGGAATATCGGTGGCATGGGCTGGTGCTACGGTCATGGCATTGTCCTTTTCGGTGCATGCGCGTGTGTCGTCGGACAGAACCCGCATTCAGGGTTGGGGCAATCACGAAATCGTGTGTATGACCTTAAGATAGTCATTGAGAAGCATAATTCAAGGAAAAAATGTCAAATAATGTTGGAAATATGAAGTTGGAGAAAATTTCCGCTGTTGTTTGAGACCCTTGCCGCACACAGTCTGGCTTGTCCCTATCGTTGTGATAGTGACTTTATATCTGTTACTTTTTTATGAAATTGGATCATCTTGGAAATGCTTTCCGTGACTCTTTTTTTATTTATATCTTATTCAAAACCATGGTTGAGGCGTATTTTTTATTCGGATCAAATCTGCCTGTTCAAGCAACCACATAGCCGCTTTTCAAATGTTCGGCGTAACACCGACACGGTTGAAGGAGCGCCCACGCTGCTTTGCAGTTTCGCAACGATCAGGTGAAATTTTTGTCGTAATTCGCCAAGCGACCTCGCGGCAGTTTTTTCGATCCAGCGAGGCGGGCAGCGCGCGCCAGCAAACAATCACGGCGTTCCACTCTGGCTCGCTTGGCCGAAAACGTTCTCCCCCGGAAAGAAATCACTCTTGCCGACCGGCGCTGGGATGCTTTCAGATCGGCAAAAGCCGGACAGCCTGTATATCGAGCTAACGCGCGTAGCGCATGACATAGTCTCGGGCGACAAAGAGATCGCGCACGATGGCAAGGACTTTTTCCCTGACCTCATCTGCAGGTTGAATGAGATCGGGCACCACAATGACGCGCATTCCGGCAGCGAGTGCGGCGATCGCGCCGTTCGTTGAATCTTCCAGAGCAAGGCAAAGCTCAGGGTCCACACCAATGCGCGAGGCCGCTACGAGATAGGGGTCGGGGGCAGGCTTGCCCTGGGTCACGTCATCACGGCTAACGATCGCGTCGAAGCGATCATAAAGCGACACCCGGCGTAACTGATCTTCGGTGCGGTCACGGCCCGAAGAGGTCGCGATAGCCCGAGGAATATGCCGCGCATCCAGAAGATCAAGCAACGGGACGACGCCCGGTTTTATTGCCAGCCGCCCGCTATCGATGAAATGCCGCAAATGTTCCGTCTGCAAGGCGAAGAACCGCTCTGACGGAAAGGCGTCTCCGTAAGTGTCACGCAGCAAAGCCGCGCAGCCATCTTCAGGTACGCCGATCATGCGCTCGCAGAAAAAACGAGACAGCTCGCAATCAAGATCGCGACCGGCGCAGATCAGGGCTTCCATCGCCAGAGTTTCACTGTCGAGAAGGAGTCCATCCATGTCGAAGATGACACCGCGTACCGAGATCTGCGGTGTGGTGACCAGATGGCCGGGCAAGTTAAGGGCGGGCATTCATTCCCTCGTGACGTCAAAAAAAGCTGCCGTAACGCCTCTGTCGCATAGCCCAGATAGTTGGGCGGGCTTTGACGATCATCTCTCCCGATGCCTTAAAAAGCCCGGAAGCTGAGGCCTTCACGGCGTGGGAGCGCCTGCTCCCACTCCTTTAACGATTGCTGCCCGTAGCTGTTCACCGACGCTCTTCACATCCTCGGCACTTCGCGGCGCGGTTAATGCGATGTCACATCGTGATGAGCCGCCCGCCACAATACCCATTCTTCGACAACGCGGCCGTAAGGCAGATGGCAATAGCCCACCTCGCCGTCTTTCTCGTGCTTGATTTCGAGCTTGCCGCCCTGTTCCTTACAAAAAACCGAGGCCGGATTGGCCATGCCCAACTGGTCTTTCCTGACGTCCTTCCCCCCACAACCGGAAAGAGAGAAACAAGCGAGCGCCAGCAAACAAGCTGCGCCAGCAGCACGCGTTGGAGTGAGCAACATGATCATCATCTCCTGTCCTGAAATTTCGTTATGAAAAGTTCTGTAGCGCGCCGCTGAAAGGACGCAAGGGAACACGTCGGTGAAAGCGTCTTTCACGGTGCTTCTCGCACCCGCTGTTCCACCACCAGCATGCGATTTCACGAATAGATCGAGTGCACGGCTGATGCGCTGGGCTCTGTGCCAGTAGCTAATTCGCTCGATGCGCCGAGCTTGTCAGGCTGAGCTGGAACCGAAACGCGGCATTCCCAGCCAGGAGAAAAAAGCCTGCGACAACAAGACCAGGGGGCGTTTCCTGACCGCCTCACCAGGGCGTGTTCGACTACACTTCAACGTGTTCGGCCTCCCCCCTTTTGCAATGACGCATATCCCCGTTCAGTCGCGGCAGTCTGGTGGTCCATCTCGGGCCGCCTCTGCCTCACAAAGGAGCGACAAGATGGATATGGGCCTGAAAAACAAGGTGGCGGTCGTCACGGGCGGTAGTGTCGGGATTGGCCTTGCCGTGGCCGAGGGGCTGGCCCGCGAAGGGGCGCATATCGTCATGGTCGCCCGCGACAAGGAGCGGCTCGAAAGCGCCGCCCGCCAACTGGCCGAAACCCATGGCGTGCGTTGCCTGCCTGTTTCTGCCGATGTCGCGACAGCCGAGGGCGTCGAAAGCGTTGTGCGCCAGATCGACGAAGCCTTTGGCGGTGCAGACATCCTGATCAACAACGCAGGCACCGGCTCGAACGAGACGATCATGGAAGCGCCCGATGACAAATGGCAGTTTTACTGGGAGCTGCATGTCATGGCTGCTGTGCGTCTCGCACGCGGACTCGTGCCCGGCATGAAAAAACGAGGGGGGTGCCATCATCCACAATGCGTCGATCTGCGCCGCGCAGCCTCTGTGGTACGAGCCAATCTACAACGTCACCAAAGCTGCTCTGATGATGTTCTCCAAGACGCTCGCGACTGAAGTCATCAAGGACAATATCCGCGTCAACTGCGTCAATCCGGGTCTGATCCTGACACCGGACTGGGTAAAGACTGCCAAGCAGCTCACGAGCGAAACCGGCGGCGACTGGGAGGGCTACCTGCAATCGGTGGCCGATGAAAACGCCCCGATCAAGCGCTTCGGCTCGCCGGAAGAGCTGGCCAATTTCTTCGTCTTCCTGTGCTCGGACAAGGCTTCCTACAGCGTCGGATCATCCTACTTCGTCGATGGCGGCATGCTCAAGACGCTTTGATACCAACCAATGCGACCGGACGGCTTCTGAAAAGTTAGTAAATAATACCCGCCGCTCTTGCAGGGGCGACCATGTTTCGCCCGCGCCCGACTGAAGATCTGGCGCAGGCCCCAAAAGGAAAACCAATCAATGAGTGATCAGAAACGCTTCGCAGGCAAGACGGCTCTGGTGACGGGTGCCGCAGGCAATATCGGCCTTGCCGTCGCCCGGCGCCTGGCAAAGGAAGGCAGCCATGTCGTGCTGCTCGACCTCGATCAGGCCAAGCTCGACGATGCAGCGAAGGGCTTTGCCGAGCATGGCGTGAAGGTAAAGACGGTCGTCTGCGACGTGACGAATTACACCAGCGTCGAGGAAGCCGTGGACTACGCCGAGAAATCGGTCGGACCGATCGATTTCCTGTTCAACAATGCGGGTTATCAGGGTGCCTTCGCGCCGGTTCAGGACTATCCGGTGGAAGACTTCCAGCGCGTCGTGAATATCGATCTGGTCGGCGCCTTTCACGTGCTGCGCGCCGTCTCGCGCCGTATGGTCGAGCGCCGCTCGGGCAGCATCGTCAACACTGCCAGCATGGCTGGGCTGCAAGGGCCGCCGAACATGGCGGCCTATGGCTCGTCGAAATTCGGCGTGGTGGGGCTCACCCAGGTGGCGTCGAAAGATCTCGCCCCGCATAATATCCGCGTCAACGGCATCGCCCCTGCTCTCATGGGCCCAGGTTTCATGTGGGACCGTCAGACCGAGCTTCAGGCCGCAACAAACACCCAGTATTTTTCAACCGACCCCGAGAAGGTGAAAGTTGAGATGGTTGCCGGTGTACCAATGCGCCGCCTTGGCGATATCGAGGAAATTCCGGGAACGGTCGCCTTCCTGCTGAGCGACGATTCAAGCTACATCACAGGTGTGACCCTGCCGATTTCGGGTGGCATCCTCTGAACTGACGATCGGGTCACGCGCCGCCAAGGCGGGGCGTGGCCGGCTACAGACAAGCAGAAACAACGAACTACAGGCACAGCGCTACGGCGGGCTTTCCAGCTCAATTCCATCCAAGGAATACAGTGCTATCAGGCTCAGCACTTATCGATCCGGGTGGAGAAGGCTGATTCAGGCGTTGTGAAGCGACAGAAGGCACGTAACCTGTGCTCGCTCACGGACGAGCATCGGGCGCCTATGTTGCGGCGCTCCCCAGAGAATTGCGGCAGGCCACGTATCGATACTCGGCACGCGTCGAGCAGCGTCCCTTTCATGAACCGTAACCGTAATATTATGGCTTGGAGACCCGGGCGTAAGACCCCCTCCATATCTGGTGCAAGCCCGCAATATGAATGACACCAATAGCGGAACATATGGATGAACTCCGCATCCAGAAACTCGCGCTTCGGCCGGGAAACCAGATCTGCATCGGCGCAATGGTCGGTGAGGATCTGGCGCGGCGCGACACTGGCGCATGAGTCCGGCCTGCTGGCCGCCGATATGCGAGAAGACCAGACCGTCATGATGCTGGACGCCGCAACACCGGGCGATCGGGTAACCATCCTGATTGCAGATGCGCAGAACCCTGACGGCTTCCTGTCCATTCCCCTCGCCTATGCCGGGCCGCTCTGGCAGCCGCAGCGCAACATGGCCTGGAGCAGTGGCGATAGTACCAAGAGCGGGGCCGATACGATTACCAGCCTGTCAGGCGTTGAATACGTCACCTTGCGGTGGCAACGCCGCGTCTTGCGCATCGAGCACCAGTCCCTCGGCACCGAGGAATTGCCGCAGATACGCGCCATGCTGGCCCTCGGGCGAACAGGCGCGAACATCCTCTTCCTGCCCGATCCGGGAGCGGGCACGCGCAGCGGCGATGCGGTGTTCGGGCGGATCGAGGCGGGCGAGATCGCCTCATCGGCAGGAGCGGCCAACCGCCGCGCCCTCACTCTCACGATCAGAGAGCGATTATGATGGCAATGCTTGGCAGTTTTGTGCTAGAAACCGTGAACAATCCGGGAACAAGCGCGTTCATTCTGAGCGGCGCCCCTGCCGGGCGTCGCAACTGGTCGGGCGCGTTCCCTGATGGCGAGGTCTATTACTTCGCCGATGACGGCACCCAAGCCGAATAGGGCATCGATCGCCTGACGCATGGCATACCGGCCAGCATTTCACACGATACCGTGCTCGGCACCACGCAAGACAAGACGCACGTCTCAACTTTACCGGGACCACGTTCGTCTATTCCGCCCTGCCCGCCGAATATGCCGTGCCCGTCTAGGTGGTGCAGGGCATGAGCGTCGTGCCCGACCGTTCATGGAACGGCCGGACCATGACGCTGGGCAGCGTGGACATTACTCTCACCGGCCCTGTCCTGCGCGCCGAATTCAGTGCCACGTTACGGCTCACCGATACCGGGGCCAACGATACGACGTGGCAGGTCGCACGGGCGATCATGGCCATCCACACACTCGATGCCCAGGGCAACGCGTCCGCCCAGCCCATTGCGGCAGCGGGAAGCAATCTGCGCATCGACCGTTTCTTTTTCCTCGGCGTGCGAGCCTCGACGCTGGCCCATGCCAGCCCCGGCACGACGCTGCGCCTTGTGGCCAGCGTGCAGGTGCCGGGCAGTTCCAGCGCCTCGACCGTATTCGGCATGGCGCTGCAGGACGGCGCGCTCAACTGGCTCAACAGCTGAGCCTTTCCCCTGCCCGGTAGACGGGCAGGATCGACGGAGACATCATCATGACATGGCGACCCAGCGCCAATATCCTCCGCCCCGGTTACGGGGCGGGTGGAGGCGCTTGCCCTTCTTCCAGATCCGCCCTCGTCTGGCCCTCTGCGGCACTTCATAGCGGATGCGATTACAGCATCGATTTCGAGAGCTTGCTGGCACCGGGCGAGTTTATCACCTCTTTCGAGTTCGCCGCCGGTTCGGCCGCCGATCAGGCCTGGACCAACCTCTTCGGCACCATAGCCACTGCCTGGCTGCGATGGAAAAGCCCCGGCCTCCAGACCGTGGTCGTCTGCGCGCTCTCCAGCCACGGCAACAGCTATCAGGTCGACATTGCCATTACGGTCGGCACACGACCCACGCTCTTTCCCGTACCTCTCCCGCCCGCACCGCAAACCCCCACTGCCACACTGACCAGCGAGGCCATGGATGCATGGCTCGGCTCCCTGCCGACAGACCCCGGCGAGACCGGAACAGGCTGGTGGAACAATGCGGGCATACCGACACGAACAGGAAATCTGTCATGACGAAACCATATTCTCCTTGGGGCGCCAGGCTGCTCCTGACGGGACTTTTGCTGTTCATGATGCCGGGGGTTCAGGCCGCGCCGCAATTCGTGCCGCCCAACGGCCTGCCGCTCGATACGCCGCTGGGGCCGGATCGTAACGCCGATGGATCTGCTGCGATGTCGTTTCGCACCATGGGGCGGGATATCGCGAAGAACACGACCGATCTGACCAATCTGCGGGAGACGGCTGTGACCAAAGAGGCGCTGACCAGTGCGCTCGCCCCTTACCTGACCAGCACGTCCGCCGATGCCCGCTATGCCTCGCCCTCCAGCGTGACAGCGGCGCTCAAAGTCGAGACTGATCGTGCAACGAGCGCCGAGCAGATCCAAGCCAGAGATCTGGCAAACCTGCGTGACGTCGCCGTGACCGAAGAGGTTCTGACCGCGAGCCTTGCCCCTTACCTGACCGGCACGTCCGCTGATGCCCGCTATGCCACGCCTGCCAGCGTAACAGCGGCGGTCAGGGGCGAGACCGATCGCGCGACGAGCGCCGAACAGACCAAACTCGATAAAGCAGACGCCGCCGCGACCTATCTGCCGTTAGGGGGTGGAGACACGACGGGACCGGTCAACGGTCTGTCGGTGTATCGCAATCTCTTCGGGTCCAGCGCCTCCGGGGCAAGTGTCACCCTGACATCGGATAATACCGGCGTGCTGACAGGCGCGAATTGCTTCGTGGTCCCGACCGGTGGCGTGACGCGCATGGATGTGACCGTCGTCGGCATATCGAGCAACGGGACAGACGCGGTGCTACAGACCTTCTCCGGGCTGGCAGCTCGCAACAGCGGCAGCGCTGCGACGCTGGCACGCGCAGGCAATGACACAACCTATCCCGCTTTCGGCAGCTCGCAAGCGTGGTCGGTCGTGCTGGGCGTCGATGCGCCGACAAGATGCGTCTCTCTCACCGGCAAAGGCGCCGGCACAGGCTCGTGGAAATGGCGCGCGGCCATTCGCTACGAGACGCTCGCGCCGTAACGGTGTGGGGATCTGTCAGGGCGAGGTTTGTCTGACGGCCCGCTCTCAATTTCTTCGAAAACCACACCGGGAGGGCGCAGCCATGCCTGACAACTCACCCCGCAGCCCTGGTGGGTTGCGGTTCTCGGGGGCCTGCTTTTCACCATTCGCTGGCTGATCGGCTTTGGGGCATCGAGCGCAAAAGCCACCATCGAATCACAGCGTCAGGATCTGGATCGGCTGAATGATCGCGTGGACAGGCTGGAGGAACGCGAGAAGGAATATCTCGCGTTGATCGAGGAGCTGCGGGCGCAGAATGAACTGCTGCGTGAGACACTGGCACGGGCTGGTATCGCGATATCCGACCAGATCACGCCGCCGCGCTAAATCGCAGCTTTTGGCATCCAACCGATCACGCAGCAGGCGCACCCAGCTCATATAAAAAGAGAAATCGACATGACACACTCGCTGAAAATCGCCTTGGCGTTCATGCGCCGGGACGATATCGAGGGGCTTCGCCTTGCGCCCTATCTATGTCCCGCCGGGTATTGGACGATCGGCATAGGCAACCGCTTTCTGGCTGACGGCAAGCCCGTCACGTCCAGCACGAAACCGATCACCGAAGCCGAAGCCGTGGCGCTTGCTCGACAGACTCTCTCGGGCCTGCGCACGACACTGCTCGATGCAGTCTCGGTGCCGCTCAAGCCGTGGCAGGAAGGGGCGCTTCTGTCCTGGCAATTCAATGTCGGAAGCACCGCCATGCGCGGCTCGACGCTTCTGAGCCTCCTGAATCAAGGTCGCTATGTCGAGGCAGGGCAGCAGCTCCTGCGCTGGGACAAGGCGACCGTCAAAGGGCGGCTCACCGTATTGCCCGGCCTGCAGCGGCGCAGACGGCTGGAGCTGGCGGTTTATTCGGGCCAGCAGATTCCCGGTGTGGCTTTCGCCGCCTGACGGGCCATCCCTCACAAAATCGAGCATAAGGAACCGTCACCATGGATCTGGACTGGCAACAGCTCTACGCGTCTGTTCTCCCGTTCATCCCGGCAGAAATCGCCGGTGATCTGACGGCGATAGGGACGTTCATCATCGCGCTTTGCGCCATCGTGGCCCGGTTCTGGCCGCGTCCGGCAGCGGGGTCGAAATGGTTGCCGATCTATCTTCTGGTCAACCGGCTCGCGATGAATGACAGGCACGCGGCGAACGCGGATGACCACAAGCCATGACGCTGTTCTCATCGCGGGGGCCGGGGCGCTCATCGTCACGGCCTTGGGCGCCCTGGTCTGGTATGCCAACCGGGCCGGAAAGAATGCGGCATCTGTAAAGACGTCAGAGGCAGCAAGAGCCGAAGCCGATGCCACGACGCTCAGGGCGCAAGCCATGGCCCAGGCTCAGGCAGACAAGCCAGCAACGGCGGAAGCCGTATTACAGCGGCTCAGGGATGGATCGGCATGAGGCGGCTCGCTCTCGCGGCCCTCATGGGGCTCACCGGCTGCTCGCCGATGCACTATGTGCCGTGCCCGACCCTCGTGCCCTACTCGACGGCAGACCACGCGGCGCTCGCCGCCGAGATTTAGGCTAACCCGCAGCCCCAGACAACCCGATGGATCGGCGACTATATCGGCCTGCGGGACCAGGTAAGGGCTTGTCGAAACATCCGCACCGCTACCTGGGCTTGTTCTTGATTTGTTCCGAAAAATATATTAAGATTTCATCGTTCCAGTAAGGATAAAAACAATGAAAAAAAGCTATTTATTTGTCCTTTGCCTGACCACCGGGCTGACTGCTCCATACGCTCGAGCGCAGTCCAATCAATACATCACCCAATCACAGGTCAACCAACCGGGTGGCGTGGCTGGATTAAACGCATCTGGAGCCGTTACCGCTACGGTTAAAAACGACAATGTCTCCGCACGGCAGTCGGTTGATTCTGGAAATATGCCCCTTTCTCCCAGATGGTCATGGACTGGCTGGACTGGTGCTCCGGGCCATATGGGCGGCCCACGTATCACACTGGAGACACCTCATGTTGATATGAATGTTCAGGTTGCCGATCATATGGCGTCATTCGGCGGCCATCAATTTTATGATAGCATCTTCTCCAAATTTTATGCTTTGCCTTACGGTGTTGGAGACAAGGGCGGGTGCGTTCAGTCAATATCTATGACTGCGGCCCCCGGAACAGCCGTCAATTGTGGCGCAGGTGGCTGGGATGCGGTGACCCAATTCTTGCTGGCAACCAATAACCCGCCTTGGTACATGACGGGCGCAGATATCCCTGACGAGAATGGTAAAACTCACGCTGTGACCTTTACGGCGCGAGGGGCGATCGTCCGACCAGCCTCCCATCATCTTATCTGCAACAAATGCACCCTGACATGCATGTCATGACCAACATTGTGGCGGGATCGACACTCTTCTCCGGCGTCAGCCTCTCGGGCGATCCAAAGCATCGCAATCAGGATCAGCAATTTTACGGAAATACCTATATCAGTTCAGAAAGCGGAACTGACGCTGACGGAAGCTTCACCAAATTTTACATGGGCGGACAGTGGCAACCCATCAACGGTGCTCCCGTACCTGACGGGCATGTTCCCTCTTTGGGCATGCCGAGCAGTGATCAGCGTACAGACGCCCTAGATAAGGCCGAATATAGCCAACTGAAATCGCCGGCGCTACTTTTCGGTGTGTATACGAAGCATTTCACGCGAAACACCGCATGCTTAGTGAACGCCAATTATGGGACGGACGGTAGTGGCTCTGCAGCTTTCGGCCCATCGCGTAAGTGCGATGAAGAGCTCGACAACTGGTACTACGGCCCCGATTACGGCGCGACAATGCACGGGCTGACGATAGGCTTGGCTGGAAATATTCCAAGTGATGACAGCTACGGCATGGCCGTTGCTGGTGCTTGGCCTACTGGAATGAGAGTATGGCTGGGTTCGAATGGTATCGACATTGACGGAGATGAATACGTCACGGGAAGCCGCATCGGCGCGGTTCCTGCCTTGGGTAACCAAAAGGCTCTGGCAGAGTGGTGGCAGGAGCCGAGCGCAGGGGTAGGTTATATCGAGAGCGTCAAACTATGGTCGCAGATCGACGGCGTGTCAGACAAACATAACTCTCTGACGCAGGCCGATGCCGCTTCTGCACAAGATGTATCCTACTGGTTCGGCCCGAGACAGTCTGCCAGCAAGTATACCATTGACGGCAATTTCGAAGCCGCGCTTGCATTCAATCCGGCATGGTCAAAAAACGGCGTTGCCCTATGCGGCATCAATGCCAGCAAGTTCTTCGGCAACAGCTCAAATGGCACCGCATGCTTGACCGTGAACGAGTGGGGAGACACTTCCACCAGTGGCACACTCGCAGCCCAAAACGGGATTAAAATTAAGGGTGAAATCAACTCGAGCGGTGGCGCAACATTTGAAGGGAATATCAATATAAACTCCGGTAGATCATTGGTTTTCAAGCCTGCGGCAAGCGACGCACCATCTGTGTTTGCTTATGGCGATGTATCGTCCGTGCAGAAAGCACCCACATTGCGTATCAGTAATAGCAAGGGTGGATGGAGTTACCTTCGCATAGATTCTGTGATTGGGACGTTAGCCACTCCGGCTAGCTCCTCCGCGCCTTGCGACCCTGGCCAGTCACAGGATGATCAGAACTATCATTATGTCTGCACATCGCCGAATCATTGGCGCCGCATCGCTCTTCAGGATTTCTGATCTGCAATTTTGCTCCAAATGAGGGCGGTGTGTTGGTGGCGGAAGGATGAGACCACGGGTCTTCGCCTTCCATCGCGCATCACCTGGTAAACTGGTAGGGCGATTCCCCATCCAGCCACCCGTCAATATCTACTCGGCAGCATTATGACGCTCGATCTTGTCTAATGCTGCGTCAATTAGAAACTCAAAGCCGGTTACGGCTCAGTTCTGCCGTTTTGCTATGCAGTTCAACACACTCACCACTCAATGCGCTTGAGACGTATCAAGGGCCAGCGCCACCCACCTACAAAAGGGCCACGTTCTGAGACGTCAGAAAGTGACACATCGCTAAGCGGCTTGGTGAAGGATTTGCATCTCAGGCGCTCGTCAATGTCTTTCACCCTGCAATGCGCGATGTCGGAACGCGTCTCGATAATGAGCTTCCCCGCCTAAGTGCTTATGGCGCCGGGCTGTAGCCCGAAAACCCCCCTTTGCCACGAGCCGTGGCGGGCATTGCGGCGAGTTATTCATCTAGGGCAGGACGGCACGATCCAAGCTGCGTCATGAGGCGAACGAAATAGGAATAATGCAGAACCGCTGATTTCATTCAGCGGCGTTCTGTCGTTCGATCTTTTCCCAGGCCGCCTCGGCGAGAAATTTGAAACGGTTGCGGCTTACTCCGGCGATCGCTTCAAGAAGGCTCTCGTCAAGCGTCACGTTGACGCGCATCATGCCTTGGGCGTGCGAACGGTCACAGGAAAGGCAACGCCATCGGCAAAATCAGGGTTTTGCATAATGGCATCGAGCGACGAAGGTGCGGGCAAAGCAGCGCCGTCTTCGTTCATCCCCTCAATGTGAAATTCGAGAGCCTCCTGCGCGAGGATGCGGGCTTCTTCCAAAGATCGCCCGACCGTGGTGCAACCCGGAAAATCCGGGAAACTCACCCCGAAATCGCCTTCGGGGTCTTTGTGGATGAGGGCAATGTAGCTGGTCATTTCAATGTCACTCCTGCCTGCTTTTCAAAGTTCTGAGGTGCGCGAAACCGTCGCGGCTTTCTTTTGTCTGATACATCCCAGACACACTTTTTACGAAGATCATACTTACCATGTGTATGAAAACGTATAAACAGTGCCGAACTGATCCAAGAGCTGAATAAGGCAGGATGGGAAGAAACAAGATGCCGAAGCTCACATCATATATTCCGCCACAAGGACCACGGACATTCAATCCCAGTCCCCCATCCTAAAAAGGAACTCGGCAAGGGCCTCATCCACGCAGTACGCAAACAAGCCGGGCTGAAATAGCCCGGCAACGGAGAAGACCAGTGAACTACCCCATCGTTATCGAGACAGGCTCGGAAATCCAGGCGTTCGGAGTGATTGTGCCTGATCTGCCGGGCTGCTTCTCGGCGGGCGATACCTTCGATGAGGCCGTGAGCGGCGCTGCTGAGGCCATCACACTATGGATTGAGAACGCCATCGAAAGCGGCCAAAGCGTGCCCCGCCCTTCCCCGCTCGACCAGCTTCGGACTGATAGCGAGTGGAGCGGATCAGGCTGGATCTGGGGCTTCGCGGCCGTTAATCCGGCGCTCTTCGATGAGTCGGCCGAGCGGATCAATATCACTCTCCCGCGCCGCATCCTGCTCGCCTGGACAGGCGCGCCAAGGAAGAGAACGAGACGCGATCAGGCATGATCGCCCGGCTTGCGTTGACGGCTTGACGTTATGGGGAGGTATTAAGCGAGCCCGGTAGCGTGAGATCAGCTAAACCGAGCGGCAGACGGTGCTGCGTTTTCCCGTCCAATTGAACGAGGAACTGCTTTTGCACTTTTCTCGGATTGTCAGGAAAATCATGGTGCTGCTAGCGAGGATTGAACTCGCGACCTCTCCCTTACCAAGGGAGTGCTCTACCACTGAGCTACAGCAGCAACTGGAGCGCTTCGTAGCTTCTCAGCCCGAAAGCTGCAAGCCCCGAAAGCGCTTTTTTTGCAAAAGAATCAGTCGTCGCGGTGAATTTTTTCCATGCGCTCATGACGCTCCTGCGCCTCGATCGACATGGTGGCGATAGGACGGGCTTCGAGACGCTTGAGACCGATAGGCTCGCCCGTTTCCTCACAATAACCGTAAGACCCGTTCTCGACACGCTGAAGAGCCAGGTTGATCTTGCCGATCAGCTTGCGGGCGCGGTCACGCGTGCGCAGCTCAAGAGCGCGATCCGTCTCGACGCTGGCACGGTCGGTCACATCGGCTTCATGAATGCCGCCTTCGGAAAGACTCGCAAGCGTCAGATTGGCTTCCTTGAGCAAATCATTGCGCCAGCGGAGCAACTTCTGTCTGAAGAACTCCACATGAAGCGGATTCATGAACTCTTCTTCGTCAGAGGGCCGATAATCCGGTGGGAGCGTGATCATGCACGTCTGTCCTTAACGCAAGTCGCTTGGGCCGCGCCGCTCCGCATTGCCTTCTGGATGGGAACTTGGGCCGAACCCGTATCCTGAGCATGTCGGCATGGCTCGTTTGGCGCGGCTTATAGCCGGGCCCGCAACGTTCGCCAAGTCCGAATTGAAAAAATCGCACTGCTAGACAGTGACTAAATCAAGAAACTTTATAAAATCGACAACTGCAATAAAAACATCACATAGATTTCGATGCTGCTTTATTACTCGAAGGAACAATAATCCCACATCGTAACCGCAAAGTCTTTGTTGCGGTCTCGCAAGAAGCTGGACGAGATCGCTTTACTGATCCGCATTTCCCAATACCACGCGTATGACCATGAAAGCCTGACGCCGCGCTGTGGCAACGCGGGTTGGCGGCCTGAAACCGGGGCCTCGTCCCTGAACCCCGGCCACGCACGCACCATCAAAACCGCAAATCCGCCCCGCGGCCTGCAAAAATCAGGCGACGCTCTCATAACGTTCGAGCTGCCACTCGACTGGCTCGAGCGCGGCAAGACGCTGCCATTCCCGCATCAGGGGGTGATCGAGCACGGCCGCGCGATACGCATCCGCAATGGGCGAGAGCGCAACCCCATAGGACGTGAAGCGCGACACGACCGGGGCGAACATGATATCGACATTGGTGAAATTGGTACCGAACAGATAAGGGCCGGAGGCGCCGAACTGCGCGCGCGTTGCGCTCCAGAGGCGATCGATCGTCTCTATCTCTCTTTGCGCCTCATCCGGCATGACCGTAAGCGGACGCGCCTCACGACCCAGATTCATGGGCAAGGCCTGCCGCACTGCCCTGAAACCCGCGTGCATTTCCGAGGCGATGCTGCGCGCCGCTGCACGGGCAATCCGTTCGCCCGGCCAGAGTGACGGCGCAATTTCGGCGCAATATTCGCAGATCGCGAGGCTTTCCCAGATTTTCGCACCCTGATGTTCGAGATAGGGCACCATGGCGTTGGGCGAGACGACATGAATCTCGCTGTCTGCCCGGCGCCACGCAGGGCAATAACCTCATCGGGTACGTCGAGACCGGCGCAGCGCACGGCCAGCCAGCCTCGGAGAGACCACGAAGAATAGCGGCGCGTGCCAATAACGAGACGATCCAAGGCAGGAATTCCTTCTCAGGAAAGAATGAAGCCCCCACCCAGAACCCTGCTCCCCTGATAAAGCACGCAGGCCTGACCCGGCGCGGGCATGGCGGCCTCATCCAACACCACCCTCGCGCCATCTTCAAGCGGATACACCCAGGCCTCACGCGAGACCTCGCGCGCCTGATCTGAACATGGCAGCGCACACCCTCTGGCGGCACCTCGATCAGCCAGTTCATGTCACGCAGGGCAAACTCAAGCCGCCCGGCATTTTCCTTGGGGCCAACGATAATACGACGCGTCGTGGCGTCGATCCGCTTCACAATCTGGCGGCGCCCGTCCTTGGTGTGAATATCGCCGAGACGCTTGCTCTGACCGACCGTATAACGGGCGATACCCTCATGCTGACCGAGCACACGGCCGGTCTCATCAACGATCTCGCCCACGCCATTGGTCTCGGGACGGAGCTTCTCGACGACGGAGGCATAGGTGCCAGACGGTACGAAGCAGATATCCTGACTATCCGGTTTGGCCGCGATAGCCAGACCGAATTCCTGCGCCTTCTGACGCACGGCGTCCTTGTTCGGCATATCACCGAGCGGAAAGCGGAGGTAGTCGAGCTGGTCTTGCGTGGTTGCAAAAAGAAACCATGACTGGTCACGAGACAGATCGGCGGGGCGATGCAGCTCTGCGCGCCCCACGCCCTCGACACGACGCACATAATGGCCGGTCGCCATGGCCTCGCAGCCCAGATCACGCGCCATGCTAAGCAGGTCGGTGAATTTCACCCCCTGATTACAGGCAACGCAAGGTACCGGGGTCTCGCCACGCGCATAGCTATCGGCAAAGCTCGCCATGACGCTGCTGCGAAAACGCTCTTCGGCGTCGATCACGTAATGCGGGATATCGAGCCTGTCGGCCACGGCGCGCGCATCGAGAATATCGCGACCGGCGCAGCAGGCACCCGGCTTGGAGACCGCCTGGCCGTGATCGTAAAGCTGCAACGTGGCGCCGATGACCTCATGCCCTTCCTGTTTCAGGGTCGCGGCCACAACGGAACTGTCCACGCCTCCCGACATGGCAACTAGGATACGCATGAGATCTCTCTATTGTCTGAAGAAGGGGCGAACCCCGATAGACGACGCGCCGGTGTTTAGGACGCCTTGGGCAGACGCACCACCAGACCATCCAGTGCTTCCGTCATAACGATCTGGCAGCCCAGACGGGAAGTCTTTTCGAGCCCGAAAGCCAGATCGAGCATATCTTCTTCGTCATCCGTCGGGGCGGAGAGCTTTTCGGCCCATTGCGGATCAACCACCACATGGCAGGTGGCGCAGGCCAGCGAGCTTCGCAAGCACCTTCAAGCTCGATATCGTGCTTGTGCGCGATTTCGAGCACGGACAGGCCGATCGGGGCATCGACTTCCTTGCGGGTGCCGTCCTGCTCGACGAAAATCATATGAGGCATGTTCTTCTTACCCTGCTTCTTCGTTACGAGGCGCGACGGGCCTCGCGTGCCGCCACCCCGAATGCGTCGAGGGCCTGCACGATCTCGGGCGTGGAGGTAAAGCGTCCGACCGACAGACGCAAGCATCGTGCAGCGTCTTTTGCATCCAGCCCCATAGCGGTCAGCACATAAGACGGGGTGATCTCGGCAGAGCTGCACGCGGAGCCCGTGGAAACGGCGATGTCAGGCAGTGCCGCCATCACGTCGCGCGCCGCATAGCCAGGTGGGAACATCAGGTTGAGCGCACCTGCTATGCGCGGCGCCTGCGCGCCATTGACCGCAAGGCCGGGAAACAGGGCTTCGAGCTCCGCGAGCAACTGCGCCCTGAGGCCCTCAAGCCGTGCAGTTTCCCCCGGCAACGCGCTTTGAGCCAGACAGGCCGCCTCACCGAACCCCACGATCAAAGGGGTCGGCAATGTGCCGGATCGGAACCCGCGCTCCTGACCACCGCCGGAAAAAAGCGGTTGCAGGCGCGCACGCGGCTTATGACGGACGTAAAGCGCCCCGACGCCTTTCGGACCGTAGAATTTATGAGCCGAAAGCGACATCAGATCGACAGATGCGCAGGAAAGCCGGATTTTCCCGGCTGCCTGAGCCGCATCGGTATGGAACAATGCCCCGGCCTGACGGGCCAGTGCGGAGAGGGCCGCGATATCCTGAATCACCCCGGTCTCGTTATTGACGCTCATGATACTGACGAGCGCCGTCGGCACTTCGAGCGCGCGAGAGAGGTCATCGGCGCTCACAATCCCGTCGCGGGAAACCGGCAGGATGACCGGCTCGAAACCTTCTGCCGAGAGGTCGCGCACCGATTCCAGCACGCATTTATGCTCGGTAGCCACCGTAATCACCCGGCGACGGGCGCTATCCTGACGTGCGAGATGACGCGCTGCCCCCTTGATGGCGAGGTTGTTGGCCTCGGTCGCACCGGAGGTAAAAACGATCTCTCTCGACGACGCGCCGATCAGCGACGCGACGGCAGCACGGGCCGTTTCGACCGCCTCGGCGGCCAAATCACCCGCCTTGTGTCCCTCACTATGCGGGTTGCCGTAATGCTCGCTGAACCAGGGCAGCATGGCCGACACCACGTCAGGATCGCAGCGCGTCGTGGCCTGATTATCGAGATAGATCATGCCGCTTTTTTCCCAAGGCGCTCCGCCATGCCCCGATAGGCCAGAATAAACCCCTCGATCTGGCTTTCTGTCACATTCCAGGGAAGGGAAACCCTGATGGCACAGGCTGCATCGTCACCCAGACCCATGGCCTGAAGCACATGGGACGCCGATACCTTGCCCGACGAACAGGCCGAGCCGGTCGAGACCGCATACCCCGCAAGGTCGAGCATCATGAGCTGCGTCTGAGCCGAGACACCATGCAGGATCAGCGATGTCGTATTGGGCAGGCGCGGGCCATGGCCGCCGCCCGTTATCATGCTCCGCAAGCGAGGGCTGCTCCATCGATACGGTCACGCAGAGCGGCGATGGGCGCCCAGTCCTGTGCGGCTGACAAGTCGAACGCAGCCGCCATGGAGCAATGGCAGGCAAGGCCTGCGTGCCCCCGCGTCGCCCACGCTCCTGACCGCCGCCACGCAGCATGGGGGCGACATGTCCCTCGGCACCGAGCACGAGCGCCCCTGCTCCTTTGATCCCGCCTGCCTTGTGCCCGGAAATAGCAAGGCTGGTCAGGCCTTCGACTGTGAGCCTTGCCTCACCGGCGACATGGCGCCCTGCCACCTGCACCGCATCGACATGCAGCAGCGCGCCATACTGCGCGCAGAGGATTCTGATGGACTCGATGGGATGCAGAATACCGGTCTCGTTATTGGCCGCCATGGCACAGACGAGCGCCGGGCCGTCCTGCTGGAGGGCCGTTTCGAGCGCCTGAAGACACAGACTGCCATCGGGCAGCACTGGCAGAACGTCATGATCACGCGACGCCAGGCGCACTGCATCGTGTTCTGTTGCACCGATCAGCAGGCGTCGCCCCTCGCCAAAAGCATGAATTGCCAACGCGTTGGCCTCTGTGCCGCCGGATGTGAAAACAACCTGTTCAGGCCCGGCTTTCCAGAAGCGGCCGACGGTCTCCCGGGCGGCTTCGAGCAGGCGTCGCGCTTCACGTCCCGGTCCATGGACCGATGACGGATTGCCCGCGAGGCGGACAGCATCAAGCACCGCTGCCAGGGCGCCATCGCGCAGAATTTCGGTAGCATTCGCGTCAAGATAAACGGTCATGCGCCTATAAATCGGTTTGCACCGGGCAAGCGCAAGTCAAAACCTCACGCAGGTGAAATCGCGCCTCTTGACGATTTCTGTGGAATTTTACCCTTCAGCCTCGTTATACACTGCGCCAATGATGGCGTGGCGGTCATTTTCGGTGGTCGGTTTTACCCCCCGGAAAATGTCCGCGTCGCGTCAGGGAATATCGGCTTGATATTCTCTCACCGTCGAGGAGCTTGTCCATGTGCGTTTCAACGCCTGTCGAATCCCTTCGTGGTTTTCACCCTCGACCAGCCGCTCGCCTGGTAACCGTTCACACGGTACAATACGGCTGACGCTTCCGCGCCGTTCATCATGAACCGCTTCGCACAGGGCCTTCTGCCCCGTCTCGTGCAAGCCCCGCGCGATCAGGTTCATTTCTCATAATAAAAACACATTCCTCTCCCGGCCATCAACCGTCGGCAAGAGGTTAATTCGGAAGCATTCTGATGCCTGAAGTCATGTTCGCCGGCCCCGATGGCCGGTTGGAGGGTCGCTACCACCATTCCGACGAGCCGAATGCGCCGCTCGCTCTGGTCCTGCATCCGCATCCGCTTCACGGCGGCACCATGAACAACCGCATCACCTACACGATGTATCGGTCGTTCGAAAAAATGGGTTTTTCGGTCATGCGCTACAACTCGCGTGGCGTCGGCCGCTCGCAGGGGCGCTATGATGGCGGAATCGGCGAGATCTCCGATGCGGCCGCCGCGCTCGACTGGATGCAGATGGTCAACCCGAATTCCAGCGAGCTCTGGATTGCGGGCTATTCCTTCGGTGCTTTCGTCGGCATGCAGCTTCTGATGCGCCGCCCGGAAATCAGCGGCTGGATCAGCGTTGCGCCCCCGGCCAACGACTATGATTTCGGCTTTCTGGCGCCTTGCCCCTGCGGCGGGCTGATGATCGCTGGCGACAAGGACGACATGGCTCCCGAGCCCGGCATCCGCAAGCTGGTGGACAAGCTGAACACGCAGAAGAATGTCGAAGTCGATTATCGCATCTTCGAAGGCGCCAACCATATTTTCGCGAGCGAGGCCGAGAAAGTCGCCTCCGCGCTCGAAGATCATGTGACGGTCATGCGCAATCGCCGCGTTCTCGCGATTGCTGCTGACTGATCTGCACCTGAAGGTGCAGCTTTGATGAAAGGCGGGGGCTCTTCCCCGCCTTTTTTATTGGGATTCGGGCTGGTTTCTCATGGCTTTCCGATGGCTATGGTCGGCTTCGCGCTATTTTCATGCTACGACCCCCGCCTCAACCCGACTGATAGTGGATAGACCGATATGGCAGAGCACGCGCTGAAAAGTCCTTTTCTGAAAGAGGCTGACGCTCGGGGCTATATTTTCCAATGCACCGACCTTGCTGCTCTCGATGACGCAATGTGCGCCGGGCCGGTCACGGGCTATATCGGCTTCGATCCGACAGCGGACTCGCTTCATGTCGGCAATGCGCTCTCCATCATGATGCTGCGCCTGATGCAGCGACATGGCCATCGCCCGATCGCGCTGATGGGCGGGGGTACGGCAAAAATCGGCGACCCGTCTTTTCGCGACGAGGCGCGCGCCTGATGAGCCCGGAGAAGCTCGCACAGAATCTGGCCGGCATCGAGATCAGCCTACGCCAGTTCCTGAGCTTCGGCGCCGGCACCAGCGATGCGATGCTGGCCAATAATGCTGAATGGCTTGACCGGCTCTCTTATATCGAGCTGTTGCAGGATGTTGGCGTGCATTTCTCGATCAGCCGCATGCTGTCTTTCGAAAGCGTCAAGCAGCGCCTCGACCGCGAGCAGGGTCTGACCTTTCTGGAATTCAACTATTCGATTTTGCAATCCTATGATTTCCGCGAGCTGAATCGCCGCCACGGGGCGGTGTTGCAGATGGGCGGTTCGGATCAGTGGGGTAATATCGTGGCCGGCATCGATCTGGCGCGACGCACCGATGCGAAACAAGTTTTCGGTCTGACGACCCCGCTCGTTACCACCGCCTCCGGCGCGAAAATGGGGAAATCGGCCAATGGCGCAACCTGGGTGAGCGCCGAGAAACTGCCAGTATTCGAGTACTGGCAGTTCTGGCGCAACACCGAGGATGCCGATGTGGGGCGTTTCCTCAAATTCTTCACCGATCTGCCGGTCGAGGAATGCGAGCGCCTCGGCGCCCTCGAAGGAGCTGCCATCAACGAGGCCAAGAAAATTCTGGCAACCGAGGCGACCGCTATCTGCCACGGTCGCGAGGCGGCAGAGGCGGCCGCTGAGACCGCTCGCCAGGCCTTCGAGACCGGCGGTCTCGCCGTCGATCTTCCTTCGCGAGATCTGCCGATAGCCGAGCTCGAAGCTGGCATTCCTGCATTCAGGCTTTTCGGCGACTCAGGCTGGTAACGACCAATAGCGAGGCACGACGCCTGATCCGTGGCGGGGGCGCCCGCCTGAACGACGAGCCGATACAGGACGAAAACCGCGTCATCACCCCGGATGATCTTGTCGAGGGCGTTCTCAAGCTTTCTTCCGGCAAGAAGCGCCATCTTCTTCTGCGTCCGGTCTGAAACCCGACGCAAACGCCCGTCCGCTCTGGGCAGCCTGACAACGCGCTGCCCGTATAGATCGTTACCGAGGAACATGACCTTCCTGTCATGATGCGTCACGCCGCAGGGATGACGCAACGCACTATTGCCGAATCGAAACTTCTCCCATGATCGCGCTCAGGACACGACGATTATGGGAGAACGAAAGATGGGTACCTTCTTCAAAAGCCCGCAATACTGGCGCTATGCCCTGACCGATCTCGCGGCCTCGCCTTTGCGGCCGCCTGGGGAATGCGTGGCCTTGCGGTGCTGCATTGGCCGCTCTGGGTATGCTCCGCCCTGCTTGCCACCATTACCCTTCCACTCGCCTGGGGTTTTCTGACCCGCGATCTCGGTCAGGGGCGGCCGGAATTTGTCATCGACCGTATTCTCGCGGCCCGCACGCGGCGCGCGCGTGTCATTCTGCTTTTGGCGGCGGGCACCGGGTTGTCGATCATGCATCGGCCAGACCTCATGCTTCTCGTCGCGGGGCTCGTGATCGGTGCCTCCTACCTGCCGCTGGGTCGGGCGATGAAGGAACCCGTGCATATCGGCACAGGGCTCGCCATTCTGCTCGTCACGCTGGTTTCACTGGCACTGCCCCAACCCTTGCACCTGCTGGTCGCAGGCCTCGGTACGGCAACGGCCTGCTGGCTGGGTGCCGCGCTGCGCCTCATGCGCAGCCTGCCGCCCCAGACGGCTGATGAGACATCTCCTGCGACCGTTTGTGCAGAGTTGCCTGACGCGCAGGCCCTCTCATGAACGGTGCGCGAAGCCCCACACGAGCGGCGCTGGTGCGCCGCTTCAGCTTTGCCTTTTATCTTCTGCTCTATCCCTTGCCCTGGCTCGCGCAGGGCACGACACCGCTTGCCGTCATCGCCTTCCTGGCCGGTGCCGGTATTTTTCTGACCCTGCCTTTGCTGCCGGGGCGCTTCGCTCTTACGCTGGGTCTGCGGGCAGGTGTCTATGCCCTGATCGGCACTGGGCTCATCCCTTCGGGGGATATTGGGGGATCTTCTTCATCTCGCTGCGGCCACATGTGGAGCCATACGCTCGCGCGTTTCACGATTTGCCTCCCTTGCCCCCATTCTTGCCGCTTACGGCTTGCTGAGCTGGCGTTTCGATCAGGGATTGATCGGCAGCCTGATCACCCTCATCGTGGCCCTGGGCGCGTTAACCACGACCAAGCTGTCGATGGATCTGCACAGGCAGAACGAAGCCTTGGCCGCCGCGCAGGAGGAGATCAGGGCACTGACGCTTATAACCGAGCGCGAGCGTTTCGCACGCGATTTGCACGATACGCTCGGGCATTCCCTGACGCTCATTGCGCTTAAATCCGATCTCGCCCTGCGGCACCTGCCGGATAATCCTGAAAGCGCCGCCTGGGAGTTACGCGAAATCGGCGAGAAAACGCGGCTGGCCGTCTCAGCCATACGCCTGACCAGTCTGAAACAGGCCCTGACAGAGGGATGTCTCACCCTTGAAAAAGCAGGGATCGGGGTCACGCTTATCGGCGATACCGCAATGATGCCCCCGAGATCCGAAGGCGTACTGGTGATGGTCCTGCGCGAAGCACTGACGAATATCCTGCGTCATGCTCGGGCAGAAACCTGCACCATACGCTTCGGTCATAACATGCACGGGCAGGCGGAGCTGGAGATCAACGATCGCCGATCCCCAAACAGCGAGAGCGAATTCGTACTTTCATTCCGGGAAGGGAATGGTATAGAAGGTATGCGCGCCCGTCTGGTCGAGCTGGATGGCAGTCTCTCCATCGAGCCCCGATGCGACGGCATGACACTCCTCATCACGCTTGGAAACGCTCCATGAGACTGAAGCTACGGCTTGTTCTGGCTGAAGATCAGGTCATGCTTCTCGATGCCTTTGCCTCCCTGTTATCGCTGGAGCCCGATTTCGAGATCGTCGGCAAGGCGGTCAATGGTCGTGAGGCGCTCGAGCTGGTGCGACTGCATCGCCCGGATATCCTTCTCACCGACATCGAAATGCCTGAGCTCGGCGGAATCGAACTGGCGGAGACGCTTCATGCTGCCAAGGCCCACACGGTCGTCGTGATCGTGACCACCTTTGCGCGTGCGGGCTATATGAAGCGGGCACTCAATGCGGGTGTCAGAGGGTATCTCCTGAAAGATGCGCCCCTCGTCCAGCTTGCCGAAGCCCTGCGCAATGTAGGGCGCGGCGGGCGTGCCATCGACCCCACTCTGGCGCAACAGGTCTGGGACGCCGCCCATGACCCGCTCAATTCGCGTGATCGGGCCATTCTGCGTCTGGTAGAGTCCGGGCGTTCAAGCGAACAGATCGCGACTCTTTTCGAGCTGTCGCCCGGTACGCTGCGCAATTGCTTTTCGGACATCATTCAGAAGATCGGGGCGAGAAACCGGGTCGAAGCAGCCGTATCGCCCGTCAGAATGGCTGGCTCTGATCAGCCCAAAATCTTGACCACGCGCTCAAGCACGTGCTTCTGGTCATAAAGCGCCATCGCACGCGCACGCGCCTCCTTCCCCATCGCCTGACGCAAAGCCGGGTTTCCAACCAGTTCGGTCAAGGCCTTTGCCAGAGGCGCAGCCAGACCCGGTGGCACGAGAAGGCCTGTTTCCCCCTGCACAACCTGTTCAGCCGGGCCTCGAATATCGGTCGCCACCACCGGCAGGCCGGTCAGCATGGCTTCGATGACCGACATCGGCAGCCCCTCGAAATGGCTCGGCAGGGTAAAAATATCGGCTGCGGCCAGAAGACGCTGGGTGTCGTCCCGATAGCCGAGGACTCTCAGGCGCGGCCCCAGAACCTTCTCTGCTCGCGCGAACTCCGGCGCCATCATGTCTCCATGATCCGAAGGCAGACGTTCGCCAACGATCAGCAGGACAGCGTCTGGCACGCTCTCCATGGCGCGCAGCAATTCGGGATACCCCTTATGCCGAACGATGCGTGACACAGCGATAATCACGACCTGATCGTCACGCAGACCCAGCGCCTGACGTATTTCTGCGCGCGCTCCCGGGTCTGGCCTGTATCGCGCAGGGTCGCGCCCGTTGCCGATACCCTGCGCTCTCGCGTGGATATGCAGCCGCCGTGCATCGCGCGCCTCTGCGTGCGAGACGGTCATGTAGCGATCGGTGATCTGCCCGGCGCCCCATTCGAGCATGAATGACAGGACACGCCGCTTGAAAGAGCCGGGCTGATTGAACAGGAAGCCGTGGCAGGTATAGGCGATGCACGGCACCCCGCACCACCAGCCCGCCAAACGCGCCAGCAAGCCGCTGATCGGCATATGGCCGTGAACGAGATCGGGCTGCATCCGCCGTATAAGCCGGATCAGCGCACGCAACGCCCGGAACTGGGCGATGGGCGAATAGGATCGGGCCATCGGCAGAGCGTGCACGACAAACCCGTCATCACGCAGCGCCGCCAGATGCGGCCCGTCCGCACAGCCTCCTTCGACGTGGTGTCCGGCTTCACGCAGTTCCTGCATGAGCGGATGGAGGAACTGCTTCATGGCAAAATCGACATTCGCGATTTCGAGAATACGTTTACCGTCCGTCGCCCCGACGCGATTCGAAAGCCGCTTGCGGCGCCACATCATTCCGGCACACGCTCCATGACCCACTGCACTACCTGTCGAGCTGACAGGGGCTCACTTCTGGGAGAAGCCTCTGGCATCGCAGCGGCGCGCGTGCCGGATGGAGGCTGCGAATCTGCCGGCGCATCGGACTCGGCCTCGGAAGACGCACCCAACCGAGACCCAGTCGTCATTTCCCCTTCAGACGCCTGTGCAGTTTCGACAGCTTCACTTGAAGCCTGTACCGTGGCCGTATCGCCATCGGATTGAAGTTGCGCCGCCTCGAGGGGCTGCGGGCGGATCACGATCTGCTGGCTCGCAACCGGCTTTTCACCGCCTGCGTAGACACTCCGCTCCAGAGAGAGCGCACCACCCTCCTGGCGAAAGCGCCAGATCATGCCACCGGCACGCATCAGCACTTCATCGCCATCGGGTGCGAGTTCGGCCTGAACGGAAGGGTGAAGATGAAAGCGCAGCGCGAAGGCCACACGGCGCTCGCCATCGACGCATTCCTCGCCACGCAGGTCTTCGCCCGTCGGTCCAAGATAAAGTCGGCGACGCCAACTGGCGCCGAAACCGGGATACCAGCCGTCATGCTGACCATCGATCCAGTGTGCGCCATCCTGGCTTTGATGGGTAAGCGTCACATGGGCGGGCCGACGCACGATCGATCCTGAGGGCGCGAAATCGCAGCAGGACGTCTCTTCAATAACCAGAGAACTATGCGCAGCTGTTTCGCGCAGGGCCTTTTTCCACATCCCACTCGAGGCGGCACCGCAATTGCCGAAAAGACGCTGCCTGCCATAAGAGAATTCCAGCGCGAGCGGTGCTGCATGGGCATTGCCGTCATAAGGCGCCGGAGCCGGGGTCGTGCCGTCGACAAACAGCAGGGCCTTGCCTGCGGAAATACGCCAAAATCCGCCATCGGGCATTGAGGAAGCCAGGAGACGCTGACGCGCGCCATACTGGATGATCCGGTCTATCTGCCGGTCATCGTGCTCCTTGCTGCCGTGAAACAGCGCGAGACTGCCATCGCCGTGGCGCAGGGCACGCAGAACGGGGCAGATGCGCGCCAAGACATTCTGTACTTTCTCGGAGGGCGAGAGCTGCGCCATGCGCATGAACACGCTGATTTCGGCCAGTTCGCGCGCAGCTTCCATCTGCGCCTGCGGGCTGCGTTCGCGCAGCGTGCCGTCAGGCAGGATCAGACGATCCAGCTCCTGTTCGAGATAGCGATAAAAACGCTGCAGGAACCCGGTCTGCGACGGGATCGCCACCGCGACCGCAAGCAGCCCCTTCAGCGCTGTGAGGTTTTGCCATCCCTGTTCGGGCAGAGGCAGCATGATGGAAATCAGGCGTCCCTCGACAAGAAGGCGATCCATCACTCTCTGACGGAAGGCCTCACTCGCCGACGCCGCAAAGAAGTCGAAATGACCCAGCCACGAGGCAAGCCGCGCCCCTGTCGTGGGCGCGTTGAGCACCAGAGGATCGATGGGCGGCTGATCGAGCCAGCTTCCGACGATCGAGCGGGCATAAAGGCGAGCCTCGTCACTGCCAAGTGCGCGCAGATCCCGCAGCCAGGTGAAGCCCTGCAACCAGTCACGCATTGCCGGGGCCAGATCGGCATATTCCCAATCATGGGCTCGCAGAGGAATGTTGCGCCCCTCGAAACGGGCCGCACCGCTGACCAGTAACGCGCCATGATCGGGGTTGCCCGGCCAGATATCGCGTATGGCATGGACGGGACGATCGGGCGCACGGGCAATGCCCGGCACGCTCGATGGAAGCCGGGCTAATGAAAGACGAGCTTCACGCGCCCAGCGTCCGAACATGCCCGTCATTTCCCTCGGTCAGAAGATCAGGACAGGCTCCCGGCCTGTCTCAAAGAATTGATTGCCACAGCATAATCATCCTGACCGTAGATGGAAGTCCCTGCGACCATCATATCGGCACCTGCGCCTGTTGCCAGCGGCGCCGTGGCGAGATCGATGCCGCCATCGACACCGATGCGGATGTCTCGACCCGTAGCATCGGCCATCTGCCGCAGCTTGCGAATCTTGGGCACCTGGCTCTCGAGGAATTTCTGTCCGCCGAAGCCCGGATTGACGGTCATCACCAGAATGATGTCAACCAGATCGAGCAGATAGTCGAGCGCCTCGGGCGGCGTGCCGGGGCAGATAGCAATGCCGGGCTTCTTGCCGAGCGCGCGGATATGCTGAAGCGTGCGGTGCACATGCGGATTATTTTCGACATGAACATGAATATGGTCGGCGCCTGCTTTGGCGAAAGCCGCGATGAACGCATCGGCGGGTTCGATCATGAGATGCACGTCGAAAGGTTTGTCGGTGCGGTTGCGCAAGGCGGCGACCATGCCGGGGCCAAAGGTCATGTTCGGTACGAAATGCCCATCCATGACGTCGAGATGCAACCAGTCGGCCCCATCGCGCACCACGGCCTCGACCTCTTCACCCATACGCGCAAAATCGGCACTGAGAATGCTCGGGGCAATCAGGGGGGTTTTCAGCTGGGGCATTATCCTACCTTCTCTCTAACGCAGATCTGTTTCAGGCGCTTTTGCGCAGCCTTGCCGCGAAAAATCCATCCATTCCGCCCTGCTCGCCCCACATGCCGGGATGAGTGCGAAATGTGCCCTGTTTCGTGAGGGCCTCGGGCATTGAAGCGAGGTCATCCGTCGTGAAAGGCTCGAGCACCCAGCCACGCTTGAGGGCTGCAGCGACGCGCTGCGGGCCTTCCTCATCCTGAAGCGAACATACGGCATAAAGCAGCACACCGCCGGGCTTGAGCATGGCTCCCGCCGCATCGATCAGACGGTCCTGATCTTTGGCCAGCGCCAGCACGTCACGCGGACGCTTGACCCAGAGTACATCGGGGTGACGACGCAGCGTGCCCGTCGCCGAGCACGGCGCATCGAGCAGAACCGCATCGACCTTTTGCTCAGGTTGCCAGACGAGCGCATCGGCAATGACGACCTTCGCGTCGAGCCCGAGGCGATCGAGATTCTGTTTCAGACGTCTGGCGCGCGTTTCCTCGCGCTCGACGGCAATCACCTCGGCGCCCGCCACAGCGAGCTGAGCCGTCTTGCCGCCCGGGGCCGCGCAAAGATCGATCACGCTCTGACCGGGCTGGATGTTGAGCAGACGCGCCGGCATGGTAGCGGCAGCGTCCTGCACCCAGAAGGCGCCCTCATCGAACCCCTCCAATTCGGTCACACGCGTGCCCGGTGCGAAACGCAGGCTTCCATTGGGCATGACCTCACCACCTTCGGGGGCGGCTGCACCTGGGCGCAGGGTCAGATCGATCGGCGCCTCGCGATGCAGCCCTGCCGCAATATCGCGGGCGCGCTTGTCCCAAGCGGTCCAGAGCCAGGCGGGCACGTCCAGACGATCGGCATCGAGTCCTTCGGCCAGTTCGTCGCCATCGCGGGCGACGCGACGCAGCACGGCATTGGCGAGCCCCGCAAAAGGCGCCAGCCCGCGGCGACGCAGCAGCGAGACGATGGTGCCAACAGCCGCGTGGGGCGGTGTTTCGAGATGACGAAGCTGGGCCACCCCCATGAGCAGGGCACAGCGCACGGGCGCGGGTGGCTCGCGGCGCAGCAGCGGCTGAAGCAGCTCGGTCATGCTGCCCATATGACGCAGAACGGTTGCCGCCAGTCGATGCGCGCTGGCGCGGTCGCGCGGGTCGTTCAACGCGCTGCGGTCGAGCGTCGTCTCCAGCATGCGTCGATGCTCGACGACACCGCAGAGAATATCGAAGGCCAGATCGCGTGTCGGATCGGCGGGAATCTGTGAAGGTGCTTTAGACATTGCCTTGCCAATGGCATTTCGCGAAGCGGCGCGCTACCCCTTCCTGCACCCGAACAGCAACAACTTACGGAGCCGGCCATGTCAAACGACACGCTTTCTTCCCGTCTCGACCAGATCCGCGCCCGTATCACGCGTGAATGCGCGCGTGTCGGGCGCCCGACTGAAGCGGTCAGGCTGGTCGCGGTCAGCAAGTTTCATCCGGCCTCTGCAGTCGAGGAGGCGCTGACTGCCGGGCAAAGAGTTTTTGGCGAAAATCGCGTGCAGGAAGCCAAGGAGAAATTCCCCGCCCTGCGCGAACACTGGCCCGACCTGCGTCTGCACCTCATCGGCACCTTGCAGACGAACAAGGCCCTGGAGGCCTGTCGTCTCGCCGATGCCATCGAATCCGTCGATCGCCCCGGCCTTGTCGATGCGCTGTCGCGTGCCGCCGACCGTCTGGGACAGCTGCCCGATCTTTTCGTTCAGGTGAATACCGGCGACGAACCTCAGAAATCGGGCGTACCACGCGACGAGGCCTCGCGTTTCGTTGCGCTCTGCAAGGCCCGCTTCGGCGACTCCCTGAAAGGGGTGATGTGCATTCCGCCCGAGGAGGAAGACCCGGCACCACATTTTGCTTTCCTGGCGCAGCTCGCACATGAACATGAATTAATCGAGTGCTCGATGGGTATGTCTGCCGACTTCGAAACGGCCATCGCGCACGGGGCCACGCTCGTCCGTGTCGGCACTGCCATCTTCGGCAACCGCCCAAAACCCTGATTCCACGGGAGACCCGACGATAGCGTGCTTGCGGTGGCCGGAAAAACCATCGTATGGCAGGCTTTATGTCAGTGATCGCTCACATCTATGTGTGCGACGCAGCGTGCTTGCCATGAGTTGGAACAGAAATGACAGACAGGCCTGACGGATTGCCAGGTTCGACAAACGCCGCAGCACCAGCCGGTGCCAAGACGGCGACCGACGGACACGGCTCCATCCGTGAGTTCGGCGCGACTGACGATCTGCACAAGAAGGCGCCGGTTGGCCTTGCCGGATTGCTTGGCGTGCTTGGCGTTGTCTATGGCGATATCGGCACAAGCCCACTCTACGCCTTCCAGGCCTCGGTCCAGATTGTCGGCTCCATCCGTCACCCGGCGGAGAGTTGGGAGATCATGGGCATCGAAAGCCTGATCTTCTGGGCGCTGATGCTGGTCGTGACCATCAAATACGTGATGCTGGTGATGCGCGCCGACCATGATGGCGAGGGCGGGATCATCGCCCTGATGTCACTGGCCCAGCGCGTCTGCAAGTCACCCAAATTCCGATGGATCTTCGGCATTGTCGGTATCGGCGGCGCCTGCCTGTTTTTCGGCGACGGCATCATCACCCCCGCGGTTTCGGTTCTGTCGGCCATCGAGGGTATCGAGGTTTCGGTACCTTCGGCCTCGCACATCATCATTCCGGTCGCGATCATCATCCTGATTGCGCTTTTCAGCGCACAGGCACTGGGGACGGGCAAGATCGGACGCGCTTTCGGGCCGATCATGATGGTGTGGTTCCTGACGCTCGCCGTGATGGGCATTCACTCCATCATGCAGACGCCGGGCATACTCATGGCGCTCTCGCCTTATTATGCCGCGCAATTCGTGTTCTATCACGGCTGGCTCGCCTTCATTGCGCTGGGTTCCGTGGTACTGGCCGTAACCGGCGCCGAGGCGCTTTACGCCGATATGGGGCATTTCGGACGAGCCCCGATCCGTTACGCGTGGCTGTTTTTCGTACTGCCCTCACTGACACTGAATTATCTTGGCCAGGGTGCGTTGCTGTTGCGCAATCCGGCTGCGCTGCAAAACCCGTTCTATCATTTGGCGCCGGGCTGGGCACAGATTCCGCTTCTGCTTCTTGCCACCATGGCCACCGTTATTGCGAGCCAGGCAGGGATTTCAGGCGGGTTCTCCCTGTGCCGCCAGCTCATCCAGCTCGGCTACCTGCCGCGCATGCGCATCATGCACACCAATGCGGAAGAGGAAGCGCAGATCTATCTGCCCGTCTTCAACTGGGTGCTGGCTCTGGGCTCGATCCTGCTCGTGCTCTCCTTCCGCTCCTCCTCGGCGCTGGCAGCAGCTATGGGATCGCTGTAACGGGCACGTTCATGTGCACCGCCGTTCTGGCCATGGTCGTGTTCCGCCGCGTGTTCAACTGGAGCGTACCGCTGGCCGGACTGGTCTTCGGGTTCTTCCTGATCAGCGACGGCACGTTCTTCGCCGCTAATGTGCTGAAGATCCCCGATGGTGGCTGGGTGCCGCTGGCTATTGGCGTCACCGCGACCATTCTCATGACGACATGGGCGCGTGGCCGCAGCCTCATCCGTGCCCGTCAGGCAGCTGACTCGCTGCCCATGGCCTCGTTTCTGGCGCGATTGCCACAATCGCGCACCGTGCGCGTGCCCGGCATGGCCGTCTTCCTGACTGCCAATCCCGACACGGTGCCCACCTGCCTTCTGCATAATCTCAAGCACAACAAGGTGCTGCACGATCATGTGCTGTTCGTCACCGTGCAGAACCTCGATCAGCCCGAAGCAGAGCGCGGCCATCGCGCCATGGTGCAGGAGCTGGCGCCGAACATCTATCGGGTGATCGTGCGTTACGGCTTCATGGAAATGCCCAATCTGCCGAAAGCACTCGAAGAGCTGAATGCGGCGGGTGTCGAATTCGACGCCATCCAGGCTTCCTATTTCGTTTCCCGTGAGCTGGTGGTGCGCTCCACCCTGCCCAAGCTCTCGCTGTGGCGCATGTGGCTGTTCCTGCTGATGGTGCGCAATGCGACCCCAAGCACCGAGTTCTTCCGTATTCCGCCCGATCGTGTGGTCGAGCTGGGCGTGAGGATTGCGATCTGAGCGACCCTACACCGCTCTCGCTCTATGTGCATTGGCCGTTCTGTCTGGCGAAATGCCCCTATTGCGATTTCAACTCGCATGTGCGCGACGAGATTCCGCATCAGCGATTCACGGCTGCGCTGAGGCAGGAACTCGCTTCTGATGCCCAGCGCACCGGTCGCCGGCCCTTGCGCTCGATCTTCTTCGGTGGGGGCACCCCCTCGCTGATGCAGCCTGAAACGGTGGCTGTGCTGATCGAGGATGCGCGCCGGCATTTCGATGCACCCGACGATCTGGAAATAACGCTCGAAGCCAATCCCACCAGTGTGGAGAGAGGCAAACTCGCTGCCTTCCGCGAGGCCGGGGTCAATCGCGTATCCCTTGGCATACAGAGCCTCGATGAAACCGCGCTGCGCTTTCTGGGGCGCGAGCACTCAGCCTCTCAGGCTATCGCCGCGCTTGAGACGGCGCGCACCCTTTTTCCCCGGCTTTCCTTCGATCTGATCTATGCGCGCCCTGGACAGACCCTGAGCACATGGCAAGCCGAGCTGCATCAGGCGCTCGAGCTGGCATCCGATCATCTGTCGCTTTATCAGCTCACCATAGAGCAGGGCACGAAATTCGAGGGACTTCACAGACAGGGTCTTTTCGTACTGCCCGAAGACGACGACGCCGCCCTTCTTTATGAAAAGACTGCCGAAATTGCCGGGCTGCACGGGTTGCGGGATTACGAGATCTCGAATTACGCCCGCCCCGGTGCAGAAAGTCGCCATAACCTGACCTATTGGCGCTATCAGGATTATATCGGTATCGGCCCCGGCGCCCATGGGCGCCTGACGCTCGACGGGAGGCTCCATGCCACGCGCCGCCATCGTGCCCCTGAAATATGGGCAGATCGCGTCGAACAGCGTGGCAGTGGCTCAACCGAAGAGACCCCCCTTTCTTCGGAGGAACGCGGGCGCGAAGCCTCTTGATGGGGCTGCGCCTGCGCGAGGGCATCGCTCTTGACTGGTTCGCAGAACGCACCGGCCGCCAGATGCAGGATTGCGTCGATCCACGCATCCTCGACGCCGCTCTGGAGGAATCCTATCTGACGCTCGACGACCACCGCCTGATTGCGACCAATGAAGGCCGTGTCAGGCTCGAAGCCCTGCTCGGGGCGCTTGTTCTCTAGACTTTTACCGGCCCTGACCGGTCCCGAGTTTGTTTTTTCGCAAGGCACAGGTCCCGATGCGTAATCGCCTGCTTCCCTTGCGACACCGATAAGCTAGAAACGAGTCTCGGGGGGAACCTCTCCCGCCTCTCGGAGTAAGAGCTTTCCATGCGTCGTTTTCTTGCCAGCCTGGCTCTTGCAGCCTTATGATCGGCTCAGCCCATGCCGGGGCCTCGACCGGCCCCGAACTCGTCATTGCCGATAATGACTATCTCGGTCCGGGTGGCTCCAACATCCAATCCGTCATTCCGCTGCTGAACAACCCGAAGATTCGAGTGCTCGGCCTCACGGTGGTCGCAGGTGACGATTGGGAAAATGCCGAGAGCGCGCGCATTCGCCGCTTTCTTGAGATTTCCGGTCATCGAGACGTTCCGGTCTTCGACGGTGCAACTCAGCCCCTGATCAACACCGTTGCTCTTACGCGCCTTCGCGAGCAGCAATTCGGCACCCTGCCCTGGAAAGGCGCCTGGGGCGGTCTGGGCTCGATGAGCAAGACTCCCGACACGCAGCCCCCTGTCGCCGCGACGCCCGATGGCGCCCCCACGCTCCAGCCGCAGGGCATCCCGGCCGCGCTGTTCATGATCCAGCAGGTTCATGCTCATCCTCATCAGGTGACGATCATCGAGGCCGGGCCGATGACCAATCTCGCGCTTGCCATCCGCCTCGACCCAAGCTTTGCCGATACGGCCAAGCAGCTCGTTTTCATGGGCGGCTATCTCGATCTCTCGATGATGTCCGTCACGGGCAATGCCGATAACGGCTCGGATTTCAATCTGATCTTCGACCCGGAAGCCGCGCATATCACCCTGACGGCACCCTGGCACGTATCACCTCGGTCGCCAATGTCTCCAACGATGTGGTGCTGTCGAAAGACGAGGTTGCGGCGATTGCCCGTGATCACAAGACACCCGTCACCGATTACCTGGTGAAATACAACGTGCCTTTGGCCATGTGGGACGAGGTTACCAGCGCCATAGTGGCCGATCCGGCTCTCGTGACCAAGGCGCAGGATGCCTATATGGATGTCGAGACGGGCAAGGGCATTGGTTATGGTCATGCCTATGTCTGGCCCGATTCTCTGGCCCCCAAGGCGATGGGCGTGCGCAAGGTGCGGATCGTGCAATCCATCGATGTCGATCGTTTCAAGAAAGACTATACCGCCTGGGCTCAGGGCTTCATGGGAAAGCACTGACCTTTGCTCAATATGATCAAACTGGTGGTCGGCTGCACCACGCTCGATGAACTCGCCGCATGGATGCAGCGCGGCGAGCGTGTCGAAGGGCATGGCGTGATCCGCACCCGTACCATGCCCAAACAGGCCGATGAGATCAGCGGTCAGGGATCGCTCTATCGCGTCATGGGCGGGCTGGTGCTGTGTCGTCAGCCCATCGTCGGGTTCCGTTCGTTCACCCGACCCGATGGGCAGCTTGGCACGCATATTCTGGTAACCGACGACATTGTGCCTGTGCAGCCCCGGGCCATGCGTCCGTTTCAGGGGTGGCGCTATCTGAAGCCTGAGGATGCCCCGCCCGATCTGGGCGGCGGCGGCGCAGTCTCAGGTATCGAGGATCTGCCCCCTGCCCTGCGCCGCAGCCTCTCCGAACTCTGCCTTATCTGAGTCTGGGTCGCGCCGCGCCAGGCGCAGAAGCAGCGCCTCGTCACGCAGCAGCGAGATGATCTCGGGCAATGCCTCGCCTCTGGCGAGTGCCTCGTTCCAGCTCTCAAAACGCCCGGCTTCCGCTTCGTTCGAATCACGAAGGCCGTTTTGCATATCGAAGCGATAGAGCGTCAATTCACCACTCAATCGACGCAGCGCCTTCAATGTCTCCTGACGGATCAGGAAATCTCCGTCACGCAACTGCACAGCGAGCCCGCCGAAAAGCGGCAAGCCGCCTCGCGAAAACTCCGCCGCAATCGTGGCCATGCCTGCCTCGCGTTGTGCCTTGTCCGTCTCCTCCGGCAGGCAATCGCCACGCAGCACCAGACTCGCATAGCGAAAATTCGCCTCAATGGCGCGCTTCACCAGCCCGTCCCGGTCGGCATCGCCGCGCTGCGGCCAGAGCAGCAGCACGCACAGCAGGGCAATAAGACTACCGATCAGATTATCCAGCACCCTCGCCCAGATGATGCCGCCCCCCGGCATCACGGCCTCTGCAATCACCACGACGAGCCCTGTCAGGAAAAAGACCAGCATGGTGTAGTTCACCGCCCTCGTGGCAATGGCCGCGAGCGACATGAAAACGGCTACGACCAGAAGAGCAGGCTTGTCTGGCAGAACCAGCGCGCAGAGTGCTGCCAGCAGACTGCCGCCGATACTGCCGATCACACGCTCGACGCTGCGCACCAGCGTAACGTTGCCAGCAGGCTGCATCACGAGCAGGGCGGCAATCAGTGCCCAGTAGGAGAAACCCTCTCCCCCGTAGAGACAGACGATCTGGGTCAGGGTCAGAGCGAGAGACAGGCGGCAGGCATGACGCCATATCGCGGGCGTCAGCACCCTGAGCGCGGTGCTTTGCTCTGCCTCTGCCTCCTGATGACGGCGCGAGAATGCTGCGATCATGCGCTCGAAAGCTTCCGCGCAGGCGATGATAGGCATCGCGTGAACCACACCCCCGATACGCGCCTTGCGGTCGAGTGTCTGGGCAAGCTGGCCGAGAATTCTGAAATCCGGCTCAGGCCGTGCCGCCTGACGCATGCATTCGTGACACGCCATGCCAAGACGCGCGAGCAGATTGCGCAGCTCAGGCGAGAGCGGCCCTGCCTCGGCCTGATGTTCGAGCGCCAGAAGGGCGGTGAAGACACGTTCGGCTGCCGATAGAGCGACCTCCATACGGCGCCGCAGGCGGAAATTACCATGACGGGCATCGAGCACCATCACCAGGCCGCGGGCACGTTCGATGGCATTGCGCGCAGCCTGACGGTGCACCGTTTCACGCAGGCGCCCCGCTGCCAGCTCACGCGCCATCAGATCGAGGATATAATAGGTTGCGGCAAGGCTGCGCCGGGCAGGCGCATAGGGCTGTTGCCGCCACAAAACGAGGCAGAACAGGGTCGCCAGAGCGCCCCCCGCGCAGAACAGCCCTGCGATCTCGGCAGCCTTTATCGGCGAGGCCGGGAACCCCGTCGCCGCGACAGCCGCACAGCCTGCCAGCACCCAGAGCTGCATGACGGCCGGAGAAAAGACGCGAGACAAGCCACAGCCCAGACCGATCAAGGCGACGAGTGGCAGAGTTGCAAGGGGACCGAATACGCTCAGCGCGGAGACGGTGAAAACCATCGCTGTCCCGGCGAGCGTGAACCCGCCCAGCACCTGAAAACGTTCACGGTCGGGGCCACCCGGATCGATCAGGCACGCCCAGAAACAGGCGAAAGCGATCCAGGCCAGAACCGGCTGATCGAAAAACAGAGACGGCGCCAGTGCCAGCGCCGTAACGAGCGCGGCGCGCCCCCCC
This sequence comes from Asaia platycodi JCM 25414, assembly GCF_000614545.1. Lineage (GTDB taxonomy): Bacteria > Pseudomonadota > Alphaproteobacteria > Acetobacterales > Acetobacteraceae > Asaia > Asaia platycodi. The sequence continues at coordinate 7,695 of NZ_BAKW01000011.1, read as the reverse complement.
TCATACAGGCTGAGCTGCTCGGGTGAGAGCGTGACGGCATAACGCGCCAGATGATTGGTGGAAGAAGTGATCAGAGAAGCAAAGGGGCGAGAGGCAGAAAGACGGGAATGCCCCTTCATCATGCCGCACCGCTCCTTCGCAAAAAGGGGGCGCTCAGCGCCCCGTCATGATCTGCTCGACCAGCTGTCTGACTGTCGGCGTGAAGCCACCAGCATAGAACGGATCGCTTCCGAAACGCCATGCATTGGTGCCACCGAACATCAGGTTATGATCGACAACCTGATCGGCCATCGCCTGACCGGCACTGTCATCGACATGCGCGATGTCTTGCAGGCTCTTCTGGATGCAGAAGGAACGCGGGTCGGCCTTGGCACCATTGGTGTAATTCGGCCCGCGCTGGCTCCAGTTGGAGAAGCGGCACTCGGACAGACAGCCCATGCAGGCGACCTGCTCGGCCACGATGATACGGCTCTCTTCCGGGGTTACGAACACCAGGGTCGAGTCCGGCGTGCGCATGGCCTCGGTATAACCTGCTGCCTCCCAGGCCAGAACATGGGCACGATCGGCTGCGGTCATGAAGACCTCGCGCTTGCGCGCGCCGATGCCATGGGGCGTATCGTGCTCACCTACGGGTTCGCTGCTATAGGCTACCTGACGTTCCGAACGGCCACGCAGAGTCATCATGAAGCTGTTATTGACCGCCGAGGAGTAAAACCCGGTCGGTGAGAAGCGATTCAGATAGACATCGCCCTCATGCAGCTGACGCAGGCGACGCTTCCACGCCTCGGGGATAGGGCTTTCCTGTGTCAGCAGCGGACGTGTGCCAAACTGGAACACAATCGGACCGATCTCGGGATTATTGAACCAGTGTGCCCATTCTTCGAGCCACCACACGCCACCGGCCATGATGATCGGCACGGACTCGAGCCCGAACTGGTTCATCGCCTTGCGCAGCGCCGCGACGCGAGGATACGGGTCTTCCGGGTGAAGCGGGTTTTCGGTGTTCGACAACCCGTTATGCCCGCCTGCACGCCACGGATCTTCGTAGACCACTGCGCCCAGAAGTTCGGCCGTCTTGTGATAGGCGCGCTTCCACAAGGCGTTGAACGCACGCGCCGAAGAGACGATCGGATAGTAGTGAACGTTGTGACGGGCTGCGATTTCGGAAAGGCGATAAGGCATGCCAGCGCCACAGGTGAGGCCATCGATAAGACCGGGGGCCTGTTCGAGAATGCCTTCGATCACCTGCTCGGCGCCGCCCATCTCCCATAGAAGATTGGCGTTGATCATGCCCTTGCTGCCGGCGATCTCGCGGGCGATCCTGACCTGTGTGATACCGCCCTCAATGGCGTAGCGAATCAGCTCTTCGTGCCGTTCGCGCCGCGTGCGGCCTGAATAGGTCTGCGGAATGCGGTTGCCATCTTTGTCATAACTGTCGGCATTGACGGCAGAAACCGTGCCTACGCCACCGGCGGCGGCCCAATGCCCTGCAGAAATACCAGTCGAGACCGAAACGCCCTTCCCACCTTCAACAAGGGGAAGAACCTCCCGGCCAGCCATGCGGACGGTATCAATCGACATCATAATCTATGTTGTACTCCGAGAGAGGCGACAGCATTGCCGCCCCCTCCTGAAACGGCAGGTCAGTCAGCGTCGCGCTGTCTGGCGGGACGGGTCGGCTTTGCACCGACGTTTTCCGAAATATCGGCACCCGTCTGCTGGTCGACAACGCGCATCGACAGCTTGACCTTGCCGCGATCGTCGAAACCGACAACCTTGACCTTCACGGTATCGCCCTGCTTGATGACATCTGTCGTCTTGGCCACGCGGGCATCGCTCAGCTCGGAGATATGCACAAGACCGTCGCGCGGGCCGAGGAAGTTCACGAACGCGCCGAAATCGGCGGTCTTGACGACCTTGCCATCATAGATACGGCCGATTTCGGGCTCTGCCACGATGCCTTCGATGCGCGAGATGGCCTTCTGGGCCTGCTCGTCATTCGAAGCAGCAATGGTGATCACGCCTTCATCGTTGATATCGACCTTGGCGCCCGAGAATTCAACGATCTCGCGAATGACCTTGCCACCCGAACCGATGACATCGCGGATCTTTTCCTTGGCGATGGTTAGGGTGGTGATCTTAGGCGCATTGCGCGACACCCCTTCACGGCCCTCGTCGATGGCCTTGGCCATCTCGCCGAGGATGTGCAGACGGCCGTCACGGGCCTGCTCGAGCGCAACCTTCATGATTTCAGGTGTGATCGAGGTGATCTTGATGTCCATCTGGAGCGCGGTAATGCCCGCTTCCGTTCCGGCCACCTTGAAGTCCATGTCACCGAGGTGATCTTCATCGCCCAAAATGTCGGAAAGCACGGCGTAACCGCGATCTTCCTTGATCAGACCCATGGCGATACCGGCGACGGGGCGCGGCAGAGGCACACCGGCATCCATGAGCGCCAGCGACGAACCGCAAACGGTAGCCATCGACGACGAGCCGTTGCTCTCGGTGATTTCGGAAACGATACGCACGGTGTAAGGGAAGCGATCCTTGCCCGGCAGAAGCGGGTGGAGGGCGCGCCATGCCAGCTTGCCATGACCGATTTCACGACGGCCCGGGCTACCCATGCGACCACATTCACCGACCGAATAGGGCGGGAAGTTGTAATGCAGCATGAAGTTGGAACGGTACTCGCCTTCGAGCGCGTCTATGATCTGCTCGTCCTGCGTCGTGCCGAGTGTCGCGACAACGAGTGCCTGCGTTTCACCACGGGTGAACAGCGCCGAGCCGTGAGCGCGCGGCAGAATGCCGACTTCGGACACGATCGGACGAACTGTCTTGGTGTCGCGGCCGTCGATACGCTGGCCCGTCTTCAGAATAGCACCACGAACGACCTGAGCCTCAAGCTCCTTGAGCATCGGCTTGGCAATATCGACGTCGAGTCCCTCTTCGATAAGCCCCTCGATGATGCGACCCTTCGCGATCGCGATCTTCTCATAGCGAGCCTGCTTGGCTTTTTCCTTATAGCGTCGGCCATGAGCTTGGTGCCGATCTTCTCGACGCGCTTGCGCAGAGCGATCTGCTCCTTGGTCGGGCCCTCGAGATTCCAGGGCTGCTTGGCGGCATGCTCGGCAAGATCGATGATCGCATCGATAACCGGCTGGAACGCTGCATGACCGGCGGTCACGGCATCGAGCATCACCTCTTCCGAAAGTTCGGAAGCCTCGGATTCGACCATCAGCACGCCTTCGGTCGTACCGGCGACGACCAGATCCAGGGCGCTTTCCTTCATCTCGGCGACAGTCGGTTGATAACCGTGCGACCGTCAATGATGCCGACACGCGCCACACCGACAGGGCCGTAGAACGGAATGCCGGAAAGCGTCAGAGCAGCCGAGCAGCCGATGAGCGCAACCAGACCCGGATCATTTTCCATGTCATGGCTGAGAACGGTCGCGGTGACCTGCACTTCGTTACGGAAATTCTCCGGGAAGAGCGGGCGGATCGGACGATCGATCAGACGCGAGATAAGGGTCTCGCTCTCCGAGGGACGCCCTTCGCGCTTGAAAAAGCCGCCCGGAATACGACCAGCCGCGTAGGCTTTTTCCTGATAATTGACGGTCAGCGGGAAAAAGTCTTGACCCGGCTTGACGTTCTTGGCGCCAACAGCGGTGCACAGCACCACAGTGTCGCCATAGGTCACGACAACAGCGCCGTCGGCCTGACGGGCAATCTTGCCGGTTTCGAGCACGAGCGGGCGACCTGCCCAGTCGATTTCCTTGCGGAAGTAGTTGAACATCATTCTGTCCTGAAATTGCGGCTTTGGCACCGGAAACGGGGGAGAGGGAGGGAACGGGCCCTGACTGGCTGGCAGCGTTTCGGACGGCATGGCAAGAACGACCGGGATCGGACCGGCATGTCACCATGTGGCCTGAAACGCCGAAGGCCGGTTCTGTCTCCAGCTTCAACGTTCAGTGACGCAGCCTGTTGGCCCGCCGCCAGAAAAGCGGCGGGCAGTGGCGGAGACGAGGCGCTCCGCCCGAGCATGTTAGCGGCGCAGGCCGAGACGCTCGATAAGGGTCTGGTAGCGGCCCTGGTCCTTGCGCTTGAGATAGTCAAGCAGGCCACGGCGCTGGCCAACAAGCATCAGAAGGCCACGACGGGAGTGGAAGTCCTTCTTATGCGTCTGCAGGTGGCCCGTCAGGTTGACGATGCGCTCGCTGAGCAGAGCAACCTGGACTTCCGGCGAACCGGTATCGGTCGGGGCGGTCTTGAATTCTTCGATAAGCGCCGTGCGGCGTTCAGCTGTAATCGACATCTCTGTCTCCGTATTTAAACGACTCGAATATGCGTATCGGCTTGAGACGCCCCTCCTGGACGCGGCACAACCCGACAAGACACCCCCCCTCGTGGGCTTGCAGAACGTCGCCATCCTGCATCGTCAGCATCAGACCGAAGCGGTCGGTCAGAGCGAGGCTCTGTCCGAAGCGCAAGGCCTGTGCTTCTGCGTCGGTCACGGCCAGAGCCGGGATGTCGGCCAGCGCGGTCGAGACCGGGCGCAGAAACGCTGAAAGTGCATCGGCCTTGTCGTCATTTTGGACCAGCTTGTCCAGTGTTATCGCATGCTTCTCGTCGAACGGACCGCATTTGGTCCGACGCAGGACAGCGATATGTCCAACCGTTCCGCAGGCCAAGGCGATGTCTCGCGCAAGACTGCGCATATAGACCCCCTTGCCCGACTGAACCTCGAAAATGGCATGATCGCGATCAGGGCGTTCGACGAGAACAATGGAATCAACACGCGCCGGACGCGGCGGTAGTTCCGGCGGTTTGCCGGCACGGGCGAGATCATAGGAACGCTCTCCATCGACCTTCAACGCCGAATAGACGGGCGGAACCTGCATGATGTCGCCGGTCAGCGCGGGAAGCACCGCGCGCAATTCCTCGTCCGACGGACGGTGCAGGCTGGTGGCGACCACCTCTCCTTCGCGATCATCCGTCGTACGGGATTCACCGAGGAAAAGCGTGAAGCGGTAACGCTTGGTCGCATCCATGATATAGGGAATTGTCTTGGTGGCCTGCCCGAAAGCAACAGGCAGAATGCCCGTCGCCAAAGGGTCGAGTGTGCCGCCATGCCCGGCTTTTTTTGCATCGAACAGGCGACGCGCCTTATTCACCACATCGGTCGAGCCGATCTGCAGGCTCTTATCGACGATCAGCCAGCCGTCGATTTCCTGCCCCTTTTTGCGTCCCATGATGGGTCGCTCCGTTCAGTCTTTTGAATCGAGGTCGCGCTTGACCTCGGGTGTGCGCATGAGCGCATCCATATCCATCGCATGTTCAAGCGCCGTGTCGGGCTGGAAATGGATTTCCGGCACCATGCGTGAACGAAGCGTCTTGGATAGACCCGTACGCAGGAACGGCGCGATGCGCTTCAGCGCAGGGAGAATTTCCTCGACATCGCTTCGACCCAGGCGGCACACGAACGCGGTGGCATGCCGGAAATCGGGCGAGATACGCACCTCCGTCACGGTCACGCGGACGTCTACTAGTTCCGGATCGCGGAACTCGGTGCGCGCGAAAATCTCCGAGAGGACACGACGGACCTCCTCGGACATTCTCAACTGACGCTGCGAAGGACCACCGGCAGCGTCACCGGGGCCTGAAAACCCCGGCACCTTGGAACGCGATCCCCTCATGCAGGGATCACTTCCATTTCGAAGCACTCGACCATGTCGCCTTCACGCAGGTCGTTATAGCCAGCGAAGGAAAGACCGCACTCGTAATTGCGGGCCACTTCCTTGACGTCGTCCTTGAAGCGCTTGAGCTGGCTCAGATCACCTTCATGGATCACCACGTTCTCACGCAGCAGGCGCACGCCACAGCCGCGCTTGACCACGCCCTCGGTGACATAGCAACCGGCGACCTTGCCGACCTTCGTGATGTTGAAGACCTGACGGATCTCGCATAGCCCAGGAACTTCTCGCGATGCTTGGGCGCAACCTTACCCTTGACCAGCTGCTCCACGTCATCGGTCACCTGGTAGATGATCGAGTAGTAGCGGATATCCACATCTTCACGCTGTGCCATCTCACGTGCCTGCGTCGTAGCACGCACGTTGAAGGCCACGATGATGGCGTTGGACGCTTGGCAAGCTGAATGTCGCTTTCCGTGATCTGACCGACAGAGGCGTTCAACACGCGAATGCGTACTTCCTCATGTTCGAGCTTAAGCACAGAAGCTTCGATCGCTTCGGCCGAACCCTGCACGTCAGCCTTGATGAGCAGAGCCACTTCCTTCTGCTCACCCGCCTGAATACGGGCCAGCATCTGGTCCAGTGTACCACGAGCGGCAGCACGACCGGCAGCCATCTTGTCACGCTGGCGACGCTGACGGAACTCGCAGATCTCGCGGGCGCGGTTTTCGTTTTCGACAACCACGAACGGCTCACCAGCACCCGGAACGCCCGTAATACCGAGCAGTTCGACCGGCATGGACGGACCGGCATCCTTGAGCTGACGCCCCTTGTCGTCGAGCATGGCGCGCACGCGGCCCCACTCGGCGCCGGCCACCACGATGTCCGAACGATTGAGCGTGCCCTTCTGGACCAGCACCGTTGCCACCGGACCACGACCACGATCGAGACGGCTTTCGATGACCGAGCCTTCGGCAACGCGGTTCGGATTGGCCTTGAGGTCGAGCACTTCTGCCTGAAGCAGAATGGCTTCTTCCAGCTTGTCCAGACCCGTGCGCTTCAGCGCCGACACTTCGATATCCTGCACGTCGCCGCCGAGCGCTTCCACCACGATCTCGTGGCTGAGCAGAGCCTGACGGACACGGTCGGGGTTAGCACCTGGCTTGTCGATCTTGTTGATCGCCACAATGATCGGCGCATCGGCTGCCTTGGCATGCTTGATGGCTTCGATCGTCTGCGGCATGACGCCGTCATCAGCTGCCACGACCAGCACGACCACGTCGGTGACGGAAGCACCACGGGCACGCATGGAGGTGAAAGCCTCGTGGCCTGGCGTATCGACGAAGGTAATCTTCGCACCGCTGGCAAGCGTCACCTGATAGGCGCCGATATGCTGGGTGATGCCACCCGCTTCGCCCGCGGCCACATCGGTGGTGCGCAGCGCATCGAGCAGAGACGTCTTGCCGTGATCGACATGACCCATGACCGTGACGACCGGAGCGCGGGGCTGCAGTTCGTCTTCGCGGTCGTCCACACCCTCAATGCCCAGCTCGACGTCGCTTTCGGCAACACGACGGACACGATGGCCGAATTCGCTGATAACCAGCTCTGCCGTGTCGGCGTCGATCAGCTGGGTTGGGGTCGCCATAACGCCCATCTTCATGAGAGCCTTGACGACTTCAGCCTGACGCAGCGCCATACGGTTGGCCAGTTCGGCCACCGAGATCGATTCCGGCAGAATCACGTCGCGCACGACGCGCACCTGATCGGCACGTAGACGCTCGAGTTCGGCCTGACGGCGCTCACGATCGCGCTGACGACGCACCGAAGCGAGCGAACGCGTCTTGTCATCATCGCCTTCGATGGCGGCGCGCACGTCGATCCGGCCCGAACGGCGAGAGTCACCGCTTTTCTTGGGTGCAGCCGGCGCCCCACGACGCGGCGGCACTGCCGGAGCGCGGCGCGGACTGGCGCGACGGTCATCTTCCGTCTCACCACCACGAC